>NZ_MEEX01000001.1 GCF_001724605.1 Phenylobacterium sp. SCN 70-31
TCGGGTTCGGGGCGGAAGACCTCGCGGGCTTCGCCCTCGATGAGGTCGTCGTCCTCGGGATCGCTCCCCTCGTCCTCGTCGTCGAGGTCCATGAGGGTGCGGGCGCGGTGGATGAGGGCGTCGAGATCTTCGCTGAGGAAGTCGGGTCGTTCGGTCCAGTCCCAGGCCTCGGCGTGGAAGCGTTCGGCGAGGTCTTCGCGTTCGGCGGGATCGCAGCCGGCGTCTTCGGCGGCCTCGCGGACGGCCTCGGCCAGGATGTCGAAGCGGCCGGCTCTGGCCAGGCGGTCGGGGTCGGGACGGGATGAGGCCTGTTCGGCGCGCTGGCGTCTCAGGCGGTCCTTGAGCGCCAGGGTCTGGCGGAGGGAGCGGGCGAGGCCGCGGTAGGCCCTGGAGAGTTCGGGGATGTCCTTGGCTTCTGCGGCCATGAGGGCGCCGTGGGCCTTCTCCGCGGCGGAGAGGTCCAGCGCGGCCAGCCGGTCGAGCGTGGCCAGCGAAACCGTGTCGATGTCGGGTCCCTCGGACATGAGGGACATCCAACCATCCCGCTACGTCAGAAGCGGACGTATGCCGGCGGCGTCACCGCGATTGTGTGCTTCGGCCTCTTCCGCCCGTCGTGGCCGGGCAGGTCAGCCGAGGCGGTAGACGCAGAGCTTGTTGCCGTCGAGATCGCGGAAGTAGGCGCCGTAGAAGTTCCCACCGCGGTCGCCGGGCGGGCCCTCGCACGTTCCGCCCGCGGCCAGGGCGGCGGCGTGGACGGCGTGGATCACCTCGGGCGTTTCGGCGGCGAACGCCACCATCACCCCGTTTCCGACGCTCTGGGGCGCGCCGTCGAACGGCAGGGTCAGGCCCAGCATGGCGCCCCGGCCCGGCCCGCCATAGTACTGGGACCGCTCGTACGTCAGGGTGCGGCGCCCCCCGAGCGGGACCAGCACGGCGTCGTAGAACGCCCGCGCCCGCTCGAGGTCGGCCACGCCGATCGTGGTGTAGCCGATCACCGGCTCAACCCATCTTGAAGACGCAGACCTTGTTGCCGTCCGGGTCGCGGAAGTAGGCGCCGTAGAAGGTGGGCAGGCGCTGGCCCGGCGCGCCGTCGCAGACGCCGCCGGCGGCGATGGCGGCCGCGTGGGCGGCGTCGACCTGTTCCTTGCTGGCGGCCGGAAGGCCGAACATGGAGCCGTTGCCGGCGGTGGCCGGCTGTTCGTCGTAGGGCTTGCTGATGGCCAGCATGCCGGGCGTGGCGCCGCCGCCGTAGAACTGCATCCGGTCGCCGTTGGCGAAGGTGCGCTTGCCGCCCAGGGTGGCCAGCACGGCGTCGTAGAACTTCGTGGCCCGTTCGAGATCGTTCGTCCCGATGGTCGCATAGCCGATCATGTGAATCCCCTTCCCTATGAGAGCGCCCAGCTTAGCCGATGACGTCCGCGGCAACGCAAGGGCCGCCGTGCATGGACGACAGCGGGCCGGCGGGTCCAGTATCGCCGGACACGGCGGGGAGACGGCGATGCGGGCGATGGGGTTGAGGCTGGCGTTGGTCGCGAGAACGGCCTTGGCGGCGGCCCTGGTGACGGGCGCGGCGGCGGACGCGGCGCAGGCCGAGATTTCGACGGCGGTTCGGCGCGAGGCGGCGCAGGTCCCCGGACTGGCGGCGCCGGCCGAGATCATCGTGGACCGCTGGGGGGTGCCCCACATCTATGCGGCCTCGGCGCGCGACGCCTTCTTCCTCCAGGGCTGGAACGCCGCGCGCGACCGGCTGTGGCAGATCGACCTGTGGCGCAAACGGGGGCTGGGCCGGCTCTCGGCCAGCTTCGGTCCAGCCTATGTGGCCCAGGACCGGGCGGCGCGGCTGTTCCTCTATCGCGGCGACATGGAGGCCGAATGGGCGGCCTACGACGCCGGCGGGCGCGAGGCGGCGGTGGCGTTCGCCGCGGGGGTGAACGCCTATGTGGCCGACGTCCGCGCCGGGCGCCGGCCGCTGCCGGTGGAGTTCGGCCTGACCGACAGCCGGCCCGAGGACTGGGCGCCCGAGGACATCCTGCGCATCCGCAGCCACGCGCTGGTGAACAACGTGACCTCCGAGGTGGCGCGGGCGCGGGCCATCTGCGCCGGCGGCCCGGCGGCCGACGCGCTGCGCCGCAAGCTGGAGCCGGCGCACACGCCGGTCATGCCCCGCGGCCTGGACCTCTGCGACATCCCGGACGGCGTGCTGTCCGACTACGTCCTGGCGACCCAGGCGGTGGACTTCACGCCGCTGGCGCGGACATCCAGGGCCGCCGCCGACCTCCCGAACCTGGCCTCGAATGGCGTGTCCTCGCAAAGCCTCGCGCAGGTGATCGAGGAACGGGCGGCCGAGGGCTCGAACAACTGGACGATCTCGGGCGCCCGCACGGCCACGGGCCGCCCCATCCTGGCCAACGATCCCCATCGGGCGGTGGGCGTCCCGGCGCTGCGCTACATCGCCCACCTGGAGGCGCCGGGCCTGTCGATCGTGGGCGCGGGCGAGCCGGCGCTGCCCGGCGTGTCGTTCGGCCACAACGGGCGGATCGCCTGGGGCCTGACGATCTTCAACCTCGATCAGGAGGACCTCTACGTCTACGAGACGCGTGACGGCGCCTATCGCCACAAGGGCCGATGGGAGCCGATGACGGTGGTCCGCGAGACCATCGAGGTGAAGGGCGCAGCGCCCGAGGCGGTGGAGTTGCGCTACACCCGCCACGGACCGGTCGTCCACGAGGACGCCGGCAAGGGCCGGGCCTTTGCGGTGCGCACGGTGTGGAACGAGCCGGGGGTCGCCGGCTACTACGGCTCGTCGGCCCTGTGGCGCGCGGACTCCTGGGAGCAGTTCCAATCGGCCCGCGACCGCTGGGGCGCGCCGCCCCTGAATCTGGTCTATGCCGACACCCGCGGCGACATCGGCTGGTCTGCGGCGGCCCGGACACCGGTGCGCCCCAACTGGGACGGCCTGACGCCCGTGCCCGGCGACGGGCGCTACGAATGGGCCGGGTTCCTGGGGGACGGGGGACTGCCCACCATGCGCAACCCGGCCGCGGGCTATTTCGCGACCGCCAACGAGATGAACATCCCGGCCGAGCCGGCCTATCCGCGCACGCGGCGCAAGCTGGGCTACGAATGGGCCGACTCCACCCGCGCGGTGCGTATCCACGAGGTGCTGGACGGACTGCCGAAATCGACGCTGGCCGACTCCATGGCCCTCCAGGTCGACAGCACGAGCCCGCAGGCCCGCCGGGGCGTGGCCCTGGTCCGGGGCCTGACGTCCTCCGATCCGGACACGGGCCGGGCGCTGGCCCTGCTCCAGGCCTGGGACGCGAACCAGACCACCGACAGCGCCGCGGCGGCGATCTACGAGACGTGGTCGGGCAAGCACCTGGGCCGCGCGGTGGCGGCCGCGACCCTGCCCGAGGCGGCGCGCCGACTGATCGGCAACGGCTCGACCGACGCCGTCCTCACCTGGCTGGAGGCGGCGCCCCAGGGCGTGCGCGCGCCGCTGATCCTGGACAGCCTGGGCGCGGCGGTGGCCGAGCTGAAAGGTCGCCTGGGACCGGACATGGCGGGCTGGAGCTGGGGCCGGCTGCACGTGGCCCTGTTCGAGCCGGCCATCGCCGTGCTGGCCGATCCCGAGCTGGCGAAGCAGATGACGGTGGGCCCGCTTCAGGTCCCCGGCTCGGCGTCGACGCCGCGGGCCGCCTCGTGGCGGGCGTCGGACTTCCAGCAGGCGGCCGGCGCCTCGGTGCGCATGGTCTTCGACGTCGGGGCCTGGGACAACTCGATGGCCATCAACAGCCCCGGCCAGTCGGGCGACCCGATGAGCCCGCACTACCGCGACCTGTTCCCCCTGTGGGCGGCGGGGACCTACTTCCCCCTGCGCTACACCCGCCCGGCGGTGGAGGCGGACGCCGGCGTCGTGATGACGCTGACACCGAAGCGGTAACGGAACACCCTGAGGTAATATTTTTTGGATTTCATAGACTTAAGAATAGGATTGTTAGAATATTTTATTTGAGAATGATCCAGGCCACCTCTCAATAGGAAGAAATTTGGATGAATAATCCATTCATTTTACTTATTATGTCATGGATCATTCAACTCATTGCTTACACGATGTTTCTTCACGCGTCTATATTATCTTCAATTGTTTTTCTTATAGTAATTTCATGCAACATTGCGATCATGTCTATGAAATTGATAAATTCTCGTTATAACCTAATAATTACAATGATATTATCGGCACTAGTTATACCCATAATCATGATAGTCAATTTCAAATTACTCAGGCACCTTGGTGTTGCGTATGGAGTTCCAGACCACGAATTTACTTCCTACATGCCAATATACAACTTCATGTTTGTCTGGGCAGGTGGAATTGTTGGCTCTCTCCTCATTCTGCCCGCGCGGGCATTGATTAGGAGGGGATACAAGAAAAATCCGAAATCGTCGCTTTGATTTCATATAGGAGAAAAATGCCCCCCTTCCTATTGATTATATTCCTCATAATCCTCACGATTCTAAATATAGTATTCATAAGAAAATTTGAATTTATACAGGATTTCAAAATTGATAGATGCTTGATATACACTCGAACTTAGGGTTAAGGACGGGAACATAAGCGCATTTTCTACGCCCGGGGAAGAAACCCCCTCCTTCCTGGCGCATCCGCGCCGGAGTCGAAAAACCGCGGAGATCGCAGAGACACGCAGAGAGATCAGGCGGCCTCGGACTCCTCTGCGCATCTCCGCTGTTTGAATCCCACGGCTGCGCGGCTCTTCCAGGGTTCATCAGCGACCGCGCCCAAAGCGCTCCGCCTGCGGCGCTCAGCTTCCGAACGTCTTGCGGACGCGCAGGTAGAGGCTGCCGTCCCACTCCAGGCTGCGGACGTCGGTGTAGTCGAGCGGGAACGCGTTGCGGGGACCGCTGTAGACCTCGCGGATGCGCCGCACGTTGCGGCTGGTGACGCCCATCGCCTCCAGGCGGAGGATCCAGTCGGGCTGCGGCTTGTACTCGCCGTAGACGACGACCCAGGGCGAGAACTTCCGCGTCTCGATCTCGGCCAGGCGGAAGTAGCGCTCGCGGAAGCCGCCGAAGACGTCGACGCCCCAGGTCGCGTTCCAGCGGGGCAGGTCCTGGCTGAAGTGGGCCTCCCAGTCGATGGGGCGCAGGGCCGAGACCTCGCGCGTCCCGCCCAGCAGGGGATCGTCCACCTTCGTCCAGCGCTTCGTCACCTGACCGCGAAGCTGGGCGGCGCGGACGCCGAAGCGGTCGAGCGGCACGGTGAGGCTGGCCTGGACCTCGTCCTTGGTCGACTCGCCGATGTTGTCGGGGCGGTCGGCCGCGGGCTGGCCGGTGACGGGATCGCGGATGATGGTCCCGCTCGCGTCGCGCGCCGGCCCCCGATCGATCGTGTCCAGGATCTCGAAGTGGCGCACCGTCATCACCGCGGCGCCGGCGCCCCAGAAGCGGCGCTCGTAGGCGGCCTCGAAGACCCAGGCCTGCTGCGGCGTCAGGTCGGGGTTGCCGGCCACCACGACGCCGGTGGACGCCACGTTGGGCGAGGCGACGAAGTCATCGAAATTGAGCTGGCCCACCTCGCGCTCGACGCGCAGGCGCACTTGGCTGGACGGGTCCGCGGCCCAGGTGACGGCGGCGCGGGGCTTGGTGAACGTCAGCGTCTTGCCGAGCGTGACGTCCCCTGCGGACGTCACCCGCGACACCTCCTGGCGCACGCCGGCCTCGAGGGTGAGGGTGGGCATGGGTCGCCAGGAGCCGCGGAGGAAGGCGTCGGCGCGCTTTTCCTCGACCTGGACGTTGGCCGCCGGCACGGGCACGGGGCGGCCGTTGACCGCGAGCCGCGTCTCGCTGTCGAGGTTGTTGAGCGCGCCCTCCCCGCCGGCCTCGAGGGTCAGGGCCGGGCTTGCGCGGTAGCGGAAATTCAGCCGCCCGACGGCCTCGGTCGTCTTGCGGTCCAGCAGGAAGTCGCGCGTCAGGCCGGGCGCCTCGAAGACGACCGTGGTCTTCTGGTTGTTCCACTGGTGGAAGCCCACCGCCTCCAGCGACAGGCGTTCGGTCAGGCCGCGGTTGAACCGGCCGCCGAGTTCGGCCTGGAGCCGGTCGATCTCGTTCTTCTCGTATTCGCCCCCGGCGGCGGTCTCGTAGCGGTCGTAGATCTCGACCTCGGCGGGGGTCAGCATGAACGCGCCGTTGATCCGCGCGCGGCCGCCGAACAGGGGGGTCTCGTAGGCGCCGGTGGTCCAGGCGCGCAGGCCGTAGGCGTCGGCGTCCACCTTCGAGCGCAGGCGCACCGAGCCGTCGGGATTGTAGCGTGTGCGCCGGCCGTCGCCGAACTCGTCGTTGGGGCCCGTGCCATAGACCTGCCCGAACTCGGCCGAGCGGCCGCCCGGCCAGCGCCACTGGGCTTCGACGCGCACGCCCGGAAGCTGGCGGCCGTCGTAGATCTGGTAGATTCCCGGCATGACCGCGGCGCGGAACCCGGCGGTCTGCTTGCGCACGATGTTGGCCAGGACCGTGCGGCCCTCCATGTCGATGCCGGGCGCGCCGCCGCGGATCAGCTCGACGCGCTCGACGGCGCCGGCCGGGATGCGCTTGAGGATCTCGTCGAGGGCGTCGTTCTTGGACACCGGCGGCTGGCCGTCGATCAGCACGTTGCCGCCCGCGCCCGACAGGCCCCGCACGGTGGCCCCCTTGTCGAAGGTGAACCCCGGCAGGCGGACGACCATGTCGTAGGCGTTCACCGGCCGGGATTCGGCGAAGAACGACGGCGGATAGGGGATCACGCCCCGAGCGGCGGAATCCGGCGTGGCTGCGTTCGGCGGGCTCGCGTTCGGCGCGACAGCCTCAGGCGCCGGCGACGCGACCGCCGCGGCGAGCATGACCCATGGGCCCATCTTCGGGGTTCCCTCCCAGGCCGCCAGTCTCGCGTGGTTTCCAAGTTCAAGCCAACGCCGTTCAGCGACACGCCGGATTTCGAAACTGCGGTGCGGCTTTCGCGTAACAGCGGCGCGCCAGCGCCGGCGGCGAGAGACGATCGTACGGAAGACCTCTTCGACGGGGCCCGAGACCGCGCGGCGTCCGCATCGCGGGAACGTCGTTTGCCGAACGACGGCGCGGCGTCCATCATCGCGTCGTGATGGGCTGGGGGGCCGGGCATGGATCGCAGCCTGTTGTTGAGCATGGCCCTGGCGGTGGCCTTCGTCCTGGCGGGCTGCGCGCGGCCGCCGCCGCTGACCGCGCCCGACGGCGTGGAACTGACGCCGATCCGCACGATCTCGCGCCTGGAGGCGCGGGTGCTGCTGACCCTGGCGGGCGTGAAGGGCGTCACCATCGAGCATCCCGTGGACTGCTACCGGATGACCTATCCGGGGCCGGACGACGGCTTCCGCCCGCAGAGCGGCCTGTTCGCCGTGCCCCGAGGGGCGCCCGCGCGGCGGGTTGCGGCCTTCCTGCATGGGACGGCGACCACGCGATCGGCGGTTCCGTCGAAGCCCGACACGACGGGCCTGGCCGCGGCGATCCTGTTCGCCGGCAACGGCTACGCCCTGGTGGCCCCGGACTATCCGGGCATGGGAGCCTCGCCGGGCCGGCACCCCTATTACATCGCCGAGGCCATCGCCCCGGCGGTCGTCGCCATGATCGCGGCGGCCCAGAGGATCGAGGGCGTGCCGGACGCGCCCGTCTTCCTGTCCGGCTTCTCGGAGGGCGGCTGGGCGACGATGGCGACCCTGCGCCTGCTGGAGGCCGAGGGGCGACCGGTGCTGGCCGCCGCGCCGGTGGCCGGGGCGTTCGACCTGATGGGCCTGGCGGTCCCGGCGGCGCTCAAGGGCGGCGCGCCCTCGCATTCCACCTATCTGGCCTACGCCGCCTGGGGCCAGGCGCCCTACCTCGGCCACCGGCTGGACAGCGCGCTGACGCCGGAGATGGCGGCCACCGCCGAGCGGCTGTTCGCCGGCGCGCCGCCCAAGGAGATCGTGGCCACCCTGCCCAAGGACCCGCGCCAGATGTTCGGCCCGGGATTCCCGGAAGCCGTGGAAGGGCGCGGTTCGCACTGGCTGGCCGACTCGTTCGCCGCCAACAGCGTCCACGACATGACGCCGAAGGCGCCGGTGCGGATGTACTACGGGTCGGAGGACGTCGACGTGATCCCTGACGAATCGCGCCTCACGGCGGCGGCGATGCGCGCCCGCGGGGCGGACGTGACGGCGGTCGATGTGGGGCCGCTCGGCCACGACCCGTCGATGCTGGCCGCGGCGCCGCGCATCCTGGACTGGCTGCGGGAGCTGGAGGCGGCGAGGCGGTGACGGGGCGTCAGACCCGGCCGGTGACGGGGACCAGGGCGCCGGTGACGGCGGTGGCGGCCTCGCTGGCCAGGAACAGGATCACGGCGGCCAGGTCGTCGGGCGCGACCCAGGCCGCGGGGTCGGCGTCGGGCATGTCGGCGCGGTTGGCCGGGGTGTCGATGATCGAGGGCAGGACGGCGTTGACGGTGACGCCGTCGGCCTTCAGCTCCTCGGCCAACGCCTGGGTCAGGCTGTGGACGCCGGCCTTGGCCGCCGCATAGGCGCCCATGCCCAGAGAGGCCTTGAGCGCCGCGGCCGACCCCACGTTGACGACGCGTCCGGCGGCGCTGCGCTTGAGGTGCGGAATCGCCGCGCGGCTGGCGTTGGCCGCCGTCAGGACGTTCAGTCGATACAGGCCGTACCAGCTCTCGGACGACCCGCCGGCCACGGTCTCCCACCGGAAACCGCCGGCGATGTTGAGCAGGGCGTCGAGGCGGCCGAAACGGTCGACCACGGCGTCGATGGCGGCGCCCGCCTGGACGGCGTCGGTCAGGTCAACGCCCCCCAGGGCCAGCACATCCGTCCCCGAGGGCGCCCCCGCCGGCGCTTCGGGCGCGTAGTCGATCAGGGCCAGCCAGCAGCCCTGGGCCGCCGCGGCGCGGGCCACCGCCGCCCCCAGCACCCCGAACGCCCCGGTGATCGCCACGACGCGGTCGCTCATGAACTGTCCCCCAAGGACCTCTGGAAACGAGAATGGCCGGGGGCGGACCCCGGCCATCCTTCAACACACCGGATCGGACCGGTCGCGCAACCCCTACAGGCGCTCGACGATCGTCACATTGGCGAGGCCGCCGCCTTCGCACATGGTCTGAAGGCCGAAGCGCTTGTTGCGGGCCTTGAGCGCGTGCAGCAGCGTGGTCATCAGCTTGGTGCCCGAGGCGCCCAGCGGATGGCCCAGCGCGATGGCGCCGCCGTTGACGTTCAGGCGATCCGGATCGGCGCCCAGCTTCTGCAGGAACGCCACCGGGACCGAGGCGAAGGCCTCGTTCACCTCGAACAGGTCGATGTCGTCCACGCTCATGCCGGCCTTCTTCAGGGCCTTCTCGGTGGCCGGGATCGGGGCCTCGAGCATGATCACCGGGTCGTGGCCCAGCAGGGTCAGGTGGTGGATGCGGGCCAGCGGCGTCAGGTTGTGCTCCTTGAGCGCCTTTTCCGACACGACCAGCACGCCCGAGGCGCCGTCGCAGATCTGGCTGGAGGTGGCGGCGGTGATGCGGCCGCCTTCGCGCAGCAGCTTCACGCCCTTCATGCCGTCCAGGCTGACGTCGTAGCGGATGCCCTCGTCGGAATCGTGGCGGACGGTGTTCCCCTCGGCGTCCAGGCCGTCGAGCACCAGGATCTCGTCCTTGAACGCGCCACCCTGGGTGGCCGCGATGGCGCGCTGGTGGCTGTGATAGCCGTACTCGTCGAGCTGATCCTTGGTCAGGCCGTACTTCTCGGCGACCATCTCGGCGCCCATGAACTGGCTGAACTGGATATTGGGATAGCGTTCTTCCTGCTTCGGGCTCTTGGGCACGCCGAAGCCTTCCTTGGCCGGCAGCATCACCGACAGGCCCATCGGCACGCGGGTCATGCTCTCGACGCCGGCGGCGATGACGATGTCCTGCGTGCCGCTCATCACGCCCTGGGCGGCGAAGTGCAGCGCCTGCTGCGACGATCCGCACTGACGGTCGACCGAGGTGGCCGGCACGCTCTCGGGCAGCTTCGACGACAGCACGGCGTTGCGCGCGATATTGGTGGACTGCTCGCCCACCTGGCCCACGCAGCCCATGACCACGTCCTCGACCGCGGCCGGGTCGATACCCGTGCGGGCGATCAGGTCGTCCAGCACCTGGCCTGCCAGGTCGGACGGATGCCAGCCGCGCATGCGGCCGCCCTTGCGGCCGCCGGCGGTGCGGGTGGCGGCGAC
Organism: Phenylobacterium sp. SCN 70-31; assembly: GCF_001724605.1. Classification (GTDB taxonomy): domain Bacteria; phylum Pseudomonadota; class Alphaproteobacteria; order Caulobacterales; family Caulobacteraceae; genus Phenylobacterium. The sequence goes on from NZ_MEEX01000001.1 coordinate 10,270, forward strand.
GATATAGGCCTCGCCCATCTCAATGCTCCATTGGTCCTGCGCCCGTCTCGGCGCGTCGTTCGAGGTGTAGGCGGGGCGCCCCAGCGGAAGACAACGGTGGGTGACGCCGGCGTCATCCGCGGACGTCGGTAGCGTCTCAGTTTGAAATTGGACACACGGATTCGACTTTGCGAGACGCCGATGTGAAGCTTGGCGATGCTCGCAGTCAAAGACGTGATACCCGCCGGTCCGGGCGCCGTGCCCCAGGCGCCACCGCCTGCAAATCTGGACGCGCTCACCGCATCACTAGCCGCGCAGGCCAATGCAATCGCCGCGCAGTCTAACTATCTTACGTTTGCCACCCTCGTTCTCGGTCTGATTGCGGTCTTCCTCACGTTCGGGTGGGGGCTCCTCGTCAAGATTTGGGCCGAAAAAGCTGCTAAGGATGCGGTCGCGGAGTGGATGAACAAGAACGCAAACGACCTGATTTCGCAGAGACTAGCCGTGCTGATGCCTCCCGAGACCGACGGTGGAGGCCTCGGCACAAGACCCCCAATGACGCAGGAAGAACAGGAAAAGGGACTAAGTGGCGACCCAACTAAAGAGCCCGGGTGAAGCGCTAGAGATCGCAAAACGGTACTGGGATGAAACACCCCCGGTGCGCGTTTTCGAGCTCGCGACCGAGCTCGGCTTGGGTCCGGTGCCTGCCGCGCTGCCGGATCATATCTCCGGAATGATCCGTCGCGTCGGTGACCGGTGGGAGTGTGTTTACAACCAAGGCCACGCCAGAGTGCGGCAGCGCTTCACCGTCGCGCACGAGATCGGCCACTTCATCTACCATCGTAGCCTTCTCCACCAGGGAGTCGGTGACACGCTGGCGTACCGCGCCGAAGGGTCGGAGCTTCCCAATCCGAACATCACGCGCGAGCAAGAGTGGCAGGCGAACAACTTCGCCTCCAACCTTCTCGTGCCGACGCGATGGCTTCGCGCCGCTCAGGCTGTCGGGATAAACGACGTCAAGGATTTGGCTCGGCATTTCGACGTGTCGGAAACGGTGATGCGCATCAAGCTGCGCTTGCCGCTTCCCGACGCAGCTTAGGCCGCTCTCACCCCCTTCTTGTACGGCCCGCGCTTACCGGGCTTCGGAGGTCTGGCTTCGATCTCTTCCGCGATCCGCTTCATCGACCACAGCTCTTTCGTGATCCCGGCCGCCATGGCGGGCGTCAGCTTGTTGAGCGACTTGTGCTGGCGGACGAAGTTGTAGTGGAGGAAGAACAGCGCCAGGGCGTAAAGGTGGTTGTCGATCTTCTTCGAGAAGTCGTTCGTCAGGCGCGTGGAGCGCCGGTTGCCCATTCGGATAGAGAGGTTCGACCGCTCGACTTAGGATGTAGAGTCGGCCGGGCGCTTCTCTCCGCGAGGGCCTTTAGGCATTGGGCGACTCTCCAAACCGATAGTCCCATTCGCCCAGCTCGGGATGCACGAACACGAAATGCTGACGCTCGAACGCTGGCAGCTTCTGGGCCAAGAATCCCGACCCGAGAACACTGAAATCCTCCAGCGTAATCATCCCGCGCTTACTCGCGGCTCGATAAAGGTCCGCGCCCATCGCCAGGCCGACGTCCTTAGATGCGGTCCGGGCCGCCATCTTCACGCGGACCAGCAAGCCGTCGATCTCTGTATCTTCCATGGCCGCCATCATAGCGGCTCGCTCGCCTAGGCACGATGCTTGTCAACGGCGGCTAAATTCAAACTGAGACACGACCCGGACGTCCGCAGAAAATTCCGCGTGGCATGACCCGCGAGGCCCCGAGGCTGCGCCTTAACCCTTTGAGAACCTTCCGGCGTGGGCCGGGCGGAAGCAAGTCGCCGCGCGTCCGGCCGGACGCGGGTGATCCGGGGCGAGCCATGAAGGGGCAAGCGATGAAGGTCGATCTACTGAAGAGCATCGGCGCGATGGCGGCGGGCGCCGTCCTGTTCGGAGCGGGCGCGGGCCAGGCGGCCGTCTACGACTTCAACCTCAGCGGCGTCGTGTCCGCCGGCTCCTCCGGCGCGTCGGGCGACATGCAGTTCTACACCCTCGACCTGCTGGCGGGGGACGATTTCTCGCCCTTCGAACTCCAGGTCGGAGACGTCTTCAACCTGACCGTGACGCTGGACACGTTCCTCGACGTGCCGGCCTCGGACATCACCTTCTTCGGGGTGGACCTGCTGACGTCCGGCCAGTTCGGGTTTCCGCCCGACTTCGGCTCCATCAGCACGGGCTCCGTCGCGCCGCTGGACGGCGGCCTGGGCGGGAACGTCTACTACAGCGGGTGCAGCAACTGCGCCGCGGGCTCGGCGATCCTCTCCCCCGGCCCGGCGTTCAGCTTCAGCCAGCTCTTCGTCAGCATCACAATCGACAACCTCACGCCTTTCGATCCCGGCGACACCTCGCCGTTCGAACTCCAGGGCTTCGTGCTCCGCTACCAGGCGACCACCAACCCCGTCACGGGCGCGGTCCCCGAGCCGGCGACCTGGGCCATGATGATCGGCGGCTTCGGCCTGGCCGGGGCGGTCCTGCGCCGGCGGCGGCTGGCCCCCGCCTAACGCCGGAAGGTTTCCGCCACAATCTTCTCCAGCCACAGCCGGTCCGTCCCGTCGAAGGCGGCCGGCTGTTCGGAGTCCACGTCCAGCACGGCGATCAGCGCGCCGGCCGCATCGAACACCGGAACCACGATCTCGCTGGCCGAGCGGCCGTCGCAGGCGATGTGGCCCGGAAAGGCGTGGACGTCGGCCACCACCTGGGTCTCCCGCGTCGCCGCGGCGGTCCCGCAGACCCCGCGCCCGAAGGCGATGCGCAGGCAGCCCAGCGTGCCCTGATAGGGCCCCACCACCAGTTCGTCGTCCCGGGTCGGATCGACCACGTAGAAGCCCGTCCAGAAGTAGTGGTCGAAGCTGCTGGCCAGCATGGACGCGACGGTGGCCATCCGGGCGGTCAGGTTCGGCTCGCCATCCAGGACGGCGGCGATCTCCTCGCCCACGGCGGCGTAACGCTGGGCCTTCGCCGCCGGGAGGGTGAGGTCGTTGAATGCTTCGGCCATGCGGGGCCGTGTAGCCCGCCGCCCTACGGCCCGCCAGCCGCTGCGAACTTGATGTCCGGACGAAGCTGGCCGAATGTGGGGAAAAGCTTCGAAACAAGGGTATGACATGACCACGATCACCCGGCCCGCCAAAGCCGCAGAGAACCTGGTGGCCGTGGGGCTGGGCGTCTCCGACCTCGCCCGTTCCGAAGACTTCTACGTGCGCGTGCTGGGCATGGAGGTGCAGCGGCGCATCCAGCTCCCGCACATGGACGAGATCATCGTCGGCTACCCGGGTCGCGCCTCCGTCGTCCTGATGCACTGGACGGACGGGTCGGATCGGAACTACCGCGGCGTCCCGGTGAAGGTCGTCTTCTACGTGCCCGACGCCAAGCGGCTGATCGAACGCATCCGGGCCGAAGGCCTGCCGATCGTGCGCGAGCCCGAGCCGAGCCCGGCATTCGGCCCGACGATCATCGGGATGGCGGAGGACCCCGACGGCTATGTCATCGAACTCCTGCAGGCGCCGCCTCGCTGACGCCGCCCGAGCGGTTGGGCTACGGCCCCGCAACCGCCGAGGTTCCGGACAGACCCCTTCCCCGTACGCGCGCGGCGCTCGCCCTGGCGACCTTGGGCGACCCTGGGCGACCCGGGGCGACCCGGGGCGGGCGCGGCCGGACGTTGGCGGGCGTGGTTTGAACGCTACAGGTGACGCCCATGACGCCGGGCGCCGCCTTGCAGGGGTGGCGCCGCGACATGATCGTGGTTTAGTCGGATGGGCGACACCACCCCCCCGGGTCGAACCGACTGATGAGCCGCGACGCTCCCAACACCGCGATCCGCGTGGCCGCCCGACTGGCCAACCGCTTCGCCCTCGACCTGATCAAGCTGACGGGGTTTGGCCGCGACGTGGTGGACGGCCTGCTGCTGTCGGCGATCAGCCAGGCCAACCTGGCCCAGGTGGCGCGCAGTCCCGACCTCCAGCGGCGCTATGCGACCCTGAACACACCGCCGCCGGACGAACTCCGCCGGCCCGTGAGCGTCAGCGCCATCGCCAACTCCCTCCAGGTGCCCTTCGAGACCGCGCGACGGCGGATCGCGGCGCTGTCGGCGACGGGCCTGGTCATCCAGACGCCGCGCGGCGTGACGATCCCGACCGCGCCGGTGAACTCCGAGACCTATCGCGCCTTCGCCTCGGCCCAGGCCGCGCTGGTGCGCGACCTCTATCTGCGCCTGCGCCGGATCGACCTGCTGGCCGACCTGCCGGCGCAGACCGGACCGGCCTTCGATCCCGCCGACCCGCCGGTGCGCCTCGTCGTCAGGTTGTCGTCCGACTACCTCCTGCGGCTGGCCGAGCCGATCAGCACCCACATCGGCGACATGGTCTCGGGGCTGATCCTGATGGAGATCATCAACGCCAACACCGAGCACCTGGGCGACGACGAGGGCGGAACGCCCGGTCCCGAGTGGACCGCCGAGGGTTTCGTGCCCGACGCGATGCGCCGTCCCGTCCGTGCGGCCGCGCTCTCGAGCCGGCTGGGCGTGGCGAGCGAGACCGTCCGGCGGCGGCTCAGCCGGCTGGCCACGGAAGGCCTGTGCGAACGAAACGGGGACGGATATCTGATCCCGGCCCAGGTCCTCGCCCGCGAAAACTTCGTCCGGTTCATGACTGACAATCAGTCGCACCTGAACCGGCTGTTCACCGCCCTGGCGGAATTTGGCGTTCTTTCCCAATGGGAAGCGGAGGAATCCGGAGTCCGCGGCGCGGCCTGACCGAAACGAGAACATGCCGCGGCCCCAAAATGGGTAGTCACGGGTTTTCAAACCATGCCACGCTGCCGCAACTTAAGGACGTACCTCGGGGGAGGTACCGAGGCGGGGGCCGCTCCATCGGGGGGTGGCGCGGCCCCCGCGTCACCGGACTGGGGGCGATGACGAAGGCATTGGAACGAGAGGTCAAGGGCATCGCCGCGCAGCCGGCCGCCGAGACCGGACACAGCGAGGGTCGGGGCGAGGGTCGCGGCGAGGGTCGGGGCGATGGCCCGCACCCCGTGGACCGCCATGTGGGCCTGCGCATCCGCATGCGCCGCAAGGAAATGGGCGTCAGCCAGGAGCGGCTGGCCGAAGCCCTGGGCATCACCTTCCAGCAGGTGCAGAAGTACGAGCGCGGCGCGAACCGGGTCAGCGCCTCGAAGCTGTGGGAGATCGCCGCGGCGCTGAAGACACCGGTGGCCTATTTCTACGACGGCCTGGGCGACCAGGAGGCTGTGTCGGCCCAGCGCGATGCGGCCCAGGACTTCATGCTGTCGGCCGAAGGCATCGAACTGATGGCCACCTTCCCGCGCATCAGCGAACCGGCGATCCGCCGCAAGATCGTGGAACTGGTCCGCGTGGTGGCCGAAGAGATCTGAGGCCGTCCGCGGCTCTGCGTGAAGCCACCGGCCGACTTTGAAAGGCTGGTATGGCGCGCGCCGCGCCTCTGGACTGGCCCGCGACGCCCGCCGCCCGGATCGGGCCCGGGAGGCGCGTACGACCCCGTTCCGGATTCCTGCCTTCGGATGTCTTCGATCGGGCTGGCCGCACGGCGCCCTGGGCGGCCAGCGGGTGAAGGGACCATCGAAGCCGGTCACGCTGCCGGGTCAAGCCCTGCGGGGTCTACGGCGAGAAGCGGGAGGCGGCGGTGAACCTGGCCGTCGACGGCTTCCGCGAGCACCTCAAACAGGCTTCAGGGCGCCGGCGGCGACGTGAGCCCCTCGAAGATGGGCCGGACGTAGTGGGCGATCACGTCGTCGGGCGCGAGGCCGGGCGTCCAGAAGTGGAGGTCGGCCGCCGCATTCACCGCCGACGAGACGATCTGGGCGGCCACGTTCACGTCCACCGGCGCGATCGAGCCGTCGGCGACGCCGTCGCAGAGGATCGACGCGAACCGGTACGAAAGCTGGTGAAACTTCTGCATCAGCCCCGCCCGCATCCCTTCGGGGGCCGCGGTGAGGGCCGAGGTGCGCAGCAGCGGCGCCTCGCCGCTCATCTGATGGCGCACCAGGGCCGCGACGATGGAGACCAGCACCTCCAGCCCCGAACCGCCCGCCTGCTCGGCCGCGCGGATGGTCCGCCACATGGTCTCGAACGTGCGCTCGAAACAGGCCAGGACCAGGTCGTCCTTGGTCTCGTTGTGATGATAGAAGGCGCCCTTACTGACGTTGAGGCGCGCCGAGATCCGCTCCACGGAGGCGCCGTGGTAGCCCTCGTCGTTGATCAGGCCGGTGGCGGCCCGAAGGAACATCTCGGCAGGCGCGTTCGGATCGGGCCCGGCGAGGTCCAGCGCCCGGGGCGCGGGCCAGGCCGCGCCCGGGGCGATCACGCCACGGGCCAGGATCGCCGACATCCGCGCGGCGGTGCGGGGATAGTCCGAAGGCGCGGTCTGGCCCTGCCAGGCGATGATCCAGAACACCTGGCTGAGCAGCAGGTGCGCACGGGCGTTGCGGTGATGCCTGGGCAGGACGCCCGTCCCCGGCAGCAGGTCGCGGAACCGCCGGAACATGCCGATGTAGGCGTCGTTGACCGGATCGGACTTCAGGGCCCGGACGTCGTTGAACACCGGCAGCGGATCGGCCTGACCCTCCTGCACCGCGCGGGCGTATTCGAACCAGGCCCCGATGAAGGCCGAAAGCCGGGCCTCGCCAGCGTCCTGCGCCCCCTCTTGGCCGGTCGCCCGTCCGATGAGCTGCTCGTAGGTCTCCAGGCCGCTGAGGAAGACGGCGGCCGCCAGTTCCTCCTTGTTGCGGAAGTAGTAGATGACGCCCGTGGGCACGAGATCGAGGCGCGCGGCCACATCGCCCAGGGTCATGCCGCGGACGCCCTTGCGGTTGATTTCCTCGATCGCCGAGCGGACGATCGCGTTGCGCCGGGCCTCGAACCGCCGCGTCGGCTGGCGGCGGGATTTCGGATGGCCGGGCGCATCCCCCTGGTCGACGGTCATCCCCATGCGGCCGTCTTAGCGCGCTTCGACGCCGGTCTCCACGGCCCTTGCCGCGTCGTCTGTTGAATCTGCGGTACGGGCTCGGTTAGGTGACGGATCGCAGGCCAGGGCGCGAGTACAGCGCCGGCGGGAGGTTTCGGACAATGCTGCTCCAGGGTTTGAAGGTGGTGGAGATGGCCACCTGGGTCGCCGGTCCCAGCGCAGCCGCCGTGCTGGCCGACTGGGGCGCCGACGTGGTGAAGGTGGAGAGCCCTATCGGCGACGCCACGCGGGTCTACTATCCCGACACGCCCGAGGCCCCGAACCCGGTCTTCACCAACGAGAACCGCGGCAAGAAGGGTGTGAAGCTCGACATCTCGAAGCCCGAGGGCCGCGAGGCGCTGAAGGCGCTGCTGCGGCAGGCCGACATCTTCATCACCAACGTCCGCCCCGGTTCGCTCAAGCGGGCGGGACTGGATTACGAGACGCTCAAGGCCGAATGCCCGAGGCTCATCTACGGCGCGGTCACGGGATACGGGCTGGTGGGCCCGGAAGCCGACACGCCGGCCTTCGACATGACCGCCTTCTGGACGCGCTCGGGCGTGGCCCACGCGACCATCCCCCCCGACCAGGAGCCCTTTCCCTCGCGCCCCGGCTTCGGCGACCATGTGACCGCGCTGGCGACCGTGTCGGGCATCCTGGCGGCCCTGCACGAACGCCACACCACCGGGCGCGGGCGGCTGGTGGAGAGCAGCCTGCTGCGGGCGGGCGCCTATACGGTGAGCTGGGACCTGGCGATCCAGCTCCGCTATGGCGAGGTGACGACCGCCCAGCCGCGGGACGACCGCCCCGGGCCGATCACGGGATTCTTCCGCACCAAGGACGAGCGCTGGCTGCTGTTGCTGCCCCGCACCCTGGACTGCTTCACCCAGCTCATGATCGCCCTGGACCGGCCCGAGGTCCTGGCCGAGCCGCGCTACGAGCCCCCGGTGGCCGACCAGCAGTCCGTGCGCGAGATCCGGGCCATCTGCGACGAGGCGTTCGCCGGCATGACGCTGGAGGAGGTGGGCGCGCGCCTGACCGCCGCGGACCTGGCCTGGGCGCCGATGGGCACGCTGGCCGACCTGGCCCAGGCGCCGTTCGCCCACGACGCCGGCTGTTTCGAGATGGTGGACGACGGCTGGGGCCGGATGTTCCCCCTGCCCGCCTCGCCGGCCCGCTTCCCCGAGGGCGCGCCGCCGGTGAACCGGCCGGCGCCCAAGCTGGGCGAGCACACGCGCGAGGTGCTGGAGGCCGCGGGCCTGACGCCCGACGAGATCGCCGCGGTGCTCTGACGGGCGGGCGGCGCGAAAAAGGGCCGCGCAGACCAGCCGCGCGGCCCGGAAGTTCGAGGAAGGAGAACGCCCCGAGAGGGCGTCCCCAATCTGACCGACGATCAGTTGGCGGCAACGACGACGCTCTCCGCGACAGGATTATGCCGAGGATCGCCCAGGATGGCGGCATGGACGCCCCGCGGCGCCCGAAACCGCAGCAAAAGCGTTTCCCGGCGCGACGTCAGCGGGTGCCGTACATGCGGTCGCCCGCATCGCCCAGGCCCGGCAGAATGTAGCCGTGGTCGTTCAGCCGCTCGTCCACCGCGGCCGTCCATACATGGACCCCGGCGTGATGGCCGTGGAACTTCGACAGCCCCTCGGGCGAGGCCAGCAGGCAGGCCATGCGGATGTCGCGGGCGCCCGCCTCCTGAAGCCGGTCGACGGCGGCGATGGCGGTGTTGCCCGTGGCCAGCATGGGATCGATGACCACCACCGTCCGCTCGGCCATGTCGGCGGGGGCCTTGAAATAGTACTCCACGCACTGGAGCGTGGCGGGATCGCGATACAGGCCGACGTGGGCGACGCGGGCGGCCGGGACCAGCTCCAGCATCCCGTCCAGCATGCCCATGCCCGAGCGCAGGACCGGCGCGAAGACCAGCTTCTTGCCCGCCAGCAGCGGCGCCGCCATCGGCTGGAGGGGGGTCTCGATCGTCACGTCTTCCAGCGGCAGGTCGCGGGTGACCTCGTAGCAGAGCAGGACGCCGATCTCGCGCAGGAGCTGGCGGAAGCTCTTGGTGGAGGTCTCCTTCTTCCGCATCAGCGTGAGCTTGTGCTTCACCAGCGGATGATCGACGACCGTGACGCCCTTCATGCGCACTCCCCTCAGAAAACCGTGCCGTCGCTGAGGACGGCGATGGGCGGCCCGCCGTCGGCCCGCCGCTCGCGCGCGATGCGCCGGCCCGCGGCCCAGGTCCCGCCTTCCAGCACGCGGGCCAGGGGGAAGGCGTCGGCCGACACGCCCAGGCGCTCGCGGACGCGAGGCGCGATGCGGTCGAGCAGGGCGACGGTGAGCGCCCGCCATCCGACGACGAGCGGCCCGTCCACCGGATGCGCCCGCGCCGCGTCGGCCGGATCGGCCAGGGCGAGCACGCCCATGTCCACGAAGAGGCCGCCGTTGCGGTACTCGGCGAGCCCGGTCAGGCCGTCGATCTCCACGACCTCGATCCCCGCCCACTGGAGCGGCTCGATCAGGGAGTAGCTCATCCACTGGCTGAGCTTGTGCAGCGGCACGTAGCCGTCGACGTCGGGATGGGTCCAGCAGTCGCCGAGCGACACCCCGCCCAGGCTGAGGCGGCCGGGCCAGATGGGGCCGAGGCGCGCGAGCAGCGTCTCAAGGATAGCCGACGCGGGCAGACGCCCGCCCGCCGCCTGCGCCGCCAGCTCGTCGAAGAGGACCGCCGGACGGCCGACGGCGGCGCCCAGGCGGCGCAGCAGCTCGGCGCGCCCCTCCAGCCCCACCAGCGGATTGTCGTCGGCCACCTGGAACGCCCGGGCCAGCATCGCGGCGTCCACCCGCTCCAGGGCGTCGGTGCGGAGCGGGCGGGCCGGGTCCGACGACAGGGCGCCGGATTCGAACAGGCGCAGCGAGGCGACGCCCAAGCCCTCGGATCGGGCGAGGACGGCGCCCGTGGGGGCGTCGCGGTAGCGCCACGCCATTCCGGCCCCCGCGTCCAGAAGCACCGAGGGGATGACGAGGTCGAACGCCGCGCGGCCCAGGTCGGCCCGGTCACGGGGCTTGTCCAGCTCGGCCCACAGGTCGCGGCCGCCCGCCGCGAAGTGCCGCCAGCGGGCATGGAATGGAACCTTCAGATCGGGATAGTTCGCCCGCACCACCTCGGCGGTGAGGTCGGCGGCGGCGTCGAGGCGAGAGAGGTCCAGCCGCCATCCGGCGAGGCCGCCCGCCTCGGCCAGCCCCAGCATCTCGTGCGCGCGATCCCGCACCGCCCGCGCGGTGAGGAGGGATCGGGCCTGGTCTTGGGACATCGGCTCAGAAATCCTTCAGGTCCCGGCCCACCACGCGCTTCAGGTCGTCGTCGGACGGCGCGCCTTCGGGCGTGAAGTAGCCGGCGGCCTTCTTGGCCTCCATCTCGACGCTGGCGTCGGGCGGGATCAGTTCGTCCGGGATCGGCACGCGCTCGCCGATCTCGACGCCGCCGGCCGCCAGGGCGTCGTACTTCATGTTGGACATGGACACGAAGCGGTCGATCCGGCGGACGCCCAGCCAGTGGATCACGTCGGGCATGAGCTGCTGGAAGCGGGCGTCCTGGACGCCGGCCACGCATTCGGTGCGCTCGAAATAGGTGGCCGCCTGGTCGCCGCCCGGCTGGCGCTTGCGGGCGTTGTAGACGAGGAACTTGGTCACCTCGCCAAGCGCCCGGCCCTCCTTGCGATTGTAGACGATCAGGCCCGTGCCGCCGGCCTGGGCCTGGCGCGTCGCCTCCTCGATCCCGTGGGTGAGATAGGGGCGGCAGGTGCAGATGTCGGAGCCGAAGACATCGGAGCCGTTGCACTCGTCGTGGACGCGGCAGGTGAGCGGGACCGTGCGGTCGCCCAGCTTCGCGGCGTCGCCGAAGATGTACAGGGTGATCCCGCCGATGGGCGGCAGGAAGACCGAGAGATCGGGGCGGGTGACCAGCTCGGGATACATGCCGCCGGTCTGTTCGAAGAGGGTGCGGCGGAGCTGCTGCTCCTCGACGCCGAACCGGGCGGCGACACCGGGCAGATGCCAGACGGGATCGATGGCGGCCTTGGTGACGGCCACATCGCCGGTGTCGTGCAGGACCTCGCCGTCGGGCTTCAGCCGGCCGGCGCGGATCGCCTCGTGGATCTCGGGCAGGTCGATGCGGGCCTTGGTGACGGCGATGGTGGGACGGATGTCGACGCCCTCGGCGATCTCGGGGGCGAAGTCCTCGGCGATGCGCGCGCCCCAGGGATCGAGCGAGACGATCCGGCCGGGCTCGCTCCACTGCGGATGCGGGCCGACCGGCACGACCGGGTGGGTGTTGATCAGTTCGGGCCGCACCATCGGATCCATCGCTCCCGAGGCGACCGCCAGGGCGCGATAGACGGAATAGGCGCCGCCGTGGGCGCCGATGGCGTTGCGATCCGGGCCCGCGTTGACCGTGGCCACCACCGGACCGCGCTCGCGGGCGGTGGGGGCGTCCCACCGGATCGGGAAGCGGCTGGGCGCGCCTCCGCCCGGGTGGGACGTGAGACGGATATGGGATGTCCTGTTGCCGGACATGACGGAACGAACCTCCAGAGTCGGAAAGGCCCAGAATCGAAAAGGCCCCCGCCGGGTTCGCCGGCGCAGAGCCTTTGAGAGCGAACACTGATCCCAGACGCGCGGCTTGGCAAGAAGCCGGCGGCGAGGACGTCTTCGAGGCGTGTCGTTGGGGACACCGGCGAAACTCTCCGTCGACCCGACACCGGAGAGCGACGCCCAAAAATTGGGCGCCGGCCGTTGACGGCCCCCCGCCACGCGGCGTTGTCTGGACACCTCCGAGGACCACCGCAGGGTGTGCCGATGATTCAGGGTCCCGCCGCGCTGCCCGACCTGCCCGCCCTCCAGCGGGCCCGTGGCTGCGGCCGGATTTCCGTACGCGCCGAGGACGGCCGCACGCGCCTGTCGCGTCTGTACCAGGAGGGATGCGCGCAGATCCGCCTTCCCGACGACGCGGACGCGCCGGGTCCCGAGGCGGTGCTGATCAACACGGCCGGCGGCGTGACAGGCGGCGACCGGATGAGCTGGTCGGCGGAGGCCGGGGCGGGCGCGCGGCTGACCCTCACGACCCAGGCCTGCGAGAAGGTCTACCGCGCGCGGGACGGCTCGGCCGACATCGAGGCCGCCCTCGTGGCCGGGCCGGGCGCGCGCCTGGACTGGCTGCCGCAGGAGGCCATCGTCTTCGACGGCGGCGGCGTGCGCCGCCGGCTGGACGCCGACCTGGACGAGACCGCCGAACTCCTCGCCTGCGAGGCCGTGGTGCTGGGCCGCACGGCGCGGGACGAGACCGTCCGTTACGGCGAGGTGCGCGACCGCTGGCGGATCCGGCGGGGCGGCCGGCTGCTGTTCGCCGACGACCTGCGCCTTTGCGGCCCGATCGCCGAGATCGGCGCCCAGCCGGCGGCCCTGGGCGGCGCGCGGGCCTTCGCCTCGCTGCTGCTGGTCTGCAAGGAGCCGGGTCGCTTCCTGGCGCCGGTGCGCGCGGCCCTGGGCCCCGGCGGCGGGGCCAGCGCCTTCGACGGCCGGCTGTTCGCGCGGGTGACGGCGCCCGACGGCTTCAAGCTGCGCCGGGCGCTGATCCCCGCGCTGGAGGCGCTGCGCGGCGGCGCCCCCCTGCCCCGGGTCTGGAGGCTCTGATGAACCTGACCCCGCGGGAGAAGGACAAGCTGCTGGTCGCCATGGCGGCCGAGGTGGCGCGCAAGCGCCTGGCCCGCGGCGTGAAGCTGAACCATCCCGAGGCCGTGGCGCTGATCACCGACTTCGTGGTCGAGGGCGCCCGCGATGGCCGCTCGGTGGCCGACCTGATGGAGGCCGGCGCCCATGTGATCGCGCGCGAGCAGGTCATGACGGGCGTCGCCGAGATGATCCACGACGTCCAGGTCGAGGCCACCTTTCCCGACGGAACCAAGCTGGTGACCGTCCATCATCCCATCCGCTGACGGAGACCCCCATGCGCGGAACCGGTCGCAACGCCCCTTTCATCGCAGGCGGGGGAGGAACCGCCCCCTCCACCGCTTCGCGGTTCCCCTCCCTCGCGCGCGGGGGAGGACACGCCCCCTCCACCGCTTCGCGGTTCCCCTCCCCCGCGCGCGGGGGAGGAATCGGGTGGCGGGCGGATCTGGTCCGCGGGCTGGCGCTGGCGGCGGCGCCGGGCCTCGCGTTCGCCCATCCCGGCCATCACGAGGAGCTGACCCTGGCCCAGCAGGCCTGGCACCTGGTCTCGCAGCCCGACCACCTGCTGGCGTTCGGCGCGCTCGTCGCGGTGATCGCGGCCGGCGGCTGGACCTGGGCCCGGCGGCGGGCCGGCCGGTGATCGTCGGGCCGTGATCCCGGGCGAGATCATCCCGGCCGAGGGCGACCTCGAGCTGAACGCCGGCCGGCCGGTGACGGTGCTGCGCGTGGCCAACACGGGCGACCGGCCGATCCAGGTGGGCAGCCACTACCATTTCGCCGAGACCAACCCGGCGCTGGCGTTCGACCGCGCCGCCGCGCGCGGCCAACGGCTGGATATCCCGGCCGGGACGGCGGTGCGTTTCGAGCCCGGCCAGACGCGGGAGGTCGGGCTGGTCCCGCTGGCCGGCGCGCGCGCGGTCTACGGGTTCCGTCAGGACGTGATGGGGAGCCTCTGATGCCCGCCCGGATGACCCGCGCCGCCTACGCCGCCACCTATGGCCCGACGACGGGCGACCGGGTGCGGCTGGCCGACACCGAGCTGTTCGTCGAGGTGGAGCGCGACCTCACCACCTATGGCGAGGAGGTGAAGTTCGGCGGCGGCAAGGTGATCCGCGACGGCATGGGCCAGTCGCAGGCCACGCGCGCGGCCGGCGCGGCCGACACGGTGATCACCAACGCCCTGATCGTCGACCACTGGGGGATCGTGAAGGCCGACGTGGCGCTGCGCGACGGCCGCATCGCCGCCATCGGCAAGGCGGGCAACCCCGACATCCAGCCCGGCGTCGACATCGTGATAGGCCCCGGCACCGAGATCATCGCCGGCGAGGGCAAGATCCTGACCGCCGGCGCCATCGACGCCCACATCCACTTCATCTGCCCCCAGCAGATCGAGGAGGCGCTGACGAGCGGCGTCACCACCATGCTGGGCGGCGGCACGGGGCCGGCCACCGGCACCAACGCCACCACCTGCACGCCCGGCGCCTGGCACCTGGCGCGGATGATCCAGGCGGCCGACGCGTTTCCGATGAACCTGGCGTTCGCGGGCAAGGGCAACGCCAGCCTGCCCGAGGCCCTCGTGGAGCAGGTGGCGGCCGGCGCCTGCGCGCTGAAGCTGCACGAGGACTGGGGCACGACGCCCGCGGCCATCGACTGCTGCCTGTCGGTGGCCGACGACCTCGACGTGCAGGTGATGATCCACACCGACACCCTGAACGAGAGCGGCTTCGTCGAGGACACCATCGCCGCGTTCAAGGGCCGCACGATCCACGCCTTCCACACCGAGGGCGCCGGCGGCGGGCACGCGCCCGACATCCTGAAGGTGGCGGGCCTGGCCAACGTGATCCCGTCGTCCACCAACCCGACGCGGCCGTACACGACCAACACCCTGGCCGAACACCTCGACATGCTGATGGTGTGCCACCACCTGGACCCGTCGATCCCCGAGGACGTGGCCTTCGCCGAGAGCCGCATCCGGCGCGAGACGATCGCGGCCGAGGACATCCTGCACGACCTGGGCGCGCTCTCGATCATCTCGTCCGACAGCCAGGCGATGGGCCGGGTGGGCGAGGTGCTGATCCGCACCTGGCAGACGGCGCACAAGATGAAGGTCCAGCGGGGCGCCCTGCCCGGCGACGGGGCGGCCGACAACGCGCGGGTGAAGCGCTACATCGCCAAGGTCACCATCAATCCGGCCATCGCCCACGGCCTCTCGGCGCACGTGGGGTCGGTCGAGGCGGGCAAGCGCGCCGACCTGGTGCTGTGGAGCCCGGCCTTCTTCGGCGTGAAGCCAGACCTGGTGCTGCTGGGCGGGGTGATCGCCGCCGCCCCGATGGGCGACCCGAACGCCTCGATCCCGACCCCGCAGCCGGTCCACTACCGGCCGATGTTCGGCGCCTATGGGCGCAGCCGGACGGCCTCTTCCGTGGTGTTCACCTCGAAGCTGGCGGTCGAGCGCGGGCTGGCCGCCGAACTGGGCGTCGCCAAGGCGCTGATCGCCGTCGGGAACGTGCGCGGCGGCATCGGCAAGGCCGCGATGATCCACAACGCCGCGACGCCTGCGATCGAGGTCGATCCCGAGACCTACGAGGTGCGGGCCGACGGCGAACTGCTCACCTGCGAACCGGCGGACGTCCTGCCCATGGCCCAGAGGTACTTCCTGTTCTGATGACCACCATCACCGACGACGCTTCACCGCCCCTCCTCCCCCATCGGGGGAGGGGAGGAAAGATGCACATGACGCCCATCACCGACATCCTGCCCGCCGGCGCCTGGACCGGCGATCCCGCCGACCGGGTGGTTCTGGACTACGACGGCCGCCACCGGCGGCGCATCGTGCTCACCGGCGTCTCGGGCGCCTCGTACCTGCTGGACCTCGCCCAGGCGACGCACCTGCACGACGGCGACGGCCTGCTGCTGCCCGCCGGCGGCGTGGTGCGGGTGGAGGCCAGCCCCGAGCCCCTGATGGAGGTGCGCGGCGAGACCCCCGCCCACCTGGTCCGCCTGGCCTGGCACATCGGCAACCGCCACCTGACGGCCCAGATCGACGGCGACCGCATCCTGATCCGCCGCGACCATGTGATCGGCCACATGCTGGAACATCTGGGCGCGCGGGTGCTTGAGGTGGAAGCGCCCTTCGATCCCGAAGGCGGCGCCTATCACGACCACGCGCACGGGATGCACGACCATGCCCAATGAAGGCCGGCTGCTGAAGCTGCTCACCTGGCTGTCGCCGGCGTTCCCCGTCGGGGCGTTCGGCTACTCCCACGGCCTGGAGACCGCGATCCGCGAGGGCAAGGTGACCGACGCCCGCACGCTCACCGGCTGGATCGCGCTGCTGATCGAGCACGGGTCAGGCTGGACCGACGCGGTCCTGGCCCGCGCCGCCTGGACGGCCGTCACCGCCGAGGACTATGCCGCCCTCGACGAGGTGGCCGAACTGGGCGAGGCGCTGGCGCCCTCGGCCGAGCGCCGCCGCGAGGCCATGGCCCAGGGCGAGGCGTTCCTGACCGCCGTCGCCGCCTGGCGCCCGCCCCCGATCCTGCGCGCGCCCTACGCCGTCGCGGTCGGGGCCGCCGCCGGGGCGGCCGGCATCCCGCTCCGGCCCGCGCTCACCGCCTGGCTGCACGCCTTCGCGGCGAACCTGGTCAGCGTGGCGGTGCGCGCCGTGCCCCTGGGCCAGTCGGACGCGGTGGCCGTGATCGCCGCGCTGGAGCCGGTGATCCTGCGAACGGCGACCCTGGCGGCGGAGTCCAGCCTGGACGACCTGGGACAGGCCGCGATCGTCTCGGACATCGCCTCGCTGCGCCACGAGACCCTGGAGGGGAGGCTGTTCGGATCATGAGCCTGCGCCACGCCTCCAGGAACGGCCCCCTGCGTATCGGGGTTGGCGGCCCGGTCGGCTCGGGCAAGACCACCCTGGTCGAGAAGCTGTGCAAGGCCATGCGCGAGCGCTGGTCCGTGGCCGTGGTGACCAACGACATCTACACCCAGGAGGACGCCCTGATCCTGGCCCGGCTCCAGGCCTTGCCGGAGGACCGCATCCTGGGCGTCGAGACCGGCGGCTGCCCGCATACCGCCATCCGCGAGGACGCCTCGCTGAACCTGGCGGCGATCGCCGAGATGAACCGGCGCTTCCCGGACCTGGACGCGATCTTCATCGAGAGCGGCGGCGACAACCTGGCGGCCACCTTCAGCCCCGACCTCGCCGACCTCACGCTCTATGTCGTCAGCGTCTGCCAGGGGGAGAAGATCCCCCGCAAGGGCGGGCCGGCGATCACCCGCTCGGACCTCCTGATCATCAACAAGACCGACCTCGCCCCTCACGTGGGCGCGGACCTGGCGGTCATGGACCGCGACGCGAAGTCGGCCCGTGGCGAGCGGCCTTACGTCTTCACCGACCTGACCCGGCTGTCGGGACTGGACGAGGTGATCGACTTCCTGACGAGGGCCGGGGGACTGCCGGCGGCGCGGGCGGCTTAGAGAGGGCTTCGAGCTCCATGGCGGACGGTCGCGATGACGACATCGTCGCCGGCTACGAAGTAGCGGATCAGATAGGGCGCCACGGCGACGAGTTCGCGATGGCCGTGCCGTACGGGACGGCCCCGATCCGGAAATTCGGCCAAGCTCTCAGCGGCCGCGACGAGTCGAACCGCCACCCGCCGGGCGGCGGCGGGGTTGAAGTAGCCGATATAGGCCCGGATCGCGTCGAGATTGACCTGGGCTTCGACCGACCAGACTACTCGCCGCATTTCGGGGGCGGCAGTTCATCGGATGCGCCCCACGACAACAGCCAGCGCTTCATCGCCTCGTGACTGATCACGCGGCCCGCGGCGAAGTCGGCCTGGCCTCGCAGCGCCGACGCTTCGTCCGCCTCGGCGTCCGCCACGTCGAACACGCTGGGCTGCTCTTCGAAACCGGGGCCGGGCTTGCTCATGGCGCGAGGCTACCACGTCCGGAACACAAAGTGAACTATCGCGCCACGGTCCCCATCACGCGCAGCCGGCTGACGCCGCCGTCGGGATGAATGTTGAGGCGGACGAAACGGACCGGCCCGAGATCGGCGAGTTCGCTCCGGAAAGTGTGGACGTGGTCGGCCTGGAGTTTCGTTTCGGGCAGCAGCACGGGCCACGATTCCGCCTGGGCGGCGATCTCCTCGGGCGTTCCGTGGGCGCGGGCGCTGGCCTGGAGGGCGCAGCGGTCGGGGTAGTTGCCCTTGAAGTGAGCGGTGTCGACGACGACCTCGGCGATCCGGCCGAACGTCCCCAGCTCCAGAACCGCCCAGTCGTGGCCCGGCTCGCGCCGGCGGCGCGTCTCCCAGCCGTCGCCCATGTCGACGCCGCGGCCGGGCGCGGTGAGGTTCTCGACCCGGCCGAAATGCTCGTCGTTGGCGACGATCCCGCGCCCGCCCCAGGCCATCGCCAGCAGGTCGATCATCTCGCCCTCGCCGACCGTCGAGAAATCGGGCTGGACGCGCCCCCAGACCCGCAGGCGCGCCACGCCGCCGTCGGGGAAGATGTGCAGGCGCACGTGGGTGACGGCGGCCTCATGCGAGACGGGGACGTAGACCCGGTCGTTCCCCTTCAGGTCGAGGTGCGGCGTCACCGTCACCCAGCCCGCATCGTCGCCGGGGACGGTTTCGTCCGAGCGGCACACCTCGATCTGCGCGCCCGGCGGGTAGTTGCCGGTGAAGTGGCGGGTGTCGATCTCGAAGCCGGCCACGAGGCCCGCGACGCCCAAGCGGACCACGCACCAGTCGTGACCCGGGACGCGCTTGCGGCGGCTCTCCCAGCCGTCCATCCACTTGCCGTTGTCGTCGTACCGGCCGGGGATGAACACCGGCTCGGCGGGCGAGATGAGACGGGCCTTGTCGGCGAAGAAGTCGTCGGTGGCGAAGACGACCTCGGACCCCAGGCGCGGCTGGGCGAGATCGACGTAGCGGCGGCGGAGATCGTCGAACATGGTCAGGAGCCTCGCAGCAGATCGGCGAGCCGGAAACGGGCGATGCGGTGGATCTGGGCGATCGCCTCGGCGAACTCGGCCTCGGGGGCGTTGGCCAGCCGCGCCTCGAACGCGGCCAGGATGTCGGCGCGGGTCAGGCCCTTCACCGCGACGATGAAGGGAAATCCGAAGCGGGCGCCGTAGGCCGCGTTCAGCCTCTGGAACGCCTCGAACTCTTCGGGGCTGCACTGGTCGAGGCCGGCGCCGGACTGTTCGCGCACCGAGGCGTCGGCCATCTTCGCGCGCCCGGCCAGTTCGGGATGCGCCCGGATGAGGGCCAGCCGGCGTTCGACGGGCGCGGCGTCGACCACCGCCGCCATCGCCGCGGCGAGGCCGTCGAGATCGTCGGGCGGATCGGGCCAGACGCCGGCGGCCACCCAGGGCGAGTCCTCATAGACCGCGCCGAACCGGGCGAGGAACTCGGGTTCGGACAGAGCGGAGGGCCGGGTCACGCCCGGACCCGGGCGAAGGCTTTGGCGGCGTCGATAACGTCCATGGGCTCAGGCCTCGAGGGGGTGGCGCGCGCGCCAGTGGCGGGCGATGTCGATGCGGCGGCAGAACCAGACGTCCCGGTGGTCCAGCGCGTGGCGGATGAAGCGCTCCAGCCCCGCCATCTTGCCGGGCCGTCCGGCCAGGCGGCAGTGCAGGCCCACGCTCATCATCTTCGGCCGGTCGGCGCCCTCGGCGTAGAGCACGTCGAACGTGTCGCGCAGGTAGGTGAAGAACTGTTCGCCGGTGTTCAGGCCGGTCCCGGAGAACCGCATGTCGTTGGTCTCCAGGCTGTAGGGCACGATCAGATGCGGCCGGTCCGCCGCCCGCGTCCAGAACGGCAGGTCGTCGGAGTAGTCGTCGGCGTCGTAGAGGAAGCCGCCCGCCTCGGCGACGAGGCGTCGCGTGTGGGGGCTGGTCCGGCCGGTGTACCAGCCCAGGGGCCGCTCCCCCGTCAGCCGGGTGTGGATCTCGATCGCGCGGGCCATGTGCTCGCGCTCCTCGGCCTCGGGCATGTCCTGGTAGCTGATCCAGCGCCAGCCGTGGCTGGCGATCTCGTGGCCGGCCTGGAGGAAGGCCTCGACCGCCGCGGGATTGCGCTGCATCGCCATCGCGACGCCGAAAACGGTCACCGGCAGGCCGTAGCGCTCGAACAGCCGCAGCAGACGCCAGACGCCCGCCCGACTGCCGTACTCGTAGATCTGCTCCATGCTCATGTGCCGCGCGCCCGGCGTGACGGGCGGGTTGATCATGTCGGACAGGAAGGTTTCGGCGCCGGCGTCCCCGTGGAGCACGCAGTTTTCGCCGCCCTCCTCGTAGTTCAGCACGATCTGCACCGCGATCCGGGCGCCGCCGGGCCAGTCGGCGTGCGGCGGCCGCGGGCCATAGCCGATGAGGTCGCGGGGATAGTGGGGCTCGGGCATGGCTGACCGCATATCGGGCTTGGCAGGGGCACGCAGCGTCGCAAGCCCGCGCCGCAGTTGCAATTCCGCGCCCGCGCGCGAATTCTGGACGGCCGTGAACCGGAACGCCACATGAGCGGCCTGACCACCCACGTCCTCGACACCATGCACGGCCGCCCGGCCGCGGGCCTCGCCCTGCGACTGCTGCGCGGGGGCGAACTGGTGACCCAGGCGGTCACCAACCTGGACGGCCGGACGGACCAGCCCCTCCTGACGGCCGCGACGATCGCGCCCGGCGCCTACCGCCTGGAGTTCGAGGTCGGCGACTACTTCCGCGACCTGGGCGTCGAGCTTCCCGATCCGGCCTTCCTCGAGACGGTGATCGTCGACTTCGGGATCTCCGACACCCGCGCGCACCATCACGTGCCGCTGCTGGTCAGCCCCTACGGCTACTCCACCTATCGGGGCAGCTAGATGGGCCGGCCGATCCGCTTCCTGCTGGACGGACAGGTGCGGGAGCTGCCCGACGACACCGATCCGACCCTCACCGTCCTGAACCTCCTCCGCTACGACCTGCGGCGGACGGGGACGAAGGAGGGCTGCGCCGAGGGCGACTGCGGCGCCTGCACCGTGGCGCTGGGCGAACTCGTGGACGGTCGCGTGCGGACACGGGCGGTGAACGCCTGCATCCTGTTCGCCCCTATGCTCGACGGCCGGGCGCTGTTCACCGTCGAGAGCCTGGGCCGGGAAGGCGCGCTGCACCCCGTGCAGCAGGCGATGGTGGACCGCCACGCGAGCCAGTGCGGCTTCTGCACGCCGGGCTTCGTGATGAGCCTCTACGCCTGCCGGCGCGACGGCGAGGCCCTGGACCGGGCGGGACTGGCGGACGCTCTGGCGGGCAACCTCTGCCGCTGCACGGGCTACGGGCCTATCCTCGATGCGGGCCTCGACATTTGTCCCGGCGTCGGGGCTTCCGGAGACGACGCGGACGACGACACTCTGGCCGAGGCGCTGGTGGCGATCCGGCCGGCGGAGATGCTGGCGCTGAACCACGGGGGCCGCCGCTTCTTCGCGCCGCGCTCGGCCGACGAACTGGCCGCGGTTCTGGCCGACCACCCCGAGGCCACGATCCTGGCGGGCGGCACCGACGTCGGCCTCTGGGTGACAAAGCAGCGCCGGACGCTGAAGACGACGGTCTCGCTGAACGACGCTGCAGACCTCGCCCGGACCCTCGACCTCGGCGACGCCGTGCGGATCGGGGCCGGCGTGCGCTACGCCGACGCCGAGCCCGCGCTGGCGGGACTGCATCCGGCGTTCGGCGACCTGTTGCGGCGGCTGGGCGGCCGGCAGGTGCGCAACCTGGGCACGGTCTGCGGCAACATCGCCAACGGCTCGCCCATCGGCGACATGCCCCCGGCCCTGATCGCAGCCGGCGCGACCCTGGTGCTCAGACGGGGCGAGACGCGGCGGGAGATGCCGCTGGAGGATTTCTTCCTGGCCTATGGGAAGCAGGACCGAGGGCCGGGCGAGTTCGTGGAGGCGGTGATCGTGCGCAAGCTCGCCGCCGAACGCATCTTCCATATCGCCAAGCTGTCGAAGCGGTTCGACCAGGACATCTCGGCGGTCTGCCTGGGCCTTTCGATCGGCGTGGCGGAGGGCCGGGTCACGGACGCCCGCGCAGCCTTCGGCGGCCTGGCGGCCACCCCGAAACGCGCCGCCGCCTTCGAGGCGGCGCTGGCCGGCCGGCCGTGGACCGAGGCCGGCGTGGCGCCCGCCCTGGACGCCCTGGCCCGGGACTTCGTCCCCATCGGCGACATGCGCGCCTCGGCCGCCTACCGCCTGGAGGCGGCGCGCAACCTGATCCTCCGCGCCGTGCTGGAGAGCGCGGGCGGCCGACGCCTCCAGGACCTGGAGGCCGTTTCGGCGTGAGGACGGTGACGCGAACCCGTGCGGTCCATGCCGCCATCGGCCACGACAGCGCGCCGCGCCATGTGAGCGGCGAGGCGCTCTACATCGACGACATCCCCGAGCCGCCGGGCCTGCTGCACCTCGTGGCGGGCCGCAGCGACCGGGCGCATGCGCGGATCGTCCGCCTGGACCTGTCGGCGGTGCGCGCCGCGCCGGGCGTCGTGGCCGTGCTGACGCCCGCAGACGTTCCGGGGCGGAACGACATCAGCCCCTTCGCCGGTGACGACCCCCTGTTCGCCGGGGACGAGGTGATGTTCCACGGCCAGCCGCTGTTCTGCGTGGCCGCCGAGAGCCTGCCCAAGGCGCGGGCCGCCGCCGCCCTGGCCGTGGTGGCGTACGAGGACCTGCCGGCGCTGCTGGAGGCCGAGGCCGCCGTGGGCGCGGGATCGCTGATCGAGCCCACCCAGACCCTGCGGCTGGGCGACGCCCGCGCCGCCATCGCCGCGGCGCCCCGGCGTCTTTCCGGGCGGCTGCGCATCGGCGGGCAGGAGCACTTCTACCTCGAGGGCCAGGTCGCGCTGGTGATCCCCGGCGAGGGCCAGGACCTGCACGTCTGGACGTCCACCCAGCACCCGACCGAGACCCAGCACATCCTGGCCCGCGTGCTGGGCTGTCCCGATGCGGCGGTGACGGTCGAGGTGCGGCGCATGGGCGGCGGCTTCGGCGGCAAGGAGACCCAGTCGGTGCAGTGGGCGGCCATGGCGGCGCTGGCCGCGCGCCTCACCCGCCGCCCGGCCAAGATCCGGCTGGACCGCGACGACGACATGGCCATGACCGGCAAGCGGCACGACTTCGTCACCGACTGGCGCCTGGGCTACGACGCCGAGGGCCGCCTACGGGGCGCGGCGTTCGAGATGGCGTCGCGCTGCGGCTTCTCGGCCGACCTGAGCCACGCGATCAACGACCGGGCCATGTTCCACT
This sequence comes from Phenylobacterium sp. SCN 70-31, assembly GCF_001724605.1. Lineage (GTDB taxonomy): Bacteria > Pseudomonadota > Alphaproteobacteria > Caulobacterales > Caulobacteraceae > Phenylobacterium. Next base: position 33,312 of record NZ_MEEX01000001.1, read on the forward strand.
CCGACAACGCCTATGCGCTGCCGGCGGCCGAGATCGTCTCGCACCGGGCACGGACCCACACGGTGTCGAACACCGCGTTCCGGGGCTTCGGCGGGCCGCAGGGGATGATGGGGATCGAGCGCGCCCTGGACGCCGTCGCCCTGGACCTGGGCCTCGACCCGCTGGATGTGCGGCTGACCAACCTCTACGGCGTCGCGGGCGACCTCACGCCCTATGGTCAGCGCGTGACCGACGCCGTGGCGCACGAGCTGATGACCGAACTGGCCGAGGCCTGCGACTACCGCGCCCGGCGCGCGGCGGTGCGGCGATGGAACGCCGGTGACGGCCACCTCAAGCGCGGCCTGGCGCTGACCCCGGTGAAGTTCGGCATCTCGTTCACCACCACCCACCTGAACCAGGCCGGCGCCCTGGTCCACGTCTACACCGACGGCTCGATCCACCTGAACCACGGCGGGACCGAGATGGGCCAGGGACTCAACATCAAGGTGGCCCAGGTGGCGGCCGACGCCTTCCAGGTCCCGCTCGGCAGCGTGCGGATCACCTCGACGCGCACCGACAAGGTGCCCAACACCTCGGCCACGGCCGCCTCGTCGGGCAGCGACCTCAACGGCATGGCGGCGCTGGACGCCTGCGAACAGATCAAGGCGCGACTGGCGGCGTGGGCCCGCGAGGCGTTCGGCCATGCGCCCGTCTTCACGCCGGACGGCGTGCAGGTAGGGCCCGAGCGACTGAGCTTCCGCGACTTCGTGAACCGGGCCTGGATGGCGCGCATCTCGCTGTCGGCGGCGGGCTTCTACCGCACGCCCGACATCCACTACGACCGGGCGACCCACACCGGACGGCCCTTCTACTACTACGCCTATGGCGCGGCGTGTTCCGAAGTGGCGGTGGACACCCTGACCGGCGAGAACCGGGTGCTGCGCACGGACATCCTGCACGACGTCGGACGCTCGCTGAACCCGGCCATCGACCTGGGCCAGATCGAAGGCGGCTTCGTCCAGGGCATGGGCTGGCTGACCACCGAGGAGCTGGTCTTCGACGGCGAAGGCCGACTGACGACGCATGCGCCGTCCACCTACAAGATCCCGACGGCGGGCGACCGGCCGCCGGTGTTCAACATCGCCATCTGGGACCGGGGCGAGAACCGCGAGGACACCGTCCACCGCTCGAAGGCGGTGGGCGAGCCGCCGCTGATGCTGGCCATCTCGGTGTTCTCGGCGCTGACCGACGCCGTCGCCGCCGTGGGGGGCCATCGCGTCCTGCCCGACCTGGACGCTCCGGCCACGCCCGAACGCATCCTGGCGGCCGTGGCCGACGTGCGGAGGCGGGCGGCGGGATGACGGAATGGATCACCCAGGCCCTGGCCGCCGCCCGGCGCGGGGACGCGCTGGCGATGGTCTCCATCGTGGGCGTCCAGGGATCGACCCCGCGTGAGCCGGGCGCGCGAATGCTGGTGTGGCCCGACCGGTTCACGGGCACCATCGGCGGCGGGTCGCTGGAGCGCCAGGGGCTGGACCAGGCCCGGCGGCTGCTGGCGCAGGCGGCGCGGCGGCACGCCTTGCAGGACTATCCCCTGGGCCCCCTGCTGGGCCAGTGCTGCGGTGGCCACGTCCGCCTGCTGGTGGAGCGGATCGATGACGAGAGCCTGCCCTGGCTGGAGGCCGCGGCCGGCCGGACGGCGCCGTTCGCCCTGGCCGCCCGGTTCGAGGACGGCGCCCTGCGCCGCGCCGTCGAGGCTGTCGGGGCGCCTTCGGACGGCCCGCGCACGCCGCTGGCCGAGGTGCGCAGCATGAGCGAAACGATCCGTCCCGCCGTGCCCCGGCTGGCGATCTTCGGCGCCGGCCATGTCGGCCAGGCGGTGGCCCGCGCGTTCGCCCCCCTGCCCTTCCATCTCGACTGGCTGGCCAGCCGCGAGGACCTGCGCCCCGAGGCGGGCGGCACGCGGGCGGAGATCCTGTCCGAGGACGAGCTGGAAGACGCCGCGCTGACGGCGCCGGCCGGGACGCTGTTCGCGATCTTCACCCACAGCCACGACCTGGACTATCGCCTGACCCGGGCGATCCTGGGCCGCGGGGACTTCGCCTACCTGGGCCTCATCGGGTCGGCCACGAAGCGGGTCCGGTTCGAGCGGCGCCTGCGCGCCGACGGCTTCGGGGACGCCGACCTCGCGCGGCTGGCCTGCCCGCTGGGCGCGCCGCAACTGAAGAGCAAGGCGCCGGCCGTGATCGCCGTGGCCCTGGCCGCCCAGCTTCTCCAGATCGTCCAGGACGATGGCCTCGCTCAGGATGATGGCGGATGATGGCGGAACTCCAGGCCTGGGCGAACCTCGCGCTGCGCTGGCTGCATGTCGTGGCCGGCATCGCCTGGATCGGATCTTCCTTCTACTTCATGTGGTTGGACAGCCATCTGAAGGCGCCGAAGGTTTCCCGCGGGGACGGCGTGGCCGGCGAGCTGTGGAGCGTCCACTCGGGCGGCTTCTACCACCAGACGAAGTTCATGGTCGCGCCGGCCGACATGCCCGAGGAGCTGCACTGGTTCAAATGGGAGGCCTACACGACGTGGATGTCGGGCTTCCTGCTGCTGGCCCTGATCTTCTACGTGGGCGCCGACCTCAACCTGATCGACCGCACCCGGGCCGACCTGGCGACCTGGCAGGCCATCGCCCTGGGCCTGGGCAGCCTTGTGACGGGCTGGCTGGTCTACGACGGCCTCTGCCGCTCGCCAGTCGGCCGGAACCTGAAGCTGTTCTCGGCGGTGTGGTTCGGCCTGCTGACCGCCGCCGGCTACGGGCTGACGCGCGTGTTCTCGGATATGGGCGCCTTCATGCACGTGGGCGCGATCATCGGGACGGTGATGGCGGCCAACGTCTTCATGATCATCATCCCGAACCAGCGGAAGGTGGTGGCCCAGGTGTTGGCGGGCCAGGCGCCCGACCCGAAGTACGGCAAGCAGGCCAAGCAGCGCAGCGTCCACAACAACTACATGACCCTGCCGGTGCTGTTCATCATGATCAGCAACCACTACCCGATGATCCACGCCGCGCCCCTGAACTGGCTTTGGCTGGCGGGCCTGGGGATCGTGGGCTGGACGATCCGGCACTTCTTCAACCTGAAGAACGCGGGCCGGTTCGAGCCGCAGGTGCTGGCCGCCGGCGCGCTGGCGTTCGTCACCGTCGCCGTCCTGAACGCCAGCGCGCGGCCCAAGCCGCCGACAACCGACGTGGTCCCCGACTTCGCCACCGTGCGGACCATCGTGGACCGGCACTGCATCGCCTGCCACGCCGCGCATCCCACGCATCGCGGCGTGCCGGTCGCCCCCAACGGCGCGGCCTTCGACACCGACGAGGGCCTGGCGAAGCACGCCGAGCGCATCTACGCCCGGGCGGTGGCGACGAAATCCATGCCCCAGGGGAACGAGACCGGCATGACCGACGACGAGCGGGCGCAGCTCGGCGCCTGGATCAAGGCCGGCGCGAGGGTGGGCGGATGAGCGATCGCCGCGCGGGAGACCCGCGCCCCCTCCACCGCGTTCCGCGGTCCCCCTCCCCCGAAGTGTTCCCTTCGGGGGAGGATCTTGGCGTCTCCAGGTCCTCCCCTGCGAAGCGGGGGAGGTGGATCGGCCTGCAAGGCCGAGACGGAGGGGGTGTGAGACCGCCCTATCAGCGTATCCGCAACGATCGCGACGCCACGACAGGTCCCGATGCGTAGCCTTGTACCCGAACCCCTGACCGCCGACGCCTTCGCGCCGTTCGGCGACGTGATCGAGGCCGGGCCGCAGGCCGAGGCGATCCCGATCAACGCCGGCTGGGCGACGCGGTTCGACGCCCTGTCGCACGTGGCCGTCGGCGACGGTCACGCGATCATCAGCCTCTTCCGCGCGCGACCGCTGGAGCCGCTGGTGCTGAAGGTGTTCGAGCGCCATCCGCTGGGCAGCCAGGCCTTCGCGCCCCTGAGCGGCCGGCCCTTCCTGGTCGCGGTGGCGCCACCCGGCGACTTCGACCCGGCTGCGGTGCGCGTGTTCCGGGCGCAGGCGAGCCAGGGCGTGAACTATGCCCGCGGGACCTGGCATCATTTCCTGCTGGCGCTTGAGGCCGAGAGCGACTTCCTGGTGGTGGACCGCGAGGGGCCCGGCGACAATCTGGACGAGGTGGCGCTGGCGCCCGCCGACTGGATCGCCGTTCGACCATGACCCGCCGCGCCTACCGCGCCGCCGTCCTGCATGTGCGGGACGATCCGTCCCGGGCGCCGGAGGCCGTCGCCTGGCATCCCGACGGTCTGCTGGTGGTGGAGGACGGCCACGTGGCGGCGTGCGGCGACCACGCCGAGATCGCGCCCGGCCTGGGCGCCGACGTCACGGTGGAGGCCCTGCCCGGCCGGCTGATCTGTCCCGGCTTCGTGGACGCCCATGTCCACTTCCCGCAGGTGGACGTGATCGGCGCCTGGGGCGGCCAGCTCCTGGACTGGCTGGAAACCCACACCTTCCCCGCCGAGGCGGCCTTCGCCGATCCCGCCCATGCGCGGGCGATGGCGCCGCTCTTCCTCGACCAGCTCCTGGCCCACGGCACCACCAGCGCGCTGGCGTTCTGCACCGTCCATCGCACCTCGGCCGACGCGCTCTTCGCCGCCGCGCTGGACCGCAACATGCGCCTGATCGCCGGCAAGGTGCTGATGGACCGCAACGCGCCCGCCGGCCTGCTCGACACCCCGGAGACGGGTCGCGCCGACACCGAGGGGCTGATCCGGGAATGGCGGGGGCGCGGCCGGCTGGGCTATGCGGTGACGCCCCGCTTCGCCGTGACCTCCTCGGCCGCGCAGCTCGCCGCGGCGGGCGATCTGGTGGCGGCCCATCCCGACGTGCTGCTGCACACCCACATGTCCGAGAACCGGGCCGAGGTCGCGGAGGTGGCCCGCGCGTTCCCGGAGGCCGCCGACTATCTGGACGTCTACGACCGCTTCGGGCTGGTGGGGCCGCGCTCGGTGTTCGCCCATTGCGTCCACGGCGGGGACCGCGCGCTGCGGCGGATGGCCGAGGCCGGATCGGCCGTCGCCTTCTGCCCCTCGTCGAACCTGATGCTGGGCAGCGGCCTGTTCCCGCTGAAGCGGGCCTGCGGCTGCGGCGTGCGCACGGCGCTGGCCACCGACGTGGGCGGCGGGGCGACCTTCTCGATGCTGTCCACCATCGGCGAGGCCTATCGCACCGGCCAGCTCCAGGGCGAGACCCTGGACCCGCTGCACGGATTCTACCTCGCCACCCTGGCGGGCGCGCGGGCGCTGCGCATCGACCATCGGGTTGGCGACTTCGAGCCCGGCAAGGAGGCCGACTTCGTGGTGCTGGACCTGGCCGCCACGCCGCTTCTGGCCCGGCGCACGGCGGCGGCGCGGACGGCGGGCGAACTGCTGTTCCTGCTGGCGATCCTGGCCGACCAGCGGGCGATCGAGCGCACCTGCCTGATGGGGAAGACGGCCTACGCCCGCGGCGGCCACTGAACGCTTGCGCGGCGCGGCGCGCCACGGACTATGAGGAAGCTGTACTCGGGGGAGTCGCGTGGTCCGTCTGTTCCTTCTTATCGCCGCCCTGGTCGCGGCCCCGCTCGCCGCCGCCGCGAAGCCCATCGAGGTGAAGGTGGTGGTCCTGACCATGTTCGAGGTCGGGCAGCCCACCGGCGACGTGGCCGGCGAGTTCCAGCTCTGGGCCGAGCGCTATCCGTTCCGCACCGAGATGACCGTCCCCGGGATCGAGAAGCCCCTTCGCGTCTCGGACGACGGGGTGGTGCTGATGCTGGCCGGGATGAACGCCCGCGTGCGGCAGAGCATCACGGCGCTGGCCCTGGACCCGCGGTTCGACACCCGGCGCGCCTATTGGCTGGTGGCCGGGATCGCGGGCGTCGATCCCGAGGCCGGATCGATCGGCAGCGCCGCCTGGGCCCGCTATGTGGTCGACGCCGACGCCGCCCACGAGATGGACGACCGGGAGATCCCGAAGGACTGGCCCTGGGGGATCTATTCGCTCCGCACCCGCAAGCCCGGGGTGAAGGGGTCCACGGACGGGGCGACCGGCATGGTCTGGCCGCTGGACATGGGACTGGTGAGCTGGGCCTACGGCCTGACGGCGGGGACCGAGCTGCCCGACAACGACCGCCTGCGGGCCGCGCGCGCGGGCTATGCGGCGGTGACCGGGACGCTGCCCCCGAAGGTGTTCCTGGGCGAGTCCCTGGGCACCGCCCGGTTCTGGCATGGCGAGGCGCGCAACCGCTGGGCGCGCGACTGGGTGCGGATGTGGACCGACGACGCCGGCGTCTTCGCCATGAGCAACTGCGAGGACCATCAGGTGATGGACGCGCTCGTCCTGCTGGCCCCCAGCGGCCGGGTCGATCCGCGCCGCGTGCTGGTCCTGCGCACGGCCAGCAACTTCACCCACGCCCGGCCGGGGGCCGATCCCGTGTTCGCCTTCGCCCCCGGCGGGCTGGAGGCCGGGGTGGAGGCCGCGTACCGGGTGGGCTCGCCGGTCGTCCGGGCGCTGGTGGACGGCTGGCCGACCTATGCGCGGCGCCTGCCGGGCGCGCCGCGATGAGCCTGCTGGACCGCACGTTCCAGCTCAGCGCCCGCGGGACCAGCGTCCGGACCGAGGTGCTGGCCGGCGCCACCACCTTCCTGACCATGGCCTACATCGTGCTGGTGAACCCGGCCATCCTGTCCACCACCGGCATGCCGATGGCCGGCGTGGCGGCGGCGACCTGTCTGGCGGCGGCCATCGGGTGCCTGCTGATGGGCTTCCTGGCCAACTACCCCATCGCGCTCGCGCCCGGCATGGGCCTGAACGCCTATTTCGCCTTCACCGTGGTCCAGGGGATGGGCGTGCCGTGGCAGACGGCGCTGGGCCTCGTCTTCATCTCGGGCGTGCTGTTCGTGATCCTGACGGTGGCGGGCGTGCGCCAGCTCATCGTCAATGCGATACCGAGGGCGCTGTTCTCGGCCATCGCGGCGGGCATCGGCCTGTTCATCGCCTTCATCGGCCTGCGCGGCGCAGGTATCGTGGTGGACAATCCGGCCACCCTCGTGGGCCTGGGCGAGATCCGCGAGCCCACGGTGCTGCTCGCGCTGCTGGGCCTGGCGATCCTGGGCGCGCTCATGGCGCTGAAGGTGAAGGGCGCGATCCTGATCGGGATCGTGGCGACGGCGGCGCTGGGGTGGGTCCTCGGCCTGGCCGAATGGAAGCCCCAGCCCTACAGCCTGGACGAGATGACGGCGACCGCCTTCGCCCTCGACATCCCCGCCGCGCTGGGCATCGGCGGCGGCGGGCTGACCCTGGCGCTCATCGAGATCCTGTTCGTCTTCCTGTTCGTCGACCTGTTCGACAACGTCGGCACCCTGGTGGCCGTCTCGAAGAAGGCCGGGCTGATGCGCCCTGACGGCACGATCCCGCGGCTCAACCGCATCCTGTTCGCCGACGCCGGCGCCACCATCGCCGGCTCGCTGGCCGGCACCTCCACCGTGGTGAGCTACATCGAGAGCGCCTCGGGCGTCTCGGCGGGCGGCCGCACGGGCCTGACGGCGGTGGTCACCGGCCTGCTGTTCCTGGCGGTGCTGTTCGTGGCGCCCTGGGCCCAGGCGATCCCGGCCGCGGCCACGGCGCCGGCGCTGATCCTGGTGGGCGGGATGATGATGGCGCCGCTGACCGAGATCGACTGGGACGACCCCGTCGTGGCCATCCCCGCGTTCCTGACCCTGATCAGCATCCCGCTGACCTTCTCCATCGCCAACGGCCTGGCCTTCGGCGTGGTGGCCTATGCGGTCCTGAAGGTGGCGACCCGGCGGGTGGACAAGGCGGACTGGCTGCTGTTCGGCCTGGCCGCCCTGTTCATCGTGCGCTTCGCCTACATGGCGGCGGAAGGCTAGAACGCCGCCTCGAACGCCTTGAGCAGGCGTTCGTGACGCCATTGTTCGCGGGCCTTCTCGCTGCCTGCGAGAAAGTCGGCGCAGGCGCCCCTGGGCGTCTCGGCGCCGATCTGGCGGGCGCAGGCGCGAGCCGGCTTGCGGTAGACGTTCGGGTCGCTCCAGAGTCCCTCGCCCGGCAGGAAGCCGAAGGCGATGGCGTTGCGCGCGGCGGTCTTGAGGTCGGCGTAGGTCGCGCCGTTGCGGACAGCCAGGGCGTAGTCCCCGGACAATTCATGACGCGTGATGCCGGAGTCGTCGGTCGAAAGCGCCACCGGCACGCCCATCTTGCGAAACCAGGCGTAGGGATGATCCTCGGGCGCGATCTCGAGGATCGTGGCGTTCGAGACCATGTTCACCTCGATCAGCACGCCGCGGGCGGCCATGTCGCGGGCTGTGGCGACGGCGCCGGTCTCGTGCGGCAGGGCCACGCCGTGGCCGATGCGCCGGGCGCCGGCGGTGCGGACGGCCTCGCCGACGTGGCGGGCGAAGGGCTCGGGCGCCACCAGCTTCAGCGTCAGCTCGCCGGCGTGAAGGGCGGCGGGAACCTTGCGGCCCTGGTCGGTCAGTTCGGCCACGATCCGCATGTGGGTGTCGTAGTGGGCCACGGCGTCGGGGCTGTCCTCGGGCGCCACCAGTTGCAGGCCCACCCAGCGCGGGTCGGCCGCGATGGTCGCCACGCCGAGCTGAATCTGGGCCATCGTCTGTTCGGGCGGCCCCTGGCGCATGGCCTGGAACAGGAAGCGTACGGTCACCTCGCAGCCCCGCTTCGGCTGCGGCGTGTCGCACCGCATCACCTCCCGCGCGCGACGCAGCATGGCGTCGGTGTCGGCGATGGCGGCCGGGACCAGCGTCTCCAGCCCGGCCTCGCTCAGCGCGGCGCGGGTCGCGGCCACGTCGCCCCGCCAGCCCACGCGGGCGCCCAGGGCGCGCGAGGCGATGAACTGCGGCGTCACCATCAGCTCGGCGTAGAAGGTGTTCTGGCGCGCCAGGCCTTCCAGGGTCTCGGCCAGGGCGTCCCCCTGGCGCTTGGGCAGCACCGCGCGGCGCGCGAAGGCGGTGAAGAACTGGTCGTGGCCCGACCGACCGCGGAAGCCCGGCTGGCGGGTCGAGAGACTGTCGAGCAGCGCCGAGCGCAGCGCCTCGTCGGCCTTGACCTGGGCGGCGGGCCGCAGGTTTTCGCCTCCGCAGGCCAGGCGGATGGCCAGTTCGGCCACGTCGATGCAGAGGCCATCCTCCACGGCCCAGTCCAGCAGGAGTTCGCCCGGCGTGCCGCCGCCCAGGTGGTTGTGCAGTTCGCCGCCCTTCGGAAAGGCCTTGAGGAACACGGCCAGTTCGGCGGCGCCCAGCTTGGAAAGATCGGGCGGAGCGGCGGCCGCCGGCGTGGCCAGCCCCAGCCCGACAGCCACGGCGAAGGTCGCGAGGAATCGTCTCATGGCCGCAGACCGCCCGAGCCGGCGGGCAGGGTCAAGCTTGCGGTGGCGCGGCCTGCGGGATTGGCCTCCAATGCGACATGGACGCCGCAGACCTGATCGCCCGCCTGGACCTGCAACCCCATCCCGAGGGCGGCTGGTATCGCGAGACCTGGCGCGCGGCGGCGACGCTGGCCGACGGGCGGGCGGCGGCGACGGGCATCCTGTTCCTGCTGGAAGCGGGCCAGCGGTCGCACTGGCACCGGGTGGACGCCGAGGAGATGTGGATCCACCAGGCCGGCGCGCCGCTCCGGCTGCTGACGGCGCAGGGCGCGGCGATCACGGAGACGCGGCTGGGGACCGGCGCGGGCGAACGTCCGCAGCATCTGGTCCGCGCCCACGAATGGCAGTCCGCCGAGGCCGACCGGGGCTGGAGCCTGGTCGCCTGCGCGGTCTCGCCCGGCTTCCGCTTCGAAGGCTTCGAGATGGCCCCGCCCGGCTGGACGCCTACCGGAACGGACTGACGACGTAGGGGATCACGAAGACGACCAGCGAACCGACCAGGCCGGCCAGGAGGATGCGGTAGGCCCAGCCCAGGTAGCGGTACTTCTTGAACGCCAGCACCCGGCCGTTCTGGTAGATGTCGTGGGCGAAGGTCTCGAAGGTGGTGCGCTGGTCGCCGGCCGCCTTGAGCAGGCGCTCGACGAACTCGGACTCGGAAAGCTGGGTGAACGAGCCGAAGAACAGCAGGTTGGCCGGGCCGTCGGGCCGCGGCGGCGCCTTGACCGAGGGCAACACCGCCAGAACCGCCAGGCAGGCCGCCGCGAAGGCCGCGGCCCCCAGGACCAGCAGCGGAAGCGGCCGGGCCCCTGTGTTGGCCATGCTGATCGTCACCGTGAAGATGACGAACGACGCCGCCAGCAGCATGTTGGCCTTCTGATCGGCCATCTGGCTGAGCTGGTACTGCGTCTGCATGGCGGTCCGCATCAGGTGGATGGAATCCGGCGGGAAACCACCCCGCGGATCGGGCGCCTTGTCCGTGCTCATGGTCCCCGCTTCCCCCGCCCGCGTCCCCGCAGGCCTCCCCCGCGCGCCGCCCCCGGCGCCTTGAACCTGTCAGCCACCCAGCCGGCCTTCGAACGCGAAGGCCTCGACCGGATGCCGAAGACTCGGAATCTCGCGCGACCGATACGGCTCGTCCAGTATCGATGCATCGGTCGGCCGCCCCACCGCGATGGCCGCCTCGACCTGGTAATCGGCCTCGGGCACGCCGAGCACGTCATGGGATCGGGAAACATCGAACCCGGCCATGCCGTGGGCCGCCCAGCCGATGCGGCTGGCCTGGAGCGCCAGGCAGGCCCAGGCGGCGCCGGCGTCGAACGAATGGCTGCGCACCGGCGACGGATCGCGGCCCGGCGTGCGGCGGAAACGGTCCGAGACAAGGTAGATCAGCACCGAGGCGTGCTTGGCCCAGGCCTGATTGTAGGGGACCAGCAGGTCGAACAGCGGCGTCCAGGCCGGCGTGCCCGCATGCCCATAGACGAAGCGCCAGGGCTGGCCGTTGAACGCCGAGGGCGCCCAGGACGCCGCCTCGAACAGCGAGAGGAGCAGCTCCTGCGGCATGGCTTCGCCCGTGAAGGCGCGCGGCGACCAGCGCGCCGGAAACAGCGGGTCCGCTCCGTGCAGGACGGCCCGGCCATTGATCGTGTCGGTCATCGGATCTTTCTGATGTGAGGAACGGCGCCGATTTTCACCAGGACATCCCGTTCCACAAGTGTCGGATGCGACGGCTCACCATCCCGGTAGGTCGGGGCCGCGAGTCCAATCCGGCGGCTCATAGGGATTGAGCCCCCCGTCGAGGAGGCAGCGCCAGATTCCCTCGGCGTCCTCGGCGAAGCGGAACAGCTCGAGGTCGTGCGGGCTGATCATGCCGGCCGCGGCGAAGGCCTCGAAGTTGATCACCCCGCGCCAGTAGGCCTCGTCGAACAGCACGATGGGGATGGGCGGCGCCTTGCCGGTCTGGCGAAGCGTCAGCAGTTCGAACAGCTCGTCCAGGGTCCCGAAGCCGCCCGGGAACACCACCAGGGCGTTGGCCCGCATGGCCAGGTGCATCTTGCGCATGGCGAAGTAGTGGAACCGGAACGTCAGCTCGGGCGTGGAGTAGATGTTGGGCGCCTGCTCGTGCGGCAGCGTGATGTTCAGTCCGATGGACGGCGCGCCCACGTCGTGCGCGCCCCGGTTGGCCGCCTCCATGATCCCCGGCCCGCCCCCCGTGCAGATGACGTTGTGGCGCTCCGAACCGCCGTCCAGCAGGGCCCCGCCTTCGCGAGACGCCAGGGCGCCGAAGGCCCGCGCGGCGGCGTACCAGCGCGGGTGGGGCTCAGGCCCCGCCTCGTGGATCCGCGCGCTGCCGAAGACGACGATGGTGGAGCGCACGCCCCAGGCCTTCAGCGCCTCGTCCGCCTTGGCGAACTCCAGCAGGAAGCGGACCCCGCGCATCGACGGGCTGAGGATGAAGTCGGGGTCCAGCGAGGCCAGCCGGTAGGTCGGCGAGGCGGTCTGGGGCGTGACGGGTTCGGGCGGGATCACGGGCGGCGCGCTCATCGCGCAAGCTTAGGCCGATTGCAGCGCCGGCGTCAGCGCAGCCGTCGGGATATCCCGCCCGGCGCGCCTCAGACGCCCTTGAACGCCGCCTCGATCGTCGCCTGGAACGCCTGGGCCACCGGCGGGACCAGGGCCGGGGACACGCAGCGCAGGTCGTCGTTGCGGGCGTGGTGATAGCGGTGCGATCCGAAGATCCCCATGGCGCGGGGGTAGCCGGCCTGAAGGATGCTGGCCAGTTCGCCCGCCGCCACCTTCGGGTCTGCCGTATAGACCGCCTCCAGGCCCGGCAGCCCCGCGAAAGCGGCGCGGGCGGCCTCCACATGGGGCGGGCTGACGAGCAGGTAGCGCTGGGAATCGGCGCCCGGCAGCGGACTCAGCGTCGTTCCGCGCTCGTGCCAGTCGCGCGCCGCGACATTGGCCCCGATATGGACCCAGAGCGCCGTCTCGGCGGGCTTGGGCGCGAGATCGTGGATATAGAGTTCGCCGCCCTGATACTCGTACTCGTGGCCGCTGGTGGCCACGAGGGCCAGGTTGGCCGGCAGGCTGGACCGCGCCGCCCAGGCCACCAGCAGGCGCCAGACCGCCAGGCCCGACCCGCGCTCGCCCGTACAGCCGAACCAGCCCGACCTCGGCGTGGACAGCACCAGCCATGACGGCGCGCCGCGATCGAGGCGCGCGGTGACGTTGAAGGCCGGTCGGCGGAACGAACGGCCGGACATCCGCAGGAGGCCGCGCGCGCCCTCGGCCGCGGCCTTGAGGAACGGCTCGGCGTCGCGCGGCGCCATGACGGCCACGGGCCGGTCGAACAGCGGACGGTCGGCCGGCGCGTTCAGGGCCAGCGCCTCGCCGGTCGGCCCGGTGGTGATCACCACCACCGCCGTGGCGCCGGCGGCGATGGCCGCCTTGACCCGGGTCTCCACGAAGCCCAACGCCGTGGACCAGCGCGCATAGGGCAGGACCAGCAGCGCGATGCCGGGGCCGCCCTTTCCGGCGCCGGCGAGGTAGAGCGGCCCCTCGACACCGCCCTCGGGCGTCGGGACGACGATGGCCTGGGGGATCAGCGTCGCCCGGGCGTCGCCGACGCCGAGCGAGGCCTCCCCCTCGTAGGCGGGCGCCTGGAAGGTCTGCCGGCCGGTCGCATAGCCCAGCGCCTTGAGCTCGGCCTCGATCCAGGCGCCGCAGGCGTCGTCGCCGGGGCCGCCCGAGGCCTTTTCTCCAAAGGCGTCGTAGCGCTCGAGGATGCGCTTCGCCTCGGCCTCGCCGCCAGGGTCCTGAGGAGCAGGCTGGGCGGCGGCGGGCGCCGCGGCGGCCAAGGCGGCGGTCCCGAGGACGGCGCGGCGGGTGGCGGAGAGTGAGGGCTTCATCGGCATACCGGACGCTAGCGCAGGCCTTCGACGGGCGCGATAGGGGTCGGCGGCCCGCACCGGGCCGCCTTCACATAGCCGTCCCCGGCGGGATCGACCCGCTGCGGCAGGCGGCACAGCTCGGCCGACGCCCCGGCGTCGTTCTTGAGATAGGCGTCCCAGAAGCGGATCGTTTCCGCCTTCACGACCTCCAGCCGCGCCGGATCGCCGGGCTTCAGACGACCGCCCTCGAGACGGCGGGCCCCGAACAGCGCGTGATCGCCGCCGTCGAGGATGACGAGGTACTGGTCGGCGCCCGCGATCGCCTGGAAGGGCGTCGACCGTTCGAAGGGCGATTTCTCCAGGTCGAAGGGCGTGGCGTCCTCCGTGCCCGTGAAATGCATCATCGGCGTCTTCACCCGCCGGAACGCCTGGCGGGCGTCGTCGGCGCGCGGCTTGTTGGGGCTGTAGGCGATAGCGGCCTTGATCCGCGGTTCCGCATAGCGCGTGTCGTCGGGGAGCGCCGGCAGCCGCTGGCCCACCGCCGTCAGGGTCGAGAGCGCGCCATACGAATGGCCCGACATCCCCACGTGGCCGAAATCGATCCTGCCCGCCAGCGCCGGATCGGCGGCCAGCCGGTCGAGGGCGAACGGCACGTCGCCATATCGGCCCCGGGCGGCCGCGGCCGTCATCCCGGTCCGGCCCGCCGCCGCCACACCCGCCTCGGTGACCGGGCGTCCGCCGCCCAGGATGCCCGTGTCGGAGCCGGCGTGCTGAACCGTCGCGACCACATAGCCGGCCTCGGCCACCGCGTTCAGGAGATAGGTCGAGGCCTCGCGGCTGCCCCCCAGACCATGGGAATGCAGGACCAGGGGAAACGGCCCGGCGCCCTTCGGCACGTACAGCTTGTAGGGCACGACCCGACCCTCGCGGGCCGGGTCGGTCCATTCGCCGTAGCGCACCTCGACCTCACCGGCCGCGGCGGGCCGGAACGCGGCGACGATGAGCGCCGCCGCGATGACCAGGGCGCGTATCACCAGGCGTACCGGACCTGGGCGCCATAGGTGCGCGGGAGGTTCCAACGCCGGGTCGTCGGAGCGTCGAACACGATGTAGGACTCGTTGCCCGCATTGTTCGAGTAGACCGACAGTTCCAGGCCATCCTTCTGTACGCCGGCGCGGACGTCGAAGATCTGGTAGTCCTTGAGAAGCGGCGTCTGCGCGATCTCCTGGACGCCGCCCCAGCGACCGTTGCCCTTGATGTTGAAGAAGCCGGTCCAGTCGTTCACCAGGTCGCGGCGATAGTTGAGGTTGAACGTCGCGGTCCAGTCGGGGCGCTGCGGGCCTTTCTTGCCGGCGTCGGGACCCGACTTGATCTCACCGCCCTGACGGGAGCCCCCGATCTGGAGCCGTGCCAGACCGCCCAGAAGTTCTCGGACCGCCGTCACCTCGGCCTCGAAGCCCCAGAGTTCGGCCTTGCCAGCGTTGAAGGCGAACGACGTCGCCTGGACCGGACAGGCTGCGAAGCCGACGCGGCAGCCGTTGTCTCCCTGCACCAGCAGATCGTCCACATCGGTCTTGTAGGCGGCCAGGCTGAGGAAGACGCGGGGCGCGATGTCGCCCTTCAAGCCGATCTCATAGGACATCGCCTTCTCGTCGCCGAAGGTCGGCGGCGGGGTGATCGGCTGGCGCGGATCGCCCAGGGCGAGGTTGAAGCCGCCGGCGCGGTAGGCGGTGCCGATCTTACCGTAGGCCAGCCAGCCCGAGAGCTTGTACGACGCGGTGACGTTGTAGCTGAAGTCGTCCGTCTCGCGCTGGGTGTCGATGGCGAAGCCCGCGCCCGAGACCCGACCGGTGCCGAAATCGAACCGGTTGGAGAGGAGTTCCTTGTCGTCGCGGGTGTAGCGGCCCTCGGCGGTCACGTTGAAGGCGTCGGTGAAGTCGTAGCCCACCGAGCCGTAGGCGGCCCAGGAGACGAAATCCAGACGGCTGACGCCGACGGTGCCGAACGAGAACCCGTTCGCCGCGGTGGGCGGCCCCGCCAGGGTGTTCTGGTACTTGTCGTTGAGGTCGTAGTACTCGAAGCCGGCGAGCCAGCTCAGGCCACCGATCGGCTCGCCGACCAGATGGATGTCCTGGAAGAGGATGCGGGCGTAGTCGTTCTGCGACCCGCCGAGATCGGTGGAGCCCGGCACGCCGCCCGGGGCGATCAGACCCTGGGACCGTATGCGGGCGATGAACTCGGGCGAGGTCGCGTCGCGGTCGTAGGCGTTCTGCGAGCGGCGCTCACGCAGGGCGGTGGTCGAGGTCAGCGCCGCCCAGCCCAGGTCGTACTCCAGCACCAGCTCGGCATAATTGACCTGCTGCTTGGCCGAGGACGGGTGGTTCCACTCGACATTGTACTTGTCCTGGAAGACGCCCCGCGGATAGGTCGCGTTCGTGCCCGCCGGGATGAGCAGCTGATACATCAGGCCCGGCAGCTGGTCGCGGCCGTGTTCGAGCAGCAGGTTGGCGCTGAAGGGGCCGTTCTCGTAGCGGACCTGGCCGCGATAGATCTCGGTCTCCTGGCGGTCGAAGTACTCGTCGCGGACCGGGTTGTAGTAGAAGCCCTTGCTCTGCTTCATCAGGTTGGCGCCGAACCGCACGGCCCAGTTCTCGTTGATCGGCTGGTTGACCACCAGCTGGCCCTCGAAGCGCGAGTTGTTCGCCGCCTCCAGCAGGGCGTAGCCTTCCTGGTTCTGCGTGGGGCGCGCCGAAACCACGTTGATGGCGCCGCCCACCGCGTTGCGGCCGTTGAGCGCGCCCTGGACGCCGCGCAGGGCCTCGATGCGGCCGACGTCGAAGAAGTCGGGCTTGGAGAAGGTGCGGCCGCCGACATAGCCGCCGCCGATGTAGACACCGTTCCGGTAGAGCCCCACCGCCGCATCCGCCGAAGTCGCGCGGCTGGTGCCCGAGCCGCGGATCGAGACCTCGGACGTCACCGGGTTGGACGTGTTGGCGAAGTTCACCGCCGGCACGTTGCTCAGCAGGGCCTGGGTGTTGGCGATGCCGCCCATCGCCTGGATCTGCTCGGCCCCGATCGCGGTGCCCGCCGCCGGAATCTCCCGCAGGCTCTCCTCGCGCTTACGCGCGGTGACAAGGATCTCGTCGACTTCGACGGTCCCCTGGCCTTGGCCCTGCGCCCACGCGGGCGCGGCGATCGCCGCGCACAGCACGGCAAGTGAAACGTCTCGGATGGTTCTACGCGCGTTCATTGATCCCCTCGTTTCAGGTCGCCCAGGGGATCGAAGCCGCCACGCCGTCACGGCCGGCCGCGCCCTCCCCTGATCCGCCTCTCATGTCCCGTTACCGGGCGGTGACAGCGGCCGAGACGCTACCCCAGCCGCCGGGCGCGCCGCCAATGCCCGCAGGGTGTGGAGCCATTCCGCCCTGTCCGCTTGACGCGCGCGCGATGCCGGTCGGACAGTCGTCGCCATGAACCCGATCGATCGCAGACAGTGGCTTGCCGGCGCAGGCGCTACGATGGCCACCGCACAGGCTGCAGGGGCGGCGTGGGCCGCCGAAGGGCGGCAGGCTCGCGTATACGACTACCTCTTCCTGGACTTCGACGCCCCCCCGGGCTCGCGGCCGGCGAGCGAATACGCGAACCACCTGAAGGCCCGAAAAGCCGCGGTCGAGGCGGCGGGCGGACAGCTTCTCGGCCTGTTCACGCCCCAGATCGGATGGCATGCCCGCCAGGCGGCGCTTCTGGTGGGCTGGGCGGCGGGCGCGGACGGCCGCGACAAGGCGGTCGACGAACTCGCCACGCTGCCCGGCGTGCGGACGGCCCGACGCGACCGGCTGGAGGCGACGGCGCGGCCGGGCGCCGCCGACCGCCTGCGGCCGGAGGGGATCTATACCCACCGGTGGTTCGTGATCGACACGTCGTCGCTGGCCGAGGTGGTGTCGCTGTCCACCCAGGCCTGGCCCGACTTCGAGGCGCAGTTCGACAGCAACATCTTCGGCCTCTTCAAGGCCTCGGCTTCGGCCGAAGACCAGGCCGCGGGCGTCACGCGCCTGCTCCTGATGACGCGCTACGGCAGCCACGGCGTCTGGGAGGAGTCCCGGGATTCCTCCCCGAAGGCCATGGCGGCCTTCGCCCGCCGCCAGAAGCTGACCCGCGACACCTGGGTCGCCAGCGTTCTCCTGACGGCGATCTAGGCGCCTGCGTCAGGGCGCGAAGCTGGATCGGCCCTGGATGCCCCAGCGGCCGTCCTGCCGCGTCACGATGTAGATGGAATCGAAGCCGCCGATGACGCTGCCGTCCTTGCGGTATCGGCTGAACCGCGTGTCGATGTGAACCTTGTCGGCGCCGGCGTGGATGACCTCCCGCCGTTCCCAGGCCGAGTGATCCCATTCGGTCAGCGCCCCGCTGCCGAACATCTCGGGCTTGTGATAGCCGGGGTTGATGATCGTCACGGTTCCCGAGGCGAAGCGGACGTGCGGGAAGTTGAACGTCGCCTCGAAGGCTGGCAGGTCGCGGGCGTTGAAGGCCGTCATGAAGGCGTCCAGCCGACCCTGGGCGGCGGCGATCTCGGCGGCGAACTTCGCATGCTCGGGCTTCACGGGCGGCGCTCCAACCCCACGGCCCATGGCCGGCCCCGCAGCGGCGAGGGCGAAACCGGCGCCCAGCAGGGCGTCCCTTCGACTGACCATGATGTCTTCTCCTTGCAGTCTCTTGTCATGGGAGCGGTCCCTCCGTGTCGAAGGGCCATTCCTGTTCGGGTGAATCCAGATTGAGCAGTTCGGCGGCGTTGTGCCGCCAGGCGCGGATCATCTGCCCGCACCACCGCAGGAACATCTCGTCGCGGGCCGGGTCGCCCTTCTCCACCCAGTAGGCCAGCGCGTCGTTGCAGAACGAGATCATGGGATCGAGCGACAGTTCCAGCAGCGGCGGGCGCTGGGCCGGCGGTGGCGGGCGCTCGGGGTACCAGAGCAGGGCCCGCAGCCGTTGGCCGGTGCGCTTGCGCAGGGCGTGGTGAGCATTGTGATAGGCTGGGTTCTGGTCGCCGTGGCGCACCAGCAGGATGAATCCGTCCTCGAACGAGCGCGCGGCCAGGAGAGCCTTGCGCATGCCACCGCCATAGCCACGCCAGGGCTTGGCGTCCTGTTCCTTCAGCCGATGGACGGTCTCGGCGAAGATCCCCTGGATAAGCGCGTCCTTGGACGGGAAGCGGCGGTACAGGACCACCTTGGTGACGCCGGCGGCGGCGGCCACCTGCTCCATCGTGGCGCGCGCGAGTCCGTGCTTGCGGAACACGGCGGCGGCAACCCGCATGAACTGCTGTCGTCGCTCGGCCTCGCGCTCGGTGACGGGCGGATCGGCGTCGTTCGCGGCAAGCGGCTGAGGCAGGGTCGAACTCCATAGATGCATCGCCAGCCTTGCACAGCCGCGCCGCCCCCGCCACGCCATCGACGGATAGCCGGAGGCTATTGGCCTGCTCGGGTGAGTGGGATCAGGGGTAGAGCTTGACCAGCTCGCCTTCGACCTCGCGCACGGACTGACGCATGCTGGTCCATTGCGGGGGCACGTTGCCCTTGTCCCAGGCTTCGATCCTGGCCTTGAGCTTCGCCACGACGTCGGGGCGCGTCGCAGCGAGATTCGTCGTCTCGCCCGGATCGGCCTTGAGGTCGTAGAGCATCACGAAATGGCCGCGCGGCGAAAGTTCGGCCTTCACGCCCTCGGGCGTGACGCGCGCCGCGTTGCTGGCCACTTCGGACGGTTCGGCGCGATTGATCATCCACATCTTCCAATCCCCGTCGCGGATCGCGAAATTCACCCCGGAGCGCCAGTAGAGCGCGGTGTGGGGCGCGCCGGTCTTCTTGCCGGTGAGATAGGGAACGAGATTCACGCCGTCCGACCCCTTGGGCATCGTGGCGCCCGCCAGCGCCGCCGCCGTGGGCGCGATGTCCAGGCTGGAGATCACCCGCGTCTCGACCTTGGGCGCGAGATGGCCCGGCCACGTCATGATGAAGGGCACGCGGACGCCGCCGTCCAAGTGCATGCCCTTGTACCCGTTCAGCGGCGCGTTGGTGCAGGCGTCGCCGATGTAGCCCGCACAGCCATTGTCCGAGAGAAGGATGATCAGGGTGTCCTTCTCGAGGCCCTCGGCCTTCAGCTTGGCCCGCACCGCCCCCACGCTGTCGTCCAGCGACGAGACCATGGCCGCATAGACGCGCTGGCCCTTGTTCTCGATGTGCCTGTAGCGGTCGATGTACTTCGCGGGCGCCTGCAGCGGCGTGTGCGGCGTGGTGTGGGACAGGTAGAGGAAGAAGGGCTTGTCCTTGTTGGCCCCGATGAACCGCACCGCCTCGTCGGTGAAGGCGTCGGTGAGGTATTCCTTGACCTCCACCACCTCGCGGCCGCGCGTGATGGGCGCCCTCTCGCGAAGCCGAACCATCTGCTCGATCTCGGGACCGTCCCCCAGCCCCGCGCCGCCTTCCACGGTGCCGTAAGAGCCTTCGGCGCCCCTCGGCGTATGGAATTCGTCGCCCGGCTTGGTGTCGATGATGAAGGCGTTGGCCCCGGCCGTCGTGCCGAAGAATTCGTCGAAGCCGCGGGCGACGGGATGGTAGCCGCCCGACTCGCCCAGGTGCCACTTGCCGACCATGCCGGTGCGATAGCCGGCCTTCTGCATGACTTCGCCGATGAAGGTCTCGTCGAGCGAGACCCCGCTGGTGCGGTCGCGGCCCACCGGATTGAACTCGTAGCCGAAGCGGGTCTGGTAGCGCCCGGTCAGCAGGGCCGCCCGCGACGGCGCGCAGACCGGATGGCTGACGTAGCCCTGGGTGAAGCGCACGCCGTCCGCCGCCAGGGCGTCGATGTTGGGGGTCTTCACGAACGTGCTGCCGTAGACCCCAGTGTCGCCGTAGCCCAAGTCGTCGGCCAGGATCACGATGACGTTCGGCTTGCGCGCCGGCGCGGCATAGGCCGGGGCCGTCGCCAGGGCGAGGCCGAGGGCGGCGGTGGCGACGAGGGACTTTCGCATCGTTCCGGACTCTCCAGGTTTCAACGGCCAGACTAGTCCGAACCTCGCCGCCGATCTGCACATGCCCCCGTCACCGTGCTATAGCCCTCAGGCATGGAGCTGAGGCACCTCGAACAGATTCTGGAGATCTGCCGCGCCGGCGGATTCAGCGGCGCGGCGCGCCGGCTGGAAATCTCGCAGCCCACCCTCTCGAAGAGCATCGCGCGGCTGGAGACCCAGCTCTCGGTGAAGCTGTTCGAGCGGAATGGCGGCGCGGCGCGACCCACGGCCTACGGGGCGTTCGTGGCGCAGCGGGCCGAAGCCCTGCTGCAAGGCGTGGCGGCCCTCTCGCGCGACCTGGAACAACTGGCTCGCGGCGAGGAGGGCCGCATCCGGATCGCCGTCGGCCCGGCCTCGCGTCTACGGCCCCTGCCCCAGCTCCTGCGGCACGTCGCCGTGCGGTTCCCGCGGCTGCACGTCGAGACCATCCAGGAGACGGGGCCGGGCGTGATGACCGCACTTCAGGACGGCCGGGTGGACATCGCCTTCGGGTATTCCGAACACGCCGCGCGCTATGGCGAACTGATCCGCAAGAAGATGTTCGAGGACCAGATCGTCCTGGTCGCACGCCCCGGGCACCCCGCGCTGGCGCTGGCCGATGCGGGACCACGCGAACTGCTGGCCTGGCCGATGGCCCTGCCCAGCGTTCTGCCCGGCGTGGAGCTGTGGGCCGGCGAAATGACGCGCGGGGAGACCGAGAACCTGCGCGCCTTCGTCAGCGACGACTACGCCCTCATCATCCAGCGGGCGCTCGACACCGACACCATCGCCATGGGCGCATCGTTCCTGTTCGAACCGCATCTTCGCGACGGGCGCCTGGCGCAGGTGCGCTCCACGCTGGCGGTGCCCTACGCCTGCTGGATGTTGACCACCGCCGAACGCTGGCGATCGCCGCTCGTCAAGGCGATGGCCGAACTCTCCCGCGCCGCCATGCGCGAGGCGCCCCCAGCCCTGGCCGGCTGATAGCCGGAGCCTATGGAACCCATCGTGACACGTTCGAAACCGCGCCGCCGCGATCAGGGCCCAGGATGCGGCCGGGATTCGAACTCAGGATCTGCACCCAGGATCTGAACCAGGAGGCATGGAATGGGCTGGAGAAGGGTCGCCGGCGCCGCCGGGCTGGCGCTGTTGACTGCGGCCTGCATGGCGGGCCCGCCCCGCGGTCCCGGACCGGGCGGCTTCGGCCGTCCAGGCGATGGGCCGGGCGGGGACGGGCCGAGCGGGGACGGGCCGATGCGGCCCCGCGAACAGCTCTTCATCAGCCCGTCGGGCCAGCCCTTCCGCGCGCCGCCCGGCCAGCCCTACCCCAGCGCCGCCTGGTTCGCCGCGGCCGACCGGGACGGCGACGGCCGCCTGACGCGCGACGAATTCCGCGCCGACGCCCTGGCCTGGTTCGCGGTGCTGGACCGCAACGGCGACGGCCAGATCGGCATGCCGGAAGTGACCTGGTGGGAGGAAGAGACGGTTCCCGAGATCACGCGCGAGGACATCGCCGCGGGACCCGGCAGCGGGCGGCGGCCGTCGCCGCGCGGCGGGAACGCCGGCAGCCGTCGGCAGGGCGCGGCCTTCTACAGCCTGATAAACGAGCCGCACCCGATCCGCGGCGCGGACGCCGACTTCTCGATGGGCGTGAGCCGCGCCGAATGGCTGGCGGCGGCCGACCGCCGTTTCCGGCTCCTGGACCTGGACGGCGACGGGATCGTGCTGGCGACCGATCTCCGCCCGACCCCGGCCCAGGTGATGTCGGGAGCCCAGGGCGGCCCCAGGGGTGATCCCCGGCGTCGATGACCGCCGCCGGTCGTCGCCGCTACTGGTGGCCGCCGTCCACGCGGACGATGGCGCCGGTGGTGAAGGACGACATGGGGCTGGCCAGATAGAGCGCGGTCGTCACCACCTCCTCGGGCCGGCCGGGACGACCCAGGGCGTTGTCGGAATGCTCGCGCGCCTCTTCGGTCCAGGCTTTGGCGATATCGGTGAGGAACGGGCCGGCCGACAGGGTGTTGACCCGCACCTTCGGCCCATACTCGTGCGCCAGCGAGACGGTCAGGGCGTTCAGCGCCGCCTTGGCCCCCGAATAGGGCACCACGCGCGGGAGCGGGTTCAGCGCGCCCGACGACGAGACGTTGATGATGACGCCGCCGTCGCCGTCGGCCATCCGCCGACCCACGACGGAGGCCAGCCGGAATGGTCCCTTGAAGTTCAGGTTCAGCACGCTGTCGAAAAGCTGTTCGGTGACTTCATGGCTGGGCACGGCCGGCGACATGCCGGCGTTGTTCACCAGAATGTCGATGCGCCCGAACTCGGCGTAAACCACATCGATCAGCCGGTCGATGTCGTCCCAGCGGCCCGCGTGGACCGCCACCGCCAGGGCCCGGCGACCCAGGGCCCGCACCTCTTCGGCCACGGCCTCGCAGGCCTCCAGCTTGCGGCTGGCCACGACGACGTCGGCGCCCGCCGCGGCGAAGGCGCGCACCATTTCCAGTCCCAGGCCCCGACTGCCGCCGGTGACCAGGGCCAACTTGCCCGACAGGTCGAACAGTTCGTTGGGCGTCATGCGAACTCCAGGCGCTGGCGGGTCAGGCGCCGGCCGGGGCCTTGCCCCAGTAGGCGTCGCGGATGAGGCGCTTGTAGAGCTTGCCGGTCGGATGCCGCGGCAACTCGGCCATGAAGTCGATGCGCCGGGGCAGCTTCACCGCCGACAGGTTCGCCCGGCAGAAGGCCGTCAGCTCGGCCGCAAGATCGTCGCCGGGCTCGATCCCCTCCATCGGCTGGATCACCGCGACCACCTGCTCTCCCATTTCGGGATCGGGGGCGCCCACCACCGCCGCATCGGCGACCTTCGGATGGGTGATCAGCAGGTTCTCGATCTCCTGCGGATAGATGTTCACCCCGCCCGAGATGATCATGAAGCTCTTGCGGTCGGTGAGGTAGAGGTAGCCCTCCTCGTCCACCCAGCCCACGTCGCCCAGGGTGGTCCAACCCTCGGGATGGGTGCTCTCGGCCGTCTTCTCGGGGGCGTTGTGGTACTCGAACCGGCCGCCGCCCGCGAAATAGACCAGACCCTCGGCGCGCGGCGGCAGCACCTCGCCCTCCTCGCCGCAGATCTTCACCTCCACCGGCGCCGTCGCCCGGCCGACCGAACCCCTGTGGGCGAGCCATTCATGGGAATCGATGACCGTGCGGCCATTCCCTTCGGTGCCGGCGTAGTATTCGTGGATGATCGGGCCCCACCAGGCGATCATCTGCTCCTTCACCGGGACCGGGCATGGCGCGGCGGCGTGGAACACCACCTTCAGCGACCCGTGGGCGTACCTGGCCCGCACGTCCTCCGGCAGTTTCAGCATGCGCACGAAGTGGGTCGGCACGAACTGGACGTGGGTGACGCCGTGGCGCTCGATCAGCCTCAGGCAGTCCTCGGCGTCGAACTTCTCCATCAGGATCACCGTGCCGCCCAGCCGCTGGACGTTCATCGACCAGCCCAGGGGCGCGGCGTGATAGAGCGGCGCCGGCGAGAGATAGACGGTGTCGGCGTCCATCCCGTAGCCCTCGCGGGCCCAGGCCGTCAGGGCCTCACCCTCGATCAGCGCACCCCCGCTCAGCGCGCGCTTCACGCCCTTGGGGCGGCCGGTGGTGCCCGAGGAGTAGAGCATGGCCGCGCCCGGCGTCTCGTCGGGTACAGGCTCGGCCGGGTGGCGCGCCCGCTCGGCCTCGAAGCCGGCGAAGGGCGCGACCGGGGCGTCGGCCATGAACAGGGCCAGTCCCTCCACGGCCCGGGCGGCCTCGATGGCGACATCCGCCATCGCCCGCGACGTCACGAACGCCTTGGCCCCCGAGTCCTCGAGAATGTAGGCCACCTCGCCCGCGGTGAGGCGGGACGAGATCGCCGTGTAGCGGAGGCCGGCCCGCTGGGCCGCCCACAGCACCTCGTAGTAGATGGGGTGGTTCTCCATCATGATCGCCACGCCGTCGCCGACGCCGAGGCCCAGGGCGCGGAAGAGCTGCGCGCCCTGGTTCGATCGGTCGTTCAGCTCGCGGTAGGTGACGACCTGACCGGTCCCGGCCATGACGAAGGCCGGCTTGTCGGGCGTCGACCCGGCGTGGACGTACGGATGCATGGGCCGCCCCTGGATCGCGGCGCGACGACCCTCAGGGGTCGACGCGGGCTTCGGCGTAGCCGCTCAGCACCACCACGCCGTCCTGGTTGGTGGTGGCCACGTCCACTTCGACCAGCTTCACGCCGTCACGCTCGGTGAGCGCCTTCACCGTGGCCTTGGCCTCCAGGGTGTCGCCGGGCCAGACCTGGCTGGTGAAGCGCACGCCGTACTTGGTGAGGCGCGCGTCGCCCACCCAGTCGGTCAGCATCTTGCCGGTCATGCCCATGGTCAGCATCCCGTGGGCGAACACGCTGGGATAGCCGGCCACCTGGGTGGTGAAGATCTCGTCAGTATGCAGCGGGTTGTAGTCGCCCGAGGCGCCCGCGTACTGGACGATCTGGGTGCGCTTCAGGTCCTCGACCAGGCGCGCGGTGTGCTCGTCGCCCACCTTCAGCTTGCTTGCGGAAAGCGCCATGCCTTAGGCCTCCTTCTTCGCGGGCTGTTCCACGGGGCGCTCGGTGCGCACGCCCACGCCGCGGGCGGTGACCACCAGCTCGCCGTCCTGGTTGCGGTACTCGGTGACGCTCTCGGAGAAGATCAGCTTGCCCGAGCGCTTGCCTTCCTTCTCCCAGGTCTTGCCGGGCTTGGTCTCGGCGGTCAGCACGTCTCCCGCGCGCAGGGGACGGTGGTATTCGTAATGCTGCTCGGCATGGAGGCCACCACCCCCGCCGCCGCCGCCGGGCGCGCGCACGACGCCGGTCGGGTTCTTGCCCGAGCCGAACCACGGCTGGCCCACCTTGGGGCGCAGGAAATAGTCGGGATCGAACTGGGCCGAAGCCTGGACGAAGGTGGGCGGGGCGATGATTCCGCCGGCCTCGGTCGCCTTGGCCTTCTCTTCGTCGGTGTAGACAGGGTTCTCGTCGCCGATCGACCTGGCGAACATGAGGATATGCCCCGCCTCCACGGGAAACTTCTTGGCCGACATGGGCTCCCTTCCTGGCTTTCGCGTCCCGGCTTTCACGCCACTGCGTTCTTGGCGGCCTCTCAGGACGCCGCGGCGGTCATCAGAAAGGGTAGGCGCAACGTCAGTCAACCGGGCGCCGTCACCCCGCCGCGAAAGAACGCCAGGGAGACGATCAGGCGGCGCGGGCGAAGGCCGGCGCCAGGACGCGACCGGTCAGTTCGATGCTCTTCAGCACCGCGGCGGGCGGGATCGATCCGAACTGCATCATGCACATCATGCGGTCGGCCCCGATCGCCTCGTAGCCACGCAGCTTTTCGGCGCAGTGCTCAGGATCCCCGATAACGACGCAGTCCAGAGGTTCGAGCACCTCGTGGGCCTCTTCGAAGCCGATCTCCTGACCCTGGGCCATGCGCTTGAGCAGCACGACGACGGGCGGGTCGTCGTCGTGGATGACCGTCTCGTCCGGATCGAGCTGCGCCAGGGCCGCGGTGTCGCGGGCCGAGTTGGGATGCAGGCCGGCCTTGATCATGTCGTACCAGACCCGGCGCGGCACCTTGAACACGCGCGGCGCGGCGTTGACGTACCAGAGCGCCGACCAGGCGGCGCCGTTGGCGATGGCTTCGGCCCGCGTTTCGGCCACATGGACGAAGGTGAAGCAGCCCTTCTGGCGATTGATGAAGCGGCCGGCCGGCGCCTGGCACGCCGAAAGCCCGCGATCATGCTCGCGCAGCATCTCGCCCAGGAACTTCACGGGGCTGAGCAGCGTGGTGCCCAGCGCGCCCACGCCCATCTCGCCGGCCATGTAGAAGCTCTCGGGCGAGCCGCAGGTCTGCCAGAGCGGCGGATGCGGCCTCTGCACCGGCTTGGGCACGATCTCGCGCGGCGGCACCCGGTAGTCGCCGCCGTCCCACGAGAACTCGGGCTCGGTCCAGACGCGCGGGATGATGTGCATGGCGTCGCGCACCTGGTCGCGGGCCTTTTCGGGATCGACGCCGAAGGTCTCCCATTCCTTGCCGCCCGACTTGGCCAGCCCCATCTCGAACCGGCCGCCGGACAGGACATCCAGCGTGGCGCCGCGTTCGGCCACGCGAAGGGGCGAGTTGATGTTGAACGGCGCCAGCACGCCGGCGTGGCCCACGCGCAGCCGTTGGGTGGCCATGGCGATGGCCGTCAGCACCAGTTCGGGCGCGGCGGAATAGCTGAACTCGGGCGAGCCGTGATGCTCCACCTGCCACCACGCCGTGAAACCGGCGGCGTCGGCGGCCCGGGCCTGGTCGAGGATCTCCCGGAACAGGCTGGCCTCGTCCTGCCCATGCCAGGGAAACGCACGCTGAATCTCGCAGAAGATGTCGAACTTCACGCCATGCCCCTTCACATCATTTTATAACAGTTGTTATGTATCGATCCGCATCGAAGAGAGTCAACCAGGACAAGATCGAAGCGCGGAATTTTCCGGATAAATTCACATAACGATCGATATGCGCTCTACGCGGACGTCAGCCCTTCGATGCGATAGGTCCCGACCGCCACGTCGTGGAACATCAGCCGCCGCTCGTCGGCGCTGAAGCCCGCGGTCATCTTCTTGTGCGCGTTCCAGAGCACGCCGTAGCCGCAGGCGCGCTTGTCCATCGGGAAGTTGCTTTCGAACATGCAGCGGGCGGGTCCGAACAGGTCGATGGCCGCCGCGTAGTAAGGACCGTTGGCCGCCACCAGTTCGTCCGACGTCGGGGGCCTGGCCCGCTCATGCCAGCCGAAGCCGTTGAAGTGCATGTTCAGGCCGCCCAGCTTGAGCCGCACGTTCGGCCGTTCCGCCACCGCCGCCAACCCGGCCCGCCAGGCGGCGAACACCTCGTCGCGGCGGCCCTCGTACCAGCCCATGCCCAGGGGCGTGCCGATATGGTCGAGGACGATCGTGAGGTCGGGCGCGGCGGCGGCCAGTTTCGCCACCTGCTCAAGCTGGTGATGGAAGACCCAGATATCGAGCGAGAGGCCACGAAGCTGGAGCTCGCGCGCGCCGGCGCGGAACGCCGCGCTCTCCATCATGTCGGCCGGCGCGCTGGGCCAGGGATCGAGCGCGCCGTGCGGGTCGGCGCAGACGATGGGGCGCACGCCGCGGTAGCGCTCGGGCGCACGGGCCATGTGCAGGTCCAGGATCGCGCCCACGCGGTCGCCCAGCATCAGGTCGGCCGAGCCGAACATGGCCGCGCAGGCCTTCACCGGTCCGAAGACGCCACTGGCCGCCTGGGCGCCCACGCCATTGGCGAACTCCACCTCGCCGATCGAGCGCAGCTCGGCCGGGCCGTCCGGACGGTACATGGCCGCACATTCGGCGAACACGCTGGCCACGATGTTGTGCCCGCCCCGCTGCGGATCGGCGTCGGCCAGGAATTCGTCCAGCAGGTAGGTGTCGTGCGGAAGCTTCCACAGGTGGTGGTGGGCGTCGACGATCGGCAGGTCGGGCTCCAGGGGCGCTTCCTGCGCCTGGGCCAGCCAATCGGCGCGCACGGGCCATTCGAGGGACATCGGCGAACGCGCGGACGGGCGCCTCTGAGGCGCCCGCCCTCCTCCTCAGAAGCTGACGCCGATCCGGACGCCGTAGGTCCGGGGCGGGTAGTAGACGAAGTTGTCGGGTTGCAGGACCTGCTGCCCCAGCGAGATGGATTGCAGGCCGTCGTTCGAGATGATGTCGTCGTTCTCGATGTTGGCGACGAACGCCTCGGCCCGGTATCTGCGGTCCAGGCTCTCCCACGTCACCCGGGCGTTGGTCGTGTGGTAGGCCTTCTGCCGCGAGGTGAAATAGTTGTCGGCGAGGAAGTCCACGCGACCCGAGAAGTAGGCGTCGACGCGCGGGGTGATCGTGCCGAACCCGGTCTGGAACCGGTACTCGGCTCCGAGGTTCAGCGTGTAGGGCGGCGTCTGGTTGAGATTGTTGCCCTTGAAGTCGCAGAGCCGGGTGACCGGATCGCAGCCAGGGCCCGGCCCGCCGAAGCGTGCGGCCGTGGTGATGTAGCGGCCGTACTTGGCGTCGGTGAGCGTCCCGGTGGCGTTGAGGCGCAGATTGTCGATCGGCACAGCGGTGAATTCGACCTCCAGACCGGTCACGTCGGTCACGCCGTCCACGTTGTTGATGCCGGACTGCGTGGCGCTCTGGATGAACACCTGAAGGTTCTTGATCCGCTGATGGTACGCCGCGACGTTGAGCTGCACGCGGTCGTCGAGGAAGCGCGACTTCACGCCCGCATCGAACGAGGTCAGGGTCTCGGGATCGTAGATGTTGCCGAGGCCGGTGATGTTCCCGCCGGCCAGGTATCCGCGGGCGATCGAGGCGAACACCATTGTGCCGTCGTTGACCTGATAGCTCAGCCCCACCTTGCCGGTGACCCGGTTCCAGGTGTTGCTGAACGGGCCCGAGATGACCCCGCAGCTTCCGCCGCAGGCGAGCGGAAGCTGGTAGTCGAGGGCGTTGAAGCCCGACTTCCGGTCGTTGGTGTAGCGGAGGCCGACCGTCAGGATCAGC
The DNA here is from genome assembly GCF_001724605.1 of Phenylobacterium sp. SCN 70-31. Lineage (GTDB taxonomy): Bacteria > Pseudomonadota > Alphaproteobacteria > Caulobacterales > Caulobacteraceae > Phenylobacterium. The sequence continues at coordinate 62,243 of NZ_MEEX01000001.1, forward strand.
GGCACGCCGGCGCCCGACTTGCCGAAGTCGTAGTCGAACTGACCGAAGGCGGCGAGCGCCCGGGTCTTGCTGGTCCCGGAGCTCAGGAAGTTGAACTGGTCGAACGGGACCGTCGGACCGAAGTTGTTGTAGCCGAGGTCGCTGTAGGCGAAGTCCTGGAAGTTGCGGCCCCGGAAATAGATGCCGCCCACCACCCAGGTCAGCGCGCCGTCGCCGTTCGAGGCGAAGCGCACCTCCTGCGAGAACTGCTTGGCCTCCAGCCGCCAGGCCGAACCGATCGAGATCGGCAGGTCCGACCCGTCGCCGTCGCTGATCTGGTCGACGTGGCTCTTCCCGTGCGCCGTCACCGAGGTGAAGTTCGCGAACGGCAGTTCGAGGTCCAGCGTCGCGGAATAGAGCTGGGTGTCGTTGCTGCCGACATCGGGATAGTCGTGGCAGACCCGACGCGGATCGAACTTCGCCGCGGTGCTGAAGTCGCAGGCCGAGCCGAGGGGGATACCCAGCGGCGGGGTCATGTAGCGGGCGGGCGTCTGCCACCAGGCCGTCGCCGTGGCCGCGACGCCTTCGCTCCAGGTGCGGTGCGCGGCCAGCAGCAGGCGCGCCTGCGGATTGAAGTCGATGGCGAGCTGGCCGCGGATCATCTGGTAGTCCAGCCGGTCGAGGTTGTCGGTCGCGGTGGGCTTGGCCGAGAGGTTCTTCGTGTAGGGATCGTGTTCGGCCGACACGGCGGTGAGGCGCGCGGCGATCTGAAGGTCGCCGTCCGTCACCAGCGGCAGGTTCACGAAACCGCGGAACGTGCGGGCGTCGTAGTTGCCCACCATCGCGTCGACGCCCGCGGCGAAGTCGGCGCTCGGCTTGTTGGCGATGACGTTGATCGAGCCGCCCACCGAGTTGCGGCCGTAGAGCGTGCCCTGCGGTCCCCGCAGCACCTCGACCCGGGCGATGTCGTAGAATTCGGGGTCGATCGACGTGGTGCGCTGCACGTAGACGCCGTCGATGTTGTAGGCCACCGGCGAATCCCCGCCGGGGGTGGTGTTCTGGCTGCCCAGGCCGCGCATGGTGATGACGTTCTCGCCGCCCGTCACGCCCGCGCCGAACCGCAGCGACGGCACCCGCGCGCCCAGTTCCTTGAAGCCGATCACCCCCTGCCGTTCCAGATCCTCGCCGCCGACGGCGGTGATGGGGATGGGCACCCGCTGGACGTTCTCCTCCCGGAACTGGGCGGTCACGACCACCTCGCTCACGGTGCTGTCGGCGGCCTGAGGCTGCGCCTGGGTCTGAGCCTGGGTCTGGGCCTGAGCTTGCGCCGCGCCCGCCATGAGCGCGACCAGCGCTGCGCCGCCCAGAAGGCGCGCCGGGCGTCCGATCATCCTGGCCATCTTCCGATCCCTCCCTTTTGTTGTTGTTCCGACCGCGCCGAGGCGTTCCCGTCGCCTGGTCCGTCAGCGGGCCTTGTCGCCGCCCAGGGCCTCGTTGGCGCGCGAGTGGCGCACGCCGGGCTGAAGTTCGATCATCTCGATGATGTTGCCGTTGGGGTCGTAGCAGCACGCCGTCCCTACGAGACCGAGGGACGCGTCCGGCGTGTGCACCGGTTGAGTGAACACGACGCCCGCCTTCGTGAGCGACTCGTAGGCCGCATGCACGTTTCGCGTCCGGAACGCGATGATCCGCGGCACTTCGCGCGGACGCGCGGCCGGGTCGGGGAAGACCGCCTGCGGCTCGATCCACTGGATCAGGTCCATCATCGGGCCGTCCGGGTCCGAGGGCAGGACCATCAGCACCCCGCGTCCCCGCGCCTTCGCCAGGCCGAAGATGCCGCCCACGAAGTCGGGCCACACCACGTCGCGGCGATCGTTCAGGACCTCGAACCCCAGCAGCCGGTAGAAGGCCACCGACTCGTCCAGGTCCCGGCAGTTGACGACGGTGTGATAGAGGCGCGACAGCGCCCACGCCGGTTCCGACACGCCCGTTTCTCCCCGTATCGCGGCCCCGGCGCACCACACACAACGCGCGGCCGTCCGACGCTCATCTTATGGAGAAAGCATAACGCTGGTTCTGTAGATTTCGCAAAGGAATAGTATAACGGTCGTTCTGGAATTTCAGTTCGATGCGTCAACCGATCTCGCCGCCGCCAGGCACGACGGGACTGGCGCCTTCGTGGCGTAACAATTGTTACGCAATTTTGTCAGCCTGCGACGCGCGAAGCCTTCCGCGCCGGTTCCGGAACGGGACCCAGGCGGGCGTCCAGCAGGGAGTCCACGAACTGCCGCTGGGTCGTGCTGGTGAACTTGCCGACGCCCAGCAGCACCTGGACGCTGAGGCCGTCGATGAGGGCGATGATCTCGCGCGCGACGTGCTCCACGTCGATGTCGCGGGGCGCCTCGCCCTGGTCCTGGGCCCGGCGGATCACGATGGAGACGCGGCCCATGTATTCGACATAGCGTTCGCGCATCACGCGCTGGACCTGCGGGCTGTGGACGCCGCGCTCCCAGAACGCCAGCCAGCAGCGCCACTGCGCCTTCATCGCCGTGCTGGTCGGCAGGATGGTGTAGAGCAGGTCGCGCAGCGCCGCCCGCGCCGACATGCCGGTGGCCGCCTCGTCCATCATCGGGCGGACGATCTCGGCCCCCTGCTCCGAAACGGCGATCAGCACCTCGTCCTTGGACTTGAAGTAGTGGGTCAGGGCGCCGGTGGTGAAGCCCGCCTCCTTGGCCACATCGCGCATGGTGAGGCCTTCCAGGCCCTCGCGGGCGATGACCGCCAGCGCCGCGGCGGCGAACTGCCGTCGCCTCTGGTCGTGGTCGGCCTGCCGGGCCATGCTGCGCTCCTCCCCCGCACTTTCCAAGATTTGCGCGTTACCACAGGGGCGCGGACGGCGACACGCCCGTCATGTTTCAAGCGTTATGTCTCAGGCGGCGAAGACGCCTCCGTCGATGACCAGTTCGGCGCCGGTGACGAAACGCGCGGAGTCCGAGCACAGGTAGAGCACGCCCTCGGCGATATCCTCGGGCGCGCCCGGGAATCCCAATGGCGTCGCATGGGCCGCCGCCTCTCGGGTTCCCGCCATCAGGTCCTCGACCGAATTCGATCCGGGATCCAGTCGGCCGTCACTCTGCATCTTCGCCCAGATCGGCGTCTCGATCGCGCCGGGATGCACCGAGTTGACCCTCACCCCGATGCGCGCCGCCGCGCACTCCAGCGCCACCGCCTTGGTGAAGAGACGCACCCCGCCCTTGGTGGCGCAGTACGCCGAGAGGCCGGGGACCCCGGTGAGGCCCGCCACCGACGAGACGTTGACGATCGCCGCGCCGCCGGCCTGGGCCAGCAGCGGCAGCGCCGCCCGCGTTCCGAAGAAGACGCCGTCCAGGTTCACCGCCTGTTGCCGCCGCCAGACCTCTGTGGTCGTCTCGAGCAGGGGCGCGGCGATGCAGAGGCCGGCGTTGTTCACCAGGGCGTGCAGAACCCCGGCGCGACGCTCAACCTCGCCCACGGCCTCGGCCCAGGCGGCCTCGGACGTCACATCGAGGCGGATCGCGGCCATCGCGGGCTCCCCGCCTGCGAGGGCGCATGTCCCGGCCAGGCCGTCGTCGTCCACATCCGCGGCGAAGACCCTCGCCCCTTCCCGCGCCAGGACCAGGGCGCAGGCGCGCCCGATGCCGCTCGCCGCTCCGGTGACCAGCGCCACCTTGCCCGCCATCCGCCCCACGACGCCCTCCGATCATAACGATCGTTATCTTTACACGCACCCCGCGATGCCGATAGCGTCTACGTAACGATTGTTATGCAACGCCATTCCGGAGCCGGATCATGGACGCCCAGCCGCAGCACGACGTCGTCGTCATCGGGGCCGGCTTCGGCGGCCTCTATGCGGTCCACCGCTTCGGGGAGCTCGGCTTCGACGTCCTGGGCCTCGAACAGGCGGCGGACGTGGGCGGTGTCTGGTACTGGAATCGCTATCCGGGCGCGCGCTGCGACTGCGAGAGCTACTACTACAGCTACGCCTTCGACGAGGCGTTGCAGCAGGACTGGACCTGGAGCCTCCGCTACTCGGAGCAGCCCGAGATCCTCCGGTACCTGGGTCATGTGGCCGACCGGTTCGACCTGCGCCGACGCTACCGGTTCTCGAGCCGGGTCACCGCCGCGCATTTCGACGAGGCGGCGAGCGTCTGGCGGCTGCGGACGGCCGACGGCTTCGAGACGACCGCGCGGGCGCTCGTCTCCGCCATGGGCTGCCTGTCGCAGGTGAACTGGCCCGACATCCCGGGCCTGCGCGACTTCGGCGGCCGGCTGCTCCACACGGCGCAGTGGCCGCACGAGCCGGTGGACTTCACGGGCCGGCGCGTCGGCGTCATCGGCACCGGCGCGTCGGCGGTCCAGGCCATTCCCCGCATCGCGGAGCAGGCGGCCCACCTCACCGTCTTCCAGCGCACCGCCAACTGGGTGCTGCCGGCCTGGAACCGGCCGACCGATCCCGATTTCGACGCCTGGGTGAAGGCGAACTACGGCGAGATCCGCGCCCGCTGCCTGGCCTCGGGCGGCGCCGTGCCTTTCGACCCGCCCGAACACGCGGCCCTCGACGTCAGCGAGGCGGCGCGCGAGGCCGCCTACCAGGCGCTCTGGGCCCAGGGCGGGATGCGGTTCTTCAGCGCCTTCACCGATCTCTTCACCGACGAAGCGGCCAACGCGACGGCGCAGGCCTTCGTCCGCGCCCACATCGAACGGACGGTGCAGGATCCGGAAACGGCGCGGCTTCTGACGCCGGACGACCATCCCATCGGCGTCAAGCGGCCGCCCCTGGACGACGACTACTATGCGACGTTCAACCGACCGAACGTCACCCTCGCCGACGTGCGCAGCGCCCCGATTCTCGACGTCTCGGGCCAGGTCCTGCGCACGGCCTCGGCCGAGCACGAACTGGACGACCTGGTGGTGGCCACGGGCTTCGACGCCATCACCGGCGCCCTGCTGGCCCTGGACGTGCGCGGGCGTGGCGGCGTGCGCCTGGCCGACCGCTGGGCCGAGGGTCCCAGGACCTACCTGGGCCTCGGCGTCGCGGGCTTCCCCAACCTGTTCACGGTGACGGGGCCCCTCAGCCCCTCGGTGCTCGCCAACATGCCGACGGCGGTGGAGCAGCATGTCGACTGGATGGCCGACTGCCTGGAACACATGCGCGCCCACGGCGTCGCCACCCTGGAGGCCACCGAAGCGGCCGAGGCGGCCTGGTCGGCGGAGTCGGACGCGGTCGTCGCGCACACGCTCTATCCCAAGGCGAGGTCCTGGTACTTCGGCGCCAACATTCCGGGCAAGCCGCGCCGCTTCGGCGTCTACGTCGGCGGGTTCGCCGCCTATCGGGAACGCTGCCGGCAGGTGGCCGAGCGTGGCTACGAGGGCTTCCGCCTCGGCGCGGGGCCGAACGAATGAACGATCCGGCCGCCCGGCCCATCGACGCGATCCGCGCGATGCTGACCACGCTGCTGGGCGGCCCCGACGCCTCGATCGAGCACCGGCGCGCGCAAGCGGCGGCGTTCGCGGCCAGCCAGCCGCCCCCGCCGCCCGGGCTGCGGATCACACCCATCACGCTGGGCGGCGTTTCGGCCGAGGCGATCGAGGTCGAGACGATCGAGGTCGAGACCGGCGGCCGCGCCGCGCACGTCCTGCACCTGCACGGCGGCGGCTACGTCATGGGCGACCCCGCGGGAAGCCGCGGCTTCACCACCGCCCTGGCGCGGGCCACGCGGGCGCGGGTGGTCAGCCTCGACTACCGCCTGGCGCCCGCCCATCCGTTCCCCGCCGCCGTGGAGGATGCGCTGGCGGCCTACGCCGGCCTGCTGGACAGCGGCGTCCCCGCCCCGCGCATCGCCATCGCCGGGGAGTCGGCCGGCGGGGGCCTTGTGGTGGCGACCCTGCTGGCGATCCGAGACGCGGGCCTGCCGACGCCCGCCGCCGCGGTGGCGATGAGCCCCTGGGCCGACATGGCCTGTACGGGCGCCTCGTACGCCACCCGCGCCGCCCGAGATCCCATGCTGACCCGCCGCATCCTGCTGGAGATGGCCGGACAGTACCTCTCAGGCCAGGACCCCGGCTCGCCGCTGGCCTCCCCGGCCGGCGCCGACCTGACGGGCCTGCCGCCGCTGCTGATCCAGGTGGGCGACGACGAGGTTCTGCTGGACGACGCCATCGCCCTGGCGCAGCGGGCGCGGGACGCCGGCGTCCGGGTTGAACTGGAGGTGTGGCCGGACATGATCCACGTCTGGCAGATGTTCGCCGGCGCCCTGCCCCAGGCCGACGAGGCGATCGCGCGGATCGCCGGCTTCCTGTGGGGGACGCCCGGCTGGACTCGGGACGCGACGCCGTAGCATCCCTGGGCCACGGCTTTACTTCCGACCCGCCTGCTGTCGAAATCGGGCCAACGGGTGAGGAGGAGACCGGGCCATGACCATCGCCGACAGCGGCGCCCTGGCGCCGGACCTCTACGACTACGACTTCGAGAACGATCCGGCCGAGACACTGATCCGGCTCCGCCGCGGCGACCCCGTCCACTGGTCCCGGCACGGGTTCTGGTACCTGACGCGCTACGACGACTGCGCCATGGTGCTGAAGGATCCCATACGCTTCTCCAGCGCCGCGGCGGGCTGGGGCGGCGACAATCCCCTGGCCCGTCAGGGCGGCGGCGAGGCGTCGAAGACAGAGAAGGGCCTGAGCCGGACGCTCGCCCAGTCGTTCAACCAGATGGATGCGCCCGACCACACGCGCATCCGGGCTCTGGTGGTTTCGGCCTTCTCGCGGCGAAGCGTCGAGGCGCGCCGCGGCCGCATCCTGGAGGTGATCCACGGCCTGCTCGACACGGCCGGCGCGAAGGGGCGTTTCGACCTCATCGGCGACTTCGCCTTCCATGTGCCGATCATCGTGGCCAGCGAGATCATCGGCATCCCCGCGGAGGATCGCGAGGCCTTTCGCGCCGCCTTCGAACTGACCGGCCGGCTCATGGCGCCCAAACGCTCGGAGGCCGAGTGGACCGAGGCGCTGGAGGCCGGTCGCTGGGTGGGACGCTACGTCCGCGACCTGATCGCCACGCGCCGGGCCGACCCGCGGGACGACCTCATCAGCGCTCTCATCGCCGCCGAGGACGAGCGCGGCGCGCTGAGCGACGCCGAGCTGTCGTCGGCGATCAGCACGATCTACACGGCGGCGGGCACCACGACCGAACGGATGATCTCCAGCGGGCTCTACCTGCTGCTGTCGCACGCGGAACAGTGGCGGGCGCTCATCTCCGACCGCGCGCTGATCGCGCCCGCGATCGAGGAAATCCTACGCTTCCACCATCCGACCCAATCCACCTCCACCAACCGCCGCTGCACGGTGGATGTCGAACTCCGCGGCAAGACCCTGAAGGCCGGCGACACCGTCCGCGTCGGGCTGGGCGCCGCCAACCGCGACCCCGAGGTCTTTACCGATCCCGAACGTTTCGACATCCGGCGGGAAATGGCCGCGCCCGTGCTGTCCTTCGGCGTCGGGCCGCACTTCTGCATCGGCGCGGCCCTGGCGCGGTTCGAGGCGCGGTTGGCCATCGAGGCCATCGCAGATCGATGGCCGGGCCTGACACTGGTCACCACCGCGCCGGTGAAGGATCCCCGCCGCCACGACCGCTACCGCGAACTGATCGTACAGGCCGTCCCGGCCTGATGCGGTGAGCCGCCGGAGACCGGCAGCCCGGCAGGGAGCCCGCCCCGAAAAATCGCCTATTTCATGGTGGGGATGACGAAGGCGGAGTCGTGGGCGTCGCCGTCGGGCCACCTGGCGGTGACGGTCTTGACCTTGGTGTAGAAGCGGACGCCTTCCATGCCGTGCTGGTTGGCGTCGCCGAAAGCCGAGCGCTTCCAGCCGCCGAAGGTGTGATAGGCCACCGGCACCGGGATCGGCACGTTGATGCCGACCATACCCACCTGGACGCGGGAGGCGAACTCGCGGGCGGCGCGGCCGTTGCGGGTGAAGATGGCGACGCCGTTGCCGTACTGGTGAGCCGAGGGCAGTTCGAGAGCCTCCTCGAAAGTCTCGGCGCGGACGATCTGAAGGACCGGTCCGAAGATCTCCTCCCGATAGGTCGTCATGGCCGTGGTAACGCCGTCGAACAGGCTGGGGCCGATGAAGAAGCCCTTCTCGTAGCCCTGGAGTTGGAAGCCGCGGCCGTCCACGACCAGTTCGGCGCCCTCGTCGACGCCGGTCTGGATGTAGCCGGCGATCTTGTCTCTGTGCGCCCGGCTGACCACCGGCCCGTATTGCGCCGCCGGATCGGTGGAGATCCCCACCTTCAGGGTCTCCAGTTCCGCCAGCACCCGCTCGCGCACCTCATCGGCCGTCTTCCGGCCCACCGGAACCACCACGGGCAAGGCCATGCAGCGCTCGCCGGCCGAGCCGTAGGCCGCGCCGATGATGTCCTTCGTCGCCTGCTCCAGGTCGGCGTCGGGCAGGATGATCCCGTGGTTCTTGGCCCCGCCCATGGCCTGGACGCGCTTTCCCGCCGCCGTGCCGCGGCTGTAGACGTAGTGGGCGATGTCCGAGCTGCCGACGAAGCTCACCGCCTTGATGTCCGGGTGGTCCAGGATCGCGTCCACCGCCGCCTTGTCGCCGTGGATCACGTTCAGCACCCCCTCGGGCGCGCCGGCCTCCATCATCAGCTCGGCCAGCCGCACCGGCACACTGGGGTCCTTCTCGCTGGGCTTGAGCACGAACGTGTTGCCCACCGCGATCGCCACGCCGAACATCCACATCGGGATCATCGCCGGGAAGTTGAACGGCGTGATCCCCGCGCAGACGCCCAGCGGCTGGCGCATCGAATAGACGTCGATCCCCGGCCCCGCCCCCTCTGTGTACTCGCCCTTCAGCACGTGGGGCGCGCCGCAGGCGAACTCGATCACCTCCAGGCCGCGCTGGATGTCGCCCCTGGAGTCCGCGATCACCTTGCCGTGCTCGCTGGACAGCCGCTCGGCCAGCTCGTCCATCCGCGCCTCGACCAGGCGCTTGAATTCGAACATCACCCGCGCCCGCCGCTGCGGGTTCACCGCCGCCCAGTCCGCCTGCGCCCGCAGCGCCGACTGCACCGCCCGGTCCACCTCCGACGCCGTCGCCAGCTGGACCCGCGCCTGAACGTCGCCCGTGTTCGGGTCGAAGACGTCGCCGTAGCGACCGGAGGCGCCCGCGAACGCCGCGCCGCCGATGTAGTGGGTGATTTCTCGCATCTCTTGCTCAGATCCGCCGCTGTAGAGAAGATTGCGGACGGCGCCGGGCCACCCGCGAACATGACCGTCGATCAGGACCCTGGCCCGACCGGATTCCGACCGATCGGTCCGGTTCGAGACGCCCCCATGGGCGGCTGCATCGACGCCCACGTCTCCCACCGCGCGCACGGCCGCGCAAGAACATCGCGCCTTCGGTCGCCAGATCGTGGCGTTCCCGGAGCCCCCTCGTCGTGTCGCCGGAGGGTGTCGCCGGGGGCGGTCGCGACGGGGATCACGCCGCTGCTGAGCGAAGGCTCGCGACCGGATTTCGCCCCTCACGAGAAGTGGGCGGCGACGCGTTCTCCTCACGGGGGAAACCTGGACCGCACCCCCCTTGATCAGTGGGTGGCGCGCCCCGCGGAGGATGGTCTCTCGCGCCCACTAGTCGGAGGATGCCAGCATGTACGCCAAGCGTTTCACGATCACCGCCGCGGCGCTCGCCGCCGCGATCTGGGTCCAGCCCGCCGCGGCCGCGGTGGTGGACCTCAAGTTCGAGGACTTCGGCGGCGCATCGAAGAACACCCAGGACTTCGGACCCAACGTCTATCACGACTGGCAGAACGCCTTCAACGCGGCGTCCCACACCAACGACTACGCCTTCCACTTCACCTACGACACGGACGCGTCGGCTCCGAACTACGGGCTCACGCTGGTCTCGGGCCGCGTCGGAACCTTCGATGACTTTTCGCTCTGGACGCCCACGCTGTCGTTCACGGCCGAGAGCCAGCTCATGGTCAGCCTCACCCGAACGGTCGTGACGGGCGCCACCTACACCAGCGGCGTCTACTTCCTGCTGAAGGACAACGACGGCGATATCGGCTCGACTCTCCCGACGGCGGTGACGCTGGCGAACCTCGACACCGCCAGCGCCAGTTTCGAGAACCGTCGCAACGGCGGGGTGGGCCTGGGCTACAAGAACGTCGGCTGGTCGCGGTTCGGCGGCGTGCTCGAGACGCCGCAGGGTTCGGGGGATCCGAACGGAGGCGATGGGGACGACAACGGCGGCGGCCCGGTGGGCGCGATTCCCGAGCCGGGGACCTGGGCGCTGATGATCCTGGGCTTGGGCAGCGCAGGCGCGATGCTGCGCCGCCGCCGCGCCGTGCTCTGCTGACGGGCGGTGCAGCGCCGGGAGCGCGAGCCGCCGCTGGGACCGAACGCCTAGCCGATGTGCCGCCATTGCGGGCGCGTGCTGCTGTTATCCCGGGTCAGCAGCATGTGGTATTCGTACTGGTCGGGATTGTAGAGGCCCTGCTGGAACTCGAAGGCCGAACCGTCGCGATCCAGGACGCGACGGCGCAGGCGGATCAAGGGCGCACCGATCGGCACCTCCAGCAGCGACGCGGCATGGTCGTCCGCCGTCACGGCGCTGAGGCTCTGTTCGGCGCTGAGGGGCTTCAGGCCGCCGGCCTCCAGCACCTGCATGATCGGGCGGCCGTCGATCTTTTCGGGCGAGAGCAAGCCGGCCAGGCGCGCGGGAAGGTAGATATCGGTCAGTGACAACGGCTTGTTCTGATAGAGCCGCAGCCTCTGTATCTGCACGCCCGCCGCGTCCGGCTCGACCCCCAGCGCGCTGCTGGCGAAACTGGGCAGGGGCGCGTCCACCTCGAATTTGAGCAGGCGCGCCTTGGTCTCCAGCCCCAGCGTGATGAGATTGTCCATCAGGCCGGCGATACGCTTGCCGCTGTCGGCCGGGTCGGGCGCCACATAGGTGCCGACACCGTGCTTGCGGATGATCAGCCCCTCGCGCTCCAGCATTTCCAGCGCGCGGCGGACGCTGACTCGCGACACCTTGAACCGGCTGCAAAGCCCCATCTCGGTCGGCATGGGCGTGTCCACCGCGAACGCGCCGTCCTTAATCTGCTGCCGCAGGATGATGTAGAGCTGGTGATAGACGGGCAGGCTTGTGTTGACTTCGGAACCTATCCGCCGCCGGCCCCGCACCGGCCCCCGTTCCGCCAAGGCGTCTGTCAAAGGTGCCCCACCTGTTGCGCGGCGGCCGGGCTGGCCGCCCTATCCGAGCGCGTCGAACTCTCGATCGAGGATGTAGAAGACGCGGCCGGTGAACGCGTCACGTCGCCCCCTGCGAGCTTCCGCCTCAGTCGCATCCATCTCATACGAATCGATCTCACCCGCAAGTAGTACGCCCTTGCGTTCGAGCAGACGCTCGAGGGTTTCGGATCGCTCGCGCAGCGCCACGACCTCTGCGCTGAGCGCCACGATGGTGGCCCAGCACCAGTCGACGCCGGGATCCTGGAAGAAGGTCGGTCGCGCCGGGGAGCCGTTCGTGTCCAAGGGCAAGGCCTCCATGTCGCCCCGGCGCCCAATCGCAGCCCACCGCGGATTTCCGGGGATGAGGCGCAGCAATAGCTTGCCTCTCACGCCCCAAGAAGTACTTTCTTTAAGACATGTAAGGCGGGCTTGAGGATTGTTGCGATGGTGATCGACCGCTCCACCACCCACGAGATGCTGGCGCAGGCGACGAGCGAAGAGGCCGCGCGCCTCCGCTATATCGTAGAGCTCAAACGACGGCTCACGGGCTACTCCTCGGGCATGAAGCGCGCCTTCGACGGTCGCGCGGCCGCCGCCTACGAGGCCGCAAACGGCAAGGCGGCCGAGACTCGCGAAGAGATCGCCACGGCGATGACCACCGATCCCTTCTACCAGGCCTGGGGCAGCCTGACCCGCACCGCCCAGGACCTGATGTGGAACACCGTCGAAGGCACGATCCGCCGCGACATGCCCCGCATGCAGGCCGCCGCGGAGATGGTCGGCAACGCGCCGGCCGGCGGTTCGCTGAGCCTCGATCCGGCCTTCCGCGCCCCTGCGGACGCTTTCGCCGCCAACATCCACGGCCAACCGGGCGGCTACATGCGCCTGGCGGACGATCAGGACATCATGGCGGGGGCCCTGTACGAGAGCGGCGGCAACGCCTTCTCCGCGGGCACCGGGATCGGCAGCCGCGACAGCAAGGCCGGCGCCGTGATCGCCTGGCTGGCCCGGGAGTATCCCGACCTCCGGCCCAAGCGGATCCTGGATCTCGGATGTTCGGCGGGCGGCGCGTCGGTGGCCTACGCCGCGCATTTCCCCGAGGCGGAAGTCCATGCGGTGGATGTGGGCCCCGCCATGCTGCGCTACGCTCACTTCCGGGCCGAGCACCTGGGCGTGCGCGTGCATTTCCACCAGATGGACGCCGGCGCGCTGACGTTCGAGGACGAGAGCTTCGATCTGGTGGTGTCCCACAACCTCATGCACGAAGTGTCCAAGGGCATGCTCGGCAAGATCTTCGCGGAGGCCCGCCGCGTCCTGAAGCCGGGCGGCGTGGTGGTCCATCAGGACGTCCCGGTTCGCGGCCGCGACTTCTCGCCCTTCGAACAGGCGATGTTCAGCTGGCAGACCCGGAACAACGACGAGCCCTTCTGGGACGACTTCGTCTACGCCGACGTGCCGGCGCGGATGCGCGAAGCCGGCTTCGGCCCGGACGAGAGCCGCGAACTGACCATCCCCATGCTGGACGGCCCCCGGTTCTGGTATCTGGTCGTCGGCGACAAGCGCGCCGCCTGACCCCCGGCCCATCCCCATGCTCACCCGCCGCGCCGCCGTCGCGACAGCGCTTGCCTGCGCCACGACGCCAACCGTCGGCGCCGCCCAGGCCAGGACCTCTCCCGGAACGACCATGACCGAACGCCGCGGATACGCCGACTGCCGCTTCGGCCAGATTCACTACCGCCGCCTGGGTGCGGGCCGGCCGCTGATCCTGATCCACCAGACGCCCTGGTCGTCGGTGCAGTTCTCCAGAGCCGCGCCGCAACTGGCCGCGTCGGGCATCGAGGCGATCAGCATCGACACCCCCGGCTATGGCCTGTCGAGCACCCCGCCGGAACCGCCTTCCATCGAGGACTACGCGGACGCCGTCGTCGAGGCGATCGGGGCGATGGGGCTGACGGCGCCGGCGGTGGCGGGACATCACACGGGGGCGCTGATCGCCGGCGCGATGGCGTCCCGACATCCGGCGTCGGTCTCGCGCCTCGTGCTCCACGGAGCGCCCGCATACGATGCCGCCGAGCGCCAGCAGCGCCTGTTGCGCAAGCACGGCGATCACAGCCTCAAGCCGGACGGCTCGCACCTCACCGACCGCTGGGCCTACCTGAAGACGTTGCCGGGCGAGCAGATGAGCGACGAAGCCCGCCAGATGGCGGTGCTCACCTACTACCTGAACGGCGATCTGGAGTGGTACGGCCACACGGCCGCCTACCGGTACGATTTCGGCGCGGCGGTTCCCGCCATCCGCTGCCCGACCCTCGTGCTGACCAGCCGGGACGATCCGATCTTCAGCCACGGCCGCCGTCTGACGCAGATGCGGCCGCAATGGTCCTACGTCGAGTTGGACGGCAGCACCGAGGTGATCTTCGACCGGCCCGCCGCCTGGGCCGGACCGGTCGCCGCCTTCGTCACCGCGTGAGCCGCCTCACCAGGGCAGTTCGTCGCCGTTGAAGCGCAGGAAGCGGCGACTGTCCTCCGCCGTCATCCGCTCGATGTAGGCCGCCAGTCCCTCGCCGCTCTCCCGCGCCGAGATTTTCGGCGCGTTCGAACCGCGCGTGAAATCCGTATCCACGAAGCCCGGACTGACCACCGCCACCATGACGCCCCGGGCGGCCAGGTCGTGTCCGATCGCCCGCATCGCCATGTTCAGGGCCGCCTTGCTGGTCCGGTAGAAGTAGTTGTCGCCGCCGGCCCGGCCGATCGAACCCAGGCTGCTGGAGATGCTCACCGCCTTGCGCCCCTCGCCCGCCAGCAGGTGGGGAAGGAAGGCCTCGAGCACCTTCACCGGCGCCAGCAGGTTCACGTCCATGACGCGTCGCCAGGCGTCGTAGTCCAGCGCGCCGAAGCGCGTGTCGCGGTGGGCGACGCCGGCGTTGTTGACCAGGATGTCGATCGGCCGCCCGGCCAGCGCGGCGGCGCAGGCGTCCACGGCGGCGGGATCGGCGACGTCCATCGCGAGGACTTCGAGCGCGCCCTCGCGGCCCAGCGCCCGCAGCGCCGGGACGCCGTCCGGGTCGCGGCAGGTGGCGACCACCGAATGGCCCCTGGTCAGGAACGCCCGGGTCATCTCCAGGCCAATTCCGCGGCTGGCGCCGGTTATCAGGACGGTCGGCACGGGATTCTCCTTGGATGGCTACGTTGTATCCATATACAGTCTTCTTGCTGTGTCGCGCAGCCTGACGTTCGGGCCGGCGCACCACCGCGACAGTGGGAGCGTTCAGGATGATCTTCCTCGTTCAGGAGCCTTGGCGCGCATCGGCCGCCGCCGTCGACATCGACCGCCTCTCAGCGCTGGCCGCGCTCACCGACGACCCCGCCGCGCCCAGACTCATCCTGTTGCCGATCGCCCAGCCCGAGGCCGGCGTCGACGCCGAGGCCACGTTGGCTGCGCTGTCGGACATCGCCGCACGCAATGGAGTCTATCTCGCCGGCGCCGCCGGCGTGGACCGCGCCGGGACCGCACGCACGGAAGGCTTCCTGATCGGCCCCGACGGGGCGCGCCTGCTCGCGGTCGGCAAGACCCTGCCGGATCTCGTCGCCGGCTATTCGGCCAACGACGCCGATCTCGGCCGCCGGCGCGACTTCCCCATCGCGGAAACCCCGTTCGGAAAGATCGGTCTGCTGGTCGGCGAGGACATCCTCTCGCCGCACCTTGCCCGGATGACCGCGCAGGCCGGCGGCGAGGTGATCCTCAACCCCGCCTTCGAGCGTGGCGACGCGTTCTTCCAGGCGCGCCAGACGGCCCGCGCGGCCCGCGCCTACGAGAACCTGGCCCTGGTGCTGTGCGCCTCGCCCACGCGGATCGAGCACCCCGAACTGGGCGTCGAGCGCCTGCCCGCCGCCGCGGCCGCCTACGACACCATCGGGCTGACCGTCGTGGCCGCCCGGGGCGACGAGACGATGATCAGCCTGGATCCCGATATCCAGGCCGTGCGCCGGCGTCGCAGCGAGACCTACGCGAACTTCCCCGTCGTGGTGCGGACCGGCCTCTATGCGGGCGGCTACGCCCAGGCCCCGGCCGCGGACCACGCCGCCGTCCAGAGCCGCGACGCGTGGCGGGCCGAGGGCGCCCGCCGGGTCGAGGCCCGTGTCAAACCGGGGGTCGAAGGCCGCCTCGACCGCTACGACGTGGTCCTGGGCCAGATGGACCTGATGTCGGTCCACGACCTCGGCCAGCGCGACGCCGTGCTGGACCACAACGTCGAGCGGGCCATCGCGCTGGTCCGCGGCATGGCGCGGTCTCCGTCGGTGAAGCTGGTGGTGTTCCCCGAGTTCTTCATGCAGGGCGTCGTCACCGGCAAGCCGCTCGACTACTGGATGCAGGTCAGCGTGCGCATGGACGGTCCCGAGATCGCCAAGCTCCAGGCCTTCGCCCGCGAAAGCTCGGTGTTCGTCTCGGGCATGGTCTACGAGGTCGATCCGACCTGGCCCGACCGCTACTTCAACACCGCCTTCATCATCGACGACGAAGGCCGGCTCATCCACCGCTACCGCAAGATCCACGGCGCCGACACCGGCCTGCTCTCGCTGACCACGCCGGGGAACATCTATTCCGACTATGTGGCCCGCGACGGCTACGACGCCCTGTTCCCGGTGGCCGACACGAAGATCGGCAAGCTGGGCACGCTGGTCTGCTTCGACATGAACTTCCCGGAGACGGCGCGCGAACTGGCGCGGCGCGGGGCCGAGGTGCTGATCCATCCGACGTCCGAACCGCACAACGCACGTCGCCACGGCTGGGACATCGGCCGGCGCACCCGGGCGTTCGAGAACCTGGCCTATGTGGTCAGCTGCGGCACGGGCGGGCAATACATGGACCCGAGCGACACGGCGCCCTCCCCCGCCAAGCGCGGCCACTCCAAGATCGTCCGCTTCGACGGACGGCTGGAGGCTGCGGCCGACGGGCCGGGGCACCTGCCGCTGATGGGGCCGATCGACCTGGGCTCGCTGCGCCACGCCCGCGCCGACGCCCGCCGCAACCTGCTGGCCTGGGACGAGCCCTCGGCCTACGCCGCGGCCTACGCGGCGGCGGCGAAGGCCGGCTATCCCATCGACGTCTGGCTGAAGACCCCGATGCGCGAGGCCAGGCAGGGGCTGGAGGTCACTCGCCAGGTGATCCGCCGCTACTTCGAGACCGGCGTCTTCACCCGGCCGGAGGGCGCCCCCGTCGCCGAACAGAACATGGGCTCGATGTACGGGACCACGGAGACCGCACGATGAGCCAGACCCGCTACGCCGGCCTCGGACGCCTGGGCGTCGGCACGCCCCAGGCCAATCCCACGGTCGAGGACGAGTTCGCGATCATGCCGCCGCGCGGCATGTCGTCGAACGTCGTGCGCCTGACCAGCACGGCCGAAGATCCGCTGGAACGGCTGCGCCGGTACATCGAGGACCTGGACGACACCCTGGGCGACTTCGACGTCCTCAAGCCCGCCGTCTTCGGCTTCGCCTGCACGGGCTCGACCTATCTGGTCGGTCACGAGCGCGAACGCGAGATCGTGGCGGCGTGCGAGGCCCGGCGCGGCTATCCCGTGGTGACGGCGGCCGAAGCGATCCTGTGGGCCCTCGACCGGCTGAACGCGCGCAGGATCGTCGTGATCGCCCCCTATCCCGCCGCCCTCGTCGCCGCCGGCCAGACCTACTTCGAGGGCCAGGGCCTCACCGTTCTGGCCAAGCACCGGATCGAGACCGCCACCGCCGACACGCGCGGCATCTACGACCTGGCCTGGGGCCAGGCTGCGGAGGCCCTCGCCGGGCTGGACGTGAAGGGCGCCGATGCGGTGCTGCTCAGCGGCACAGGCATGCCCAGCCTGCCGGTCGTCGCCGCCGGTCACGCCTCGGGCGTTCCGGTGATCTCCTCGAACTTCTGCCTGGCGGCGAAGATGATGTCGCGCATGGGCCGCGACGATCTGCTGGACGACGGACTGGGCGTCGTCGGCTGGCGTGACCGTCTCGCGGAGGCCCTCCGCTAGTTTCCGGTGATGGTCCGGACGACGGCCGCGGCGTCCTCAGGCGGCCGGTCGCCGCGCCACACGACGTGCCCGTCCGGACGCACCAGGACCAGACGCCGTTCGTAGAGGGCCTGGACGGCCGGATCGCCGACACGCTCGATCCGCAGCGGCGCGCCCGCCGCGGCCATGGCGTCGGTCAGCGGCGCAAGTTCGCCCCCGTTGCCGTCGTCGCCTTCGTCGTCGCTCAGGACCAGCAGCACGAAGTCGTCGCCCACGAGGTCCAGCATGGTGCGGCCGTCGGCCAGCCAGGCATGGGGCGCGCGCGAGCCCGGCCAGGTGGTGGGCGTCAGGCGCGCGGTGTCGTCGCACGGCTCGGGCGTGCCGTCGCCGACCACGATGTCCGAGCCCACGTAGCGATAGCCCAGGTGCGTGCCGGCGCTGCTGAACTGCCGCGAAAGCCACTGGATCTTGCGCTTCAGCTCGGCGCGCTCGCGGTCCGCGGCCTCGCCGGGCTGATCGATGTTGGCCGGCGTCTCGTCCATCACCATGTCGATCTTGTCGGAGTTGGTGGCCGAAATGATGCTGTTGCGGATGGCGATCGGCTTGCGCTCGCGCTCGTAGCTCTCCAGCAGGCGCGGGCCGCCCCAGCCCTCCAGCGTCGCCTGGAGCTTCCAGGCGAGATCGCAGGCGTCGCCGATACCGGTATTCATGCCCACGCCGCCGGTGGGCGCGAACAGGTGGGCAGCGTCGCCCAGCAGGAACACCCGCCCCTCGCGCCACTTCCGGGCCACCGACTGATGGTGGTGCCAGTGGTTGACGTTGATGAGTTCGAAGTCGAAGGGCTTGCCCATGGCGCGGAAGAGGATCGCCTCGGCGTCCACCTCGTCCGTCTGCTTGGACGCGTCCAGGAAGTAGTACTGGAAGTTCCAGAGATCCTTGCCGTCGATGGCCGTGAAAACCCCGAAGCAGTCCGGCGTGAACACGAAATAGAGATTGGCGAGTCCCCGGCCGTGGGCCTCCAGGAAGCCCGGGCTGCGGAAGAACAGGCTCACGTTCGCCCGCATCTTGCCGCGGCCGTTGCGGCGGATGCCGAGCTGGCGGCGGATCGGGCCGACCCCGCCCTCGCAGTCGGCGAGGTAGAGGGACGCGATGTCCTGGGTCTCACCGGTCTCGACATGCTGGACGTGGCCGACGACGCCGTCCGCGTCCTGGGTGAAGCCGGTGGCGCGCCAGCCGCGCCGCAGGTCGATCTCGGGCCGCGACAGGGCGTGGGCCAGCAGCACCGGCTCCAGCGCCTGCTGCCCGATCTGGGTCTTGCCGTAAGGCGACCACTGCATCTCGGCGAAGCGGGCCGTGGCGACCGGGTCGCGGGTCATAAGTTCGCGGATCGAGGGCGACTGCACCCGGTGGACTTCCTGGCCCGCCAGTCGCGTGGTGAAGATGATGAAGTACGGATTGTCCGCCGGAATCGCCGCGTCGTAGATCGCCTGATCCAGTCCCCAGCGCCGGTACAGCTCCATCGAGCGCGCGCCCAGAAGGGTCGCCTTGGGGTGCTGCATCGCGCCGATGCGCTCTTCCACCACGATGCTGCGCACGCCGCGGTGGGCCAGATCGATGGCCAGGGTAAGGCCGACGGGGCCACCGCCGACGATGAGGACGGGCGCTTCGGGAGCGGCTTTCCGGGTCATGGCGGCTACAGCGCTCGGGCCTTGAGCCAGTCCATGACCTCCTGCGCCTCGACGACGTCGGCGTACTTGAGCTGGAGGTCGGTCAGGTTGGCGTAGTGGTAGCTCTCGTGCTTGTCGGCCACACACTCTTCCGGGACGATCGTCCGATAGCCGCGCGACAGGGATTCCACGCCCGTGGCGCGGACGCAGCCCGAGGTCGAGCCGCCGGTCAGCACCACGGTGTCGACCTTGTGCCAGACCAGGTAGCTCTGCAGCGGGCTCTCGAAGAACGCGCTGGGCATCCGCTTGGTGAAGACGAGGTCCTTCGCCTCGTCGATCCGCACCCGCGGGTCGAACTTGTGACGCTCGCTGTCGTACTTGATGTTCTGGAGGCTGTCGGGCGTGTCGGTGCGCGTGCCCCAGACGCCCGCGTCACCCCCGTCGGCCTTGTAGGCCACCCGGGTCCAGATCACCGGCATGCCGGCGGCGCGCGCCAGGGCCGATATGGTGTTGGTGTGTTCGATCTGGCGCGGGTCGGTGACATAGGCCGACTTCGGGAACAGGTCGGGCCGGGTGTAGGCCTGCTGGAAGTCGATGTTCACAACGGCCAGCTTCTCGCCGAAGCCGAACCGCGCACGGGCCGGATTGGCCTTCACCGCCTCGTAGAGCTGCCGCGCGGTCTTGTCCTCGCGGACCATGGTGGGCTCGAACTTCAGCTCGTCTTCCGCCATGGCGCAGCTCTCTCCGACCAAGCTTGTTTGATATATTGATTATGCCTTTATGGCGCAGCCATGCAAGCTATCCGTTCTCGTCCTCGTGCGGCGTCGCGGGCGTCTGGATGTGATAGGCGAAGCGCTCGGGGTGATACTGGGCGTAGATGAGCTGGATGGGCGTGGCGCTCGCGTCCCGCACCACCCGGACCACCCGCAAGAGCGGCGCCCCGACCGTCAGGCCCAGCGCGCCCGCGATCTGCGGCTCGGCGCCGGTGGCGGTGATCCATTGCTCGGCCTCGGCCGGTTCGGCGCCCGCGGCGCGCAGCAGCCGCAGCATCGGCTTGGTGGCCAGATCGCGCCGGGTGATCTTCCGCGCCACCGATTGCGGCAGGTAGGTCACGAGGTACGAGAAGGGTTCGCCGTCCAGCCGCCGCAGCCGGTTCACGCGCCGTACGGGGGCGTTCGGATCGAGCTGCAACAGACGGGCGACCTCGCCGTTCGCCGTCTCCTCGGCCACATCGAGAAGTTCGACCTCGGTGTCGGCGCCGATGCGCTCCAGCAGTTGGACCAGCGTGTCGAACGAGCCGGTGACCAGGCCCTCCGACACCACGCCCGCCACTACCGTCCCGCGTCCGCGCCTCCGGGTCACGAGCTGTTCGGCGGCCAGGTCGTTCAGCGCCCGCTTGGCGGTGATCCGCGACACCGCGAACAGCTTCGCCAGGTCTTCCTCGCCCGGCAGCACGGCACCCGGCGCGAAGTCACCCCGCCGGATCCGCTCCTTCAGGATCAGGAAGATCTGATGATAGAGCGGGGTCGGCGCCGCCCCATCGATCAGATGCGGCCCCAGCCCCGCCGTCGCACCCGGTATGCTCGACGCCATCAATGTCCCCGGCGGGCCATCCGCCCGCTGCGCCTTAACTGCACGCCCACAGGCGGACTGTCACGCCGCGGCGTCCACGATCTCGGCCGCGGTCCCCGCCCAGACGGACGCGTCGTCCGCCAGGCCGGCCAGAATCTCGCGCACCGCCCACATGCGGAACGGCTGCCCCGCCACATAGGGCGTGAGCGTGAAGCCGAGGACCTGGCCGCCGCAACGTTCGCCCTCGTCCTTCAGGCACGCGACGGCCTCGCCGATCTGCGCGGCCCAGACCCGCTCGTCCTGGCGGCGGTCCGAGAGCAGCGTGCGATCGTCGAGTTCGTTGGACAGGGGAACGGCGGTCATCGCGCCGCTGTCGGTTCGGATGGCCACCGGCACCGTGTCCTGCTCCCAGTCCAGGCAGATGTCGAAGCCGGCCTCGGCGATCAGGTCCAGGGTTGCGAAGGACTGCTGGCGCGCCGGGCTCATCCAGGTGCGCGGCTTCAGGCCGGCGGCGTCGAACGCCGCGCGCACCCTGGCCACCACGGCGCGCTCGTCGGCGACTTCCATCCCGCTCCAATGGATATGGTCCGTGTCCCATCCGTAGGCCGCGATCTCGTGACCATCGGCCAGGATCGCGTCGACCAGGGGCCGGACGCGATCCAGGAGCACCGCGTTGACCGGAAAGGTCGCTTTCAGACCCCGCGCCTTCAAGGCGTCCAGCAGGCGGAAGGCGCCGACGCGAAGGCCATAGTCCCGGGTCGTGAAGTGGCGCAGGTCGGGATAGGGCGTGACCATCGCGCCGGGCGACTTGAACGGCTTCCCGGTCGGATTGAGCATGTGGAACTCGATCGGCACGACGATCATCGCCGCGACCCGTCGCCCGTCGGCCCAGGCCAGCGGCTCGCGCGCGCCCGCCGGCCGCCAGGCATAGCGGTCCTGGTCCATGCCGTACCGGCGCAGCGGGTACTCGAGATAGTCGGGGGGCAGCGCCATTCAGGCCTCCTCTTCCGCCGCGAAACCGAAGCCCGGCCGCTCGAGACCCCGCCGGCGGATGTCGCCAAGGGTCCCGTCCCAGTGGGCCTCCCGGTAGTGGCCGGCGATCTCGGCGGCCGTGGCGATCCAGACGTCGTCGGCATGATCGGCGATGTGCTTCAGCGCCGCCTCGAACGGACGGATGCGGTGCGACTGGCCGACCAGATAGGCGTGCAGCGGAATGCACATCACCGTGCCGCTCGTCGCGCCCTCCTCCAGGAGCTGATCGAAGTGTCGCTTGAGGATGTCGGCGTAGCGCCAGGGGTCCATCGCCAGCGCGCCGTAGGTGATGACGTCGTTCACCTCCAGCGAATACGGCATCGAAACGACCTTGCCCTGCCGGGTCTTCAGCGGCTGAGGCTGGTCGTCCTGGAACAGGTCGCAGCTGTACCAGAAGTCGTACTCGCCCAGCAGTTCGAAGGTGCGCTCGGTATGGGTCAGGGCCGGCGCGAGATACCCGCGGATCCGTTGGCCGGTGGCGGCCTGGATGGTCCGGATCGAGTCCTCGATCATGGCGCGCTCCTGCGCCTCGTCCATCTCGTAGGAATAGCGGGTGTTGTAGATGCCGTGGGAGAAGAACTCCCAGTTCCGGGCGACGCAGGCCTCGATGATCTCGGGATGGTGGTCGATCAGCGCCGTCGAGAGCGAGATCGAACCCCGCATCCCGTACTTGTCCATCAGCTCCATCAGCCGCCAGTGGCCGACGCGGTTGCCCCAGTCGCGCTGGGAATAGCCGACCACGTCCGGCGCGGGCCTGGGCCAGCCGGGCCGCAGCGGGTTCTTCGGCGGATTGAATTCGTAGAACTCGATGTTCGGCGCGATCCAGAACGCCAGCTTCTTGCCGCCCGGCCAGACCACCTTCGGCCGGTCGCGATAGGGCCAGTAGTCGTAGAGGTTCGGCTCGGCGTGCATCTTATGCGACCTCGCTGCGGGACGTGGGGCTCGGGGCGGTCAGATAGATCCAGGGTCGGCGGCTGCGGTCGGCCTGGCGGAAGGCGGCGATCTCGTCGCGCCAGCGGAGGGTCAGGTCGATGGCGTCCAGGCCATGACGCAGCATTTCGCGTTGTTCGTCGCCCAGCTCGAACGGCGTCGGCTCGCCGTCCGGCCCGGCGATCCGCATGTCCTCCAGGCTCACCGTCACCCGCCGGCCCTGCGGGTCCTCGGCGACCGCAGCGGCCAGGACGGCGACCCGCTCGGCCGCCAGGACGACCGGCACGATGCCGTTGCGGACGCAGTTGTTGAAGAAGATCGGGTTGAAGCTGGGCGCGACGATCGCCCGGAAGCCGTACTCCGCCAGCGCCCAGGCGGCATGCTCGCGGCTGGAGCCGCAGCCGAAGTTCTCACCGCCCAGCAGGATCTGCGCGCCCGCATAGGCCGGATCGTTCAGCACGAAGGCCGGGTCGGGCGTCCGTCCGCCGATCTCGGTATAGCGCCACCCGGCGAACAGGCCGTCGGCCAGGCCGGTCTTGGAGACGCTCCGGATTTCGCGCGACGGGATGATCGCATCGGTGTCGACGTTCGCCCGCACCAGCGGAGCGGCCACCGAGGTCAGGCGGCTGAAGGGTTCCATCAGACCGGCTCCGGAGCAAGCTTGCGGGGGTCGGCGATGGCGCCGCGGATCGCCGAGGCCGCCACCGTCTCGGGCGAGGCCAGATGCGAGCGGGTCTGCGGCCCCTGGCGGCTCTCGAAGTTGCGGTTGGTGGACGACACCACCCGCTGGCGCTCGCCGAAGCTCTCGCCGCCGGCGAA
Source organism: Phenylobacterium sp. SCN 70-31 (assembly GCF_001724605.1). Taxonomy (GTDB): domain Bacteria; phylum Pseudomonadota; class Alphaproteobacteria; order Caulobacterales; family Caulobacteraceae; genus Phenylobacterium. The sequence continues at coordinate 85,529 of NZ_MEEX01000001.1, forward strand.
GAAGCACATGGAGCAACCCGACTCCCGCCACTCGAACCCCGCGTCCAGGAAGACGCGGTCCAGTCCCTCGGCCTCGGCCTGATGCTTCACCCGCGTCGAGCCCGGCACGCAGATCGCCTTGACGCCCGCCGCCACGCGTCGCCCCTTTAGCAGCGCCGCGGCCCGGCGCAGGTCGCTGATCCGGCTGTTCGTGCACGAGCCGATGAACGCCGCGCCGATCGGCAGCCCCTCCAGCGGCTGGCCCGGCGTCAGGTCCATGTAGCCCAGCGCCCGGTCATAGGCCTCGCGGCTGTCGCGGTCCGCCACCGCGTCGTAGTCCGGGACCGCCGAGCCGATGGGCGCCCCCTGCTGCGGACTGACGCCCCAGGTGACCATCGGGGAGATCTCGGCCGCGTCGATGGTCACCTCCCTGTCGAACACGGCGTCCGGGTCCGAGCGCAGCCCGCGCCACTCGGCCAGCGCCAGGTCCCAGGCCTCGCCCTTGGGCGCGTAGGCCCGACCCTCGAGGTATTCGAACACCTTGTCGTCCGGCGCGACGATCGCCGTGAACGCCGCGATCTCGGTCGCCATGTTGCAGAGGGTGAGACGCTCCTCGACCGACAGGGCCTCGACACCCTCGCCGGCGTATTCGACGACGTGATCGCGCGCGCCGGACGCCGAGATCTTCGCCACCACCGCCAGCGCCAGGTCCTTGGCCGTCACGCCGGGGGCGAGCCGGTTGGCGACCGTGATCCGCATCGTGCGCGGCCTGGCGATCCGCAAGGTCCCGGTGGCCAGCGCATGCTCGGCCTCGGTGGAGCCGATCCCCCAGGCGAGCGCCCCCATCGCCCCCTGGGTGCAGGTGTGGCTGTCCGGACAGACCAGGGTCGCGCCCGGCAGCACCAGGGCGTGCTCGGGCGAGATGACGTGGACGATCCCCTGCCCTTCATCCCCGATGTCGAACAGCGTGATGCCCGCTTCGCGCGCGGCGTCGCGGGTCTGGGTGATGAACGACGTCCCCGTCGGCATCACGGTCTTGTCCGTACGGCCGGGGAAGGTGTCGACCACGTGGTCCATGGTGCAGAAGGTCTGGGCGGGCGCCATCACCGGGCGACCGGCGGCCTGGAGACTCTTCAGCGCCACGCCGCCCGTGCGCTCGTGCAGCAGCACGCGATCGATCAGGACGAGGCCGACGTCCTCGGGAAGCGCCCGGACGAGATGCGTGCGCCAGATCCTGTCGAACAGCGTCTGCGGACCGCTCATGCGACGGGGCCTCGCAGGCCCAGTTCGGCCATCACGGCCTCGGTGTCGGCGCCCGGCGCCGGCGGGTCGCGGGTGACGCCCAGACGCTGGCCGCCCATCTCCAACGGCAGGCCCGGCAGGAAGGTTTCGCGGCCGTCGGCCAGGGTCACCGGGACCAGCCCGCCTGATCGCAGGTGCGGATCGTCGAACAGGTCCTCCGGCCGCGAGACCGGCGCGAAGGGCAGGCCCACCACTTCCAGCTTCGCCATCAGCTCGTCCTTGGCGAAGCTTTTGAACAGCGCCCTCACCTCGGGCAGGATCCGGTCGCGGGCGAGGACGCGGGCGTTGTTCAGGTCCAGGCTGGCGTCGTCGCCCAGGGCCAGGCCGAAGCCCTTGCAGAACGCCTTCCACTGGGCGTCGCTCACCACGCCCACGAACACGCTGGCGCCGTCGGCCGTCTCGAAGATGTCGTAGATCGCCCAGGCCGAGATGCGGGCCGGCATCGGCTGGGCCGCCACGCCCGTCACCGCCATCTGCGCCATGTGCTGGCCGACGAGGAAGGCGGTGGTCTCGAACAGCGAGCAGTTCACCTGCTGCCCCTCGCCCGTGCGATGGCGCTGCTCCACCGCGGCAAGGATGCCGATCACGCCGAACATCCCGCCGGTGACGTCGATCACCGAGCTGCCCGCGCGCAGAGGCCGCCCCGGCGGGCCCGTCATGTAGGCGAGCCCCCCCATCATCTGGGCCACCTCGTCGAGGGCGGTCCGCGATTCATAGGGGCCGGACAGGAAGCCCTTGGCCGAGCAGTAGATCAGCCTCGGATTGACCGCCTTCAGCGCCGCATAGCCCAAGCCCAGCTTGTCCATCGTCCCGGTCCGGAAGTTCTCGATGAGGACGTCCGACGCCGCCACCAGCGCCTTGGCCGCCGCCAGGTCGTCGGGCGCCTTGAGGTCCAGGCAGATGCTGCGCTTGTTGCGGTTGTACATCGGGAAGTAGCCCGCGCCCGAGCCCAGCAGGCGGCGCGTCTGGTCCCCGCCCGGCGGCTCGACGCGCGTGACCTCGGCGCCCAGGTCGGCCAGGATCAGGCCGGCCGACGGCCCCATGACCATGTGGGTGAACTCGACCACCTTCAGCCCGTGGAGCGGCAGGGTGTCAGTCATGGGTTCGGAAACTCCGCGCTTCAGGGCTGGCGACATCCTAATATTTGATCTAACATTATATCAAATGATCTTTTAGGCGGAGCGACCATGAACGCCGGCATCGACGTCCTGATCAGCGAGGTTGGCCCCCGCGACGGCCTGCAGAGCATCTCCGCGATCATGCCGCTGGAGGCCAAGAAGGCGTGGATCGCCGCTGAGGCCGCCGCCGGCGTCCGCGAGATCGAGGTGGGGTCGTTCGTTCCCGCCAGCCTTCTGCCGCAACTGGCCGACACGGCCGAGGTCGTGGCCTTCGCCCGGACGATCCCGGGCCTGACCGTCGCCGTTCTCGTCCCGAACCTGCGCGGCGCCGAAGCCGCCGTGAAGGCCGGGGCGCACAAGCTCACCCTGCCGCTATCGGTCAGCGAGACCCACAGCCTCAAGAACCTGCGGCGCACGCACGCCCAGGTGCTGGCCGAGGCCAAGGCGATCGCCGACCTCGTCGCCGCCCAGCCCGCAGACCAGCGTCCGAAGTTCGAGGGCAGCCTTTCCACCGCGTTCGGCTGCACTCTGGAGGGCCCGATCCCCGACGAAACCCTGACCCGGATGGCCGAAGGGCTTATGGCGGCCGGTTGCGACGAGGTCGGGCTCTCCGACACCACGGGCTACGCCAACCCGGCCGAGGTCGGCCGGCTGGTGAAGCTGATCCGGGGCGTGGTGGGCGACGACAAGCTGACGGGCATCCACCTGCACAACACGCGAGGCCTGGGCCTGGCCAACGTCGTGGCGGCGCTCAACGCCGGCCTGGACACCATCGACTCGTCCCTGGGCGGCATCGGCGGCTGTCCGTTCGCCCCCGGCGCCAGCGGCAACATCGTCACCGAGGACCTGGCCTTCATGCTGGAAGCGATGGGCCTGCGCACCGGCGTCGATCTCGACAAGCTGCTGGCGGTCCGCAAGATCGTCACCGACGTCCTCCCGGACGAGCCCATGTACGGCTTCGTCCCCGACGCGGGCCTGCCGCTGGGCTTCGCGCCCGCCCGCGCGGCCTAGGCTCCCGGCCTTCTAGGCTCCGGGCCGCACGCGCAGCGAGACATCGCAGCTCGTCAACGGTTCGACGCCGGTCGCCGTCACCCGGACCTGATCCTCGACGTGGAGCGCGCCCCAGCCCAGTTCGCGGTACGGCATGTCGATCGTGAAGACCATGTCCTCCAGGAACACGAACTCGCCCTGCCCGCCCGGCAGCGTCGGGCCAATCGGGAGCGGATGGTCCGAGTGCTCCAGCCCCACGGAATGCGGCGTCGCGAACAGGTAGCCCGGAAAGCCCGCCTTGTGGATCGCCTCGATCAGCGCCGTGGTCACGGCCGCGCCCGTCACGCCCGGCTTGATCATGCCGTACGCCACCTCGCAGCCGATCTGCACGGCGCGCATCCGGGCCTGAAGCTCGGGGCTTGGCTCGCCGCAGATCGCCACACGGCCCAGGTCTCCGTGGTACCCCCGCAGCTCGCACAGGGCGTCGAAGGTGATCGAATGCCCCTCGACCACCACGCCGGGCGGCAGGTTCGGCCCGCCATGCCCGGTCGCCAGATAGACGGCGCGGCCGCCGCCCCGGGCGATCTCGACATTGTATGTCGTCTGCAACTCGGCCGTCGGCATGCCGGGCCGCAGGGTCGCCAGGGCGGTCTCCAGCGCGGCCTCGTTCAGCCGCGCCACGGCGCGCAACCGGTCCAGCTCGGCGGGCGACTTCACCATGCGGATCTCGCGGAAGACGTTCAGCGCATCGCGGACCTCGACGCCCGGCAGCCCCACCTGCTCCAGCCAGGGGCCGACGCGGGGATCGTCGCTCCCGATGACCGCACGCTCCAGCCCGGCGTCCCGCAGCGCCTGCTTCAGCGCATAGAGCGCATTCGCCGCGTGGCCGCCCCGCAACCCCTCGACCTTGGCCAGATAGGCCTCGTCGCTTTCCGAAAGGGTCTCGTGGCGGATCGGCCAGCGCATGACCTCCTCGATCGCCTCGGCGTCCTCGACATCGGGGTCGAAATCCCGGCGATCCTTGTAGATCGGGTGCAGATAGCCGCGGATGTTGGGCATCCAGGTGTCAGCCGGATTGCGGATGAGCCGATGGTACTCGACGCCATTGACGACCAGCGCCGCCGGCGCATCCTCGCGACGCGGCAAGAGCGCATAGTTGTAGAAGGTCCGCCCCATGCGCATCAGGGGGCCGATGTAGTCGCTGAGGTACTGCACGTTGATCGGACTGACCGCGATCAGGGCGTCCAACCCATGACGGTCCATCACCTCGTAGGCGCGCGCCTTGTTGAGCAGCATCGCTTCCCATCACCCCCAAGATGTATTCATATTAATGCCAATTTGGTTGGCCGACGCTCGCAGGCGCCCGCGGCGTATGCAAACAAAAACATCTCCCGATGGAGCGCACATCCTCCGGCTGGACGCGCTTGACGGCAGAAGATGCATTTTGAATGATACATCCAGTCCGAACAACGGGCACACGCGGGGCACGAACTTGTCGGATAGTCAGATGCGGTTGCTGAGGGGCCTTCGCGACCTCGCGTTCGTCGCCCTGGCGACGACGACCGTGCTCTTCTTCCTGGTCCGGCTGACGGGCGACCCCGCCGTGATGCTGGCCGGCGAAAGCGCGACGCCCGCGCAGCTCGCCGAGATCCGGGCCGCCTATGGCTTCGACAAGAGCCTGATCGAGCAATACCTGATCTACCTCTGGAAGGTCCTGCACCTGGACCTGGGGGTTTCGCTACAGGACGGCCAGCCGGCGCTCCACAAGGTTCTGATGGCCTATCCGGCCACGCTGGGCCTCGCCGCGGCGGCCGTCGCGACGAACGTTCTCGTCTCGGTGCCGATCGGCGCCTGGCTGGGGCAGAGCCGCAGCCGCTTATCCAGCGTCGTGCGCGGGGTGCTCACGGTCATGCAGGGCTTTCCGGGCTTCGTCTTCGCGCTGTTGCTGGTCAACATCTTCGCCGTCGGTCTCGAGTGGTTTCCCTCGGTGGGCTACGGCGGCCCGGAGACCTGGGTGCTGCCCGTCGTCTCGGTGGTCTCGTTCCTGGCTCCCAAGCTGATCCGCGTGGTCGAGGCCAACACCCGCGCCGCCCTGGGCTCCAACTTCGTGCGCACCGCCCGTTCCATAGGCGCCACCGACGGCGAGATCCTCTGGCGTCACGTCCTGCCCAACGCGCTGCTTGGCGCGGTCGCGCTGATCGGCGCCGAGATCGCCTTCATGCTCACCGGGCTGGTGATCATCGAATCCATCTTCGCCTGGCCCGGCATCGGCTGGCTCCTGGTCCAGTCGACGCTCAACCTGGATTTCCCCGTCGTTCAGGCCATCGCCCTGGTGATCGTCATCAGCGTGTTCCTCAGCAACGCGGCGACCGAGGCCGTGCAGGTCCTGTTCGACCCGCGCCGCCGCAGCATGGCCCGCTCCACATGATCGCGCGCCCGCACTGGACCACGCTCCTGATGGCGGTGGTGGCGAGCTTCTGCCTCGTCGTCATCCTGTTCGGCGGCCTCATCGAGGCCCGGCTCGATCCGCACGCCATGCTCCAGGACAACCGGTTGAGCGCGCCGCTCAGCCACGGCTACCTCCTGGGCTCCGACGAGTTCGGCCGCGATGTGGTCGCCCGCCTTCTGGCCGGCCTGCGCTGGTCGGTCAGCATCGCCACCCTGTCGACGGCCATCGCCTTCGCGATCGGCGTGACGCTGGGCCTGGTGGCCGCCCGCCGCGAGTCCTGGCTGAGCACCGTGCTGCGGCAGATCACGACGTTCACCCAGGCGTTCCCCGCCTTCGTCCTGGCGGTGACCGTCATCGCCATCCTGGGAAGCGACGGAATCTGGTCGGTCGTCCTGACTCTCGGCCTGATCACCTGGCCGGTGTTCGCCCGGGTCTCCTACGCCGAAGGCCGCGCCATCTTCCAGCGCGAGTACGTTCTGGCGGCCGAGATGATGGGCATGTCCCGGATCCGCCTGTACCTGCGCCATGTGCTGCCCAGCCTGATCCCGTCCCTATCCGTGCTGCTGGTCTTCCATTTCGCGGACATGATCATCGCCGAAAGCGCGCTCTCGTTCCTGGGCATCGGCGCGCCGCTGGGCGCGGCCACCTGGGGGGCGATGCTCAGCGAGAGCCGGACCTACATGTACGACGCGCCCTGGCTCCTGATCGCCCCGGCCGGGGCCATCGTGATCCTGATCATCACGGCGCAACTGTTCGGCCAGCACCTGCGCGAGCGCACGCAATGAGCGAACCGGTCCTCGACGTCCGCGACCTGACCATCGAGGTCGCCGAGCCGGGTGGGCCCCGCGCGCTGGTTCAGGGCCTGAGCCTGTCGATCGCACGGGGCGAGATCCTGGGCGTGGTCGGCGAAAGCGGCTCGGGCAAGACGCTGTCGGCCTTCGCCATCGCCGGGCTGCTGCCGCCGCGCGTCCGCGTCGCCGGCGGCGAGATCCATCTGGCCGGTCGCCGGATCGACGCCCTGTCCGACGCCGACCGGCGCCCCACCCGCGGACGCGACGTCGGCGTGGTGTTCCAGGACCCCCTGTCGTCGTTCAACCCGGTCCGCACGATCGGCTCGATGCTGATCGAGTCGGCCCAGCGGCATCAGCGGACGACCGAGAGCGACGCGCGAGACCGCGCCATCCAGTCGCTGCGCCAGATGCGTCTGCCCGGCGAGAACGCCTCGGTGGACTGCTACCCGCACATGCTTTCGGGCGGGCAGCGCCAGCGGGCGATGATCGCGCTGGCGCTGATCAACCGCCCGGCCCTGCTGATCGCCGACGAGCCCACCACCGCGCTCGATCCCACCGTTCAGCTCCAGATCCTGGCGCTGCTGAAGCGTGAGGCCGCGGACCGCGGCTGCCTGCTCATCACCCACGATCTCAGCGTCGCCGCCGCGATCTGCCACCGCATCGCCGTCATGAAGGACGGGCGGCTGCTGGAACAGGGACCGACGGACCGGCTTCTCACCGAGCCCGAGCATCCCTTCACACGGGAACTGATCGCCAGTGCGCCCTCGCGCCGCAGCCTGATGGCCGCCCTATGACCTCCGCCCTGCTGGACGTACAGGACCTCGACATCGTCTACGGCAAGGGTCGCGGCGCGCATCGCGCCGTCAAGGCCGCCAGCTTCCAGATCCAGCGCGGTGAGATCCTCGCCGTCGTCGGCGAATCCGGCTGCGGCAAGTCCAGCCTGGCGCGGGGCGTCGCCGGCATCCTGCAACCCGCCGCCGGCCGCATCCTGCTGGACGGCGCGCCCTTGGGCGGGGCTCGCGGCCGCGCCGCGTCGGTGGCGCGGCGCGCCGTGCAGATGGTCTTTCAGGACCCCGACGCCAGCCTGAACCCCAATCACACCATCGGCGCCATCCTGGACGAACCCCTGATCGTCACCGGCTTCGGCGACGCCGCAGCGCGACGCGCGCGGATCGAGGAGCTTATGGCCCTGGTCCGCCTGGACCTGGCCTTGCTGGAGCGCCGCCCGCGGGCGCTGTCCGGCGGCCAGAAGCAGCGCGTGGCCATCGCGCGCGCGCTCGCCATGTCGCCGCGGCTGCTGATCGCCGACGAGGCCCTGTCGGCCCTGGACCTGACGGCCCAGGCGCGCATGGCCACGCTGTTCCACGACATCCGCGACCGGCTCGGGATCGCGATCCTGTTCATCTCCCACGACATGCGGATGGTGGCTCAGCTCGCCGATACGGTGTGCGTGATCCGCGACGGCGAGATCGTCGAGCACGGTCCGACGCGCGAGATCATGGCGGCGCCCCGCTCGCCCTACACCCGTCTGCTGCTGGCCGCAGCGCTCGACCCCAAGGCGGCGCTGGGAGACCCCGACCTCCTGGATGCGCTCGCGAGCGGCGAGTCGGAGAAGGCCGATATGGCGGTCGCCCGGCTGCTGGCCCGCCCGGAGTCCGTCGCCTGATGTTCGCCCGCAAGCTCCTGGCCGGCCTGTTCGCCGGCGCCCTTCTCCTCTCCGGCGTCGGCTGTGCGCCCCGGCCCGCGCCGAAGACCGACGAGCTGCGGATCGCGCTCAACGCCCTGCCGCCCAGCCTCGGCAATCCGTTCCGCGGCAACGGCCGGCCCGGCAGCCTCCTGTGGTCGGGGATCTTCGACGGCCTGACCCAGTTCGACGAACAGGCCACCCTGCAGCCGGCTCTGGCCACGAGCTGGGAGCTGATCTCGCCGACCGTGTGGCGCTTCACCCTGCGCGAGGGCGTCGTCTACAGCGACGGCAAGCCCTTCGACAGCGGCAGCGTGGTGGCCGTGATCGACTGGCTCAAGTCCCCCGCCGGCCGCCGCACGCTGATGGGCAGCGAGCTGCGCGGACTCAAGGGCGCCAAGGCCATCGGACCCCATCAGGTCGATATCGAGACCACCGCGCCCGACCCGATCCTCCCCAAGCGGATGTCGGCCGTCTACATGGTGGAGCCCGACGCCTGGAAGCGGCTGGGGCCCGACGCGTTCGCCCAGCGCCCCATCGGCACGGGCGCCTTCATGGTGACGAACTGGGATCCGGCGCGACGTCGACTGACCATGAGCCGCAACCCGAAGAGCTGGCGCGGCTCCACCATCGAACGGGTCACCTTCGTCGAACTGCCGAACGGCTCGGCCCGGGCTCAGGCCCTGCTCTCCCGCGACGTGGACATCGCCTTCGTCGACCTGGAGGAGACCCCCCGCCTCAAGCGCAACGGGATCCATATCCTGACGACGCCGTCCGGCCAGGTGAAGGGCTTCACCTTCCGCGTGGCGGGCGGCGACCCGAAGTCGCCGGTGCAGGACGTGCGCGTACGCCAGGCCCTCAACTACGCCCTCGACAAGGCGACGATCTCGCGCTCGCTGCTGGACGCGCCGACGCCCTCGGGCCAGCCGGCGTCGCGCGAAGCCTTCGGATACGATCCGACGATCCCGCCCTACCCCTACGATCCCGCAAAGGCCCGCAGGCTGCTGGCCGAGGCCGGGTATCCGAACGGGTTCCCGCTGGTCCTGAACGTGCTCAAGGACACCTCTCCCGGCGACGACATGATCGCCGAGCAGGTGGCGGAGTACTGGCGCCAGATCGGCGTGCCCACCACGCTCAAGGTGCTCACCTTCCCCGAGCACATGCGCCGGTACACGACCAACACCTGGACCGGCGACGCTTTCTCGATCTCCTGGAACACCTATCAGTACTACGACGTGACCCGCCCCATGGAGGACTTCTCGTGCAATCGCGCGAACCCCTTCTTCTGCGACCGCGAGATCACCGCCCGGCTCGACGAGGCCAAGCAGATCATGGACGACGGCCAGCGTCTGAAGGCCTTCCAGGACTTGGCCCGCGCCTATCGCGAGGCCGCGCCCAGCGTGTTCATCGTCGAGCATCGCGACGTGGTGGCCTACAATCCGGATATCCGGAACTTCCGCATGCGCCAGCGCGTGCCCCGCTACGAAGTCATGACCTGGCGGACGGGCGACGCGCCGTGATCGACCGCGGCCGGCGCAACGACGGATTCCGCGATCGCCACCCCAAGAAGCCATGCCCGATGGTTTCAGGCGAACCCGCGCGGCGCAGGTGACTCGAACGGGGATCGACATGGGCGAATTCCGGTCGGGCTGGCCCACCATCCTGGCCTCCGCCGCGGGCGCCTGCGCCGGCCTGACGGGACTGGCGTTCTACACCTTCGGCCTTTTCGTGAAGCCGCTGTCGGAAGCCTTCGGCTGGACCCGCGGCGAGATCACCCTGGGCATGAGCTTCATCACCCTGGGCACGGTGGCGACCGCGCCCCTTGTGGGCTGGCTGATCGACCGCTTCGGGGTGCGCAGGGTCGCCGCGCCGTCGCTGATCGGGATCGCGATCGCCTTCGTGCTGGTCTCCCGCGCCGGGCCGCAGCTCGCCACCTTCTACGCCGCCTGTCTCGCCGTGGCGGTGCTGGGGTGCGCCACCTCGCCGGTGAGCTGGACACGCGCCGTGAGCAGTCGGTTCGTCCGCGGCCGGGGCCTGGCGCTCGGCCTGACTCTGCTGGGCAGCGCCTCGGCAGGCGTCGTGGGCGTGCCCGTCGTCCAGTGGCTGATCGTCAACCACGGCTGGCGCAGCGGCTATCTCGGAATCTCCGCCTTCGCCGTGCTGGTCGCCCTTCCGCTGGTGACGCTGTTGCTGCGCCCGGGTCCGGAGCCGCAACGCGTGTCGCACAGCCGGGCGCTTCCCGGCCTGACCCTGGCGCAGGCGCTGCGCACCGGAGCGTTCTGGACCATCGCCCTGGCCATCCTCGTGCTCATCACCGCCCAGAGCGGCGCGATCATCCACCTCGTGCCCCTGCTCACCGACCGGGGGCTGGCCCCCGTCGAGGCGGCGAAACTGGCGGGGGTGATGGGAATCTCTGTGTTCCTGAGCCGCGTGATCGTCGGCGGCCTGCTGGACAGGTTCTCCCCGCCCCTGGTCGCCGGGCTGACGCTTCTCGCGCCCGTGGCGGCGATGGCGATCCTCGCCGTGTGCGGGGACAGCCGCCCCGCGATCGTCGTGGCCGTCGTCCTGCTCGGGCTGGCGGCGGGCGCCGAGATCGACTTCCTCTCCTTCTTCGCCGCCCGGCATTTCGGGATGGGCGCATACGGCGCGATCTATGGCTGGCTGTTCGCCATGTTCAGCCTCGGCAACGGCGTCGGCGCGCCGCTGGTCGGGGCGATCTACGACATAAGCGGCGGATACCAGATCGCCCTCTGGGGCGCGGCCGCGCTGTTCGCCCTGGGCGCCGCGCTCTTCGGCTCGCTCGCATGGAGACCCGTCTGGGCTGGAACCCCGACGACCGAGGCCTGAACACCAGGGATACCGGTGGCCGCGCCAGGCGCCCCCAGATCGCCTCAGGCCACCTCCGTACCGCTACTTAGGGGGCGCTCCCAAATTTCCGCACGACCGCCCGGGCCGTACCTCTTCGTCATCGACCCTGGAGCTGGCGATGACCCTGGCATACCCGATGAGCGACCCCCGTACGGCCCGCCCCGCGACGGCGCTGACCCAGGCCTTCGAGCGGCATGGCGGCCGGCAGGCCTTCGCCCGCGACGAGGAGATCTACGCCCAGGACCAGGAGGCCGAGCTTCTGTACCGCGTGGTCCGCGGCGTGGTCCGCACCAGCCGCCTCACCGTCGACGGGCGCCGTCAGGTGGGCGACTTCTACTATCCCGGCGACCTGTTCGGGCTGGAGCCCGGCCCCGACCACCGCTTCGCCGCCGAGGCCCTGACCGACTGCGAGGTCCAGCTCGTGCGCCGCAGCGCAGTGCGCGCCTTCGCGGGCGACGCCGAACTCGACCGCGCCATCCTCGAAGCCACCCGCCAGGAGATGGAGCGCCTTCAGGACCATGTCGTCATGCTGGGCCGCAAGAGCGCCCGCGAGCGGGTGGCCTGCTTCCTGATGGCGATGGCCGAGCGCCAGGCCGACGGCCAGGTGGAACTGCCCATGAGCCGCCAGGACATGGCCGACTACCTGGGCCTCACGATCGAGACCGTGTCGCGGATGCTGACCCAGCTCCAGGGCGAGTCGATCGTGGAGTTCCCCTCGACCCGCCGCTTCCAGATCCGCAAGTGGACCGCGCTCGAAGCGCTGGCCGCCTGAACGTCCGAATTCCGCCTGAGCGGCCGCAGGCATGAGCGCCGGCCGTCCCCCCGAGACGTGGAGCCTTCCCATGCAGAAGACCGAGGACAGACCCGCCGCCCAGGCCGCCGCCCGGACGCCCGCATATGCGACGATCATGGTCCACGCCGAACCCGGCGCCGGCGCATCCGCCCGCGTCGCGGCTGCGGCCCAGCTCGCCCGCGATCTCGACGCCCGCCTCATCGGCCTGGGCGCCGAGACGTTCGACCCGTTTCCCACGCCCGATCCGTTCTCGGGCTATGCGGCTGGCGAATGGGTGGCCCTGATCCAGGACCAGATCCTCAAGGACCTGAAGACCGCCGAAGCCGCCTTCCGCCGCGACGCCGCCGGCGCGGACGTCGAGTGGCGCACAGAGCAGGCCTATCCGCACGAGGCCCTGGCGTGTCACGCCCGTGCGGCCGACCTCATCGTCGCCAGCGGCCGCCAGACCGGCGGCCGGGCCCGCTCGGCCGATCCCGCCGACGTGGTGATGACGGCGGGCCGCCCCGTCCTGATCGTCCCCGAAGGCCGGCGCAGACTGCGGGGCGACGCTGTCGTCGTCGCCTGGAAGAATACGCGCGAGTGCCGCCGCGCGCTGCACGATGCGCTTCCGTTTCTGTCGGCTGCGACCGACGTGATCGTCCTGGCCGTCTGCAAGCCGGACTCGGCCGAGGCGGCCGAGGCCGAGGTCGCCGACGTCGCCGCAAGCCTGCGCCGCCACGGCGTTCCGGCCCGTGGCCAGGTCTCGCGCCTGGACAGCGCCGCGGTCAGCGAGGAGATCCAGCGGGTGGCCGACGACGCCGGGGCCGACCTCCTGGTGTGCGGGGCCTTCGGTCACAGCCGGCTGCGGGAATGGGTCTTCGGCGGGGTCACCGACGACTTCATTCATCGGCCCGGCCGGTTCATCCTGATGAGCCACTGAACCGACGGCGAGGTCCCATGCGAAGACCGGCGATCATCCTGGGCCTGTTCGCCCTCGGCCTTCCCCTTCTCGGCGTGGGGGCCTGCGCCACCACGCCGGCGGCGCCAGCCGTGGCGGGACTGGACCCCGCCGCCGAACGGGGGGCCGCCTTCGCGGCGCGCCGCTGCGCCGGATGTCACACCGTCGGCCTCGACGATGGCGGGGCGCAGGACGGGCCGTCCTTCCGGGATCTGGCGCGGCGCTACAACGCGGTCTCCCTCCAGAAGCGCTTCACCGAGGTCGCCGAGCACGGTTTCGACCGCATGCCCCCGGTCAGCTTCACGGTCTCCGAGGCCGAGGACCTGATCGCCTATCTTCAGACCATGCGCCGGGAGTGAGCCGGCGCGGAGACCTTCGACATGCCTTTCCGCGACATCCTTCTCACCGCCCTCACCTATCCCGACGCCACCCCCGATAGGGCGCTGCGCAGCGGCGTGGCCCTGGCGCGACGGTTCGGCGGCGACCTGACGCTGCTGGTCCCGCGGATCGACATCCCCCAGGTGGGCAATCCCCTCGCCCGCGCGCTCATGGATTTCGACCGGATCGCCAGCCTGGAGACGGCGCGCAGCGCCGCGACGGCCAGCCTGGAGGCGACCTGCGCCGCGATCGCGGCCGAGGAGTCGGGCGTCGCCCTGCGCACCGAGACGCTGTCCGTGGCGCTGTACGACGAGGCCGAAGCCATCTGCCGGGTCGCCCGCACCCGTGATCTGGCGCTCACCCCGATCGGCCCCGAGGTCGCCGCCGACCGGAGCCTGGCCGAAGCCCTGCTGTTCGGGTCGGGGCGGCCGATCCTGGTCTATCCCGAGGCGGCCGAGGTCGCGCCAGCCGACGGCTTCCGGCACGTCGCCGTCGCCTGGGATGGAAGCGCCCGGGCCGCACGGGCGACAGCCGACGCCCTCCCGGCGCTGGCGCGCGCCGACCGGGTCTCGATCTTCGCCGCCCTGGGCGAGAAGACCGAGGTGGTCGCGGGGGGGGCCGCGCCGCTGGTCCGCCACCTGGCGCGCCACGGGATCGAGGCCGTCGTCGACGAGCGCGGCGGCGAAGGTCGGACGATCGGCCGGCGCCTGGGCGACTTCGTCGCGGACGCCGCGCCGGACCTGCTCGTGATGGGGGGCTTCGGCCATGCGCGGCTGCGCCAGTTCGTCCTCGGCGGCGCCACGGCGGCCGTGCTGGAAGCCCCGCCTTGCCCGGTCCTGATGTCCCACTGAGCGGCGCGGCGCGTCGCACCACGGCGGAGATCGCCCCCGGCTTGTCACCGGCGCCCGTCGGCCGTAGGGGTGACGATGTGGATGCGGAGTCGACACTTCGCGGGGGGCGCGCATTTCCGGGCCGGGCCGTGGGCTACGGTGTCGCCATTGCGGCCGGCGGCGCCTGCGCGGCTGTCCGGATGTTCCTCGACGGCGCCTATGACGGCCGGCCCGACTTCCTGCTCTTCATCCCGGCGGTGCTGGCCGCGGGCGCGTTCGGCGGCGTGGGCCCCGCGCTGCTCGCCACGGCCCTCGCCCTCGCCTTCTATCTGCTGACCCTGGGCTCCGCCATCGCTGGAGATCCCCAGAGCGTGATCTCGATGGTGCTGTTCATCGCCATCGGCCTGGCCTGCGGCTTCGCCGGCCAGGCCATGAACCGCTATGCGCGCGCGGCGGCGGCGGCCGTCGAGGACCTCGCCGCGCGCGAGGCGCATCTCCAGTCGATCCTCGACACCGTGCCCGACGCCATGATCGTCATCGACGAGCACGGGATCATGCAGTCGTTCAGCACCGCCGCCGAGCGCCAGTTCGGCTGGTCGGCCGACGAGGCCATCGGCCGGAACGTCAGCCAACTGATGCCCGAACCCTACCGCTCGGCGCACGACGCCTATCTGGGCCGCTACCTCCAGACGGGCGAGCGGCGGATCATCGGCATCGGCCGCGTGGTGGTGGGCGAGCGCAAGGACGGCACCACGTTTCCCATGGAGCTGGCGGTCGGCGAGATGCACTCGGGCGAGCGGCGCTATTTCACGGGCTTCGTCCGCGATCTCAGCGAGCGCCAGGCGGCCGAGCGGCGATTGCAGGATCTCCAGGGCGAACTGGTCCACGTCTCGCGGCTGACCGCCCTGGGCGAGATGGCCTCGGCGCTGGCGCACGAGCTGAACCAGCCCCTGACCGCGGCCACCAACTTCATGAAGGGCTGCCTGGTCCTGCTGAAGCGCCAGCCCACCGACGTGGCGCGGCTGGAGGACATGATCTCCCAGGGGGCCGACCAGGCCCTGCGCGCCGGCCACATCATCCGTCGCCTGCGCGACTTCGTGGCCAAGGGCGAGGCCGAGCGGAGGATCGAGAACCTGCCGACCCTGCTCGAAGAGGCCGGCGCCCTGGCGATGGTGGGCGCCCGCGAGCGCAACGTCCGCCTGCGCTTCGAGATGGACCCCGGCGTGAACCTCGTGCTGGCCGACAAGGTGCAGATCCAGCAGGTGGCGCTCAACCTGATCCGCAACGCGGTGGAGGCGATGGACGGCGCCGAGCGCAAGGATCTGGTCGTGGGCGCGAAGCCCGCGGCCGACGACCTGGTGGAGGTCTGGGTCTCGGACACCGGCCACGGAATCAGCGACGAAGCGGCGGGGCAGCTCTTCCAGCCTTTCATGACCACCAAGGCGCATGGCATGGGGATCGGGCTGTCCATCTCCAGGACCATCATCGAGGCGCACGGGGGACGGATCTGGGCCGAACCCAATCCCGCGGGCGGGGCGGTCTTTCGCTTCACCCTCCGCGGCGTGCGCGAGGAGGAGCTGACGGACGATGAGTAGTGAGCCGGTCGTGCATCTGATCGACGACGACGAGGCCGTGCGGGTGTCGCTGGGCTTCGTCCTGGAGATGAACGACCTGCCCGCCAGGGCGTATGGCTCGGCGCCCGAGTTCCTGGAGGTGGCCGAGTCCCTGACCCACGGCTGCATCGTCACCGACGTCCGCATGCCCGAGATGAGCGGCCTGGACCTCGTACGTCGGCTGAAGGAGCGCGGCGTGGCCCTGCCCGTCATCGTCATCACCGGCCACGGCGACGTGCCGCTGGCGGTCGAGGCCATGCGCGCGGGCGTGATCGACTTCATCGAGAAGCCGTTCGAGGACGAGACCCTGATCCGCTCGATCCGCACCGCGATCGCCGAGCAGGAGAAGACCGGGGTGCAGGATCAGGAGCGGCAGCGCTTCGAGCAGATGCTGGCCAGCCTGTCGCCCCGCGAGAAGGACGTGTTGCGCGGCGTCATCGCCGGCAAGATGAACAAGGTGATCGCTCACGAACTGGGCATCAGCCCCCGCACGGTCGAAGTCTACCGGGCGAACGTGATGAGCAAGACCCACGCGAACGGCCTCTCGGAACTGGTCCGCATCGCCCTCCTGGCCGGATTCTAGGGCGCAGGCGTCAGGGCTGCGGCCTGGAAATGTTGCGGCATATCAAGGCGCGCGCCGGACCGCCGCCGCATCCTGGCCCCATGCTTGCGCCCGTTCCGGACCCGCCCATCGTCTTCGTCGTCGACGACGACGACGCCGTGCGGCGGGCGCTGGCTTTCACCCTCGACCTCGAAGGATTCCGCGTCGAGACCTTCGAGTCCGGCGAGGCCCTGCTGCTGACGGCGCCGGACGCCGCGGTCGACTGCCTGGTCATCGACGAGCGTCTGCCGGGCGCCTCGGGCCTGGAAACCCTGCGCCTGTTCCGCGACCGGCGCGCGGGCGTGCCCGCGATCCTCATCACCAGCCATCCCAAGGCGGCCTTCCGCGCCGCCGCCGCCGAAGCGGCCGTCCCGATCCTGGAGAAGCCCCTGACGGGCGACCTGCTGGCGCCGGCCATACGCGACGCCATCGCCGCACGCGCGACCTAAAGAAAGAGCGCCGCCCAGCCGAAGCTGAACGGCGCTTACAGGGGGGGGCACGGCGGAGACCATCCCCTCGCCGGACGGAAACCCGCGGCGGCTACGCCCGGGAGTCGCCCAGCCGGTCCTTGATCCAGACGTACAGCACCACGCCGATGAAGGCGGCGTAGCCAGCGAGGACCAGGCTCAGGAACGGGGTGATCATGGATCGGTCTCCTTTCGTCGTGGAGAATGGCCCCCGCACAGGGCGTCCGCCTTGATCCCGATCAAAAGCTCTACAGTGCGCGCGAATGCCGACCGGCCTCGGGCGCGAAATAGGTGTCGAAGGCGGCGCAGACCGAGCGGACGACCAGGCGGCCATCGCCCACCACGCGCAGCCGGGCGCCCTCAAGGCGGACCAGGCCATCGGCCAGGAACGGAGCCAGGGCCTCGATGTCTCCGGCCAGGTCGGCCAGCACGCGCCGATGCTTCCGGCAGACCGCCTCCAGATCGACCGACAGGTCGCACATCAGCCGTTCGATGATCTCGCCCCGGAACCGGTCGTCCGCCGTCAGCTCCGCGCCGCGCGCCACGGGGAGCCGCCCGGCGGCCACCGCGGCCCGCCAAGTCACCTCCTGCGCCGCGTTCTGGACGAAGCCCTGCGGCAGCCGTCCGATCGCCGAGGCGCCCAGGCCCAGCAGCACCTCGGCGTCGTCGGTGGTGTAGCCCTGGAAGTTGCGGCGAAGCGCGCCGGCCTCCAGCGCCTGGGCCATCGGGTCGTCCGCACGGGCGAAGTGGTCCAGGCCCACGCGGACATAACCCGCCGCGGCCAGCAGGACGGCCGCCTGTTCGGCCTGGTCGAGCCGCGCCACCGGGCCCGGCAGGGCGGCCTCGTCGATCAGCTGCTGGTGCGCCTTCATCCACGGCACGTGGGCGTAGCCGAACAGGGCGATGCGCTCGGGCGCGAGGCCGACGATCGCCTCCAGGGTCGACAGGGTGTTGGCCACGGTCTGGTGCGGCAGCCCGTACATGAGGTCAATGTTGACCGACCCGACGCCAGCGTCGCGCAGCCAGCCGACGGCGTCGGCCACCTGCTCGAACGTCTCCTGCCGATTGATGGCCTGCTGGACCGCTGGGTCCAGGTTCTGCACGCCCAGGCTCGCGCGGTTCAGACCGTGGAAGGCGGCGGCCTCGACCCAGTCACGGGTAAGGTGGGCAGGATCCAGCTCGGCGGCCAGTTGGACGTCGGGCGGGATGTCGAAGGCGCCCGCGAGACCCGCGAAGAGGCTGTCCAGATCCTCAGGGGTCAGCATGTTCGGCGACCCGCCGCCCAGGTGGATGTGGCTCACCGCCAGCCGGCGCGGCAGCGCCTCGCGCAGCAGGGTCGCCTCGCGCAGCAGGAGGCTCAGGTAGTCCGCCACCGGCTCGTACCGGTTCACCGCGCGCGTGTTGCAGCCGCAGTACCAGCACAGGCGCGCGCAGAAGGGCACATGGACGTAGAGCGAGACCGGCCTGTCCGCCGCCAGCCCGGCCAGCCAGCCGCGATAGACGGCCTCGTCCACATGCGGGCCGAACTGCACGGCGGTGGGATAGCTCGTATAGCGCGGCGCGCGACCGTCGTAGCGGGCGACCAGGTCGGCCTGGCGGCGGGCGCGGGCGGTGACGATCGGATCGATGCTCATGCCGACCTATCGCCCGGACCGCGACCTCGCGCCCTGATCCAGATCAACGGCCCCCCGATGAACCGCTCTCAGGCGGCCGGCCGGTCGTCCGGATCTTCCGCCAGGATGCGCGCGGCGTCCCCGGCGGGATCGTCGTACTGGTCGGCCTTCATCGTCCACCAGAATGCGCCCACGGCCATCAGGCCCAGGCCCAGCGAGAAGGGAGCGAGGAACATCAGGATGTCCATGGACGGGCTCCGGTGCGGAGGGCGTTCAGCGTCACCACCAGCGACGACACCGACATGGCGATGGCGGCCACGAACGGATTGACGAATCCCAGCATCGCCGCCGGCGCGGCCAGGAGATTGTAGACCGTGGCCAGGCCGAAGTTCTCGAGGGCGCGGGTGCGGGCGTTGCGGGCGATGTCGACGGCGTCGACCACCGCGCCCAGCCGATCGCCCGAAAAGACCAGGTCGGCGGCGTTCTGGCTGGCCTCCAGCGCGGTTCCGGGCGCCATGGCGGCGTGCGCCTTGGCCAGCGCGCCGGCGTCGTTCAGGCCGTCGCCCACCATCAGCACCTTGCGGCCCTGCGCGGCCAGCGCGTCGACGGCGGCCGCCTTGTCCTGCGGCGAGCAGGCCGCGCGCCAGTCACCGACGCCGACAGCCTCGGCGATCCGCGCCACGGGGCCCTCCAGATCGCCCGACAGCACCTGCACGGCCAGCCCGCGCGCCCTGAGCGCCGCCACGGCGTCGGCGGCGTCCGGACGCAGGCTGTCGGCGAAACGGAGGCGGACGCGGGTGTCGCCGTCGAATCCGAACCACAGTTCGGTCTCCTGGCCGTGGCTCTCGACGCCCAGGAAGGCCGCGCGGCCCAGGCGGGCGCGGCGGCCGTCGATCATGCCCTCGACACCCTGGCCGGCCACCTCGGCCACATCGCTCGCCATCGGCCCCTCGCCCGCCGCCTCGGCCAGCGCGCGCGCCAGCGGATGGCGCGAGGCCCGCGCCAGCGGCGCGGCCATCCGCACGACCTGCGGCGCGGCGTCGATCAGGCGGGGGCGGCCCATCGTGAGCACGCCCGTCTTGTCGAAGACCACGGTGTCGGCCTCGGCCAGACGCTCCAGCGCCGCGCCCGACTTCACCAGCACGCCCCGTCGGAACAGGCGCGCCGAGGCGGTGATCTGCACGGCCGGCACGGCCAGGCCCAGAGCGCAGGGACAGGTGACGATCAGCAGCGCCGCGGCCCGGATCAGCGCCTCGCGGGGGCCCAGGCCCACCATCCAGCCGCCCGCGAAGGTGAGGAGCGCCAGGCTGTGGACCACGGGCACATAGACGGCGGCGGCCTTGTCGGCGAGGCGGACATAGCGCGACTTGGACTGGGCGCCGGCCTCGACCAGGCGGGCGATGGCGGCCACGGCCGAATCTTCGGAGCGCGCCATGGCGACCACGGTCAGCGCGCCGGACAGGTTCAGCGCGCCGGCCCGGCATTCGCCCCCGATGGCGACGGCGGCGGGCGTCGTCTCGCCGGTGAGCAGGCTGTTGTCGAGTTCGGACGCGCCCGCGACGATGCGGCTGTCGACCGGGATGCGCTCGCCCGGCCGGACCAGCAGCCGGTCGCCGGGCTGCACGTCGGCCAGGGGCCGGGCCGTCAGGCTCTCGTCGCCCAGGATCACGGTGGCGGTCGGCGACTGGAGCGCCAGGAGGTCGGCGGCGGCGCTGGACGCGCGGGCGCGGAGGCGATGCTCCAGCCAGCGGCCGATGAGCAGCAGGAATAGGAGCGAGACGGCGGCGTCGAAATAGGCGTCGCGGCCTTGAAGCACCGTCTCGGAGAAGCTGACGCCCAGGGTCAGCAGCACGCCGATCGAGATCGGCACGTCCATGTTCGCCCGCCGCGCCTTGAGCGACCTCCAGGCCGAGCGGAAGAAGGGCATGCCGGCGTAAAGGGCGCAGGGCGCGCCCACCAGGCCCGAGAACCACATCATCAGGGTGCGCGAGGCCGGCCCCAGTTCCTGGCCGAACAGCCCGGCCCAGACCGGCACCGAGAACATCATGGTGTTCATGACGCCGAAGGCGGCGACAGCCATGGCCAGGATCAGCTCGCGGCCCTCGCGGTCGTGGGCGTCGCGCGCCTGCCCCGGATCATAGGGCGTCGCCGGATAGCCCAGGCGGCCCAGCGTCCGCACCACGGCGGCCGGATCGCCGCGCGGCCCCGCAAACTCCACCGCCAGCCGCTTCTGCGTCAGGTTCAGGCGCGCCGAGGCCACGCCCGGAACGGCGGCGACCTCGCGCTCGATCTTCGACAGGCAGCCGGCGCAGCGGGCGTCGGGCACCAGCAGGTCGAGGCCCGCCCGCCCGTCGGCCTGCCGGCGCAGGAACGCCGAAAGGTCGGGCGCGTCGCTCTCCCAGGTCACGGCCATGTCAGCCTCCGCTCGGCCGAAAGCCGTCCGCCCGAGGGGCCCTGGGCGGCGGCGGTCAGATCCCACGCGCCGCTCAGCCGTCCGACCGGAGCGACGTAGCGGCCCGGCTCGGCTTCGGTGAAGACGAGGTCGACCGCCCCGGCCGCGGTGGCCGGGCGTTCGAGCCGGCCGGCCACCGTCAAACCCGCCAGGGGGCGGCCATCGCGATCCACGACGACGAGGGCCACTTCGCCGGGCGCCGCCTCGGCCGCCGCGCGCCAGCCCAGGCGTTCCTGCGCCTCCAGGTCGGCGATCCGGCGGTTGTAGAGCAGGCCGTCCTCGTAGGGCGTGACCGACACCTGGCCCGGAAAGGTCCGATAGGCCAGCACCAGGAAGGCGACGTCCACGGCGATGACGACGCCGAAGAACCCCGTCACCAACGCCAGCACGTGCCAGCCGCGGATCTCGAACGGCCGCCGGACGGCGCGGTTATGAACACTCATGGGGACGCCTCCGCGCCGGTCAGGAACGTCGTCTTCGCGATCACCGCCTCGCCGGCGCCGCGGACGACGAAACGCGCCGCAGGCTGGTCGGCCTGACCCGGCGCGCCGGTGACGAACACACGGACGGCCCGCACCTCGTTGGGCGGCGCGACGGCGTGCAGCACCTGACCGGTCTCGCCTCCGGGGATGCGCAGGCTGGCGCCCGGCACGCCCTCGAGAGAGATCGCCACCGCCTGCGGCTCGAAGGTGCGGTTGGCGATCTTCAGCGTGTAGCCGTTGCGCACCGAGCCGTCGTGCAGGCGGACGAACGTCGGGTTGCGGTCGCGGAGCGCGTGCGCCTCCAGCGCCGGGCGCGTGGCCAGGCCATAGACCACCAGCGCCGACACGGCGACCAGGGCCAGACCGTAGTAGAGGGTGCGGCTGCGGATGGGCTTGTAGACCGGCCGCTGGCCCTGGCTGCGCGCGGCGACGGCGGCGTCGGTGTCGTAGGCGATGAGCGAGCGGGGCCGGCCGACCCGGTCCATGATCTCGTCGCAGGCGTCGATGCAGAGCGCGCAGTTGATGCACTCGAGCTGAGCGCCGTCGCGGATATCGATGCCCATCGGACAGGCGACCACACAGGCCTGGCAGTCGATGCAGTCGCCGCGCCCCTCCCAGCCCTGGGTCTTCTTGTGCGGGCCGCGGGGCTCGCCGCGGTCGAACCGGTAGGTCACCTGGAGCGAATGCTCGTCCAGCATGGCGCCCTGGATCCGCGGCCAGGGGCACATGTAGGTGCAGACCTGCTCGCGCATATGGCCGGCGAAGACATAGGTGGTGGCCGTCAGCAGGGCGCACGAGATGTAGGACTGGATGGGCGCGCGGCCGCTCCAGAACTCCACGAACAGCGTCGGCGCATCCCGGAAGTAGAAGATCCAGGCCCCGCCCGTGCCGAAGGCCACGGCCAGCCACACCGCGTGCTTGCCGCCCTTGCGCCACAGCTTGTCGAACGACCACGGCGCGGCGGCCAGGCGCATGCGCGCATTGCGATCGCCTTCGAAGAAGCGCTCGATGTAGATGTAGAGGTCGGTCCAGACGGTCTGCGGACAGGCATAGCCGCACCACAGACGGCCGAAGAGAGCGGTGACGAGGAACAGCGCCAGCGCCCCGATCACCAGCAGGCCGGTGATGAAGTGCACCTCTTGCGGCCACAGCTGGATGCCGAAGAAATAGAAGCGCCGGCCGAAGAAGTCGACCAGCACCGCCTGGTCGGGCAACGCGCCCGGCCGGTCCCAGCGGATCCACGGGGTCACATAGTAGACGCCCAGCATCAGGATCAGGAGGATCCACTTGATCCGCCGCCAGTGGCCGTGGACCAGCTTGGGATAGATCGGGACGCGGGGCTTGTAGAGGCTGCCCTTGTCGCGGGCCTTCTCGCGCACGCGGCCGGCGGCCGAGACCGGACCGTCCGCGCGACGGGCGGCGTCGCGCTTCACGGTGTCGATGACGGTGGTCACCGGCCGGCGGCGCGGGCGTCCGCGCCCTCCCCGGCCGGCGCCGCCGGCGCGGGAGCCGAGACGACCGGCTCGGGCTCTCCGCCCGCGTTCGCGTGGACGTAGACGGCCAGCGCCTTGATGGTCTCGGGCGAGAAGCGGACCTCCCACGAGGGCATCACGCCGTTGCGGCCGTTCCAGATCTGGTCGTGGATGTCGGTTCGGGTCGAGCCGTACAGCCACTCGGCATCGGTCAGGTCGGGAACGCCCCGCGCCGCATCGCCCCCGCCGCCCGCGCCATGGCAGGCGGCGCACTGGTCGGCGTAGGTCTGCCGCGCCCGGGCGACCGCGGCGGCGTCGGCCCTGCGGCCCGACAGGGCCATCACATATTCGGTCAGGTCCGCCACCTGGGCGCCGGTCAGCATCTGGTCGCGCCCGAAGGCGGGCATCACCGCCTCGCCCAGCGCCCCGGCATGCCCCGAGCGCACGCCCACGCGGATGGTGTGGGCGATGGCGTCCAGCTTGCCGCCCCACAGCCACACGTCGTCGCGCAGGCTGGGATAGCCCTTGGCCCCCGCCCCGCCGGCGCCGTGGCAGGTCGCGCAGTTGTCGCCGAACACCGATTGGCCCACCTGCATGGCGTAGGCCTGGAGTTCGGGATCGGCCTCGATCTGCTGGAGCGAGGCCGTCTTCAGCCGGCCCTCACCAGCCCGCCGCAAATCGGCGAGGCCGTCCAGCTCCCGGGCCACCTGGGCGCGGTCGGAATGTCCCAGCAGGCCCTTGGTGTAGCCCGTGATTCCCGGCCAGGCGGGCATGAGGACCCAGTAGACGGCGGCCCAGACCATCGACCCGTACCAGACCCACAGCCACCAGCGCGGCAGCGGGGTGTCCAGCTCCTTGATGCCGTCCCACTCGTGGCCGGTCGTCTCCGTGCCGGAGTGGTCGTCGCGTTCGCGCTCAGACATGGTCGTCGTCCTCGAGGGGAAGCTTGGCGAGGCGGTCGAAATCCGCCTTGTGGCGCGGCCGGAGCGCGTAGATCAGGCCGCCCAGGAAGATCAGGCCGAAGTAGAGGGTCCCGCCCTGCTGGGCGAAGGCCGCCACGGCCTCGTAGTCGAGGCCGCTCATCGCAGGTTCTCCGGGTCTTCCGCCTTGTAGGTGCGGAAATCGACCATGGTCCCCAGCACCTGGAGATAGGCCACCAGGGCGTCCATCTCGGTGATCTTCGAGGGATCGCCGTCGAAGTCGCGCTGGGCGACCTTGGCGCCGTAGCGCTGCTTGAGGCCCGACTTCTCGCCCGCGAATTGATCGACCTGGGTCTCCAGGTCGGCCCTGGCGTTGTCGATCTGATCCTGGGTGTAGGGAACGCCGACGGCCTTGAGCGCCTTCAGGTGCTTGTCGATCGCGCGGTAGTCCAGCTCGGTCTTCGCCAGGAAGGCGTAGGGCGGCATGTTGGATTCCGGCACCACCGCCCGCGGGTTCTTCAGGTGGTCGACGTGCCAGTTGTCGGAGTACTTCCCACCGACCCGCGCCAGATCCGGCCCGGTCCGCTTCGACCCCCACTGGAACGGGTGGTCGTACATGCTCTCGGCCGCCAGGCTGTAATGCCCGTAGCGCTCGACCTCGTCGCGCAGCGGGCGGACCATCTGCGAGTGGCAGACGTAGCAGCCCTCACGGACGTAGATGTCGCGGCCCGCCTGCTCCAGGGGCGTATAGGGGCGCACGCCCTTCACCCGCTCGATCGTGCTCTCCAGGTAGAAGAGCGGGGCGATCTCGACCAGGCCGCCGATCGAGACCGTGATGATGATCCCGATGACCAGCCACAGCGAGTGGCGTTCGAACTTCTCGTGACGCTTCCACATGGGAGAGCCCCTACTCGGCCGCCGCAAGGGCGGGGGTGGGCGTGGCGACCGGCGTGGCCAGCGGCGCGGGCGCCGCGCTCGGCATGCGGATCGTCCGCCACAGGTTGAAGGACATGATCACCGCGCCGGCGAGGTACATGAGGCCCCCGACCGTCCGGATGACGTTCTCGACGTGCTTGGCCGCAACGGTCTCGACGAAGGCGTTCGCGAGGTAGCCCTGCGGCGTGTATTCCCGCCACATCAGGCCCTCCATGATGCCGGAGACCCACATCGCGGCGATGTAGAGGAGGATGCCGGTGGTCGCGATCCAGAAGTGCCACTCGACCAGGGCGTTCGAGTAGAGGCGATCCTTCTTCCACAGCCAGGGGACCAGGCAGTAGATCGCGCCGAAGCTGATGAAGCCCACCCAGCCCAGGGCGCCGGAATGGACGTGGCCGATGCCCCAGTCGGTGTAGTGGCTGAGCGAATTGACCGCCCGGATCGACATCAGCGGGCCTTCGAAGGTCGCCATGCCGTAGAAGGCGATGGCCACCACCATCATCCGGACCACCGGGTCGGTGCGCAGCTTGTCCCACGCGCCCGACAGCGTCATGAGACCGTTGATCATGCCGCCCCAGCTCGGCATCCAGAGCATGATCGAGAAGGTCATGCCCAGGGTCTGGGTCCACTGCGGCAGCGCGGTGTAGTGCAGGTGGTGCGGGCCGGCCCAGATGTAGATGAAGATCAGCGACCAGAAGTGGACGATCGACAGCCGGTACGAATAGACCGGCCGTTCCACCCGCTTGGGCACGAAGTAGTACATCATCGCCAGGAAGCCGGCGGTGAGGAAGAAGCCCACGGCGTTGTGGCCGTACCACCACTGGACCAGGGCGTCCTGGACACCGGCGTAAGCCGAATAGCTCTTCGCGTGCAGCAGGCCCACGGGCAGAGCTGCGTTGTTCACCAGATGCAGGATGGCGATGGTGACGATGAAGGCCAGGTAGAACCAGTTGGCCACATAGATGTGGGGCTCCTTGCGCTTCCAGATCGTGCCCAGGAACACCAGCAGGTAGGCGACCCACACGATGGTCAGCCACAGGTCCACGTACCACTCGGGCTCGGCGTACTCCTTCGACTGGGTGATCCCGGCCAGATAGCCGGTGGCCGCCAGCACGATGAAAAGCTGGTAGCCCCAGAAGACGAACCAGGGCCACGCGCCGCCCGCCAGCCGCGCCTTGCAGGTGCGCTGGACCACGTAGAAGGACGTGGCGATCAGGGCGTTGCCGCCGAAGGCGAAGATCACCGCCGAGGTGTGAAGGGGGCGCAGACGGCCGAAGTTCAGCCACGGCGCCTCGGGCCAGTAGAAGACTTCGGGCCAGCTCAACTGAGCGGCGATGACCACCCCGGCGGCGAGGCCGGCGACGGCCCAGAACATGGTGGCGATCACGCCGGCGCGGATGACACCGTCGGCATAGCGCGTCGGATCGGCGCGCATCCGGCCGCTGGCGATGGCCACCGACAGGATCAGGAACGCGCCGACGAAGCCGGCGATCATCACCCAGCCGTGGAACCGGAAACTGGGGTCGGGGCTGAAGGCCGTGGCCACGATGGCGGCCAGGGCGGCGAGCCCGGTGAAGACGTAGAGGACGACGGCGTCGAACGGCGTGTCGTCGCGTATGGAAAGAGCCTGGGTCATGGAGTCCGCGGCGTGAGCTGAAAGAGTCGCCTTGATCCAGGTCAAGGCAGCCCCGCGCGCCCCACGGCATCCTGGCTTCGTTATCGGAGACCGACGATGCGCCGCACGATGCGCTTCCGCGCCGCCCTCACCGAAGACCGGCTGTTCCGGACCGGCGCCGCCCTCACGGGCGCGACGCTGACGGCCAGCGCGATCCTCGCGGCGGATCTGGCGCGGATGCACATGGCGTCGATCGGCACAGTCTGTGGCGCCGGCCCCCACCCCCATTGTGGTTGGTGCCTCGGCGCGGCGAGCCCGGTGAAGACGTAGAGGACGACGGCGTCGAACGGCGTGTCGTCGCGTATGGAAAGAGCCTGGGTCATGGAGTCCGCGGCGTGAGCTGAATCGGCTCGAAAAGCCGGTTTGTTCGAGATCAAGGCCGGATCCCGCGAAGCCTGAGACCTCTCCCCCGCGGCCACGGCCGCCAAGACAAGGGGATAGACATGAGACACTCTCTCGCCGCCGCCGGGATCGCGGCGCTCGTCTTCGGAGCCGCGGCCTCCGGCGCCGTCGCCCAGGATATCCGACCCAAAGCCAAGGGCGTCGTGATCCTGAACGTCCGCGTCACCGACGTGGCGCCGCAGGGGAGCGACCCGATCTACACCCTCGCCGGCGCGGCCACCGGTCTGCGCGCCAAGGCGAGCTACGACGTCATGCCGACGCTGGGCGTGACCTATTTCCTCACCGACAACGTGGCGGTGGAAGCCATCGCGGGAACCACCAGGCACACCGTTCGCGCCAAGGGACCGGCGACGGACATCAAGGTGCGGGACACCTGGGTCCTCCCGCCCGTCGTCTCGCTCCAGTATCACTTCGCCCCGACCGCGAGGATCAGCCCGTATGTGGGCGCGGGGGTGAACTACATGTTGTTCTACGGCGGCTCGGACAAGAACGGGTTCGACCTCGCGATCGACGACGGGTTCGGCGCGGCCCTCCAGGCGGGAGTCGACATCGCCACGGGCGAGCGCTGGGCGGTGAACCTCGACGTGAAGAAGATCTTCTTCGACACCGACGCGAAGGACGCCGTCAACGGCCTCAAGACGAAGGTCACCCTGGACCCCTGGGTGATCTCGGCCGGTCTCGGCTACCGCTTCTGACCGTTCGGCCGTCGGCGGCTTGACGCCGATCAAGGCGGGCGCGGGCCGTCCGCCCTCCGATGGCCGCGGACCATACCGGAGGCTCGGATGAACGCGATCGACCAAAAGCTGGACTCCAGCGCCGCACATGCGGCGCTGGAAGCCGTGGCCCGAGCCTTCGCAGGCGGGCCGCACCGTGTCGACCTCGCGTGCGACACCGGCCTCGACCTGCCGGCCGGCGACGTCGCCGCGCTGGGCGAGATCGCCGCCGTCGCGGTCGAACTGACGATCGCCCGAGCCTTCCCAGACGGACGCGCAGGCCACGTCTGGATCCGCCTGACCCGCGACGGCGGGCGCATCAAGCTCAGCGTCAGCAACGACGGCATGGGCGCGCCCGAGGACGCACCAGAGGGCTTCGGGCGGATCGAGGCGCTGGCCGCCCGCCTCGGCGGCTTCGCCCGCGTGGGCGCCCGCCTGTTCGGCGGCAGCGAGATCGCAGTGGTCTACCGCGCCGGCCAGGACCTCTCGCGGGCCTGAAGCTCGGCCTCGAGGATCGCGCGTTCTTCGGGCGTGTTGGCCCCGCGCAGGCGCAGCGCCGCGGCCTGGGGGACCGGCGGCCGCCGCAGGCCCGCCCGCTCCAGCACCCCTCCCAGCGCGCCGCCCGCCTCCCCGCCCGGCGGCAAGGCGCCGAGGTCCACGACGAACGGAAGGTGCAGGCCCGCGTAGGCCGCGCCGGGCGACGGCGCCGACACCAGCGGCGCGAGGTCGGCCGCGCTCAATGTGGGCGCATCCACCGCCAGCACGAGCATCCGCGCCAGACCCTGCGCCGCCAGCGCCCGCGCCCCGGCGGCCACTGCAGCCGTCGGCCCCAGGCCGGGTTCGGGATCGGGCGCGCCGGGCAAGCCGTGATCGTCGCCCCCGACCGTCAGGACGACGGTGGCTCCTGCGTTTCGCGCAGTCTCGGCCAGGCGCTCCACAGCCGGTCTGCCGGCCCAGATCAGGCGGGCCTTGTCGACGCCCATCCGCGTGGAGCGCCCCCCGGTCAGGATGATGGCGCCCAGGTTCATGTCCCTTTTTGCCTCGGTCGCCGGCCGCCCGGCAACCGCACGGCCACGCTCACGCCTCAGCGGGGTCGCAGGAACCTGGCGACGACGGCGCCGGCGATCGCGAGGTTCAGCGCCATCGCCGCCGCGCTCATGACGAGACGCCCGACGGGGCCGGCGCCGGCCACCTCATACGCCAGCAGGCTCCAGGGCAGGCTGAGGCCGAACACCACCGCGAGCGCGACGCGACCCGGTCCGGGCCCCATCCATCCGACCGCCACGACCGCACCCGCCGCCAGCGCCGCCGCGCAGGCGGCGACGTAGGCGATGCATGCCAACCGGCCCGTCAAGCCGGAGGCCCGCAGCAGCAGCAGAGGTGGATCATTCCTTCCTTCCCGAACAGCCTTCGGAAGGTTGCACCCGCCTCATCACGCCCGCCAGCATTTGTTGCATGAGACGCGCAAAAGTTGTGGGCGGATACGCTCAGCCTGCCTACTCGTCGTTGGGAATATTGAGCTGCTCGCCGCACGCCTTGCAGTGCACCGCGTCCGGGTCGTGGCGCATGAGGCCGCAGGTCGGGCATGGGAACCGCACCTTGTCGGGCCGCATCAGCGTCTGAGCCAGCCGGACGAACAGGGTGATCCCCGAAACCATGATGACGATGGTGAGGAGCTTGCCCCACGCCCCCGGCAGGACGATGTCGCCGAAGCCCGTCGTGGTGATGGTGGCCATGGTGAAGTACAGCGCATCCACATAGGTCTGTATGCCGGGGTGCTCCCGCGCGAAACCGGCGTATACGAAACCCGTCACCACGAAGACGTAGGTGACCAACGTCGCCAGGGTCTTGGTCACATCCTCCACCCGGGTGTCGTCGTAGCGGCGCCCGATGGTCTCCCAGAACAGGTTGCTGTGGAACAGCGACCAGAGCCGCAGCACCCGCAGGAAGGCCAGGTTGAACAGCCAAAGCGGGAACAGCAGGGTCAGCAGGACGAACAGGTCCACCCAGAGGACCGGCCGTCGGATCAGCGTCTTCACGCTGGTGTCGGCCAGGACGCGCGCGCCCAGGTCCACCGCCAGGATCAGCGCCACGGCGTAGTCCACGACGAGATATGCGGGCGATCCCCGCAGGAACGGCGCGGCGATGAAGAAGGCGATCAGCAGGAAGTCCAGAGCGATCACCGAAAGGCGGAACCGCACCGCCCCGGGAGTCTTGCCGTGGTACAGCTCGCGCAGCTTCACGCGCAGACGCGGAAGCCGGCGCCGTTTCGCCATGTCGGCCGCCTGTTCCGTCACGCCGCGACTCCGTCCGCAAACCTGAACTTCAGACGAGTTTGCGGGTTGATCCCGCGTCGGCGCAATCCGGCGCCGGCGGAAAGTGCAGGAGAAACCCATGCCCGCCAAGTCCGCCGCCCAGCAGAAGGCCGCCGGCGCGGCCCTGTCCGCCAAGCGCGGCGACACGCCCAAAGGCAGGCTGAAGGGCGCGTCGAAGTCGATGCTCTCGATGTCCGAAGCCGAGCTGGAGCGGATGGCCTCGACGCCGCGCAAGGGCAAGCCCGAGCACGTCCGCAACTGAGGCCTTGCCGTCCGCCGCCCGAACCGGCCAACCTGCGTCCCTGAGGCCCGCCGCGAGAGCGAGGCCACGGGAGGGGAAGATGGATCGGATCACGCGGCGGGCGTTCGGCGGCCTTTCGGCGGGCGCGCTGTCGTTCGGGACGCTGGCGGCGCAGGCCCACGCCAAGGCGCCGGCGGCGCGGAGCGCATGGCCCGACGCGGTCGAGACCGCCCAGGCCATCCGGTCGGGCAAGACCACCAGCGCCGAGGCGGTCAAGGCCGCCATCGACGCCACGGTCCGCCTGCAGCCGCAGTTGGGGTTCCTGGTCGCGTCCGACTTCGACCGGGCGATCGCCAAGGCCCAAGCGCGCCCGGCGTCGGGACCTTTCGCGGGCGTGCCCTTCCTCATCAAGGATCTGGACGACTATGCGGGCCTGCCGACGAGATCCGGGTCGCGCATCCAGCTCGGCCAGCCGTCGGCGACCGCCAGCACGCCCTTCGGCGACGCCTGCGATCGCGCGGGCTTCGTGGTCATCGGCAAGTCGTCGACGCCGGAGTTCGGCTTCCTGCCGACGACCGAGCCGGTCGCCTTCGGCCCCACGCGCAACCCCTGGGATCCCGCCCGCTCCAGCGGCGGATCCTCGGGCGGAGCGGCCGTGGCGGTGGCCGCCGGCGTCGTGCCCATCGCCCACGCCAGCGACGGGGGCGGCTCGATCCGCATCCCGGCCTCGTGCTGCGGCCTGTTCGGGCTGAAGCCCTCGCGCGGCCGCATGGTCGGAACCCGCGAAGAGCAGCAGGTCTCGGACATCAGCGTCGAGCACGTGGTCAGCCGCAGCGTCCGCGACTCGGCCACCGCCTTCGCCGCCACCGAGGATGCCGGACCGGGCGCGCGGTTCGCCCCGGTGGGATTGGTCACCCGGCCGCTGCGCCGGCGGCTGCGCGTGGGCCTGATCCTCGACGGCGGCGCGGGCGACGCGCCCGACCCCGAAGTGCGGACCGCCACCGAGCGCGCCGCGAAGCTGATGGAAGGCCTGGGCCACCGGGTCACGCCGACGAAGTGGCCGATCGCCACCACGTTCATCCAGGACTTCCTGCTGCTCTGGGCCTCGGGCGCCAAGCAGATCGCCGACGCCTACGCCCAGGCCGCGGGACGTCCCGCCGACACCTCGGTGCTGGAGCCTTTCAGCCTGGGCATGGCCGAGATGGCGGCGAAGGCGGCGCCGGACGCCCTGCCCGCGGCGGTGGGACGGTTGACCGAAGCGGTGCGGGCCTATGACGCCTGGTTCGCCGACGGCGGCCTCGATGTGGTCCTGTCGCCCGTGCTGGCCGCGCCCCCGCCCCTGCTGGGCTACGTCGGCCCGAACGTGGCCTTCGACACCCTGATCGAGCGCCTGATCCGCTACGTGGGCTACACCACCCTGCACAATGTGGCGGGCGCGCCGTCGATGAGCGTGCCGCTGCACTGGACCGAGTCCGGCCTGCCGATCGGCACGCAGATCGCGGCGCGGGCCGGCCAGGAGGGCCTGCTCCTCCAGCTTGCCTATCAGCTCGAGGGCGCGCAGCCCTGGGCGCACCGCAAGCCGCCGGTCAGCGCCTGACCCGGCGGCCCGGGATGCCGTCCGCCTTCCGCGCCGGGCCATGACGGCGGCGAAGGTTCGCGCTAGTTAGCACGCCATGTCACAGGTCATCCTCGCCGCCGGCCCCATCGCCC
The DNA here is from genome assembly GCF_001724605.1 of Phenylobacterium sp. SCN 70-31. Taxonomy (GTDB): domain Bacteria; phylum Pseudomonadota; class Alphaproteobacteria; order Caulobacterales; family Caulobacteraceae; genus Phenylobacterium. The sequence continues at coordinate 117,260 of NZ_MEEX01000001.1, forward strand.
GCGCCCGAAACGGCGTGATCGGGCGCGACGGGACGCTCCCGTGGCGGCTGAAGACGGATCTCGCCATCTTCCGCGCCGTCACCATGGGCAAGCCGGTGATCATGGGCCGCAAGACCTGGGAGAGCCTGCCGAAGCGGCCGCTGGTGGGGCGGACCAACATCGTCCTCTCGCGCGACGGTTCGTTCGAACCGCAGGGCGCGATCGTGTGCGAAGACTTCACCGAGGCCGTGGGCATCGCCCGCGAGCAGGCCGAGGACGACGGCGCGAGCGAGGTCTGCGTGATCGGCGGGGCGTCGCTGTTCGAACTGGCCTTGCCCAAGGCGCGACGGCTGTACCTGACCGACGTCGATGCCGAGGTGGAGGGCGACGTCGTGCTTTCGCCCATCGACGAGAGCCGCTGGATCGAGGTGCGGCGCGAGGCGCATCCCGCCTCGGAGGCGGACGAATATCCCTTCACCGTCCGCGTGCTCGACCGGCGCTAGAAGGACGGCCCGGACCGACGCGACGTGAGACCGGATTTCGGGCTTCACCCAGCGCGGCGGCGCAGAGATAGTCACCGCAACGACGCGGAAGGGACGACGGGATGGAACTCGAACTGGTTTGCGAAGGGCTGGCGTTTCCGGAGGGTCCGGTCGCGATGGCGGACGGGTCGGTGATCCTGACCGAGATCAAGGCGCAGCGGATCTCGCGCGTCACGCCGGACGGCCGACGCGAGACCGTGGTCGAGACCGGCGGCGGGCCGAACGGCGCGGCGATCGGCCCCGACGGCGCGCTCTGGATCACCAACAACGGGGGATCGTTCGTCTGGCTGGACAACGGCGGCCTGACCATCCCCGGCCCCACGCCGCCGGCGCACACCGGCGGCATGATCCAGCGCTACGACTTCGAGACCGGCAAGCTGGAGACGGTCTACGACTCCTGCGACGGCAAGCGCCTGGTCGGCCCCAACGACCTCGTCTTCGACAAGAGCGGCGGCTTCTGGTTCACCGACCACGGCTGCTCGACGCCTGACGGCCGCAAGAACGGCGGCGTCTTCTACGCGCGCACCGATGGTGGCCACATCCGCCAGCACCGGGGGCACATGATCTCGCCCAACGGCGTCGGCCTCTCGCCCGACGAGACGGTGGTCTATGTGGCCGACACCCAGCTCGGCCGCCTGTGGGCGTTCGACGTGACCGCGCCGGGCGAACTCGCGCCCAACCCCGGCTTCGCGCCTGGCCGGGTGATCTGCAACCTGCCCGGCTACCAGCTCCTGGACAGCCTGGCCGTGGAGGCCTCGGGCAAGGTGTGCGTGGCCACCATTATCAACGGCGGGGTCACGGCCTTCGACCCGGACGGCTCGGTCGAGCACTATCCCGTGCCCGACCTGATCACGACCAACATCTGCTTCGGCGGCGACGACATGCGCACGGCCTGGATCACCGCGTCGGCCACCGGCAAGCTCTACCGGGCCCGCTGGCCGCGGCCGGGACTGAAGCTGAACTTCAACGCATAGCCGCCGGCCCTGCGCCGGGAGGACTAATACAGCGTCGCGAGGGCCGTGCGGTCGTAGGCCTGGAGTTCCGACTGACGGCCGTCGCGGATCTTCAGCACCCACTCGGGATCCTGGAGCAGCGCGCGGCCCACAGCGACCAGGTCGAAGTCGCCGCGTTCCAGCATGGCCTCCAGGCGCTCCAGAGACGCCGGCTCGGACTTTTCACCGCCCCAGGAGGCGATGAACTCGCCCGAGAGGCCCACCGAGCCGACGGTGATGGTGGGCACGCCGGTCACCTTCTTCGCCCAGCCGGCGAAGTTGAGGTCGCTGCCGTCGAACTCGGGCTCCCAGAAGCGGCGCTGGGAGCAATGGATGACATCGGCGCCGGCGTCGACCAGAGCGCCCAGCCATGCCTCCAGCGCCTGGGGCGTGTCGGCCAGCTTCACGGCGTAGTCCTGCTGTTTCCACTGGCTGACGCGGATGATGACCGGGTAGTCTGGGCCCACCGCCTTGCGCACCGCGCGCAGGATGTCGGCGGCGAAGCGGGCACGACCCGACAGCTCCTTCGAACCGTAGGCGTCCTCCCGGACGTTCGTGCCGTCCCAGAAGAACTGATCGATCAGATAGCCGTGCGCGCCGTGCAGTTCGATGGCGTCGAAGCCCAGGGCCTTGGCGGCCGCGGCGGCGTCGGCGAAGGCGCGGATGGCGTCGGCCACCTCGGCGTCGGTCATGGGCTGGCCGAACACCTTGTCGGGACGCGAGAGGCCCGAGGGACTGTCGTAGGGGCCGGGCGGGGTCCAGGTCTCGCTGCGGGTCTTGACGGCGCCCACGTGCCAGAGCTGCGGGGCGATCTTGCCGCCGGCGGCATGGACCTCGTCCACAACACGCTTCCAGGCCGAAAGCTCGGCGTCGCCGTGGAAGCGCGGAATGTTCGGATCGTTGAGCGAGGCGGGGCGGTCGACGCCCGTACCCTCGGTGATGATCAGGCCGACGCCATTCTCGGCGCGGCGGCGGTAGTAGGCGGCGACATCGGCGGTGGCGACCCCATCGGGCGAGAACGACCGGGTCATGGGGGCCATGGCGATCCGGTTGGGCAGGTTCAGGCCCTTGATGGCGAAGGGGGTAAAGAGGACGTCGGCGGACATTTGCGCTCCCCGCATGAGGTTCAAACGGGTGTTTATCCGACCCTCACCGCCGGGCCACCCACAGATTTCCTGGCGCCGCTCCGAGAGCGTTGCTGGGCGCTGGACATCGCAGGCGCGGTCAAGGGCCGGAGATGGGGAGAGGAGCGGGTTTGGGGCGCGCGCAGCGGAGGTGACGCCTGCGGGATCGCGGAGTCCATCTTGGGATTCCCGAAATGCCCGATGGAGACGAAGGGCATGTTGAAGCCCCACCCGTTGGGGGAGCCGAGCGCTTTCGTGCTTTTCGCCTTTGGAAGGAGGGGCGCTCAGCGGCTTCGCCAGCGGATCGGTGAGGCGCCTCGAACTCGTTCGAGATCCTTCAAGCTGCGCGTCCGCCGCAGACCCGTCAGTCGCGTTTACGGCGGCGGGCCAAGAGGGCGAAGACGAAGGCGCCGGTCATGGCCGACACCGTCAGCAGCCAGTGATCACCCTGGTCGAGCCGGTAGAAACGCGAGGCGACGAGGTCGGCCAGCAGGATCACGCCGCTGGCGCTGACACCAGCCATGAGCGCGCCGCCCCCGCGGCGCAGCCGGCCCTCGGGGGGTGGCGCGCCAGATTCCTTCATCCCGCGCCTTGATCGACCGAATGCTCGGATGAGGACTCGTCCAAGGACTCGGCGGCGGGGCTGTCTGGCTCGGCCTGCGAGGCGTCGCGTTCCGCCTGGCGCGCGGCGTCCATCTGCGCCCGGCGCTCCCGGGTGGCCTCGCGGGTTTCTTCCTCGGTCGCGAGCTTGGTCCAGGCCTCGGCCGCGCTTTCATGCTTCGCCCGAAGCTGAGCCAGCGACGTGGCTTCCGCGGCTCTGGCAGCTTCCGCGGCATGGGTCCGGTACTCGGCCGACCGCTTCGAGACTTCTGACATCGCCACCTCCGAGGACATGTGAAAACGAAGCGTTCGCCAACGACACCGCCGACGAACGCCTGTTGCGGCCGTCAGGCGGCCTGCAGATTCTCGGCCGCGAGCTTGCCGCTGCGGCTGTCACGCTGAGGTTCAAAGGCGAGTTTCTGTCCCTCGTGCAGCGACACCATCCCGGCCCGTTCGACGGCGGAGATATGGACGAAGACATCGTTCGAGCCGTCTTCCGGTTGGATGAAGCCAAAGCCCTTTTGGCCATTGAACCACTTTACAGTGCCAGTTTGCATAATCGTCCCTTTCCGGACATGAGTTCTCGCACCCGAAATCGGGCGGGAAGATCAAATTTTCGGTGAGGGTCGATCTGTGATGCGGCACGTCAATTCGAAATTGAGACGCGACGCCAAGTGAGCCAAAGCGATATTTGATTTCTGGAATATGGGCTCACGAAACGAATTTCGCAAGTCTTGTCTAGAATAATACTTTTCCAATAGGGACACCCCCCTGCTATTGAGGGCCATGAGGTCAGAAGCAAGCCGCGTCGTCATCCATGTTCTCCGGCACGAAGGTGGCTGGGCCGCAGAGTTCGAAGGAGAGCTCTTCGCTTACTCCCTCGACAAGGAAATCTCCCGCGCCGGCGCTCTGCGGAGGGCCCGGACGCTGTTCGACGCCGGCCGCGCCTGTCAGGTGACGGTGCAGGGTGAAACCGCCTTCCTTCGAGGCTGAAGAACCGGGACCTCAGAATGGCCGGTGCGACAGCCGGCCGTCGCATGCCGTGATGATGCAGGCGCGGTACGCGGGCCCGCCGACGCTCAGCGGCGGGCCTTGGCCAGCTCGTTGACCGCGACCTGATTCTGAAGAGCCAGGGCCTGGAGCGCCAGGCGCGCGTAGGCCTCGGGGTCCACCTCGAAGCGTCCCGTCGCCGAAGCGTGCGAGACATAGCCCAGGCGGCCGCTCCAGGTGTCGACCGCGCGCGCGCCGGCTGCGGTCGAGACGGCGGGGCCGCGCCCCGAGCTGACCGAGCCGAATGCGCCCGGCGCCTCCAGCGAGCCGTCGACCTTGTATTCCAGGAAGCCGCCGTGCTGGCCGACACGCACGCGCCAGGGTTCCATCGAGAACCCGCCGATCACCGGGCCGCCGTGGATGCCGGGTTGGAACGAGGCCTGGGCGCCGCGGGAGACGATGGCCATCGGTCCGCCGCCGGACGCCTTCACATGGGCGTAGTTCACCGTGAAGCGCGGCGCCAGCATGGTCGCGTCCAGAACCCTCGTCATGGTGCGGACCGGCCCCAGATTGACCGGCATCGCGCTCTCGGGCCACGAGCCGAGACCTGTCGGATGGACCAGGGCGTAAGCCTGGCGGGCGCCCAGGTTCCCCATCTTCTGGATCTCGATGTCGCCGGCGCCGGCCTTGAGCTGGTCGGCGCCCGCCGCCGCCCGCCATTCCTCGGGCGTCACCACGGTGAAGCCGGCGGCCGCGAGCCGTTCCAGGAAATCGGCGTAGGCCCGGTCGGTGATCGCCTGGATGAGCGCCGGTTCGGCGCCGCTGAGCACCGTGTCGGCGCTGGCGGTCGTGTCCGTCGTCCGGGCCTGGGCTCCGGCGCTGACCATGAACGAGACCCGGTACGACGGCACGAACACGCGGGTCCGCACCTTGTCACCGGCCAGGATGTTGCGCGTGAACTTCGCCGGCGGCTGGGACGGCAGCACGATGGGCGCTGCAAGCGAGGCGGGTAGCGGCTGGGCTGCCGCAGCGCCCGCCATGCACGCCCACATTCCGGCGACGCCCAATACCCACTTCATGACCGGCTCCTGCAAACACCCAGGACGACAGGGTGCGGCCGGGAACCGGGCCGGCGCATCCCCGCATTGGATACCTGACCCGCGCGGACGAGGCCGTGGACATCCCCGCCGGACACACGAGGGGCGGGATATCCGAAGGGGGGATGCGCTCCGGCGTCCGCGACATCGATCCTGACGGACGCCACGAAGGAGACGGCGTCCTGCAACCCCCGCCCGCGATCCACGACCGGCCGTCCGCCCCTGCCGCGATCGGCGACCGGCCGCCCAGTCGTCCGTCGTGACGGACCCTGGAGCGCAGCGGAAGTGGCCGCGGGGCCTGTGACGAGGTTAAGCTCGTCCACCGGCAAGTCGCGGAAGGTCGTTCTGGTGCAGCGTCCCGATGGTCAGGCCTCCAGCGGCGGGCTGGAGCCCGAGCATTTCTTCGAGCTTTGGAACCGCCTCGGCGACGACACCGGCGCCAGCGAGACTGACGCGAGCAGCACCGGAACCGCGCTCGAGGTCCTGCGCCGGATGGACGAGACGCCTCTCGCCTGCCGGACCTTGGCGCCGGGCTGGGGCCTCGCCGCGGCGGCCTTCCAGGGCGAACGGCCGATCTGGACCGGCCAGGCGTGGCGCGACCTTTTCGGCGAGGACGGCCCGGACCTGCCGCTGCGCCCGCCACGGACCGCGATCGCCTATGCGTCGCTGTCGGACCGGCAGGGCCAGCCCGTCCTGTGCGCCTTCGCCCGTCGCACCGTCGCGGCGGCCTGGCCGGTCGCGCAGGCCTGGCGCGACGCGGGCGACGGCCGGAGGGACGGTGCGACGGGCGACGGGAGGCCCGGGGTGGTGCTGGCGATGGCCTTCGCCCCGACCCGGATGGCCGGATTCGCGGACGTCGCCGCCCGGGCCCACGGCCTGAGCGCCGCCGAGCACGATCTGCTGACCCAACTCGTCGCGTCGCACGACCTGGACACCGCCGCCGCGCGCCTGGGCCTGTCCGAGCCGGCCGCGCGCAAACGGGTGCGCGCCCTCCTGCGGCGGACGGGCGCGCCCCGCCGCGGCGCCCTGCTGGCGCGACTGACACGACTGGTGGCGGACGAGAGCGTCTGCGACTGGGCCCGCGACGTCGGACTGCGGCGCGCCCTGGGCCTGGCGCCGGCCGAGATGCGCCTGGCCCACGTCCTGGCCGAGGGCTGCACCCTGCCGCAGGCTGCGGCCGGGCTGGGCCTGAGCCCCCACACCGTGCGCGACCAGGCCCGGGCGCTGCTGGCGCGAACAGGCCTGTCGCGCGTGGCGGACCTGCCCCGGCACCTGGCCGAAGCGCGGGCGCTCGTCGCCTTCGCCGAGGCGGACGAGACCGGCCGTTCGGACCGGGAAGGCCTGCTGGGCGTCACCCGCATCTTCCAGCACGCGGATCGCCAGGTCGCGGCCGCCGACTTCGGCCCGCCGCGGGGCGAGCCGGTGCTGTTCGTCCACGGCGGCATGGGATCGCGGCGGGTGGCGTGGCGGCTGCGCGAGGCGTTGCAGCAGCGCGGCCTGAGACCGATCGGCCTGGACCGCCCCGGCTTCGGCCTGACCGACGTCGTCGCCGGAGGCGGCGATCCCTTCGAGGCGGCGGCCCGCGACATGGCGCACGTGCTCGACGAGATGGGGTTGGACCGCGTGCGGGTTCTGTCGCGCGACGGCGGCGCGCCCGCCGCGCTGGCCTTCGCCGCGCTGTATCCGCACCGGGTCGGTTCGGGCCTGCTGATCTCGCCCCGGCCGCCGCGCGCCATCCCGACGGGGCCGAAGCTGGTCCGCGACTGGGTCCGGATGGGGATCGAGCGCCCCGGCGCGATCGTCGCCGTGCACGGCCTGCTGCGGCGGCGCGCCGGTGTGCGCCTCACCGAGCTGCTGATGGCGCGGCTGTTCTCGGGCCATCCGGCGGACGCGGCGCTCATCGCCGACCCTGCGTGGCGGCATGCGGCGGTGGCCGAACTGCTGACCTGCGGCGCGCGGACTGCGGACGGCCTGAGCGCCGAGCAGACCGCCTATCCGGCCTGGTCTCCGCCGACGCTGTCCGGCTCCGCGCCCTGGACCGTGGTGACGGGCGGCCTGGACCCGCTATGGTCCCGGGCCGACGGCGAAGACCCCTGGCGGCGCCTGCCTGGCCTGCGCCATGTGAGGCTGGAGACGGGCGGGCGGTTCATCCAGGACACCCATGCCCGCGAGATCGCCGCGCTGTTCTGACGCCGGGCCGCCCCGCGTTAGTCCCACGTGTTGCGGCGCGGAAAAGTTGACGGGGTCGTCATCTTTCGTTGACTTGCGGCGCCTCAGGGACCATCGTTCGCGCTGACGCAGAGCGGGCCGTTCAAGGCCCCTACGGAGGATCTCATGGACGACGCTTCGATCGACCTGCACCGCGCGGCCCGCGACGCGGCCTATTCGATGCCGCTCAGCGAGATCAACCCGGCCGACCCCGAGCTGTTCCGCACCGACACCCTGTGGCCCTACTTCGAGCGCCTCCGGAAGGAGGACCCCGTCCACTGGGCCGAGTCCGGGTTCGACGACGTGGGCGGCTACTGGTCGGTGACCAAGTACAACGACATCATGGCCGTGGACACGAACCACGAGGCGTTCTCGTCCGAACCCACCATCGTGCTGCCCGATCCGAAGGAAGACTTCACGCTTCCGATGTTCATCGCCATGGACCCGCCGAAGCACGACGTGCAGCGCAAGACGGTCCAGCCGATCGTGGCCCCGCACCACCTCTCGTATCTCGAGCCGATCATCCGCAAGCGCGCGGGCGAGATTCTGGACAGCCTGCCGATCGGCGAGACGTTCAACTGGGTCGACAAGGTGTCGATCGAGCTGACCACCATGACCCTGGCGACCCTGTTCGACTTCCCGTGGGAGGACCGGCGCAAACTGACCCGCTGGTCGGACGTCGCCACCGCTTCGCCGGACTCCGGCCTGTTCAGCTCGACCGATCCCGAGATCGCCGAGCAGGAGCGGCGCCAGGAGCTGTTCGAGTGCGTCGACTACTTCATGAAGCTCTGGAACGAGCGGGTGAACGCCCCGCCGCAGCCCGACCTGATCTCGATGCTGGCCCACGGCGAGGCCACGCGGGACATGGACCGCATGGAATACCTGGGAAACCTGATCCTGCTGATCGTGGGCGGCAACGACACCACTCGGAACACGATCACAGGCTCGGTCCTGGCCCTGCACCAGAACCCGGACCAGAACCGCATCCTGCGCGACAACCCGGCCCTGATCCCGGCCATGGTGTCGGAGACCATCCGCTGGCAGACGCCGCTGGCCTACATGCGCCGCACTGCGCTCCAGGACTACGAATTGGGCGGCAAGACCATCAGGAAAGGCGACAAGCTCGCCATGTGGTACGTCTCGGGCAACCGCGACGAAGAGGTCATCGACCGCCCGAACGACTATTGGATCGAGCGGCCGCGCGTGCGCCAGCACCTGTCGTTCGGCTTCGGCATCCACCGCTGCGTGGGCAACCGACTGGCCGAACTCCAGCTCAAGATCATCTGGGAGGAGATCCTGGCCCGCTTCCCGCGGATCGAGGTGGTGGGCCCGCCCCGCCGCGTCTTCTCGTCGTTCGTGAAGGGCTACGAGGACCTGCCGGTCATTCTGCCGACCCGAAACTGAGGCGCCGACAGGCGTTGACCTGCGGTTCCGACCGCGCTTCCCTCCCGGCCTCAGGTCGGGACGGGAAGGAGACGCCAATGCTCAAGACACTCACCCTCATCGTCGCAGCGACCAGCCTCGCCGCGGCAGGGTCCGCCCTGGCCGCCGAGACCCGCCTGTCTGCCCATCTGGGCGGCGCCGGATCGCCCGACACCGACGGAGCGGGCCACGCCAGCTTCCGGATCGACAGCGCCAAGAACGAGGTCTGCTACGATCTGACGGTCGAGAAGATCGCGCCGGCCACCATGGCCCACATCCATAAGGGCGCCGCGGGCGCCTCCGGGCCGGTGGTGGTGCCGCTTGCGACGCCCGACGCCGCGGGCAAGGCCACCGGTTGCGCCACGGCGGGCCAGCCGGTCGTGGCCGACATCCTGGCCAATCCCGGCGGCTACTACGTCAACGTCCACAACGCCGAGCACCCCGCCGGCGCGATCCGGGGCCAGCTCTCGAAGTAGAGATCTCGCAGACGCGCCCAGGGCGTCAGCGCGACGCCTTGGCGGGTGGGGTCTTCGGCGCCGGGGCCTTCGGGAGCGGCGCCTTGGGCGCAGGCGCGAGCGGCGCGGCGGGCTGGGGCGGCGGATCCCAGGCGCCCATCAGGCTGATCACGACCTTGGCCACGGATTCGGCCGAGACCACCGCGCCCCCGCCCCCGCCTTCGCAGACCACGCGATAGGCCGAGTAGAGGTCGCTCGCCTCCTCGGCCGGACCCCACTCGGGATTGGGATTCACCTTGCTGACTAGAAGCGAGCCCGCGCGGGAGAAAGCCGAAAATTCGCGCCAGCGGGTGCGACCCACGGCGCAGTCGTATTCGCTGAGGGTGCGGACGTATCCCGGCGTCGGCGGATCTCCGGTCAGGATGTTGCGCTGGACACGCACCGACCAGGCGCGCCGCACGGCGCTGTCGCCCACGCGCTCGATGCCCTCGGGGTCCATCACCGTCCAGGCGTCGGCGCCGGACTGGACGACGTAGAACGTGCGGGCCGCGGCGGCGCCAGGGGCCAGGAAGCTCCCGGCCACCAGGGCCGCGCCAAGGACGAGGACGCCGCGTGCGATCATGCCCGGCAACTTAGACCGCACATCTTAACGGCGCCTACCGTCTTCACCCCACCCGCGACTCCGTCGCCATTCAACTCGAAGTTGGTTTGTGAAAGTCATGATCCGGTGATTGTATGCGTTCGCTCCGAGTAATCGAGTTCGAGCGGCGTACGGGGATGGGCGGCGATGGAGGCGAAGCGGGCCGGGCATGACGGCCCCAACGAGAAGTGGCTCGCCCTGGTATCGGTCGTCGAGCGGCTTTCCGCGGCCGAGGACCTGCAAGCGATCATCGGCATCGTGCGCGACGCCGCCCGGCGGGTCTCGGGCGCCGACGGCGTCACCTTCGTGCTGCGAGACGGCGACCAGTGCCACTACGTGGAGGAGAACGCCATCGGGCCGCTCTGGAAAGGGCGGCGCTTCCCGCTCACCGCCTGCATCTCGGGATGGTGCATGCTGAACCGCGAGCCGGCGGTCATCCCCGACATCTACGTCGATCCCCGCATCCCGCACGACGCCTACCGCCCTACCTTCGTGAAGAGCCTCATCATGGCGCCGGTCCGCCCCGAGGCGCCGCTGGGCGCCATCGGCTCGTACTGGGCCACGGAACGCGAGTTCACGCCCGGCGACCTGGCCCTGGTCGAGGGCCTCGCGCGGGCCACAACCGCCGCCGTGGACGCCGTCATGGCCCGCATGCAGACCCGGAGGAACGAGGCGCGGCTGCGCCTGGCCCTCGACGCCGGCCGGCTGGGCGCCTGGGAACTGGACCTGTCGACCCTGGCGCTCGACGCCTCGCCGCGGTGCCGCGAGATCCTGGGCTGGCCGGCCGACGCCGCCCTCGACCAGACCGACCTGCTTCGCGCCATCCACCCCGACGACCTGCAGCGCAGCCAGCGGCTGTTCAACGAGGCGCGCGCGGGACGGGCGCCGTTCCAGGTCGAAGTCCGCACCGCCGCCGAGGGGGCCGGCGTCAGGTGGATCGAACTGCGTGGCGCGGCGATCCGGGACGCGGAAGATCGGGTGGCGCGCATCGCCGGCGTGGTTTCCGACGTCACGGAAGCGAGGCGGGCGCGCGATCGGATCGACGAACTCCAGGCCTCGCTCAGGCATGCCAGCCGGCTCAGCGAACTGGGCCGGATGAGCGCGGCGATCGCCCACGAACTGGGCCAGCCGCTGACGGCGGCGGGCAACTACCTCACGGCCGCGGCGCTCCAGGCCCGGCGCCCCGAAACCTCACCCGACGACATCCTGGACCTCACGGGCAGGGCCAAGGCGCAGGTGGAACGCGCCGGGCAGATCCTGCGACGCATACGGGGCGTCGCGACGCGGGATGAGACCGAACCTCGCCTGGAGGACATGGGCGCGCTGCTGGACGAGGCCCTCGAACTGGCGCGGCTCGACCCTCGCCACCGGGAAACGGACCTGCGGATCGAGGCGCCGGACGACGCGCCGGCGACGGTGCGCATCGACCGCACCCAGATCCTGCAAGTCGCGCTGAACCTCATCCGCAACGCGCTCGAAGCCGTGGAAAGCCGCACCGAGCGGCGGGTCGAGATCACCGTGAGCGCCTCGGCGAAGGAGGTGGTCGTCCGGATCTCCGACACCGGACCCGGCCTCGCGCCCGAGGTGCGGGAGAAGCTGTTCGAACCCTTCACCACCACGAAGGCGGAAGGCCTGGGCATAGGGCTCTCGATCTCGCGCGGAATCATGGAGGCGCACGGCGGCCGCATCTGGACCGAGGAGGGTGACGGCGGGGTGTTCTGCTTTTCCCTGCCGAAGGCCGCAGCTACCTGACCATCGGCAGGATCAGGGTCGCACCGCCCGTGGCGAGGACGACGGGAAGAGGCTGACGCCGGACCACGGGCGCATCGGCTGGCGCGAACCCCGCCTCCTCGCCGGCGGCGGGAGGAGCCGGCTGCCGGACGGTCGCCAGAACCCCGGGCGCGACCAGAAGCGCCAGGGCGAACGCCGGGATGCAAGAGACAGGTCTCATGGAAACCTCCTTTGACCGCGACCACGCGCGGTGTTCAGGCGACGACCAGCCAGGCGAACCGGATCAGGCCGGCCCACAGGCCCAGCGAGAGGCCGCCGGCGCACAGCAGCCCGATTCCACGGGGCAATCGCGCCGCACGGGATCGCAGCGGACGGGCGACAAGGATCGGGCCGAAGGATCGGGCTAGGCGCATCACGACGCCTTCCCGTCGGCCGCGGCGGACGCAAGGGCGTAGATCCCCTGGGCCTCGCAGCGGCCACGCACCGTGGTCCGGTCGATCTCGACGAGGTCCGCCGCGCCGATCAGGCGGCGGGCGGTCGCTTCGCCCGCCAGGAGCGAGCGGCCGTAGGTCTTGCAAAGCTGTTGCAGGCGGGAGGCGATGTTCACCGGATCGCCCAGCACGGAGTAGTCCCAGCGTCGCCGGCTGCCGACGTTGCCGACGACGCAGTCGCCGGAGTTCAGGCCCACCCCGATATCGATCCGCGGCAGGCGGACGTCGTCTCCGGCGACTGCTCGGGCCTCGGCGTCGATGGCCGGCATCCGCTCGATCATGGCGCGGGCGGCGTCGAACGCGCGGCGCGCGTGGTCGGGATCGGAATCCGGTGCGCCCCAGAACGCCATGATGCAATCGCCCATGTACTTGTCGAGCACGCCGCCGTGGGCCAGCACGATGTCGGACAGCGGCTCCAGCACGGCGTTGACCACGTCGGCCAGGCGGTCGGGCTGGCCCTTCATCGCCTCGGCGATCCCGGTGAAGCCCCGGATATCCGCGAACAGGATGGTCACGTCGCGGGTCTCGTGGCCCAGGCTCAACCCGTCGGGACTGGCCATCAGGCGGTCGACCAGTTGCGGCGGCACATATTTGGAAAGCGCGTCGCACATGCGCTCGGCCCGCTGGCGCTCGGCCTGGAGTTCGGACAGCATCCGCAGCGTTGCGGTCGACGCCGGCATGGCGGCGGACGACATGGCGGCGGACGGCGCGGGACGCCGCGAAGGCCCGGCGCGGCCGCGCCGGGCGGTGTCGAAGCCGCGTCGTGCGGGGGAATTCCCGCGTGTCCCGGGCTCGGCCCAGGCGGGCCGGATCGCCCAAAGGTTGTCGCAATCGATCGCGGACATGACCGTCTCCCTCGTCACGATCGAAAATGGCACGGCTGTTCCGCGGTTAATATTCCGAAGCAACCCCTACGGGATTCCACTGTAGGAAATCCGCTTGTGGCGGCTTGTCACAGGCGGACGACGCCACCTTTCGGTTTCAACGGAGCATTCCCGAAATTCATGGGGAATTCCGAGACATTAATGAGTTATGAACTCAAGATTTTTCAGAAAACAACCTTAACCAACAGTCAATTCTACTTTGATCAACAGCCGTGAGAGCCGCTCATGGAAGGCGGCGCTCACGACGGTCCAGAACGGCGCCGCAGCGCCGAAAGCCTCTTCAAGTTGCAGTCCCCCGACCGCACGGGTTGCGCGCCGAGCGGAGCGTCGGCCTGGAGGCCCGGAAACAAAAAGCCTCCGGCGGAGCGCGCGAGCGGCCCGGCCGGAGGCTGACTGGATATCGGATACCTACCGACGGCAGGTTCCACGTAGCGAAGGCTGCGGGACGTCTCAGCCCAACAGGGCCATCGCCCCGCCGATGAGACCGAGCCAAAGGGCGGCCGAGACGCCGGCCCCGGCGAGGAGGCCCACCCCGACCGGCAGCTTCCGCCCGCGGGCCGGCGCGGCGGCCCGGACGAAGCCGGTGGCCTGTCCCGCCGCGATCGAGACCGGGGGGCTCACGCCGCCACCTTGAACGGTACGACCGCCGCACCTTCGGCCTCGCGCATCGCGTGGTATTCGGCGGCGCTGAGACGATAGCCCAGTCCGCGGATGCTCTCGATGGCGTCGTGACCCAGCTTGCCGCGGAGATGATGCACCTTCAGGGCGACGAGCTGGACCTGACGATCCTCGACATGGTCCTGCCCCGGCATGTGTTCCAGCAGCGCATGCTTGTCGACCGGGTTCGGATAGTGGCTGTAGAGCGCCCCCAGCAGACCCCGCTCCTGCGGCGTGAGGCCCTTCATCCAGGGACGGTACGCCGGCGGACGTTCGATGCCGGCCGCCGCCAGGGCGCCCTTCAGGAGTTCGATCATCCGATCCAGGTCGGCGATCAGGTCCTGCTGCTCGGCGATCACCTCGGCAGGTCTCTTGTAGGCGTTGGCCATGCGCTCGACCGCCGGCGACCGGCGGCTCCCTGTTTCGAGTTCATCCGGGGTGAGACGCCTAGCGCCCGTCGTCCCGGCTCCGTCAGACAGGAGAATGCCGACCGGAAGAGGCGCGCGAAATTCCGGACGCCTACTATCGTAGATGTACTTACGGGGCTCCCCGCGCGACGCCGCGACGCACCGCGGCGGGCATGGCCGCCCTATCTGGCTTCCTCGGCGGCCAGGCTCATGCGCACGAGGTCAGACAGGCTGTCGGCCTGCATCTTGACCATCAGGCTGGCGCGATAGGCCTCGACGGTCCGGGGACTGATCGCCAGCGCGCGGGCGATCTCCTTGTTCGACTGGCCGGCGACGACGCCGTCGAAGACATTGCGTTCGCGCGGCGTCAGCGCCTCCAGGCGCCGGCGCCCCTCGGCCCGCCGCGCGGCCTCCTCGGCGCGCCGGGAGACACGTCCCAGAGCCGCGGTGACGGCCGCGAACAGCGCATCGCTGCTCACGGGCTTCTCGAGGAAGTCCGACGCGCCGCGCTTCAGCGCCTCGACCGCCATCGGCACGTCGGCCTGCCCGGTGAGCACGATGACGGGACAGGCGTCCAGCCGGCCCGCCATCCGCTCCAGCAGCTCCAGGCCCGTCATCTCGGGCATGTTGACGTCGGTCACCACGCAAGCTTGCGCAGTATCGCCGGCCTGCTCCAGGAACGACAGAGCCGAGGCGAAGGTGCGGACCTCCACGCCTCGCACGCCGAGGGACATGGCGAGCGAGTCCCGTACGCCGTCGTCGTCGTCGATCACATGGACGAGGGGAGTCATCGCCGCTCCGCTTGGGCGGTGGTCGACGGATCGACGACAGGAGGCCTACTGAGGCCTTCGGAACGCAGGTACACGGCACTCTCCCCGATCCGGCGGACCCAGTTCGGACAAGCACGAGAGTTTCACATCCGAAGGCTGTAGAAAAGCCCGCTACGCCCTCGAATTGACGACCCGCGACGGTTGGCGGAGGCCATACCGTATTCGTCCCAGGGTGAAGTCCAGCGGGCTTCGCGGCAGGTTCCCACGCCCTTGCCTCGGCCACCCGAAGGCCCCGGACACGCCGCATACGACATGACTTCCGCCGATCAAGAACTGGTCCATATCGTCGACGACGACGAGGCTGTGCGGGATTCGCTGGCCATCCTGCTGCGCACGCACGGCTATCGCGTGGTCACGCACGCCTCGTCCCGCCTGTTCGCACAGACTGCGGCCGATCTCGAACTCGGCTGCATCGTGACCGATGTCCAGATGCCCGACATGGACGGCCTGGAGATGCTTCAGGCCCTGCTCGACGCCGGCGTGACCTGGCCCGCCGTGGTCATCACCGGCCGTGGGACGCCCCATATCGCGGACGCCGCCGCACGCCTGGGCGCGATTTTCGTCGAGAAGCCGTTCAGCCTGGACCAGATCGTGGCGGCCCTCTCCCGCGCTCGGTGCGGCTAGGACCCTCAGGAGCCACCGGCCGACGCCTGCGCGGGCTGGAGGAAGAAGCGGAAGATCGCCCCGCCGACCGGGTTGGGATCGGCCGAGATGCGGCCGCCGTGCGCCTCGACGATGGTGCGCGACATCGCCAGGCCGACACCCATCCCCTCGGCCTTGTCGGTGGCGAAGGGCTGGAACAGCTTCTCGCGCATGGTGGACGAGACGCCGGGTCCGCGATCGGCCACGTAGCATTCGACCAGGCCCTCCGCCGTCAGCGCGCTGCCGATGCGCAGCTCGCGCTGGGGCGAGCCGGCCATCGCCTCGGCGGCGTTGCGGACGAGATTGACCATCACCTGCTGGATCTGGATGCGATCGACCATCACCCGGTCGGCGTCGCGGTCGAAGGCGTAGCGCACGGAGACGGGCTCGCGCGCCGAGGGGGACAAGGCGATCTCGGCGGCCTCCTCGAACATGGCGCTCAGGGATTCCGGCGCCAGTTGCAGGTCATCCCCCGCGAGGCGGCGCCGGACGCCGCCGATGATGCCGCGCGACCGATCGATCTGGCCCACGATCTTGTCGAGCAGGCCGGCGACATCCTCGGCCGCCGCGGGATTGTTCCGGACCAGGTACTGGGCGGCCCCGGCGTAGTTCGCGATCGCGGTGAGAGGCTGGTTGAGTTCGTGCGCCAGCGCACCGGCCAGTTCGCCCATGGCGTTCAGCCGTCCCGTACGGTTGAGACGCTCGGTCATGTCGGCGAGCAGCCGCTGATCCGCCTGCCGTCGGCGTTTCATGCGGTGATAGATCTCAGCCGGGACGATCAGGATCAGCGAGAAGAGCGCATAGAAAGCCAGGCCGGTGAAGCCGATGCCGGACTTGCCGCCCGACACCAGAATGTACTGCCCGATGGCGAGGCCGACGGCGCTGGCGACCGTCGCCGGCCCGAAGCCGCCGACCCAGGCCGCGACGAGCACGCCCAGCCACACGAGCGCGAACGGCATCTCGCCGTCCGGCACGCCCGTGAACGCCAGACGGAGCGAGATGATGAAGACACCCAGGACGGTCGCGACGACCTCCCGGGGAAGCCAGCGGAACACGCGCATGACCGAGGTCACTTCGACCAGCCTTCCCTACCCCAGCGCGAAACACCCGCGGGATCACGAGCATTTCACATCCTGCAGGTGTAGAGAAGGGGCCGAACTAGATCACTGGTTGCACCTCTCGCCCGAACGACTCTCAAGCACCCGCAACGCCGCCTGGGCCACCGCCCGTTCCTCATCCGTGGGGACGACCAGGACCTCGACCTTGGATGTCGCCGCGGCGATCGTCCCGGCGCCTTCGGCGTTGCGCGCGGGGTCTACGGCCACTCCGAGCCAGCCGGCCGACGCGCAGATCCGGGCCCGGATGTCGGGTGCGTTCTCGCCGATGCCGGCGGTGAACACGAGCATGTCGAGGCCGCCCAGCGCCGCGACCAGCGAGCCGATCTGCCGCGACACCCGGTAGACGAAGAGGTCGATCGCCTCGGCCGCCTCGGGGGCCGGCGAGGCCGAGAGCGTCAGCATGTCGCCCGACAGGCCCGAGACGCCCAGGAGCCCGGACTCCTGGTAGAGCATGGTGGTCACCTGGTCCGCCGACATCCCGCGATCCTGAATCAGATGGAGGATCACGCCGGGGTCCAGCGAACCGCTGCGGGTGCTCATCACCAGACCCTCCAGGGCCGAGAAGCCCATGGTTGTGGCGACGCTGCGGCCGTCCCGCATGGCGCAGAGGCTGGCCCCGCTGCCCAGATGGGCGACGATCGCCCGGCCGCCGCCCGTCGCCGGATCGCGTTGGCGCAGCACCCCGGCGACGTACTCGTAGGACAGCCCGTGGAAGCCGTAGGCCAGGACGCCGTCGTCCGCCAGGGCGCGCGGCAGGCCATAGAGGCGCTCCAGCCGCGGACGGTCGGCGTGGAAGGCGGTGTCGAAACAGCCCACCTGGGGCACGTCGGGAAACCGCAGCGCCGCGGCCTCGACGATGTCGAGGTTGTAGGGCTGGTGCAGCGGGGCCAGCGGCGTCAGGCGACGGAGGTCGGCCAGCACCGCGCCGTCCAGCCGACAGGGGCGGGTGTAGGTCCGCCCCCCGTGGACGATCCGGTGGCCGATGGCGTCCAGGCCGGCCAGATGGCCTCTTTCCGCCAGGGCGTCGAACACGATCTCGGCGGCGGCGGTCGCGGGCATGGGCCCGGGCAGCGCGCGGTCGAGCTCGACCGCCTCCCCGACCCGGATGCGAAGCCGCGCCTCGGAGCCGCCCAGGCGGGTGGCCGCGCCCTTGAGACGGAGCAAGGTCTCGGGCCCAGCCTCGTACAGCGCGAACTTGAGGCTGGACGAGCCCGCATTCAGAACCAGGACGCCGCTCACCGCGCCGGCTTCGACCGCTGATGCTGCGCCACCAGCATGGCCGCCGCGCACGACGCCAGACGCGATAGGCGGCCGTCGGCGCGGCTGGTCAGGATGATCGGCACGCGCGCGCCCATCACCAGGCCGGCCGACTGGGCGTTGCCGAGGTAGGCAAGTTGCTTGGCCATCATGTTGCCGGCCTCCAGGTCGGGGGCGATGAGGATGTCGGCCCGGCCGGCGACCTCCGAGGCGATGCCCTTGGTCCGCGCCGCCTCTTCCGAGATGGCGTTGTCGAAGGCCAGCGGACCGTCCACGAGGCCGCCGACGATCTGCCCCCGGTCGGCCATCTTGGCGAGGGCCGCAGCGTCGAGGGTCGCGGGCATGCTGGGATGCACCGTCTCGACCGCGGCCAGCACCGCCACGCGCGGCCGCTCGACGCCCAGGGCCAGCGCGCAGTCGATGGCGTTCTGGACGATGTCCTTCTTGATGGCGAGGTCGGGCGCGATGTTGATGGCCGCGTCGCTCACGAACAGCGGGCGCGGATAGGTCGGCACGTCCAGGATGAAGACGTGGCTCATCCGGCGGTCGGTCCTGAGGCCGGTCTGGGGGTGGACCGTGGCCTCGAGCAGTTCGTCGGTGTGGAGGCTGCCCTTCATCAGGGCCGCCACCTCGCCCACGCGGGCCAGGCGGCAGGCCTCCGCAGCGGCGGCGTGGCTGTGCTCCACGTCCACGATCCGGGTGTCGCCCAGGTCCTCTCCGGCTTCGCCGGCCGCGGCCAGGATCCGCGCCTTCGGACCCACGAGGACCGGCGAGATCAGTCCCAGCCGCGCCGCCTCCAACGCGCCGGACAGCGAGACGGGGTCACAGGGGTGCACCACGGCGGTGGGCGCAGCCGTTCGGGCGCGACCCAGCGCCAGCAGCCGCTCGAGCTGGGAGTCGGGGTCGCTGGCCCCCGTACCGACCCCAGCGGCGGAAGCCTCGGCCACGGACGCGCCGCTCACGCGAGGTCCTCGAACCACCGGAGACGCCGCATCACCGCCTTCTCCACCTCCAGCAGGAGCATGAGCCCTACGCCCACGGCGACGATCAGGGCCCCGTCGGCGAGGCTCAGGGGGCGGGTGTCGAATATGGCCTGCATGAAGGGAGCATAGGTGAAGAGGAGCTGCGCCGCGACCAGGACGACGATGGCGAGGTTGACTGCCGGGGTCCCGAGCGCGCCCCGCCAGCTCAGCGAGCCGGATCGGAGATAGCGTACGTTGAAGAGATAGAAGATCTCGCCGACGACGAACATGTTCACCACCATCGTCCGGGCGGTCTCCACGCTGTCGCCCCGACCCAGCGCGTGGAAGAAGATTCCCAGGGCCGCGCCGGCCAGCAGCGCCGACACCAGGACCACCCGCCACAGCAGGAACGGCGACAACAGGGGGGCGTCGGGCGCGCGGGGCGGGCGCTGCATGACCCCGGGCTCCGGCGGCTCGAAGGCCAACACCAGCCCCAGGGTCGCCCCGAGGACGAGATTCACCCAGAGGATCTGGGTGGCCGACATCGGCAGGGCGAAGCCCGCCAGGATCGCCAGGACTACCGCGACCGTCTCGCCGCCGTTGGTGGGGATGGTCCAGGAGATCACCTTGCGGATGTTGTCGTGGACGGTGCGCCCCTCGCGCACGGCCGCGACGATCGAGGCGAAGTTGTCGTCGAGCAGGACCATCTCGGCCGCCTGCTTCGAGGTCTCGGCGCCCTTGATCCCCATGGCGGCGCCCACGTCGGCCTGCTTGAGGGACGGCGCATCGTTCACCCCGTCGCCGGTCATGGCCACGATGCGGCCGTTGGCCTGGAGCGCACGCACGATCCTGAGCTTGTTCTCGGGGCTGGCGCGGGCGAACACCGACACGCCCTCGACCGTCGCGCGCAGTTCGTCATCGGTCAGCGCGTCGACCTGGACGCCGGTCGCCACCTTCGGATCGTCGGCGATGTCGAGCTGGCGGGCGATGGCCGCCGCCGTACCGGCGTGGTCGCCGGTGATCATCTTCACGGCCACGCGGGCGGCCCGGCATTCGGCGATGGCGGCCTTGGCCTCGGCCCGCGGCGGATCGATGAAGCCGACCAGGCCCAGCAGCTCCACGCCGTCTTCCAGGTCGGCGAAGTCCAGGCTCGCGGTCCCGGGCGCAAGGATCTTCACGCCGAAGGCCAGCACGCGCTCGCCTTCGGCCGCGGCTTCGTCGATGCGGGCGTTCCAGTCGGGGGCGGCGGCCGACGGCCGGGCGCGCGCAAGCAGCGCCTCGGCGGCGCCCTTCACGAACACCACCGACTCGCCGTCGGGGCTGCGGTGCAGGGTGGCCATGAACCGGTAGGCCGCATCGAAAGGGATGGCGTCGAGACGCGGCCATTCCGAACGCACGTGGCCCGGGTCCAGCCCGGCCTTGAGCGCGAGCGCGACCAGCGCGCCCTCCATCGGATCGCCCATCACCTGCCACCCCGCCTCGGCCTGGAGCAGGTCGGCGTCGTTGCAGAGGAGGCCGCAGCGGAAGACCCCGGCGCAGGCCGCCACCGCGGCGACATCGTCGGCCGAGTCGGACCGCAGGGCGCCCTGCGGCGCATAGCCCGCCCCCTCGGCCAGCACCCGATGCGACGGTGTCATGATCCGGCGGGCGGTCATCTCGTTGCGGGTGAGCGTTCCGGTCTTGTCTGTGCAGATGACCGAGGTGGCGCCCAGGGTCTCCACCGCCGGCAGCTTGCGGATGACCGCGTTGCGCGCCGCCATCCGCCGCACCCCGATCGCCAGGGTGATGGTGATGACGGCGGGCAGGCCCTCCGGCACGACGCCCACCGCCAGCGCGACTACGGCGATGAGCGCCTCGACCCAGTCGTAGCCGCGCGCCAGGACGGCGAAGGCGAACAGCGCCGCGCCCCCCAGCAGGACGAAGCCGGTGAAGCGCCGGGCGAAAGCGTCGATCTGGCGCAGCAACGGCGTACTGAGCGCGGTCACCGACTGGAGCATCGAGCTGATGCGGCCGATCTGGGTGGCCACCCCGGTCTCGACCACCACGCCCGCGCCCTGACCGGCCGCCACGAGGCAGCCCGAGTAGGCCATGCTGCTCCGCTCGGCGAGAGGAGCGGCCGCCGCAACCGGCGCGTCGTGCTTCTCGGCTGCAAGGGATTCGCCCGTCAGCAGGGCCTCGTCGATCAGCAGGCGGCGGGCGCGGATCAGTCGCAGGTCGGCGGGGACGCGGTCGCCCGCCTCCAGCAGCACGATGTCGCCGCGCACGAGTTCGCGGACGGGCAATTGCAGGCGTCGCCCGTCCCGCACGACGGCGGCGACGGGCGCGATCAGATCGCCGATGGCGTCCAGGGCCCGCTCGGCCCGCCCCTCTTGGATAAACCCGACGATGGCGTTGACGATCACCACCGCCACGATCACCGCCGCATCCACGGCATGGCCCAGAACCGCCGCCGCCAGCGCCGCCGTCAGCAGGAAGTAGATCAGGACGTTGTTGAACTGGGCCAGGAAGCGCCGCAGCGCCGAACGGCCCCGGGCCTTCGGGAGTTCGTTGGGCCCCTGCGCGTCGAGGCGCCGCGCCGCTTCCGAGCCGTCCAGGCCGTCGGGATGTCCGCCCAGCGCCGC
The DNA here is from genome assembly GCF_001724605.1 of Phenylobacterium sp. SCN 70-31. Taxonomy (GTDB): domain Bacteria; phylum Pseudomonadota; class Alphaproteobacteria; order Caulobacterales; family Caulobacteraceae; genus Phenylobacterium. Next base: position 138,909 of record NZ_MEEX01000001.1, read on the forward strand.
GAGGACGTCCTCCACGGGAAGCTGGTGCCACGGCGCAGGCTCGACGCGCGTCGTCTGGGGGGACGCAGTCTCAGGGGCGGCCATCGACAGGCGTCCTCCAGAGTCGACGGGGAAAAGGGATTGTGATCTTCACCGCACCGAGCGGGGATCGCGGACCAGCAGGACGTCACCGGGCGCCGCCTCGAGGATGCGCTTCGCCGTACTGCCGATCAGCGCCTCGAACACGGCGCCGCGACCATGACTGCCCAGAACCACCAGATCGGCTGGACGGTCGCGCATGTAGGCCCCGATCAGGGCCTCGGGGCGTCCGTGCTCCACCAGGACCCGAAGGCGCCGCCGCTGTTCCGGAGAAAGGGGAGAAGCGGCGACGAACTCGTCGCTGGCCTTCTGCTCCATGCTGCGGATCTGCTTGCCGAAATCGTCGCTGTCGAGATGGAGGGCGAAGGGTGTCTCATAGGCGTGGAGAAGCGTCAGGGGCGAATCCGGGAAGAACGCCGCCGCCGCGTCCAGCGCATGCCGCGAGGAGTCCGAAAAGTCGGTGGCCACCAGGATCTCGCCATAGGGCCGCACCCGGTTCTGGACCACCAGCACGGGGACCCGCGTCCGGCGGAGCAGCCGCTCCACCGTGGCACCCAGGAAGAAGCGGCCGAACGTCTCGTTTCGCGCCACGCCGGTGACGATCAGGTCCGCGCCGGTCTCGGACGCCACGGCGTCGATGGTCTCGGCGGTCGGCCCCTCCTCCACGCGCACCTCGAGGCCCGGCAGATCGGCGGCCAGATCGCGGCGGAGCTGGGCCGCGATCGCCGGCGCCCGGTCCGGCGGACGGCGCCAGGACGGGAGGTCCTCGAGGCGACGTTGAGTCAGGGCGTCCGGCGCGGCGTCGAGGACATGGAGCGCCACCACGGGGCATCCCCACATTCCGGCCAACTGGGCGGCGCGATCCAGGGCCCGATCGCATCGGCTGCTCAGGTCCGTGGCGAGGAGGATCTTTCGCGGAGGCCCCTGTCTCCAAGTCGGCTCGGACATGTTCTCACCCACGCTTCACTCCATTAGACGATGTCCCTGCCGCCAGATGCGGACGGCGGAAAGGTAACGCGCGAACGGCGGCGGCGGCTTGACCTCGCTCAAGTCGCCGGGTGGACGGCGGCGGCACAATGAAGGTCCGGAGCCAGGAGACCGCTATGATCGACGCCCCCTCGCCTTCAACGCCTTCGCCTTCCCCGCCTTCGCCTTCCACGGCCACCGCCTCGCCGATGCCGTGGCCGTTCGCGGCCGTCTGGCTGGGAGACCACCTGATGCGGGACTACGCGCGGTTCTGGGGCCGCATGGCGACGGCAGGCGACCCCGTCGAGGCGGCGCAGGCCGAGGCCACGCTGGGCGCCGACATCGTCCGAGACTGGGCGGCCGTCGTGAGCCAGATGTGGCTGCTGCCGATGAGGATCTGGGCGACCTCAGGCCGTGCGGGCGCACCCGGGACACCCGAGGGCTGATCCCACCGCCGGCCCGGCCCACGCACGTTGAACGCGGGTCCACGACATCGCCCGCGCCACCTCACGTTTCTTTTATTGTGCGAACCCGCCGGTTCGCCCGACAGGTCCTTGAGAAGGGGCCTTCCGAAAACACCTGCCGAATTCTGGACAGGACGACCCGGACTATGACACGTCCCATCAGGGTTTCACCGCGAGGGGTCGTTCCGTACCTTGATGTCCGTCGGCATGCTCCTGATCGTCGTTCTGACGTTGCCGTTCATCGGCAGCGTGATCGCCGCCGGCCTGCCCCGTAACGCCCGGACAACCGCGGCCATCCTTTCCTGGGGCGTCGCCCTGGCGAACGTCATCTGTCTGGCGGCGCTCTGGCCGGCGTTCCAGGACGGCGAGGTCATCCGGCAGGAGATCGACTGGCTGCCCGCGCTGGGCGTGTCGCTGGTGCTTCGCCTGGATGGGCTGTCGTGGCTGTTCAGCGCCCTGATCCTGGGGATCGGCGCGCTCGTCGTGCTCTATGCGCGCTACTACATGTCGCCCAAGGACCCCGTGCCGCGGTTCTTCTCGTTCCTGCTGGCCTTCATGGGCGCGATGCAAGGCCTGGTCCTGTCGGGCAACCTGATCCAACTCGTGGTCTTCTGGGAGCTGACCAGCCTCTTCTCGTTCCTGCTGATCGGCTACTGGCACCAGAACGCCTCGGCGCGCGAGGGCGCGCGAATGGCGCTCACCGTCACGGCCACCGGCGGGCTGGCCATGCTGGTCGGGGCGGTTCTGCTGGGCCGCATGGCGGGAAGCTACGACCTGGACGTGGTGCTGGCGGCCCGCGACACGATCCTGGCGGACCCGCTGCACCCGCTGGCGTTGGGCCTGCTGCTTCTGGGGGCGCTGACCAAGAGCGCCCAGTTCCCGTTCCACTTCTGGCTGCCGCGCGCCATGGCCGCGCCCACGCCGGTCAGCGCCTATCTGCACTCGGCGACGATGGTGAAGGCGGGCGTCTTCCTGCTGATGCGCATCTGGCCGATCTTCGCCGACACCCAGATGTGGGAGATCGTGGTGGGCGGAGCGGGTCTGCTCACCCTGCTCTTCGGCGCCTGGTGCGCGATCTACCAGCACGACCTGAAGGGCCTTCTGGCCTATTCCACCATAAGCCACCTGGGCCTGATCGTCCTGCTGCTGGGCCTGGGCAGCGAGCTGGGCGCCGTCGCAGCCATCTTCCACACGGTCAACCACGCCACCTTCAAGGCCTCGCTGTTCATGGCGGCGGGGATCATCGACCACGAGACCGGCACGCGCGACATGCGCAAGCTGAGCGGCTTGCTGCGCTACATGCCCTTCACCGGCGCGCTGGCGATCATCGCGGCGGCGGCGATGGCGGGCGTTCCCCTGCTGAACGGCTTCCTCTCGAAGGAGATGTTCCTGGCCGAGGCCCTCGCGGGCGCCGAGCGGCACGCTCTGTTCGCCGTCCTGCCGGTCCTGGCCACCGTGGCCAGCGCCTTCAGCGTGCTCTACTCGTTGAGGTTCATCCACCAGACCTTCTTCGGGCCACCGCCGACCGAGCTGGAGAAGACCCCACACGAGCCGCCCACCTGGATGCGCCGGCCGGTCGAGGTGCTGGTCGCGCTCTGCCTCCTGGTGGGCGTGCTGCCGGCCATAACCGTCGGCCCGTTCCTGCGCAGCGCGGTCGTCTCGGTGGTCGGCCTCGACCCGCCCTACTACAGCCTGGCGATCTGGCACGGCTTCAACCTGCCGCTGCTGCTCAGCGTGACCGCGCTCGCCACAGGCGTCGGCCTCTATCTGGCGTTCGGCAAGACGATCAACGCCAACCCCGGCGGCGCCCTGGGGCTGCGCCGCTTCAACGGCGGCTACCTGTTCGAGCGCGCCATGACCCAGCTCAATGCGGGCGCGATGGTGGTCGAGAAGGTGGCGGGCACCCGGCGGCTGCAACCCCAGATCCGCGTGATCGTGCTCACGGCCCTGGGATCCGCCTTCGTGGCCGTCGTCGGCGCCGGTCTGGCCGTGAATCCCCCGCCGCTGGCGCCGCGCATCGGGGACTTCGCCTTCGCCGGCCTGTGGATCATCGGCGGGGTCTGCGCCTTCGCCGCGGCCTGGCAGGCCAAGTATCACCGGCTGGCCGCGGTGGTGCTGATGGGCGGCGCGGGGCTGGCCAGCTGCATCTCCTTCATCTGGCTTTCGGCGCCCGACCTGGCGACCACGCAGCTCGTGGTCGAGGTGGTGACCACGGTCCTGCTCCTGCTCGGCCTGCGCTGGCTGCCCAAGCGGAACGAGGCCATCCGCGCCGCGCCGAACGAGGAGCGCCGCTCGAAGCGACGCCGGCGCATCGACCTGGTGATCGCCGCCGCCGTCGGGGCGGGGCTGGCGGCCATATCCTACGCGGTGATGACCCGCCCCCCGGTCGAAGGCCTGTCGCGCTACTTCGTCGAGCACGCCTACAAGGACGCCGGCGGCCGCAACGTCGTGAACGTGATCCTGGTGGACTTCCGGGCGTTCGACACCTTCGGCGAGATCACGGTCCTGGGCGTGGTCGGCCTGACGGTGTTCGCCGTGCTGCGCCGGTTCCGACCCGCGAGCGACAGCCTGCCACGGCCGCCGCAGATGCGCCTGCAGGACGCGTCCGACAATCGGCGCGAGGGCCGCAACGCGGGTGACACCCTGAAGGAGACCATGCTGATCCCGCAGGTGGTGATGCGCTGGATGTTCCCGTTCGTCATCCTGCTGGCGGCCCACCTGTTCCTGCGCGGACACGACCTGCCGGGCGGCGGCTTCGCGGCCGGTGTCGTGGTGGCGATCGCCTTCGTGCTCCAGTACATGGCGTCGGGCGCCCAGTGGGTTGAAGACCGGCTCACGATCCGGCCCATCGCCTGGATCGGAATCGGCCTGCTGATCGCCGCGGCGAGCGGCGCCGGGGCCTGGCTCTTCGGCGCGCCCTTCCTGACCTCGGCCTTCCAGTACGCCGATCTGCCGCTCCTGGGGCGCGTGCCGCTGGCCAGCGCGGTGATCTTCGACCTGGGCGTGGTGGTCCTGGTCGTCGGCGCGACGGTCCTAGTCCTGGTGGCGCTCGCCCACCAGTCGCTCCGCAAGGCCCACAAGGCCGACGAAACGGGACCGGAGGGCGCGGCGTGAAGGAGATCGTGCTGGCCCTGGCGATCGGCGTTCTGTCGGCCTCGGGAACCTGGCTGCTGCTGCGGCCCCGCACCTTCCAGGTGATCATGGGGCTGTCGCTGCTGTCCTATGCGGTGAACATCTTCATCTTCTCGATGGGCCGGCTGAAGACCGCAGCGCCCCCGGTCACAGGAACCGGCGCCGAAGACGTCGCCGCCTATGCGGACCCGACTCCGCAGGCCCTGGTGCTGACCGCCATCGTCATCAGCTTCGCGCTGACCGCCCTGTTCCTGGTGGTCCTGCTGGCGTCCCGCGGCGTGACCGGAAGCGACCATGTGGACGGTCGGGAGCCGCAGGAATGACGGACTGGCACGACCACATCGTCATCGGCCCCATCGTCCTGCCCATGGCGATGGCCGCGGCGATGCTGCTGTTCGACGAGCGCCGGCGCGTCCTCAAGGGCGTGATGAGCCTGGTGGCGATGACCGCCATCCTGGCGATGGCGCTGATCCTGCTGGACGAGAGCGCCAGCGGCGAGACCGCCCGGGTCTACCGCCTGGGCGACTGGGCCGCGCCCTACGGCATCGTGCTGGTGGCCGACCGGCTCTCGACCCTGATGGTGGCGCTGACCAGCGTGCTGGGCGGCTGCGCCCTGGTGTTCGCCCTCGCGCGCTGGGATCGGGCGGGGCCGCGTTTCCACGCCATCTTCCTCCTGCTGGTGATGGGGGTGAACGGCGCGTTTCTCACCGGCGACCTGTTCAACCTGTTCGTCTTCTTCGAGATCATGCTGGCGGCCTCTTACGGCCTGGTGCTGCACGGGTCGGGCGAGGCGCGCATCAAGGCGGGCCTGGGCTACATCGCCGTGAACCTCACGGCCTCGCTGCTGTTCCTGATCGGCGTCGCCCTGATCTACGGCGTAACCGGCACGCTCAACATGGCCGACCTCGTCGCCCGTATCCCGGCGATCCCCGACGCCGACCGCGGCCTCTTCCACGCCGGCGCGGCCATCCTGGGCGTGGCGTTCCTGGTGAAGTGCGCCATGTGGCCGCTCGGCCTCTGGCTGCCGCCCACCTACGCGGCCGCCAGCGCGCCCGCCGCGGCGGTCTTCGCGATTCTGTCGAAGGTGGGGGTCTATGTGGTCATGCGGCTGGGCCTGCTGCTGTTCGGCGCGGGCGCAGGGGCTTCGGCAGGGTTCGGCGGGGCGTGGCTGCTGGTCGGCGGTCTGGCCACCATCGCGTTCGGCACGGCCGGCCTGCTGGCTGCGCGCGACCTCTCCCGCGCCGCAGCCTACGCCGTCATGGTGTCGTCGGGCACGGTTCTGGCGATCCTGGGATCGGGCCATCCCGACGCCCTGGCCGGCGCCATCTTCTACATGGTCGGGTCGACCCTGGCCTGCGGGGCGTTGTTCCTCGTGGGCGAGATCCTCCAGCGCAGCCAGGAGGCCGACGCCGACACGGGCCGCGCGGTCTTCGACGACGAGTACCACGACCCGTTCGACGACGAGGAACGCAACGAACCCGGCCTGGTCATTCCCGCCGCCGTGGCCGCCGTGGCCGGCGCCTTCCTGGTCTGCACGCTGATGGTGGCCGGCCTGCCGCCGCTCGCGGGCTTCGTCGGCAAGCTGGCCATGATGGACGCGCTCATGCAGGTGGGCGACACCGCCGCCTGGTGGATCATCGCCCTACTCTCCCTCTCCAGCCTGGGCGCGCTGATCGGACTGGTCCGGCTGGGCATCCGCGCCATCTGGGCCACCGAGGGCGACCGGCCGCCCTTCGTCGTCGGCGCCGCGGAATTCGCCGGCCTCGGCGTCCTGCTCGCGGCGTGCGTCCTCCTCGCGATCTTCGGCAACGCCGGGGTGCTGTACGCCCAGCACACGGCCGAGTGGCTGGCGCGGCCCGAGGCGTACGCGAACGCCGTGCTGGCCGGGGACGGCCGATGAGACGCCTGCTACCCCATCCCCTGCTGTCGCTCGGCGTCTTCGTCGCCTCGATCCTGATGAGCGCCTCGACCGGCCCGCCCGCCCTGGCGCTGGCCGCCCTCGCCGCCGTCGTGGCGCCCCAGCTGATGCGGCCCTTCCGGATCGACCCGGTCCGGATCCGGTCGCCCCGCGCGCTCGTCCAGCTCACGGTCATCGTCCTGACCGACATCCTCCGCTCCAACTGGGCGGTCGGGCAGATCCTCCTGTCCGGCCGGCGACGGGAGCGCGTCTCGGGCTTCATCCACGTCCCGCTGGACCTCAAGGACCGTCACGCCCTGGCCGTGCTGGCCATCATCGTCACCAGCACGCCCGGGACACTGTGGGTGGAGTACGAGCGGGCCAACGGCCGCCTGCTTCTCCATGTGCTCGACCTCGTGGACGAGGAGACCTGGATCCGGCTCATCAAGGACCGGTACGAGCGGCTGCTGAAGGAGATCTTCGAATGACGATGCTCTTCGTCTGGGGGCTCGCCCTGGCGCAACTGATGCTCGTGGCGGCCATGGGCGTCGCGGTGTGGCGGATCGTCGTCGGCCCGCGGGCGCAGGACCGCATCCTCGGAATGGATACGCTCTACCTGAACGGCATGCTGCTGATCGTGGTCTTCGGCGTCCGCACCGGCAGCCCGCTCTATTTCGAGGCGGCGCTGATCATCGGCATGCTGGGCTTCGCCGCCACGGTGGCCCTGGCCAAGTTCCTCATGCGCGGCGAGGTGATCGAATGATCCCCGCCGATCTTCCCGCCTGGGCCGTGGTGACGGTCGTCGTCCTGGCGGTCGCCGGCTCGGCGATCTCCCTCCTCGGAGCGACGGGCCTGGTGCGGTTGACGTCGTTCTACGAGCGGGTGCACGCCCCCACCCTGGGCGCCACGCTGGGCACAGTGCTGGTCCTTTCGGCCTCGGCGCTGTTCTTCGGACTGGTCGAACAGCGCTTCCTGCCGCGCGAGCTGCTGATCGGCGCCTTCCTGACCGTCACCACGCCCGTCACCCTGATCCTGCTGGCCCGCGCGGCCCTGTTCCGCGACCGGGCCGAGGATGAGCGCAAGAACCCCGAGCCCTGACCCCGGCGCCTGACCGACCGCCTTCAGCGACGGGCCGGCAGGGCGTACGCGATGACCTGATCGCCCACCGGCGTCTCCATGAAGTGGTGACCCCCGGTCATGATCACCACGTACTGGCGGCCGCCCCACTCGTAGGTCATGGGCGTGGCCTGGCCCCCGGCCGGCAGGACATCGCGCCACAGGGTGCGCCCCGTCCGCAGGTCGATCGCCCGGATCAGATTGTCGGTGGCGGCTGCGACGAACACCACGCCTCCGGCGGTCACCACCGCCCCGCCGTTGTTGGGGGTCCCGATCTCGACGGACAGCATCGAGGGAATGCCGAACGGGCCGTTGCGACGCGCCTCGCCCAGCGGCCGGTCCCAGAGCGTACGACCGGTCCTCAGGTCGATGGCGCGAACGCCGCCATACGGCGGGCGCTTGCAGAGAAGGCCGGTGACCGGCAAGCGCCATCCGGCGTTCACGTCCACGCCGTAGGGCGTTCCCACCTGCGGGTCGCCCGCGCCCTCGGCGCCGCCCAGGTCCCCGCCACGGGCCTGGCTGCGCGGGGTCCAGCCCTTCCGGTCGACCGTCGCGCGGGGAACCAGACGGTTGTAGTTGGGCATGTCGTTGTAGTTGGCGACGATCACGCCGCGCCGGGGATCGACGGCCACGCCGCCCCAGTCCGAGCCGCCGTTGTAGCCGGGATACTGAATCCACCGGCGGTCCGCGGTGGGCGGCGTGTACATGCCCTCGTACGCCGCCCGGCGGAACTGGATGCGGCAGATCATCTGGTCGATCGGCGACATGCCCCACATGTCGCGTTCGCTCAGCCGGGGCCGGGCCAGGGTATGGTAGGCCGAGAACGGCTGGGTGGCCGCCCGCTGCGCCGGCTCGACGCCGCCCTGAGGGACCCTCCGCTCGTCCACCCGGGTCAGGGGGCGGCCGGTGCGCCGATCCAGGACATAGAGGTCGCCCTGCTTGCTGGGAAGGATCAGGGCGGGGATCGCGCCGGCGGCGGTCGGGAAGTCCACCAGGGTGGCCTGGCTGCCGAGGTCGTAGTCCCAGACGTCCTTGCGGACGGTCTGGAAGCGCCACGCCGGGTTCCCCGTCTCCACATCCAGCGCCACCAGCGACGTCGAGAAGGCGTTCTCCTGAGGCGAGCGGTCGCTGCTCCAGTAATCGACCGCCGAGTTGCCCATCGGCAGATAGACCAGGCCCAGGGTCTCGTCCCCGGTCGCGGTGGTCCAGCTGTTGGGCGTGCCACGGGTGTAGGTGACGTCCGGCGCCGCCGGCGCCGTCTGGCCCGGCCGGCCGAGATCCCATGCCCATCGCTGAGCGCCGGTGATGGCGTCGAAGCCCTGGATGACCCCGGACGGGGCGTCGTTCTGCTGGCCGTCCAGCACCTGATGGCCGGTGACGATCACGCCGCGGACGATCACGGGCGGCGAGGTGATCGAGACCATGCCCGGTTCGACGTCGCCCATCCCCTGCTTGATGTCGACCTGGCCTTCGCGCCCGAAGTCGGCGCAGGGCGCACCCGTCCGAGCGTCCACGGCGATCAACCGGCCGTCCAGCGTGCCCTCGACGACCCGCGCTGCACAAGCTTGGGTCGGGTCGGCGGCGGGGACTCGGAAATAGGTCACCCCGCGACAGGCGGCGGTGTAGGGAATCCAGTCGTCGGAGACCTTGGGATCGTAGCGCCAGCGCTCGGCGCCGGTCGCCGGGTCGAGCGCGATCAGGATGTTCTTGGCCGAGCAGAGGTAGAGGGTGTCGCCCACCTTCAGCGGCGTGGTCTCGGCGCCGTAGTTGTTCCGCGCGCGCTCACTGGGCAGGTCGCGGGTATGCGCCAGCCACACCCGCTCCAGTTGGCGCACATTCTGTGGCATGATCTGCGCGAGGGGCGAGTAGCGCCGGGCGGCGTACGAGCCCCCGTAGGCCGGCCAGTCCCGGCCCGCCGGCGCCGGCGACGGGTCCCCCATGACGAGCTGGGCGGCAGGCAGCGCACCGGGCGCCGCCCGCCCCGAGATCCATATCCCGACGCCGCCGATGACGACGGCCACGGCCAGGGCCGCGACCCCGCCCAGCGCGGCGCCGCGCGCGAGCCGAGAGCGGGAGAGCGCCGGGACCAGCGCCATGGCGATCAGGAACAGGACCGCGGGCCCGACCACGCGCGGGACCAGGGCCCAGCCGTCGAACCCCACCTCCCAGACCGCCCAGGCCAGAGTGGCGGCGAATACGGCGGCATAGACCCAGGCGCCCAGCACGCGCCCGAACCCGAAGAACACCGCCGCCACGATCAGGCCCGTTCCGGCGATCAGATAGTAGGGCGATCCGCCGATCACGGTGAGCCAGGCGCCCCCCGACAGGAGCACAAGGCCGATCAAGGCCAACAGCGCGGCGAACGCAGCCGCCAGCCATTGGCCGAACGTGCGCGGGCCCCACCCGTGAAGGGGATTCATCGCACGCCTCCCTCGATGCCCTCGGCTGCAACTTAGAACAGGCCTGGGGCGCTCGGGTTCCAGACCCTGTCACAGTCGAGTTCGTGCACTGAAGACCGCGGACGGGGGCGTCAGTCCTTGAGGGCGCGGGCGTCAGTCCTTGAGCCTGATCTTCTTCTCGATCGTGACGTCGGCCTTCTCGGCCTTCTTCCGCTGTTCGAAGACCCGGCGCATGTGGCGGAGGTCGGCGTCGCCCAGGCGCTTCTCGGCCGCGACGAACTGTTCCTGCTCCTCCTCGCCGATGTGGTGCAGATATTCCGCCTTCAGCCCGGCGAAGCGCCGCAGCCACCCCGGCGAGCCCATGTCGCGGGCGGCGAGGTCCGCCAGCATGTCGTCGATCTCCTTGTGCTCGGCCACCGCGTGGCGCGCGAAGTCGGTCGTCGCGGGATCGCGCAGCACCGTCGACCACAGCGCCTGCTCCTCGGCGGCGGCGTGGGCCTTGAGTTCGCGGACCAGCTCGCGAAACAGTCTCTGCCGCGTATCCGAGTTTCCGTGGGTCTCCTCGATCATGGCCAGCAGCGCGCGGTGCCGGTCGTGATCCTCGACCAGGCGCCCGAAGACGTCGGGGTCGCCCCGGAACTTCGTCTTCGGCGTGCTGCCGAGGCGTACGGGCAGTTCAGGCGCCATGGCCTTGGCCTTCTCGACCGCGGCGCTCTTGGCCCGTTGCGCCCGGCCCGGCGCCCCCGAGGGCATGGCGGAGGGCTTTCGGGTGCGGGTCATCGTCTGGGCAGTCATTGGCGTCCTCGCTTCCAGGCCAGATCGGGTCCGGGCGTTCGGCGGCGCCGGCCCGGCCGGGAAAGCTACGCAGCCGGCCGCGGAAGGTTCCCGGCGAAGTGACCGGAACGCCGGCGACAGGGCTTCGACACCGGACGCGGGCCGGAAGATCGGCGACGAGCCGGCCTGCGGACGGGTCAGGCGTTGAGGTGGGCCGCGATCGCCTCGTAGGCCGGCAGGGACACCCGATCGAGTGGCCCGTTCCCGTTGGCGGCGGTCGGGTGGGAGGCGAAGCGGGCGATCACCATCTCGGCGCCCGGCGCCACGTAGCAGACCTGACCGTGGATCCCCCGCGCGGAATAGGCCCCGAACCGGTTGTGGCTCACCCACCATTGGTTCCGGTAGCTCCAGCCCGGCAGGGTGACATAGCCAGCCTTGGCGAAGTCCTCCTTGCGGGCGCCGCCGGCGATGTCGTCGACGACCGCGCGCGGGACCACCTGCCGCCCGGCCACGGCGCCGCCCAGCCGCATCATCTCGCCGAAGCGCGCGAGATCGCGCGTGGTGACGTTCAGGCCGGCACCGCACAGCGCGAAGCCCGTGGAATCGACCATGACGTAGCCGTCTTCCTCCGCCCCCAGATTCCGCCAGATGCGCTCCGACACCAGTTCCGCGAACGGCTTGTCCGCCGCGCGCTGGACGATCCAGCCCAGCACCTCGGTGTTGCAGGTCTTGTAGGCGAAGGCCTCGCCATGCTCGCCCTGCTTCTGCAGCGTTCTCAGGAAATCGAAGATGGTCGTCGGTCCCGCATAGCCCTTGGGCGGCGGCGACCAGCCGGCGGCGACGCCGTAGAAGCGCACCTCGGCGTCTGGATCGACGTAGTCCTCCCGGTAGCGGACGCCCGTGGTCATATCCATGACGTGGCGCACGGTCGCGTCGCCGAACGCGCTTCCGGCGAGCTCGGGGACATATTCGGTCACCGGCGCGCCGGGGTCGATCGCCCCCTCATGCGCGAGGACAGCGGCGAGCAGGCCGGCGAACGACTTGGTCACCGACATGGCCAGGTGCGGGATGTGCGGCTGGAGCGCGCCGCGGTAGGTCTCGTAGACCACCGCCCCGCGGTGCAGGACCACGAGTCCGTCGGTGAACATCTCCTCGACGCTCTCGCCCCAGGTCGTCGGACGACCGTCCAGGGTGACGAACGGCACGGCGTCCAGATCGTCGCGCAGGCTGAGCGGCAGAACCGTGGCGGACGCCGGCCCGCGCCGGATGGCGGCGGATGGTCCCAGTTCGCGCTGGTGACTGAAGCTCCAGCGCGTGTTGGGGAAGCGCCAGCTCGTTGTGTCGACGGCCCGCACGGTCTTCTCGGGCGGCGGCGGGAAGCCCCGCATCACGGCGAGCGCGGCGGGATCGGTCGAGGCCGCGGTCGGGGCGGGTTGGACGGAGTCGGGCATGGCGGACGCCTCTGAGGACGGGAAGCCCCCATCCCATCCCCTTCCCGCCGGAACCGCAAGGCGGTCGCCACGTCAGGACGCGCCGAAGCCGTGGAGGGGGCCGTGGGGAGCGACGTAATGACGGCCCTGCTGCTCGCCGCAACCCGTATCCATCGACCTCGTCGCCGCGGCCTCTGCGCGGCTCATGCGCGGGTTCGGCCGGCGGACAGAAGCTCGTCCAGGACCTCCTCCGTATGCTCGCCGAGGATGGGCGCGGGCCTGAGCAGCGCCGGGCGGACACCGTCGTAGGCGAAGGGCGCCGCCGGGATGACATGGCGGCCGACGTAGCGCCGCTCCATCTCGGGCCAGAAGCCGGCCTCGGCGAGTTGCGGCAGATAGGCCAGAACATCGCCTCGAAGCACGGGCGCGGCGGGGACGCCGGCCGACTGAAGCCGCCCGGCGGCGAACTCGGCGTCCTGCGGCGCGGCCCAGGACGCCAGCGCGGCCTCGATCGCATCGGCCCGCGCCGCCCGTCCCTCGACCCGCGACAACGTCGGATCGTCCGCCCAGTCGTCCCGGCCGAGGACGCCGCAGAGGGCGCGCCAGGCCCGGGGTCCGTCCACCGCCACGGCCAGCCAGCAATCCTCCCCGCCTGCGGCGACCACCGCTGTCGGCGCCGCTCGCGGCCGGCGGCTGCCGGTCCGGGGTAACGGCCCCTCGGTGAACTGCTGGGCGACGACGGCGTCCGCCGCGAACTGAAACAGGCAGGCGACCTGCGCGAGATCGATCTCTGCGCCGCCCGCACGCTCTCGGGCGTAGAGGGCCGAAAGTACGGCCGCCGCGGCGAAGAGTCCCGCGATCGGGTCGCCGAACGCCACATGCTGCAGGCAGGGCGCCCAGCCGTCGCAGCCGTTGACGAACGGCAGGCCCGACGCCTGCTCCACCGTCGAACCATAGGCGCGGATGCCCGACAGCGGCCCGCCGGCGCCGAAGGCGGGCATGGAGACCGCCACCAGTCCGGGGTTCAGCTCGCGCCGGACGGCGCTGCCCAGCCCGAGCTTGTCCATGACGCCGGCCGCGAAATTCTCGACCACGACATCGGCGCCCGCCACCAGTTCCCTGGCCTTCGAGACTCCGTCGGGGGTCAGCAGATCGAGAACCACGCCCCGCTTGTTGCGGTTCATCGAGATGAAGCTGAATTTCGTCTCGCGCGGGGGCGGATCGCCCGCCTCGTCCGCCTCCCATCCGCGCCACCAGTCCGGATGGCTCTCGGATTCGATCTTCACCACGTCGGCTCCCAGATCGCCGAGGGTGCGCGCGCAGAGGGGGCCGGCCCAGCCCATGGAGAAGTCGACCACGCGCACCCCGCGCAGAGGCGCCTGCGGCGGGCCGGATTCCAACGCCGGAGCCGCCCCCCCGAACATCATCCGCCAGGGAAGATTGGGCGCGGTGATCTCGCCTTCGCCGAAGGGACCGAAGGCGCCGCGCTCGGCCCAGTGGTCCACCTTCGGCAGTTCGGCGAGATCGGGCATGGGCGTCGCCGGAATCCGCGCCGCATCCGACAGCGCGACCCACTCGGCGGTGGAGCGGGCGAGGAACAGCGGGGCGAGCAAGGCGTCGATCTCGTCGGCGGCCAGCAGGCGCTCGACCGTGGTTGCGAAGCGCGGCGCCTCGGCCAGCTCCGGGCGGCCCAATATGCCGCACAGGCCCTTCCATTGGGCGGGCGTCAGCGTCGAGACCCCAAGCCAGCCGTCGGCGGTGCGGTAGCTGGTGCAGGGATAGGTGGGGACGAAACGGTTCACCCCGAGGCGCACCGAACCGCCGCCTTCCATCAACGCCGAGACGGCCCCCGTCTCGGTCAGGCACATGAAGGCCTCGAAGACATTCACGGACACACGACCGGGTCGAGGGTGGGCGAGGAGCGCGCCCAGCGCCGCGTTGAAGGCGGTGACGCCGGCCGTGATCTGCGGGCCATGTCCCTGCGACAGGATCGGCGGTCCGTCCTTCGGGCCGAACGGATAGGTGACGCCGGTCAGCGCCTGGATCAGTTCGTCGGTTCCCCGCCACTGCGTCCACGGACCTTCGGCATGGAACCAGGTCAGTTCGAGCAGGACGGCGTCCAGCCTGCCGGCCAGGGCGGCGGCCTCGACGAGGTCGGCCGGGTCCTGACCTCCGATGACGAGGTCGGCCGACGCGGGCGCGCCCGCGACCTTTCCCTGATCGAGCCAGCGGCCATAGGCGCGCCCGGCCTCACCCGCGTAGCCGATGGCGGCGTCGTCGCCGCCCGCTGCCCGCGTCACGGTGGCCCCGAGCCGGGCGAACAGCCGGCCGCAGTAGCGCACGGCCACACCGCGTGACGCTTCGACCACGACGAGCCCCTCGAGCAGTCGATGCATCACGGCCCTCCCAGAACGGTTGCGCGCTTTACACCCTCCTGCTTACTGGTAATGTGTTACCAATACAATCGTGGAGGAACAGGCCCATGTCGCTGGATGTCGATCGAGACCCCTATGCCGTTCCTGACGACCTCGCGGCCCGCATCGACGCGCTGGACCTGCGCCAGAACATCGTGGACCTGGTGGACCAGGGTTACACGGTCATCCGGGACCCAAAGGCCATCGCCCTTGCCGACGAGGTGCGGGAGGCGATCATCCGCTGCGTGCCCGCCGCCCCCGAGGCGAAGGCGCCGACCCGCTTCACCCTGCTCGATCAGGACCCGGTGTTCGCCGAGGCGATCACCACCCCGAAACTGCTGGCGCTGGTGGAATACCTGCTGGGTCGCGGGGCGCTGTTCTCGCAGCTTTCGGGTTCACGCCGCCGGCCGGGGCCTCAGTCCCTGGGACTGCACGCGGACAACAGCTGGTTCCCCGCCCCCTTTCCCGACTGGGAGATCATGGCGACCGGCTGCTTCGTCACCGACGAATTCACCGAGGAATCCGGCGCCACCCTGGTGATCCCGGGCACCCACAAGCTGAAGGACCATCCGCCGAAGGAACGGCGGGAAAGTCTGGAGGGCGCGGTTCCCATCGTGGCGCCCAAGGGCTCCATCTGCCTGTGGAACGGTTCGGTCTGGCACGGCAACTATCCCCGGCGGCTTCCCGGCGAGCGCGTCGTCCTCCACATGACCTACACCCGCGTCGGAATGCAGCCGATCGAGACCTACGATCACCTGGACGAGACATGGTTCGCCGACAAGGACCCGGCGCTCCCCACCCTGCTCGGCCGCCACAACTTCCTCGGCCGCCGTCACGGCTGGAAGCAGAACGATCGCGAGCTTCTGAAGGAGACCTACCAGCAGGTGCACGGCCCGGGGTTCCGGGCCTGAGCCGTCAGGCGTCACCGCCGCCGAGAACCTCGCGCGTCGGCGCCTGGAAATCCAGAAGCTGGTCCTGATAGCGCTTTGCACGGTCGCGCAGACGCGCGGCGTGAGGCTCGGTCGCGACGCCGGCCAGGATGACCGCCCACCCGAAGCCGATGCGTGGCTCGACGTAGCTGATGTCGTAGGTGCTGCTGGCCCAGGTGCGGACATTGGCCGCAAAGATGTCCATCAGCGTCTCGGAAAGCACCCGGGTGTCGATGTCGTCGTCCAGCATCCCCGCCCGGTACGCCCGACGCATGGCGGCCTCGAATCGCTCGGGATTCTCGCGACCGGGCTCGGTCTCGGAGCCACCGGAATAGGCGTGGGTCGCGCGGAACAGCGCCCGGTAGAAAGGCTGGTTCTCGGCGTAGAATGCGACGCCGACGGTCAGCGTCGCGAAGAAGAAGTCGAACACGTCGGTGTCGCCGATCGGCCAGAGGCGCGTCTGGAAGATCGCCTGCTCTTCCTTGAGCAGCGCCCGGATGATGCCGACCTTCGAACCGAACAGCTCATAGGGGGTGCGCAGGCTCACCTGTCCCCGCGCCGCCAGCTCGCGCATGGACAGCTCGAAGCCACCACTTTCCCGGATGATCTCGCGCGCCACCCTGAGGATGCGCGTCGACCGATCCTCGGTCGATTTCCTTGATGCTTCCATGAAGCCTTTTACTTCTCACCCTACAGTCGGCCGCGGAAAACCCGCCGCCGCCATCATTCCCTGCGCGACGCAACCATGACCTGCAAAGGATCGGCAAGCTACGTTGACCGAGATTGGTAACGAGTTATCATTCATGCGTACAGAGGCTCGAAGGTTCCGCGCGGCGGAAGGAAACGCATTGACCGACATCACGGACACGAAACTCGCCTTCGCCGGACCGGAATGGATCGCCGCAGCCGAAGCCATCCTTGAGGACCTCGCGGCGACACATGGCGAAGCGGGCCAGCGCTTCAGCCTGTGCGAGCGATTCACGGACGCCCCGGTCGAAATCTCGCCCTCCGGCCTCGCCGCGTGGTGGTTCCGGCTGGACGGCCAGACGGTCGAGGTGGGCGCCGGCGAGATCGGCGACGCCGATGCGACCGTGACAGCCGACTACGTCGCCACCCTGCCCGTCGCGCGACTGGTCTACACGCCCGAGGTCATCGCCGAGCGCCGGGCCAAGCGCGAGCGAGGCGAACTTCCCAGCCAGCAAGGCGACTGGTCGCGCGCCCCGCGGTGGCTGACCGAACTCCACAACCGGCTGGCGGTCATCACCGCCTGATCTGGCCCCCGTCCGGGCGCGCGCACCGCCGCCCGGACGCAAGTTCCGGCTCGCCGGCCTACGGCTTGCCGCTGCGGGCGATGCGCTGGGTGTAGCGCAGCTTCACCGGATCGGCGCCCCCGCTCTCCACGGTCGTCGCGCCGAGGAACAGCTTGCGGCCCAGGAGGTCGGCGATCCCTTCGGGCTGGCTGGCGACCCAGGCGTCGTCCAGATGGCTGTAATCCTCGACCGGCGCGAACCCGACGCGGGTGTAGGTCATGTGCATCACCACGCGGTCGCCGGGAATCTCGCGCGGGTAGTTGCCGTGCCACACCGAGCCGTCCCAGAGGCAGAGCGATCCTTTGGGCGCCACGATCGGCACCATCCCTTCCTGGATGCGGCACTCCTCCTCGCTGGGATGGCGCTTGAGGACGTGGGTTCCCGGGATGATGGAGGTGCAGCCTCCTTCCTTGGTGAACTCGTCCGTCACCCAGCATGCCGTCGCCATGATCTCCCAGTTCGGGAACGGCGCGGGGAACCAGCTGTTGTCGGCATGCAGCACCAACGGCGCCGCGCCTTCGCCGCGGATCGAACTGGTGAGCTGGCTGAGGATCGCGCCGCGTCCCACCAGGAACTCCACCAAGGCCAGAAGCCGGGGCACCAGGACCGCTTCCGAAAACACCGGGTCCCGCCCCAGCAGAAGGGCGGCGCTCTGGCCGGTGCGCGGCGGTCCCGTCTCCTCGGCCAGGCGCACGATCGCTTCGCGCACCCGATCGGTCAGGGCGTGCGCCACCGGATCCTGGATGATCGTGTAGCCCTGATCGACCAGTTCGCGGACGTTTTCCCGGAGGCCCAGCGCGTCGATCTTCGGCGCCAGGAACTCGGGAACTTCATAGGGGTCGGCAGTGTCGAGCGGCATTTGAGGGTTCCCCGGAATCCGTTCGTTGCATTGGGTTGGTAACGCGTTATCATCCTGCGCAACGGCGGCGTCAAGCAACGGCTGCCGACACACCGGGAGGTTGCTGTGACGACGACAGGCGGGCGTCCCCTTGCGGGCATCGGTGTTGTGGAGTTCGGCGTGGACGCCGGAGTCCGCTACTGCGGCCGGCTCTTTTCGGTCCTCGGCGCCACCGTGGTGCGGGTGAGTGCGGGCGGCGGCCGGCCCTCCGCCTTCGACCTCTGGCTGGACGAGGGCAAGACCTTCGCGGAAACGACCGGCGAAGCGCTCGCCGCCCTGACGACCCGCGGCGCGCGCATCGAGGTGGCGATCGCGGGGCAGGATCACACCTGGGTCGCCAGGGCCGACGCCGACCTGCGGGCGCTCAAGGCCGAGGTTCTCCGCCTCAACCTCACCTGGTTCGGCCGCAACGGGCCGTATGCCGACTGGCAGGGAGACGACGCCCTGATCCTGGCGCTGACGGGGACCGCTCACGGCTTCGGCCCCGTGGAGGGGCCTCCGCTGCTGGCCCAGGGACGCGCGCCCCAGATGCTGGGCGGCGCCACGCTGTTCCTCTCGGGACTCGCGGCGCTATGGGGTCGTCGCACGGGCCGGACGCACGGCCGCGTGGACGTGGACGTTCTCGAAGCCTGCCTCTGCTTCACGGAACATGGGCCGCCGGCCATCGCCGTCTCCGGCGAGCCTTCCACCCGAAAGGGACTCAACCGGTACGGCGCCGGCTATCCCACCGTGGCCTATCCGTCTTCGGACGGCTGGATCGGCGTCACGGCGCACACGCCCGCCCAATGGCGGTCGCTCTGCCAACTCGTCGGCCGCCCCGACCTGCCCGACGACCCGCGCTTCGCCACCGGACCCGACCGCGTCGCGAACGCGGCCGCCCTCGATCAGGAGTTGCGCCCGATCTTCGCGACCGGCGCCACCGGCCAATGGCTCGAAGCCGGGCAGCGTCTCCGCGTTCCGCTGGCGCCCGTGCCGGATCCCGACGCCCTCATCGCCACCGACCACTGGCGCGAGCGGGGCAGCTTCGGTCCGCTCCCGGGAGCCGCGGGCGTCCAGGCGCCGGGCCTCCCCATGCGCGTCGCGTTCGACGGCCAAACCGAGGCCCCCCGACCCGGACACGGACCGGGGCCGCTGTCCGGCCTGCGCGTGATCGACTTCTCGATGGGCTGGGCCGGCCCCCTCGCCACCCGCCATCTGGCCGACCTGGGAGTCGACGTCATCAAGATCGAGACCGAGGACCATTTCGACTGGGCGCGGGGCTGGGCGCCCGTGCCGGGATCCGATCCGCCGGCCCACGAGATCGCCTCGGCCTTCAACCTGATGAACCGCAATAAGCGCGGCGTCGCCCTCGATCTCTCGACTCCTGCAGGTCGTACGCGGGCCAAGGCGCTGGTGGCCGGCGCCGACATGGTGATCGAAAACTTCGGCCCCGGCGTGATGGACAAGCTGGGACTTTCAAAGGAGGTTCTCCGGGCCGCCCGGCCAGGCTTGGTGTTCATCTCGATGGCCGCGTTCGGGGCGACCGGCCCCTGGCGTTCGTTCCGGGCCTACGGCTCGACGGTCGAGCACGCCAGCGGCTTGCCCTTCTTCAACGGCGAAGAGGACTGGCCCCCCAGCCTCCAGCACCTGGCCTATGGCGACCCCATCGCGGGCATCTATGCCGCGGCGATGACCCTTGCGGCGCTGTTCGGGCGCGAGACCCTGGGCGGGGCCGACATCGACCTGTCGCAGGTGGAGTGCCTGTTCCAGCTGGGCGCGGAATCCCTCATCCGCATGCAGGTCGAAGGGCCGAGAGTTCGCATGGGCAGCCGCAATCCCGACATGGCGCCACGCTGCGTGGCGCCGGCGGCAGGCGACGACGCCTGGGTCGCCATCGCCTGCCCTGACGAGGCGTCATGGCGCGCGCTCGCCCACGCCATCGGCCGCGTGGACTGGCTGTCCGACCCAGACCTGGCCACGCCCCAGGGACGCAACGCCCGCGCCGCGGAGATCGAGGCCGTCGTCGCGGCCTGGACGACCGGCCGCGACGCTCGGACGGCCGCGACGGTTCTGCAGGCGGCGGGCGCCTGCGCCGCCCCGGTGCTCGCACCGCACGATCTCGCCCACGACCCGCATGCGAGAGCGAACGCCACCTGGGGCTGGATGACCCGAACCCACGTCGGATCCCATATGATGCTGGCGCCGCCCTATCGCATCGACGGCGTGCGACCCGCGCTACGGTCGCCCGCGCCCCTTCTGGGGGAACATACGAACCGGGTCCTGAGTGCTCTCGACATCGCCGAAAGGCCTCGCGAAGCGCTGGAGGCTTAGCCACGTCTCTAGCGCGAAGGCCCCCCGAAGACTGGCGGAAATGTGGGAAGAGTTCGGCGAAGGATTTGGCGAAGGATTCTGGGCGACCCCGAGGTCGCCCAGGCGCGCCGCGCATGTCAGGCGTAGGGGTCGGTGCCCGTATGGATGAAGGGCGCCACGCGCTCACCGTCCACGTTCTGCGGATCGACGTAGGGATAGAGGGGCCGGCCCACCAGCCGGTCCAGTTCCGGATACTTCTGCCGGAGTTGGGCCGAGACCGTACGGTCGTACAGCGCCTGAGGACGCATGTAGGTGCGCATGTAGTTCTGGACCAGGGTGATCCTCAGGCCGTCTTTGTTGCGCGGCAGCGAGCCATGCCACGTGGCGCCGTTCCAGATGGCCAGCGAACCGGCCCTGGCGATCAGCGGAACGGTGCGGATCGGAGAGGTCTCCATGTCGGCCTCGTACGGCAGGGTGGCCCGGCCGTACTTGTGGCTGCCCGGCGCGAAGATGGTGGGACCATCCTCTTCGCCCGCATAGTCGGTGCAAAGCCAGGAGGCGTTGCACATGTGGGCGATGCTGCCGCCGCCCGGCGGAATGCCGTGGGAATCGCTGTGCAGCGCGTGAGTGCGACCTTCGCGGCCCTTGATGATCCAGGTCTGCCCCGAAAGGATCGCGCTTTCGCCCAACAGCCAGCGAACGAGGGCCAGCATCACCGGGTTGGTCGCAGCCTCGACGAAGACCTCGTCCTCCTCCAGCACGTCCCACTTGTTGGGATCGATCGCCGCCTTCGACGGCGAAGCCGTCAGCGGATCTCCGATCGGGATGCCGTTCCGCTTCTCGCAGGTGCGCAGCATGGCGTCGCGCAACCGCTCGGCGAAGCCGTCCGCCGACCGGATCTTCTCGGGCGGCACGACGGTGAAGCCATACGCTTCGAGTTCCACGACATGCTCGAACAGGTCGTATCGGGCGATCTCACGCATGATGGCGTCGGCGTGGGGCGACGCCCCGCAGTCCGAGATTCTCATGGTCTGGTCTCCTTCCTCTCGGGCGGCTAGCGGGCGCCGAAGCGGTAGGTGAGCTCCACCCCGAACGTGCGGGGCTCGGCGTACAGCTTCTGGGCGACCCCGAGGCTCTGGAGCGCGAGCGCGCCGGCAAAGGCGTAGGTCTTGTCCGTGAGGTTCTTGACGAACAGTCCGGCGTCCACGTTCTCGCGCCCGAACACCCCGGTCCAGTCAAGCCGAGCGCTCATGACGAGGAAGCCCGGTTCCGACACCGTGTCCTTCATCGAGCCTTCGGCCAGAATGACGGTCGGATTGTTGGAGTAGACCTCGATGTAGCGCTGGGCCTGGTCGCTCAGCCACGACCGCGACTGCCATGAAGCCGTCACCGAGCCCTTCAGCGCCCCATACTCCTCCTGCATCGGCACGTCGTACTGCGCGGTGACGCTGAGCTTGTGCTTCGGCGTGTTGGCGAAGGGGTTGTTGGACAGGTCGATGTTGGTCCCGGCAGGCGCAGCGCCGAGCGGATCCGAACCGGTCCACTTCGTATATTCGGCGTCGGTGTAGCTGTAGGTGCCGATCAGACTCACCCGGTCGAACATCAGGAAGCCTTCGGCCTCGAAGCCCTTGATCGTCGCCGCGGCCACGTTGGCGGTGAAGGCGATGTTCTGGCCGGCCGGGGTGATCGCGTTCACGCCCCGCTGGATGTTCGAATAGTCGTCCTTGTATGCGGCGACGTTCAGGCGGCCGCGGGCTGCGCCCAGGAAGAAGTCCAGCTTCGCCCCGATCTCGGTGTCGATCACCGATTCCGATTCATACTGCGGCACGAAGCCCGGAACCGCCGCAGCGCCCTGGATCGTATTGAGACCGCCCGGCTTGTAGCCACGACGGCGCGTGGCATAGACGAGCAGGTCGTCGTTGACCTTCCAGTCCAGAGCGAAGGTATAGCCGGGGCCACTGCCCTTGGTGATCGAGCGGCTCACGGCGCCCGGCGTGACCAGCCCAGAGGGATAGGACACCACCGCCGCCGCGCTGACGTTCGTCACCTCGGTGTGGGTCTTGCGATAGCCCGCCGTGAACTTCAGCCCTTCCAGGCCCACCCGTCCCAGGTCGGCGGTGAACTGTCCGAAGTAGGCGGTCTCGCGATTGTGGCCGGCCAGCGCCATGGGCGTCGCCGAAATGGGCCCCAGGTTCGGCGTGCCGACGCCGCCGAAGGTGCGGTTGAGGTTGGTGCTGCCGCGCAGGCCCTCGGAGACGGGCTGGTTCTGATAGTAGTAGCCCGCGATCCAGATCAGGGCGTTGTCGTAGACCGAGCCGTTGATCTGGAATTCGTTGGTGAACGTCTTGTTGAACTTGCCGGTGTCGCCGACCAGTTGGCCGTTGATCCACTGCGACTGGCTGGAGGTGCCGAACGCCGAGGCGTTGAGGTCGAACGGGGTCGCCGAGTAGTTGCCGGCCACCAGGTTGCGGGCCTGCTGGAAGCTGAAGATGTTCTTCACGCCGAACTCGAAGGCTCCCACCGACGGCAGGGTGATCTCGGTCGTGTTCACGAGGTCGTGGCGGTTGATGTATTCGCGGTTCGGATAGGCCGTGCCCGTGGTCATCCGGCGCAGGTTGTCCCCACCCCGGCGGCTGTTCTCCACCTCGGTCACCAGGGCCGCGCGGATGTCGGCGAGGATCTGCACCCGCTGCGCCTGGCAGGTCGCCACATCGGCCGAGAAGCCGAACTGCACGGCTTGGCCGCAGACAGCGGTGAAGGCGGCGGCGTTTCGATTCAGGTTCGCAAGACCCAGGTTGGCGCCGATCGTGACCCGGGCGGCCGTGGTCGAGTCGAAGTCGTAGTAGTTGTAGAAGAGCGTGTTCTTGAACCAGTCGGCCGGCTTGAACAGCAGACTGGCGCGCAGCGAGCGGCTGTCGTCGCCGTCCATGTGCTGGCCGGTGATGGTGTTCTCGACATAGCCCTTGCGATGGGTCCGGTTCAGCGCCAGGCGGAACGCCAGGGCGTCCTCGATGATCGGCACGTTCAGCACCAGATTCAGGTCGCTGCGGTCGAGATTGCCGAACTTGCCGTTGACCGACCCGTAGAAGTCGTCGGCGGTCGGCGCATTGGGCCCGATGAGCACGGCGCCGCCGGCCGTCGCCCGGCCGAACAGGGTGCCCTGCGGCCCCTTCAGAACCTGCACCGAACCGATGTCGAAGAACGGCATCGAAGGGCCGGTCGGGCCGAACGGCGCCTCGGCGAAATAGGAAGTGACCGAACCGCCGCCGAACAGGCCCTGGCCGATCCCGCGGATCGAGTAGTTGGCCGAGTTGCGACTGAACACCGAGTTTGCGCCACCGACCGACAAGGACGGAATCACAACCTGAAGGTCGCTGGCGTTGTAGATCTGGCGGTCCTGAAGTCCCTGCCCGCTGACCGCGGTGACGGCCGCGGGCACGTCCTGAAGATTCTCTTCGCGCCGGCGGGCGGTGACGATGACCTCGTCGAGCGACGTCGCCGACGGCGTGTCAGCCACGACCTCGGCGAGTGCGGGCGGTGCCGCCAGGCTGACGACGAGGACGCCGATGGCCGAGCCGTATTGGAGCGCGAGCTTTCTGGTGAACATGAATTCCCCCTCTGGTTGTCGCCACCCCAGCCTTCTGGACGCCTGTCTGAAGTCCTGGCTCGCTGAGTGGTAACGTGTTTTATTGCCCGAAGGTAACGCGTTATTCCCGGGTAGGCAAGGCGTTGAAAAGCCGTCTGCCCCGACGCCCCTTGAGGAGGAAGCATGCTCTCGGACAGAAAGATGGAGATGGCGAGGACGCCCGATGTGAGCCTCATCCGCACCCTCACGGAGAGGGCCGACTCCACCCCGGACAAGGCCTATGTCGTCGACATCGAAGGACGCACGCTCACCTATGCCGAGACCGTGTCGGCGGCGCAGCGATGGGCCGGCGCCTGGCGGCGCGCGGGCGTGTCGGCGGGCGACCACGTGGTCACCATGCAGTACAACACCATCGAGTCCCTTCTGGGCTGGTTGGGACTGGCCTGGCTCGGGGCCGTCGAGGCGCCGGTCAACACCGACTACCGCAGCGACCTTCTGGCCCACGCCCTCAACCTGACCCGGGCCCGGGTGGTGCTCGTCCTGGACCGGTTCCTCGATCGGATCGCCGAGGTGGCCGACCGGCTGGAGCATCTTCGCGCCATCGTGGTGATCGACGGTCCGGCCCGACCCTGCGCGGACTTCGAGGTCACGGCCGGCGAGGCCTTCCTCGCCGGAGCCGAAGCGCCAACAGACCTGGAGATCCCAGCGCCTTGGGACATCATGAACGTGCTCTTCACCTCGGGCACCACGGGGCCGTCCAAGGCCGTCCGCCTGCCCTGGGCCCAGATGCACGCGATGGTGACGGGATCGTTCCGGATCGAGGACTTCGGGCCCGACGAGGTCGTCTACAACGCCGGCCCGACCTACCATGTCGGCGCCAAGGTGTTCCCTTACCTGGCGGCGCTCTGCGGCGGCCGACACCTGATGCGTCCCTTCATCAGCCGCAGCGCCGTGGCCTCGGAATATCTGCAGTTCGGCGTCACCGTCGGCGGCGTGGTCCATGACTGGCTGGCCGAGCCCGAGCAGCCCGACGATGCGCAAAGGCCGCTGAAATTCCTGCTCACCCCCTACCGCGACCCCGCGGCCGAGCCGTTCGCGCGCCGGTTCGGCTGCCGGCGCTTTGGCGTGTTCAACATGACCGAGGTCAGTTCGCCCATCCAGTTCCGGGACTGGGACGCCGCCGTCCACGACGAGGCGGGTCGGATGAGCTGCGGCGTTCTTCGGGAGGGTTATGACGCGCGCATCGTCGATGCGCACGACCAGCCCGTACCGGACGGCCAGCCCGGCGAGCTGATCGTCCGCGCCGACCGTCCCTGGGTGATGAACGCGGGCTACCTCAACAATCCCGAGGCCACCGCGGAAGCCTGGCGCAACGGCTGGTTCCACACGGGCGACGCCATGTACCGCGACGCCGACGGCAACTTCTTCTTCCTCGACCGGATCAAGGACGCCATCCGCCGGCGTGGCGAGAACATCTCCAGCTTCGAGGTCGAGGCCTACGTCAACGCGCATCCCGCGGTGGCGCTCTCGGCCGCGGTCGCGGTGAAGAAGAACGAGCACGCCGGCGCCGACGAGGAGATCAAGATCGTGGTCCAGCGCGTCGCCGGACAATCGCTCTCGGCCGAGGACCTGATCCGCTGGCTCATTCCGCGGATGCCGCGCTTCATGACGCCGCGCTATGTGGCGTTCATGGACGCCCTGCCCCTCACGCCCACCCAGAAGGTGCGCAAGAAGGTGCTGCGGGAGGCGGGCCTCGGCCCCGATGTCTGGGACCGCGAGGCCGCCGGGATCGAAATCCCCCGCTGAGACCGACCGGGCGCGAGGCGGGGGCGCCCGCCTCGGCATGCCGACTCTTCACCAGGTGTCGATGAACGGCCGCTTCTTGCCCTCGCGTCGGGGGATCGGCGTGCTTTCGAGACCGGCGACGATCCATGTCCGCGTCTCGGCCGGGTCGATCACGTCGTCGAAGTCGAAGCCCATGGCCACGTTCAGGGCCTTGCCCTGCTCGTAGGCGTTGGTCACCATCTTCTGGAAGGCGGCCTCGCGTTCCTCCGGGTCGGCGATGGCTTCCAGTTCCTTGCGGTAGCCCAGCTTCACGGAACCCTCCAGGTTCATGCCGCCGAACTCGCCGCTCGGCCAGGCGATCGTGAAGAACGAAGCGTGCGAGCACCCGCCGGCCATGGCGAGGATGCCCAGGCCGTACCCCTTGCGCAGCACGATGGTGAACACAGGCACCGTCAGGTTGGGGCCCGTCACGAACATCCGGCAGCAGTGGCGGATCAGCCCGGTCTTCTCGGCCTCGGGTCCCACCATGTTGCCGGGCGTATCGGCCAGCACCACCAGGGGAATATCGAAGGCGTCGCAGAGCTGCATGAAGCGGGCGGCCTTGTCGGCGGCCTCCGAGTCCACGGCGCCGCCCAGGTGCGCCGGATTGTTCGCGATGATCCCGACCGGCCGGCCTTCGATCCGCGCAAGGGCGGTGACCATGCCCAGTCCGAACCCCTTGCGCAGTTCCAGCACCGTTCCTTCGTCGGCCAGCGTCTCGATCACCTCGCGGATGTCGTAGACGCGCACCCGGTTCTCAGGGATGAGGTGGCGCAGTCGCCGCTGGTCGGCGCACGACCACGTCGGCAGCCGTCCCTGGAAGTACGACAGATAGCGCTTGGCCGCCTCGACCGCCTCGGCCTCGTCGCGGACCACGATATCGACGACCCCGCCCGGAACCTGCACCGAGAGCGGCCCCACCTCGTCCGGGGTATAGACACCCAGCCCGCCGCCCTCGATCACGGCCGGCCCACCGACCCCGATGGTGGAACCTTCGGTGGCGATGATGACGTCGCAACAGCCCAGCAGCACCGCCGCGCCGGCGAAACAGCGGCCGTTGGTGATCCCGATCTGGGGAACCAGGGCGCTGAGGCGGCCTTGCAGCATGAACGCCTTCACGTTGAAGATGCCGCCGCCCGAGACGCGGTCGGTATCGCCGGGCCGCCCGCCGCCGCTCTCCGAGAAGTAGATGACCGGCAGCCGCCACTTTTCGGCCAGTTCGAACAGGCGGTCGGTCTTCTCGTGGTTCTTCATGCCCTGGGTGCCGGCCAGCACCATGTAGTCGTACGACATCACCACACAGCGGGACGCCTCAGGGCCGAAGATGTCGCCATTCACCCGGCCGACGCCGGTGACCATGCCGTCCGCCGGCGTCGTGCGGATGAGTTCCTCGACCGGATTGCGCAGCCGGCGCCCGGCGATCACCAGCCCCCCGTACTCCACGAACGAACCTGGGTCGCACAGGTCGTCCACATTCTCGCGCGCTGTGCGGAAGCCCAGCTTGCGCCGCTTGGCCACCGCCTCGGGTCGGGCGACGTCGAGCAGAAGGTCGTGCCGGTCGAGGACCTCGCGCAGGTCGGGGCGGACATGGTCGAGGTCGATGGCGTCGCCATCGTCGGCCGCCGTCTCGCCGAGGTCGGCCGGCTCCACGAACACCAGGCTCTGGCCTTCCGACACGGTGTCGCCCACCGCCACCGCATGGAGACGCACGACGCCATCGACGCCGGCGGCGACGAGGTGCTCCATCTTCATGGCCTCCAGCACCGCGACGGGCTCGTTCGCCCGGACCTCCGCGCCCACCGCGACGGCGAGGCTGACCACCGTTCCCTGAAGAGGCGCCTCGACCGCCTGGGTTCCGGGCGGCCCCGTCACGTCGGCCGCGCGAGTGTCGGCGGCGCCCGAGGCGTCCAGCTCGAAGTTCACCGAAGGCGCCGAAAGCTCCGCGGCGGCGGCCAGCTGGCCGGCCCGCGTCTCCATGAGCGCCGTGGTCCAATCCCCCGCCACGAAGACCGGATCGCGCAGGATGGCGCGCAGGAACGGGATGTTGGTCGGCGCGCCTTCGATCCGGAACTCGGCCAGCGCCCGGTCGGCGGCGCGATAGAGCGCGGCCTGGTCGCCTGCCGCATCGTGGACGATCACCTTGGCCAGCAGGGAATCGAACCGGACGCTGGTCGCGTATCCGGTGTAGCCGAAGCCATCCACGCGGACGCCGGCGCCCGACGGCGGCTCGTAGGCGGCCAGGACGCCGGCGGCCGGACGCGCCGTCCCGTCGTCGGCCATCCGCTCCAGGTTCACCCGGGCCTGGACCGCGACGCCGCGCACAGGCGGCGGGCCATCGGCGAGACCCAGGTCGGCCAGGCTGCGCCCGCTGGCCACCGCGAGCTGGAGGTCTACGAGATCCAGGCCCGTCACCGCTTCGGTGACGGTATGCTCCACCTGGAGCCGGGCGTTGGCTTCGATGAAGGCGTGTCCGCCGCCCGGCTCCACCAGGAACTCGATCGTGCCGACCCCACGATAGCGCACCGCCCGACCCAGCTCGACCGCCGCCTCCAACAGCCGCAGCCGCACCGCCGGGTCCAGTCCTCGGGCGGGCGCCAGTTCGACGATCTTCTGGCGCTGGCGCTGGACGCTGCAGTCGCGAT
The DNA here is from genome assembly GCF_001724605.1 of Phenylobacterium sp. SCN 70-31. Taxonomy (GTDB): domain Bacteria; phylum Pseudomonadota; class Alphaproteobacteria; order Caulobacterales; family Caulobacteraceae; genus Phenylobacterium. Next base: position 167,057 of record NZ_MEEX01000001.1, read on the forward strand.
CCCACAGGTGGATGACCCGTCCCGAGCCATCGCCCAGAATCTGCACCTCGATATGACGCGCGCGGGGCATCAGCCGTTCGACATAGAGGTCGCCGACACCGAAGGCCGACAGCGCTTCGGAGGCGCAGCGTTCATAGGCCGCCGCCAGGTCCTCGGGCCGCTCGACGGGCCGCATGCCTCGCCCGCCGCCGCCGGCCACAGCCTTGACCATCACGGCGCCGCCAGGTCCCAGGTCGCGCAGGAACGCAGCGGCCTCGGCAAGGCTCGTCGGCCCTTGTGTGCCGTCCAGGGTGGCGACGCCGCAATGGCGGGCGATCTGACGCGCCGCGGCCTTGTCGCCGAACGCGTCGAGGGTCTCGGGTTCCGGCCCCACGAAGGTGAGGCCGGCGTCTCGGCAGGCCCGCGCGAACGCCGCCGACTCGCTGAGGAAGCCGTAGCCGGGGTGGACGGCGTCGGCGCCGGCGGCCGCGGCCGCCGCAAGAACGCCCGCCGCATCCAGATATGCGGCCGGTCCGACGCCGCTGAGCGCCACGGCCTCGTCCGCCCGGCGCACATGCAGGGCGCGGGCGTCGTCCTCCGAGTGCACGGCGACGGTCGGGAGCCCCAGCCGCGCGGCCGTACGCGCGATGCGGATGGCGATTTCGCCGCGATTGGCGATCAGAAGCTTTTCCACGGAACCCCTACTGCCTTTGCATCGCCGCGCGTTCCTCGCGCTCCAGGTCGGCCAGGATTTCGGCATGCCGCTGCCGGCTGAGCGGGTAGGCCCACATGATGCTCATCGAGATGCAGGTGAAGATCAGCATGGCCGGGCCGTAGAGAACGGCCAGTTGCACCGTGGCTTCGTGCGGCACGGCGTCGACCGGAACGCCCCGCGGAAACCGGATGACATCCAGCGCCACCCCCGCGATCGCGCCGCCGACGCCTAGCGAAGCCTTGCGCGTGAACGCGCTGGCGCCAAACAGGAAGCCCTCGGATCGCCCGCGGAACCGGTGATGATAGGCGTCGGCCACATCCGCCAGCATGGCGCCCGCCACCACGACGGCCGGACCGCCGATGAAGCCCGATACGAAGGTGCTGGTCGCCAGGATGACGGTCAGCAGCCCCTTGTCCTCCAGCGGTATGACCCCCGCCAGCCCGAGGCCGATCGTTGCCGCCGGGACGATGACCGAAAAGACCACGCACGCCACATAGACCGGCTTCTTGTCGAACCGGTGCGCCAGCGCGCGGGCGATGAAGGCGCCGGCCATGAAACCGAAGACATTGGCCACCAGCACCATCTGGACGCCCGTCGGCGGCAGCCTCCAGAAGTAGGTGTTCAAGTGGATGTTCAGCGCCGCCTGCACGCCCCCCAGCACGTACGAGATCAGGATCGCGACGAAATAGATCGTGAACGCCTTCAGTCGGAACGCCGTGAGCAGGTTCCGGATCAGGCCCCCACTGCCCATCGCCAGGCTGCCGTTCGCGGCGCCGCGCGCATATCCTTCCTGGGCGCGGCGCTGGGTGCCCAGAGCCGAGACGAAGATCACCACGATCACGATGGCGCCGCAGAACAGCGCCAGGGGCTGGTAGGCCTCGGGATTGAGCTGGCCGTTCGGAAACGCTTCGGTGGGGCGGAAGAACAGGCTGAACGCAAGGCCCAGCACCGCCAGCCGCCCGATATAGGCGAACATCGCCCGATAGCCGCTGACCGACACCCGCTCCTTGAAGTCGCTGCTCAGTTCGGCGCCCAGAGCCATGTGGGGCACGAAGTAGAACGACTGCATCAACCGGCCCACCGCGGTGAATCCCAGCAGCCAGGCGAACAGGCCCCACTGGCCCAGCGTGTCCGGGGGGCTGAAGAGCAGGAACAGGCAGATCGCCAGCGGAACCGGCGCCAGGTAGAGGAACGGATGTCGCCGGCCCAGGCGGGATCGGAAGTTGTCCGAGATGTTGCCGATGATCGGATCGGTGATCCCGTCAAACACCAGGGCGATCAGCAGGGCCAGCCCCGTGAGCGAGCCCGACAGGCCCACGACCTGGACATAGAAGAAGAACAGGAACGTCTCGAGGGCGGCGGTCTTCACGCCCTCCGCCGCCTCGCCCAGGCCGTAGCTCAGCTTTGTGGCCAGGGGCAGGCGTCCTTCTCTCTCCGAAAGGTTCGCCGGCTTCGGGTCGCTCGCCGCCTCCACCACGCTCGCCATGAAGATCCCCGCCCCATCTGTTGTTGGTAATTTGTTACCAGTAACGCCGACCCCGAGGCGTCGGGTCAAGTGGAACCTGTCGGAGAACCGTCCCGCTCGGGCGCCGAAATGGGGCGGCTCCCTGGGGAAGAGCCGCCCGAAAGACGGAGACCATCGCCTCGCGTCCCTTGAGTTTCGCAACGGGGAGGAACGCCGCGCCCAGCTTGGTAACGAGTTATCTTGATGGCCGCAAGCGTTGCGCGACGCCCCCACGCCTGCGGGATTCTCGCCACGAAACCCACACGGCCGGCACGATCGCGCAGAGCGACGCCAGTCCTCGGGAATCCACGCACCGTGAAGCATGGCGGCGGCGCCTTGACGCGCAAGACCTCACTGCAATACCGGGCCTATGCTCCCGGCCACATCATCCGCCCTGTCCGACGCCCATCTTCCCGAGTTCCCGAACCACTATCGGGGCAAGGTGAGAGACACCTACGACCTCGCCGACGGGCGGCTCATCATCATCGCGTCGGATCGGCTGAGCGCCTTCGACCGGATCCTGGCGGCCATTCCCCACAAGGGTCAGGTGCTGACACAGACGGCCCGATACTGGTTCGAGAAGACGGCGGACATCTGCCCGAACCACATCCTGGACTATCCCGACCCCAATGTGGTCGTGGGACGGCGGCTGAGCATCCTTCCGGTCGAGATCGTGGTGCGCGACTATCTCGCCGGAACGACGGGCACCTCGATCCTCAGCCTCTACAAGCAGGGTCGGCGCAGCCTGTACGGCCACACCTTTCCGGACGGCCTGCGCGACAATGCGCGCCTGCCTCAACCGATCATCACGCCCACCAGCAAGGCGTTCGACGGGGGCCACGACGAGCCGCTGACAGCGGACGAAATCCTGGCCCGCGGGCTGCTGACGGCGACGCAGTGGGAGACCGTCTCGGCCTACGCCCTGGCGCTGTTCGATCGCGGCCGGCGGCTCGCCGAGGACCGGGGACTGATCCTGGTCGACACGAAGTACGAGTTCGGGCTCGACACGGAAGGCCGGATCGTCCTGGCCGACGAAATCCACACCCCGGACTCCAGCCGCTATTGGATCGGCGAAACCTATCCCGAGCGGTTCGCCGCGGGAGAGCGCCCGGACTCGTTCGACAAGGACTACGTGCGCAGTTGGGTCGCGGCCCGCTGCGATCCCTATGTCGATCCCATTCCCGAGATCCCGGACGAACTGGTCGCCGGCGCCTCGAAAGTCTACGTTGACGCCTTCGAGACGATCACGGGCCAGACGTTTCAGCCACCGGCGGCGGGCGAACCGGTGCTCGATCGCATCCGCCGCAACCTGGCGCCCTACCGCCCCTGACCGCGCCGCTCAGGGCGTCGGGCTGGCCCCGAGCGCCTCGAAGACGCCGCTGTAGCCGGCGCTGGACCCTGTTCCGACCTGCGCCCGCACGTACTTCAGGATCCGCTCTCGGACCTCGGCGGCCTCTGGAAACTCACGGTCCGTCCAGAAGCGGCGCGCGGGATCGAAGTAGCCGATCCGGGCCAGGAACGACGCCCCGTAGTATTGGCTATCCTGCGACGAGCCGTCGGCCAGGCTCGGTTCGAAGGAGCCGTCCGCCTGCAGGGATTCGGTGAGGCACCACGCGAGCATCGCTTCGATCTCGGTCGTCATCCGCGCCCGCTGGTCGGCGGTGGCGTGCGGCCACGCGTACTGAAAGATCGTGACCACATCCATGCTCATGTGGTTCCAGTAGCGTCCGCGCCACCGCCAGCCCTGCGGATAGTCGTAGTCCCGAACCGCCAGGGTCGTCTCGATGATCCGGGGCCAGTTCGGCACCTCGCCCCGAAGGTACGAAATCACATGGAAGGTGGTGCTGAGGTCTCCGCCGAAGCGGAAGCCGTCCTCCTGCCGATATTGCTGCCCCCAGAACCCGGTCGCAGGATCCTGTTGCTGCGCCACGATATCGAGCAGCGCCTGTCGCAGGGCCGGATCGGGGCTGTAGTTCTGGGGCCGGCCATGGACCAGCATCCGGATCAGGACGGACAGAGTCTCGTTGTACTCCCGGCCGTGATCGAGCCCGGTGGTCCGCACATCCGAAACGGCGAGCGCCTCGAGGCGACGGCGGAGCTTTTCGGGCGTCGCGACCGGTTCGAGGAAGGCGGGCAGCGGCTGTGGCTCGGTGGGCGGCGCGCCCTGCGTGGAGAGACGATCGTAGGTCGCGTAGAGCTTGAGATACCACTGGTTGAAGCAGCTTCCCCACAGGCCGTCGGCGTCCGGCCGATCGTCCTGCGGAGCGGTCATGGCCGCCTGAAGCGCCGCGATGCGCTCGTCGATGCGTTCGAAATCCGCGGAGGTGGGTATCAGCGAGATGACCTCGAACAGGATCTGATGGGCGCAGGTGTTCACCCGCCCCTTTCGCTCCCCCCGGATCAGCGTCGCCGCCAGGGTGCGCGTGGCGTCGGTCCGCTTGCGACGCGCCTCCACATATCCGGGATCGAAGGCCAGGAAGTCGGCTTCCAGGCGCGCGGCGTCAGGTCCCGGTCCGGGGACAGAGCCAGGCCCGGGCGTCGTCGCATAGCCCGATGGCGCGGCCACGAGCATGGCCGCCAGGGAAAGAAGCACCAGCCTCATCGAAGCCTCCGCGAAGTCAGCCGGACGCGACGCGCATTGCGGCGTCGCCCGGACTGTGGAAGATGGATACATCTTCTAAGATGCATATAGAGAGAACGGAAATGGATTCTGCGGCGGTCTACTTCGTGGCCCGGCATCTCCTGGCGGCGGCCCGCCATGCGATAGATCCGCAGGAGCAACTCGCCGAACTGCCGGCCACGGAGCGGATCATCCTGCAGGATCTGGTCGAGTCCGCCCCGACCTCGATTCAGGACATCGCCCGGCGCACGCAGATCGCCCAGAGCCGGGTTTCGGCCGCGGTCCAGAAATGGCGCGAGCGCGGGCGGATCGACGCGCGGCCGGACCCGACGGACCGCCGCCGATCGATCCTGACGTCCAGCGCCACCCTCGACGCCGAGGTCCTGGCGGGAATGGGCGCTTCGGCCGACACCGTATTGCAGGCCCTCGGCGTGAACCTGAGCGCCCGGGAACGGCGATCCGTCCTCCAGGCGCTCGAGCTTCTCCATGAGAGGCTGAAACAGGCCGCACGCGCCCGAGAGTCAGAACCGCTGTGAGACGTTGAGGTAGAACCGCCGTCCGCGCGGGTCGTACACCGTGGGATCGTAACGCTGGTCGTTCTCCACGAAGTACGGCGGCTTGTTCTGGAAGAGGTTGAGAACCCCGACCGTGAGCCGCGGGCCCTCGACGCCCCCACGCCATTCGGCGAAGTCGTAGGCGAACTGAACGTCGAAGGTGACGTAGGAGTCGAACCGCCGCGTGGCCAGGGCAAGGATGCCGGGCTGGGCGTCGTCGATCGTCGCCTCATAGGCCAGATTGTCGTAGCCCGAGACATAGCGGACCGTGCCGTTCGCCGCCGCGGGACCCCGGCTCCATGTGGCGGACACATGGCCCTTCTTGTCCGGCAGCGAACGCGCGATCTTGCCGTCGCCGGTGGTGCCGGCGGCGTCCGTCACGCCCGTGCCCAGGAAGCCGTCCTCGAAGCCCGGAAGCCCGCGGATCTTGTACTGGTTCACATAGGTGAACCCACCCTCCAGCAGGATGTCGCCCCAGTCCGTTCCGAAGCGGTAGCGCGCCGCCACGTCCACACCATCGGTGAGGACACGCCCGGCGTTGACCGAGACGATGTCGACGGTCTGGAGCGTCGCGGCCTGCGTCAGCGCCCGCGACACGCCGTCCGTGGCGTAGAGGCGGGGGTCCACGATGCAATCGCGCCGGACCAGGCCCGCCCGCAACGCGTTGGGATTGCAAGCGACGTAGGGGTTCGCCACGCCGAGCGCGGTCGACGCGGCCTCGACGTAGTTGGCGGGATTTCCGACCGCGGCGTTGAACCGGGCCACCTCGGCGTCGAGCGCCTGGACGATCGGCTGCGGCACGACCCGATCGCTGAAGTCGAACCTCCAGTAGTCGACGGACACGTACAGGCCGTCCAGCGCCCCGCCCCGCGGTTGGAAGATCAGGCCGACGTTGTAGGTGTCGGCGGTTTCAGACTTGACGTTCGGCGACGCCAGGGAACGGAAGAAAATGCTGGTGTTCTGGCCGTTCTGCACGGTCGCCGGCCTCAGTCCGGCCCGTACGTCCTGGCTCGACAGCCGGTCGATCACCATCGCGCTGTCCGCGCCGTTGCCGTTGAACACGATGCCCGTGTTGGGGGCGCGGAAGGACTTCGAATAGGAGGCGCGGAACGCCAGGGCTTCCAGCGCCTGCCAGCGAACGGCGACCTTGGGCGTCGTCTCGGCGCCGATGCCGCCGCCGTAGTCCTCGTACCGGATCGCCCACTGCGTCTGGATCGACTCCAGGAACGGCAGCTGGAGTTCGGCGAAGGCGGCGTCGACCGTACGGCGGTCCCGGAACGACCGTGTGAAGTAGCCGCCGAAGAACGCGTCGTTGGCGGCATACCGGAAGGTGGCCGGCCGCGAAGACGATGCGTAGGTCACCAGCGTCTGGAGACCTGGCTCCACCAGGTCGTAGGACAGCGCCCGCTTGTCCTCCTCGCGGCGTTGCAGGCCGACGGCGAAGGCCGCCTGGCCGCCGGGAAGATCGAACAGATCGCCGCTCACGACCAGATCGAACGACTGCAACTCGTTGCGCCGGTCGGAAGCCGGGACCAGCGGACTGATCCAGTCCAGCATCTCGCGATCGTTCGCGAGCGCCGGGTTGCTCAAGGCGGTCAGATAGGGATTGAGGAAGTGGCAGTCGCCCTGCCCCTGATTGGTGCTGGTGACGGCGAGGGAGACGGTCTCCCGCAGGCTTTGCGGGAAGCCGGGCTGGTACTCGCGGAACAGAATGTTGTTGAGCGTCGCGTTGCCGAAGAACGGGTCCGAGTTGAGGTTGTAGGTCGTGACCCCGTTGGGAACGCACCGGGGACCGCCCAGGCCGTTGATCGCCAGTTCGGCGTTGTATCGGTTGATGGTGCGCTCGACCCGCTTCAGCCGGGTGTCGCTGTAGCTGTAGGAAAAGTCGTAGCGGAAGGACCGCCCGAAGGCGGGGAAATCGCCCTTCAGCCCGAACTGCAGGCCGCGCGTGGTCGACGTGTTCCGCGAGTCGTCGCCCCCCGAAAACGGGAAATCGGTGTTGAAGTAGACGAGGGCCGGAACGCCCAGACCGCCGTTCGCGCGATCGTTGGGGACGTTGCCGATGACCGGCGGCGCCAGAGACGGATTCAACGCCCCCGTACTCCTCGATCCGAGACCGAAGATCGGACTGCCGGTGGGAAGGATCAGCGCCGGTCCCTGCGAGCGCATGCCGCCCGTATCCGCCCGGCGGACCGAGTTGTGGGCGTATTGCGCAAACCCGTAGAGCTTCAAGGAATCGCTTACCTCGTGAGCGAACGACACGGCGCCGCTGAATCGCTTCTGCGCGGGGTTCACGAAGCGCAGATGGGTGATGTCCTGCCCGCAGTCGGACCCGGGGGTCGAGGCCTTCTGGCTCGGGTCGAAGGCCCGGTCGGCGGTGAAGCCGAGCTGGCTGCACAGGGGGTCGGTGTAGAGCACGCTGGTGGCGCCGAAGGAGGGATCCAGCGACCGGCGCAGCGTCGTGAGGGGCTGGTTGATCCAGATCGGGTTGGGCGTGCCGCTGAGGATGCCGGCGACCTTCGAGACGCTGTTGAAGACCTGGGTGCTCGAAGGGTCGAAGCCGGGCGTGTCGCGGAGCCGGACGGCGTCGCGCTCGAAATACTCACCCCCGACCACGATGCGCGTCCGACCGGCGTTCAGGCTCCGGCCCGCAACGGCCGAGAACGTGGTGTCCGCAGGGTTCGAACCGCTGCTCATCACGTGTCGCCCGACGCTCAGTTCAAGCCCGTCGAAGCGATCCCTCATGATCAGGTTGACCACACCGGCCACCGCATCGGAGCCGTAGATGGCCGAACCGCCGTCGGTGAGCACCTCGATCCGCTCGATCATCACGGCCGGCAGGGCGTTGATGTCCACGAACTCGCTGCCGTCCTGGGTCAGGGCCGCGGCCACGACCTGGCGCTTGCCGTTGACGAGGGTCAGGGTCGAGTTCTGGCCGAGATTCCTCAGGTTGATGTTGGCCGTGCCCTCGATCGTCCCGTTCTCGTCGGGATTGGAATTGGTGGTGGAGCCCTGGTTGCTCTCCAGGTTCTTGACCACGTCCCAGATGGTCGCCGCGCCCTGCGCCTGGATCTGCTCCCGACCGATGACGGTCACGGGCGATGGCGCATCCGCCGGCGTGCCGGCGATCAGCGAGCCCGTCACGACGAGCTCCTCGACCTCGGACGGCGCCGCCTGGGCCCAGGCGGCCGTCGGCAGGGCCGCACCCAGCAGCAGAATCGACCGGAGCCGTTGCAACTTCTTCATCTCGTCCCCTCCATGTTCCGCCTCCGGCTCAGGGGCCGGGCTGGCGCGCTCCGTTCGTGGCGTTCGCCTTCTCGGTGGCGCTTCGCCGCGATGGCTAGGGCGTGGCGCCGATACGCGGCAACGGTCGCCCCCAAACTTTTCCGGATGGCGGGACGGCCGCTCGCGACCCCCTCAATCCGCATCCGAGAAGATGCATCTTGACAGATATATATTAGCAGCGCACCTCCTTTCGCGAGAGAGGACGACCGCTTTGGTGAGGCCGGATATGAGTTCAACCGACGCGCCGCGCGCGCGCGGCGAGGACGGCGCCGAGCTTGTCCAGTCGCTGGTCCGAGCGTTCGCGATGCTGGACCAGCTCGCGGCGCACGACGAAGGCCTGAAGCTCACCCAACTCGCGCGGCTGGTGGATCTGCCGCGCTCCACGGCCCATCGCCTGCTCACGACCATGAGCACTCTCAGGTACATCGAGTTCGATCCGGCCACGCATCGATGGCTCGTCGGCGTCAGGGCGTTTTCCCTGGGCAACGCCTACGGCCGCCTTCGCGGCCTGCCGCGACTGGCGCGGCCCCTGCTCCGGGCGTTGCAGTTCAAGGTGCGCGATACGGTGAGCCTCGCCGTCCCCGTGGGCGGCGCGCTGTACTACGCCGCCCAGCTCGAGGGCGCGACCGGCCGCGGTCCGCTGCGGCCTGGCCAGTCGCTGCCGTTCCACGCGACGGCCGTGGGCAAGGCCTTCCTGGCCCATCTCAGCGAGACCGAGATCGAGGCGCTCCTCGGCGACGTCGGGCTGACGGGCCTGACGCCGGCCAGCCGCACGACCCGGGCCGGTCTGGCGGATGAGCTCCGTCGGGTTCGCGACGATGGAGTCGCGTTCGACAAGGAGGAGTGCGTGACGGGACTCCGGTGCGTGGCCGTCCCCGTGTTCAACGCCCGGGGACAGGTCTGCGGCGCGCTGTCGGTCAGCGGTCGCTCCGACCGCATGCCCGAGATGCGGATGCAGGCGCTCGCCCCGACCCTCGACGAGGCCGCCCGCGGCCTCGCGGCCCACACGGCGGGTTGGGCGCTCGAATAGCCTTGCGGGCCCTCGACGGCTCGGCGCACCTCATTCTCCCTTCTCCTCGCGCAGCTCCGCCAGTCGGCGAAGCGTCTGCTCATGCATCCGCCGGGTGATGCCATAGCCGCGCAACGCATAGGCGGCGGCGGCGTAGAGAAGGAAGATCGCCGGCGCATAGGTCATGCCCAACCTCAGGAGCGCGTCGGCCGGCACCTCGCCCGGACGGGCCTGCTGCGGGAACTGCGCGAGCGCGAGAAGAAGCGCGGCCGCCGAGATTCCGATGCCTGAGACCGCCTTGTTCACAAAGGCCACGGCGGCGAAGAACAGACCTTCCGATCGCCGGCCGGTCTTCAACTCCCAGTCCTCGACGACATCAGCCACCATGGACGAGCACAGGATCGTCGCCGTGATCGTGCAAGCGCCGGCGACGACGTCCTGGGTCAGCACCAGGGGAAACAACCAGGGACTGCCGTTGTCCGGCAGGACTCCGAGCAGGCGCAGCACGACGGCGCCGCTCGCCACCGCAGCGCCGACGACGAGAAGCGCGCGGGCCGCGACCGGCTTTTCGACCCGCCGGGCCACCACCTGCGCCAGGGCGACCGCGATGAACGCCGATCCCACGCCCGCCACCGCGAAGAGCGCGATCTGGTCTGCGGTGAACTCCCAGAAGTAGAGGCTGAAATAGAGCGACGCTGCGCGGGACAGGCCGGCGGCGGCGGCGCAGAACAGGGTCGCGGCGAGCACCGAGGCGAACGTACGGTGCCGAAGCACGGCGAGGATCTCGGGCCCGAGCCGCAACTGGGGCCCGGTCGCCGGAGGCGCCCGCGAGATCAGGACCCGGCGCTGCGTGCCGATCGCCGACGCCAGCATCGTCGCCAGCATCACCAGGGCCGCGGCCACCCCATAGTCCGCATAGCCCGCTGGATTGAGCTGGCCCACGGGATGGCCGGCGTCGGGCCGGAGGAACACCTTCATCGCCGCGATGTAGAGGGCCAGGCCGCCCAGCCAGCCCATGAGGTAGCGATAGGACAGAAGCCGAGTGCGGGCGTCGTAGCCGCTCACCAGTTCCGGGGCGAGCGCCGCCGAGGGAATCTCGTAGCCGGTGATGAACGTGCGCACCAGGAGCGCCATCAGCCCGAGATAGGCGACCAGCCCAACCTCGCCCAGGTGCTCGGGAGGACGCCAGAGGAGGCAGAACGTCACCGCGGCCGGGATCGCCGAGAGATACATGAACGGGTGGCGCCGGCCCCAGCGGGACCGAAGGTTGTCGGACAGGCGGCCGACCAGCGGGTCCAGACAGGCCTCGAAGATGAGCACGGCCATGATCACCAGCCCCACGGCCTGGGTCGGCGCGCCCATCACCTGCGCATAGAAGATCAGGAGGAAGGCCGAGAACCCGCCGTCCTTGATGCCGAACGGAACCGCGCCCAGCGCGTAGGAAAAGAGCGTCGCCCGTGACGGAGAAGCGGGTTGCTGCGCGGTCTTCACGTGTCGGCTCCGTCGGATGATGCGCCGGTCCTAGCCGACGCGACCGCCGCCTCCCCGGGCCCGCGGACGGCTTTCCCGCGATGCGGAACGCCTCGGACATCGCGGTGATCGTCCTGCCCGACGGTCCGGCGCTATGCAGTCGAGGGGCGCGGGTCCCAGAGGCAGCTTACAGGAGTCCGGAGTGCGGAAGGTGGTTTCAGGCAGGGCCTGGCGCTTCGGGGACAATATCGACACCGATCAGCTGGCGCCGCTGCGGACGTTCTCGGCCGACTGGGAAACGACCCGCGCCGCGATGCTGCCTGCCCGGCCGGACTTCGCGCGCGAAGCGGCGGTTGGCGACATGGTGGTGGCCGGACGGAACTGGGGCTGTGGCTCCAGCCGCGAGCAGGCGCCGCTCAACCTGAAACGGCTCGGACTGTCCGCGGTCGTGGCGGAGTCGTTCGGGCGCATCTTCTACCGGAACGCCATCGCGGTCGCATTGCCTTGCGTCATCTGTCCGGGCGTGGCGGACGCGGTCGAGGACGGCGACGAGGTGGAGATCGACCTGGCCGCCGGCGTGGTGCGGAACCTGACGCGAGGTTCGACCCTCCACACCGCTCCGCCGACCCCGGAGGTGCTGCGGATCCTCGAAGCCGGCGGCATTCTCAACACCCTGGGCGATCCGCCTCCCCGGCGTCCCGCACAGGCGGCTTCCGCGGCCCCGACCCGCGCACGCACGATGGCCGAGAAGGTGCTGCAACGCACGTCCGGCGGCGCGGACGCCAGACCGGGCGACTTCGTCATGGCGCGCGCCGATCGCGTCGTGCTCGGAGAGTACTTCTACTACTGCGCCCAGCAACTGAAGCGGGCGGGCATTACGAAGCTTCCCGATCCCGACCGGGTCAGTGCGACCCTGACCGGCGCCTTCCCCGCGCCGAACGCCGAAACGGCCACCCTCCATGTCCGCATTCGCGAGATCGCGGCCGAACTCGGTGTCGATCGCTTCTATCCGCACGACGGCATCATCAACCAGGTGATCGTCGAGAAGGGCGACGCCCTGCCCGGGAGCCTGATGTTCGGCAGCGACTCGCACAGCACCACGTACGGCGCCGTCGGGGCGGCCGGTTCCGGTCTCGGGATGTCGGACCTCACCTACCTCCTGGCCCGGGGGGAAACCTGGCTTCAGGTTCCGGAAAGCGTCCGCTTCGAGCTGGGCGGCCGGCCGGGAGCCAGCGTCATGGCCAAGGATATCATCCTCCACCTCCTGCATAGGTTCGGCAGCGATCACGCCCAGTACCGGTCGGTCGAATTCGGCGGGGCCTGGGCCGACCAGATGACGGTTTCGAGCCGCATGACCCTCTGCAACATGGGGGTGGAGATGGGCGCGAAGTTCGCCATGTTCGCCGCCGACGCGCGCACGCTCGAGTATCTGCGCCCGCGGACGTCCGCCGACCTCGAGCTTTTCGGCCCCGACCCGGGCGCGACCTACGCGGCGCGGCACGAAATCGACGTCTCGGCGATCCCGCCGTACGTGGCGCGGCCGCACGATCCGGCCAACAGCGGCCCGGTCGGAGAGTGTGCGGGCGTCGCCATCCAGCAAGCCTTTCTCGGCTCCTGCACCAACGCCCGCCTGGAGGATTTCGCGATCGCGGCGACGCTGCTCCGCGGCCGCCGTGTCTCATCGGGGACACGGCTGGTGGTCACGCCGGCGTCGCAGACGGTGATGCTCGAGGCGCTTCGTCGCGGCTACATCGAGACGCTGATCGAGGCGGGCGCCCACATCACGCCGGCGGGATGCGGCGCCTGCGCGGGCAGCGTCGGGGGCGTGGTGGGGCCGGGTGAGGTCTGCCTGTCGACCACGAACCGGAACTTCCGCGGGCGGATGGGCAGCCCCGACGCCCACATCTACCTCGCCTCGCCCGCCACCGTGGCGGCGTCGGCCGTCACGGGCAGGATCACCGATCCACGGGAACTCTGGCCATCCGGCGCCCCAGGCGTCTCCGAGCTGGAGGCGGCGAACTGATGCGCAAACGCATAGCGGTCATTCCCGGAGAAGACGGGGGGCGCGAGGCCATGGAAGCGGCCCTGGGCGTCCTCGAACAGATGGCGCTCGCCGCCGACTTCAGCTTCCCGCTCGCCGCCGTCCCGGCAGGCGCCGACGGCCAGGCCGGCCTGTCGCCCGAGGCGCGCGCGGGCATCGACGCGGCGGACGCCACTTTCTTCGGCGCGACCGACGGTGGATCGTTCGCGGCGCTCGCATACCTGCGCTGGGGCAAGGACGCCTATGCGAACGTCCGGCCCACCCGCTGGTGGCCGGGATGCGCCAGCCCCCTGCGGGCGCCGGAGGACATCGACCTGGTGATCGTGCGGGAAAACCTGGAGGACGCCTATGTGCGCCTCGAGGGCGACCTGCGGGATCTCGAACCGCTCGATCTGGCGAGCCGCCCCCTGCGCCGCAAGGCGCACGAGCTGGGACCAGGCCGCTACGCCATCAAGGCGATCACCGAGGCCGGCTCGCGGCGTATCGCCCGGTTCGCATTCGAGGTCGCCCGGCGGCGAAAGGCGGCCGGCGGGCCAGGCCGGGTCACGGCGGGGGCCAAGTGGAACATGCTGCCGCAGAGCGACGGCCTCTTCGTGGAGGTCGCCCGGGCCGTGGGGGCCGACTATCCCGACATCGCATTCGACACGCTGCTGGTGGACGACCTCGCCCAGAAGCTCGTGATGGCGCCGGGCCGGTTCGACGTGATCCTGCTGCCCAACCTGTACGGCGACATCCTGTCGGACGCCGCCGCGGCGCTGACCGGCGGCCTGGGCGTGGCGCCGAGCGGCTGCTACGGGCCGGACTACGCCTACTTCGAACCGGTTCATGGAACCGCGCCCGACATCGCCGGGCGTGGTCGCGTCAACCCCACGGCGACGCTCCTGGCCGGCGCGATGATGCTGGAACACATCGGACTGGAGCCCGGCGCCCAGCGCCTGCGCGCAGCGCTCGGCCGCGTCTATGCGGCGGGTCGCTGGCTGACGCCGGACCAGGGCGGCTCGGCGACGACCGGCGACTTCTGCCGCGCGCTCATCGGCGAACTGTGAGGCCCGCATGCGCCCAGCGACCCTCTTCGAGAAGCTCTGGAACGCCCATCGCATCGCCGACGTCGGCGACGGGGCCGACCTGATCCGCATCGACCGCCACTTCCTGCACGACCTCAGCGGCCCCCTGTCGCTGAAGATGCTTGGCGACCGAGGGCTGCGGGTGCGCGCCCCGCAACTGACCTTCGCGATGGCCGACCACGGAGTTCCCACGGCTCCGGGCGCATGGCTCGAAGGCAACGAGCGGGCGCTCCAGGCTCTGCGGGCCGCATGCGCCCGTCACGGCGTGCGCCTCTTCGACCTGGGGTCCGCAGAACAGGGCATCGTGCACGTCACAGGGCCGGAACTCGGCCTGACATTGCCGGGTCTCTCGATCGTCTGCGGCGACAGCCACACCTCCACCCACGGAGCCTTCGGCGCCCTGGCGTGGGGCGTCGGCAACACCGAAGTGCTGCACGTTCTGGCCACCCAGGCGCTGGTCGTGCCGCGGCCCGCGACCATGCGCATCCGTTGCGAGGGGCGGCTGGCGCCCGGCGTGGCCGCGAAGGACCTGATCCTCACGCTCATCGGCCGCCTCGGGACGGCCGGCGCGTCGGGCCACGCGGTCGAGTTCGCCGGGACCGCGATCGACGCCATGTCGATGGAGGACCGCATGTCGCTATGCAACCTCGCGACCGAGCTGGGCGCCACCTTCGCCCTGATCGCGCCGGACGCGGTGACGGAGGCCTACGTGCGCGACCGCGCCTATGCGCCGCGGGGCGCGGAATGGACCGACGCGGTGGCGGCGTGGCGCCGGCTGCCGACCGACCCGGAAGCGACGTTCGACAGCGAAGTGGTGGCCGACGCCGCCGCCGTCGCGCCGCAGGTGACCTGGGGCGTCACCCCACAGGACGTCGCTGGAATCGACGGACGAGTCCCCGATCCCGCCGCGGCGCCGGACCCGGCGACCCGACGGCGCTGGGAGGCGGCCCTCGACTACATGGGTCTTCAACCTGGGGCGCCGATCTCGGGTGTGGCCATCCAGAACGTCTTCATCGGGTCCTGCGCAAACGGACGGCTCGGCGACCTCCAGGCCGCCGCCCATGTCGTGCGCGGCCGTCGCGTGCCGGCGCATGTGCGCGCCTGGATCGTCCCCGGGTCTCAGGCCGTGAGCCAGGCGGCCCGCGCCGAGGGCCTGGATCGCGTGTTCCTCGATGCCGGATTCGCCTGGCGGGAGCCCGGATGCTCGATGTGCCTGGGCATGAACGGCGACGTCGTCGCACCCGGCGAACGCTGCGTGTCCACTTCGAACCGAAACTTCGTCGGCCGCCAGGGCCCAGGGGCCAGGACGCATCTCGCCAGTCCGCAGATGGCCGCGGCCGCGGCGGTGGCGGGCGCCCTGGTCGACGTCAGGGAGATACTGCGATGACGGCGTTCACACGACTGACCTCCAAGGCCGTTCCGCTGCTGCTGGACGACGTGGACACCGACATCATCACGCCCATCGGACGCGTGCTGCAGGGACGCGAGGCGATGGTGAAGTACGCCTTCGAACCTCTCCGCTTCGACGAGACGGGCGCGCCGCGCGCCGACTGCCCGCTCAACGACCCTGTGTTCCAGGGGGCGGAGATCCTGCTGGCCGGCGCCAACTTCGGATGCGGGAGTTCCCGCGAGACGGCGGCGTGGGCGGTGAAGGCTCTCGGGTTCCGGGCCGTCGTCGCCACGGGCTTCGGCGCCATCTTCGAGTCCAACTGTTTCCGGAACGGCATCCTGCCGGTCAGCCTTCCGTCCGACGCCGTTCGCGCCCTGGCCGAGACCGCGCGGGACGGCGGCGATCTGAGCCTGGATCTCGACGCCCGCAGCGTGGACGACGGCCGTACGCGCCTCACCTTTCCGATCTCCGATTTCCGGCGCGAAGGTCTCCTCAGGGGGGTGGACGAACTCGACCTGATCCTAGGCCGCCTGGGGGACATCGCCGCGTTCGAGGCCGCGGATCGCGCTCTCCGGCCCTGGGTGTCTCCCGTCCGCCCCTCGGCCGCCGTCGCGCCGAACCTCTCCGACGGGCGTTAAGGGCGGAACGCCCCGGGTCCGAGATCGCCCGACACGCGCGCGTAGAACGGGTCGCCGGGCGCGATCGATCCGCGCCGGACGACATTCCCCGTGGCCGCAGACTTGTACAGGCTCGAAACCAGATCGAGGACCGGCCGGACTTCGTCGAGAGAGACCTCGACGTCGCCTTCGCCAAGCGCCGCCGACGCGAACCGGCCGAACTGACGTGTCATGCGGCTGGGTCCGGCTCCGGCTTCCCGTTCCCATGCGCTCAGAAGGGGCTCGTACCCTGGCCTCGCCGTCAGCCGCCAATCGCCGGGGGCCTCGCTGTAGAGCGCGTTGAACTCGACGGTGGCGTACTGGAAATCGATACGGAGCCGCGACTCCTCCCGCGGGGAAAGTACGCTGTTGACCACTGTGGCCAAGGCGCCGCTCGCGAACCGCACGGCCGCCACCGACACGTCCTCCACGTCGATCTCGCGATCCAGGGTCGACGCCAGGGCGGCCACGTCGACCCAGTCCCCGAGCAGCCACAGCGCAAGATCCATGAGGTGGATGCCGACGCCCACCGTGGGACCGCCCAACTCGCTCTCCCAGCGCCCGCGCCAGGGTGCGGCGTAGTAGGCCTCGTCGCGGAACCAGGCGGTTTCGACGCTGACCGCCAAGGGTCGTCCGAACGCCTGGCGATCGATCAGATCTCGAAGCCGTTGCGTCCGCGGGCTGAAACGCCATTGCGCGACCCCGGCGCATCGCGCGCCCGACCGGCGTTCGGCGGCCGCGATCCGGTCCAGTTCGGCCAGGCCGCCGCAGAGCGGCTTCTCGCACATGACCCAGGCTCCGGCGTCCAGGCAGGCTATGGCCTGATCGGCGTGAACCCCGGGCGGGGAGCAGATATGAGCCAGGTCCGGTCGCATGGCCGTCAACAACGTGTCGAGATCCGCATAGGCCGCCGGCGCCCCGTGGCGGCGGGCGAAGGCTTCCCGCGCCACCGGATCGGGCTCGACCACGGCGGCGAGCCGGACATGGGGCGAGGCCGCCAACGCCCGAGCATGCGCCTGAGCGACCTGGCCGGCGCCCACGATCACGGTGTCCAGCACCGCGGTCACGCCCCCGTCCCCATTCCAACGCCGCCGCCGTCTGGCGCAGCGGCGGCCAGGAGCGACGCGATCGCAGGCGCGGTCAGCCGGCCGTCAGCGATGTGGACCTCGCACGTCAGGCGCAGGGTCTCTCCCGAGGCGAGCTGTTGCGGCGCCGCGTAGAACGGCGCGGGCCCCATGATCGCGTAGGGCTCGTTCCGGACGAACCAGGGCGGCGGCGGGGCGTCATCCGGAACGCGCATCACTAACGTGGTGGCGCGCCCGCTGCCGTCATGCCGACCGACAAAGGCCAGCCAGGGCAGCCGGGCGCCCATGGCGTCCGGCACGCGTTCCGGGGCGACGACCTGCCCGCCTGTGAAACTCCTGGGACCCCGCCAGACCCAGCCGCCATACCCCGCGGCCGGGCGGCCTTCCACGGTAGGGCTCGAGAGACGCAGCGGCCCGGACGTGCGGTTGACGATGCGGCTGTCCAGCCCGAGCCGCCAGACGCCCTGCGCCGCCCCTGCGGCGTCGAACGTCAGGGTCCGGGCTTCCGCGGCGACCTCGGCTCCGGACGGCGCCAGCCAGGACAGGGTCTGCCCGAGGTCCAGTCGGGCGCCCTGCGCCACGATGTGGTCGAAGGCCTCATGGCGCATCCAGCCGTTGTTGCGACGATCGACGTAGCCTTCGCCGGCGACGTAGGTCGGCCCACCCCAGAAGTTCCAGTCGCCCACATAGGGCAAGGCGAGCTGGAAACCGTTGTGCCAGGGATGATCGTGGGGTCGCACCACCGTCACGTCCTCGCCGGTCAGGGACCTGACGGGCGCGAGATAGGGCTTTGGCGCATACGCAGGGCGGGCGTCCGGCCGGAAGACGTAGCGGGCCAGGGTCAGACCGTCGCGCAGGATGTCGACGCCCGCGTCGTCGAATCTCGGCGTCACGGGCGTGGCCTCCGTCATGGCTGTGCGATTCCGGCCGTCTCCAGGAACGCCCTCAGGCGCCGCGCCGCCGGCTCGGGATCGGACAGCAGCCCGGCCGAATCGGCCAGGACGACCAGGCGGCACAGGTGAGGAATCGAACGCCGCGCCTCCAGCCCGTCGATCATGCGGAAGTGCGGCTGACGCCCCGCGAGAAAGGCGATGAAGGTCAGATCGGTCTTGTAGAAGTAGGTGGGCGCCGCGAAGGCGTGACGCGCGAAGGGGACACACGACTCCAGCCGCGCCCGGAAGCCATCAGGGTCACCCGCGTCCAGCCGGGCGAAGGCGTCCGCCGCCGCCGGGGCGATGGCGTCGAACACGCCCAGCAGCGCATCGCTGTGGCCTTCGGCGTCGCCCGCGATGAGTTCGGGGAAGTTGAAGTCGTCGCCGGTGAACATCCGCACCCCTTCGGGCAGACGGCGACGCATCCGGATCTCGCGGCCGGCGTCCAGAAGCGAGAGCTTGATGCCCGCCACCCGTCCGGCGTGAGCGCCCAATACGTCCAGGCAGGCCTCGGTGGCGCGATCGAGGTCCGCATCCCCCCAGTAGCCGGCCAGGGCGGGATCGAATGCCGGGCCCAGCCAGTGCAGGATCACGCCGTCGTCCAGTTCGGCGAGAACCCGGCCGTAGACCGTGGCGTAGTCGTCGGGGCTCCGCGCCAGACGCGCAAGCTCCCGGCTGGCCATCAGCACGACCCCCGCGCCCGCGCTCTGGATGGCCCGCGCCTGGAGGAGATAGGCCGAGACCACCTCGTCCAGCGCGCCCAGGCTGCCGGGCGGGCAATGGTCGGTCTGCGCGCCCGCCACGATCCGTCCGCCGAGGGCGCGGGCATCACGGGCGCTGCGCTGGATCAGCTCCAGGGCCGTGGGCCAGTCGAGGCCGGAGCCCCGCTGGGCCGTGTCCATGGCTTCGGCCACGCCGAAGCCCAGGCCCCAGAGGTCGCGGCGGAGCGCGAGGGTGGCGTCCCAGTCGAGCCGCGCTCGCCCATCGCTCGACGGCGTGTCGAGCGGGTCGGCCACCACGTGGGCGGCGGCGAACGCCTGACGGCTCGCCGGTGGCCTGGCCGTTCTCGGCGTCGACACCGGTTCGGAAAGCGTGAAGAGGGTGAGATCGCCGCTTTCGGATACGAGGCGGACGGTGCGGTTGTTCATGGGCGGCGAACCTCGCGGGACTCGAGCACGACGGCGACGTGACGCTGCAGACCGTCCAGGGCCTGATCCAGGACCTCCTGGGGATCCCGGGCCCATACGGTCGGATTGAAGACCTCCACCTCGATGGGGCCGCGATAGCCGGCCGCCTCCCCCAGTGCGACGAAGCCGGCGATATCTATGCACCCGTCCCCGGGCATGCCGCGCCCGTTGAGGTGATCCGGCGGCGGCGACAGCCAGTCGGCGAGCTGGAGGCCGTGGATGTGCTCTGCCGACGCTTCAACTCCGGCGGGCAACTCGGGGTCCCACCAGAGGTGATAGCTGTCGAGCATCACCCCGACGCCCTCGTTCGCCCGGGCCAGCGACAGGGCCTGGACGAGCGAGACGATGACCGATCTGTCCGCGCAGTACGTGGGGTGCAGCGGCTCGATCGAGAGACGCACCCCCGCGGTCTTCGCATAGGCGGCGGTCTGGGCGACGGCGTCGGCGACCCTGCGCCGCGCGTCCGAGAGCGACTCCCCCACCGGGGGCCCCACCACCAGCACCAGCGTCTCGGCGTCGAGCGCGGCCGCTTCGTCCACGGCGCGGAAGTTGTCCTCCAGCCGCCGCCGTCGCTCGGCGGGCGTCGAGGCTCCGAACCAGCCACCGCGACAGAGGGAGGACACCGCCAGGCCGGTGTGTTCCAGCGCCTTCCGCACGGCCGGCAGGCCGACTTCGGCCACGGGATCACGCCAGAGGCCGACCCAGCGGAGACCGGCCCTGGCGCTCGCCTCCACGACCTCCACGGCGTTCCACCGCGGAACCGTGGCCTGGTTGAGGCTGAACCGCTCCCGCCACGGCGTTGCGAGATCCCGCGTCATGCCACGAGGTCCGGTACGGCGACCCATCGGGCTTCGGCCGAGGAGACCTGGGCCAGCTCGGCGAGCTGGATGGCCCGGGCGCCGGCCGCCAGCGTCCAGGGATAGGGTTCGTCCAGCACGACGTGCCGGAGGAAGTGCTCCCATTGCACCCGGAAGGCGTTCATCGGCTCCTCGCGTTCCGGCGCCGCGATCCACCCCGCGCGGAGCTCCGGCGCGGGTCCCGTCGGATTCCAGCGCGCCACCGGCGTCGCGGCGGCGGGCTGGATCTTGCAGTCGCGGAGCGTGGCCAGGGCGCTTCCGCGCTCGCCGTCCACCTGCATGACGAACAGGTCGTCCCGATAGGGCCGGACGCACCACGACGAGACGAAGTGCGCGATCGCGCCGTTTCCGAGTTCGAATATCGCGTAGGCCGCATCGTCGGCCGTCGCGTCGTAGCGCCGTCCGGTCTCGTCCGCCCGGATCGGGACATGGCGTTCCGACCGGTTGACCAGGGCCTTCACGCCGCCGAACAGCTCATCGAAGAGGTAGCGCCAGTGGGCGTACATATCGAGGACGATCCCGCCCCCGTCCTCGGCCCGATAGTTCCACGACGGCCTCTGCCGGCCGCCGACGATGTCGTCGAAGACCCAGTAGCCGAACTCGCCCCGGACCGAGAATATCCGGCCGAAGAAGCCTTCCTCGATGAGCCGGGAAAGTTGCAGGATCCCCGGGAGGAACAGCTTGTCCTGCACCACGCCGTGGCGGACGCCCCGGGCGTCGGCCTCGGTGGCGAGGGCCAGCGCCGACGCGCTGGTCAGGGCCGCCGGCTTCTCCACATAGACATGCTTGCCCGCGGCGATCGCACGCCGGACCGCGGCTTCCCGTTGCACCGTGGCCTGGGCGTCGAAGTAGATTTCGTTGGCAGAGTCCGACAGCGCCGCGTCGAGATCCAGCCCCCAGCGATCGAGGCCGTGGCGGTCGGCCAGCGCCCGCAGGCGCGTGGGGTCGCGGCCGATCAGGACGGGTTCCGGCCAGAGTTCGGTGTCGCCGACCCGGACGCCCCCGGCGGCGCGTATGGCCATGATGGAGCGTTCCAGGTGGTCCCTGCCGCCCATCCGGCCGGTCACACCGTTCATGATCACGCCGATGCTGCGCCGCTTCATTCGCAAGTCCTCGCTGGGAGGGCCCGAGAGGGCCTGACGGGCGGCGCATCTATTTGCGAACGGCGCGTCTTGACAGCGCCGAGGCCGAAGACGCGCCCCTTTTCCCGCATGGCGGAAGCCGGGCTCCGCCGGCGCGCATGCACGTTCGGATTCAGCCCCGGCGGACGACGCCGACCGTCGCGTGCTCGCACTCCTCGGGAACCACCGCCCTGTCGCGAGCAACCGACATCGCGCCGTGAATCACGACGCCGCGCCGACCGCCTGCAACGGGGGCGGAGTGTGCGCGTTTGGACGACTTGCCCTGGAGGAGACCCCGATGGCCAAGGAACGCCCCAACGACAATCCCAAATCCCCCGCCGAGGTGCAGGACCGGATCTGGGAACTCGCCGAGAAGATCGACATCTGCATGTTCACGACCTGGGACGGGGAACAGCAGCGCAGCCGGCCGCTCTCGGCGCGCGTCCGTCGCGACGAGCACGCCGTCCATTTCCTGGTCGACGCCGACGGGGGAAAGAACGCAGAGATCGACCGCTTCCCGGCGGTGTCCTGCGTCTGGGCCGACAACCGGAACTACAAGTACGTCCTGATCTCGGGCGAGGCGCGAGTGTCCAACGACCGCGAGAAGATCGCGGCGTTGTGGACGGACTTCGACAAGGCCTGGTGGGAGGACGCCACCGACCCGACCATCCGGCTCCTGACCCTGACGCCGGACGCCGGCGAGCTGTGGGACAGCCCCGGCAAGGCCGTCGCCCTCGTCAAGATGGCCGTCGCGGCCGTGACGGGCCAAGCGCCGCACATGGGAGACAACGCGAAGACGCCGCTCTAGGTCGTCGATCGCGCGCCAACTCCTGGATGGTCACCGCCGCGGGGCGCGCAGCGAACCTGCAAGGTTCGGTGAGCGGGTGGTCGAGCCAATCTCGACGCAGAGACGGCGACCTGAGAGCCCTGACGGGACGAGAATACTCTCGCCCGTCTGGCCATATATGGACGGCTGGGCCTACCGGAGCGCCGCCCGCACCGCCTGCACGAAGGCGTCGCGTTCGCGATAGCGGTCCTCGGACCGGGCGTCCTTCCAGGCCGCGTTCATCGCGACCACCAGGCGCTCGGCGGGATAGACGATAATCGCCTGGCCGTGGATTCCTATGGCGGCGAACGAACCGTCGCCCTGGGCCCACCAGAAATAGCCGTAGGCCTCGCGCTCGGGCTGGTCGGTGCGCACAAGGGCGCCCGTCGCCTCGCCGATCCAGCCCGCGGGCAGCACCGCCTGTCCGCCCGCCACGCCGCCGTCCAGCATGAACTGCCCGATGCGGGCGTAGTCACGCAGGGTCATGCTCATGCAGCAGCCGCCCCGCTCGTGGCCGCCGGCGTCCAGCAGCCAGATCGCGTCCTGCTCCATGCCATACGGCGCCCAGATCTTCTCGGACAGGTACCGGGCCAGGGGCTTGCCCACGGCCCGCGAGACCACGACGCCGGCCAGGTCAGTCTCGCCGGTGTTGTAGGTGAACGCCTCGCCCAGCGTATGCGCCCGCGGAAGCTTGCGCATGTAGCTGACCACCGGATTGACCCCCGGTTCCGTCACGGCCGCGCCCACCCGCGCGACGTCGGCGTTCGGGTCGGTGTAGTCCTCGTTCCAGCGCACCCCCGAGGTCATGGTCAGGAGTTGGCGGACAGTGACGCCGTCGTAGCCGCTCCCCTTCATCTCGGGCACGTACTCGGTGACCTCGGCGTCCAGGCCGGCGACCCGGCCGTCAGCGATCGCGGCGCCCATGAGGATGGAGGTCACCGACTTCGCCACCGAGAACGAGGTCCAGCGGTCGTCGGGGCCACGGCCCAGGCCATAGCGTTCGAGCACGATCCGGCCGTCCTGGAGCACCAGCAGGCCCGAGACGTCCTGCGCAGCCATGAAGCTGGCCACGTCGTGGCTCTGGCCGCCATAGGTGAAGGTGGGCGCGATCTGACGATCCGCGACGGGCAGCGGCCGAACCCTCTCGCCGCGCTTCACGTCGGCGACGGGGAACATCTTCTCGACGCTGCGGAAGGCCAGGGCGCGCTGCTGCGGCGTCCAGCTACGCATATCGGACACCTCGGGCGCCGGCGCCGTCTCGACCCCTCCGGCCAGCACGGCCGCGCAGGCCAGTCCACAAAGCAGCGGCATCACGCCCTCCGATCCCTGTTCGATACATCCTTCGACCGGTCATGGCGGCTCTCCCCCGCGGACCGATGCAGGCCACCGGCTTCGGGCCCATCGTTCAGGCCGTCCGCTCGGCCATCCGGTCGTGCATCCGCGCCAGCACCCGCAACAGCGGCTTCGAGGCGCGGCTCATGTCGCCCGACGACGACAGGCGGCCGGCGGCGGCCATCTCCCGCCGACGCGCGGCCTGGGCCGCCATGTCGTCCGGGGTGGCGGTGCGATGGACCAGCCGGGCGCCAGGCAGCATGGCCTCGTAGTCGCCGCGCACCACATAGTCGGCCCCGGCCTCGGCGTCTTCGAAGAACGCCACGCCGCCGTCGCGGAACCGCGCGCCGAGGACGACGGCGCCATCGTCGGGCGGGACGCGGCTGATGATCTCGCACATGGAGAAGTCCACGTCGCGCAGCGCATCCCGGTCGGCGGCCACCAGCTCCTCCAACGTCCCGTGCATCAGGGCCACCCAGGCGGGCGAGGCGAATGGCAGGCGGTCCATCTGGGACTCCGTCAGGCAGGCGACGCGACGGGCGCGCCACGGGGATTCAGGCCGGCGGCCCGGTAGACGGCGTCGATCGCCGCCATGTTCGCCACGCCGTCCTCGCCCGGCGTGCGGATCGTCGCGCCGTCACGCACAACCTCGACCAGATGCCGCGCCTGGAAGACATAGGTGGAGGTGCGGTCCAGGCGATGGACCACGGGTTCGCCACCGGTCTCGATGGTCACGCTGTGTCCCCGCTGGGGAAGGAACGGGTTGACCGCATGGACGCGGCCTCGCTCGCCTTCCACCGTCAGGCCCGCCTCGAACTCGGACGCCGCCAGGGCGCAGTCAAGCTCGCCCGTCAGGCCACCGGGAAAGATCAGCCGCGCGTGCATCGCGGCGTCGACGTCCGGCGCCGCCAGCTCGGCCCGCGCCTCGGCCACCTGCGGCTCGGCGCCGGCCACCCAGCGCATCAGGTTCAGACCATAGGCCCCCAGGTCCATCGTCGCGCCACCAGCCAGGGCGAGCTGGAAGCGGATGTCGTCCGCGGCGAGCAGGCCGCCCGGCACCTTCATCGCCGCGCGCATGTGCGTCAGCCGGCCGAGAGCGCCCGACCGCACGGTCTCGAGGATGAGGGCGGCGACGGGATGGTGGCGATAGTGGAACGCCTCGATCAGCGGCCGGCCCGCGCGGCCCGCCGCCTCGACGATCCGCCCGGCCTCGTCCGCATTGGAGGCCAGGGGCTTCTCGCAGAGCACCGCCTTGCCCGCCTCCAGCGCCCGGATCGACCACTCGGCGTGCAGGCTGTTCGGTAGCGGATTGTAGACGACGTCGATGTCGGGATCGGCCAGCAGGGCCTCGTAGGCGCCGTAGCTGCGCGCCACGCCGTGACGGGCCGCGTAGTCGGCCGCGCGGGCGGCGTCGCGTGAGGCGACGGCCGCGACTTCCAAACCGGGAACCTCAACCGCGGCGTCGAGGACGGCGGCCTTGTTGATCCGCGCGCAGCCAAGGACGCCGATCCTGACCTTGTTCATCCTGCGCCTCCCGATCCGCGATCAGGCCGGAACCGCGGGGCGGTCGGCGGCGGTCAGGGCTGCGACGATGTCGGCCGGGACGCCCAGTTCGGCGAGGACCGCCGCATTGTGCTCGCCCAGGGAGGCCACGCGCGCCCGATCGGCGGGCGCGCCGGGGAAGGTCACGGCCGGACCCGGCACCGGAGCCGGTGGGCCGCCACCCGCGAGATCCACGAACGACACCACCGCCGAGCCGGCGGCCACCTCCTCATCGTAGAGCTGGGCTACGCTGCGCACCGCGCCGCACGGAATGGCCGCCCGTTGCAGCGCGTCCAGCGCCTCGGCTGAGGTGCGGGCCGCGAACCAGGCGCCGGCCACGGCGTCGACCTCTGCCTTGAGGTCCGGGTTTTCCAGCAGGTTGGGGCGCTTCTTCGGATCGGGCGCCCACTCCGGACGCCCCATCAGCTGGCTGAAGGCGCGCCAGCTCGCGGGCGTCCCGGCGGCCAGGTACATCGGCGCGTCGCGGGTCGGGAAGAAGTCGAAGGCCTCCGGGGCGCGGGCGAAGCGCGTGGGCGACTTGCCGGCCGCACCGCGCGTGGGGATGTGATAGCTGAGCTGCGAGGTCATGGCCTCCAGCATCGAGACAGGGACGAAGCGGCCCCGCCCCGTGGCGCGCGCCTCCCACAGGGCGCACATGGCCGCATAGGCGGCCACCATCCCGGCGGCGTGGTCGGCCACGAAGAACTGGCTGATGGTCGGCGGGCCCTCGGCGTCGCCGGTGAGGTCCGAGAACCCGCTCATCGCCTGGATGGCGGGGTCGAACGCCAGGTAGTCGCGCCGGTCGTCCTCCTGGCCGAAGCCGGTGATGTGGATCATCGGGGCTCGCGGATTGACCTGGGACAGGCGGTCGAAGCCAAAGCCCAGCTTTTCGGGAATCCCGTAGGCGTAGTTCGTCACGACGATATCGGCCCAGCGCAGCAGCGCCTCCAGAGCCTCACCGCTCTCGGTCCGGCGCAGGTCCAGCGCGACGCTGCGCTTGCCGCGATTGTGGCAGGCGAAGGCCAGGCTCTCGCCGGCGGCGCTGTAGGGAGGCGCCTTGCGGCCAGGCTCGCCGCCCGCCGGCTCGACCTTGATCACGTCGGCGCCCTGGTCGGCGAGCATCATCGCGCAGTGCGGCGCGGCGATGTAGTGGCCGATCTCCAGGACCTTCACGCCGGCCAGCGGCGCACCTTGCAGCGACATCGTCATTCCCCCGAGGCCGTCGCGGCCTCCTGTTCCGTAAAAATGAGCGGCGCCCCGCCGCCGATGCTCGACCTTCGGGACGGGGCGCCAGTTCCGGGGAGGATCAGGCCGCGACGAGGTGCTTGGGATACCGGAGGTCCTCCGGCAGCGCCTTGCCCATCATGTCGATGTAGTTGTCGCGGAAGAAACCGTCGATCGCCCGCTGGGACAGCGACGAGCCCACGAGATTCTCGCGGAAGCGCTTCAGCGGATTGCGGCCGCCTTCGACGTGCGGGTAGTCGGACGAGAACATGCAGATCTCCTCGGCCGAGTTCTGGATGATCCACGACACGTCGTCGGTGGGGAACGGCGTCACCCGCACCTGGCGGCGCGCGATCTCGCTGGGCCGGGCGCTGAGGTTGCGCAGCCGCTCCTCGTGGCGGGCGAAGGCTTCGAACGAGTTGTCCATCAGCCGCAGCCAGCTCGGCACCCACGAAGCGCCCAGTTCGATGGCCCCGAACTTGAGGTTCTCGAAGCGATCCATGACGCCGTCGAAGATCAGGGCCGCCAGGGTGGTCTGCACCGGCTGCGGGATCGACATGTAGCCCAGCGAGTTCGAGTCGCCGTCGCCGCTGACGATGACCACGTTGGGCTTGCCGTTCTCGCGGTAGGACGGGTTCAGGTCGGTGCCGTTGATGTGGAACAGGATCGGCACGCCGGCCTCCTGGGCGATGGCCCAGAGCGGGTCCAGGCCCGTATGGCTCGGGGAATGCGTCTTGGGCGGCTGCTGCGGGATCATGAATCCCTTGGCGCCCAGTTCAAGCGCGAAGCGGGCTTCCTCGGGCGCACGCTCCATGTCGGCGATCGGAATGTAAGCCACCGGAAGCATTCGCCGGTCGACCGAACAGAAGTCGGTGATCATCCGGTTGTGGGCCCGCGCCGCGCCGTAGCACAAGTCCATGTCGTCGCCGGTGTCGAGGTTGAAGTTGCGCAGCGCGATCGACGTAAACATCAGCTGGGTGGCGAACCCCAGCAGGTCCAGGGCCTGGGGCCGGTCCTCGGCCAGGAAGCCGCCCAGGGACTCGTGGCCCTTCCGCGACATCAGGTTCTCAGCAGCGCCGGCCCGGAACTCGGGATCGGCATGCTTCGCGCTCAATTTCTCCCTGATCAGCGCCTCCCGGCCAAGCATTCGGGCCGCATACTCGGGCTCGGCGTTGCGGGCGGCGTGATAGGCGTCCTTCAGACGGGGTTCGATGTAGTCGTCCAGGCAGTCGGGCAGTTCCACGATATGCGCATCGGCGTCGTGGATGATCTCGTTCTCGACGTAGGGCATGGCTTCCTCCGAACGCAGATAGCTTAAAGTAGAGCAATTATAGCACTATTTATTCGGATCAAGTGAAAGGCTCGTGATCCGGACGTTGGCCGCAGCCGGCCCTAGAACCTCTTGGACATCCGCATCCCGTAGACCCTCGGCGCGCCGACGTAGCCGACGTAGGTGGCCTGCGAGAGCGGGGCGAGGAACATGAAGTTCACGTAGTCCCGGTTCAGCAGATTGTTGGCGAACGCCTCGATCGACAGGCCGTCGTTGTCCCGCACGCCGATCCGGCCGTTGAAGACCCCGTAGCCGCCGCGGCGCGTGTTGGGATCGAGGTTCTGGCCGATGTAGACGCTGCTCTTGTAGTGGTAGTCGACCAGGGTATAGGCGGACCAGGTGTCGGTCACCGGGCGCTCGTAGCGGACCGCGCCGTTGAAGTTGAATCTGGCCGAACCGTTCAGCCGCTTGCCCGACAGATCGCAGACCCCCGCCACGCCGGGCGGGCAGGCGCCGTTCTTGAAGTCGGTGTACTTGGCGTCGACGAAGCTGGTGGCCATCGTCACCCAGAGCCCGTCCATCGGACGCGCTTCGGCCTCCACCTCGATGCCCTGGGTCTTGAACTCCTCGGCGTTGGCGGTGGTGTACGAGGTGCCGTTGAAGGCGAGCGTCTGGAAGTCGCGGTACAGGGTGTAGAAGGCGGCCACATTGAGCGACAGCCGACGGTCCAGGAAGGCGCCCTTCAGTCCCAGCTCATAGTTGATGTTGGTCTCGGGATCGAACTGGAAACCCCGCATGTTCGAGCGACGCGTGATCTCGAAGCCGCCGGGCTTGAAGCCGCGCGCGACGGACGCATAGCTCGTTAGATCCGGAGTCCAGCGATAGCTGGCGTCGACCTTCCAGGTCACCGCGTCGTCGCTGCGCTTGTCGACCGTGGCTCCCAGATTCGCGAACACCCGGTTGTTCGACGTCTGGTTGAAGACCACCGACTGCGGCTCGTGGGTGTAGCGAAGGCCGATCGAGGTCGTGAACTTGTCGGTCCAGTGATAGCTGGCGTGGCCGAAGATCGAATAGGTCCGGTCCTTCACCCGCGCATCGGTGATCGTCGCGGCGTTGGTGCCGGGAATCTTGAGCGCCGCCGGCGCGTCCGGCCCGAGCCGGATGTCTTCGTAATCCGTGGATCGGCGGTCGAAATAGAAGAGGCCGACGATGTAGTTGAGGCGACCGTCCGACGGCGACGTCAGCCGGAATTCCTGACTGAACTGATGGTGGCCCTGGTCGATCAGGAAGTTGTCGATGAAGCGCTGGGGAAGCGCGTCGGGGTCGTTCAGGGGCTGAAGCGTCCAGAAGCGCTTCGCGGTGAGCGAGGTGAAGGTGTGATCGCCGACGGTCCAGTTCATCTCCAGCGAAATCCCGTCGCCGCGCACCGGGTTCGTGTTGATCCCGCTCTGGAGCGTCACGCGATCGTAGGCCAGGCCCGGAGGCGCGATCGGCGCCGTGGGAACGCCGTTCAGGCTGGCTCCGGGCAGCAGCTTGTAGACGACCGCCGCGCAGCACTCCGTGTCTTCCTTGGCGTAGTCCGCACTCAGGAGCGCGTCGAAATTTTCGGAGCTGTAGAACAGCTTGCCCCGGACGCTGAACTTCTTCTCGTCGTCCACGTCCCGCCCGGTCGTGGCGTTGTAGGTGAAGCCGCCGCGCGACTTCGCCCCGGCCGACAGGCTGAAACCCAGGGTGTCGGCGATGATCGGACCGCTGATCCGGGCCCGCCCCTCGATCAGATTGTAGTTGCCGTAGACCACCTCGCCGTAGCCACCGAAGGCGTTCATGTCCGGCTTTCGGGTGATGATGTGCACGAGCCCGGCCGCCGTGTTCATCCCGAACAGCGTGCCTTGCGGGCCGCGGAGCACCTCGATCCGCTCGATGTCCAGGAAGTCCTGCGACGAGGCCATCCCCGTGCGGGCCATGAACACCCCGTCGACGAAGACTCCCAGCGAGGAATGCCGGCCGGGATTGCCCTGGGTCGACGACACGCCGCGCAGGTTCATCGCCGAAGCGCGCGCGTCGCCGAGCTGATTGGAGTTGAAGCTGGGCGCCACCCGCACGAGATCGTGGAAGTTGGTGATCTGGCGGGCCTCGAGGGTCTCGCCGCTGGCCGCGGTGATGGCGATCGGAACGTCCTTCACGTTCTCGGCGCGCTTCTGGGCCGTGACCACCACCTCGCCGACCGTCGAACCGCCGGAGTCCTCCGCGGCCATGGCGGCCGGAGGCAAAGCGACAGCCGCCGCCGTCAGGACTCCACCCGCCAGCAGACTGACGCGCCGACCACGCAATGCCATCATGATGTCCCCTCCCTGGGCGTTGAACGCCGCTCCCTATTTCCCGGAGCTTGAGAGCGTTTTAAATCGTTAGATAATTCTAATCAATAGAAGATTTATTGATTTTCAAAATCTTCCGTTCTCCGAATTTCGACTTGAAGATCAACGCATTGGGAGAAACCCGGCGAAGGCGCTCCGCGCCAAGGTCATTGCGCGCTGCGCCGCACCACGATAGAGCCCGAGATGAAAATCCAAGGGTTCCGCCGGCCCCGCGGCCTATCCGAGCCCCGGACGACGACGATCCTTCACGAGCAACGGGACCAGATCCGGGTGCAGATTCCGAAGGCCGCAGAGCTGATCACCGACGTTATCCGGCGCCAGATCGCCCGGGGAGAGCTGCGGGAGGGCGATCCTCTGCCCGCAGAAGCCCGGCTCATGGAGCAGTTCAACGTCTCGCGACCGACGCTGCGCGAGGCATTCCGCATCCTCGAGACCGAAGGACTGATCCGGGTGCGCCGAGGCGCCGGCGGCGGCGCCCGCATCTGTCTGCCCGAGCACGACCGGGCCGCCCGCTCGTTCGGCCTTCTGCTTCAGATCCGCCGCGCCACGCTCGGCGAGGTGCTGGAGGCGCGGGCGTTCATCGAACCCCCGCTGGCCGGCCGGCTGGCCGCCCACCGCACGGACGAGGACGTGGCGGCGCTGGAAGCCCACATGCGGCACGAGCGCGAGACGATGGAAGACTTCGCGGCGTTCGGACTCGCCACCGCGCGGCTCCACCAGATCTTGATCGAGCGCGCCGGCAACGTCACCGCGGCCCTGATGGTGGGAATGCTGGACGACATCTTCCGCCGCCACGTGACCCAGTTCGTCGGCCGCGCCCGGCCGGACCAGCTCGCGCTGAACCAGCTCGCGGTGACCAACCACCAGCGCATGGTCGATCATGTGAAGGCCGGCGACGCGGTCGGCGCCGAAACCGCCTGGCGTTCGCACATGATCGATCTCCACAAGATCATCATCGACGAACTGGGCGAGACGGCGGTGGTCGACCTCTACTGACCTCCCGCCCCCCGAAGCCCCCCGCCGGCTACCCAGCCTCTCCGCGAAGTTGGGCGTCGCGCAGATCGAGTTGGCGGCGGATTTCCGCGTGCGCCGCGGCGTCGATCTTATGCCCCCTGATGACCAGCGCGGTGGCGACGCCCAGACCGGCCGGAACGAGCGCGTAGAGTATCCCCAGCGCCACCAGGGAATCCTGCGGATTGGCGGATCCCTTGGCGAAGTCGAAGTCGAACACCTTGAGGGTGTAGAGCCCGATCCCGATCGCCAGCGTCGAGCCGATCTTCACCGAGCCCGTGAGCAGCGAGAACAGCAGGCCCGTCCGTTCCACGCCGCTGTGCAGCCGCTCCTCGTCGGCCACGTCGGCCATCATCGAGCGCAACAGGATCTGTCCCGCCGTGCTGGCAAGTCCGGCCAGGAACATGAACCCCGCCACCACCAGCGGCGCGTCCGCCGGCGCCAGCATCATGGCCGACTGGAAGACCGCATAGGTCAGGCCGGCGAACATCATCGCCTTGTGCTTGCTGACGGTCCGCGCAAGGCGCGTCCAGACAGGGGCTCCCACCATCCCGCCCACGAAATAGACCAGCAGGATCAGGCTGGAGACCTCACGGGGGATGCCCTTGATGGCGTCCATGTAGACGAAGAACAGCGTGGCCGCGAGCGCAGGGGCCGTGCCCCAGGTGATGTCGGTGACCAGGACGCGCAGCACCCGGCCCCGGCGCAGCATGTCGAGATACTGACGCAGGTTCGGCTTGGCCGCAGCCGGCGGCGTCGGCGGCTCCCGCGTGGCCGCCAACGCGACGAGGAACGTCACCGGCAGGACGGCCACCACCAGCCAGCCCATCGCCTCCACCCCGCGCGAATGGTCGATGCCCAGCACCATGCGCGAAAACGGCGGGGTCGCCATGATGGCGAAGGTGCCGAAGATCGACAGCGCCAGCAGCCAGCCGTAGATGCGCGAGCGCTGGTCGTAGGTGGGGGCGCTGGCGGCTGCCCAGGCCATGTGGCTTAGCTGGCCCATGGACTGGCCCACGTTGGCCGCGATCAGCCAGAACAGCAGGTAGAAGCCGGTCATCCCCACCGGCGCCATGAACAGCATCCAGATCGACACGACCGAGATCGGCAGGCTGGCCACGAACCACGGCCGATAGCGTCCGATCGGGGTGTTCGTCTTGTCGATGACGAAGCCGAGGACGGGATCGAACCAGAGGTCGAAGATCCGCACCGCCATCAGCACCGACGCCAGGACCACGAGGTCCATGCCCAGGTTCCGGGCGTAATGGTCCGGCAGATAGATCAGCACCGGCAACAGCATCGCCGAGAGCGGAAAGGCGGGCCCGGCGAAGGCCAGGCGGCGCCATAGCCCGGGTTGGCCCGCCGCCTCGCCGGCCGGCGCCGCAGCGCGTCGTACGCTTCCGAAATCCACCGCCACGTTCCGTTCCCCTTCGTCGTTCCGACGCTCGATCCGGCGTCGTCTTCTCAAAATAGTATACTAATTGCACCAAAATACCGCACTAAGCTTTGCGGCCTCGCCTTTGGGGCCGGGCCGCGAGGGACTCCCTCATCGTCCCCCGGGGCCAAAGGCTCCGCGCAAACCCCAAAATCACGCCTTGCCGCATGATAGTACAATTATTATACCTTTTATGAGGGAGATGCGTTCATGGGCCATTCGACAGTCGCGGACGAGATCGTCGCCATTCTGCAGGCGGTCGGCATAGATACCTGCTTCGGCGTGCCGGGCGGGCAGACCGTGCCGTTCTACGGCGCGGCGCGCGCGCGGGGCTTCCGGCATGTTCTGGTCCATGACGAACGGAACGGCGCGTGCGCCGCCGACGCCTATGCCCGGGTCAGCGGCCGCGTGGGCATGTGCGACGCCACCGTCGGGCCGGGCGCCACCAACCTGGTCTCGGGCCTGGCGGAGGCGTACGCCTCGGGGGTCCCTGTCCTGGCGCTGGTGGCCGACATCAAGACCGGACGCGAGCACCTTCGCCGGCGCGGGGTCTCGTCGCAGGCGCTGGAACAGGCCGATCTGCTGCGGCCGGTCAGCAAGTGGCTGGCCAGGGTCCACCGCCCCGAGATGCTGGCCGACATGATGGAGCACGCGCTGCGGGTGGCCACCACGGGGCGGCCCGGCCCGGTGGTGCTGGAGATTCCGGAGGATGTGATGGCGTCGCCGGTGGACGCCTTCGACCTGTCGCGCTTCACGCCCGAGGCCGCGTCATGGCCACGCCACCGCCCCGCCGCTGCCGCCGGCGACGTGGCGCGCGCAGTGGCCCTGCTGGCCGCCGCCGAACGCCCGATCGTGCTGGCCGGCGGCGGCGCGGTGGCCAGCGGCGCCTATGCCGAGGTCGCGCGGCTGGCCGATACGTTCGGCCTGCCGGTGGTGACCAGCATCAACGGCAAGGGAATCATCGACGAGCGGCATCCCCGCGCCGGAGGCGTGGTGGGCGTGTTCGGGGACGTGGGCGCCAGCCAGACCCTGCAACAGGCCGACGTGGTCCTGGTGCTCGGCAGCAAGTTCGCTCAGTTCAACTCGTTCCTCTGGCGCCTGCCCGGGCGCGAGCAGACCCTGATCCACGTGGACGTCGACGGCGAGGAACTGGGCCGCGCCATCCCGGCCGCCATCGGCATCGTAGCCGATATCCGCGAAGCCGCGGCGCAGATCGCCGACGGCCTGACCGCCCTTTCGCCCCGCTTCGCCTGGACCCGACAGGGCGTCCTGCCCCCGCAGCCGGGAACGGCGCCCGACGATCCGGCGGTCGCGCCCGAGGCGGTCGTGGCCGCCATCGCGGATCTGGCGCCGGACGACTCGATCCTCGTCACCGACGCCAGCCTGGCGTCGGGGTGGACGGCCGCGCGCTATCCCATCCGGCGCGCGGGCCGGGGCTTCCTGGCGCCCCGTGGGCTGGCGGGAATCGGCTGGGCCGGCGGCGCGGCCCTGGGCGCCGCCCTGGGCTCCCCCGCCGGCACGCGGGTGGTGGCCGTCGCCGGCGACGGGGCCGCCGCCTATTGGCTGGGCGAGATCGAAACCGCTGTCCGCATGGAACTTCCGATCATCTTCGTGATGCTCAACAACGCCGGATACGGCTGGGTCATCCAGGGCGAGCGGTCGCTGGGCATCACCCCCGAGTCCGTCTTCCGTCCCGTGGACTTCGCCGCCGTGGGCCGGGCCATGGGCGCCGGAGCCAGCCGGGCCGCCACCCTGGACGAGGCGCGCGAGGGCCTGGCGGCGGCGCTGTCCCAGCCGGGGCCCTATGTTCTGGACGTGTTGAGCTCCGAGTTGTCGTCGCCCAGCGTGGACTACGCCCTGCTGGTCCCGGAGGCCGCCTCGAAGCTGGGCGCCTACGGGATGGGTTGACGGCGATGATCGCCGTCAACGCCCCCCATCGGGAACCGCACGTCCCCCAACAGGTTCGCGAGGAGCCGATCTCATGCTGATCGTCGGTCTGGGCGGCACGCTGCGCGCCGGGTCCACCTGCGAGTCGGCCCTGCGCATCGCGCTGGACGAGGCCATGCGTCACGGCGTGAGAACGGCGTGCTTCGCCGGCCCCCAGCTCCGCATGCCGATGTACGATCCGGCCGACCCGGACCGGACGCCCGAAGCCCAGGCGCTGCTGGCCGCGCTGCGCCGCGCCGACGGCGTGATCGTCGCCAGTCCCGGCTACCACGGTTCGATCTCGGGCCTGGTGAAGAACGCCCTCGACTACACCGAGGACATGGCCCGCGACCCACGCTCCTATTTCGACGACCTGCCCGTGGGCTGCATCGCCACCGGGTTCGGCTCGCAGGCCGCGATGACCACCATCGACGCGCTACGGGCGGTGACGCACGCCCTGCGCGGCTGGCCCACGCCGTTCGCCGCGGCGATCTCGGTGCGCGCCGGACTCTTCGCCGAGGAAGGATGCACCGATGCGACGGTGGAGGCCCAGCTCCGGACGGTCGGCCGGCAGGTGGCGCAGGCGGTGCGCCGCCGCCACGCCGCCGAGACCGAGCTTGCCCGCTCCGTATAGATACGATACCGTATCGTATCTATACGGAGAAACACCCATGCGCTTCGGACTCTTCGGCGGCGCCTCGCGCCCGGCGGGCCACACCGGCGACAGCCAGTCGTACGGCAAGTTCATCGACTATGTGGTGGAGGCCGAGCAGCTCGGCTTCGAGTCCGTGTTCCTGGTCGAGCACCATTTCACCGGCTCGGGTCAGGTCAGCGCCTCGCTATCGCTGCTGGCCTACCTGGCCGGGCGCACGCGCACGATGCGCCTGGGCACCGCCGTGACGGTGATGCCGTGGCACCATCCGCTGCTGCTGGCCGAGCAAGCTGCGACCGTGGACCTGGTGTCGAACGGGCGGCTGGATTTCGGCGTCGGCCGAGGCTACCGCGCCAACGAATTCCACGGCTTCGCCATCGATCCGGCCGAGGCTCAGGCCCGCTACGAGGAGGCGCTGGCGCTGGTCCTGAAGAGCTGGAGCTCGACCGAACGCTTCTCGCACGATGGCCGCTTCTGGCGGTTCCGGGACGTGGTCGTCGAGCCCCGGCCGGTGCAGTCGCCGCCCCCCGTCTGGGTGGCCGCCGGCAGTGAAGGCTCGGTGCGCCAGGCGGCGCTCAGCGGGCAGCGGTTGCTGCTGGACCAGTTCGGCTCGGCCGAAGTCACCGGCCGGCGCGTGCGCTGGTACCGCGAGGCGCAGGCCGAGGCCGGCGCGCAGAGCCTGCCGGGCCAGATCGCGCTGACCCGCGGCCTCATGCTGGTGGACCATCCGGCGAAGGTGGACGACGAGATCCGGCGGCGCCATGCGGCCATCGCCCACCTGTCCGCCACGGCGCAGATCCCGGGCCGGCCCGCGCCGGCGGCGCCCACCGGCCCCTTCGCGGTCGACACGTCGGACGAAGCGACGCGGGCGGCCACCATCGTGGGCACGCCCGAGGACTGCATCGCCTCGCTCAAGCGGCTGGAGGCTGCGGGCGTGGACTATGTGCTGCTCAACGATCCCTGGGGCGGGATCGAACGGCTGCGCTTCTTCGCCCGCGAGGTGATGCCGGCGTTCCGCCGCGAGCCCGTGACGGTCTGACCCGGTTCAGCCGGGTTCGTCCGGGGCCGGTTCGTCCGGGGCCGGCCCCGGACGCGCGCCCGCCAGGAATGCGTCCACCGACCGGCGCAGGCGGGACGCGTCCACCGGGGCGTCGGCGATATAGCTGGCCGCCAGGAAGCCCAGCAGGCTCAGGCCGGCGGCCTCGACGTCCAGGTCCGCGCGAAGCCGGCCGCGATCGCGGGCGTCGCGGAGCAGAGCCTGGATCTTCTCGGCCCGGGGACGGAACAGCCGTTCGCGGTAGGCGTGGATCAGTTCCGGCCGCCGTTCGCGCTCCGCCAGGAGCGCGCCCAGCAGGGCCACGCTGCCCCGCCCCTCGAGGTTGCCGTGGGCGAGCGCGAGCTGGCGCGACAGGTCCTCGGCCAGATCGCCGGTGTCGGCCGGCCCCTCTTCGGCCGTCAGCAAGGCCAGCGCCGCCACGGCCAGCGCGCTCTTGTCGGAGAAGCGGCGGTAGATGGTCATCTTGCCCACGCCGGTGATCTCGGAGACCCGGTCGATGGACAGTCCCGCGAAGCCGTGGGCCGCCATTTCGGCCAGGGCCGCCTCGGCCAGACTCCGGTCTATGGCGGGGTCGCGCGGGCGACCGCCGGCCCTGCGCGGCGGGGACGTCATGCCGGTTGTCTAGCGCCGGTGGGAGACGGCCTCAATCGGGCACGATGACGGCGCGGACCACGTCGCCGGCCGCCAGGGCGTCGAGCCCCTCGTTCACCTGGTCCAGGGTGAGGGTTCTCGAGACGAGGCCGCCGAGGTTCAACCGCCCTTCCTCGGCGAACCGCGCGTAGCGCGGGAAGTCTCGGCGGATGTCGGCCGACCCGAAGAGCGAGCTGGAGATCCGCTTCTCCGAGAGAAAGAAGGGCCACGCGTCGAAGGAGAAGGTGGCGCCCTGGGGCGGCAGCCCGACGATGACCACGCTGCCGGCCTGCCGGGTCATGGCGTAGGCCTGATCGACCGTGGCGGGCAAGCCTACGCCGTCGATGCAGGCGTCCACGCCGCGCCCGCCCGTCGCCTCCAGCACGGCCTCGACGACCGATGGACCGGGATCGAGGGTCAGGCTGGCCCCCATGGCGCGGGCGTCGGCGCGCCGGGCCTCGCGCGGGTCGATGCCGATGACGGTGACGGCGCCGGCGATCCGCGCGCCCTGGATGGCGGCCAGGCCCACCGCGCCGCAGCCGATCACGGCCAGCGAGCCCCCCGGCTTCAGGTCGGTCCGGTTCAGCACCGCCCCCAGGCCCGTGGTGACGCCGCAGCCGATCAGCGCCAGCTCGGCGTCGGGCAGCCGCGTGCGCAGCGCCACGACCGAGGCCTGGTTCACCGTCATCCGCTCGGCGAACGAGCCGACGCCGTAGAGGCCCATGGCCAGCGAGCCGTCCGGCAGCCTGGCGCGGACGGGTTTGCGCACCTCCTGGGCCAGGACGCAGACGTGCGGGCGCCCCCCCAGACAGTTTTCGCAGGCGCCGCAGGCCGGGGCGGACGAGGTGGCCACCCGGTCGCCGACCGACAGTCCGGTCACCGCCGCGCCCAGCGCCTCGATCACGCCGCAGGCCTCGTGACCCATGATCAGCGGCGCGCCATAGCCGTACTTGCCGGCCCGTACGCTGACGTCGGTCTGGCACAGCGCCGTGGCGGTCACGCGGACGACCACGTCGTTGGGGCCCGGCGGCAACAGCTCGACGTCCTGGACCGACAGCGGCGCGCCGGCCTCGAGGAACAGGGCCGCGCGCATCAGCCCCACACCACCGGGACGCCCGTGGGCATCCGATAGAGCAGCCCCGTGAGCTGCGGCGGCGGCGCATCTGGGTCCATGCGCAGGTTCGGCAGGCGGTCCAGCAAGGCGTTCAGGGCGCTGCGCAGCTCCATCCGCGCCACCTGGCCGCCCACGCAGAAGTGCGAGCCGAAGCTGAACGCCAGGTTGGCCTGGGCCGGACGGAAGGGATCGAAGGCGTCGGGCTGGTCAAAACGGGCCGGGTCGCGGTTGGCCGCGGCGATTCCCGGCTCGACCAGGGCGCCCTTGGGGATCTTCACCCCCTCGATCTCGGCGTCAGCGGTGGCCAGGCGGAACGGAGCGGTCAGCACCGGCCCATTCCACCGCAAGGCCTCCTCGATGACCAGGGGGATCAGGTCGCGCTCGCCGTAGAGCCGCGCCAGCAGCTCGGGCCGCTGGAGGAGGGTGACGAGAACGATGCCCAGGCTGCGGTAGGTGGTGCCCGCGCCCGCCGGCAGCAGGTTGCACACCAGCCCCAGGATCTGCTCCTCGGTGATCTTCTCCGATCCTTCCGCGGTCTTCAGCTCGCTGTCGATCAGTAGGCTGATCAGGTCGTCCCGGGGTTGGACGCGGCGGGCGGCGATGACCCGGCGCATGTAATCCTCGACCTGGAAGCGAGCGGCGCGGGCCTCGTCCGGCGGCGCGGCGCCGATCTGGAGCTTGGCGGCCAGTTCGTGGAAGTGGTCCAGATCCTCGCGCGCGACGCCCAGGGTCATGGCGATCACGAACACTGGGAACTGGGCGCAGTAGTCGAAGTAGAGCTCGGCCCGCCCCTGCTCCACGAAGCCGTCGATCAGTTCGTCCAGGCGCGGCTTCACCCAGGACGTCCAGAGCCCCATGGCCTTCTTGCCGAAGGCGGGCTGGATCAGCAGGCGGAACTGCCGATGTTCCGGGTCGTCCGAGCCCATGAGGGACACGGGGCCGAAGACGTCCTCGGTCATCCGCCGGATGCCGGCGTTGGAAAACGTGACGTTGTCGCGCAGCACCGCCTCGGTGGCGGCGTACGACAGGGTGGCGAAGCGCTGCGCTCCCGGCCACGCGGCGGCCATCGGGTCGGGCAGGCCGAACATGCCGAAGAACGAGTCGCTGGCGACCGGCCCCTCGGCGCGCCGCACGGCGATCAGCGGATAGGGATCGTCGACCGCCCCGGCGCCCGTCCGCTGGGTGGTCTCGCGCTCCCAGTCGTAGCGTCCCACGCCGCTCGCTCCGGCGGGCGAGATCTCGTCCTTGAGGGTCATCGGTCAACAGGCTCCAGGATGATGGCCGCGACGGGGCAGTTGGCGGCCGCCGCGCGAACGGCGGTCTCGCCGTCGAACGGTCCGGCGAGCAGCGTCACCAGGCCCTCGTCGTCGGTCTCGAAGGTATTCGGGGCGAGGCGCGCGCAGCTCTCGCTGCACACGCACCGGTTCCGGTCGATACGAACCCGCAGGCCGGGCGTAAGCTGGCTCTCGATCATTCGCCCGCGCCATTCACGGCTTCGGCCACCAGGCGGGCGAACGCGGCCGGCTGGTCGACCGTGAGGAAATGGCCCGCCCCGGGCAGCACCTCGATCCGCAGGCCGGGCAGGTCGGCCCGCACGGCGTCGGCCATGTCGACGGTCGGCCCGGCCTCGCCGAACAGCATCAGGCCCGGCTGGCGGAGGGCGCGCAGTTCGGACGCCACGTCGAACCCGCGGATCGCCTCCATCACCGCGATCAGGCCCGTCGCGCCGACGCGCGCGCGATCGGCGTTCCAGCGCTGGGCGACACGGTCCGCGACCGGCGAGACGAAGCGCTGCTGGATCTCGTCGCGGGTCTGCACCGGCTGACCGAACAACTGCTCGACACGCGGCCAGGCGGCGTCCCACCAGGCTCGGGTGCGGTACTGGACCTCGGCGAGGACCACCGCGCGCACGTCGGCGCGGGCGTTCGCCGCGGCCAGGGCGATCATCGCGCCGACGGAGGTGCCGGCCAGGGCGGGGCGGGACAGCGACAGGTCGTCGATCAGATCGCCCAGGGCGCCTGCCAAGGCCGTGATCGTGGGCGGCGCGGCGAGATCGTCGGATGCGCCGTGGCCGGGCATGTCCCACGCCACCACGTCGAAGCCGGCGGCCAGAGCGTCCAGCACCGGCTCGAACTCGTGCCAGGCATGGCCATTGCCGTGCAGCAGGACCAGCGGCGGTCCCGCCCCGCGGCGCACATAGGCCACCCGGCCCAGCCGGGTCTGGAGGTGGCGGAGATCATGAGCGCCGGTCACGCGTTCACGCCCGCCATATGCTGGGCTGCGCGGATCGAGAACACCATCGAGGCTCCGATCGAGGCGCCCGCGCCGGGATAGGTGCGCCCGAACACG
Source organism: Phenylobacterium sp. SCN 70-31 (assembly GCF_001724605.1). Classification (GTDB taxonomy): domain Bacteria; phylum Pseudomonadota; class Alphaproteobacteria; order Caulobacterales; family Caulobacteraceae; genus Phenylobacterium. Next base: position 207,269 of record NZ_MEEX01000001.1, read on the forward strand.
GAGGCGCTGGTGTTGCCGGCGGCGTAGAGGCCCGGGATCGCCACGCCGTCGGCGCGCAGCACGCGGGCGTGCTCGTCGGTGAGCAGGCCGCCCGCGGTCCCCACGTCTCCCGGATGGACCTGGACGGCGTAGAACGGCGCCTTCTCGATCGCACCCAGGTTCGGATTGGGCCCGGCCCGGCTGTCGCCGTAGAAGCGGTTGTAGACGCTGTCTCCGCGGCGGAAGTCCTCGTCGCGCCCCTTGGCGACATGGCCGTTGAAGCGGGCGATCGAGCCGCGGAACACCTCGCGGTCGAGGCCGCAGAGGTCGGCCAGTTCGTCCAGGCTGGACGCCTTCTTCATGTAGCCGCTCTCGAACCAGGCCTTGGGCGTCATCCGCGGCGGCGTCATGCCGAAGGCGTAGCGGTCGCGATGGCGGCTCTCGAGGATCATCCAGCCGGGCCGGCCCAGGGCGCGCTGGCGCTCCAGCATGATCTGGCCCACCTCCATGTAGGGGTCGGCCTCGTTGACGAAGCGGCGCCCCTCGGCGTCCACCATGATGGCGTGCGGGAAGCAGCGGTCCCAGACGTGCAGCATCACCGACCCCGGGGGGCTGGTGCCCGGCACCCACCACGCCTCGTCCATCAGGTCGGTGGCGGCGCCGAGGTCCTGGCCCAGCCGGATCGCGTCTCCCGTGTCGTCCACCGGCGCCATCGTCCAGTCGACGCCCACGGGAGCCTGGTGCTCCTGCCGCATCCCGGCGTTGCGGGCGAAGCCGCCGGCGGCGAGCAGGACGCCCCTGCGGGCGCGGATCGACACCAACTGGCCGTCGCGGCGGAGGCGCGCGCCTGTGACCCGCCCCTCCTCGCAGACCAGTTCGACCAGCGGGGTCTCCCGCCAGATCGGGACCTTCGCCCGGGTCAGGGCCTCGAACAGCCGCGCAACGAGCGCCTGCCCGCGGGTGAGCAGGACCGCTCCGCGGAGCTTGGCCAGGATCGTGCGCAGGCCGACGCGCAGCCAGGTCATCGCCGCCTTCGGCGTGCGCGGTCCCAGCGCGAGGACCGCCACCTCCACGGAATTGGCCGGCACCACGATCGCGGCCGGCCGCAGGAGCTCCCGGTCGGCGCCCAGCCGCCGCGCGTCGAACGGCAGCGTGTGGACCGTCCGCCCCTGGGGCACGCCGCCGTCGCGCTCGGCGTAGTAGTCCGCCCAGCCGGAATGGACGAGGGGCACCTCGTGGCGCGCCATGAGCTCGACCAGGGCGCGCCCGCCGTCGACGTAGGCGTCGCGGCGCGCGGGGCTCGAGGCCGGCCCCGCATCCCCCACCACCGCGTCCATGTGACGGCGCGCCTGCTCCCGGGATTCCGCGATCCCCCTGGCCTTGAGGAACGGATTGTCCAGCAGCCACAGCGTGCCGCCCGAATAGGCGGTGGCGCCCCCGATCCAGGCGGACTTCTCGACCACGACGACCTCCAGGCCGCGATCGCTGGCCTCGAGGGCGCCCGCCATTCCGCCCCCGGCCCCGACCACCAGCATGTCGCACTGATGGTCCCACGCGATCGACATCGGCCCTAATCCTCCCAATAAGTTTATTTATTATACTATAACTGTCGGAAGGCCTCCGGCGCAAGATGGGCTTTGCGCCGCGCGCTCCCTTGTGGAAAGTCGATGTCGTGAAAGCCGTCCCCACCTCCCCGCCGCAGCCTCCGAAGACCGAGGATCGTCGGCGCCCGTCGAACCCGCCGCGCGAGGCGACTCCCGATCGGATCGCCCGGCCTGCGCCCGGCAACGCCGAGATCCGCGTGCCGAAGGCGGCCGAACTGATCGCCGAGACCCTCCGTCGGCGGATCGTCCTGGGCGAACTCCTCGCCGGCGACGCGCTGCCGTCCGAGGCCGAGATGATGGCTCAGTTCCACGTCTCACGCGCGTCGCTGCGGGAGGCGTTCCGAATCCTGGAAGCCGAGACCCTGATCGAGGTGAAGCGCGGAGCCAACGGCGGCGCGCGCATCAAGGTGCCCCAGGACGAGGCGGCGGCGAAATCGGTGGGCCTGCTGCTCCAGATGCGGGGAGCCACGTTGAAGGAGGTGCTTCAGGCCCGCCTCATCATCGAGCCGTCGCTGATGCGCTCGCTGGCCGAGATACGGACCGAGGACGACCTGCGCGCCCTGCGCGAGCACCTCGAATGGGAAGAGGCGCACCTCGCCGACTTCAACGTTTTCGCCCTGGCCACCGCCGAACTGCACCGCATCCTGGTTCAGCGGGCGGGCAACGTGCCGCTGGCGCTGATGGTGGGCATGCTGGACGACATCTTCCGCCGCCATGTCACCCACTTCGTCTCCCGGGCGCGGCCCGACCAACTGGAACTGAACAAGCTCGCGCTCGAGAGCCACCGCGTGCTCTACGACATGATCCTGCATCGCAACCCGGACGGCGCCGAGGCGACCTGGCGCTATCACATGCACCGCGTGAAGGACGTCGTCCTGTCCGAACTGGGCGAAGCGACGGTGCTCGACCTCTACTGAGGCCCGTGGGCGGAAGGCCGGCGCCGCCGGATTCCATTCATCGTCGATGACTTCCCCCCGGGTCCCTGGCGCGGCTCGTGGAAAGTGCGAGATCCGCTCCGTCCATGCCCATCGCCCGTCTTCCTGCGAGAATTCCCAGGGGACACCGCGGGATCTCCACGGCGGTCCGCCGTGGATTGCACGGCGCGGCGGCGATTGCGGACCACAAGCCGGTTGTCTGGTCGCCCATTCGGTGTAGGAAGCCTGCCGTGGGGCCAGCACTGACCATGACCGCATGCGCCGAAAGGCGCGCGATGATCGCGATCATCGCGGTCTTCGCGCTGCTCGTGCAGGCGCTGCTGCCGACCCTGGCGGCGGCCACGCCGGCGTCCTCCGGACAGATGACGCTCTGCACCGAGATGGGCCTTCAGACGGCGCCGGTCGATCCTGGGGCGCCCCCGGTCAGCCACAACTGCAAACACTGCCTCTGCCCGGCCCCGGCGAACACACCGCCCCCGATCCTCGTCGTCTCCCGCGTAGCCTACGCGGTCGAGATCCAGGACGCCCCTCCGGCGCCGCAGCTCCGCATTCCGCCCGCCCGCGCACCGCCACGCCCGCCCGGACAAGGCCCCCCGCTCCACACCGCCTGATCGACCTCGCCGGCGCGCGAACCCTTGCGCGCCCGTCATCCTGCGTTCTGGAACTGCATTCACATGTCCTCATCACCCGCGCGCTCGGCCGCGCCCTCCTGCTCGGCGCCTGCGCCTGGCCCGTCCTCGCATGGCCCGTCCTCGCCTGCGCCGAAGAGGCGGAACCCCCGAACACCGTCGAGCGCGTTGTCGTCTCCGGCGAGCGCGCCGCGCTCACGGTCCCGACCACCGCCCAAGCCACGGCCGATATCCAGCGTACCGCCGGCGGCGTCGCGGTGATCCCCGACAGCGCCTTCAAGAGCGGCCCCGCCGCCGCCATCAAGGACGTACTGGCCTATGTGCCGGGCGTGATCACCCAGCCACGCTATGGCCCCGACGCGCGGGTCTCGATCCGCGGCTCGGGCCTGTCTCGCGCCTACGGCGCCCGCGGGATCCAGGCGCTGGCGGACGGCGTGCCGATCAACACCTCTGACGGCCTGCTCGACCTCTCGGAGGTCGATCCCAGCGCCTATCGCTATGTCGAGGTCTTCAAGGGCGCGAACGCCCTTCGCTACGGTGGAAACAGCTTGGGCGGCGCAATCAACTTCGTCATGCCGACCGGTCGCGACGCTCAGCGCTTCGACGGACGCCTGGATGTCGGCAGCTTCGGCTTCGTACGCGGCCAGGTCAGCACCGGATTCGCCGACGGCGCCTGGGATGGCTTCGTCAGCGCCTCGGCCCAGTCTGAGGATGGATATCGCGAGCATTCGAAGGGCGCGTTCAAGCGCCTGAACGCCAACCTGGGCTACCGGCTCTCACCCGAGCTCGAGACCCGCTTCTACATCAACGCCTACGCCTGGCGCGCCCGCATCCCGGGCGAGGTCGGCAAGGCCTCGGCGCTCGACGATCCGAAGGCCGCCAACCCGGGCTGGGTGGTGCAGGACCAGCAGCGGAACATCGACTCGTTCCGGGTCGCCAACAAGACGACCTTCAGCCTGGGAAACACGACGATCGACGTCGGCGCCTACTACCTGGACCGGCGCGTCGACCACCCGATCTTCCAGTATCTGGACTTCACGGTGGACGACTACGGCGGCTTCGTCCGGACCACTGACGACCGCCAGTTCGGCGAGATGCGCAACCGGCTCGTCGCCGGTCTGAACGTCAACAACGGCAAGCTCGACACCGAGCAGTTCGTGAACAACGCCGGCGCCGTGAAGGGCGCCCTGGTGGCGTCCATGGTCGACACGTCGAAGACCATCACCGCCTACGCCGAGAACGCGCTCTACGTCCGGCCGGACCTCTCGCTGATCCTGGGCGTCCAGTATCTGCGCGCCACCCGCGACCGTCGCGACCGCTTCCTGTCGAACGGCGATCAATCCGGCGAGCGCAGCTACAGCGAATGGAGCCCGAAGGTCGGCGTCCTGTGGAATGTCGCTCCGGACTGGCAGGTGTTCGCCAACATCTCGCGCAGCGCCGAAGTCCCGAGCTACGACACCATCTCGTTCGCGACGCCGGTCAGCACGGCGGAGCTCAAGGCCCAGACCGCCACCACCTACGAGGCCGGCACGCGGGGCCGGCGCGGCGAGCTGACCTGGGATCTATCGGCCTATCGCGCCGAGATCAGGAACGAGCTGCAGTGCCTGACCACCGGGCCGTTCAGCGCCTGCAGCACGATCAATGCCGGTCGGACGGTCCACCAGGGCCTGGAAGCGGGCCTCATGGCGCCGGTCGCGAAGTCGGCCCTCATCGAGGGCGACGGCCTCTCGCTCAACGTCGCCTACACGCTCAACGACTTTAATTTCGACGGCGATGCGCGCTACGGCGACAACGAGCTGCCGGGTGTGCCGAAGCACCTGCTGCGCGCCGAGGCGCTCTACCGCCACCCCAGCGGCCTCTACGCCGGCCCGAACGTCGAGTGGTCGCCCGAGCGCTACTACGCCGACAACGCCAACACCCTGACCATCGACCGCTATGCCCTCCTGGGCTTTCGCTTCGGATTCGATACGAAGCAAGGCTGGTCGGCTTACCTCGAAGGGCGCAACCTTACCGACAAGCGCTACATCTCCACGGTCGCGATCGCGGGGACGGCCACGCCCACCTCGGAGCTCTTCAATCCGGGCATGGGGCGGTCGGTTTACGGCGGCCTGCGGCGCCGTTGGTGAGGGCGGACCGATGACCACCACGCACGCCTCAGATCCGGTCGCCGCCGACGCCGCCGGCGCGGTTTACCGCGCCTTCTGGCGCTGGCACTTCTACGCCGGCCTGCTGATCCTGCCGGTGCTGATGCTGATGGCGCTGACCGGCGGCGCCTATCTCTACAGGACCGAGATCGAAGGTATGCTTTACCGGTCCATGGCGACCGTCGAGGCGAAGGTCCCGACCGCGTCGCCGGACGCCTGGGTGCGCGCCGCCGCCCAGGCGTCCGGCGGCAAGGCCACCCGGGTCGAAGTCCCGGCGGAGGCCGGCCGCGCGATCCGCGTCGAGACCCAGAGCCCCAGCGGGACGCGCACCGTCTTCGTCGATCCGGCGGACGCGCATGTCACCGGCAGCATCGCCGGCGTCGGCGTCATGGACACGGTGAAGCGGATCCACAGCCTCGCGATCGCCGGCAAGATCCCGAACATGATGATCGAGCTGGTGGCCGGTTGGACCATCGTGATGGTCGCCACGGGCGTCGTCCTGTGGTGGCCGCGCGGCGCGTCCGGCGGGGTGGTCACCGTGCGCGCCACGCCCGCCCGACGGGTCTTCTGGCGCGATCTGCACGCGGTCACGGGCGTCTTCGCGGCTGCGGTGGTTCTCTTCCTGGCGGTGACCGGCATGCCGTGGTCGGCCTTCTGGGGCGCGGAGGTCCGCAAACTCACCAATGACGCCGGCTGGGGGGCGCCGAAACCGCCGGCCCCGGCCTGGACCTGGGCGCATGCGGCGCACGACAAGGGCTCCGACCCCGCGACGCCGTGGGCGATGGAGGGCGTCGAGATGCATTCGGCGCACCGCGCCCATGCCATCCAGCCTGCGCTGCTGACCCTCGCCGGCGCGATCCAGCGCGCCGATGCGGCCGGCGTCGCGCGCCCCTTCGCGGTCGCGATTCCCGACAGCCCCGACAAGGCCTGGTCGGTCTCGCGCCTCCCATCCCGCGTCGAAGAGACCCGCAGCCTCTACCTGTCCTCGGACGGCCGCACGCTCGCCGACATCGACTACGCGCAGTACGGCCCGGCGGCGAAGGCCATCCAGTGGGGCATCCACACTCACCAGGGCCAGCAGTACGGCGAGCCCAACCGCCTGCTGATGCTGGCCGGATGCGTCGCCGTCTGGCTGCTCGGGATCTCGGCGATGATCATGTGGTGGAAGCGACGGCCGAGAGGCCGACTCGCCGCGCCGCCAAAGCCGGCGGACCCCGGAGCCTACGGCGCGCTGGCCGCCGTGCTGGCGCCCCTGGGCCTCCTATACCCGGCCGTGGGCGCGTCGCTGATCGTGGTTCTGGGCCTTGATCTCCTTCTGCGCCCCCTGCGTCGTGACGCCGCCGCCCGACCGTAGGTGGGGAGGTGGGAGATCTCATGCCTTGATGGGAGGCGCCACAACGACCGCGGCTGTCCATCGCACGACAGCGTAGCCAGGAGAGCCCAAGGGGCCTTGCCCGACGGCATGGGATGCCCCCAAGACGGTGGGCGTCCCAGGTCGAAGGCCGTAGGCGGAACCGACGCAAGTTCAGGAGCCGCCAGATGGCGCGAGCCGTCCTACTCGAGGCCAGACGACGGGAATCAGCTCCCGGCTGCCTGTGACGAGATGCCCAACGACCCCGGAGACGCGGAGTTCAAGGCCTCGCACGTCCTGGCTCGCACGTCCTGCCGGGGTTACGCGACCTGTCGACCTTCCACCGGGTTGATGGCGTGGAGAACCCGTTGGTGAGTTTCCTCGCCGGCAGGCTCGTACTCGGGCTCCAGCCGCACGACATTTGGCGCCGAGTCCCAGGCAGGCTAGACGATCATCCGGAGCGGCTCTTCCAGCATCTCCTTGAAGGCCGCCAGGAAGCGCGCGCCGACCGCGCCGTCGACCACGCGGTGGTCGCAGGTCAGCGTGACCGACATCACATTGGCGATGACGATCTCGTCGCCCTTCACCACGGCCCGCTTCTCGCCGGCGCCGACCGACATGATGCAGCCCTGCGGCTCGTTGATGATCGAGGCGAAGGTCTTGATGCCGAACATGCCAAGGTTCGAGACGCTGAAGGTGCCGCCCAGGAACTCGTCGGGCTTCAGCTTCTTGTCGCGGGCGCGGGCGGCCAGGTCCTTGGTGTCGGTGGCGATCTGGGCTAGGTTCTTGGTCTCGGCCTTGCGAATGATCGGCGTGATCAGGCCGCCCGGGATCGCGACCGCCATGGCGATGTCCGCATGGTGGTGCATCGCGATGCCCTCGGGCGAGTACGACGCATTGGCCTCGGGCACCTTCATCAGGGCGACGGCGCAGGCCTTCATGACGATGTCGTTCACGCTGACCTTCACGCCCGTCTTCTGGAGCAGGCCGTTGATCTTGGTGCGCGCCGCCAGCAGCTCGTCGATCTCGATGTCGATGGTCAGCGGGAAGTGCGGCACGTCGCGGAAGCTGTCGGTCATCCGACGCGCCACGGTCTTCCGCATGCCGTCCAGCGGGATGAGATCGTAGCTGCCGGGCGCGATGCCCATCTGCTCCAGCGTCTTGTGCTCACGCGGCGCGGCGGCGGCCGCGGGGGCCGCAGCCGGAGCGGCGGCGGGCGCGGCAGCCGGCTTCGCAGCGCCCGGCTGGGCGTTGTCGATGTCGGCCTTCACGATGCGGCCGTGCGGGCCCGAGCCTGTAACCGCGCTGAGATCGATCCCCTTCTGCTCGGCCAGCCGGCGCGCCAGCGGCGAAGCGAAGACGCGGCTCCCGTCGGCGACCTTCGCCGGCGCAGGCGCGGGGACAGCGGCCACCGGAGCTGGCTTGGGCGCTTCGGCCTTTACGGGCTCAGCTGCCGGGGCCGGCGTGGCCTCGGCCTTCGGAGCCTCGGCCTTCGGCGCAGGCGCGCTGTCGCCCTGCCCCGTCAGCTTCGCGATGGGCGTGTTGACCTTCACGCCCTCGGCGCCCTCGGCGATCAGCAGGTCCTCGACCACGCCCTCGTCGACGGCCTCCACCTCCATCGTCGCCTTGTCGGTCTCGATCTCGGCGATCACGTCGCCGGACTTGATCGTGTCGCCCTTCTTCACGTGCCACTTGGCGAGCGTGCCCTCCTCCATGGTGGGCGACAGGGCGGGCATCAGGATGTCCGTCATGCCGATGCGCCCGCCAAGGCCGTCGCGGCCGCGTCGAGGATCGCGTCGGCGTCCAGCCGGTACGCGCGGTAAAGGTCCGGCAGGTCTCCGGACTGGCCGAACCGTTGCAGCCCGAGCGGGGCGACGCGGTTGCCGTGCACGCCGCCCAGCCAGGCCAGCGTCGCGGGCGGGCCATCCACCACGGTGGCCAGCGCCCCCATCGGCGCGATGTCGGACAGCAGGCGCTCCACGTGGCTGAGCGTGCGCCCACCCCCGGCGCGCGCCGCCTGGGCGGCGGTCCAGTCGCGCTGCAGGAGGTCGGGGCTGGGAACCGCGAGCAGGCCGGCCCCGGGCACGTCCTCGCGGATCGCCTCGAACGCCTCCAGGGCTTCGGGCGCGATGGCGCCGGTGTAGACGAGCGCGAGGTCCGCCCCCGGCTGCGGCCGAACCTGCCAGTAGGCGCCGCGCAGAAGGTCGCCCACCTGTGCGTCGTCGAGGGTTCGCTCGGGTTGTTCGAGGGCGCGCGTCGAAAGCCGCAGGTAGACTGAACCGCCCTCGTCGGCCTGCAGATGGTCGAACGCCCAGCGCATCACTTCCACCAGTTCATCGACGTAGGCCGGCTCGAAGTAGGTGAGCCCCGGCTGCGCCATGCCGATCAGCGGCGTGTGGATCGACTGGTGGGCGCCGCCCTCGGGCGCGAGCGTAAGCCCGCTCGGGGTGGCCACGAGCAGGAAGCGGGCGTCCTGGTAGCAGGCGTAGTTCAGGGCATCGAGGCCGCGGTTGATGAACGGGTCGTAGAGCGTGCCCACCGGGATGATCCGCCGGCCGAACAGCGGCGCGGAGAGGCCGGCCGCCGCGAGCATCAGGAACAGATTGTGCTCGGCGATCCCTAGCTCCATGTGCTGGCCGTCAGGGCTCATCAGCCATCGCTGCGGCGAGGCGACGGCGCCGTCGCGAAAGGCGTCGGCGCGAAGCTCCCGTGCAAACAGCCCCCGCTGGTTCACGAACCCGCCCAGGTTGGTGGAGACCGTGACGTCGGGCGACGTCGTGAGGATGGCGTCCGCGAGCGGACCGCCGGCCCGCGCCAGGTCGTTCAGCACCTTGCCAAACGCCACCTGCGTCGACTGGCGCCCCGTCGGTCGCGGGAACGCGTCGCGGTCGGGCACGGGGATCGCCGACGGCGCCGGCGGGGCGGCCTTGGCGGCGAAGGCCGTGCGCGTCAGGAAGGCCTCATAGTCCGCGCCGTCGCGGGGCAGGCCCGAGTAGGGGTCCCACTCCTCGCCCGCCGGCACACCCATCGCGTCCTGGTAGGCGGCCATCTGGGCGACGGTCATCAGGCCCGAGTGGTTGTCTTTGTGGCCCTGGAACGGCAGGCCGTACCCCTTGATCGTGTAGATGATGAACAGCCGCGGCCGATCGTCGTCGACCGAGCGGAAGAGGTCGAGTAAGGCCTCCAGGTCGTGGCCGCCGAGGTTAGTCATCAGGTCGCCGAGGGCCGCGTCGTCGCGGCGCGCCAGCAGGGCCGGAATGCCGGGATGGCTCCCGATGTCGGCCGACAGCCGCTCGCGCCAGGCCGCGCCGCCCTTGAAGCTCAGCGTGGCGTAGAGGTCGTTGGGCGCCGCATCGATCCAGGCGCGCAGGGCCGCGCCCCCCGGCTCGGCGAACGCCTGCTCCAGCGCGCGGCCGTACTTCAGGGTCGAGACCTCCCAGCCACACGCGCGGAAGATCTCGTCGAACCGCTCGAACATGCGGTCGCTGGTGGTCGCATCCAGGCTCTGGCGGTTGTAGTCGACAATCCACCAGCACTTGCGCAGGTCGTGCTTCGCGCCCTCGATGAGGGCTTCGTAGATGTTCCCCTCGTCCAGTTCGGCGTCGCCCAGCAGAGCGATCATCCGGCCCGCCGCCGCGGGGTCCATCTGGCGGTGCGCGACGAGGTAGTCCTGGATCAGGGACGCGAAGAGCGTCACCGCGACGCCCAGGCCGACCGAGCCGGTCGAGAAGTCGACGCCGTCGCGATCCTTCGTGCGGGAGGGATACGACTGGGCCCCGCCCAGGGCGCGGAAGCGCTCGAGCTGGTCCCGGTCCTGCCGCCCGTAGAGGTACTGGATGGCGTGGAACGCCGGACTTGCGTGCGGCTTCACCGCCACCCGGTCCTTCCCATCGAGCACGCCGAAGTAAAGGGCCGACAGGATGGTCGCCATCGAAGCGGACGAGGCCTGGTGGCCGCCCACCTTCAGGCCGTCGCGGCTCTCACGCAGGTGGTTGGCGTTGTGGATCGTCCAGGCCGAGAGCCAGTGAACCTTGCGGTCCAGGTCCGTCATCAACGACAGCGCGTCGTTCTGCGCCTGCATTCCTGACCGACGAGTCATATACTAGAACTCCCCACGCTTTTGCGGGCAGAGTATTAGCCTCGGTCGCGAAGTGGAGTTTGCCAAATTCAGGCCTGTTCAGGCCTGACCAAGGTCTTAATCACCTACGTTCTCACTATCAGTAGCGCATATGAGCTCACCGACGAAAATCGACGCTATGGACCGCCGCATCCTGGCCGCGCTGGCCGAGGACGGCCGCGCCAGTCTGAGGGAACTGGCCGAGCAGGTCGGCCTGTCGCAGACCCCGCTGCTCCGGCGTGTGCGGAGGCTCGAGCAGGCCGGCGTCATCGCCGGCTACGGCGTGCGCATCGACAACAGCCGGCTCGGGCACACCGTCAGCGTCTACGTCGCGGTGACCCTGTCGGCGCAGTCGGAGGATGCGCTGGCCGCGTTCGAACGCGAGATCGTGCGCGCGCCGGAAGTGATGAGCTGTTTCCTGATGACGGGCGGGTCCGACTACATGCTGAGGGTGGTCGTGCCGTCGATCGCCGCCTACGAGGGTTTCCTCACGCGCTCGCTTACGCGGATGCCCGGCGTGGCGCACATCCAGTCCAGCTTCGCCCTGCGCGCGGTGATCCAGCGGACCACCCCGCCCCTCGGCTAGCCACGGACCAGCACCGACGGGTAGTCGATGACCTGCGGCCGGATCGCCCCGCGCGTGACCGCGGGAAGCTCCAGCCGCATCTCGCCGTCCTTCACCTCTGCGAGGCCGCCCCACCAGGCGCCCTCCGCGAGCCGCGGCGTGTTCGAGCGCATGATCGTCAGGTCCAGGCGAAGTGGGCCGGCGTCGCTCGGGGCGCCCGCGCTCCAGACCCCTCCGACCCGGATGTCATCGCCGGCGCTGGTCTGGATCGACCATTCGCCGTCCGCCGCGAGTTGCAGCGTGAACGCCGCCATGCCGATGCCGCCCAGCGTCCCCGGCGCGGTGGACCGCCACGCACCGACCAGCGCGTCGGGGCGAGTCCTCGGCCCGCTGCGCCAGAACAGGGCCGGCAGCCGGACGCGGTGCGGTCGCGGGCCATCCGGCTCGCCCAGGACGAGGCCCAGGGTGTCGCCGCTGATCGTCAGACGGTAGAGCGCCAGGATGCGGTCGTCGCCGAACCGCAGGTCGAGCTGATGGCTGGGCAATGACGGCGTGGCGACGAAGACGCCTTGCGTCTCGCGCCCCTCGGCCCGGCGCGTGACCACACCCCGGTCGCTGAAGGTCAGCTCCAGGCCCTGGAACTCGGGCTCGCAGGCCAGCCAGGTCCCGATCGGGCTGTCGGGCGGCGACGGCGCGCCGAGGCCGATCGTTGAGCGATGGGCGTCGTCCTCCAGGAAGGCCGCCATCAGCGCGAAGCTGTCGTCCGATTCACGCAGGCCCCAGTGACCCAGCCCGGGAAGCACCCGGTTGTCAGCGCCCGCCAGCTGCGGTCCGTCCTCGAACAGGAGGTACTGGGCGTCGTGGGGGCTAGAGAGCGTGAGGCAACGGACGCCGGGCGGCGGGCCGCAGGCGTCGAGGGCCCGCAGGAAGGGTGAGCCGCCGGTGTGGATCTCGGGCGCCTGGCGGAAGATCCGGCCGTCGGGATCGCGCAGCAGCATGACGTCGCAGGCCGGAGCCCCCGACACGCAGCCGGCGATGTGGACGGCGTGCGAAACGCCCGCGGCGCCGCCCAGCATCGACAGGTAGTAGCGGACGACGGGCGCGCCGAGGCTATGCGACACGAGGGCAAGCGGCGCCCCCCCGCCGAGGCCCGGCCGCACCTCGCGCGCGACGAAGGCCGCGAGCTGTTCGGCGTAGGCCACGCAGGAGCCGTGGCCCGGCGGGTCGAGGTCGATGGCGAACAGCCGGTCGTATCCCCGGGTTCGGAAGCGCGCGGCGAGCGACGACCAGGCCTGCGACGTCTCGCCGTTGCCGTGAACGAAGACGATCGGCAGGCGCCCCCCGCCCGCGGCGTCTGCCTTCACTTCAGCGAGACCATCTGGTTCAGGAAGGTCAGGATCTCCGACATCTCGCGCGCCGACTTGGGCCGGCTGCGGATCGTGTAGCCGTTCACCCGATCGAACTGCGGCAGCATCGCCATGAGTTCGGCCATCCGGTTGCCCTTGAAGGCGATGTCGAAGTTCATCGGCCAGGGCCGGTCGTAGGGCTTGAAGTCCGCCCGCCGTTTCACGGCCTTGGCGGTCGCCTCGCGGATCAGGCCGCAGCAGACCTCGGGGGTCAGCGTGTCGGCGGCCGTGTGGCTGAGCGCGGTCTTGGTGACGACGGTCTCGACCTCGCCCAGCACTTCGACGGCGTGGCGCGCATAGGCGTCGTCGCCCGTCGCCAGCAGCACCGGCACGCCCAGTTCGCCCGCTGTCAGGGCGCTGATGTGGGTCTCCGAGATCGAGGCGCCGTCCAGACGCATGTCGCTGAACACGCCCCCGTTCACGGTGTGCGGGCACAGGCCTTCGGCGGAGGCGGCGCCGACGTGGTAGCCGAGGAACACGGCGCCGACGACGCCCTCCTCCTGCACGCCCTCCATCATGAGCAGCGGGCGCGGCCAGCAGCGGACGAGCCTGGCGTAGGACGGCAGCCGGTCCACGAAGATGTTGCGGCCGTTGTAGTGGGAGTCCGAGACGATTACCTCGTCGCAGCCCGCCTCGCGCGCACCCTCGCAGGCGGCCACGACCTCGTTGGTCATCCACAGACGCGCCTCGCCGTAGTCGAACTGGCCGGCCGTGCCGCTGTCGAAGTGGGCGATGCCGCCCACGCCCTCGATGTCCGCCGAAATGTAGAGCTTCATGCCACCTGTTCCTCGACCTCTGTCACTCTGTCGCCGCCAGCCACGCGATCACATTGCGCAGGAAGCGGGTGTTCTGCTCGGCGCCGGCCGCATCCAGTCCCATCTTCTGCCCGTTCGAGGCGACCTGGGCGGTGAACATCGCCGCCTCGCCGAAGACGGCGACGCGTCCGCGCCCCACCTTGCGGGTCGCGCCCTGTAGCCAGCCCGCGACAGGCTGGCGGGGCGTCGCCGCATCGAACGCCCAGAGCTTGGCGGGATCCAGCGAGAAGAAGCCCTCGGGAAGCACGAGCAATGGCTCCGCACCGGGCTCGGCCTGGAACGCCTGGCCGATGAAAGTCGCCACCTGGGTGACCGGAGGACCGCCCAGACGGCCGTCGGTGATCGGGTGTGGCCGCAACGCGCCGGTCTTCGCGGCGAACAGGTCGGGCATGCGCGGGACGATCGGGCCGGGCGGCGCATCGGCCGGCAGGGCCAGAGCGTAACCGTCGCCGAACCGGAAGCCGAACGCCGCGGCCATCCCGGAGGCGGCGCCCGCCAGCGGCCGGTGGTCGGCGATCAGCAGCAGCGCGCCGCCGTCAGCCACCCAGGCGCGGACCGCCTCGACCTCGGCGGCCGTGAACGCGGGCGGCGTCGGCCGCGGGAGGTCGTCCCACGGCTGGTCCGACGGCAGGGCGTTGGCGATCACTAGGACCTCGCAGCGCCGCAGGGCCGCGGCGTCGAACGGCGTCTCGAACGTCGAGAGGCGATAGCCGTCGGCCCGCAGCACGGCGGCGAAGGCGGCGAAGCGGGCGCCGAGCCGGTGGAACTCGTGGTGCGCCTCGTCATGGCAGACGCGAGGGCCCGTCTCGAGGGCGTAGCGCGGGTCTGTGACCGCGGGCCGGAAGGCGCCGTCGCCGGCCTGCCGCGCGCCGTCGTCGGCGCGCGCCGGCGCCGCCGCGATCGCGGCCATGGCGAGCAGGCATAGCGAGAGGCGTGTCACGGCCGAGATAGAACCATATGACTTCGAGGTCACAAAGGGTCGCGGTTCCGCGCCTGGCGCTCCGGCGGCGCCAACGGGACGCCGCCCAAGAACCAGTTCTGCGGCGGCACCTCCGTCACGATCACGCGTATCGAAGCCGGCGCGGCGTCGAGCGCCTCGCTGGCCGCCTGGGTGACCCGCGCCGCCACGTCCTCGAGCTGCTTCGCCGATCGACCGGCGCGCAGCGAGATCTGGATGAGCGGCATCCCGCTAGGCCGCCTTGGGCACGTAATCGCCGATGTAGCGCGTCTGGCCGCGCCCGAAGATCACGTCGCAGTAGTTGCCGTCCGGCATCTGGAACGGATCGACGCGCAACTCGCGGACAAGGTCCTCGTTCAGGGTGATGCCGAGCCCCGGCCGGTCGCCCAGGTCGAGCATGCCGTCGGCGATCGGCAGCGGGCCGACCAGCTCCTCGATGAAGCGGTTGCCAGTCTGGTCGACCTCGCAGGTCAGGCCGTTGGGCGAGGCGGCGACGACGTGGGCGTTGGCTACGACCCCGACGGCGTCGCACCAGGTGTGCGGCGCGAGGAGCGCGCCGTGCGCGGCGGCCATGCGGCCCACCTCCATCACCTCGGTGATCCCGCCCGCCCGGCTAGCGTCGGCCTGGACGATGTCGATGGCGTCGGCGCGCAGCAGTTCGCGGAAGCCGTGCAGGCCGAACTCGTTCTCACCGGTCGCCAGCCGCACGCCGTAGGGCTTCAGCCGCTCGCGCAGCGTCACGTAGCTGTCGAGGTCATCCGGGCCGAACGGCTCCTCGAACCAGAAGGCGTTCACCTCGGCCAGCACCGGCGCCAAGTCGAGAGCGCGCTCGACGGTGAAGCGCTGGGTGCCGTCGATCATCAGGTCGTGGTCCGGCCCCATGGCCGCGCGTGCGGCGCGCATGGCGGCCACGTCGTAGTCGTAGGTCCAGCCGACCCGCATCTTCACGCGCCGGAATCCGCGCGCCAGGGCGCGGCGCACGCCGTCGGCCACGGCCTCGGGACTGGAGTAGAGGTTGCCCGACGCGTAGGCCGGCGCACGCCCTTCGGTTCCGCCCAGCAACTTCCAAACCGGCTGGCCAAGGCGCTTGCCGTTCAGGTCCCACAGCGCTGTGTCGATCCCGCTGATGGCGGCCAGGGCGCCGCCCTTGCGGCCGTACCAGCGGCTGACCCCGTTCAACCGATCGGCCAGGCGGCCGACATCATCCGGCGCGAGGCCGATCAGAAACGGCGCCATGTGATCCACCGAGGCCTGGACCACGCCCGGGTGGGCGTAGGCCGAACCGATCCCTTCCAGCCCGTCGTCGGTGCGCACCCGCACGAGGCTGGCGAAGCGGCCGTGCACCGGTCCGGCCGGCGTCCTGAACGTCTTGGCCATGTCGTACTCGAAGCGCAGGTGGACGCATTCGATCTCGGCGATGCGGCTCATCGGGATTTCCTCCGTGGCGCGGCCTCAAAAGCCGCACGTCGTGGGCCACACGTGACCCATCAGTCATATTGAGTCAATAGCGACGCCCGTCCGTGTCGTTCGCGCGACGCGCCGGCGGCTAGGCGGCGACCTGCCCGGCGAAGGCCGCGAGCGCCCGGCCGCAGCGTTCGAGGGTCTCTTCGATGTCGGCGTCGGTCATGGCGGTAGAACCGATCATCATGCCGCGCGTCGCCATCAGCACGCCCTCGCTCAGGAATTGCCTGTGAAGCGCCTGCATGCGCTGCAGGTAGTCGGGACCCGAGCGGGTATAGAACTCGCGGTAGTTTCGCGCCGGCTCGGTGAAGAACTGCAGGCTGGTCATCGACGCCAGGCCGTTGGCCCGCATGGCCAGACCTTCGCGCCGGAAGATCGCCGTCAGCCCCTCGCGGAAGCGGTCGCCCTGGCGTTCAAGGCGCTCGAACACATCGGGGGTCAGGTGTTTCAGCGCCGCGACGCCCGCGGCCATGGAGACCGGGTTGGCCGTGAAGGTGCCGCTGTGGCTCATGCGCAGCGGACCGGCGAGGTTGTCGAACACCGCCATGGCCTCGCGCGTGCCACCCACGGCTCCGATCGGAAAGCCCCCGCCGATGATCTTGCCCATCACGGTGAGGTCGGGCGTCACGCCGGCCCGGCCCTGGGCGCCGTGGTAGCTGGCGCGGTTGCAGAACACCTCGTCGAAGATGAGCACCACGCCGCGACGGCGGCAGAACGCCTTCAGCGCCTCGAGGTAGCTGTGGTCGGCCGGCGAGAAGCCGAGGCGCGCGGGGTACGGATCGATGACCACCGCGGCGAGGTCGTCGGCGCTCTCCTCGAGAAGCGCCTCGCTCGCCGGCCAGTCGTTGAAGGGATAAACGACCACCTGCTCCATCAGCGAGGTCGGCGTTCCGACCCCAAGCGGCGGCGCGGCCGGGCGTTCGGGCGGGCCCCAGTTCGCCGGGGTCGGCAGGAAGCTCGCCTCCATCAGGTCGAACTGCCCGTGGTAGCCGCCCTCGGCCTTGGCCACCTTGCCGCGGCCGGTTATCGCGCGGGCCGCCTTCACCGCCACCATGATCGCCTCGGTGCCGGAGTTGGTGAAGCGCACCTGATCGACCCCGGGCATCCGCTCGACGATCATCTCCGAGAGTTCGATCTCGGCTTCGTCGGGCAGGATGCAGCAGATCGTGCGCCCGATCTGCTCGCGCACCGCCTCCAGGATCGGCGGGAAGGCGTAGCCGTGGATCTGGGTCGAGAAATTGTTGATCCAGTCGAGGTAGACGTTGCCGTCGACGTCGGTGAGCCGGCACCCCTCCCCGTGATCGGCGTACACGATGTAGGGCCCGAAGGTGATCATGTGGCGGGTGTTCGCGCCCGGCTGAACGCGCCCTGCGCGCTCGAACAGGCGTGCCGACTTGGACTGGGGATCGGGGAACACGGGCGGTCTCCTAGAGCGGGGCGCCGGTCGCCGCCGGCTTGTTGAGGAAGTTCAGGGGTTGGCCCGGGCGGGGCCACTGGAAGGCTACTAGCCGCCCGGTCGACGACAGTGTGACGAAGGCGGTCCGCAGGTCGGGGCCGCCGAAGGCGATGTTGGTCGCGTAGTAGTCGTCGAAGCCGACGAAGCGGCGCGTCGCGCCGTCGGGCGAAATCTCCCAGATCCCGCAATTGTTGAACGACGCCACGCAGATGTTTCCGGCCGCGTCGATGGCGAGCGAGTCGAGGAGGTTGTTGTCCGGCAGGCCCGCCACGAGGCGGCCGCCGTTCGGCGAAGGCCAGGGTTGCGCGGCGATCGCGCCCGGTGCGACGAGATCGAACGCCCAGATGCGCCGCGTCAGCGTCTCGGCGACGAACAGAGTGCGCTCGTCGGCCGACAACCCGACGCCGTTGGCCGAGACCAGGCCAGACACCGCCTCGACGATGCCCGAGCCGTCCGGCTGGGCGTAGAAGATGCTGCCCATGCCCATCTGGCGCGGCCGGCGCTTGGTGTGGTCGGTGAAGTAGAAGCCGCCGTGGCGATCGAACACCAGGTCGTTCGGCGACTGCAGCTCCAGGTCGCCGCAGCGGTCGTAAAGGCGCTCGACGCGGCCCGACGCCGGGTGGACACGTTCGATCCAGCCTGCCGCCTCCGCCTGGCCGGTGGGCCGGCGCCAACCGTTGGCTTCCGTCGTGTAGAGCCAGCCGCCGCTGTTGCAGACGTAGCACCAGCCGTCGGGGCCCATCGCCGCGCCGTTCGGCCCACCCCAGAGTTCAGCGACGACCTCGACCCCCCCGTCGGGCCAGACGCGCGACAGGGCCTGCCCCGCGATCTCCACGACCAGCACCGAACCGTCGGGAAGGGCCACCGGGCCCTCCGGAAACCGCAACGCGTCCGTCACCACGCGAAGGTCCGTCGGTTCGTTGTGCGTGGTCATGGAAGTCCCTCCCGCCCGGCACAGATTTATGACCCACGAGTCATATTTTCAAGCGACGTCGTCATGTCCGGAAAGACACGACCTGGCGGTCACGACGGGGATCTAGGTGTCGAAGAGTTGGCGCAGCGGGCTGTCGGGAGCCAATTCGTCCACCGGCGGGTTGCGACCGTACAGGGCGCGGAAATTGAGCAGCGCGTGCAGTTCCACGAGCAGGTCGAAGCCGGCGGTCTCGTTGAGGCCCGGGCCGGGCTGGACGCCGTAGCGCTCGAACAGGCTCTGGTCGAGCATGCCCCCGGCGGTCCGCATCACCCAGCGCTGCAACGCCGGGTCCTTCGACGGGTTGTGCTTCTCCCAGCCGGCCATGGCCCGGTCGACGATGCGGCTGTTGCGGCCGTGCCACGTCTCGCGCATGACCTCGTCGGCGGCGCCCATCTGCACGATGCAGCGCAGGACGCCCGCGTTGGCCTCGAACGTCTTCTCGTACCACGCGATCCAGCGACGGCTGTTGGTGAACTGGCTGTCCCGGCTCGACAGTCGCGGGTAGGTCTGGAGTTCGAACGCCGCGTAGCGCCGGCCCAGCTCGCGCAGGAACTCGTCCTTTGTCTTGAAGTAGATGTAGAAGGTGCCCTTGGCGACGCCCGCCTCGGTCGCCACCTCCTCGACCATCATCTCGCGGTAGTCGGTCGAGTCGAGCAGGCGCGCGCCCGCCGCCAGAAGCTTGAGCCGCGAGCGCTCGCCGCTGCGGGTCTTCTTGATCTCCTGGGCCGCGGCCTCGAGGTAGGTTGCGTACCGGATCACCCCGAAGGCGGCGGAATCGTCGGTCAAATGAGCCCTCGAGATCTGCGCGCCTGCTGACCGATCGGTTGTAAACGGCAGGCCTGTCGCCCGGAACATCACCTCTGGGAATTGCAGCGTCAACCACCTGCCCGCACTCGGCCTTGAATATATGACTTATGGGTCATATTAGTTGCACACCGAGCGCCGGGGGCATCATGCGGATCGACACCATCGAGACTTTCGTGGCCGGACACTGGTTGTTCGTCGCCGTGACGACGGACGCCGGCGTCACCGGCATCGGCGAGTCGACCTACTTCACCCACCCGCTGGCCGCGCGCGCGGTCGTGGACGACCTGAGAGCCGATCTCATCGGCGCCGACGCCTATCGGCCCGAGTTCCACTTCAACCGTCTCATGAAGCACCACTGCCTGCGCGACAGCGCCCTTATGGGCGCGCTCAGCGCGATCGATCAGGCGCTGTGGGACATCAAGGGCAAGGCGCTGGGCGTCCCGGTCTATGAGCTGCTGGGCGGGCGTGTCCGGGACAAGGTCCGCGCCATCCTGCTTATCGAGGCGACCACCGAAGAGGAGATGATCCGCAAGGCCGTGGAGGCCCGGTCGGAAGGCTTCACGGCGATCAAGATCAAGCCGTTCCTCGGCGACTGGGCGGTGCGCACGACGGCCAGCCTGCTGAACGGCGTCGTCGCCTCGGTCGGCCGGGTGCGCGAGGCGATCGGCTGGGACGTGGACCTCGCGGTCGAGATCCACCGCAACCTCACGCCCGACCTGGCCGAGCTGTTCGCCGCCGACGTACGGCCGCTGCGGCCCTACTTCCTCGAAGACCCGATCCTGCCCTTCAGCCTGGAGAGCAACAACCACGCCGCCGCGCGCATGGGCGGCGTCGTCGCGATGGCTGAGCGCAACACCAACATCTGGGAGTTTCGCGAATTCTCGGACCGGCACGCAGTGTCGATCCTGCGTCCCGACATCGGCCTGGCCGGCGGCTTTACCCAGTTGCGCAAGATCGCCGCCATCGCCGAGAGCCGTCACCAGCGGATCGTGCCGCACAACTTCACCAGCCCGGTCGTGACGGCCGGCCATGTCCAGCTCGCCGCGTGCACGACCAACTGGGACGTGCAGGGCTATGTGCGCGAGGATCGCGAGC
Source organism: Phenylobacterium sp. SCN 70-31 (assembly GCF_001724605.1). Lineage (GTDB taxonomy): Bacteria > Pseudomonadota > Alphaproteobacteria > Caulobacterales > Caulobacteraceae > Phenylobacterium. Next base: position 227,564 of record NZ_MEEX01000001.1, read on the forward strand.
CGTGGAACCGCGTGGTGAAGCGGATCAACCGCCTGCAGGACGGCTTCCTGGCGATCCCGGAGACCCCTGGGATCGGGATGGAGCTCGACCTCGAGTACCTGCGCCAGGCGGCCTACGAGCCCTTCGGCAACAAGTTCGCCCACGGCGCCGCGCGCGCCATGGACGGCGCGGTCAAGCACCAGTAGCTGCCATGGGTATCGACAGCACCGGCGCCGAGCGCGCCGTCGACCTCCTATCGGAGGGCTTCCGCGGGGCGCGGGTCCTGATCGTCGGCGGCGCCGGCGGCATCGGGGTGGAAGTCGCCGAGCAGTTGCGCGCGCTCGGCGCGCGGGTGGTCAGCGCCTCGCGGCGGGGGCCGGAGCCCGACGTCGTCCAGGCGCCGCGCGAGGACGGAGACCTCGTCGCCGTAGGGGTGGACCTGACGCGGCCGGCGACGATCCTGGCCTTGGCGGCCTGGGTCGAGCGCGAGTTCGGCGGCCTCGACATCCTGGTCAACACCGCGGGCATGACGCGCTCGGTTCCACTGCGCGCGATCGAACAACTTGACGACGACACGATCGACGAGGTCGTGACCTCAAACGCCTCGGGGGTCCTGCGCATCATCCGCGACCTGACGCCGGCGTTGCGCCGGGGACATGCCCCGTGCGTCGTGAACGTCTCGTCGGTGGCGGCGCGGACCGGCGTAGGCAGCAACGTCGCCTACGTCGGCGCCAAGGCGGCGATGGACGCCATGACCATCGCCCTGGCCAAAGCGCTCGCGCCGGAGATCCGGTTCGTGAACGTCGCGCCCAGCGCGCTCGACACCGACTTCGCGAAGGGGCGCGGGCCCGAATTCATCGCCCGCACCATCGCGGCCACGCCGCTCGGCCGGCTGGCCACGCCACGCGAAGTGGCCAACGCCGTCCTGGCGGGCGCGCGACTCCTCATTATGACCACCGGCAGCACGATCTACGTCGACGGCGGCCGCCACCTCTGACCCAGACGCGAGGATATTCCGTGCGCGACATCGTCCTGACCTGCGCCATCACCGGCAACATCACCCGGCCCGAACAGACGCCTCACCTGCCGATCACGCCGCAGCAGGTCGCCGAGTCCGCGCTCGAAGCGGCCGAGGCCGGCGCATCAGTCGCGCACATCCACGTGCGCCATCCCGACGGCCGACCCTCGATGGAGACCGAGCACTACGCCGAGGTCGTGGAACGCATCCGCGCGCGCAACCGCGACCTGATCCTGAACCTCACCACCGGTCCCGGCGGGCGCTACATCCCCGATCCGGACAATCCCCGCCTCGCCGCGCCCGGCACCTCACTGCTGCCGCCGCTGGAGCGGATCCCGCACATCCAGGCCCTGCCGCCCGAGGTCTGCACGCTGGACCTCAACACCATGAACTCGGGCGACCAGGTGGTGATGAACACGCCGCGCAACACCCGCATCATGGCCGAAGCGATGCTCGACGGCGGCTGGCGGCCGGAGATCGAAATCTTCAACCCCGGCGACCTTGTCCTGGCCCGCGACTTGATGGCCCGCGCCACCTTCCCCTCGCCACCCCTGTTCTCTTTCGTCCTGGGGGTGAAGTATGGCTGGCCGGCGAGTCTGGAGTCCATCCAGCTCGGCCGCAGCCTCCTGCCTGAAGACGCCGTGTGGACCGCGTTCGGGGTCGGCCCCTCCGAGTTCCCGATGGTGGGCCTGTCGGTCCTGCTGGGCGGCCATGCGCGGGTGGGCCTGGAGGACAACATCTATCTCGAGAAGGGCGTACTGGCGCGCAGCAACGCCGAACTGTGCGAACGCGCCACCCGCATCATCCGCGACCTCGGCTTCCGGGTAGCGTCGCCGACGCGAGCCCGCGAGATCTTCGGGCTGGCCCCCGCGATGGCGGCTTGAGACGCCTCAGATCGGGGCCATCGCCCAGGCGGCGTGAAGGCCCTCGATCCCCGGAGCCGCGTCGAGCACGCGAACCGGGACCGGCCGCGACCGGAAGGCGCGACTGATCCAGGGGCAGATCACCAGCAGCGCGTCGGCCCTGGGCGGTTGGAAGGCGGTGGCCAGCGCGGCCGTGTCGGCCGCGACCGCCGGGGTCGGCCGTCGTGTCGTCAGCGCGCGCCGCAGCGCCGACACCTGCGCGAACTCCTCGGCGGTCAGGCACGCGGCGCGAAAGCCCCTGGCCGCCAGACGCGCGGCGTAGAGCGCCTCCTCGCGACCGGTCCGGGCCCCGACCACGGCGATCCGCGCACCCGGCGGAAGCGCCGCGCACAACGGTCCGATCACCGCGTCCAGGCCGTCGAGAAACGCCAGGTCCGCGCTGGCGTCGATCCGCGCCCGCCAGGTCGCCAGGATGCGGCCCAGCCGCGCGAACGCACTCGAAGGTCTCTCGGCCATCAGCTGGTTTCTCCGCTCGCCCGGCGTTTCCGGGACTATACATGACTATCGGGTCATGTCATGATGGCGCATGGATCCGGCGGACCTGTTTTCGAGCGACCTGACGACCGCTGGCGCCACGTTCGCGCGGGCGGCGATGGCGCACGGGATTCCTGTCGAGGCGATCATCCATCCGCTCCGCGGCCCGGCCGGAGAGCCGCTTCAGACGATGGTCTGCGGTTTCGGCCCGCCCGAGGCGGCGACGGTGCTTGTGCTGAACAGCGGCGTGCACGGCACGGAGGCCTTCGTGGGCGCCGGACTGCAGGCCGGCGTTCTGAACGACCCGGCCGGCTTCCTGGCGCGTGCGCCCGGCGTGCGGGTGGTGCTGATCCACGTGATCAACCCCTACGGCGCCGCGTGGGGTCGCTACGTCAACGAAGACAACGTCGACCTGATGAAGAACCTGACCTACGGCGACGTCATCTCTCCGACCGACCCCATCTTCCTCGAACTGGACGACGCGATCGACCTCGGCAGCCTGACGGATGCGGCGGCCTATCGCCGGGCCCAGGCGCGGCGGGCCGCGATAATCGAGACCCATGGCGCCGCGCGGGTGATGAGCGCCCTGAAGGCCGGGCAGACGGCGCGTCCCCGCAGCATCTGCTTCAATGGCGTGCGCGCCTCGTGGTCGAAGCGGACGCTCGACTCGATCCTGCAACGGCGGCTGCAGGGGGCGAAGCGCACCTGCTTCCTCGATCTGCACTCCGGCGTCGGCGCATGGGGCGAGGCCTATGTCATGGCGTCCAACGCCGCCGCGTCACGCGCCCGGATCGGCCAATGGCTGGGCGATCTCGCGCACGACCTGGACCTGCCGATGGACCCGCCGGCCTACTCGACGCTGGGCCGCGCATCGCCTGGGGTCGAGCTCGTCGCCGCGACGCTGGAGATCGGCACCGTCGCCTTCGACGATGCGTTCCGCGAGGCCATGGCTTTCGAGATGCACGACCACATCTTCGGCGGCCGCCCGGACGACGAGGTCCGGGAGACCAGGCGCCGCTTCCGCAGCTACTACGACCCGGCGACGCCCGAGTGGCGCCGCGAGGCATGGCGCAACGCGCAGGCGATGTTCGCGCGCTTCCTCGATGGGCTGCAGGCGTGGGACGATGAGCGCCATGCGGGCTGACGCCGCCAGCCTATCGCAGCTTGGCGCCCAGGCTGACGAAGCGGGCCGAGCGGTCCAGGAACTCGGCGGGCGGATCCTCGCCGAAGATCGCGCGGTACGAGAGCGTCGCGTGGAGCTCGATAAGCAGATCCTCGTCGCGCTCCTCGCTGGTCTCGGACGCCCCGTGAACGCCGTACCGTGCAAAGAGGCTGTGGTCCGACATCGACCCCACCGCGTGGTGGGCGATGCGCAGCAGGTTCAGCTCCTCGGGCGTCACGTTGTAGCGCTGGCGGTAGTGGTCGAGGAACCGGTCGATGATCATCTTGCCGCGACGGCGCCAGATCTCGGCCACCTCCGGCACACTGTCGCTGAGCAGCACCATGTTGCGCATCAGCCCGACGTTCGCGCGGAAGCTCTGCTGGTACCATCGCACCATGGCCAGGCGGACCTCGAACGGATGCCGCTCCTTGTCGATCTCGGGCAGGGTTCGCAACTCGTACTCGACGAAGCTGGAGAGCACCTCGACCGCGATATCCTCGGCCGAGTTGAAGTAGAGGTAGAAGGTGCCGTGCGAGGTGCGCGCGAGGCGCACGACATCGCGGACCGTCATGATCGCGAAGCTGCCCGTCTCGGAGAACCGCACTGCCGCGGAGAGCAGCAACGGGCGCGTCCGCTCGGGGTCGCGCTGCTTGGTCGAGCGGCGGACCAGCGCGTCGAGATAGTCGGCGAAACTCATGACCGGCAGGCTCGGACGCGGCCGCACCGGCGTCGCGCCCGTCGACGCCGTCTTCCGACCGGACCCTCTCGATGCGGGCATCTACCTACCTTGCCAAGTGTTCGAGGCTGTCGGCCACATCCAGGACCCAGTTGCGGAGACTGGGATCCGACATCGGCCGGTTGAAGGTTCCGGTGATAGTGGCATCCAGGTCCTCGCAATAGAAGGCCTGCACCGACCAGGCCCCCGCGTGCCCCTCCAGGACGCGGCCGCCCGGGCTGATGAGCCGGCGCACACCAAGCCCCAGGCCTACGCAGTACGGCGGCATGCCGTCGACCGGGAGGTAAGCGCGCATCTCGGTGGTCGAGCGCAGCAGTCGCCCACCGAAGAGCCCGCGCAGGAACCGCTCCAGATCGAGCGCCGTGCTGATCTGGCCGCCGCCGCCCCAATCCCACGACGCACCGCCCTGCGAGCTGAACAGCGGCCGGCCACCGTACATGAAGTCGGACACCACGGCCTCCCATCCCGCCGGCGCTTCGTCCGCATACGCCAGGAAGGTGTTGGTCATGCCGAGCAGCGCGAAGATCCGGTCGCGCAGAAGGGCGCCGTACGAGCGGCCGCTGAGCCGCTCGACGAGCAGACCCAGGACCACATAGGCCGTGTCGCTGTAGTGGAAGGCCTCGCCGGGCGCGAACACCGGCGCGTCGCCCGCGCCAGTGCACAGGAACCAGTTCAGCACTCCGGCGTCGGGCTCGCCCGGCGCATCCGGGTCCCAGGGGCGCCAGATGCGGCCACGATCGGGGTCCGCGCGCAGCCGCGCACCGAGCGAGCCCGGCGCGGGCGCGCCGCCGTTTTCCGCCGCGGTGCGGGATGCATCGTCGCTGAACGCGTCCCGCAGGCCCGACGTGTGGGTCAGCATCCGCCGGAGCGTCACACGTCGGTCTGACAACACCTTCGAGCGCGAAACCATGTCGCTGAGGTCGCCGAAGTCGGCGACCGGCCGATCCAGGCCCTGCGGGCCCAGCAGTCCGGCCTCGGCCGCCTGCAACACGAGCGTCGCCGTCATCGCCTTGCCGACCGAGGCGACGTGGAAGCCGGTGTCAGCCCGGATCGGCCCCGCCCGGTCGGCCCGCGCCTCCCCGGCGAGGAACGTGTGTTCGAGGCCCAGCTTGGGGCTCGACACCCGCACCTGCGCGCCCGGCCGGAACGCGAGGTCTGGCGTCAGCGCGTGGATTTCGCGCAGGCGAGCGTCGAGGGCTTCGGCCCAGGCTCGAGGGTCGGCGCCCGCCATCACCCGCGCCGTCAACCCGCGCCCACCGCGACGGCCGGACGATCCACATTCTCGATCACGATCGGCGGCAGCGCGTCGGCCGGCTGGAACGCGAAGAGGCGCGCGTAGAAGGCGAGCTCGGCCTTGAGGCAGGCCAAGTTGGTGTCGGCACGCCGGAAGCCGTGCCCCTCGCCTTCGAACAGCATGTACATCACCGGTACGCCACGCTTGCGCAGGCTCTCCAGGATGAGCTCGGACTGGTTCTTGGGCGTGATCTTGTCGCGCTCGCCCTGGAACATGGCCAGCGGCGCGGTGATGCGGTCGGCGCTGTGGAGGGGGGAACGCTCGCGATAGAGCGCCTGCGACGTGTCGCGAGGACCCACGAGGTAGTCCGCATAGCGCGACTCGAACTTGTGGGTCTGGCTCGCGAAGTAGGCGACGTCGCTGATGCCGAAGTACGAAGCGCCGGCTTGGAACGTGTCGGCGAAGGCCAGGGCGGCGAAGGTGTTGTAGCCGCCGGCGCTCCAGCCGCGGACGGCCAGCCGCTCTGGATCGACCAGCCCCTCGGCCACCAGATGGCGGGCCGCCGCGACGTGGTCCTCCACATCGACCACGCCCCACCCGCCGCGCAGGAGGTGCCGGAAGTCGCGGCCGTAGCCGGTGCTGCCGGCGTAGTTCACGTCGAAGACCGCGAAGCCGCGGCTGGTCCAGAACTGAATGCCGGGGTTGAAGCAGGTGTTCGTGCACCCGGTCGGCCCGCCGTGGCTGACCACGAGCAGCGGCGGCTTTTCGTCCTTCGGACCGCGGCAGTCGGCGTTGGTCGGCGGGTAGAAGAAGCCGAAGCCGGTCCGGCCCTTGGCGCTCGGGAAGTGGATGTGTTGCGCCTTCGAGATCGCGCCGGCCATCGGCTCGGCCGACATGACCTGGCGCAGGATCGTGTGCTCGCCCGTCTCCAGGTCGATCCGCATGATCGCGGCCGGGATGGTCGAGGACGAGGCCAGGGCATAGGCCACGCCGTCGCGCGCCTCCAATCGGGCGAAGTAGGTGAACGGTAGTTCCAGGGTGGCCAGCTCGCCGGTGGGCAGGTGGAGCCGGCCCAGGCGGTTCATGCCCTCCTCCGTGTAGACGCAGAGCAAGTTGTCGTCGTCGAGGACCCGACAGTCGCTGGTCCCCATCTGCCAGAGGGGTCGGGCGAAGTCGCGCTCAAGGTCGCAGAGCTGCGTGACCTGGCCGCCCCGCCAGCGGCAGGGCCGCCACCAGCCCGAGCGGTCGGTCATGAAGACCAGTTCGCCCGACGGCGTGAAGCGCGGGTCGCAGGCCACCTCGGCCTCTTCCGCCACCACCGTCTCGATGTCCGCGATGGCCCCCACCGCATCCAGCCGCGCAACCCGCAGCGCGGTGACGTCCCACGGCACGTTGGGGTGGTTCCACGACACCCAGGCCAGACGCTCCGCGTCGTCGCTGAGCACGGGCCAGGCGTAGAAGTCGTCGCCAGCCACCAGCACGGTCCCGAAGGTGTCGCCCTGCAGGTCGATCGCCACGATCGCGCTGATCGGCTCGCCGGCGTCCTGGAACTCCTCGCGGATGCAGACGATGCGGCCGCGGCGCGCGTCCAGCACCGGCGCCCCATAGCGGTAGGGGCCGGCGGCGGTGATAGGCGCAGGCGCCGACCCGGGGCTATGCCGGTACCAGCGCTGGTCTTCGTTGATGAAGAAGAACTCGCCGTCGCGGACGAGGAAGGCGCTGCCGCCGTACTCGTAGATCGTGGTGCGCAGATTGAAGCCGTCGGGCGTGAGCGTCTGCGTCGGCCCGGGCGCCACGCGCTCGATCACGCTGCGGCCGCCCTCCTCGGGCCGCCGGATCAGGGCGTAGACGGCGCCGTCGCGATCCACTTCCAGCTGGCCGGTCCAATAGACGGGGAACGCCGACGCCGTGGAGACGAGCTCGGGCGTCCAGGACGAGGGCCAGGCGCCGTAGGAGACTTCATGAACCATGGGGAGACGCTCCTGACGGCAGGGAAACAGAGGACGTCACGCGTCCATCCAGGCGGCGGCGGATGATGTGTTGCCGCTTTCGATCGAGGGGGAACAGCCAGAGCAGCACGCCGGCGGCCACGAAGAGGACCAGCGGCGCCCCGGTGTGCACCAGCGCCAGACCGTTCAGGCTGGCGCGGGAGTGGACGGCGGCCTTGGCGTCGAAGTCCATCAGGCTCAGCACGAGGAAGGCCACGCCGCCGCCGGCCGCCAGGGTGGCCTTCAGCACGAACTGCTGGATGGCGTAGTAGGAGCCGGCGCGGTTGGCGCGGGTGCGCAGCGTGTCGTAGTCGATGCAGTCGGCCAGCACGGCCATCTGCGGAACCTGTGACGCGGCGTTGGCGAAGCTCGCGACTGTGGCCAGCGCCAGCAGCCAGGGGAACCCCGCCTCGCCCGGCGGCACGAACACGCGCAGCGTCAGCAGCAGGCCGAAGCCCGCGATGCCCAAGGCCCAGATGTGCTTGCGCTCATGCGTCTGCGACAGCCGGGTCCAGAAGGGAATCGACACGATCTGGGCGATCGCGGCGGTCGCGTAGATGACCGGGAACTTGTCGGCCATGCCCAGGTAGGCGTCGATGAAGATGTATGAGGTCCCGTAGTAGACGCCGTAGGCTAGGCCCGTCAGGGCGTAGGCGCTCGCAAAGGTCCAGAAGGGCCGGTTGATGCGCAGCGAACGGACTACGCTGGCAAGGGTGACCGGCCCGGCGTCGGCGGCGGCCGCGCCGATCGGCGCGAATATGACGGCTGCGCCGATGCAGAGCGGCAGCAGCGCCAGGATCAGCCAGCCCAGCAGCTTGAGCATCGGCGGCGTGATCTCGGCCGTCGGGAAGAGTGGCAGCAAGGGCGAGGACAACAGCAGCGGCAGGCCCATGAACAGCAGGAGGCCCACCACGCCGGCGAAGGTGAGCACGCCCGAGATCGTCGAGCGCTCGCTGTAGGCGCGCGACAGCTCGCTGCCCCAGGCCGAGTGCGGCACCGCCAGCATGCTGTAGGCGGTGTAGAACACCAGCATGACCGGAAGCAGATAACCGCCCGATGCGGCGGCCGGCGGATTGAACAGGAAGTAGACGGCGGCCGTGGCGAGCACGCCGCCGGCCATGATCCACGGCTTTCGTCGGCCCAGGGGGCCTCGGGTGCGGTCCGAGAGATAGCCGACCGCGGGGTCGGCGACAGCATCGTAGAGCCGCGCCGCCATCAGGATGATGCCGATCGTCGCGAGGTCGATCGCGGTGTTCTTCGCATAGAACGCCGGGATCAGGGCGTTCAGCGGGATCATCATCATGTTGCTGATGATCGAGACGAGGCTCCAGGCGAACAGATGCTTCGCCTGGAGCCCGCCGGTGGGAGCGATCCGGGATTTCGGCATCACACGCTCCTCGGCGCCGGGCGGCGGCCGCGCATCGGGGAGGTGAGGCGCGGCCTTCCCAACCTAGTACCGAAGGCTCACGGCGATCCCGTAGGTCCGCGGCGCGCCGTAGGTGCCGATCCGGTCCGTCCCGAGGGTGTCGGCGTAGTTGAGGTAATCCTTGTCCGCGAGGTTGCGGCCCCACAGGTAGACGCCCCAGCGCTCGTCTTCGCGGGCGATGCCGACGCGGGCGTTCAGCAGGCTGTAAGACGGCGTCAGGGACGCCAGCGTGTTGGCCGGGTTGCCGTACATGCTTCCGCGGTACTGCCATTCGCCGCGCGCCGTGAACTCGAGGTCGCCCCCGATGGGCCTGCTGTACTGCACGCGCAGGTTCCCGTTCCACTTCGGCGCGAACTGCAGGCGGTTGCCGTTGTTGTTGGCCGTCGCTGAGGTCTGGTAGTTCTTGTACTTGCTGTCGAGGTAGCCGACGCCACCGGCGATCTCCAGGCCGTCGATGGGCACCAGCGTGAAATCCAGTTCGGCGCCCTTGATCACCGCCTTGGCGGCGCTGTCGACGTTGAAGCCGACGCCGTTCGTCAGGCCGCCGAAGGTGGTCACCGCAAGGTCGCGGTAGTCCATGTAGAACACCGCCACATTGGTCCGCGCCCGGCCGTCCAGGAAGTCGGCCTTGAACCCGGCTTCGTAGTTGTCGACCTGCTCGGCCTTGTACGGGTCGGCCCCGCGGAAGCTCAGGCCGGCGTTCCAGCCGCCGCTCTTGTTGCCCCGCGACCACTTGGCGTAGGCCATGAAGTCGGACGTGGGTTCGTACTGGATGCCGACCATCGGCGACACGTCGTGGTCCAGGATCTTGTCCGTGATCGGCCCGAAGGCCGGGAAGGCGCCGCCGAAGAACCCGCCGTTCTGGTTGAACCGGAAGAACTCCAGCCGCTTGGTCTCGTAACCGTAGCGGAGGCCGACATTCAGCGTCCACTGGTCGTTGATGTGGTAGTTCGCGTTCACATAGGCGGCGTAGCTGTTGGTCGCGACCGTACGGTTCGCGCCGGTGAGCCCCGGGAAGAACGGGCTGGCCACGCCGTTCTGCACGAAGCCCCCGCTCTGGTCGGCGTAGACGTAGAGGTAGAAGAAGCCGGCGACGTAATCCAACCGCCCGCCGCTCGGCGACGTCAGTCGCACCTCGTTGCTGAACTGGTGATTGTGGTCGAGGATTCGCGTGCGCTGGTCGTCCAGCGGGCCGGTGTCCTCGTCGACCTGGAAGTCGACGAACGACTTGCGATAGGCCGTGATGGTCGTGATCGTATGCTCACCGAACGTGGCGTCGGTCGTCAGGTGCACGCCCTGCAGAGTGCGGTCGTTGACGTTGGCGCGGTCGAACGAAACCGTGCGCGGTCCGGGGATGAACGTCAGCGGATTGGTCCCCGAGATGATCTCGCGCATGACCCGCGTCGGCGTCTCGGTCATGTAGTCGTAGCTGAGATTCGCCTCGAAGTTCTCGAAGGGCGTGATCCGCAATTGCAGCCGCCCGCCCCAGCGATCTTCGCTGTCGACGCGGGTGTTGTTGAAGACGTTGCGGGTGAAGCCGTCACGCCGGAAGCGCGTCAGCGACACCCGGCTGTAGAGCTTGTCCGCGATCAGCGGCATGTCGACGATGCCTACGGCGCGGAAGGCGTTGTAGTTACCGGCCTCCAGGTCGAGCGCCGCCTTGAACGAGTCCTGCGGCCGCTGGGTCACCATGTTCACGGCGCCGGCGATCGTGTTCTTACCGAACAGCGTCCCCTGCGGGCCGCGGAGCACCTCGACGCGCTCGAGCCCCTGGATGTCCGGGTTCCAGTCGGTGGGACGCGCGAGAAACACGCCGTCCACGTAGAAGCCGATCGAGCCGTCCTCGCCCGGGCTGCGCGCCGTCGAGGTGATCCCGCGCAGCGACACGTCCGGCCGCCGGTTGAAGTCGTTGCTCGAGTAATTGAAGTTCGGCACCGAGTACTGCAGGTCGCGCAGCGATACCGCGCCTCGCCGCTGCAGCTCCTGAGCCGTGAACGCGGTCACCGAGACCGGCACAGCCTGCAGGTTCTCCTCCCGCTTCGTCGCCGTGACGATCACCTCTTCGACCGCGGTCTGCGCCGCGGCGGCGCCCGCCCCCAGGCAGCCGGCGGCGGCCACCGCCAACGCAATCCATGACGTACTGCAACGACGCATGTGAGCCCCCTCATTTTCAGCTGCCCGCTCTTAGGCTGGGCGTTTGTTATATGACATTCTTATCATTAGATTGGAACAGCTATTTAGCAGGATCCGGAATGCGCGAAATGTTTTTCATATTGTTGATTTTTTTCGACATATTTCTCGCACTTGATCTCCTGAAGATCTTCGCTGGGCAATTCCGTTTTACAACATGACTGATAAGTCTGTTCATGAATGCAACTCAGCAGCGCTCAGTAAGCCCGGGGCAAGTTCAGGTCGTGCTCCGCGACGTAGTTGAGAACCATTTCCTGGGAGATCGGCGCGAGGCGCATGACGCGCGCCTCCCGCCAGTAGCGCTCGACGTGATACTCACGGGCGTAGCCGAAACCGCCGTGGGTCTGCACCGCCGCGTCCGCCGCCGCATAGGCCGCATCAGCCGCCAGCCATTTGGCCCGGTTCGCCTGGGATCCGCAGTCCAGGCCACGATCCAGGCGCCACGACGCCTCGCGGATCGCGAGCTCGGCCGCGTCGAGCCGCATCCTCGCCTCGGCGAGCGGAAAGGCGACGGCCTGGTTCTGCCCGATGGGCCGGCCGAAGACGACGCGCCCGCAGGCGTACTCGGTCGCCCGGCGAAGGGCGGCGCGCCCAATCCCCAGCGCCTCGGCGGCAACCAGGATGCGCTCGGCGTTGAGGCCCGAGAGCAGGTAGCGGAAGCCCGCGCCCTCGTCGCCGACACGGTCTTCGTCGCTCACGAACAGGTCGTCGTAGGCCACCTCGCAGCTCGCCACGGCGTTCCGCCCGGCCTTCGGAATCGGCCGGATGTCCACCTCGGGGCGACGCAGTTCAGCGAAGAGAAGCGTCAGGCCCTCCGAACGGCGGGCGCACGCTTCGAGCGGCGTGGTGCGCACTAGCAGCAGGACCCGCTCGGACTCCATAGCCTTCGAGGTCCACACCTTCCGGCCACGAACCCGGTAGCCGCCGTCGACCTTGCGCGCGAAAGTCGCGATCTGCGTCGTCTCGCTGCCCGCGTCCGGCTCGGTGACGCCGAACGCCACGTGCAGGTCGCCGGTGGCGACGCGCGGCAAGAACCGCCGGCGCAGGTGCTCCGAGCCGAAGCGTACGATGGGATGCATCCCGAAGATCGACATGTGCAGCGCGCTGGCGCCGTTCATCGCTGCGCCCGACGCCGCCACCTCTTCCAGCAGGATCGACGCCTCGGTGATGCCTTGCCCCGCGCCGCCGTAGGCCTCGGGAGTGGCGATACCGAGCCATCCGGCCGCCGCCATCGCCTCGTAGAAGGCCCAGGGGAAGCGGTGCGCCTCATCGCATTCGGACCAGTAGCTGTCCGGAAAATCGCGGCAGATCTGACGGACGCCGTCGCGGATCAGCGCGTGCGCCTCGAGCGGGGTGAAATCCATGCGCCTAGGCCCCCGGCTGCCGGGCGCGCGGTGGCGGCGACATGACCGCCTCGATCAGATGCGGCCCGCGACGCGCCATGGCCGCGGCGAAGGCCTGGTCGAAAGCCTCCGCCGTCTCGCACCGCGTCGCCGGAACACCCAGGCTCGCGGCGAGCGCGGTCCACGCGATCGTAGGCTGGCCCAGGTCGAGCAGGCGCTTCGCCGCCGGACCGGGACGGCCCGATCCGGTCCGCCCGAACTCGACGCCGAGGATCTTGTAGGCGCCGTTGGCGAACACCACGACGGTGACGTCCAGCGCCTCGCGCGCGATCGTCCAGAGCCCCTGGACCGTGTACATCGCCGCCCCGTCGCCGTTGAGCGACACCACCTTACGGTCCGGGCAGGCGACCGCCGCCCCGACGGCCAGTGGAATGCCCTGCCCGATGGCGCCGCCCGTCAGCATCAGCCAGTCGTGCGCGGCCGCCGCAGTCGTCTGCAGGAAGATCGGCGTGCCCGAGGTCACCGCATCGTCCGAGATGATCGCGTCGTGCGGCAGGTGGCGCGCGATCGCGACGCCGGCCGACTGGGCGAAGAGATCCCCTTGAGGCGGGGCGGGCCGGAACGCGCTCGTCACCGGACCCGCGGCCGGCGCCTCGAGCAGGTCGGCCAGGGCCTCCAGCGTGGCGTCCCCCGCCTCGTCCACGCCCGCGAGGGTCTCGATGCGGCATCCGTCCGGCCACAGCGGGCTGGGCTTGTCCGGATAGGCGAAAAAGGCCGCCGGGGCCTGCGCCTCGACAAGGACCAGGGTATCGAGGCCGGAAAGCTCCTCCTGGGCCACCTCACCAAAGTAGGCCAGCCGGCCCGGCGCGTAGATCCCCGCCCCGCGCCGCTGCCGCGCCACGAAGGTCTCGGTCCAGACACGGATCCCCACCGCCTCCAGCCGCGCCGCCGCGGCGAGGCCCCGTGGGCGGCAGGTGTGGCCCCCGATCAGCAGGCCGCTCGCCTTCGCCGACCGGATGGCCGCGGCGACGTCGGCGATGCGGGACGCCGCAGGCGTGGCGCGCGACGGGCGGACCCGCGCAGCGCAGCGCACCTGCGTCGGGCTCCAGGCGCAGTCTGCCGGCAGGATCAGGGTGGCGCAGCCACCGGGCGGGCCGAGGCTGGCGGTGACGGCCTCGGCCGCCAGGGGCCCGACCTCGTCGGCGTGCTTGGCGCTGCGGGCCCAGGCCGAGTTCGGCGCGACCCAGGCAGCGATGTCGCTCGAAAGCGGCGTGTCGTAGGCCCGGTGGTAGGTGGCGTGATCGCCCACGACGTTGACGACCGGAGTGCGGGCGCGGCGCGCGTTGTGCAGGTTCGCGCCGCCGTTGGCGTAGCCCGCGCCGAGGTGAAGCAGGGTCACCGCCGGCCGGTCCGTCATCCGGCCATAGCCGTCCGCCGCACCCGTCGCCACACCTTCGAACAGGCACAGCACGGCACGCATCCGCGGTTCGCGGTCCAGCGCGGCGACGAACTGCATCTCGCTGGTCCCGGGGTTAGCGAAGCAGGCTGTCACGCCGTTGTCGGCCAGGGTGCGGATGAGGGCGTCGGCGCCGTTCGGCGCGCCCGAGACGCTGTGCGTCGCCACGGCGGCAGCTCCCGCCTGGGCCGTCGCGCTCAGCTTGCTGGACATGACTCTCGTCTCCATCTCGTTTTTATATGACCCACGGGTCATGTATTCAAGCTCAACCATGGCCGACTGCCTGCGACAAAGGGCGCCGGTCGTCAGTTGGGTGTGGACGCCGGACCGCGGACCACGCCGTCGCGCAGCAGCCGGGAAGCGCGCTCGCCGCCCATCCCGATCTCTTCGAGGATGGCCATGGAGTCGCGGCCCAGGTCAGGTGCGACCCGCGGCGTCGGGGGCTCGAAGCCGGCGAAGCGCGCGGCCGGCCGCGACATCTGCATCGGGCCGTAGGCGGGATGCTCGAGACGCACCACCGACCCGTCGCTCACCACCTGGGGATCGAGGGGCACCTCGCTCCGGCGCGCGACGCGGCCTGCGGGAACGCCCTCGGCGTGCAGGCGCCGCAACGCCTCGTCGGTGTCCAGGTCCGCGATCCTCGCCTCCCACAAAGGCTGCAGTTCCAGCCAGCGCAGCCGGCTCGCCGCCTCGGTCTCGAATGTCTCGGAGGCGATCTCCAGCGGCGCACGCAGCGCCCGGCACCACCCCTCGAACGCGCCGCCGCTGATGAAGACGATAGCGATGTGGCCGTCGCGGGTGGGCCACAGCCTGTAGGTGTCGGCGATGGTGAGCCCCGGCTTGAAGGTTTCGGACAGGAAGGTCTCGTTCCACATCACGTCGGGCCAGTTGAAGGCCAGCGTGGCCTCCAGCATCGAGATCCAGATCTGCTGCCCGCCCCGCCCCTGGGCGCGGGAATAGAGCGCCGCGGTGATCGCCTGGGCGGCGGCGAGGCCGGCGACCTTGTCGCAGATGATAGTGTTGATGAGTTGCGGCGGTTCGCGACCACCCGCCTGCATGTCGGCCAGACCCGAGCCCGCCTGGACGATCGAATCGTAGGTCTTTCGGCCCGCATACGGCCCGTCAGGTCCGTATCCGGAGATCGACGCGTAGACGACCTGGGGGTTGCGAGCGCGCACCGCCGTGTAGCCGAGACCCAGGCGCTCGGCGACGCCCGGCCGGAAGTTCTCCAGCACGACGTCAGCGCGCGCCGCCAGCTCCATTGCAACCTCGAGCCCCTCCGGCGTCGCCAGATTGAGCGCGATCGAGCGCTTGTTGCGGTTGCAGGTCGCGAACAGGGCGCTGTAGCCGAGGAAGCCCGCGCCCACATAGCGCCCCTGGTCTCCGCCCGAGGGCGGTTCGATCTTGATGACGTCGGCGCCCTGATCCGCAAGCCACATGGCGCCGAACGGCCCCGAGACCACACCCGTCAGGTCGAGCACCCGAACGTCATGGAGCGGGCCAAGCATCGATGGAACCTTCGTATGCGATGCGTGAACGCCACACTCGCCTCTACCGCCACCATTAACTGACAATAAAGTCATTTGAAAAGGCTAAGATTGGCGTCGAAACGAGATTGAGCTCGAATTCAGCGACACAGATTTTCCAATGACGATCATGTCATTTCGTACCAGGGCGCTGCGGGCCCCGCCCTGCGGCTCGGTAGTCGAGAAGCAGGATACGATCTGGTTCTCCAGCAGCGACGCCAGGAAGCGCTCCTTCTGACCGGCGGCGCCGTAGTGGGCCAGGATCTCGGCGTTGCCCGTGTCCGGGGCCTGGGCACCGAAGGCGATCGGGCCGAACCGCGACTGGCCGAACTTCTCGTTCATGAGCGCCAGCTTGAGCTGGCCATAGCCCTTGCCGCCCAGGTGAGGCCCCAGATGACAGGCCCAAAGGCCACGCGCCTTGACCTTCTGCTGCAGCGGCCGGACCAGGGTCTTGAACCCCGGTTGGAAATCGGGGTCGGTCTCAAATTCCCAGGCCATGGTCGTCCTCACATTCGCGAAAGCGCACGCTCGAAGAGCTTGATGGTGGTGGCGTGCATCCAGTCAGCGGTGGCGCGCTCGGCCTGGCCGGCGGCGGCGCGGGCGTATGTGCCCTCCTGCAGGATGCCCAGCTTGAAGCAGGCCAGGACCACGCACCAGTTCAGGTCCGCCACGCTGGCCCCGGTGATGTCGGCGTAGCGGGCGGCCAGTTCGGCCTCGGTCGGAAAGCCGTCCCACGGCGTCACCGAGATGCAGCCCGGATGGCTGCCGGCGGGGTCGGCCCACGTGGCCAGCAGGCAGCCGAAATCGACCGCCGAAGGACGTACTCGCGACCGCCGCGCGCGAAGCGGAGCAGCACGTTCTGGGCGCCGCCCGAGAGACGGTGGGCCTGCTCGATCGCGCCCTCGCCGAGACCGCGCGTCCATCCATGAAGCGAGCCGCGGCAGGTCGACGAGATGCGCCCACGGCTCATTCTCCCGCGACGGCGGCGAGCCCGCGGCTACGGCGTGAGCGTCTGCAGATCCGCTGACCATGCGGGCAAGCTATCAATCGCGCTCCCTTCGGAGGATTGCGTTCTTGCTGAGCGCGGGTGCACCCAGCGCAATGGCCCTTCGGCTTCGCGCCATGGGACTAAGCCGCTCGCGCGGCAGGGGTGGGTTCCGCACGCGGTGGTGATGATGGGGCGAGGGACGAAGCCAGCCCATCCTGTTTGAGATGCAGGGATC
>NZ_MEEX01000002.1 GCF_001724605.1 Phenylobacterium sp. SCN 70-31
TGACCGCGGCTTCCTCCCCTGAAGGCTTCCGAACGCCGGCCCCAGGCCAGGCCCACCTCGCGTGAGGGCCGGCATCCGAAACCCTCAACATGAGCGGACCTTGGCGCTGTTCCGGAGAGCGGACCTTCAGGTGGATGATCGGGCCTTGTCGGCGCGCAGCCTCTTGATGATGGCCGCGCCAACGGTGTCGGGCGCCTCAAGGTGCAGAAAGTGGCCGACTCCGGGCAACACGGAAATCTCTCGTTCGGCCTGGAAGACCTCGGGCGGCAAGGCGCGCTGGAAAAGTTCGGCGGCGACGCAGCCGTCGCGGGCGCCAGCCAAGCCCAGGGTCGGTACCGGGATCGGCGCGGCGAGCAGGGCGGCGGCTTCGGACCATCGCGGGTGCTCCGTATCGAACGCGCGACGGTAGTAGCTAAGCGCACTACGCGCGACCTCAGGGTCGGCGAAGGCGGCGGTCATAGCGGCAATGACCTCTGCGTCCGGCGTCCAGCCCGGCGACCAGCGACGCCAGAAATGGTCCAGCAGGCCTGAGCCAGCGATGAGCACCTCCGGCAGGTCCGGCCGCTGGAGCAGGAAGATGTACCAGGACCGTTCGAGCTGCTCGAGATCGGTGGGCAGAAGCGCGGCGAAGGCGGCTGGGTGAGCCACGGCAAGCACGGTGAGTGAAGCTACGCGGTGTGGGGCCTTGGCGGCGGCGAGCTGAACAAGGCTGGAGCCCCAGTCGTGGCCGATCAGGTGCGCGCGTTCGGCGTCCAGGGCGTCCAGCCAACCAAGGACGTCGTCGATGAGGCTGGCGAGGCCGAAGTCGCCGTCCGGCGACATCGAGCTTGCCTCGTAACCTCGGCAGGTGACGGCAACCGCGCGATAGCCGGCGCGGGCCAGTTCCGGCGCGAGGTAGCGCCACGTCGCCGGCGTGTCGGGGAAGCCGTGCACGAGCAGCACCAGCGGCCCCTCGCCTATCTCGTAGGCCGTGAACGCGAGCGCGCCGACCTGCAGCGTCCGCCGCGTCGCGCCCGGAATCAGGTCTCCCACGGGCGGACCAGGATCTTGGCGTGCCGCTCGGGATCGCTGAGGTCGGCGAAGGCTTGGGTGATGCCCTCCAGCCCCACCGAGCCGGTGAGCAGGGGTCGCCAATTCACCCGGCCGGTTCGGATCAGCTCCAGCGCCTCCGCGAACTCCTCGGCGGCGTAGTAGATGACGAACTGGAGTTTCAGCTCCTTGGTGATGGCCGCCATGGCGGTCAGGCTCTCGTCGCCGACGGCGATGCCGGTGACGAGGATCTGCGCGTCCTTCGGCGCCTCAAGCACCAGACGGTGCAGCATTCCAGGCGCGCCGGTGTTCTCGAAGATCACCACCGGGCGGCCCGGCGCAGCGTCCAAGGCGCGGGCCACGACGCTCCCGGTCCGCGCATCCACCACCGCCGTGGCGCCCAGGGTGGCTGCCATATCCCGGCGGGTGGGCGACAGGTCGCCGGCCACGATGGTCTCGAAACCGCGCGCCCGCAGCACGGCGGCGACCGCCAGGCCGATGGGACCGCAGCCGACGACGACGCAGGCCTCGTCGCCGCGCAGGGCGGCCTTGTTAACGGCGTGAACGGCGACGGCGAACGGCTCGACCAGGGCGGCCGCCTCGTCCGGCACCTCGTCGGGCACGGCCAGCAGCAGCGCCTCGGTCAGCTCCATGTACTCGGCGTAGGCGCCGGGTGTGTCGGGGCGTGAGCCCACCAGCACCGGCGCGCCGCCGCGCACCACGAACGGCATGGACGCGACCCGGTCGCCGGCCCGCAGCGCCTTGGACGTCTGCGGCCCGAAGTCGACGATCTCGCAGACGAACTCGTGGCCCAGCACGGGGCCTTCGCGCAGCGTGCGCTCCATGCCGGCCGTGTCGGCGCCCAGGGCGCGCGCGCGTTCGATGATCTCGGGCGCATGGTGGAAGTAGTGCAGGTCGGAGCCGCAGATGCCGCAGGCGCGCACCTTCACCAGAACATTGCCCGGGCCGGGCCGCGGGATGGGCCGGTCCTCGACCTCGAAGCGGGCGCCCCGCATGACCGCCGCACGCATGGTCATGCGCCCACCACGATCAGCTTGGAGCAGTCGAGGTCCAGCGCCTCGCAGTAGCCGCGGTAGAGGTCGAGGACGGCGCGCGCGTCCAGCACCGAGGTGATCTGCCCCTCGGCATCGAGGTTGATGTTGGCGCCGTAGATGGCGAACCACGTCACCATGCGGCCCTCCATGTCGGGCGGCGTACAGAGCGTGTGGCGCGAGCCCGCGGGCTCGAAGAGGTACGAGCCTGGCCGGTTCACCTCGTCGGGCGTCTCGCGGTAAAACCACGAGCCCTCCAGCGTGACCGCGAAGACGATGCCCGTGTGGTAGTGGGTCGCGACCTGATAGCCGGGCGGCAGGCAGGTCTTCGAGATCCAAAGCCCCTGGCTGAGGTCGACGTGCAGCAGCTGGATCGCCGAGCCGTCGCCCGCCTCCAGCCACGGCAGGTCGTCGTCGCCGATGTGCAGCGTGGGCAAGAGGCCGTCGGCGGGCACGATCGGCCGCGCGGCGCGGGCCTGGACGAAGGCGGCGAGGCGCGGGTCGACCGCGGGGGCGTCATCCATGGGTATTGGCTCCGGGTAGGCTATTGGACGCTGGCGGCGCGGGCGGTGAAGTCGGCGCGCGCGGCTTCGAAACCGGGCGGCAGACGCAACTTCGCGGGGTCGTACCAGGGCATGAAGGTGCCCAGGAGGCGCGGTAGGTAGTCGGCGCGGTAGGCGCGCATTCTCTGCTTGCGGACGGCCGCCCATTCCGGCGTGTCGTAGCGCGCCATGGTCTCGGGATCGGCCGCGATCATCTCGGCGGCGAAGCGGCGGCACCAGGCGTAGTAGTGGCGCTGGAACCAGAGGCTCATCTTGGTGCGGTAGGCGTAGTCGCCAACCACCTTCTCATAGACGTCGAAACACACGGTGCGGTGCTCGATCTCCTCCATGATGTGCCAGTACATCAGGCTGCGGATCGGCTCCTTCATCCAGCCGAACATGCCGGTCTGGATTTGGGTGCGGGCGCCGGCGCAGGTCATGGACTCGAAGCCCTCGCCGTAGGCCAGGTTGAACTTCAGCGGCTTCTCGGCCGACCAGGCGGTGAACTCGGCGGCCACCTCCTTTTCCAGCTCGGCGAGGCGCGGGCCCGACGGGTGGATGCGGCGCACGACCTCGTTCAGGCGCGCGTGCTGGCGGAAGTGTTGCCCCTCCTGGGCGCAGAACCGCTTCATCTCCTCGCGCAGACGCTCGTCGCGGATCTGGGGCATCGCCGCCTGGATCGTGCGGATCAGGTACGGCTCCAGGTAGGGCAGCATCATCCAGGCGCCGACGAAGAAGTACGACATGCCCGGGTCGCCCTTGATGAACACGAGGTCCAGGTCGTCCGGAAACTCGAAGTCCATGCGCCGGACCGGAATTGCTTCGACCGCGCTCACACCCTCGTCCTCCCTCTTCTTACGCCGAGATAAACACTGAACATTTGATTAGTCTACCTCTCATCTGTATGGTGGCCATATGTTCAGCGTTGGCAAGGCGCGGGCGACGGGAGGGACAATGACTGGCTCGACGCCGACGATGACCACACCGCTGGCGGCGGAGGATTCGCGCATAAGCCTGGGCGCCTGGTACGCCATCGCGATCCTGACCGCGGTCTCGTTCTTCAACTACATGGACCGCATGGTGCTCGCCGTCCTGCTCGAGCCCATCAAGGCCGAGCTTGCGCTCACCGACGGCCAGTTGGGCCTGCTGTCGGGCCTGGCGTTCGCGGCCTTCTACGCCACCTTGGGCATTCCCCTAGCCCGCCTCGCCGACCGCTCTTCGCGCGTGCGCCTGCTGGCCGCGTGCCTGGCGCTGTGGAGCGTGATGACGGCCGCCACGGGCCTGGCCCGCAGCTTCGGCCAGCTGTTCCTGGCCCGCGTGGGCGTCGGCGTGGGCGAGGCCGGCTGCGTGCCCGCCGCCCACTCGCTGATCGGCGACTACCTGCCGCCGGCGCGGCGCGCGCTGGGCATCTCGATCTTCCAGGCCGGCGGGCTGGCGGGGCTGAGCGCGGGCCTCGTGATCACCGGCCTGCTCGCCGACCACTTCGGCTGGCGCGCGGCGCTGTGGATCGTGGGGTTGATGGGCACGCCACTGGCGCTAGTCATCCTCTTCACGATGAAGGAGCCGCCCCGGCGCGGGCATGTGGCCGAGGCGGCCGGCGAGCCTGCCCGCGTGGCTATCGGCGCGCTGCTGCGCCGGCCGGCGCTGCGCCATCTGGTGCTGGCGCTCTCGATCGGCGCGTTCGGCACCTATGGGCTGACCCAGTGGCTGCCGGCCTTCTTCATCCGCATCCACGGCTTGACGCTCACCCAGATCGGCCTCTTCTCGGGCACGGCCAGCGGGCTGGGCGGGATCTTCGGCGTGATGCTGGGCGGCTGGCTGGCGATGCGCCTGATCCCGCGCGATCCGCGCTGGGAGCTGTGGCTGCCGGCCATAGCCTACGGAGGCTCGGCGCCGCTCTACGCCGCGGTGTTCCTGGCGCCGTCGCCGTGGATCGCCATCGGCATCAAGCTGTTCGCCACCTTCCTGGCCGCCTCGGGCGGGGGCGTGGCGCTGTCGGCCATCCAGTCGTTCGCCGAGCCGCATCGCCGGGCCACAGCGATCTCGCTCACCCTCTTCCTCTCGTCGCTGCTGGGGCTGGGTCTCGGGCCCTGGCTGGTGGGCGAGGCCAGCGATGCGCTGGCGCCGGCCTTCGGCCGCGAGAGCCTGCGCTACGCGCTCCTGATGTCCACCGGCGCGCTGGTCTGGGCCGGCCTGCACTTCTTCCTCTCGGCCCGCCGCGCGGTGCGCGACCGCGTCGCCTGATCCGGAGCTCCTCCTCATGGCCTACGACGTTCCCTTGCAGACCGAGGCCGAGGTCCGACGCGACCTGGCCGCCGTCTACCGCCTGGCCGCCCTCGAAGGCTGGGACGACCTGATCTTCACCCATATCTCGGCGCGCGCGCCGGGCCCGGAGCACCACTTCCTGATCAACCCGTTCGGCCTGCGGTTCTGCGAGGTGACCGCGTCCAACCTCGTGAAGGTGGGCCTCGACGGCCAGCCGGTGGAGCCCGGCCCGCACCCGGTGAACCCCGCCGGCTTCGTGATCCACTCGGCGCTGCACATGGCGCGGGAGGACGCGCAGTGCGTGATCCACCTCCACACGGACGACGGCGTCGCCATCGCGGCCCAGGCCGACGGGCTGCTGCCGCTGTCGCAGCACGCGATGATGGTGGCCGGCGAGGTCGCCTATCACGACTACGAGGGCATCGCCTTCGACCTGGACGAGCGCGAGCGGCTGGTCCACGACCTGGGCGACCGCCACCTGATGATGCTGCGCAATCACGGCACGCTGTCGGTGGGGCCGAGCTGTGCGGCGGCGTGGCTGGCGATCTACTTCCTGGAGCGCGCCTGCACGATGCAGGTCCGCGCGCAGTCGACCGGCGCGCGGCTGATGACGCCGAACCAGGGCGTGCCCGAGAAAGTCACCGACCAGTCCCGCTCGCTGTTCGACGGCTCGGCCGGCGCCTTCACGTGGCCGGCGCTGCTGCGGAAGCTGGACGCGGAATCGCCGGGCTACGCTGGCTAGCCCAGCTTCTCCTGCTGCACCGAGAAGATCGAGCTGTACTCGCCCGCGCCCCAGTCCGGCGGCATGGGGCACGGCTCGGCGTCGAAGCGCGCGTAGGCGGGCGAGCGGCCGCGCACGATCACATTGGCGAACTTCACCGGGTCCATGATGCGGGTCAGCGGGATCGCGTCGCAGGGCGCATAGGTGTGGAGCAGCAGCGGCCGCATCCGCGGCGAGGTGTTGGCGCGCGAGCCGTGGACCACGCGGCAGTTGTGGACCGTCACCGTGCCCCGCGGGCCGCTGAGCCACCGCAGCCGCGCAGGCTCGAGGCGCGCCGCCTCGGCGTCGGAGAGCGCGCCGGTCCAGGCCCCGTCGGCGTCGCGCAGGGTGTGGAGCGTCTCGCGGTGGCTGCCGGCGTAGACGCCCATGGGCGCCATGTCGGCGTCCACGTCGCAAAGGTAGACTCCGATCGTCAGCGGGCCATAGTTCGAGTGCGGCCAGAACGGAATGTCCTGATGCCAGCGGATCTCCTCGCCGCCCCCGCCTGATTTGAAGTTCAGCTTCGAGTGGTGGAACCGCACGTCCGGGCCCAGCAGGTCCTCGGCCAGATCCACGACCGGTCCGCGCAGGCCGAAGTCCTCGAACAGCGGGTCGAACGCCACCGTCTGCGGGATGCGTCGCAGTATCGGATGCTCGGCCGAATGGCCCGGACCCAGCAGAATGTCGGCGGTGCTCTCGGTCAGGGCGCGGCTGCGATCGACGAACCGATCCGCGACGGCCGAGAGGCGGTCCACCCAGTCGTCGGACAGCCACGCTTCCAGGCAGAGATAGCCGTCGCGGGCGTAAGCCGCCCGATCAGAATCCGTGAGCCGATGCATGACGAAACCCCTGCGTTCGCGCTCACTAAACATTTGCTCAGTCTGAAGCCGGCGTCTAGGCTGTTCGTCAAATTTGGGGAGAGACTTGGTGTCCTTGATCGAGCTGAACCGTGAAGGCCATATCGCGACCGTGACCATCAACCGGGCCGAGCGGCGCAACGCCGTCACGCTGGAGATGATGCAGGAGCTGGAGCGGATCAGCCGCGAGTTCCTGCACGACGAACAGACCCGCGTGGTGATCGTGCGCGCCGAAGGCAAGGACTTCTCGGTCGGCGCGGACCTCTCGAACCCGCCCAGTCAGCGGGCGCAGGCGTCGTTGCTGATGCGCCGCCGCGGGGCGGAGTTCGGCGCCCAACTCATGCGATCGATGCAGGAGATCCCGCAGCCGACCATCTGTGCGGTGCAGGGCATCGCCACCGGGGCCGGCGGCTGCATCACCTCGGCCTGCGACTTCCGGATCGGGGCCGACAACGCCCGCATCGGCTATGGCGAGGTGAAGCTGGGCATCAACCTGATGTGGCATGCCGTGCCGATCTGCGTGCACCTGGTGGGGCCGGCGCGGGCCAAGCAGATGATCATGACCGGCAAGCTGTTCGACGCGGCCACGCTGGAGCGCTGGGGCTTCCTGGACCAGCTCGTGCCGCTGGCCGACCTAGACGCGGCGGCCCGCGAGATGGCCGAGACCTACGCCGCCCTGCCCCCCAACTCGGTGCAGATGATCAAGAAGAGCATCAACCACGTGGCGGGCGCTCTGGACCGGGCGGTCATGCACATGGACGCCGACCAGTGGCTGCTCTCCAGCCTGACCGAGGACTACAAGGAAGCCGTATCGGCCTTTTTCGAGAAGCGCCCGCCTACGTTCAGCGGCAACTAGATCAGTCGAGGAACCCGGCGACGCCGTCGGCGATAAGCCGCTCGGCGTCCTCGGGGCCAAGCCGGTCGGCCAGAATCGCCCTGGTGTGCTGCCCCAGGCGCGGCGGCGGGGTGGCGGCCGGCAGGGCCGCCTCGGCGAAACGCCAGAGACGGCCGGCGTGCTTGCCCTCCCCCAGCCCCGGCGACACCAGCGGGATGAACCAGCCGGCCAGCCGCGGACCGGCCAGGGCGTCCCAGGTGCTGGCGGCAGGCGTCAGGGTCGTGTGCGCCGGATGGTGCTCAACCTCAGCGCCCGCGTCGGCCAGCGCCTGGGCCAGCAGGGCGTCGGCGATGTAGCCCGTCGCGGCCTCCATCATCGAACCGTCGACATGCGCGCCCACGCCCGTGCGCAGGCGGCGGTAAAGCGCAGCCAGGGTGCAGGCGATCATCTGCAGGCCACAGATGGGATCCGCCGGATAGCCGCCCATCAGCACCGGCCGGCCCTGGGCGTCGAGGTTCAGCGCGTCCCAGCCGGCCAGCGCCTCGATCGAGGCGCCGTTGGCCTTGAAGCCGGCATGCGGCCCGAAGGCGCCGAAGCCGCTGAACGACGACATGATTAGGTCAGGGCGGACGGCGCGGAGCTGCTCATAGTCGAGGCCGAAGCGGGCCATCACCTTCGGGGTGAAGTTCTCCAGCACGACGTCGGCGTCGGCGACCAGGCGCCGGAACGCGGCCGCGCCGGCGGGGTGGTTGAGGTCCAGGCCCAAGCCCGACTTGCTGCGGTTCGCGCCGTTGAAGTACCAGCTGCGGTTCTCGGGCGCCGTCGGATCGCCCAGCGCGGCCTCGGCCTGCCCCAGGAAGCGCCAGATGTCGGGGCGCGTGACGCCCTCCACCTTGACCACCTCGGCGCCCAGGTCGGCCAGGGCGATCGCCGCCATGGGGCCGATCCAGGCCTGGGTCAGGTCCAGCACGCGCATGCCGGCCAGGGGAGCTAGGCCATCCGGCGCGGCCGGGCGCGTCGCAGGGGTCCAGCCGAGGCCCGATGCGGACGTGGAGGCCGGCGCCGGCGGCGGGAGGGGGGTGAGCGCCGGCGCGTCGGTCATGAGCGCCGGCCGCCCGGCGAAGGGCAACGATCCCGCGGGGTGCGCGAGCGGCTGGTAGAAGGCGCGGTCCTCGAGCTGCCGGTCCGCCAGCACCTCACGCGGCGACTGAACCTTGCCGCAGGCGACGCCGCGGACCTGCAGGCCCAGGAACACCTCCTCGACGCTGAGCCGGGCGGCGTAGGGCGCCAACGCCGCGGCGACGCGGTCGGTGGTCTCCAGTCGACCGCCTTCGGCCAGACCCTCCAGGTCGACGACGTCGGGCACGCCCAGCACCTCGCGATAGGCCGGCAGGTGCGGTACGACGGCAGGCGCGACCGAGACGTGGCCGTCCAGGCAGCGGATGAGCCGCGCGCCCTCGGGCGTGCCGCCGTTGTGCGCGGTGGGCGCGGGCTGGTGCTGCTCCCGCAGCCACATCACGAAGCTGGCGATGGTCTCAAGACCTGAGACGCTTACGTGATCGCCGAGACCGGTGCGCTCGCGGCCGACGAGCGCGCCCAGGGCGCCGGCGAAGGCGTTGGCG
Organism: Phenylobacterium sp. SCN 70-31; assembly: GCF_001724605.1. GTDB lineage: Bacteria > Pseudomonadota > Alphaproteobacteria > Caulobacterales > Caulobacteraceae > Phenylobacterium. The sequence goes on from NZ_MEEX01000002.1 coordinate 8,963, forward strand.
CCGATGGCGTAGGCCATGATGTTCGCCGGCGACGGCAGCGGCGGGCCGTCGGCGGGGCCGTTCAGGCTGAGATAACCGCTGATGGCTTCGAGGTCGGCGATGCACAGCTCACCGAGCGGGCCGATGGTCACGACGACGAGGTGCGGATGGTCGCGGCGCAGGTCGGCCAGGTCGCGCCCCAGCCGCTCCGGCGCATCGCAGACCAGCACGTCAGCGCCGGCCAGCAGCGCCGGGGCCTCGGCGAGCGCGACGCTGCGCTTGCCGCAGGCCAGGACGTCGAACGCCGCCGAGCCCTGCGCGCCGTCCAGCGACCACCGCGGCGCGGCCTGGCGCAGGGGCCCGCCGCCGGGCGGCTCCAGCATCACGACGTCGGCGCCCCAGGCGGCGAACTGGCGGCCGCAGAAGCCGCCGGCCGGCCCGTCGGCGATCTCCAGCACACGCAGGCCGTCGAGCGGCTGGCTCACGCGCGGTCGACCGAGGCCAGGAAGCGCAGCAGCAGGCGCTCGCGCCCGGGCTCGTCCTCGAACGCCGTGCGCGCGTGCAGGGCGACATGGTTGTTCAGCACCTGCACGTCGCCGGGGCGCATGAAGAAAGAGAGGCCGATCCCCGGCTCGGCGGCGATCGCGTCGTAGAGATCGAGGAGTTCCAGGTGCGCGGGCGGCAGGGCCAGGTGGCGCGCGGCGCTGCGGAAGTAGTCTGACAGATAGGCCGTGTGCAGCGCGCCGTCGGCGTAGGCGCAGGGCGTGAGTGCGGCGTAGGCCTCGGCCCCCGGCTGGTGCTCGTTCCGCAGGTCCAGCGCCAGCGGTTCGAACAGCAGTGCGGCCAGGTCGGGGCGGCGTTTGTGCAGCTCGTTGTAGACGGTGACCGAGCTGGCGATCCGGCTCTCGCCCCCGCGTACGGCAGGCCGCACGCACAGGAGGCCTACGAGGTCGGATGCGTCGCAGTGGAAGCGGAACTCGCCGGCCGTGGCGTAGAGGCGGGCGTAGGGATCGCGTTTCGCGGCCCCAGTGTCTCGCACCTGGCCGATCACGTCGCCCTGCGGGTTCTGCAGGCCCAGGTGGCCGAACTGGAGGCCCAGCGCACGGGTGAACAGGTCCTGCATGGCGGGCGTCCACTGCGTCACCGGCACGCCGCGCAGGACGAGGAAGCCGCGGCCGTGCAGCAGGGTCTCGCGCCAGCGCTGCAGCGTGGGCGCGATGGCCGCCAGCGGGAAGTCCTCGGCGACGAGGTTGTCGGGGTTCCGGCCGCCGGCGGCGACGGCCACCAGCGCCTGCTCGAACGCCGCGATCACATTCGGCGTCAGCTCTTCGGCCCAGGAGCCGTCGGCCAGCAGGTCGCCGCCGTACCACGCCGCCTCTCCCACGACGGCGCCCGCCGGCGGGCCGACGTGGTCGCGCGCCAGGAAGTGCGCGGACTGTTCTGAAATGGAGAGGAGACGAGCGCCGTCGGCCATACGCAGATCCTGAGGAAAGCGGCGATCGCGGCCAGGGTCCGCGATCGCCAGTCAGGTTAGGACGGGGAGGAAATCGCCCTAGAAGTTCACCGACAGCTGCACGCCGTAGCGGCGCGGATAGAGGATCTGTACGGCGGTGGAACCAAGGGCGACGGGGTCCTTGTCGTCCAGGCCGTTGAGCATGAAGCCCTCCAGCCGCCAGTTGTCCTTCTGGACGCCCATCCGGACGGTCAGGTCGTTCAGCTCGCCCGCCTTCAGGTTCTTAACCGTGGCGTCGATCACGTCGTCGCGGAACGAGTAGCCCAGGTAGAACGTGCCCGTGACGCCGCCCAGCGCCGCCAGCTCGCGCTTGTAGTCGGCCGAGACGGTCAGGCTCATGTCCGGCACGTTCGGCACCTTGCCGCCCTTGCGGATCGCCGTGCCGACCGCGAGGTTACCCACGACGCTCTTGAAGCGGGCGTCCTGGATGTTGCCGGTGGCCGCGAGCGTCAGGCCCTGAACGCCGTCGGGGCGGTAGGCCAGGCCGAAGTCGGCGCCTTCGATCTTGGCGTCGCCGCCATTGGCCAGCGAGATGACCGCCGCCGTCGCGAACTGGACCAGCACGTTGTCCCAGTCGGTGCGATAGGCCGAGGCCTCGGCCAGGAGCTGGCCGTCGAGCAGTTCCCAGCGCGTGCCGAGTTCATAGGTCCACAGCTTGTCGGGCTGGACGCTGGTCTGGATGGTGCCCGCGGGCAGGCCCAGGGTGACGTTCGCCGCGTTGGCCTGGGCCGGCGTTTGCAGCGCGCCCGAGCGGAAGCCCTTGGCGGCGTTGAAGTAGACCGTGCCGTTCTCGGCGGGCTTGATCTTCAGGTTGAAGCGCGGGTTGAAGCTGTCGAACTTGAGCTGGCCGATGCGCGGCGCGCCGATCGCCCGGTCGACGCCGTCCACGCTGCGGTCGTCCTTGAAGTACGACAGGCCGAACAGGGGTTCGACCACGCCGCCGAACAGCTTCGTCGAGACCTCGCCGAACACCGAGTACGAGTCGGTGTCGATGGTGCCCAGGGTATTGATGATGCTGGTCTTGGCCGCCGTCAGCGTCGCCTGGGAATAGTAGAAGATGTCCGAGCGGATCTTGGCGTTGCGGGTGTAGCCGCCGACGATCCAGCGCACCGAGCTGTCGGCCTTCGACGAGAGCCGGATCTCGTTCGTGTACGACTTCGTGTGGAAGTTCGACTCGTTGACGAGGATCGTAAGCAGCGGAGTGATGAAGTCGAGCTCGTGGTCCACGTACGAGGTGTTGACCGTGAGGTCGCCGATGCTCGTCTGCCAGTTCAGCGTGGCCGAATAGATGTCGGCGTCGACGTCGGTATAGCCGCGACGGCCGCCCGTGCCGACGATGCCCGGCAGGTTGAACGGCGTGGGCGCCAGCGCCGACGTCGTCGCGTTCTTGGGCGTCAGGCTGTTCGAGAAGTCCTGGGTGTTTCGGATCAGCCAGACGAAGCCGGTGAGTTGCACGTCGTCGGTGGGCTCGTAGCCCAGGGTCAGACGCGCGTTCTTGCCGGTGAAGTCGTTGACGTTGCGCTCGCGCAGCTCGGGCGCCTCGGCATAGCCGCTGAGCCGCTCGTAGCCGGCCGACAGGCGGGCGGCCAGCTTACCCTCGACCAGGGGCATGTTGACCACGGCGTCGGCGTTGTAGTTCGTGCCGCCGCCCTCGGTGTTCGAAAGCTCGGCCTGGGCCTTGCCCGAGAACTTGGTCGGGTCCGGCTTGGCGGTGATCAGCTTGATCGTGCCGCCCATCGAGCCCTGGCCATACAGGGTGCCGGAGGGGCCGCGGATCACTTCCACCCGCTCCAGGTCCAGCAGGCGGGCCGGCGGCGTCAGCTGCAGGTTCGGGACGCCGAACGGGGTGTCGTCGATGTAGTAGCCGACCAGGCCGTCGCCGGTGGTGCCGCTGCTGACGCCGCGGATCTGCACGGTCTCGAAGCCCGGCGTGGTGCTGGAGACGATGCTGGCGCCCGGGATCAACTTGGTGAGGTCCGACACCTTGGCCGCCCCGCTGCGCTCGACCGCCTCGCCGCTCAGCGACTGCACCGACAGCGGCACCTCGATCAGCTTTTCCGCACGCTTCTGGGCGGTGACGACCAGCTCGGCGACCGTACCGTCGTCCGCGGCCATCGCCACGCCCGGCGCGGCGACCAGCGAGGCGCAGCTCGCCATCAGAATTGCACGTACGTTCATTGCCATGAGACTCCCCCTCGGACCTCAGTTGAGGCCACAGCGTTTTCTTTCCGCGAGAGCGGTCGACTCGATGAGCTGCCGCCTCGCCGCATTTTCACAAACTAAACACTTGTACAGTCTCGTGGCAAGCGGCATCGTGAGAACGACGGATTTGGCCGGCGATGGCGTGCGCAACGCAGATGACGCCGAACAGGGTAAACAAACGTATGGTCGGAAAAAGCACACCGCGGCGTATGGCGGATCTTCTCCGCCGCGCGGTGGACACCGAAGCCCAGGCGCCCGCCGCCTCGCAGGAGGGCGGTCGTCTCTCATATGCCCAACTGGCCGCGGAGGTGGATCGCTACGCCCGCGCCCTGCTGGCGCGGGGTCTGCGGCGCGGCGACCGGCTGGCAATGCTGGCCGCGCCGTCGGTCGATTTCTGGATCGTCTTCCACGCGGCCGCCTCAATCGGCGTCACCTGGCTGGGGGTCAATCCGCGCTACCAGGCGCGCGATTTCGAACACATGCTGGCCGACTCGGAGCCCGCCCTGCTGGTGGTGATGTCGCCCTTCGACGGGCGCGACTATTGCGAGGAACTGGCGGCGATCGCGCCCGGCGCTCGCATGATCTGCCACGGCGAACCCTCGGCCGGCGCGGTGTCGCGGGAGGTGTTCCTGGCGGCCGGCGACGCCATCGACGACGCGACGCTGGCGGCCGCCCGCGCGGCGGTCGATCCCGAGGACACGGCCCTCATCGTCTACACCTCGGGCACCACCGGAAAGCCCAAGGGCGCGGAGCTGTCGCACCGGGCCATCGTGGCCTCGGCGCTGGCGAACCTGGCCTGGATGGGGGCCGAGGCCCTGCAGAGCTCGGTCTGCGCCGCGCCCGTCAACCACGTGGGCGCGATCAACAACCTCTGCATGCCGATCCTGGCGGCCGGCGGACACATCATCTTCCATCCACGTGTCGACGTGGCCGCCATCGGCGAGATCAGCCGGCGCGAGCAGCCGACGTACCTGGTCTCCTCCCCCACGGGCTTCGCCATGATGTTGCAGCAGCCGGTGGGCATGGCCGAGAGGCTGAAGACCACGCGCCTCATCGTGTTCGGCGGCGCGGTAACACCCGAGGCGGTGCTGGAGCAGTTCGCCCGCCCGGGCCTGCGCCTGTCGAACGTCTACGGCCAGAGCGAGACCTGCGGGATCATCACCCGGACCGGCGAAGACGCGACGCTGAAGGTGATGTCCGAGACCATCGGCGAGGTGCTGCCCGGCGCCGAACTGCGCGTCGCCGACCCGGCGACCAACCTGCCCTGCCCGCCCGACCAGCTGGGCGAGATCCAGGTGCGCGGGCCGTACCTGATGAGCGGCTATTTCCGGAACCCGGAGGCCTCGGCCGCCGCCTTCACGCCCGACGGCTTCCTGCGGACCGGCGACCTGGGCGTGCTGCGCGAGGACGGCAACGTGGTCTTCGGCGGGCGGCTGAAGGAGATGTTCAAGTCGGGCGGCTACAACGTCTATCCGGTCGAGGTGGAGCAGGCGATCTGCGAGCACCCGGCCGCCGCCATCGCCGCAGTCGTCGCCGCCCCGCACCCGACGTACCAGGAGGTGGGCCACGCCTTCGTCGAGCTCGCGCCCGGCGCGTCGGTCAGCGCCGACGAGCTGCGCGCGTTCCTGCGCAGCCGGATCGCCAACTATAAGGTCCCGAAGAGCTTCACCCTGGCGCCCGAACTGCCGCGGCTGCCGAACGGCAAGGTCGACAAGTTGGCGCTGAAAGCCGAGGCGCTGGCAGCCGGCTAGTCGGCGGCGCGGCGGCCCGCGGTCCCGCGCCGGATCAGGCTCATGTAGGCCCGGTGACGGCGCTGCCAGAGGTCGCGGTCGTAACCCGAACGGCCCAGCACGCGCTTGATGTAGGGGTCGAACACCATGGTGCCGATCTCAAGGTACATCATCAGGAACGGCAGCCAGAGCCGGTCGACGTCGGGGGCGATCTGGCCGGCGGCGTCCATCCGCATCACTGTAGCCTGCACGAAGCCGTAGAAGCGCTGGAACAGCGAGAAGCCCCAGTCGCTCTCCTCCAGCAGCGCGCGGCGGAAGTAGGCGACGATCGTCGGCCAGTCGTCGGCATGGCGCTCGATCCAGGCGTCGATCACCTCCGCCGGGTCCAGGGTCGTGCTCAGCTCCTGGGTCGCTGCGCCGGTGATGGCGTCTTCGAACTGCGCGATGAAGAACTCGTCCACTGCCTCGCGTAGGCCGTCCTTGGACCCGAAGTGATGGTTGATGAGGCCGACGCTGACGCTGGAGGCCGCGGCGATGTCGCGGACCGTGACGCTGTCGAACCCCTTCTCCGCAAACAGCACGAAGGCGGTGCGCACGAGGCGCTCGCGCCCGTCCGGGTTATCCCGCTGCCCCTGAACCACGTCCGCCCCTCCACTCGTCGCGGGCGAGTCTGTCGGAGCGTTCAGCAGAAAGCCAGATTTTTCGCGGTCCGCGTGTCGTGACGTTCAGCAATTGGGCAGTACTGACACCTGCCAGAAGGCTTGCATCGCGACTGAACCTCAAATACTGCACATTTGTTCAGTTTAGTCGGGGAGAAGCCAAAATGCGTGAAGCCGTCATCGTCTCGGTCGCCCGGACCGGCTTGGCCAAGTCGCTGCGAGGCAGCCTCAACGCCACACACCCCATCACCTATGCCGGTCACGCGATCAGCCACGCCATCGCCCGCGCCGGCGTCGACCCGGCAGAGATCGAGGATGTCGTCCTGGGCTCCGGTCATCCCGAAGGGGCCACGGGCTATGACATCGCCCGCACCGCCGCGCTGAAAGCGGGCTGTCCGGTGACCACGTCTGGCGTCACCCTCAACCGCTTCTGCTCATCCGGCCTCCAGGCCGTGGCGGCCGCGGCGGGCCGCATCCGCGTCGAGGATGCGCCCGTCGTCGTCGCCGGGGGTGTGGAGAGCATCTCGCTGGTCCAGCTCGGCGGGCACATGAACACCTTCCATCTGCAGGAGCCCGAGCTGGCGAAGGCCAAGCCCGAGCTGTGGATGTCGATGATCGAGACCGCCGAGGTCGTCGCCGACCGCTACGGCGTCACCCGGGAGGCGCAGGACGCCTACGCGTTCGAGTCTCAGCGTCGCACGGCCGCCGCCCAGGCCGCCGGCCTCTTCGCCGACGAGATCGTGCCCCTGCCCGTCCGCCGCGCCGTCGTCGACAAGGCGACCGGCGCCGTCAGCCTGGTCGACGGTGTCCTCGATACTGACGAGTGCAACCGCCCGGGCACCACCGCCGAGGGTCTCGCGTCGCTCAAGCCGGTGTTGCGCAATGGCCAGCGGTTCGCCGAGGGCAAGACCGTCACCGCCGGCAACGCCAGCCAGCAGGCGGACGGCGCGGCGGCCCTGCTGATGATGGAGGCCCAGGAAGCGGCCCGACGCGGGCTGTCGCCGCTGGGCGCCTTCCGAGGCTTCGCGGTCGCCGGCTGCGAGCCCGACGAAATGGGCATCGGCCCGGTCTTCGCCGTCCCGCGCCTCCTGGAGCGCCACGGCCTGACGGTCGACGACATCGACCTGTGGGAACTGAACGAGGCCTTCGCCTCGCAATGCCTCTACAGCCGCGACAAGCTGGGCATCGACCCGGCCAGGTACAACGTCAACGGCGGCGCCATCGCCGTCGGCCACCCCTACGGCATGACCGGCGCCCGCTGCGTGGGACACGTGCTGCTGGAAGGCCGCCGTCGCAAGGCCAGGTACGGCGTCGTCACCATGTGCGTCGGCTCCGGCATGGGGGCGGCCGGGCTGGTGGAGATCTTCCATTGAGAGACGGCCCGCTGGACCGCGACTTCGCCCACATCCGGGTGCGGCGCGCGGGCGCCGTGGTCGAGGTCTCGCTGGCCCGGCCGGAGGCGCGCAACGCGCTGCAGGCGCTGACGATCCACGAGCTGACCGAGGTGGCCCAGCTGTTGCGGCGGCGCAGCGACGTGGCGGCCGTGATCCTGGCGGGCGCACCGACCTTCTTCTCGGCCGGCGCCGACGTGGCCGACTTCGAGAACCGCATCCGCGCGCCCACGCTGCTCGAGACCCGCGACGTGGTCATGGCCGGGCCCGACATGTGCCAGGCCTGGGAGGAGATCGAGGCCGTCACCATCGCCGCGATCGAGGGCTATTGCGTCGGCGGCGCCTGCGCCCTGGCGCTGGCTTGTGACTTCCGGATCCTGGGCGGCTCGGCCTTCCTACGGCTGCCCGAGGTGGCGCTGGGCGTGAACATGAGCTGGCGCACCGTGCCGCGCGTCACCGCGCTGGTCGGGCCGGCGCGGGCCAAGCGCTTCGTGATCTTCGGCGAGCGCACCGACGCGCCCACCTGCCTGCACTGGGGCCTCGCCGACGCCGTCGTCGACGACGGCCGGACGGTGGACGAAGCCCAGGCCTGGGCCGCGCGCGTGACCGCCCTGCCGCCGCTGCCCGTGCGAATGACCAAGGAGCAGGTCAACGCCACCGCGCATGCCCTGTCGCACGCCGCCAGCTACATGGACCGCGACCAGTACCTGGTGACCAGCCGCACCCGCGACTTCGCCGAGGGTCGCGAGGCCTTCCTGCAGCGCCGCGACGCGGAGTTCACCGGTGACTGAGGTCCGGGCGCGTGTGGCGCAGGGCGTGCTGATCCGGCGGCGTGAGGGCGGCGTCGACCGATACCTGGGTGTGCCCTACGCGGCCCCACCGGTGTGCGCGCTGCGGTGGCGAGCGCCCGAGCTGCCGACGCCCTGGCGCGAACCGCGCGAGGCCCTGGCGTTCGGCCCGGATTCGCTGCAGCCGCCCTTCCCCGGCTGGGACGGCTCGCGCGGCGCGGGTATGAACGAGGACTGCCTCTACCTCAACGTCTGGGCGCCTGCAGAGGCCCGGGACGCCCCCGTGCTGGTCGTGATCCATGGCGGTGGCTTCCAGCTCCTGTCCGGCGCCTACGACGCCTTCGACGGATCGCGGCTGGCCGCCGAGGGCGTCGTGGTCGTGACCTTCAACTACCGGCTGGGCCTGCTGGGCTTCTCCGGCGGGTCGTGGTGGCTGCGCGACCAGATCGCCGCGCTGGCCTGGGTGCAGGCCAACATCGCCGCGTTTGGCGGCGCGGCCGACCGCGTCACCATCATCGGCGTCTCGGCAGGTGGGGTGAGCGTCAACGCGCTCACCATCTCGCCGGCGGCCCGCGGACTCTTCTGCCAGGCGATCAGCGTCTCGGGCGCGGGCGGCAGCCTCTTCACCCTGGCCGACCATCCGCCTCAGCCGGCGCTCGGGGATGCGCCGCCGGTCTACGCGTCCGCCTTCGCGACCGGGGCCGGCGAGTTGCCCGTCGTCGACGGCGACCTGATCCCGGCGCTGCCGTCGCAGGCGCTGCGCAAAGGGGCCTCCAACGCGGCCCGCTTGGTGGTGGTGTTCTCGACCGGCGAAGGCTCGCTGCTCGACGAACTCGACGTGCCGACCGACGCCCTGGCGCAGGCCCTCCTGGCCCAGACCCCGGCGGCGGAGCGCGGCCCCGTCACCCCCGATGCCCAGGCGCTCTACAGCCACCTCGTCTTCCGCCAGCCCGCGCTGGCGCTGGCCGACGCCGCGGCGGACGCCGGCGCCCCGACCTATGTCGCCGACTACGACGCCCTGCCCGCGGCGGCCCGAGGCGCCCTGCGCAGCGCCGGCCACGGCGCGGCGCTCTACGACATCCTGGGCAACCCCAACCCGTCGCCGGCGATCGCGGCGCTGGCCGGCGATCCACAGGACGACCGCCACAGCGCAGGGTTCCGGCGCCGCGTGCTGAACTTCGTGCGCGGCGGACCGCCCGACGGCGCCGATGGGCCGTCCTGGCCGCTGCACGCTGCCGGCCAGCCCCGCGCGCTCCGCATCGACCGCACGGGCGAACCCAGCATCGGCCCCGTTCTCGGCCTTCAGGACCTCGCGGCCCTCCGCGACCTCAACAGACAGGACCATACCTCATGAGCATCCGCTTCGACGGCCGCGTGGCCATCGTCACCGGCGCCGGCGCCGGTCTCGGCCGCAGCCACGCCCTGGGCCTGGCGACGCGTGGCGCTCGCGTAGTCGTCAACGACTTCGGCGGCGACGTGCATGGCGCGGGCGCCTCATCGGAGCCCGCCGAGCGGGTGGCCGCCGAGATCCGCGCGGCCGGCGGCGACGCCATCGCCCACGGCGCCGACGTGACCAACCCCGACCAGGTCGCGGATATGGTCGCCACCGCCATCTCGACCTGGGGCCAGGTCGACATCCTGATCAACAACGCGGGCATCCTGCGTGACGCCAGCTTCGCTAAGATGAGCCTCGCCGACTTCCGCAAGGTGGTCGAGGTACACCTGATGGGCTCGGTCACCTGCACGCACGCCGTCTGGCCGCACATGCGGGCGGCCAATTACGGCCGCATCCTGATGACCACCTCGTCCAGCGGGCTCTACGGCAACTTCGGCCAGTCGAACTACGGTGCGGCCAAGACCGCCCTGGTCGGCCTGATGAACGTGCTGCAGATCGAGGGCGAGAAGAACGGCATCCGGGTGAACACCCTCGGGCCCGGCGCGGCGACGCGCATGACCGAAGCGCTGATCACCCCCGACATCCTGAAGCTCATGACGCCGGAGTCTGTGACGCCCACGGCGCTGTTCCTGGTCTCGGAGGACGCGCCCCGCCGCACGATCCTGAACGCCACCGCCGGCGGCGTCTCGCGCACCTACCTGCACGAGACCGAGGGCGTGTTCCTGCCGCCGGCCGATAACACGCCCGAGACCATCGCGGCCCTCTTCGACCGCATCTCGGACACGGCCGACCAGCACCTCTATGAGACCGGCGGCGGCCAGGTCATGAAGTTCGTGGGCAAGGCGTCGGTGGCGGCGGGATAGCGCCAGTTCCCGACGCTCGGCGCAAAGGAGCCAGGCCTCTCCAACCCGCTCTTTCAGCCAGCGCTGAACGCACCGCCCCTCCGTCAGCGCCTCCTTGACGCCGAATGCGGACGAATAGACGCCGAGCGTCACGCGCGCCTGGCGTCCTTGACGCGTGCGATAACGGAAGCTCCATGACTTCCGGCCATCGCCGGAGACGCGGAGCTCCAGTCCCTTGGCGTCCTTGTCGAGTTAGGATACCTGCCGGCCCTCGACGGGCTGAACGTCCTCGCGGAATGCGGACGAGAACTTGGCGTCGGGCATGCGAAATCTGTGACCTGGCCGTGACCAAAGGCCCGGACAGGTCACAGATCGGCGAAACTCAACGCCGGCGCATGCAAACTCCCGAAAACGCGATACTAAACATTTTCAGCCTATTAGGATCGAACTGAACGAGCCTGAAGCGGCCCCCTACAGCCCCAGCACCATCTTCGCCATGATGTTGTGCTGAATCTCGTTCGAGCCGGCGTAGATCGAGGTCTTGCGGTAGTTGAAGTAGTGCGGCGCGACCGTGGCGGCGTAGTCGGGGCCGGCGCGGAAGGTGTTGCCCCCAGGACGGAGCATGTCCCAGGTGTCCTGCACGAAGGGCTGGGCGTAGACGCCGGCGGCCTCGAGCGCGAGCTCGGTGATCGCCTGCTGCATCTGGCTGCCTTCCAGCTTCAGCATGGAGGAGACGGCGCCCATGGCGTCGCCGTTCGCGCGGCCCGCGAAGATGCGCAGCTCGGTGGCGTTCAGAGCCTCGACCTTGATCTCGACCTCGGAGAGCTTCTTGCGGAAGTCGGGGTCGCTCATCATCGCGCCGCCGCCGTCCGACCGCTCCAGGCCGGCGATCTTGCGAACCTTCTTGAGCTGGGCCTGGAGGCCCGGCGCATAGGCGTTGCCGCGCTCGAACTGGAGAAGATACTTCGCGTAGGTCCAGCCCTCGCCTTCCTTGCCGATGCGGTTGGAGACCGGCACCCGGACATTGTCGAAGAAGGTCTCGTTGATCTCCTGCTCGCCCTCGGCGGGGCCGTCGAGCGTGGGGATCGGCCGGATGGTGATGCCCGGCGTCCGCATGTCGATCAGCAGGAAGCTGATGCCCTTCTGGCGGATGTCCTCGTTCGAGGTGCGGACGAGGCAGAACATCCAGTCGGCCCACTGGGCCAGCGTGGTCCAGGTCTTGGACCCGTTCAGGACGTAGTGGTCCCCGTCGCGCTCGGCCTTCAGGGCCAGGGACGCCAGGTCGGAGCCCGAACCCGGCTCGGAATAGCCCTGGCACCACCAGACGTCGGTGCTGAGGATCTTGGGCAGATGCTGCTTCTTCTGCTCGTCGGTGCCGAAGGCCATCACCACCGGGGCGCACATCTTGAGCCCCATGTTGCTGGTGGAGGGCGCCCCGGCCAGCGCCATCTCCATGTCGAAGACGTACTTCTTGCCCAGGCTCCAGCCCGTGCCGCCGTATTCCTCGGGCCAGTCGGGCGCGATCCACCCCTTCTCGCCCAGCCGCTTCAGCCAGCGGACCTGGGAGGCCTTGTCGAGGTGGTGGTTCTTGGACTGGGCCAGCTTGGCCCGCATCTCATCGTCGAAGGCCTCGGCGATGAAGGCGCGGACCTCGTCGCGGAAGGCCAGATCCTCGGGCGAGAAGTCGAGGTTCATGGGATCACCCGATGCCGTCGAGATATTCGACTTCCGGGCGGCCGCCCAGGACGCCGCCCAGCTTGGGGCCGGCGGCCTTGAAGTAGTCGGTGCCGCCGTGGAGGGTCAGGGATTCCTGGTCCTTGTAGAGTTCCAGCACCTTGTACGTGTTGGGCTCGGTGCGGCTCTTGGTGAGCTGGTAGGCGAGGTTCCCCGGCTCGTTGGCGCGCACCTGCTTGGCGAGCTCGGTGAAGATGGCCTCGAACTCGGGGCCCTTGCCCTCTTGCACTTTGAGCGTCGCGATCACGCCGATGGTCATGCGGGTCCTCCCAACAGATGTTTGAACGGACGGTAGAGGCCTCGCCCGCCCGGAGCAAGCCCGGAGCAAGACGGATGTGCGAGGTCGCACGCAGGGTTTGGGGGGCTGGCCCTACGTCATCGGCCGGCCATGCTAAGGCCGTGGCGAACACTGGAGGAAGCAGACCATGAAACTCGACAGCTCCGTCGCCGCGATCGTCACCGGCGGCGCCTCCGGCCTGGGCCGGGCGACCGTGAAGGCGCTCCGCGACCTGGGCGTGAAGGTGGCCATCTTCGACTTCAACGCCGACACGGGCGAGGCCGCGGCCAAGGAGCTGGGCGCGCTGTTCTGCCAGGTGAACGTCATGGACGACGCCTCGGTGGACGCCGGATTCGAGAAGGCCCGCGCCGCGCACGGCCAGGAACGCATCCTGGTCAACTGCGCCGGGGGCGGCCGCGGCGGCAAGACCGTCGGCAAGAACAAGGAGACCGGCGAGGTCGTCCCGTTCAAGGTTTCGGACTTCTCCTACGTGCTCGAACTGAACACGGTGGGCACCTTCCGCTGCATCGTGAAGAGCGCGGCGGGCATGATCGCCAACCTGGAGCCCGACGAGACCGGCGACCGCGGCGCGATCGTCAACACCGGCTCGGTGGCGGCCGAGGAGGGCCAGATCGGCCAGGTGGCCTATTCGGCGGCCAAGGCGGCGATCAAGGGCATGACCCTGGTCATCGCCCGCGACCTGTCGGGCGACGGCATCCGCATCAACACCATCCTGCCGGGCATCATGGACACCCCGATGCTGGGCGGCCTGAAGACCCGCGCGCCGCAGGTCTACGCCGGCCTCGCCGCCTCGGTGACCTTCCCCAAGCGCCTGGGCCACGCCGAGGAGTATGCCGACCTGGCCGTCACCATGCTCCGCAACGGCTACCTGAACGGCGAGACCGTGCGCCTGGACGGCGCCATCCGCATGGCCCCGCGCTGAGCCGAAGGCCGTGAGCGAGCCGGACTATCGCGCCCTGCCGCCGCTGGCCGGCGGCGGGGCCTGCGTGATCACCGGGGCGGCCAGTGGCATCGGCCTGGCCGCCGCCAGGCGCTTCGCGGCCCTGGGTCTGCCCGTGGCGCTGGCCGACCTGCCGGGCGCAGCGCTCGATGCGGCGCTGGCCGACATCCGCGCCGCGGGCGGGCGGGCCGCGGCCTTCCCCACCGACGTCTCGGACCCCTTCGCCCTCACCCGCCTGAGCGAAGCGGTCTTCGATCAGTACCGGCATGTCGCCGTGCTGATGCTGAACGCGGCGGTGGGCCTCAATCCCGGCGGGACCTGGAAGAACCCCGACGCCTGGCGCCGCCTGATGTCGGTCAACCTGTGGGGCGTGGTCGGGGGCGCTCAGGCCTTTCTGCCCAGGATGGTCGAGCAGGCGAAGCCGGCCTACGTCGTCGTCACCGGTTCGAAGCAGGGGATCACCAGCCCGCCCGGCAACGCCGCCTACAACGTCTCCAAGGCCGCGGTGAAGGCGTTCGCCGAGGCCATGCAGCATGAATTGCGCAACCTCGAAGGCTGCCCCGTCAGCGCCCATCTGCTGGTTCCGGGCTTCACCTACACCGGCATGACCGCAGCACGCCTGCCGCAGAAGCCGCCGGCGGCGTGGACGCCGGAACAGGTCGTGGATTTCATGCTGGAGAGCCTGGCCCGCGGCGACTTCTACATTCTCTGCCCCGACAACGACGTCGATCGCGCCACCGACGAGAAGCGGATGGCCTGGGCGATGGGCGACCTGATCGAGAACCGGCCGGCGCTCTCGCGCTGGCACCCTGACTGGAAGGCCCGCTTCGAAGCGTTCATGGCCGGCGAAGGCTGACCCGCCGGCCGGCGGAACAGGACACGCCCCAGCGCCCGCCGCCGGGACGGGCCACGGGCGGGCGAAAGCCGGGACGCCCGCCGCCGGGACGCATGGGTCGAACCCGGCGTCGCGTGTCGGGGCGCAACGACGCCGGGTCCCTCCCCGCCCGGAGACGGCGGCCCGCTCCCGGCCGACTTCGGTGAGGTCGGAGTTCGGGAGAGGCCGGTTTCCTGTCGACGGGATCGTGCGTCAGACCGCGTCGTAGAACTCCAGGACGGTCGGCGCCGCGATCAGGGGTGCGACCTTGGGCCGGTTGGCCTTCATGTGTTCGGCCTCGCGGTGCGCGGCCAGCGCGGCCTCGTCATCGTAGATCTCCATGACGATGTAGCCGCCCGCCTTCTCGCGGTCGCGGAACAGGCGGTAGAGCTTGTTGCCCGGCTCGTTCGCCCGGACCTGCTCGGCCTGCCAGGCGAACAGCTCCTCGAACTCGGACTCCTTGCCGGGAGTTATGGAGACGCGGGCGATGAGGCCGATAGGCATGGGAATTCCTTTCAGAACGCGGAAGATCAGGGCTTCGACGGTTCGGCGTACAGTTCGGCCGCGCGCGCAAGGCTTTGGCGCAGTCCGGGGCGGCCGAGCGCCAGGATGATGACGACGATGGGCGTGATGACCGCACTGGCCGTCGCCAGCGAAAGGCCCACCGCCATCTCGTCGCGGAAGACGTAGTCCGTGAGCAGGGCCACGAGGGTCGGCCCCGACGCCACGCCCAGGATATTGGCGACGAAGAAATAGACGGCGGTGACCTGGCCCCGGAGCTGGTTGGGCGTGACGGCCTGGAGCGCGGTGATGATCAGCGAGACCGGGATGCTGGACAGGAAGGTCGAGACCGCCAGCAGGCCCAGCGCGACCCCGGCGTTCGGCGCCAGCAGCAGCGCCGAGATCAGGAACACCGCCGTGGCGCTAAGCGAGATCATCGGCAGGACGAAGTAGGTGTCGGCGACGCCTCTGGATTCCATCCACTCGGCGATGCGGCCTCCGGCGACGACACCGGCCGCGCCCATCACCGCCAGGACGCCGCCGTAGACATAGCCCACGTCCTGCGGCGCCCACTCGTGGACGCGGATGAAGAAGGACGGAACCCAGGCGACCGTGCCAAAGCCCAGCATCGAGGTGATCGCGAAGGCCGAGAAGTGGGCGACGAACATCCGCCGGTTGGCGCCCAGGAAGGCGAGCAGTTCGGAGCGGGCGGCGGTGCCCGCGCCCGTCGGCGCGGCCCGGATCACGCCGCGCCGGACCGGCTCTCGGACGAACAGCATGGGAACCAGCGCCAGGAGCCCGCCCAGCCCCACGATCACGAACGTCATCTGCCAGGGCCGCAACGGCGGCAGGCCCGGGAGGTCCAGCGGCGGCAAGCCGGCGACGATGTGGATGGCGAGCCCTCCGATTACCAGCGCCAGGCCGGCGCCCGCATACTGCGCCCCGGTGTACAGACTGATGGCCCGGGCGAGCCGCTCGCGCGGGAAATAGTCGCTGATGGTGGACAGCGCCGCCGGCCCCAGCGAGGCTTCGCCGACGCCGACCGAGATACGCGCGACGAAGAGCTGGATGAAGTTCTGCGCCAACCCGCAGGCCGTCGTCGCCAGGCCCCAGAAGACCGCGCCGATCATGATGATGCGTTTGCGGTTCGACCTGTCCGCCAGCCGGCCGAACAGAAGCCCGAACAGGACGTAGAAGATCACGAACGCCGCGCCGGCCAGCAGGCTGACTTCGGTGTCGCTGAGCCGGAAGTCCTGTTTGATCGGCCCGAACAGCAGCGTGAGGATCTGCCGCTCGACATACGAGACCATGTTGAGAAGCGACAGCGCCCCCACCACGAACCAGGCGTAGGCGCGCGGAGGGAACGGGTCGATCAGGCCTCCGGTCGCCGGAGGAGACGTTGCGGTCATGCCCGCCTAGGCCATCGCGCGGCGGGGCACCGGCGTCTTGCGACCCTCGGCGTCGACGGGATCGTGCTTCACGTCGTCGGGCCGCCAGGCGCGGGTGAGCGCCGCCAGCTCCATATGGATGCCGTTCGGGTCGCGGAAATACATGGAGCGGATCCAGGTCTGCTCGGTCACCTTGTCGTTGCCGTGGGCCTCGGTGTCCTCGTGGTTCAGCACCCGAAGTTCGACCCCCTTGGCGCGCAGCCGCCGGGCGTATTCGTCGAACTTCTCGAGCGGCACGCTGATGGCCAGATGGTTCATCGAGGCGTGGGCGGTCTGCGATCCCACCGTCCGGTAGTCGGGATGCATCGAGGCCACCCCCGGCGCGGCCGCCGGCGCGTTCGGAAACCAGAAGAAGGCGACGGTGGCGCCCTCCCCACAGTCGAAGAAGAAGTGCTGGCCGCGACCGCCCGGCAGATCGAGGGTCTTCACCAGCGGCATCTCCAGGACGTTCTGGTAGAAGTCCACCGTCTCGGCCATGTCCCGGCAGACCAGGGCCACATGGTTCACGCCGCAGTACTGCATCGGCTCGTCGGACATCGCTAGCCTCCTTCCGGCCCCCTGGCCCTAGTCGAGATTCACGCGCAGTTCGAAGCCGTAGGTCCGGGGCTCGGCGAAGTACAGCTGGGTCAGCACGCCCGCCGTCGGCACCACCGACAGGCGGTGCGCCACATCGCCGAGGTTCTTGCCCCACAGCGACGCCCGCCACCGGCCCTTGGGCTCCACATAGGTGATGCTGGCGTCGAAGACGCTGTAGGCCTTCTGGTAGCCCTGGGGCGCGTTGAGGGTGTCGGTGAAGTGAGCCCCCTCGTGCGACCAGGCGACGTTGGGCGTAAGCGTCGCGCCGTTGGCCAGGTCGAAGTCGTACGACACGTCGATCCGGCTCGTGATGTCGGGCACCCGGGTCGGCTCCAGATAGCACGGTCCCTTCTGCGACCGGTCCTGCAGACCGCCGCAGGGGTTGGCCGGGGTCGCCGCGCCGCCCGACAGATTGGCCAGGAAGCTGGTGTACTTCGAGTCCAGGTAACCCACCGAGGCGCTGACCGTCAGGTTCTCGATCGGCAGGACGGTGACCTCGAACTCGACGCCGCGAGCGCGCTGGTTGGCGTTGTTCGCCACCACCTGCTCCTCGCCCGATCCGCTGGCGGCGGGCCGGAAGGTGGAGATCTGCAGGTCGCTGTAGTTGTTCCAGAACGCGGCGACGTTCACCCGCAGGCGATTGTCCCACCAGTCCGACTTCAGCCCCACCTCGAACGCCTTGGCCTTCTCGGGCTCGAACGGGCCGATGGTGGCCTGCGAGGCCGCGCGCGAGTTGAACCCGCCCGACTTGAAGCCGGTCGAATAGCTCGCATAGACCATCGCGTCGGCGTTGATCTTGTAGTTCGCGCTCAGGTGATAGGTGAAGCGCGACCAGTCCTCGGACGCCTGGAGGGCGGGGGTCGCGGCGAACAGCGGGATCGGCCGCTGGAGACGCCGTGTGAAGTCCTTCTCCTGCCAGGAATAGCGGCCGCCGGCGGTCAGGGTGAGCTGGTCTGTGACGGCGAAGTCGAACTGGGCGAAGCCACCCGCCGTCTTCTCTTTCTGCGCCGAGGCCTCATAGGTCTGGGTGGCCAGGAAGAAGATCTGGTCCGAGTCCCACTTGGTCCGCCCCACATAGGCGCCGGCCACCCACTGCAACGGGCCTTCGGTGTCGGACTCGATCCGCACCTCCTGCGACATCAGCTTGTGCCGCTTGCTGGCGGTGGTCTCGAAGAACGACAGGTCGCTGACGTCGAAGTCGCTGTACGAGAAGTTCGAACTGCGCACGATCCCGCTGACCGAGACGATCCGGAAGCCATCGCCGTCATAGGCCGCGTTCACCGTGCCGGCCCAGGTGTCCTGGAAGTCGCCGCTGGGGAAGTTGCGCATGGTCACGAAGGGGTCCGTCGGACCGCCGGGAAAGCCGAAGCCGGGGCGACCCGCACGCGACAGGGCGTCGGTGGGGAACGAGGCGTTCACGCCGCCCACCGAGTCGCTGCGATCCTTCACATAGGCGTAGCTGGCGTTGATCTCGAGCCGGTCGGTGGCGTTCCAGCGCACCGCGGCGCGGATGGCCTGGATATCGTCGCCCGCCAGCCACTTCTCCACCGTCCGCAGCCCCTGCGGGTTGAGGTAGTCGTTGCGCATGTAGCCGGATGACTTCTGCCGCGTGCCCGAAAGGCGGAACGACAGCGTCTCGCTGACCGGCATGTCCGCGGCGAAGGCGGCGTCCGCCCGTCCGAAGTTGCCGACGCGCAGCATGCCGTCGAACGAATAGGTGTTTCCGGGCTTCTTGGTGGTGATGTTCACCACGCCGCCGGTCGTGTTCTTGCCGAACAGCGTCCCCTGCGGCCCCCGCAAGAGTTCGACCTGCTGGATGTCGAAGGTGCTCTGCAGCGCGCCGATGTTGCGGGTGTAGAACACCCCGTCCACCGCGATGCCGACACTGGGGTCGATGGCCTGGTCCACGCCCTGGTAGCCGATGCCCCGCGAGTAGGCGACCGAGGCGTTGCGGTGGATGGCGCCGACGCCCTCGATGGTGAAGTTGGGCGCCGCACGGGTCAGGTCCGAGAGGTCCTGGACGAACATCTTCTCGAGCTGCGCCGAGGTGACGGCCGTCACCGCCACCGGGGTTTCCTGCAGCGACTCCGCGCGCATCCGGGCGGTCACCACCAGTTCCTCGATCGCATGGCTCTCGGACGCCTGCCCCTGGGCATGCGCCGGCATGGCGATGGCGACCGCAAGCACGGCGAATGAGGCCGACGACAGTGCTCTAGAAAGGTTCATATTCCCGCTTCCCCCTTGTTCGGCCCGGTTCGCGCCGGGCTCTGTGCGACGACGGGAAACCTAAGGGAGAGGCCGACGAACCGCCCAACCAGAAATGTTTGGACGCGAGGCAAACGGAATTTGCCGGACACACGACCCGATTGACGGGCGGCGCCCCATCATCAGGATGGCGCGCATGAAGCGACTTCCCCCGCTCACCGCGCTCCGGGCGTTCGAGGCCGTCGGACGCCTCGGCCATGTCAAGGAGGCGGCCGACGAACTCAACGTGACTCCGGCGGCGGTCAGCCACCAGATCCGGGCGCTGGAAGAACACCTCGAGGTCGAGCTGTTCTCGCGCTCGACCCGGAACCTCCAGCTCACGCGCTGCGGGTCCGACTTCCTGTCGGCGGTGAGCGGGGCCTTCGAAATGCTGAAGGAGGGCGCCGACCGCCTCTCGCGCGAGACGGGGCGTCAGCGACTGGTGGTCAACAGCCTGCCCACCTTCGCCAGCAACTTCCTGGTGCCCCGCCTGCTCCAGTTCCACAACGCCCATCCCGACCTCGAGATGGAGATCAACACCAGCGTCCGCTTCGGCGATCCGGGCGAGCTCAAGAACGTCGGCGCCGACATCGCCATCCGCGCGGGCCTGCACGAGGGCGCCTGGCCCGGCATGGTGGCCGAACGCCTGGTGCCGGAGGTCATGTTCCCGGTCTGCGCGCCAGGGCTGCTTCAGGCCAGCGGCCCCCTGGCCTCGCCGGCCGACCTGGCGAGCCAGACCCTGCTGATCGTCTCCCGTACGCCCGAAGGCTGGCCCGACTGGCTGGATGCGGCCCGAAGCCAGGGACTGGACACGACGGGCGTGGATTCGAACCATGGCCTGCGGTTCGACACCATCCAACTGGCCATGACCGCGGCCATCGAGGGGCTGGGCGTGGTGATCGGCCGCCGCCCGCTGGTGGACGCCTACCTGGACTCGGGACTTCTGGTCGCGCCGTTCGACCTCGAGATCACCAGCAAGATCGCCTATTGGCTGGTCTATCCGCCGCGCATGGCCCAGACCGAACGCCTGCGCGCCTTCCGCGACTGGCTGCGGACGGAACTCAGCCTGCCGCAGACCTAGCCGCCGCCAGCGCGGCGGCGATCCGGGCCACGCGCCGCCCCTGAAGTTCGGCGACCTTGAGGTCGTCGGCGGTCGGCGGGTCCTTCTTCGCCCCGTGCGAGACCGAAGAGGCGCCGTAGGGCGTGCCGGCGACGAGGTTCGTCGGATCTCCGTAGCCGTTGGGCACGATCACCAGACCCAGGTGGGCCAGGGTGGGATAGACGGACAGCAGGGTCGCCTCGGTGCCGCCGTGCGGCGTGGACGTCGAGGTGAACGCGGCGCCCGCGCGGTCCTTCAGCGCCCCCGACAACCAGAGCGGACCCAGGGTGTCGACCCAGGCGCGCAGTTCCGAGGCCGGCGCGCCGAACCGGGTGGGCGCGCCCAGGATCAGGCCGTCGGCCCATTGGGCGTCCTCGATCGTCGGCTCGGGATAGAGCGCGTTCATCCGCTCGGCCGTCTCGGCCCAGCCGGGCACGCGGGCCATGATGTCGGACCCGACCAGCTCCCGGGCGCGCCGCAGCCGCACCTCGGCGCCCTCGGCCTCCGCGCCCCCGGCGATCGCGCGGGCCAGCGCCTCGACCGAACCGTTGCGCGAGTAGAATGCGATCAGGATGCGGCAGCTCATGTTTCCCCCAGGCTCGCCCCATGTTTTGCGGGGACGATGGCATGGGCGCCGCGACGTCCGCCCCCAAAATTATTCAGCCGAACGGCGAATCTTTTTGACCGGGAGCCCCCGCGCAAATCCGCTAGAGCGGCCGGACGACACCATGACGGAGGAGGCGCCGGAGATGGCGGTGAAAGTTGTGACCAAGGCCTCGATCACGGCCGAGGCGGCCCAGGCCCTGGTGGCGGCGGCCGAGGCCAAGGCGCGGGAGATCGGCGTGCCGATGTGCATCGCCGTGGTGGACGAATCTGGGGTGCTGAAGGCGTTCTCCCGCATGGACGGCGCCGCGCTGCTCAGTGTCGGCATCGCCCAGGACAAGGCCTACACCGCCGTCTCGTTCGGCATCCCGACCCACGGCTGGCACGACTTCATCAAGGACGATCCGCCCCTGCTCCACGGCATCGTCCACACGCCCCGGCTCGTCGTCTTCGGCGGCGGCTATCCAGTCCAGCACGAGGGCGCCGTGGTGGGGGGCATCGGCGTCAGCGGCGGCCACTACCACCAGGACATGCAGGTGGCCGAAGCCGCGCTGGCCACGGTCGCCTGAAGGCTCCGAAGCCACGCAAGGCTCTGACAAATCAGGCTTGTCGGTCGGGCGAATTCTTCTCGCTACAGACGTCCGAAGCCCGCGTGCTACTCGAATCCGCCTAGCGTCGACCTCCAGGGTCAGCCGTTTCGGACGCTATCCGCCCCACGCTCGGACAGTTGGGGCGGAGCGTTGGTGTCGGAGAGTTCGGAATGCCTCGTACAAGGCCCGTGTCGCGCGACGAGGCGCCGCCGGAGATCGCGGATATCTATGACGCCTGGTTCGGGCCGGGCCGTGATCCGGTCGCCGAGCCGGGCACCGCCACGGGAACGCCCGGCGACTGGTGGACCACCTGGGCGCGTGCGCCCGACGTGCTGCGGGCGATGCGGGCCTATCCCTACCGCGAGGCGCCGGTCGATCCGCGCCTGCGCGAGGTGGCGCTGATGCGCGCGGGCTATGCGCGCGCCAGTCAGTTCGTCTTCTCCCAACACTGCAAAGCCGCCCGGCGTGAGGGCGTCGACGAGGCGAAGATCGCCGCGGTGCCCTGCTGGACGCTGGCCGACGGCGTGTTCTCGCCGGTCGAGCGTGCGGTGCTGGCCTATGTGGACGGCATGATGCTGGAGGCGGGTCGCGTGCACGATCGCGTGTTCGCTGCGCTGAGAGATCACCTCAGCGACGAGGAGATCCTCGTCCTCACCTATCTCGTGAACCTCTACGGGATGCACGCCATCTCGTCGAAGGCGCTGCGCATGGAGTACGACAACGTCCCCGAGCGCATCGTGGAGATCCCCGCACCGGAAGACGGGGGCGTTCAAGACTGGCGCGATCCGAAATGGAGCGGCCCCGCCGCTTCGGCGGCCGCGTCGCCTTAGGGAGGCGAAAATGCCCGAGAGCAACCGAGCCGGCTTCGAGTTCCGGGGGATCAACCACCTGGCCCTCGTCTGCCGCAACATGGCCAGGACGGTCGAGTTCTATCAGGACATCCTGGGGATGCCGCTGATCAAGACGCTGAACCTGCCGGACGGAAAGGGCCAGCACTTCTTCTTCGACGCGGGGAACGACACCTCCATCGCCTTCTTCTGGTTTCCCGAAGCGCCCGAGGCGCAGCCGGGCGTCGTCCAGGCCAGCCGCGGCGGCGGCGTCTCGGCCCACGGCTCGATGAACCACCTGGCCATCGACGTGGCGCCCGAGCACCTCGAACTCTACCGCCAGCGCCTCGTCGACGCCGGGATCGAGGTGACCCCGATCGTGAACCACGACGACTCGCCGCGGACGATCAGCCCCGAGGTCAATGCGACCACCTTCGTGCGGTCGATCTACTTCCACGACCCCGACGGCATCCGGCTGGAACTCGCCGCCTGGGCGCGGCCCTTCACCCCGGAAGACGCCGCCGCCCCGGCGGTCGATGTGGACCACCGGGAAGCCGAGACCGCCTGACAATCGCCCGGCGGACGCCCGTTCTCAGGCCGGCGTCCGCCAGTCCTGCACGCGGGGCGTCTCGGGGGCCGGAATCTCGACCACCCGCTCGGCCACGTCGTCGTACTCCAGCCGGAGCGCCTTGGTGGAGGTGGCGTGCAGGGCGTACATGTTGACGAAGTAGGTCAGCATCAGAAGATGCTCGTCGCTGATTTCCGCGCGAAGCCTCTCCACCACCCTGTCGTGGATTCGCCCGCCCTCCAGGATCATGCCGTCCACGAACGCCAGGGCGGCGCGCTCGACGGGCGAAAAGACGCCGTCGGCCACGGTCCAGTAGGGCACCGCCTCGATCTTGGCCTCCTCCAGCCCCACGCGTCGCGCGGCCTTGCAGTGCTGGGAGAAGACGAAGCGGCTGCCGCGGGCGTAGCCGGTCCGCAGGATCGCCAGCTCGCGCAGCTTCGGGTCCAGGCTGGCCTCCGCCATGGGGAAGGCGCTGAAGGCCTTCAGAATTCCGGGGACGTTCGCCCAGGCCGTCCACCAGTTCCCCGGCGTGCCGCTGACCGTCCCGGGGTCGGAGACGGGATCCCGCTCGGGGCCGAACACCTGGTCGTAGAGATGGACGACGTCGGCGCTCACGTCCGCGCGCGATACAAGCTCAACCCTCGGCATGGCCGGACCCTCCCCGCGGGGCGCGCCGACCGCACGCCCTCTCCGATCCCCCACGCTAGGAAGCCGCGCCCGCGAACGGCAAAGCAGAAATACTTGCCCGTCCGGCAAATTGGTTTGGCTCCGGACCCGGACGTCGCCGACGTCCTACCCGCGGAGGCCTCGAACCGGACCTGGAGAATGGAGCGGGTGAGGGGAATCGAACCCCTGACATTCAGCTTGGGAAGCTGACGTTCTACCTCTGAACTACACCCGCGCGCGGCGGCCTTCATAGCGGCGCCGGCCGCGCGGGCCAAGGCTTTGAATTGACCTCCCCGCCCGTTTGGCCGCACCTTCGGGGCGACCAGACATCGGAGGAGACGGCCATGGCCGACGGAACGGCGCATTCGCAGAAGGAAGCCCAGGAGCGGGCGACCTTCACCGCCATGACCGACGGGACCGAGGCCGACTGGGCCGCCATCGCGCGGGCCGGCCAGGCGCACCGGGGCGAACACGTCGACCGGATCCTCAGCCACATGAAGCTGCTCGACAACGACTACGGCGGCTTCAACGTGGACCGCCTCGAGCATTCGCTGCAGACGGCGACGCGGGCGTTCCGCGCCGGGCAGGACGAGGAGTATGTGGTCTGCGCCCTGCTGCACGACATCGGCGACATCCTGCTGCCGGCCAGCCACGCCGAGCTGGGGGCGGCGATCCTGAAGCCGTACATCTCGGAGCAGAACCACTGGATGCTGGAGAAGCACGGCATCTTCCAGGGTTACTACTTCTTCCAGCACCTCGGCCTGGACCGCGACATGCGCGACGCCTGGCGGGACCATCCGTGGTTCGAGTACACGGCCCAGTTCTGCCATCTCTACGACCAGAATTCGTTCGACCCCGCCTACGACTCCATGCCGCTGGAGGCCTTCGAGCCGATGATGCGGCGGGTGATGGATCGGCCGAAGCATTCGATCTACATGCGCGAGAAGGCTGCCTGAGCCTTTCGAGGCGGCCGGTCAGGCCGCCTCGTCCTGGAAGATGTCCTCGATCGGCAGGCCGAACAGCCGGGCGATCCTGAACGCCAGGGGCAGGCTGGGATCGTACTTGCCGGTCTCCAGCGCATTGACGCTCTGACGCGACACTCCGAGTCGCTCGGCGAGGTCGGCCTGGCTCCAGTCGCGCTCGGCGCGCAGCACCTTCAGACGGTTCCTCATGCGGCCACCAGCAGGGCGAGGCCCCCGAGGCAGAAGAGCGCGACGACGCCGGCCGCCAGCGCGGAGGTGAGCGGGGACGCCAGCAGGCTCATCGACGGCTCCCCCACCACCAGGCCCAGGCGACCAGGAAGCCCAGCATTTGAGCCGCTACGACGACGCCCGCGCCGTAGGCCAGCAGGTCGGGGCGGCTGGCGTCGGCCGGCAGCATGGCCGCCACGCCCAGCGGCTCGAACACGAGGGCGAACGCGCCCACGCCCATGCCGATGGAGCCGCCCCAATACCACGCCCACTTCTGGGCCTCGCGGGCCGCCTCGTCGAGGCTGCGCCAATAGCCGCCCACCAGCCAGGCCGCGCCGACGGCCCAGAGCAGGAAGAGGGCCAGCAGTCCCGCGGGCTCCAGGTGGTAGCCGGCCCCACGGAGCCCCGTGATGGCGCCCGCAAGAAACAGGCCGGCGGCCATCCCCACGGCGAACCGCGCCCAGGCCGATCGAAACAACGTCATGAAAGGTCTCCTTGTCTTGAAGTCAAGGAAACACGACATGAAAAGCCATGTCAAGTGTGCTGGACAAAAAGTCTGCGAAACATGTCTTTCAGGCCTCAGCCGGCCCAGACGCGGAAGTGCTTGGAGAGCTTGAGGCCCTGGCGCTGGTAGTGGGATCCGCTCTCGCCGTAGAGTCGGGTCGGGCGCTCGGTCAGGGGCTCGTAGACGAGGCGGGCGACGGTCTGGCCGTCCTCCAGGATGAAGGGCGTCTCGTGGCTGCGGACCTCGAGCACGCCGCGCGAACCCTTGCCGTGGGCCTCGTCCGTGCCGAAGCCGGGGTCGAAGAAGCCCGCATAGTGGACGCGGAACTCGCCCACCGACGGGTCGATGGGCGTCATCTCGGCCGCCTCCAGCACCGGGATCTCCACCGCCTCCTTGGAGGCCAGGATGTAGAACTCGCCGGGGTCCAGCAGGAGCTGGCCGTTGCGGGGGACCAGCGGCTCCCAGAAGTCGCGCGGGTCGTGGCCGTCCTCGTGGTCCAAGTCGACGACGCCGGCGTGGCGGCGGCCGCGGAAGCCGGCCACCTCGCCCGTCAGGTCGACGCCGACGCTTTCGGTCCGCAGGCGCGGCGGCGCGCCGGCCTTGAGGCGGAGCTGGTTCAGCCGCGTGCCGGAACGCACCAGCACCGAGAAGGTCTGGGGCGCCACCTCCATGTAGAGCGGCCCCTCGTAGCCCTCGTCGACGTCGTCGAAGGCGTCGCCGAAGTCGGTGATGACGCGCACGAACACGTCCACGCGGCCGGTGGAGCTCTTGGGGTTGGCGCGGGCCGAGATCCCCTTCGGCAGCTTGAGCCGCTCCTGAAGCTCGACGATGTAGACGCAGCCGCGCTCCAGCACCGCGCCGCCGCCGGTGAGGTCCAGCTCGTGCATGGCCACCTCGGCGAGACGCTGGCGCACCGTGCCGCGGCGGGGCAGGAAGCTGGCCCGCACGCGCCACGCGCGGCCGGCCAGGCGCAGGTCGAGGCTGGCCGGCTGGACCTGATCGTCGTCGAACGGCGTGGCCGACGTGATCGCGCCGCCGGCGATCAGGGCTTCGATGGACTGGCAGGGCAGGATGCCCGGGGCGCTGAGATCGCTCGTGCGGGGGTCGCTCATGGGCGATGAAGCCTTAGCGCAGAACAGCGGCGTGGCAAGGCTTGAGCGCGAACAGTGCAAGACCGCCTAGGCGAAGGGTCGGGGGAAGTCGGGCCGCCCGTGGGAAAGCGGCCCTTGACGCGGGTGCGGCGCCCGGCGTTCAAGGCGCAGTTCTTCGGATGGAGCCCTCGGATGGCGGAAGACCCCCGCGACTGGCAGATCGAGACGCGCGCGGTGCGCGGGGGGCTCGCGCGCACGCCCTACGGCGAGATCTCGGAAGCCCTGTTCCTGAACCAGAGCTTCGCCTACGACAGCGCAGCGGCCGCCGACGCGCGGTTCGCGGGCGAGGCGCCGGGCTTCATCTACCAGCGCTTCGGCAACCCCACGACCCAGATGTTCGAGGACCGGCTGGCGCTGCTGGAAGGCGCCGAGGCGTGCCGGGCCACGGCCTCGGGCATGGCGGCGGTCCACCTGTCGCTGATGGGCCTGGTGCGGGCGGGCGACCACATCGTGGCGGGCCGGGCCCTCTTCGGCTCGTGCCGCTGGATCCTCTCGGAGTGGATGCCGCGCTTCGGCGTCGAGACCACCTATGTGGACGCCACCGACCTGGAGGCGTGGAAGACCGCGGTCCGGCCCAACACCAAGGTGTTCCTGGTGGAGAGCCCGGCCAACCCGCTGCTGGAGGTCACGGCCATCGGCGCGGTGGCCGACATCGCGCACGCGGCCGGCGCGAAGCTGGTGGTGGACAACGTGTTCGCCACGCCGATCTTCCAGAAGCCGCTGGCCCTGGGCGCCGACATCGTCGTCTATTCGGCCACCAAGCACATCGACGGCCAGGGCCGGGTGCTGGGCGGGGCGATCCTGGGCCAGGCCGAACTGATGACCGAGGCCTACAAGGACATCGCCCGCCACTGCGGCCCGGCGCTTTCGCCGTTCAACGCCTGGGTGCTGCTGAAGGGGCTGGAGACGCTGGAGCTGCGGGTGCGGCGCCAGACCGAGAACGCCGGCCGGGTGGCCGACGCCATCGCCGCCCATTCCAAGGCGAAGCAGACGATCTATCCGGGGCGGCCCGACCACCCGCAGGCGGCGGTGATCGCCAACCAGATGACCGGCGGCGGCAACGTCGTGGCCTTCGACCTGGGCAGCCGCGAAGCCGCCTGGCGGTTCCTGGACGCGCTCCAGATCGTGGACATCTCGAACAACCTGGGCGACGCCAAGTCGATGGCCACGCACCCGTCGACCACCACCCACCGCTCGATGCCCGAAGAGGAGCGCGTCGCCATCGGCCTGACCCAGGGCTGGGTGCGGATGAGCGTGGGCCTGGAAGGTTCGGGCGACCTGATCCGCGACGTCAGCCGGGCGCTGGACGCGGCGTGAGGCGCACTGGGCTTCGCGCCTCCCCCGCCGGGAGAGGAGGGCGGAAGGTCAACTAACCGGCCACGCCGAAGAGGGCGCCGACGCCGGCGCTGGCGGCCAGGGCCAGGACGCCCCAGAATGTGACCCGCGCGGTCGCCCGCCCGGGCTTCGCGCCGCCGAGGTGCGCGCCCAGGGCGCCCAGACCGGCCAGGAACACGACGGTCGAGGCCGAGACCAGCCCCACCATCGTTGCGGGCGGCGCAAGCGCGGGCGCGGCCGCGGCCACGATCAGCGGCAGGACGGCGCCGGCGGTGAACGAGCCGGCCGAGGCCGCGGCCGCCTGGATCGGCCGGGCCACGGTCGACTCCATGATGCCCAGTTCGTCCCGGGCGTGGGCGGCCAGGGCGTCCTTGGCCGAGAGCTGGGCGGCCACCTGGCGCGCCAGGCCGGGATCGAGGCCGCGCGCCACATAGATGGCGGCCAGCTCCTCCAGTTCGTAGGCGGGATCCGAGGCCAGCTCGGCGCGCTCGCGGGCCAGGTCGGCGCGCTCGGCGTCGGCCTGGGAGCTGACCGAGACATACTCCCCGGCGGCCATCGAGAACGCGCCGGCCACCAGGCCCGCGGCGCCCGCGATCAGCACATCGCTCCGTCCCTGGGCGGCGGCGGCCACGCCGGTGACCAGGGCCGCGGTCGAGATCAGGCCGTCGTTCGCGCCCAGGATCGCGGCGCGCAGCCACCCCACCCGCTCGGTCCCGTGCCGCTCCACATGCCGCTTGGCCACGCGCGCGCCCTCCCCGTCCTGGGACAGGGGTAGCCCCATCGGGGGCGGCCCTCAAGCTTGGGGGCCGGAGACAGGGGGGCGGAGACAGGGGCCGGAGACAGGGGGCCGCGGCGAGCACGACCAGCGCCCCTCCCCTTGCGGGTCGGGGGGCGCGGAGGCTCGGCGCTCAACGCCCCCACGGGGCTCAGCGCGGGGCGGGCCTCAGCGGCGGGGCGGGCCTCAGCGGCGGGGCGGGCCGGTGGATCGGGGGGCGCCTGGCCGGAAGCCTGGGGAGAGCGCCGGAAGGCCCGATCCGCCGGGCGGACGGGGCGACAGGGTGAGGGCTGCGGTTCCGCCGGAGAGGCGGGCGCGCAGCGCGCCGCCGGGAGACGGCGGGGTCGAAGGCGAATGCGATCGGGACGTTGATGGCCCGGATGTCGATGGCCCGGATGTCGATGGTCCGGGCGTCGGCCGGGACGGCGCGCCGAGCCGGTCGAGCAGCTCGCGCAGGCCCGGAAGCTCGGCGGCGCCGGGCGTCAGCGTCCCGGCGTCGTCGGCGACGCG
>NZ_MEEX01000003.1 GCF_001724605.1 Phenylobacterium sp. SCN 70-31
GCGAGGTTTGGCCGGGTGAGTTGGGACGGGCGGTTTCGGCGTTAGGGGCGGCATGGGCAGGCGCTGAATTGACACCCCCACCCCAACCCCTCCCCGCAAAGGGGGAGGGGCGTAGCCAGTGGCTGAACGCGGTGTCGTTCTTCGGAAAACCGCAGAGATCGCGGGGACGCCGGAGTCCTCTGCGGTTCCGTCAAGACGCCTGCCGACGTCCGCCGCCCTTTGCGCGCCCATCCTGGCGGTGCCGCCCATCCGTGCGCATCCGTGGACTGCACGAATCCCGCCCAGACAGCCGATCCGCTCAGTAATCCCGCCGCCAGCGGATGGCGATGCGGTTGCCGGACTCTCCGGCCAGCCGCGACAGGATCGAGAGGTTCTTGCGGATGCGCCATTCCACCGTCGCCGTCGGTCCTTCGCGCCCGCCGCCCGTCAGTTCCAGATAGACGTCGTCGGTCAGGTACTTGCCCCCCGAGACCGTCACCCCCGCCTCGTCCCCGCCGCCGAACGCCAGCCGGTCCAGGCCGGCGAAGTTGCGCAGATTGCCCACCACGTCGAACCCGCCGCCGCCCGCCAGCGACGACAGCGCCACGGCGAGCTGGGCCGCCTCCACCGCCGAAAGCTGCGAGGCCGAGCGGCCGAACAGCACCTGGGCCAGGATCTCGTCGTTGGGCAGGCTGGGCGACGACACCAGGGTGATCTCGGGCTTGGCCGCCGTGCCGCGGATCCGCACCGTCACCGTCAGGGTGTCGTCTTCCCCGACGGCGTCCAGTTGCAGCCGGATGTTCTGCGGCCGGGTCGACAGATAGACCACGCCCCGGTCGTCGAAGGTGAACCGCCGGCCGGCGAAGTCGTAGTCGCCGCGCACCACCCGCGCCACGCCCGTCAGTTCGGGCTGCGCCGTCGTGCCGCCCACCCGCGCGTCCAGCGACATCTCAAGGTCCAGGCCCCGCCCGCGCAGGTAGATCCGCCGCGGCGCGCGCAGGCGCACGTCCAGCCCCCAGGCCGGCCCGGCCCGCGCACGCGTGGGCAGCGCGGTCTGCAGGTCGTCGGGCCGGTTGATCTCCTTCACCTCCATCGGGACCACCCCCGAGGGGACCGGCGGATCGGCCGCTACCTCGGCCTCGTTGATGGTGAAGTCGCCCGTCAACGTCACCTTGCCGTCGGCCGCGCGGTTGATGGCGCCCTGCCCGGTCGCCGAAGCCGAGGCCTGGTCGGTCTCGATCAGCCGGAAGTCCTGGAGGTCCAGCCGGAAGCTGGACACGCCCGCCCGCTCGAGGCTGATCCGGCCCTGGCCGTTCAGCTTCCCGCCCTTCCCGTCGACGCCGCGGGCTTCGGTGACGTCCACCGCATGTTCGTCGAAGGCGGCTCTGACCGCCACCTCGCGCAGCGAAAGGCCCGTCGCGCCGTCGTCGAACCGGCCCCGCTCCACCACCACCGAGCCCCGGGCGCGCGGGTCGGCCAACGCGCCCGATACCTGCCCCTGGGCGCGCACGAAGCCCGAGAGGGCGCGGTCGCCGCCGATCAGCAGATCCCAGAGCGGTCCCACCTCGCCCTCGAAGTCGAAGCGGCCGCTCATCGGCCGCTGGCGGGCGATGGCCACCCGGAACGGCGCGGCCGAAGCCTCGGCGGGCAGGACGAAGGCCGCCTCGCCCTTCACGCCGCTGTCGTTGGTGGTGGTCAGGTCGATCGAGAGGCTGTCGTCTGTCAGCCGGGCGCGGACGGTCCCGTCCAGTCCCAGCTTGGCCGGCGCGCCCCGCCCGCGCAGGTTGATCATCCGCGCCTCGAGATCGCCGGTCAGCTGCTCGCCCTGGCCCCGCAGCGCCATCGTGGCGTTCAGGCGTCCCGTGAGGTCGGGATCGAACAGGCTCAGGCCCAGCCGGTCGATACGCGCCTTGAGGTCGGCGCCGCTCCGGTTCAGCGCGCCGTCCACCGAGATCAGGCCGCCGTCCTCGGCGACCAGCCGGAGACGCGCCGTGCGATCGTCGCCGACGAGACGCACGCTGGCGGCCTCTGTCGTCCGCAGGCCCCGGCCCGCCAGCCGCCCCTGGCCGGCGAAGGTGACGCCGTAGCCCGGCGCCAGGTCCGACAGGACGCCCTGGCCCTCGACGGCCCACGGCCCCTGGCCGGAGGCGCCCCGGACGTCCAGCGTGTAGGGCAATCGGGACAACGGGCCGTCCGCGGTGACCGTCGCCGTCCGGATCACCAAGGCCGAGCCCGGAAGCTGCACGGCCTGGCCCCGCAGCGACAGGTTGGCCTGCGGACCGCCCGCGGCGTCGCGCACCTTGAGCGCGCCCGAGAGGCGCCCTCCATCCAGGAACGCCCCCCTCACCACCTCCAGCTTGAGGTCGGCCGCCGAAGGGCTGGCGCGCCGCAGCGACACCGAGCCCTCGGCCGTCAGCCCGCCCGCATCCACCGACAGGCCGCTCAGATCGACGCCGCCCCGCGGGAAGCGGAAGTCGGCGCGGCCGCGCGCCGGGCCGTAGGCGCTGTCGGCCGTCAGCGCCACGGCGCCGTTCGAACCGTCGGCCTGTTGAACGAAGGTCAGGGTCAGCTTCGCGTCGCGCAGCGGCAGGCGGGGAATGTCCACCTGCTCGATGGCGGCCGTCAGGTCGAGGCGCGGCGCGGCGACCGTGCCGGCCACCCGTCCGTCGCCGCTCAGGCGGCCGGTGATCTCGACTGGGCCGGCGCGCACCGGCCCCTGGGCGCTCCAGTCGGTCTTGAACGCCAGGGCTCCGTTCGCCGCCATCGCGCCGCTGGCCGACGCGTCGAGCGCGGCGCCGTTCAACGCGGCGCGGGCCACCTCCAGCCGCCCGGCCTGCCAGTTGGCGCGGACCTGAAGCCGCGGCGCCGCGCCCATCAGGCGGTCCAGTTCGGACACGCCCAGGGCCAGGCGCTGGCCCCGCGCGTCCAGCGTGAAGGTCCAGGGGGCGCCCGCGCGGGCCTGGGCCGCCTGCCAGTCGGCGGCTGCGCCACCGCGGGCGCCGGCCTGCGCCGCCTCCAGGTTGGAGACCGAGGCCCGGCCCTTGAAGGTCAGTCCGCCCAGCAGGCTGCGGCCGCCCGAGGCCTCCACCCGCAGGCCGCGGCCGGCGACGTCCAGGTCGCGCAGCAGGATCTGTCCGTTGGCCAGGCGCTCGGCCGACAGCGCCGCCGTCGGCGCGCCGCCCAGCAGCGCCGCCGCGAAGCCCTCGCCGCGTCCGCCGGCGCCGGCCAGGCGCGCCTCGACGTGCACGCCGGTCTTCCCGGTCACGACCTCGAGCGGTCCCCCGATCCGGTTCAGGCCATACCCGCCCAGGTCGACGGCCGAGACCGCCGCGTCGCCCGTGAAGCGCCAGCCCGCTCCATCGCCCCGCAGGACGCCCGTCAGGCCGGCGGCGCCCATCTGCGGGCCGCCGGTGATGCGCGACAGCGACGGCGCCGCCACCGCCACCCTCAGGCCGGCCGGCCCCGTCCGCCGCGCGCCCACGTCGCCCAGGCCCCAGATCCGCGCCTGGACGGCCTCGGCCTGCGCGCGCGCGTCCAGCGCATAGGCGCCCTCGCCCGCCTTGCGGCCCGAGACGGTGAAGGTCACCTCGGGTCCCAGCCGCTCGGCCAGGGGCGCGGTCAGGGACGACGCCGAAAGCGACAGGCGCCCATCGGCCTCTCCGCCCGCCGGCGTCCAGGCGCCCTTGGCCGCCAGGGGCATGGTGTCGCCCGAGACGGCCCGTGCGGTGAAGCGACCCTCCGACGTGGTCCCGTCGGCGCGGATCGACAGCTCAAACGCCTGCTGCGCCGGCAGGCCCAGCGCGCCGGCCAGCGCCCCGCCACGCGCCTCGCGCGCGTCGGTGACGATCCGCAGCGGCCCCTCGCCGCCCACGCGGACGTCCACGGCCAGCCGGTCCCCGGGGTGCAGGACGCTGTCGGCCGACAGCCGGCCGCTGCGCGCGCCGACCCGGGCGATGTCGACGTCCGCCTTCAGGTCGTAGACGCCGCGCTCGTAGCTGAAGGCCGGCTCCATCACGAGGCGGGTGCGGATCGCATCGATCTTGAACGAGACCGGCAGGCCGCGATCCTGCCCCTTCGGCCCCAGTTCGGGCCGGCGCAGCACCCGGACCTGCCGCGCCTCGATCAGGTCGGCGTCGAAGCGGCGCCGCATAAGTTCCAGATACCGCCATGTCAGCCGGACGTCCTGGGCCTCCAGCCAGACGCCCTTGTCGTCCCGGATCGTCAGGCGGCGGACCCGCGCGTCACGCCAGATGTCGCCGCTGAGCCCCTCGATCTTCAGCCGGCCGATGCGTCCCAGTTCGAGGCCGTCGGTGCGCGCCTCGATCAGCAGCCGGACCTGCGGCAGCAGCACGCCGTAGCGCAGCCCGGCGACGACGGCGGCCAGAAGCACGAACACGCCCAGCGTCGCCACGAGGGCGATACGCATCGCCAGCGCGCCCCGGCGCCGGCCGCCCCGACGCGGACCGCCGCGGGCCGCGCCGGATTCCGGCCCCGCTTCCGGAGTCGCTTCAGGTGACGTGTCCGGGCCCTCGGTCAAAAGCTCTGTCCGATGCTGACGTAGATCTGGAACGCCGGCTCGCCGCGCTTGCGGGCGACGGGCGTGGCGATGTCGAAGCGGATCGGAGCGAAGCCCAGGTTGTAGCGGACGCCGACGCCCGCACCCACGGCCAGATCCTGGAAGTCCACCGGGCCGCTCGATCCCACGGCGCCCGTGTCGACGAAGGCCGCGAATCCCCACCGTTCCGTCAGCCGCCGGCGCAGCTCCAGGGACGACTCGAACAGGAAGACCCCGCCACGCGGCGTGTTGTCGTCCAGCCGCGGCCCCACCGCCTGGAACGGGAAGCCCCGGACCGAACCGCCGCCGCCGGCGTAGAAGCGCTGCGAAGCGGGAACCTCGTCCACCGTCCCGTTGATGATCCGGCCCGCGCGAACCCGCGCGGCGATCACGGTGTCCGACGCCCGGTCCAGCGACAGGTAGTAGGTCCCCTGCGCCACGGCGCGCAGGTAGGGCAGCGTGGTGTCGCCCACGATCAGGGTCGGCTCGAGCCGCGTGCTGAGCCGCCAGCCGCGGGTGGGATCCAGAGGGTCGTTCGACCGGTCGAACAGCAGGTCCGCCAGTGTCCCCACCGTCACCAGGTCCCGACCCAGCGGCATGAGCGTGCGGGCGCGCAGTTCCTCGGTGCGGCTGAGGTCCAGCGAAGCGCCGTAGGTGAAGTACGAGGTGGGTCCGTAGCGTCGCGTGATGTCCGCCTGCACCCCGGCGCCGGTCTCGTCGTAGGCGTCGGTGCGGACACGATAGACGGCGGCGCTGGTCTTCAAGGTCTGCTGGGCCTTGCGCCAATGCGGCAACGACAACTCGGCGCCGGCGCGGCTGTCGCGAACCGACACCTGCGCCAGCAGCGCCAGGGTGTCGGCCCGGCCCAGGCGGTTGTAGTGCGTCCAGCGCGCATTGACCCCGAAGCCGTCGGCGGTGTCGTAGCTGGCGCTGCCCTCGATCGTCCGGCGCGCGCG
Source organism: Phenylobacterium sp. SCN 70-31 (assembly GCF_001724605.1). Lineage (GTDB taxonomy): Bacteria > Pseudomonadota > Alphaproteobacteria > Caulobacterales > Caulobacteraceae > Phenylobacterium. Next base: position 5,491 of record NZ_MEEX01000003.1, read on the forward strand.
CTCGGCCAGGCTGACCACGACGGGGCGCAGGCCCTCCTCGGTGGTCTTCTCCGGCGGGGTCAGGGCGACGGTCACGGTGTCGTAGACGCCGGTGTCCAGCAGGCGACGCTCCAGCTCGGCGACATCGGCCGGATCGTAGACGTCGCCTTCGGTCCAGGGCGCCAGGCCGCGGATCCAGGCCGGCCGGGTGCGACCGTCCGTCGCGATCTCCAGTCCGTCCAGGCGGACCAGCCCACCGGCCGCGATCCGGTAGGTGGGGCTCAAGGTGAAGTCGGCATGGTCGACGATCACTTCGCGGGGCTCGGCCGTCGCGTCGGCGTAGCCGCGCGCCTGGATCGCGGCGATGATCCGCCCTTCGGCCGCGACAACCTCGGCGGCCCGTCCCGGTCCGCCCGGCTTGAGTCCCAGGGCGGACGTGGCGGCGGTCTGGGCGTCGGCCGCGGGCGCTTCCCCCTGCCAGGCGATGGCGCTGGACCCCAGCAGGAAGCGGCGGCCCGGCGAGATCCGCACGACGGGGCGCGGCGGCTCGCCGTCGCTCACATCGGGCTGGACGTCGTAGGCGTAGTAACCCTCGGATCGCAGGACGGCGATGGCGTCCTCGGCCGCCGTCCGCGCGCGGCGGCGGGCCTCGAAGCGGTTCTCGACGGGCCGGTCGGCCTCGCCGACCGCCCGCTGGATGTCGCCCCGCAGGCTCCCGTCCAACTGACCCTGGATGGTGGCCTTGGGTTCCGCCGCGACGGCGAGCGCCGGCGCACAGAATGCCGCCGAGGCGGCGACGACGGAAAGCAGTCGACCCAAGCCCGAATCCCCATTCGCGCCCCCCGATTTCCGGGTGTAGCCGTCGCCCCGGCCCCTGTCATCCAAACCCGGCGCCCAAATGATAGGCGCCCGCCTGACCTGTGATCCGCAGGACACGAATTTGCAGGTCCCGCTATCGGCCGCGCCGTAAGCGTCCTACAGAGTCGAGGCTGTAGCGGGCTTTAGAGGCGTGGATTCCACTGTGAGCGTCAGGCGCGACGAGCCGGCCCCGGAGAATGCGACGGCCCCCGTGGCGGGGCCGTACGACGAAATGCTGACGCCCGACGGGCAGGTCCGGCCGCACTATGCGGCGCTGGACGCCCGGCTTGCGACCCTGACCCCCGACGAACTCGCCGAGCGTCAGCGCACGCAGGAGCGGTTCTTCCTTCTCCAGGGCATCACCTTCACGGTCTACGGCGCCGAAAGCACCACGGAACGCATCATCCCGAGCGACATCCTGCCGCGCATCATCGCGGGCGCGGAATGGGCCCGGATCGAGGCGGGACTGGCCCAGCGGCTGCGCGCCCTGAACATGTTCCTGGCCGATATCTACTCGGAACAGCAGATCCTCATGGACGGGGTCGTCCCGCGCGAGCTGGTGCTGAACGCGCCCAGCTACCGGCGCGAGATGCAGAACCTGTACGTGCCGCACAAGGCCTACGCCAACGTCTGTGGCTCGGACCTCATCCGGCAGGAGAACGGCGAGTTCGCGGTGCTGGAGGACAACCTGCGGGTCCCCTCCGGCGTCTCGTACATGCTGGCCAACCGGGAGGCCTCGCGGCGCGTCTTCCCCGGCACCTTCCGATCGGCCGGCGTGCGCTCGATCGACCGCTATCCCGACCTGCTGCTCGCGACGCTGAAGAGCATGGCGGCCGACTGGCGGCCCAACCCGCAGGTCGTCGTGCTGACGCCCGGCGTCTACAACTCGGCCTACTACGAGCACGCCTACCTGGCCCGGCTCATGGGGGTTCCGCTGGTCGAGGGCCGCGACCTCGTGGTCCACGACAACATGGTCTACATGCGGACCACCACAGGGCTGCGGCGGATCGACGTGATCTACCGCCGCGTGGACGACGACTTCATCGATCCCCTCACCTTCCGGCGGGACTCCTCGCTGGGCGCCGCGGGCCTGTTCAACGCCTACCGCGCCGGCAATGTGGTGATCTGCAACGCGCCCGGCACCGGGGTGGCCGACGACAAGGCCGTCTATGCGTATGTGCCCGAGATGATCCGCTACTACCTGGGCGAAGACGCCATCCTGCCCAACATCGAGACCTACCTCTGCCGCGAGAAGGCCCAGCTCAGCCACGTGCTGGCCAACCTCGACAAGCTGGTGGTGAAGGCGGTGGGCGCCTCGGGCGGCTACGGGATGCTGGTCGGGCCGCATTCCACGAAGGCCCAGCAGGCCGAGTTCGCCGAGGCGCTGAAGGCCGACCCGGACAACTACATCGCCCAGCCTACGATCCAGCTTTCCACAGCGCCCTGCCTCATCGACCACGCGGTCGAGCCGCGGCACGTGGACCTGCGTCCCTTCATCCTCTCGGGCGAGAAGATCGTGGTGACGCCCGGCGCGCTCACCCGCGTGGCGCTCAAGAAGGGTTCGCTGGTCGTGAACTCCAGCCAGGGCGGGGGCTCGAAGGACACCTGGGTGCTCAGCGACACCAAGGGAGATCGGTCATGATGCTCGCTCGGGTCGCCGACAGCCTCTACTGGATCGGTCGCTATGTAGAGCGGGCCGAGCACATGTGCCGGCTTTCGGACGTCATGCTCTCGGCCACCCTGGACCGATCCGAGGCGGCCACCCAGGTGGCGCGGATCGCGCTGGCCGCCGTCGGGGACCCCGACGTCGCCAAAGCCAAGAGCCCCTACGAGGCGGCGCTCGCGCTGACCCTCGACAAGGAGGACGACGGTTCGATCCTCTGCTCCATCTCGCGGGCGCGGGAGAACGCGCGGCAGGTTCGCGACCAGATCACGACCGAGACCTGGGAACGGCTGAACCTCATCTACCTTCGCATGACCGACCCGAACGCCGGGCGCTCATTCGCCGATGGGTCGCAGCTCTTCCTGCACGACACCATCGCAGACCTGCACCTGTTCAAGGGAGCCGGCGACGCCACCATGAGTCACGGCGAAGGCTGGAGCTTCCTCCTCCTCGGCGTCTACCTGGAGCGGGCGCAGCTCATCGGGTCACTGCTCGAGGTGGCGTTCGGCGAGACGCGGCGACGCCGCCCGTTGGGAGACCACTTCGCGCTTACCAGCGTGCTGCGCATGGGCTGCGCGCTGGAACCCTATCTGAGGGTCTACACTGCGGAGATGCGACCGCGGTACATCCTGCAGTTCCTGCTGCTGGACGAGGACTTTCCGCGGTCGATCCGGTTCTGCGCCCAGGAGATCGAGGGGCACCTGTCAGCCATCATCCGCCATGCCGGCCTGGCGGGCAGCGTCGGCCCCGACCGCCTCGCCGGTCGCCTGCGCGCCCGGATGCAGTACGCCGACCTGGACGAGATCGAGGCGGGCGGCGCCAGCGCCTTCCTGAAGACGGTGCTGGACGAATGCGCCGCCATCCACCGCAGCCTGTACGACACCTTCGTCGCCTACCCGCTCGAAGACCGGCTGCCGGCCTAGGAGTCACGATCCGTGCTGCTCGAGATCCGCCACGTCACCCAGTACCGATACGCCTTCCCCGTGCGCGAAAGCGTCATGGAAGTGTGGATGCAGCCGCAGAAGAGCGCGCGTCAGCGGCTGGTGAGCTTCGACCTCGACCTGGACCCGCCCGCCCAGGTGTTCAGCTACGCCGACAGCTTCGGGAACGCGGTCTACCACTTCGACGTGCCCCAGCCGCACGACAGCCTCACCATCACCGCCCGCTCGGCCGTGGAGACCCAGGCGCCGTCTCCCCTGCCCGACCGACTGGACCAGGGCGAATGGGATCGGCTCCGCTCGGAGTTCCTGCGCGGCGAGAACTTCGACTTCCTGCATCCGCATGGTTTCGCCCGCGAGAGCGAGGCGTTGCGCCAGTACATGGCCGATCACGACATCGACGCCTTGCGCGGCCGCGACCCGCTTTCCGCGCTCCAGGCGCTGAACGAGACCCTATACGCCTCGTTCGGCTACGAGGCCGGCGTCACCCGGGCCGACAGCCCGATCGACGATGTGCTGAGAGCGCGCAAGGGCGTCTGCCAGGACTTCGCCCATGTGATGATCGCCATCTGCCGCTCGTGGGGCGTTCCCGCGCGCTATGTGTCGGGCTACCTGTTCACCGACCGCAAGCATGGCGACCGGTCGGACCCGGACGCCACCCATGCCTGGGTCGAGGTGTTCCTGCCCAGCGTGCGCTGGATCGGCTTCGACCCGACCAACAACACACCGGCCACCGAACGCCACGTGGCCTGCGCCGTGGGCCGCGACTATTCCGACGTGCCGCCGTCCCGCGGCGTCTACAAGGGTGAGGCCGAAAGCCAGCTCGCGGTCGGCGTGTCGGTGCGCAAGGCCCGGGCCGCGATCTCGGAGCCGGAATTCCTGCGGGTCTCGTCCACGCCCCGTGGCGGTCAAAGCGCGCGCCGGATGCACGGCGCGGCCTACCAGCATCAACAGCGGCTGCACCAGATGCAGCAGCAACAGCAGTAGCGGCGCTGCGGCGGGAGAGCGCTCTTGCGATGACGCTCTGACCCACCGTCCGGATCGGGGTCGGGAATCGGCGCGCCGGTGGGCCGTCGTAGCCCGCCGCAGCTTCCGCAATATAGGTCAGGTCGCGGTCGGGAACAGCCGCGCGATCGTCGCCACCGCAGCGTCGGCCTCGGCGCGATCGGGCGCCTCGTTGGCGTCGTTGTGGCCGTAGGACTCGTCGGCGCCGCTGTTCTGCACCACCAGGCCGTCGCGGCGCGAGATCGTGCCGACACCCCGGTAGTGAACGCCGTAGGTCACCTCCGGCTGGGGGACGAGCCAGGCGATCTGGCCGCGCACCGGCACGAGGCTCTCGTCCTTCCAGAGCGCGCGGGCGCCATAGCCCGGACAGTTGACGATCACCGCCTGGGGTAACCTGGCGAGCTCGGAGGGACTGTGGAACTCCACGGTCTCGAACCGGCCGCCCCCCAGCAGGAAGTCGTCCACCAGCATCTTCGCATACGCGGTGATGTTGAACATCGGCAGCGCCGCCCGCCGCGCGTAGGCGGTCGGGAACGGATGGTCGGCCGGCGACAGCGTGACCGTCTCGGGCGTGAGGTCGCGGATGCGCCCGCCATAGTGGGCGAACCCCATCGGGTCGGGCGACGGTCCGGACGGCCGCATGTCGGAGAGGATGTAGCGTTCGGTCCATTCGACGGGCGCGTCGGCCAGCCCCAGGAACTGCTGGTGCATCCGGAACGAGGTGCGGGTGAACGCCTCCCAGCGGGCCGCGAAGCCGGCGTCGACCGATCCGGAAAGGGCGATTCGGCTGTCGGGCGACCAGACGCCCGTGGCCCGCGCCGAGCGCGTCTCCTGGGGACGCTCGCGGGCGTAGATGGTGACGCGTGCGCCCGCACGCTGGGCGACCGTCGCGGCCGTCAGGCCGAGCGCGCCCGCGCCCAGGACGGCGATGTCGCGCGCGCCGCCCGCCAGGGCCATACGCACGGCCTCCATCGCGTAGCCCCAGCTGAGAGACCAGCCGCTGCCGCCGTGGCCGTAGTTGTGGACCACCAGCTTGTCGCCGACCGTCTCGGCTTCGAGGCGCGGTCCGGCCGCCCGGAACGGGCGCAGGCAGACGGTGATGCCGGTGATACGGTCGGGCCGGGCGCGGATCGGCGCCAAGGGCGGCGGCGCCCGGAAATCCGGCCGGAGGGGCGCCGGCGGGGCTGCCGTGGCGCATCCGCCCAGAAGGCCTGAGCCCGCCAGCGAGAACGCGCCCCCCAGAAGGGTTCGCCGATCGGGCGTCGGGATCGCCTCCGGCGTCGGGCGGATCAAGCGGGACGGAGAGAGCGAGGGCATGCCGTCATGTAGGCCGCCGCGCCCGTCTGTGCGCAAGCCTAGAGCTTGGGTCGGTCGGCCAGATCGGCGCCGGTGATCTGGTAGTGCACAAGCTCGGCGATATTGGTGGCGTGGTCGCCGATCCGCTCGAGGTTCTTGGCGATGAACAGGAGGTGGGCGAAGTCGCCCAGCGCCCGTGATTCGCGGGCCATGGCCTCGATCAGCCCCGCCAGGACCTTCTCGTGGAGTTCGTCGATCTCGGTGTCGCGAACCCAGACGTTGTAGGCGCCCTGGGCGTCGGAGGCCCGGTAGGCGTCCACTACAGACGACAGGCGCTCGGCGGCCAGGCGGCCCAGCCCGGCCACCGGCTCGGCCTGGTCGGCGTCGGCGGGCGCGTCCATGCGCCCGACCCGCTTGGCGATGTTCTTGGCCAGGTCCCCGCAGCGTTCGAGCTGCATGGCGATCTTCATGGCGGCGATCGGCCGGCGGAGGTCGTCGGCCATCGGCTGATGCAGCGCGATGAAGCGGACGGCGCGGCGCTCGATGTCGGCGTCCTGCAGATCGAGGGCGTCGTCGCCGCGCACCACCTTGGCGGCGGCCGTCAGATCATGACGCAGGAAGACGTCGATCGCCGCCCGCACCTGGGCGACGGCAAGGTCGCCCATGGCGGCGAGATCGCGCGTCATGGCGTTGAGCTGGTCGTCGACGGCTTTGACGGTGTGTTCCATGTCGGGTCCTACCCGTAGCGGCCGGTGACGTAGTCGCGGGTCTGCTCGGCCTGCGGACTGGTGAAAATCTGCTCGGTCTCGCCGAACTCGACCAGCTTGCCCAGGTGCATGAAGGCGGTGTGGTCCGAGATGCGGGCCGCCTGCCCCATGTTGTGGGTCACGATCACGATGGTGACCTGTTCGGCCAGGTCGTCGATCAGGCTCTCGATCTTGGCGGTGGCGATGGGGTCGAGGGCGGACGTCGGCTCGTCCAGCAGCAGCAGCTTGGGTTCGGGCGCGAGCGCGCGGGCGATGCAGAGACGCTGCTGCTGTCCGCCCGAAAGCTCGTAGGCGGGCTTCTTGAGGCGGTCGCTCACCTCGTCCCAGATCGCGGCCTGCTTCAGCGCATGCTCGACACGCCCCTCCACCTCGCCCTTGTTGCGGATCCCGCGGACATAGAGGCCCGAAGCCACGTTCTCGAAGATGCTCTTGGGGAAGGGGTTCGGCTTCTGGAACACCATGCCCACCATCAGGCGGACCAGGATGGGATCGACGGCCTTGCCGACGAGGTTCAGGCGGTCGGGCATCAGCTCGATCGCGCCTTCGTAGCGGACGCCGAGGTACAGGTCGTGGATGCGGTTGAAGCAGCGGAGCAGCGTGCTCTTGCCGCAGCCGGACGGGCCGATGATGGCCGTGACCTGCCGGTCGTGGATCGGCATCGAGACACCGTGCAGCGCCTGGAACTTGCCGTACCAGAAGTTGAGGTCCGACACCTGGGCGCGGATCTGGGCGTCCGTCGTCCCGGGGATCGCCCCGGGGATCGCCAAGGGCAAGGGCGTGCTCACGGCGGGGCTCCTGAGTTGGGTGGCGGCGTTCATCTTCAGGTCCGGACCGTGCGGCGGAGGCGATATCGCAGGTAGATCGCAAAGCCGTTCATGAGGAGGGTCATGCCCAGCAGCAGGACCCCGGTGGCCGCGGCGTTCTCATGGAACGCCGCCTGTGGCCGCGAGACCCAGTTGAACATCTGGATGGGCATGACGGTGAAGGGCGAGTTCAGCCAGTCGAAGTTGACGAACGGCGGGCTGGCGCTCACGGGCGACGGGGGCAGGAAGGCGATGTAGGTCAGCGCGCCGATGGTGATGATCGGCGCCGTCTCGCCGATGGCTCGCGACAGGCCGACGATGGCGCCGGTCAGGATGCCGGGCCGCGCGCTGGGCAGGATGTAGTTCCACATCACCTGCCACTGGTTGGCGCCGATCCCGTAGGCGCTCTCCCGCAGGCCCGCCGGCACCGCGCGCAGCGCCTCGCGCGTGGCCACGATGACGATGGGCAGGATCAGCAGCGCCAGCACCAGGCCGCCCACCAGGATCGTCTGGCCCATGCCGAGCGCGTAGACGAAAAAGCCCAGGGCCAGCAGGCCGTAGATGATCGAGGGCACGCCGGCCAGGTTGCTGACGTTGATCTCGATGGCGTCGGTGAGGATGTTCTTGGGGGCGTACTCCTCAAGGTAGAGGCCGGCCCCCACCCCCAGCGGGACGGCCACGACCGCGGTGACGATCATCACCAGGCTGGTGCCGATCCAGGCCGACAGCACGCCCGCCTGGGCGGCCCGGCGGGACGGGAAGCTGGTGAGGAACTCCGGCGTGATCCGCCCCGCGCCGTCGACGACGAGGTCCGAGACCAGGGTCAACAGCAGGCCCATGACCACGAACAGCACCAGGACGCCGATGGTCCCGAAGATCAGGTCCTGGGCCTTCTTCTGGAGGACGAGACGCTGGGTCTCGGCGGGTGCGCCGAGCGCGGTGACCGACATCAGTAAGCCTCCCGGAACTTCCGCCGGAGGAAGAAGCCCAGCAGGTTGAAGACCAGGGTGATGACGAACAGCGTCAGACCCGCCGCGAAGATGGTCGAGTACGCCAGCGAGCCGTGCGGCAGGTCGCCAAGGCTCATCTGGACGATATAGGCTGTGATGGTGGCCGCGCCTTCGCGCGGATCGCCCGTCAGGTTCGGGTTCTGGCCGGCCGCGATGGCCACGACCATCGTTTCGCCCACCGCCCGCGAGAACCCCAGGAGGTAGGCCGCCGTCACCCCCGAGAAGGCGCCGGGAATGATCACCGAGAACGCCATCTGGACCCGGCTCATCCCCACCGCGAAGGCGCCCTCGCGCAGCGACATGGGCACCGCCCGCATGGCGTCCTCGCTGATGGAGACGACGTAGGGCAGGATCATCACGCCCATCACGATGCCGGGGATCAGCAGATTGAACCCCGAAAGGCCGGGGATGAACTGGCGCGCCAGCGGGGTGAGGAACAGCAGGGCGAAGTAGCCGAAGACCACGGTCGGCACGGCGGCCAGCATCTCCAGGATCGGCTTGAGCGCCTCGCGCACGCCCGGACGGGCGAACTCGCTGAGATAGACCGCGAGCACCAGGCCCAGCGGCGTCGCCACCGCCATCGCGATCCCGGCCGCCCAGAAGGTGGCCGACAGGAGGGGCAGGATGCCGTAGCGCGCGTTGGTGAAGACGGGCGTCCATTCCGTGTCGGTCAGGAAGGTCGTCAGCGGGATTTCCCGGAAGAACGGGAGGGATTCGGAGACCAGGACCCAGACGATCGCGGCGGTGATGACCACGGAGAGCGCCGCGCAGGCGAACAGCACGACTTTCATCACGGCCGCCAGGACGCGGCCCCGGCGCAGGAAGGGGCTGGCGCGCAGCGCCTCGTATTCGGAGAGGGGAGACCCGGTCGTGGTCATCTGTGGGAAACCCGGCGGCGGGCCAAGAAGGTCATTTCTGCGCGGCGTCGGCGACCAGATCCTCGGCGGTCACGCCCACCTTGGAGCCGCCGTCGAAGAAGCTGCCGGTCCGGCGCGCCTCGAACTTCGCGATCGCCAGCGGATAGGCCGCAGTCGGGAGCGGAACATAGCCCACCTCCGAGACCAGCGGTTCGGCGTGCGTCGGATCGAAGGCGAACTTGATGAATGCCGCCACATGGGGCCGCTCGTCCGCCGACTTCTTGCTGACGTAGTAGAACAGCGGCCGCGACAGGGGCTGATAGCTGGCGTTGCGGGCCGTCGCGGCCGAGGGACCGACGCACGAGCCGTCGGCCTGGCGGATCTGGACCGCCTTCACCTTTCCGGCGTTCTCGGTGAGGTAGGCCAGGCCCAGGTAGCCCAGCGCGTCGGCGTCGCCGCTGACGCCGTTGATCGTGACGTTGTCGTCCTCGGTGGCCGTGTAGTCGCCGCGCGAGGCGCCCTCCTCGCCGTTGATGGCCTTGGTGAAGTAGTCGAACGTGCCCGAGTCGGTGCCCGCGCCGAACAGCTTCACGGGCTCGGCCGGGAAGCCGGCGCGGACCTGGCTCCAGTTCGAGATCTTGCCCTGGGCCGACGGCTGCCAGAGGGTCTTCAGCTCGTCCACCGTCATACAATCGGCGAAGGTGTTCTGCGGACTGACCACGACGGCCAGGGCGTCCAGCGCCACCGGCAGCTCGATGACCTCGATCCCGGCGTCGGCGCAGGCCTTGGCCTCCTCGGCCTTGATCGGACGCGAGGCGCCGGCGATGTCGATCTCGCCCCGGCACAGCTTCTTGAAGCCGCCTCCCGTGCCCGACAGGCCGACGGTGACGCGGGCGCCGGATGTGTTCTGGAATTCTTCGCCCAGGGCCTCGGAGATCGGATAGACGGTGCTGGAGCCGTCGATCAGCAGGACGGCCGGCGCGGCCGCGCCGGGCTTGGCGGGGTTGTCACCACAGGCGGCCAGCGCCAGCGCCGCGGCTGCAACACCGATCAAAAGGGTCACGCGCATCGTGATCGTCTCTCCAAGGATCGTCGGCGAGGCGTCCGGGACATCGGGACCGCATGGCCCGCCGGGTCGCCCCCGCAGCACGTCATGCCGTGGCTCTACGCGCGCCGCATGACAGTTTGGCGACGGTCGCCGAAAGCTTTCGCGACAGTTGCGTGACAGTTCGATGACGGCGCGCGCGGATCACGCTATGGAGCCGCCGCGCACTGGCGCGACGCAGCCGCATCGAGGTCTCACGTGAGATGGTTTCAGGCCCTTATGCCGAAGGAGGGCCAGTTCTTCGACCTCTTCGACAGTCACGCCGCCACGCTGAGCGCCGGCGCCCGATCGCTGCACAAGCTGCTGGAAGGCGGTCCCGAGACGCCCCGGCACGGCGCGGACGTCGCCGCCCATGAGGCGCAGGCCGACGACATCGCGCGGGCCGTGATGCTGCATGTGCGCCGCTCGTTCATCACCCCCTTCGACCGCGCCGACATCATCGATCTCATCACCTCGATGGACGACGCCATCGACCAGATGCACAAGACCGCCAAGGTCACCGCGCTGTTCGAGCAGACGACCTTCCAGCCGCACATGCTGGAACTGGGCGGCGTGATCGTCCGGACGGCCGACCTGATCGGCCAGGCCGTGCCGATGCTGCGATCGCTGAAGGCCAACGCCGCCAGGCTGGGCGAACTCACCGAGCAGGTCACCGCACAGGAAGAGCAGTCGGACCACCTCTACGACGCCGGGATCGCGGCGCTGTATCGCGACGTCGGCAAGACCGATCCCATGGCCTACATCATCGGCGCCGAGATCTACGACCACCTGGAGAAGGTGGTCGACCGGTTCGAGGATGTGGCCAACCGGGTCAGCAGCGTGCTGATCGAGCACCTGTAAGGCCCTGCCGTGGACCTCGCAGGCGTCAGCTGGCTGCTGATCTTCCTCATCTTCGTCGCGCTGGCGTTCGACTTCCTGAACGGCCTGCACGATGCGGCCAACTCCATCGCGACCGTGGTGGCCACCCGCGTGCTCTCGCCCGGCGTGGCCGTGGCCTGGGCCGCGTTCTTCAACTTCATCGCCTTCCTGTTCTTCGGCCTGCACGTGGCCAACACGGTGGGCAAGGGGATCGTCTCGGCCGACATCGTCTCGGACGCCGTGATCTTCGGGGCGCTGGGCGGCGCGATCAGCTGGAACGTCATCACCTGGCTGGCCGGCATCCCCTCGTCCTCCTCGCACGCGCTGATCGGAGGGCTGCTGGGCGCCGGGATCAGCAAGGCGGGTTTCGACGGCATCGTCTGGAGCGGCGTCTTCAAGACCGTGGCGGGCATCTTCGTCTCGCCGGCCATCGGCTTCGCCCTGGCGCTGGGCCTGGTGCTGATCGTCTCGTGGCTGTTCATCCGGGCGACGCCGGCGCTGGCCGATTCGGTCTTCCGGAAACTCCAGCTCGTCTCGGCCGCAATGTTCTCGCTGGGCCACGGCGGCAACGACGCCCAGAAGACCATGGGCATCATCGCCGTGCTGCTGTTCGCCCACGGACACCTGGGTTCGGAGTTCCACGTGCCGTTCTGGGTGGTGATCACCTGTCAGGCGGCGCTGGCGCTCGGCACCCTGTTCGGCGGCTGGCGGATCGTCCACACCATGGGGTCCAAGATCACCCGGCTGACGCCCCAGCAGGGCTTCTGCGCCGAGACCGGCGGGGCCATCACCATCTTCATCGCCACCCACATCGGCGTACCGATCTCGACCACCCACACCATCACCGGCTCGATCGTCGGCGTCGGCGCCTCGCGGCGGATGTCGGCGGTGCGGTGGAACGTGGCGGGCCGTATCGTCTGGGCCTGGGTGGTCACCCTGCCCGCCTCCGCCCTGATCGCCGCGGCGTTCTACGGCCTTGCGCGCATGGCCGACCGGGCTTTCGGCTGAACCGGGCTTTCGGCTGAAGACGTCACGGACCTGACACGCACGCGGGCTAGACTGACGCTCAGTAACCCCCCGCGTACTCTACAGATCGGCCGCCCCGATGGCCGTTCGGCCGCGACCGCCCCCCGGTCGCGGCCATCATTTTCAGAGAAGCCCGAGGGGATCAGGCCGCGAGAGGCGCCTCGGCCAGGCGCAGCGGCGGAGCCGCCAGGGCGCGGCGCTCCGCCAGCCAGTCCACGATGCGGAACTCGCCGTCGAACCCCTCGACGATGGCGGTGCAGCTCTCGACCCAGTCGCCGTCGTTCAGATAGCGAATATCCCCGAAGTCGCGGATCTCGGCCTTGTGGATGTGGCCGCAGATCACGCCCGAGACGCCACGGCGGCGGGCCTCGTCGGCCATCGCGGTCTCGAACTGGTCGATGAAGGCGACGGCGTCCTTCACCTTGTGTTTCAGGAAGGCCGACAGGCTCCAGTAGTTGAGGCCGAGCAGCCGCCGCACACGGTTGAAATGGGTGTTGAGCGCGAGCAACGCGCGATAGCTCCAGTCGCCCAGGAACGCCAACCACCTGGCGTTCTGCACCACGCCGTCGAACTCGTCGCCGTGGGTCACCAGATAGCGCCGGCCGTCCGCCGCCTCGTGGATCGCGTCGCGGACCACCACCACGCCGCCGAAATGGACGCCGCAGAAATCCCGGATGCGGTCGTCGTGGTTGCCGGGCACATAGACGACGCGGACACCCTTGCGGGCCAGGCGCAGGATCTTCTGGACCACGTCGTTGTGCGCCTGAGGCCAGAACCAGCCGGACTTCATCTTCCAGCCGTCGACGATGTCGCCCACGAGATAGAGTGTCTCGCACTCCAGCTCGCGGATGAACTCCAGCAGCAGGTCGGCCTGACAGCCCTTGGTCCCCAGATGGATGTCCGAGATGAAGGCCGTCCGGCAGCGGACGGTCGGCGCGTGCTCCGGCATCGCGGTCCCCCAAAACAGCGAAATCACATGTCGGCTAACGGGAGTCCGTGACGGACGCGTGACGCCCTACCCGTCCTTGTCCAGCGAGTAGCCCGCCGAACGGACCGTCCGGATCAGGTCGGGCTGGCCGTCCTGGCGCAGGGCCTTGCGCAGGCGACCGACGTGGACGTCGACCGTGCGCACCTCGACGTAGGTGTTGGCGCCCCAGACCGCGTCCAGCAGCCGCTCGCGGCTGAAGACCCGGCCGGGCCGCTGCATGAGGAAATCCAGAAGCCGGTACTCGGTCGGTCCCAGGTGGACATCCTTGCCGTTGCGGGTGACGCGATGCCGCCCGCGGTCCAGAAGCAGGTCGGCGTACTCGAGCTGCTCGTCCATCAGCTCGGGGCGTGTCCGGCGCAGCAGGGCGCGGATGCGGGCCACCAGCTCGCTCATCGAGAACGGCTTCACCACATAGTCGTCGGCGCCGGTGTCGAGGCCGCGGATCTTGTCGGCCTCTTCGCCCCGCGCCGTGAGCATCAGGACCGGCGTCCTGCGGGTCTCGGTCCCGGCGCGGAGCTGGCGGCAGACCTCGACGCCCGACACCTTGGGCAGCATCCAGTCCAGCACCACCAGATCAGGCGGCTCCTCGGCGACGCGAAGAAGAGCCTCCTCGCCGTCGGCGGCCCGCTCGACGCGGAAGCCTTCCTTCATCAGGTTGTAGTCGAGCAGGGTCGCCAGGGCGTCCTCGTCCTCGACCACCAGAACATAGGGCGTCAAGCGCGGACCTCCGCATCGATCTCGGGAAGGCTGACCTTGGGCCGCTCGCCCGTCAGCTCCTCGCCGGTCATCTGGAAATGCAGGATCTCGGCGATGTTCGTGGCGTGGTCGCCGATGCGTTCCAGGTTCTTGGCCACGAACAGCAGGTGGGCGCCGGCGGCGACCGAGTCGGACCGGGTGGCCATGTAGGCGAGAAGTTCCCGGAACAGGCTCTCGTAGTGCTCGTCGATCTCGCCGTCGCGCCGCCAGACGTCCAGCGCCGGCTCGACGTCGCCGACGGCGTAGGCGTCCAGGACCGCCCGCAGCCGGGCCGACACCAGCCGCCCCATCCGCTCGATGGCGCCGGTGAGCGGCAGCAGCGGCTCGCCCGCCGACAGCACCAGGCTGCGCTTGGCGATGTTGCGCGCCAGGTCGCCGCAGCGTTCCAGGTTCATGGCCAGCTTCAGTGTGGAGATCGCCCGGCGCAGGTCGGCCTCGCCCGGCTGGTGCGCGGCGATCAGGGCCAGGGCCCGCCGCTCCACCTCGCTCTGGAGCGTGTCCAGGCGCAGGTCGCGCACGATCAGGGCCTGGGCCAGGGGGACGTCGCGGCGGACCACGGCGTCGACCGCGTCCACGACCTGGGCCTCGGCGAGCCCGCCCATACGGATGACTTCGGCGACGAGCTGCCGCAACTCGGCTTGATAGGAGCGTGTCACGCGGGCCCTCTTGCGATGCCCGCGCAAACTACTGCGGTCTTACGACACTTTTGCGACGGCCTCGGCGGCGGTCGGGCCGGCCATCATGCGACCTGGGGCGCCACCGGCAGGTAGACGCTGAAGGTGCTGCCCTCCCCCTCGGCGCTTTCGACCACCAGACCGCCGCGGTGCCGGTTGACCACGTGCTTGACGATGGCCAGGCCCAGGCCCGTGCCGCCGCTGCGCTGGCCCTCGACGCGGTAGAAGCGTTCGGAGAGGCGCGGAAGATGCTGACGCGCGATCCCCGGACCGGCGTCGGTGACCCGCACCACCACATAGGCCTGTCCGTCCCCGCCATCCGGCGACAGCAGCGACAGGCCCACCCCGGGCCGACTGGGCGCCCGGGCGGCCTCGGAACTGGCGACGAGCTGGAGGTCGATCCTCACCTGGCCGCCCTTGGGCGTGTACTTGATCGCGTTGTCGACGAGATTCTGGATGACCTGAACGAGCTGGTCGCGATCGCCCGTGACGGACGGCGGCGGGGGTTCGGCGCGGATCGTGACGCCGACGCCCCGCTCCTCGGTGAGAGGGCGCAACGCGTCGGATACGTCCTGGACCGTACGCGCGATGTCGACCTTGCCCGACGGCGCGATGTGCTCGTTGAGTTCGATCCGGCTCAACGAGAGCAGATCGTCCACGAGGCGAGCCATCCGCGTCGCCTGCTGGGCCATGATGCCCAGGAACTTGTCGCGCGCCTGGGCATCGTCCTTGGCGTGCGTGCGCAACGTCTCCACGAAGCCGGCCAGGGAGGCCAGCGGCGTGCGCAACTCGTGGCTGGCGTTGGCCAGGAAGTCGGCGCGCATCCGCTCGGTGCGCCGGGCGTCGGTTTCGTCGCGCAGAACCACCACGAGGCGCTGGCGGCCGTCGGGCTCGCGGTCCAGCGGCTTGGCGAAGGCGCGCCAGAACCGGGGTTGAACGCCGATCGTCTCGAACGCCACCTCGGCCGCCTCGGCGGTGGCCAGCGCCTCCTCGATCGCCTCCAGGACCTCGGGCCGGCGCAGCGCCGCGCCCAGCGGAGCCCCGGTCAGGTCGATACGGAAGATCTCCCGCGCGGCCTGGTTGCCATAGGCGATCTCGGGCGGCTCGCCCTCGCCGCCCCGCACCAGAATGACCGGTTCGGGCAACAGCTCCAGGATGAGCTGCGCGGCGTCGCCCGCGCCGGCGCGCTCGATCACCTCGGGATTCATCCGCCCACCGGCACGCCGAGCTGCCGGGCGGCCGCCCTGAGGGCCTCCTGGTCGGCGGGAGAGCCGGCGAACGCCTGGCGCGCCGCCCGGTAGTCCGCGGCGGCCTGGTCCGCCTGGCCCAGGACCATGCGCGCGCGCAGGAGGCGCTCCCAGCCCGCCCGGTCGCGGGGGTTCTGTTTCAGGCGTTCGGCGAGGCCGGCGACCATGCCCTCGATCATCACCGACCGGTCGCCGTCGCTCAGCGACTGCGCCTCGGCGACCTGCTCGGCCGTAGGCCCTCGCGGCGCCGCGGCCATTCCGGAACCGCCCTCGGTCGCCGGCGCGGCCGGCAGGCGGCCGGCGATATCGACACCCCGGTCGGCGGCGACCTTCTCGATGAAGGCCCGCACCTCGGGCGCCCAGGGCGCGCCCGGCGGCGCCGAACGCAGGAGCGCAATCCAGTCGTTCATGGCGCCGGCCTGGTCGCCGCGCTGATCCTTGCCGACGGCGAGGTAGTAGCGGGCCCTGGGGTCGGCGGCGTCGATCCTCAGGGTCTTGCGGAAGATGGCTTCCGCCGCGGGGGTGACCTGTCCTTCGGCGGCCAGCACCGTGGCCTCGCCCTGGGCCGACAGATAGTCGGCGTTGGCCGGGTCAAGGGCGGCCGCGCGGCCGTAGGCCTCGGCCGCCTCGGCGTTGCGGCCCGTCTGGAGATACGACCAGCCCAGCATCCGCCAGCCCTCGGCGTTGTCCGGACGCTGGCGCATCTGGGTCTCGAGCTGGGCGATCATGGCCGCGACGTCGCCCTGGGGATGGCCGTCCGCCGAGGTTCCCCCGCCCGCCGCGCCGCTCCCCTGGGCCGTGGCGGGCGACGCCGGCACGTCGGGACGGCCGATCGCCAGGTAGAGCCCGGTTCCCGCCAGGGTCACCACCGCCACGATCCCCAGCGCCACGATGAGCAGCGTGCGCTCGGGCAGCGGCCGGGCCTCGGCCTCCCGCTGGCGCCCCTCCGCCAGGACACGGCGCTTGAGGTCGGTCTTCAGTGCATCGGCCTCGGGTTCGGGGATCGCGCCGGCCCGAGCCTGGGCTTCGATCTCGCCGAGTTGGTCCTTGAGCACGGTGACCGCGTCGGCCCGCGTCTGGCGGGCGGCGTCGCGGCGGCGGAACAGAGGGATGGCGAGCCCCACGGCGGCCAGGACCGTCATCAGGGTCAGGATCATCCAAAGCATCAACGCGCCCTATCCGAGTTCAACACCTCGGCCACCTCGGCCTCTTCTTCGGCGGTCAGCCCCGTCGCCGCGGCCGGCCGGCGGCTGCGGATGTAGAGCGCCGCCCCGACGCCGCCCAGGATCAGGACGGCCAGCGGCCCGAACCACAGCGCCACGGTGTCGGCGCGAAGTGGCGGCCGAAGCTGCACGAAGCTGCCGTAGCGGGCCACGATGAAGTCGATCGCCTGCTCGTCCGTGTCGCCCGCGGCGATGCGCTCGCGCAGGATCAGGCGCAGGTCTCGTGCGAGGGCCGCGTCGGAATCGTCGATCGACTGGTTCTGGCAGACGACGCAGCGCAGCTCCTTTCCCAGGGTCAGCGCGCGGGCTTCCTGAGCGGGATCGGCGAGTTGCTCGTCGGGCTTGACGGCCAGCGCCGGCCCGGCGGCCAGTACGAACGCGAGGGTCAGGCCGGCGGTCAGGCGTCTCACGGCTCCCTCCTGAGATCTTCCATCATCGGCCGCAGCTTGCGTTCCCAGACGTCGGGGGTGACGGCCCCCACATGGCGATAGCGCACGCGCCCCTGCTTATCGATGACAAAGGTCTCGGGCACGCCGGCGACGCCCAGCTCGATCCCGACGCGTCCGGCCGGGTCGCTGCCCACGCGGATATAGGGATCGCCGTTCTCCTGAAGCCAGCGATAGCCGGCCTCGGCGTCTTCCTTCCAGTCCAGGCCGTGGATCGGCACGCCCTCGGCGCGCAGGCGCATGAAGACCGGGTGCTCGACCCGGCACGGGCCGCACCACGAGGCGAAGACGTTCAGGAGCACCGGATCGCCGCCGTTCAGGTCGGCGCGGGACAGGCCCACGTCGCCAGGGCGTACGGCCGGCGCCGCGAACTCGGGCAGAGTCTTGCCGATGAAGACCGACGGCAGCGACCGCGGGTCGCGCCCCAGACCCAGGAAGAACACCACCAGCAGGACGCCGAAGACGGCGACCGGCGCCAGGAACAGGAGACGCTTCATTCGGCAGGCAGGGGTTGCGGGGCGGCTGGAAGCGGCGCGCGCACGGCGGCGCCGACACGCAGGCGCCGGTCGCTGAGCGAAACCAAGCCCCCGATCGACATGGCGAAGCCGCCGATCCAGATCCAGACGATCAGCGGATGGCTCCACATCCGCACGACGATCCCGCCGGGCGATTCTTCGCCGATCGAGACGTAGAAGTTGCCGGTGAACCCGACGCGGATGGCGGCCTCGGTGGTCTGGGACTGGGCCGAGGGATAGAAGCGCCGTTCACTGCGGAACCGGTAGGGGCCGAAGCGGTCCTCCACCGAGAAGCGGGCCTGACGCGCCTCGTAGTTGGGGCCCCGTACGGTCTCCAGGGCGATCATGGTGAGGCTGCGGCCGGCGAACTCGATGGTCTGGCCGGGCCGCATGTTGAGCACCTTCTCGCTGTCCCAGGCGGTGGTTCCCGTGACGCCGATCACCAGCATTCCGAGACCGGCGTGTGCGATGACCAGACCCACGACGGCGCGCGGCGTGGTGAGGATCGAGCGGACAAGGTAGGCGCGCCCCGCCCACCACCGGCGGACCAGGACGGCCAGCGAGCCGAACAGCAGCCAGGCTCCAAGCGCGATGCCGCCGGCGGCCAGGAGGTGGTCCAGCCCGCCCAGCGCCACGGCCAGGATCAGGGCCACGCCCGCGAGGATCGCCGGGATGCGGACGCGCTGGAGCACCCGCTTCGCCTCGTCGCGCTTCCAGTTCAGCATCGGGCCGAACACCACCAGCATCATCAGCGGAACGGCCAGCGGCGCGAAGGTGCGGTTGTAATAGGGCGGCCCCACCGAGATCTTGTCGCCGTTCAGCATCTCGATGAACACCGGACTGAACGTGCCAAGGAACACGGTGGCGGTGAGCGCGGTGAGGAAGAGGTTGTTCAGGGTGACCCCACCTTCCCGCGAAACGGGCTGGAACAGCGCGCCCGCACGCAGCGCCGGCGCCCGCCAGGCGTAGAGCGCGAGCGAAACGCCCGTCGTCGCCGCCAGTATTCCGAGGATGTACACGCCCCGCTGCGGGTCCACGGCGAAGGCGTGGACGCTGGTGAGAATGCCCGAGCGGACCAGGAAGGTGCCCACGAGACTGAGAGAGAAGGTGAGAATCGCCAGGAGGATGGTCCAGCTCGCCAGCGCCCCGCGACGCTCGAGCACCAGGGCCGAATGCAACAGCGCCGTGCCCAGCAGCCAGGGCATCAGCGACGCGTTCTCCACGGGGTCCCAGAACCACCAGCCGCCCCAGCCGAGCTCGTAGTAGGCCCAGCCGCTGCCCAATGTGATGCCCGCGGTGAGCGGCGCCCAGGCCGCCAGCACCCAGGGCCGGATCCAGCGCGCCCAGGCCGCGTCCACGCGCCCCTCCAGCAGGGCCGCGACGGCGAAGCAGAAGGCCACCGAGAAGCCGACGTAGCCGAGGTAGAGCAGCGGGGGATGCAGGACGAGCCCCGGGTCCTGGAGCAGCGGATTGAGCTCGGTCCCCTCCACCGGAGCCGGCGAAAGACGCAGGAAGGGGTTCGAGGTGAAGATCAGGAAGCTGAGGAAGGCCAGACCCAGGACGCCCTGGACGCCCAGGACCCGGGCCTGGAGTGTTTCGCGCAGCGTCCCGCCGAACCCGGCGACGCCGGCGCCGTAGATGGCGAGAATCAGCACCCAGAGGAGCATCGAACCTTCGTGGCTGCCCCAACTGGCCGCAATGCGATACGCCAGGGGCTGGGTGGTGTGGCTGTGCTGCGCCACCAGCGCCATCGAGAAGTCGCACGTGACGTAGCCGTGGATCAGGCAGGCGAAGGCGACCGAAACGAAAACGCCCTGCAGGATCGCCGCCTGGCGGCCGACCGCCATCAGGACACCGTCGCCACGGTGGGCGCCGTAGAGCGGAGCGACCGTCTGAACCGCAGACAGGAGCAATGCGAGAATCAGTGCGAACTGACCGACTTCCGCCGACATGGACTTTGTGCTCCCCTCCGACCTGCGGTGCGTGGTAGCGCGTTCGGCATAGATCGGAAATGCTACAGTGCTAGAGCAGAAGGGGCCAAAGCTAGTCGGGGCTTGAGGGGGTGCGGCCGCAGGGCCGGAGTGCTGGGGGCGTTTGGGCGATGTCGGAACTCTACAAGGTCGCGATCATAGGATCCGGTCCGGCGGGCATGAGCGCGGCTGCGCATGCGGCGCGGAAGGGCCTGTCCCACGTCCTGCTGGAAAAGACCGACCACCTGTCGGACACGATCTTCCGCTACCAGAAGGGCAAGCACGTGATGGCGACGCCCGCCGTCCTGGTGCTGCGCGCCGATTGCCAGTTCGAGGCCGGCAAGCGCGAGAAGATCCTCGACCAGTGGAACACCGACGTGAAGGCCGCCGGCGTGAACGTGAAGTTCAACGCCGAGGTCAAGGCGATCACCGGCGAAAAAGGCGCCTTCACGATCGAGCTGACGCGCGGCGAGCCCATCCGCGCCGAGAACATCGTTCTGGCCATCGGCACCCAGGGCAACCCGAATCGCATGCGCTGCGAAGGCGCCAACCTGCCCCACGTGCAGTACCAGCTCGACGACCCCGGTGAGTACACCGACGAACACATCACGGTGATCGGCGGCGGGGACGCCGGCATCGAGAACGCCATGGGCCTGATCGCCGACGCGGGCCAGAACAACAGCGTCACGCTCCTGAACCGCGGCGCCGACTTCCCGACCGCCAAGAAGCCGAACGTCGACGGATTGCTGGCGGCGCGCGACGCCGGCCGCATCAAGGTGATGGCCGAGACCCAGGCCGCGCTGATCGAGGACGGCTGGCTCACGGTCGACACGCCCCAGGGCCAGACGCGCTATCGCTGCGACCGGATCATCGCCCGGATGGGCGCCGCCCCGCCCCGCGCCTTCATCGAAAGCTGCGGGATCACCTTCGCCAGCCCCGACCGCACGGCCTTCCCGATCCTCTCGCCGACCTTCGAGAGCACCAAGCCCGGCATCTATGTGATCGGCGCCCTGGCCGGCTACCCGCTGATCAAGCACTGCATGAACCAGGGCTACGACGTCGTCGAATTCATCAGCGGCAACACCGCCCTGGAACCCGCCGACGAACCGCTGCTGGTCGCCAAGCTGAAGGCCCTGCCCGGTTCGCGCAGCGTGTCCGACTGGCTCGAGTTCCTCCGGAGCCGCGTCGAGATCCTGAACGGCCTGTCGCCGCTCCAGATGCGCGAGTTCCTGTTGGACAGCGAAGTCCGGGCCTACCGGCCGGGCGACGCCGTCTTCATCCGCAACGAGCAGGGGTCGTCGCTGTTCGGGATCGCCGACGGCTCGGTGAAGGTCGAGGTCGATCCGTCCAACCCCAACATCACGGTGCCGATCGGCGAAGGCTCGATCTTCGGCGAGGTCGGCCTGATCTCGGGCCGCAAGCGCGGGGCCACGATCCGCGCCGCCGAGCCGACCATCTGCGTCGAAATCCCCCGCATGGCCGCCCTAAAGCTGATGAGCCAGGTGCCGCAGGCCCGCGAGACGGTGAACCGGATCACCACCGAACGTCAGGTGCTGCAGATCTTCAAGTCGGGCCTCACGCCGGCCGACATCCAGGAGGTCCTGGCCACGTCGGAGGTGATCGAGGTCCGCCCCGGCGAACCGATCATCAAGGAAGGCGATATCTCGGACGACCTCTACATCATCCGCTCGGGCTCGATGATCGTGGAGAAGGACCTGGGCGGGAAACCGGTCTTCATGTCGTACGTGCCCGCCGGCTCGTACTCGGGCGAGATGGCGATGATCGAGCGGGCGCCGCGGGTGGCGACCGTGAAGGCGGCGATCCGCTCGACGGTGGTCAAGCTGCCGGCGGACCCCTTCCGCCGCCTTCTCTCGCGGAAGCCCGAGCTGGCCAAGCGCATGTACGACGAGATGCGCGCCCGCAAGGAGGTCAACGAGTTCATCGAAAGCCAGAAGGAGCAGTTCGGCGGCGCCGTCGACATGTACTCCTCGGTGGCGAACTTCCTGATCAAGCAGGGCATCGGCGAGGCCACCGACGTGCTGCTGATCGACGAGAGTCTGTGCGTCGGCTGCGACAACTGCGAGCGGGCCTGCGCCGACAGCCACGACGGCCTTTCGCGGCTCAACCGCGAGGCCGGCACCACCTTCGCCAACATCCACGTGCCCACCTCGTGCCGCCACTGCGAGCATCCGCACTGCATGAGCGACTGCCCGCCCAACGCGATCCGGCGCGGCCCGGACGGCGAAGTGTTCATCAACGAGACCTGCATCGGATGCGGCAACTGCCAGCGCGCCTGTCCCTACGGCGTGATCCAGATGGACAAGCCGCCCCCGAAGAAGCCGCCGCTCTGGGAGTGGATGCTGTTCGGCAAGGGGCCGGGGCCGGGCCAGCCCTCCTACGAGTGGCGCAAGAAGGCCGCCAAGGCCGAGGGCGGCGAGAGTCCGAAGCTGGCCATCAAGTGCGACATGTGCTCGGGCAAGGCCGGGGGGCCGGCCTGTGTGCGGGCCTGTCCCACGGGCGCGGCGATCCGGGTCTCTCCCGACGCGTTCCTGTCGGTCGCCCGGATCGAGAAGGTGACCTAAGGGCGTGAGTCAGGTCGGGGGACATACAGAGCGCGTCAGGCACCGGACCCACGAGGGGTTCCTGCGTCATCGCAGCTTCTTCTGGGCGCAGGTGGCGACGGCGCTCTGCGTCGTCGTGGTCGGGGTCTATTTCTTCGTCGCGCGCGACCTGGCCGAGCCGCCCAACGGCGGAAGCTGGCTGGGCTATCTTCTGGGCACGATGAGCGCCGGCCTGATCGTCTGGCTGGCCTGCCTGGGCGTCCGCAAGCGTGTGATCACCGCGGGCCACTACTCGCTCAAGGCGTGGGTGTCGGCGCATGTCTATCTGGGCCTGTCGCTCACCATCCTGGCCACGCTGCACACCGGCTTCCAGTTCGGGTGGAACATCCACACCCTGGCCTATGTGCTGATGATGGCGGTCATCGTCTCGGGCGCGCTGGGCGTCTGGGCCTACGCCACCCTGCCCCAGCGCCTGCACGGCAACCGCGGCGAAACCACTCGCCGCCAGATGCTGGATACGATCGGCAGCCTGGACGCCCAGCTTCACGAGGCGGCCCAGCCGCTCGACCGGGCGGCCGCCGACGTCGTGCGCCTTTCGATCGAACAGACCGACCTGGGCGGCAGCTTCTGGAAGCGTCTGACCCAGAGCTACGGCGATTGCGCGAACCGGCGCGCGCTGGCGCGGCTGCGCGCCCTGCCCGCCCCCGGCAGCGCCGTCCAGGCCGAAGCCCTGACCAAGGTGGAAAGCCTGATGCAGCAGAAGGCGGACGCGCTCTCGCTCGCCCGCCGCCAGATGGGCATCACCGCGCTTCTCGAAGCGTGGCTGTTCGTGCACATCCCCGCCACCTTCGCCCTGCTGGCGGCGCTGATCGCGCACATCGTCAGCGTCTTTGCGTACTGGTGACATGGCTCAGGCGTTCCACCTCAGGCTGATCACCGAGCGCGCCGGCGGCGGCGATCCCATCATTCGCGAGCGGGACGTCGCCGGCCCCGAGGCCGGCATCGGCCGGGCCCCGGACAACGACGTGATTCTCGCCGACCTCGCCGTCGACCTGAAGCACGCCCGCATGCGTTTCGCCGGCGACGGCCGCGTCGTGCTGGAGACCGTCAGCGGCGCGCCGTTCACCGTGGACGGCCGCTCGACCCAGCGCGCGGAAATCGACCTAGCCCGCGGCCCGGTGGCGGGTTTCGGCTCGTATCGCCTCGCGTTCGAAACGGCGGAGGACGGGGCCACCGTCACCGTCACCCGCGAGGACGACGATCATCACCCCGCGCCCAGCGTCTTCTCGCTCCAGGCCAGGGTCTTCAACCGGCGCAACATGGCCTGGGTGCTGGGCTCGACCATCGCCCTGATCTGTCTGCTGGTCCCGCTGTTTTTGTCGGGCGTGCTCGCGCCGCGGATCCATCCGGACCAGCAGTGGTCGTCCGGTCCGCTCAGCAAGGCGCACGCCTTCCTCGAGACCGACTGCAAGGCCTGTCACGTCAAGAACTTCCAGGCCGTCCGCGACGACGCCTGCCAGAGCTGCCACGGCGCCGGCGATGCGGCGCCGAAGTCATTGGCCCGCGCCAGGGAGGCCGGGAGTCCGTTCGAACCCCTCCTGGCTTCGGACCACGCCCCGAGAGACAAGCTGGAGGCGGCGACGCCCCTGCCCGCCAGCCTGGGCGGCAAGGTCTCCACCCTGGTCCAGCGGGCGGTGGGCCACCCCACCGACCGCTGCGCGAGCTGCCACATCGAGCACACGAAGGCGGGGCCCGTTCCAGGCTCGACGCCCGAAGCTCCGATGGATCACAAGCCGCGCCTCGTCGTGGTGCAAGACTGCGCGAGCTGCCACAGCCAGCTCAAGATGCGGTTGAAGACCACCGAACTGGTCGACACCCCGAACTGGGAAAAGCACGCCACCTTCAAGGCGATGGTGGTGACGTCCGCCGGACCGAAGCCCACGTTCCAGCGGATCGCGCTGAACACGGCGCCGCAGGAACGCAACGGCCTCACCTTCCCGCACGATCTGCACCTGCAACCGCTGGGCGGCGTGGCGCGGCAGGCCATCGTCCTGGGCAAGAACAAAGGCTACGGCGCCGCGCTCGAATGCGCCTCCTGCCACCGGCCCGACGCCGGCGGTACGGGCTTCCAGCCGATCGAGATGGAGCGCGACTGCGGCTCGTGCCACAGCCTGGCCTACGCCCGGGGCTCGGACGGCCGCCTGCTGGAACTGCCGCACGGCGAGCTTCAGAAGGTGGTCGACACCCTGGCCGGTCGCAGGCTGACCGGAGGGGCCGGCAGCAACCGCCAGCGCCCCGGGACCATCCGGCCGGAAGCGTTCTCGGCCACGGGCGCCAGCGCCTATCGCGCCACCTTCTCGCGCGGGGGCGCCTGCTACGACTGCCATACCGTCGCCTGGGAAGGTGATACGGTCCGCATGGCGCCGGTCAGTCTGACCCAGCGCTATCTGCCGCGCGGCGGCTTCGACCACAGCGTGCCGGAACACGGCGGGCCCGGCCAGGCGAAGGCCGGCGGCTTCGAATGCGCCGACTGCCACAAGGCCCAGACGTCTGCGAGGTCGGGCGACGTCCTGATCCCCGATCTCAAGTCGTGCGCGACCTGCCACGGCCAGACGACCGCGCAGATCGCCGCGGCCGACGACGCCGACTGCACCACGTGCCACAGCTTCCATGCGCCGGGCCAGGCGACGCCCAAACCGGGTCATCCGCCCCTGGAGACCCTGCGATGGACACAGCAGGTGGCGCGTCTGGGCGACTGACGGCGACCTGTCGCGAAGGGAACGACCGATACAAAGAAGAACGCCGCCAAGGTTTCCCCAGGCGGCGTTCGCGATCCGACCGAGGTCGGCGATTCAGGCTTGGCTACACCACGCCGTAGGCCAGCATGGCGTCGGCCACCTTCTTGAAGCCGGCGATGTTGGCGCCCTTCACATAGTCGACGCCGCCGCCGGGCTTGGTTCCGTACTCGACGCAGCGGTCGTGGATGCCCTTCATGATGTCGACCAGCAGGCGCTGGAGTTCCTCTTCCTTCCAGGAAATGCGCGCCGAGTTCTGGCTCATCTCCAGGCCCGAGACCGCCACGCCGCCGGCGTTGGCCGCCTTGCCGGGCGCGAAGAGGATGCCCGCCGCCTTGAACTTGTGAACGCCATCCAGGTTGGTCGGCATGTTGGCGCCTTCCGACACCGCGATGCACCCGTTGGCCAGGAGCACGTCGGCGTCGGGGCCGAGAAGTTCGTTCTGGGTCGCACAGGGCAGCGCCAGGTCGCACTTCACGCCCCAGGGCGTCTTGCCGGCATGGAACTCCGCGCCCTTGAAGGCTGCGGCGTACTCGCTGATCCGTCCCCGGCGCTTGTTCTTGAGGTCCTTGACCCAGTCGATCTTCTCCTGCGTCAGGCCTTCGGGATCGTAGATGAAGCCCTCGGAATCTGAGAGCGTCAGCACCTTGCCGCCCAGGGCCGTGCACTTCTCGGCGGCGTGAGTGGCCACGTTGCCCGATCCCGAGATCACGACGGTGTGCCCGGCGATGTCCTTCCCCTGGGTCTGGAGCATGTTCCGAAGGAAGTAGGTGGCGCCGTAGCCGGTCGCCTCGGTGCGGATCAGGCTGCCGCCGTACTCCAGCCCCTTGCCGGTCAGGACGCCGGTGAAGTGGTTGGTGATGCGCTTGTACTGGCCGAACATGTAGCCGATCTCGCGGCCGCCCACGCCGATGTCGCCGGCCGGCACGTCCACGTCGGCGCCCACATGCCGGTAAAGTTCGACCATGAGGCTCTGGCAGAAGCGCATGACCTCGTTGTCGGACTTGCCCTTCGGATTGAAGTTCGACCCGCCCTTGCCGCCGCCCATAGGCAGGCCGGTCAGGGCGTTCTTGAAGGTCTGCTCGAACGCCAGGAACTTCAGCACGCTCTCGGTCACCGAGGGGTGGAACCGGATGCCGCCCTTGTAGGGGCCGATCGCGTTGTTGTTCTGGACGCGCCACGCCCGCTGGACGCGGATGTTGCCCTTGTCGTCCTCCCAGCACACGCGGAAGCTGATGACCCGGTCGGGTTCGGCGATCCGGCGCAGGATCTGGGCCTTGTGGTACTGTTCCTTGTCCTGGATGAAGTCGAAGATGTCCTCGGCCACTTCCTGGACCGCCTGGACGAACTCGGGCTGCCCCGGATTTCGCCGCTTCACCCCTTCGATGAAGCCGCCCAGATCAACGTGATCGCTTACCGCCATTTCGTGTCCCCCAATTGTCGGATGTCAGGCCACGAGCTCGCCTGTCGGGCGAAACCTTAGCCGCGAAAACGTTACGGACTAGGTACAATCGCGGACGCAATTGAGGTTGCGCGCTTTCGCCCTTCACAACGCGCCGGAATTTGCGACAACTCTCCCGTGGGATGGGGGTTGTGACATGTCGACCAAAGCTTCGGATCTGTTCGTCGAGTGCCTTGAAGAGGAAGGCGTCGAGTATGTCTTCGGCGTTCCGGGCGAGGAAAATCTCGACTTCCTGGACAGTCTGTCCCGCTCCACGAAGATCAAGCTGATTCTGACGCGCCACGAACAGGGCGCGGGTTTCATGGCCGCCACCTTCGGACGCCACACCGGCAAGGCGGGCGTCTGCGTCGCCACGCTGGGCCCGGGGGCCACCAACTTCGTGACCGCCTCGGCCTACGCCCAGCTGGGCGGCATGCCGATGATGATGATCACCGGCCAGAAGCCCATCAAGAAGTCCAAGCAGGGTCGATTCCAGATCCTCGACGTGGTCGACATGATGAAGCCGATCACGAAGTACACGCATCAGCTCGCCAGCGCCGACAACATCCCCAGCCGCATCCGCGAGGCTTTCCGCCTCGCACAGGAGGAGAAGCCGGGCGCCGTCCATCTCGAATTCCCCGAAGATATCGCCGACGAGCACACCGACTCGACGCCTCTGCCCAAGAGCAACGCCCGCCGCCCGGTCGCCGACGAGAAGGCGGTGCGCGCGGCCGCCAAGCGCATCGAGCAGGCCAAATCCCCCATCCTGGTCATCGGCGCCGGCGCCAACCGCACCATGACCAGCCGGATGCTGACCCAGTTCATCGAGAAGACGGGCATCCCCTTCGTCTCGACACAGCTCGGCAAGGGCGTGGTCGACGAGACCAATCCCCGCTTCATGGGCTGCGCCGCGCTGTCGGCCGGAGACTTCGTCCACCGCGCGATCGGCGCGGCCGACCTGATCGTCAACATCGGCCACGACGTGATCGAGAAGCCGCCCTTCTTCATGCAACGGGGCGGCGCCGAGGTGATTCACATCAACTTCCGGTCGGCGGAGGTCGATCCGGTCTACTTCCCGCAGTACGAGGTCATCGGCGACATCGGCAACGCCATCTGGCAGCTCAAGGAAGACATCCTGCCGTCGTCGAACTGGGACTTCACGGCCATGCTGGCGGCGCGCGCCGCCGAAGTCGAGCATACGGCCAAGTACGACAACGACATGCGCTTCCCGATCTACCCGCAGTATCTGGTGAAACAGATCCGCGAGGCGATGCCGGGCGACGGCATCATCTGTCTCGACAACGGCGTCTACAAGATCTGGTTCGCCCGCAACTATCCGGCCCGGATGGCCAACACGGTGCTGCTGGACAACGCGCTGGCCACCATGGGTGCGGGCCTGCCGTCGGCCATGGCCTCCAGCATGGTCTATCCCGACCGCAAGGTCATGGCGATCTGCGGCGACGGCGGCTTCATGATGAACAGCCAGGAGATGGAGACGGCCGTCCGGCTGAAGCTCAACATCACCGTGCTGATCCTGAACGACAACAGCTACGGCATGATCCGCTGGAAGCAGGCCAACATGGGCTTCAAGGACTGGGGCCTGACCTACGGCAACCCCGACTTCGTGGAATACGCCAAGAGCTACGGCGCCAACGGGTATCGGGTGGAGAGCGCCTCGCACCTGCCCGAACTGCTGAAGCAGTGCCTGAACACGCCGGGGGTGAATCTCATCGACTGCCCGGTCGACTATTCGGACAACGATCTCATCCTGAACCGTCAGATCAAGGAACTGAGCGCGGCGCTCTGAACGCGGCCGAGGAAGGACGAAGCACATGGCGGCCGCCCTCAGGGACTCCTACCCGCTCTACCTCGCCAACGAGGCCCAGACCCCGAACCTCGATCTCGAGGTGACGGACAAGTACACCGGCAAGGTGGCCACCCGCGTGGCGCTGGCCGACGCCCGGATCATCGACGCCGGCATCGCCGCGACGGTGGACGCCGCCGAGCCGATGGCGCGGATGCCGGCCTATGCGCGCCAGGAGGTGCTGGCCCACTGCGTCAAACGCTTCCAGGAGCGGTTCGACGAACTGGCCTACGCGCTCTGCATCGAGGCGGGCAAGCCGATCCGCGACGCCCGCGGCGAGGTCTCGCGCCTGATCGACACCTTCCGCATCGCCGCCGAGGAGAGCGTGCGGATGACGGGCGAGGTCCAGCCGCTGGACATCAGTCCCCGCGCCAAGGGCTACCAGGGAATCTGGAAGCGAGTACCGATCGGCCCCTGCTCGTTCATCAGCCCCTTCAACTTCCCGCTGAACCTGGCCGCCCACAAGATCGCGCCGGCCCTGGCCGTCGGTTGCCCGTTCGTGATGAAGCCGGCGTCGCGCACGCCGCTGGGCGCGATCATCATCGGCGAGATCCTGGCCGAGACCGACCTGCCCAAGGGCGCGTTCTCGATCCTGCCGGCCCAGCGCGACGGCGCCGACCTGTTCACCACCGACGAGCGGCTCAAGCTGCTTTCGTTCACCGGTTCGCCCGGCGTCGGCTGGGACCTGAAGGCCAAGGCCGGCAAAAAGAAGGTGGTGCTGGAACTGGGCGGCAACGCCGCCGTGATCGTCGACGCCGACACCGACCTGGACGACGCCGTCGAGCGGATCATCTTCGGCGCCTTCTACCAGTCGGGCCAGTCCTGCATCGGCGTGCAGCGGATCATCATCCACGCCGACATCTACGACGAACTGAGGGATCGCCTGGTGGCCAAGACCAGGACCCTGATCTCCGGCGACCCTCGCGAAGAGGCCACGTTCGTCGGCCCTATGATCGACGAAAAGGAGGCCCGCCGTCTCGACAGCTGGATCCAGGAGGCCGTGGGCGGCGGCGCGACGCTGCTCTGCGGCGGCAAGCGCGACGGCGCCATGCTGGACGCCACGCTGCTGGAGGGCGTCGACCGCACAGCGGCGCTCTACGCCGAAGAAGCCTTCGGACCCGTGGCGATCCTTTCGAAGTTCACCGACTTCAAGGACGCGATGGCCGAGGTCAACGATTCCAAGTTCGGCCTGCAGACGGGGGTCTTCACGCGCGATCTCTACAAGATGCTCGAAGCATGGGACCATCTCGACGTGGGGGGAGTCGTGATCGGCGACGTGCCCAGCTATCGGGTCGACAACATGCCGTACGGCGGGGTGAAGGATTCGGGCCTGGGACGCGAGGGCGTACGCTTCGCCATGGAGGACATGACGGAAATTCGCAATCTCGTCATCCGTCGCCGCTGAGCTTGCGTACTTACCTCGGGACGATGCGTGCGCTGCTTGGGGAGGCGGCTTGGTGTTGACGATCGCACAGATCACCGACCTCCACGTCACGACGGGGAAGGATCCGCTGAATCAACAGCGGAACGAAGAACGTCTTCGTCAGGTGATGCGGACAATCCACGAGCTGCGGCCGCGGCCGGTCGCCATCATCGCGAGCGGCGATCTGGTCGATCGCGGCGAGCCCGAAGAGTACCTCGAACTCCAGCGCCTGATGGCCGACTGCGAAATCCCGATCTACTACGCTGTCGGAAACCACGACAATCGCGAGGCCTTCCTGTCGATCTTCGGCGGGCCGGGCGCCCAGACCGACCCGAACGGCTTCGTTCAGTACGCCGTCGATTTCGGCCCCATGCGGCTGGTGGTTTGCGACACGCTGGACGGTCCCAACGACGGGGAATACTGCGAGGATCGCGCGGCCTGGCTGGCCGCCACCCTGGACGCCGAGCCCGACAAGCCGACCGCCGTCATCCTCCACCACCCGCCGATCCCCAGCGGAATCCAGTGGATGGACCCCGATCCGGATTCGCCCTGGATCGGTCGGCTCGCGCGCGTCCTCAAGGGGCGCGAGCAGGTGCAGACGATCATGTGCGGCCACATCCACCGGGCGTTCAACGGCGTGTTCGCCGGTCATGTGCTGTCCGCGGCGCCGGCCACGTCGATCCAGCTCACGCTCGACCTCACCGAGGTCGACGTCCATGTGCCGGACGGCCGGGAAATCCTGGTCGAGGAGCCGCCGGCCTTCGCGCTGCTGATGTGCCAGCACGGCAGCCTGACCACCCACATCTGCCAGGCCGGCGACTACACGCCCGCGGTGACCTATAATTTCCCTTTCCGGAAACTGGCCTGACCGATGGCGGCCACGGGCAAGCGCCAGGGCCTGATCAGCCGCCTGCTCGGGGTCGTCCAGGCGCTGCGCGAGCGCAGCGGCAAGGGGTTTGCGGACGTCGCCGTCGTCCTGATCGTGTCGGTCCTCGCCGCCGCGGCCGCGCTGGGCCTCAATCGCACCACGCCGATCCGGTTCGTCGAGAACCTGACCTACGACCTGCGGCTGGCGATGGGCGCGCCGGCGGCCCAGCCGGATTTCGTGATCATCAAGGTGGACGACGAGGCGCTGAACGCCATGCGCGAGGCCTCGCCCTGCCACTGCCTGTCGCCGATCGACAAGGTGTGGCTGGGGGAACTGCTGGCCGCCCTCGATTCCAAGGGCGTGAAGGCCATCGCCGTCGACTACCTGCTGGACACCTGGGATTCGCCCGAGGAGTTCGCGGCCTTCCAGGAGACGATCGCCGGCACCACGGCGCCGATCGTGGCGGCGGTGGACCCGCAACTCAGGCCGGGCGTCGATTTCCCGGTGGCGCCGAAGCTCCACTACGCCGACGCGCGGGCGCTGATGCGCGTGGACTACGACGACGTCGTGCGCCGGTACGACCCCCATCCCGGCCACAACCTGGCGCTCGCCACCCAGACCGGCGTGGTGGGCGCGGGCCTGAAGCCCCCGAAGGGCGACTTCGCCATCCGCTATCGGCGCCCGGACCCGAAGGTGTCGGCCGAGAACACCGGCGCCATCGCGCCGGCCTACTCCGCCGCCTTCGTGGCTTTCCTTCCCGAGGCCTTCTTCAAGGACAAGATCGCCTTCATCGGGCGCGTCACACGGTCGGCTTCGGCCGACTCCGACACGCTGAAGGAGGACATGCACACCACGCCCCTGCGCTTCCTGCGCGGCCACTACGACGGCACGCCGGGCGTCGAGGTGCATGTCCACGCCCTGTCGCAGATGCTGGCGGGCGACCGGGTTCGGACCCCGGGCCACATCCTGGACGCCCTGATCGTCCTGGCGGCGGCCCTGGGAGGCGCCCTCCTCGGCCGCTCGACCCAGAGATGGTGGATCTCGGTCGGCATCGTGCTGCTGGCCATCGTGGGCGGCGCGGCGCTGGCGTTCGGGCTCTACAGCTACGCTGCGATGATGATCCCGATGACGGCGCCGTCGCTGAGTTTCGCCTTCGGCTTCTTCGTCCTCAGCCGGCTGGCCGCCGCCGAGCTTCAGACCCAACGGGCCTTCTACTCCTCCACCCTCGAACGCTATCTCGCGCCCCAGGTGATCGACCGGATGGTCGATGGCCAGGAGCAGGTGAAGATCGGCGCCGAAGAGCGCGAGATCACCGTGATGATCTCGGACCTCGAGAATTTCTCGAACCTGGTGGCCAGCCTGCCGCTCGAGACCTTTTCGGAAGTCATCAACGAGTATTTCGACGGGGTGATCGACATCCTCTGGAAGCACGAGGCCATGATCGACAAGATGACCGGCGACGGCATCATCGCGATCTTCGGCGCGCCCGTGCCGTCCGACGACCATGCCGACCGCGCCATCGCCTGCGCCCGCGAGATCGACATCTACGCCCTGGAGATCCGCGAGCGCATGATCGCCCGGGGCATCCGGTTCGGCTACACGCGGATGGGCCTGTCCTCGGGCGTAGGCTTGGTCGGGAATTTCGGCGGCGAGCGGCGGTTCAACTACACGGCCTACGGCGAGGTGGTGGTGATCGCCGCGCGTCTGGAGGCGGCCAACAAGACCTTCGGCACCCGCATCCTCTTCAGTTCAGACACCCTCAAGCTGGCGAAGCGCGACGTTCCTATCGAGACCGTCGGCGAGATCGACCTCAAGGGCGTGCCGGTGCCGATCCCCGCCTACACGACACCGATCGACGAGAAGCCAGCGGACTGAGGCGCCCGCCTCCCCCTTGCCGTCTTGGGAAGCAAGAAGACCTGGCGTCGGCCAGACGCCCTGGCCTCGCCGTCTCCGCCCGATCAGCCGATCTTACGGCTCATCCACCGGGCTTCGGGCCCGTAGGACGCGACCTTACCGGCAAGAGCCCGTGAGACCGGCGCCTCACGGAATCCGAGTGAACGCCAGTAGCGGCCTGCGCCCTCGACGGCGATCAGTTCCGCCGCCGGGAGCCCGTCGTCCGCCGCCCGCTCGAAGGCGTGCGCAACCAGCGCCTCCCCGATCTTCAGGCCACGTCCCGCGGGCGAGACGGCCAGATCCTGAATGTACAGAACCTCGCTGGGGCCGTCGGACAGGACGGAGCCCAGGGCGGGCGGCGCCCGGGCGGGCCACCCGTGGGCGATCAGATAGGCGATCAACTGGCCGTCGCGCGTCGCCGCAAGACAGTACGAGGCCGCGAGCCGGAGACGGCTGGCGAACATCGCCTCGCCCTCGCGCAGAGATGGCGGATAGGCCTCGGCCTCGATCCGCAGCATGTCGGCCACATCTGCGAGCGCCAGAGGGCGGATCGAAACGCCTGGGGATGGATGACTCATCTCGGGGCGACCTCACGCCGAGGCGGCGGGCGGGTCAAGCTTCTCGGCGACGCGGCCAGGACGGGCCGATGCGGGGGGCTACCGGGTCGCCTGCTGCACCGGGCGTGGCCCAAGCCAGGCGGTCATGTCGACGGTGTCGTTCACCCGATAGGGCCGGCCCCAGCGATCGGTGAAGAAGCGCTCCATCTCGGCCCGGTTGAAGGGGCGCGAGCCCAGGCGGCCGAAGATGGCCATCTGATAGCCGCTCTCGTCCACCGCCCGGTCGCGGTCCAGCCCCTTGGAGAGAGCCAGCGCCGGCGACGGCGTCTTTCGCCAGGCGATCAGCTCGGGCTTGGGCGCCGGCGAGAAGCCGTAGAAGTTGGGCTGGCTGGAGGGGCTGGTGAGTTGGAGCACCTTCATCCCGTTCCGGCCGTCGGCGACGTAGGCGAACAGCGACGCGTTGGTCGAGGCGACCACCACGTCCTGCGCGTCGTTCAGCGTCCCCTGCGCGTCGTACTTCTGATAAAGGCGCGGCCGCTCCGGATTCTTGACATCCACGATCACCAGGCCGTCGCGGCCCGCCGCGACATAGGCGTAGGTGCGGGCCACGTAGACCCGGCGCGCATCGACCAGCGGCGTCGTGGCGCCCTCAATCAGCCGGGGCTGGTCGAGGCGGGTGACGTCGAGCACTTCCAGGCCGCGGGCCGTGGTGACCCAGAGGTAGCGGAACTGGAGCGCCGAGGCGCGCGCGTCGGGCAGGGTCACCGTGGTGACGTGGCGGGGCCTGAGCGGATCGTTCAGGTCCACCACCACCAGGCCGGCCTCGGCGGCGACATAGGCGTAGTGGCCGCCCAGGGTGACGTGCCGCGCGCCCTTCAGCACATTGCCCGGGTTCCAGGTGACGGCGCGCTTGAGCCGGTTGTTGCGCGGCTCCCCATCGGCCAGCGTGTCGACGTTCACGAGGATCAGGCCTTCCTCGAAGTCCGTGACCACGGCGTAGGAATACAGCGGGTGGAACTTCTGCTCCTGGTTGGCGTCCAGGAGGCTGACGTCGGCGCCCGTCGCCAGGTCCTTCACCATCATCGTCTGCATCGCCTGGTTCCGCAGCGGCGCGATCGGCTGGTTGGTGGCCAGCGCCATGCAGGTCGCGTTCTTCGACGGCACCTGGGTGTCGTGGCCCAGGGGCGAGAACGGCGCCGAGATCACGCGCTGGGAGACACCCTTGTTGGAGATGCTGGCCACGTCGAGAACGCGGAAGCCGCCCTTCCCTTCGGCCAGGAACATGTACTCGCCGCGAAGCTGGAGGCAGCTGGCCGCACCCGACGTCCGGTGGTGGACGTTGGCGATCTCTTCGATGCTTTCCTCTTCCCCGCCCGACAGGCCCTTGGCGAACGCCTTCCCGCGCACCCAGTCCTTCAGCTCGCGCTTATTCTGGTCGACGTGGGCCTTGTAGAAGTCGGGGTAGGCGTAGCGATGCAGATAGCTGCCGAACACCGCCTGCGGCTCGCTCCATTCCGAGACCCGAACCGCCTCGATCCCACCTTCCAGGCCGACCCAGGCGTTCTGGCCGATGAAGTTCACGAAGTTGGTCCCGAGCAGCAGGAGCTGGGCCATGATCGCGTTGTTGTCGTTCGCCGCTGAGACGTGACAATCGCTGCACGTCTTGGTCTCGGTGGTCCGCACCGTGTGCGGGAAGTGCGGCGCGAACGCCTGGCTCGAGAAGCCCGACGCCGAGATCGGCGGCTGCTGGACGTAGATCCGCTCGCGGTTGACGTTGGTCGACGACAGCACCAGGGCCGACGAGGAACGGATCGGCGCGATGGTCGAGCCCTTCGTCGTCTGGTGCTTGCCGAGCTGGTACATGTCGTCGCGCGCGACCTGGGGATTGTAGGTCGCGTAGTTGCGGGTCTGCTCGCCCTCGTACTTGTGGGTCGTGGTCTTCCAGTTCGCCTCGATCGGCAGGTGGCAGCCGGCGCACGCCGTGGTCCACGAGGTGTGGCAGGCGAAGCACTCCATCTCCTCGTCGTTGTGGGCCAGGTCGCCCGCGGCCACGCCCGGCCCCCACGAGAACGGCCGCCCGTCCTGGCCGATCTTCGACATCAGCTTGGCGCGCGCCGACTTGGCGTTGAAGTCGGGCGAGGTGCTGTCGACCGTGTCCTTCGTCAGCTTGATCCGCCACTCCAGCTTGGGGTCCAGCAGCGACCGCTGGATCAGCACCTGGCGACCGTCGCGCTCGAGCCATTCGAACCGGCGCTGACCGTCGGGGTTGCGCAGCAGGCTGAGGTCGTTGCCGTTGGGATCGGCGGCCGGCCCGGACGTGCGCAGGGTCGGATAGGCCTGGGACGTGCCGTGGCAGTCCTTGCAGCGGATCTCCACCGCATTGGCCACCTCGCCGTAGATCAGTCCGGTGCCGTGGCTGTCGTTCGAGAAGTGGCAGTCGGCGCACTGCATCCCCTTCTCGGCGTGGATGTCCATCATGTGGACCGCCTTGCCGGGGGCGTTCTGACCGACCGGCGTGAAGTCCGGCGCGCCCTCGCGGTGGAACTTCTCGGGGTCGTCGTTGGCGATGATCGCGCCGTCCTTGTCGAGCAGGTTGCCGTCGCGATCGCGCTTGAAGATGGCGCGGAAGTTCCAGCCGTGGCCGTGGTAGTCGGCGAACTGGGTGTCCTTCAGCTTGCGGTTCAGGCCGAAGACGTTGCGCAGGAAATCGAGGTCGGCCCACTTGCCCCGCGGCGCGGCGCCTTCGGGGTTGCGGTTGAGCACCTTCCGCATCTCGGCGCTGGTCGGATACGCCTGCTTCTCGGGCCACATGTGCGGCGCGTCGGCCTCGTAGTCCCACATGGTGTAGCCGAGGTAGGTGTTCACGAACATGTTCGGCTGGTGCATGTGGCAGTTCATGCACTGGGCCGTCGGGATCGCCCGGGTGAACACGTGCTTGATCGGGTGGCCCGGCTCGCCCTTGGGGATCGTCGGATCGGCCTGGTGGCTCTCGCCGTCACGGCCGTACTGGGCCCAGGTCAGGCTGGCGTGCGGCTGGCGGTTGTTGGCGTAGACCACGTGGCACGAGGCGCAGCCCGACGAGCGGTAGTCGCCCGGCTGGTCGTTGGTGCCCATGAACCAGGTGAAGGGGTCGTTCAGGCGGGTCTTGTGGATGTTCAGCAGCGGGATCGCCGCGCGCAGCCCGGTGCCCGGACCGCGGTTCGACTGGCGGATGTCGGGCCGGCCCGGCTCCTCCAGGCGCTGAATCTGTCCCAGCGCGTTGGGCAGGCCCACCTCGGCGAACTGGCTGTTGATGTTGCGACCGCCGCGCTCGAACACGCGGAAGACGTCGCCCGGCGGCGTCACCTGCCACGTCGGCAGCGGATAGAGCGTCGGCAGCGCGCCGCGCTGGGCCTGTTCGCGCGTCACCGTTCCCGGCGGAGTTCCGGGCGACAGCAGCCGGGCCGGCTCGCCGTGGTGGGTGTAGGCCTCGCCCAGGAGGTAGTTTTTGAACGGCAGGATGCCGTTGTTGTACGACGCCCCGCCGAACAGCATGGCGCCCGTGGCCATCAACGACCGCTCGGCCCGCTCGATCACCTCCATGTGGCAGGCGCCGCAAGCCTGGCGCGCCACCCGGTAGTCGGAGGGGTTCACGAAGCGCACGAACTCGGGCGCCTCCTTGTTGAGGAGCGTGTAGCTCACCTTCGGATTGGCCGAACTGGGGAAGTTCCAGCTCTGGGGATACTTCGGCAGCACGTGCGCCTTGTCGCGCAGGGCGGCGTACTGCGGCGCGGTCTTCTCCAGCCCCGCCGGGGCGATCACCTTCGCATCGCCGCCGTGGCACGACACGCAGCCCAGCTTCACCGCCGGCGACAGGTGCATTGTCTTGGCGTCGCTGCCGGTGTGGCACGAGACGCAGCCCTGGCTGTCGGCGTCCACTTCCGCGTCGGTCATCGAGAACTTGGCCGCCGGCGCGGTGACATAGGTGCGCTTGACCGGCTTTTCGCCTTCCGCGGCCTTCAGGGACAGGGGCGCGAGCATGGTCAGCGCGACAAACGCCCCCATTCGCAGCCATTTCATCCCGGATTTCAGCATCTTGGCCCTAGAAGGTCAGAATCGCGTTGAGAAGGATGGAATAGTATCGCTTGTTCCGCTCGCTGTTGGCGAACAGGTCTTCGAAACCCTTGCCCGGATCGAACACGGCGCCCGAGGCCCGGATCACGATGTTCTGCGTCATCTTGGGTCGCCAGATCGTCGAGACGGACGCGTCCCAGCCCAGGGACTTCGGAATCGAACCTTCCTGACGCAGCGCCTGGACGATGGCGGTGTCGGCCATCGCCAGGTGGTTCACGTTGGTGGTCAGCCGCAGTTCGGGCGTCAGGTCGAAATCGGCGCCGCCGCCCAGCAGGACGGTGCCCGGATTGTTGAAGTTGGATTGTCCCTCTTCCTTCGACGACCGCAGGCTGTTCAACACGCCGTTGCGCCCGTTCACACCGATCACCCGGCCGCCGCCCGCAAAGGGGATCGTCTGGCGGATCCAGTAGCTGGTGTCGGACCCCGCGAACTGCGGGTTCTCGAAGATGGCGTCGAAGCCCTTCTCGCGGTTGTCGTAGGGGTCGCCGTCACCCGACGCATACAGGCCCTGGAGCCGGAAGCGGGCCCAGGAGAAGTCGATGGAGGGTTCGGCCGCCAGGAAGTAGCTGCGGATCTGCGCCTTGCGGCCGGTGAAGATGTTGTTCCGGCTCTCGCCGAACGCATAGTAGGCCGAAGCGGTCAGGTTGATCCGCCCGATCCGGCCGTCGGCGTTGTAGCCCAGGTAGGTGACGTCGTACTCCCGCCCCCGCAGGTTTCCGATCAGCGCCGGCCGGACCGGAAAGCCGTTCTCGTCGATCTGGATGTCGTTGGCTTCGCGGTTGCGGTTGTGGATCACCGTCACCTGCGAGGTCATGCCCGGGAACGGCAGGTCCTGGCGGTAGAGGTTGGCGATGGCGACATAGTCGTCGCGCGGGGTCTGCGTCAGATCGTTCAGGCCCGAGTTGGTGTCCTTCTCGACCCGCTGGAACAGCGCCAGATTGTACTGGAAGCGGTTGTTGTCGCGGTTGCCGAACAGGCGGACGCCGAGCTGGTTGTCCTGGAACA
Organism: Phenylobacterium sp. SCN 70-31; assembly: GCF_001724605.1. Taxonomy (GTDB): domain Bacteria; phylum Pseudomonadota; class Alphaproteobacteria; order Caulobacterales; family Caulobacteraceae; genus Phenylobacterium. The sequence continues at coordinate 43,995 of NZ_MEEX01000003.1, forward strand.
GGAAACCACGGAAGTCGCTGGAGAACGGCTGAATGCCCACACGGAGGGAATCGAAGTCGTAGCGGTCCGACACGTTCGTCAGGTGCTTGTCGACGAACAGCTCCTGGACGCCGATGAACGCGTCCCGACGGTGCGACTTCTTGCTGGGCTCGACATGAAGCACCCGGCGTTCGGGCACGTCGACGTAGTTGTACTGCCCGGCCAGCGCGATACGGAACTCCAGGTCCGGCGGCTTGTAGGCGGTGGACCCCTTGATCAGCGCGGCGCCGACGATGAACGTCTGGGCCAGAACCAGGCTGGTGTCCTTGCCGAACACGTCGATGCTGCCCGGCCGCTCGGTCGTCTGCACGCCCACGGGGATGGGGAAGGTGCGCGGCTCGACCACCGTGTCGGAGATTCCGGTCAGGGCGAAGAACCAGTCGTGCGTCCCCTTGATGGGGATGTCGCCCTTCAGGAAGTTCTGATGGTAGGGATCCCACCAGCGCGGCGTCGTCACGCCCAGAGCGCCGGCCAGGCGCCAACGGTCGGGAACGGGCAGTTCGTCGCGCGGAAAGGCCTCGGGCGGCGGCGCCCGGACGGCGCCCGGATTGTCCTGCGTGATCGGCGCGGGATAGGTCTGGACCCGGCCTGGCCGCCGGCGGCCGTCCAGCGGCGCGCCGTCGGCCGGAGCGGGTTCAACCGAGGTTGCGGGCTGGGCGGACGCAGCGGCGGAGGGCTCCTGCGCTGCGGCGTCCCGTGCGTTGAGATCGACCGAAGCGACTGCAAGCTCGACGACCGGAGCCTGAGCCAGAATGTCGTCGATGGTGAGAGGCGGCGCGGCGCCCCCGTCCCCGGTCGAGATCGACGCCAGGACGTCGTCGATGCTCTGCGGCCCCGCCGATGCAGCCTGGGCCTGACCCGCGAGGGTCGCGACCGCGGTCAGGGCGAGGAACGGGACCGAGCGCATGCCTATTTCCCCTGGCACACGTTCTGTTCGGACGTATCGAGGAAGGGCGCGAACGGGCACCCCACGTAGCGCAGCCGGGTCTGGGTGGGCCCCGCAAGAATCTGGTCGGCCCGGATGGCCGTCGGGGCGTTGCCGATCCCGCCCACCTTCAGGCCGCCGTTGTGGAGCCCAAGAAACGAGATCATGTCGTCCTGGTCGATCCCGTCGCCCGAAACGCCGATCGAACCCACCAGGCGACCGCCGCGATAGATCGGCACCGATCCCGAGAAGATCTGAAGGCCGTTCTGCAGGCGATTCTGTCCGGGCGCCGGCTCGGGCAGGAACGTACAGCGCTGCGGCGTGTCGGTCGCGCTGGCGCCTGTGACGAACTGCAGGTGCTGTCCGATGTTGCTCAGCACCAGCGCGGACTGGAGCCCAGTGGACAGCGGGCTCCACTCGGTGATGGGGCGCGACAGGGGTCCGTTCGGCCGTCCGACTTCACCGTCCGGGAAGAACGGTCGCGCGAGGTTCCCGATCGACTTGGCGGCGAAGGCGGTCTGGCCGGTCAATGCAGTCGCCGAGGGCAGGAAGTCCCGAACCTTCTGCACGAAACCGCGGACGTCCGCGCTGGGATCGGCCAGGAGGTCGGACGCTGCGGCGGTTCCCGACAGCAAGGCCGTCGTGCGCGCCTTCTGCACCGAGACATCGATGCCGAAGACCGGCGCGTCCGGCGACCGGACGATGCCCAGGATCTGGCCGCGGCTGTCCACGACGGAGATCGAGACCTGGGCGCGGCTGTCCAGCGGGCGGCGGATCTGCGCCCGCGCCCGGCTCATCACGGTGAAGGCCTCTTCGAGGACCACCCTCACCTCGGTGGCCGAAAGCGGTGTCAGGCCATCGGCGGCGTCGGTGCCGCCCCGGATCGGAAAGCGCCCCTGTCCGGCCCCGTCGGTCAGCACCATGGCGCCGGCGATCGAGAACTCCGCGGTGCTGGCCAGCCGAAGGCCGGACGCCTCGGTCCCGTAGGCCTGGCCAGCCAGGGCGCCTGCGCCGGAGTAATAGCCCGTCACCGGCGTGAAGACCCCGGTCCCCGCCGGCAGGCTCGCGAACGCGGGCGCGCTGCTGGGCGTGGTGCGCAGGGTTCCCGAACTGGCGTCGCTGAAACGAAGGGTCGTCCCGTCAACCGATACGCGCTCGGCGCGGATGTCCTCGGGCGCCGCGAACGCGGTGGCCCCGGCGAAGGCGATCGCCTCCTCGGCGTCGTCGTCCACGTCGAGGATGTTGGTGTCGAACCCGTAATCGCCGTCCGCGGCGACGCCCACGCCGCCCACGAGCACGCCGTTCTTGTAGAGCGGGAAGCCGCCCGGGTCCGCCGACAGCCCCAGGGGCGAGCGGCGCGGCCCCACCACGGTCGTCGCGGTCCGTGTGACCACATCCGAACACGGCAACTGCGAGAACTGCACGCCGAACAGCGGTCCGCCCTCGAGTCCGACCGTCGTCGGCGCGGGCGGAAAATGCTCCTGCACGATCTGACTGGCCGTCCGGGTCGAGAACGCGTTGCCCCCGGACGAGAGGTAGGCGCCCGTGACGGCCTTGGCGATCGCGGCGGCGGCGGCCGGCACGGCCGCGCCCTGGACGTCGCGATTCACGCCTGTCGGCCCGGCGCGCAGCGTGGCCGTCCCGCGGGCGCCCGTCATCGAATAGACCGCCAGCACGTTGCCGACGCGGTCGGTGACCGCGATGACGGCCGGGAGGTTGCGCGCGCGGGCTTCCGCGATCGCCTGGGCCAGCACCTGCTGGACGTCGGCCGAGGTCAGGGCCTGAGCGTCCGGCAGAGTGTAGAGCGGCGCGCTCGGCGGCGGATTCGTGGGCGGAGGAGGCGTTCCGCCGCCCCCGCTGCTTCCTCCACCGCCGCCCCCGCCGCAGGCCGTCAATGCCAACGCGGCCGAGAACACGGCCCAACGACGCACGCTCATCTGAGCGACCTCGCACCTTGAGCGACCTGGGTCAGCGCGGCGCGGAAGGCCTCAGGTCGATAGCTGTTGGGATCGCGGACCTGGGCGTAGGCCCGGTCCAGGCTGGGCCGAATGCGGGCCACGGCGGCGCGGTCGGCCTGACCCGAGGCCACCAGGGCGTTCAGCAGCGTGTCCGCCGCCATCACCGCCTGCGCGCTTCCGGCGTAGTCGGTGTACCTGCGGGCCAGTTCGCCCGCGAGCACCGTGTCGACGATGGCCAGCGTTTCCGCCCGCGAGAACGCCCGGGCGGCGAAGGCGTCGGAAAGCGCACGCGAGGTGGCCGCAAGCTTGGCCGCCGCCCGCAGCGATTCGGCCCGGTCGCGGGCGATCGCGGAATGGAACGCGCGGGAATCGGCTTCCAGACGCGCCGCCAGACCCGGCGCCACGACCTTCGCCGCGGCGGCCAGCATGATCATGTTCTCGTCGTTGAACGGCGGCGAACCGGACGGAATCGGCCTGCCGGGGTTGGCCTGCCACTGGGGACGCGCCTTGGGATCGTCCGAAATCTGGCGGTGGCAGCTGTGGCAGTCGAAGAAGAGCAGTTCGGGGAACGCGCCCCGGTTGCGGCCCGGCTCGCCGTAGAGCGTCAGCGCGCGCTCCAGCGCCATGGCCTGGCCGACGGCCCAGGTCTTCACGCCGCCCGCATAGCCCTTGCGCTGCACATAGTCGGCGTCGACGTCCCAGTGCTGCTGGAGGGTCGAGAACAGATCGAGTTCGAACGCCACCCGCGGGTGGCCTGCGGCCATGATCTCGTGACTGACGAACTGTCCGGGTTTCGAGCCGCTGAAGTGGCAGTCGAGGCAGACGCCGGCGCGAACCTTGGGATTCTCCAGAGCCTTCATCCCGCGCGCCACATTGTCCGCGTGCGTGCCGCCGACCGCCCGGTGGCTGGCCAGCCAGTTGCGCGAACCGCCGTGGCAGGCCTCGCAGCCGACGCCGTCGGAAAGCTGGAACCGCGCGCCCCGGAGGCCGGGAGGCGCCGGGTCCGCGTGGCAACCCAGGCACTGGTTCGCCACCCCCTCGGGGCCCAGGCCCATCTTGCGGATGATCGCCTGGCCACGAGCCTCGTAGAGCACACGGTAGGCGCGGCTGTGCGCGCCCGCCACGCTGGAGGGGTCCTGCCAGGTGATGAGTTCGTTCTGGCGGACGTTCACGCCCGAATCGACCTGGCGGCTGTGGCAGGTCGAACCGGCGCAGGACGCCACGCCTTCATGCACCGCAGCCGACGCCGACGAACCGGGCGCGGCCGTGGCGTTACGCGTCATTCCTACGCCGAGAACACACGCAGCCAGGGCTGCGGCGACGCAAAGCGCGCCGATAACTCGCGACGCTCGTGCTCCCCCCATAGGCTCTCCCCCGGCGCACTCGGCGCAGTCTTAGCCGTCTCGCTTCGGCTTCGGTAGCCCGAATAAGGCGCATTCCCGCCAAAAGACTCGGCCGGCGCCCGCTTCCGCAGCATCCTCGCTTGTCGGGAGTGGGCGCTTAACAACATGTTACGCGGACGGTAAGACGGCTCGACACCGTGTTGTGGGGGGATTTGGGTATGGCTAAGGCTCGCGGAGCGCTGCGTCGCGCCGGCCTGGCGCCGCGAATCGCCCTTCTCGCCTTCGCCGGCACGGCGCTCACGCCGCCCGCCTTCGCCCAGGCGCAACCGCCGCCGTCACAGCCCGCCCCGGGCGCGCCCACCCCCGGCGTGACAGCCGCCGAACTCGACCCCTCCACCCGCGTCTCCCGGCCGCCGCCGCCACGCGCCGGCAGCGCCTTCGCGCCCGAACCCCCAGGCCCCTGCCCGCTCGAATCCTCGGACGTCCAGGTCAACCTCAGTTCGGTCACCTTTCGCGGCGTGACGGCCCTCGACGACGACGAACTGCGCGCCGCCTACGCCGAATATCTGGGCCGCAGCCAGCCGGTCTCGGTCGTCTGCGCCATTCGCGATCGCGCCGCCCGGATCATCTTCGATCGCGGCGTCCTGGCTCGCGTCGAGATCCCCGAGCAGCGAATCAGCGGCGGCGCGCTGGTGCTGGAAGTGATCGAGGCGCATGTGGTCAACGTCCGCGTCCGCGGCGACGTCGGCCCCGTACAGGAGACCATCGAGCGTTACGCCGAGAAGCTCCGCGGGATGAAGCCGTTCGACATGGCGCGGGCCCAACGCTACCTGCTGCTCGCCTCCGACACGCCCGGCGTGCGGGTGCGCGCCGCGATACGGCCTTCCTCCAGTCCGGAGCGGGGGGCGGTGGACATCGACCTCACCGTGGCGCGCGACGGACCGACGGCGTTCGCCAACGTCCAGAACACGGGATCGAAGGCGGTCGGGCGCTGGGGCGGCCTGCTCCGCGCGGAATTCGCGGGCTTCACCCCCTATGGCGAGAGCACGGCGCTGACCGTCTTCCATACGCTCGACTCGAAGGAGCAATGGCTGGTCCAGCTCGCCGAGACCGCGCGGTTCGGCTCCGAGGGTCTGGTGGGCCGCGCATCCATCACCTACGGCCAGAGCGAGCCCGGCGGCGCGCTCGCGCCCGTCGATCTCCAAAGCAAGTCGCTGGTGGGCAATATCGAGGCGGCCTATCCGCTGCTGAGGTCGCGGAACCGGAATCTCTATCTGGCCGGCGGCCTGGACGTCGTCGACCAGAAGACGGACTTCGGCGGCGTGACGCGGCTCAGCCACGACCAGCTCAGGGTGGTCTACGCGCGCGCCGACGGCGACTATCGCACGGAGCTGTCGGGTCGGCCGCTGCTGCTGCGCGGGGGCGCGACGCTCCGCAAGGGCCTCTCGATCCTGGGTGGCAGCGACAGCGGCGATGTGTTGCTGAGCCGCTTTGCGGGCAAGCCCGACGCCTGGGTGCTGAAGGCCCAGGGCGGCGCCGATATCGTGCTGGGCGAGCGTCTCACCGGCATGTTCCGCGGCCAGGCCCAGTATTCCGACAGCGTTCTCCTGCCCTATGAGCAGATTTCGGTGGGCGGGCTGACGGTCGGCCGCGGCTACGATCCGGCCGCCGCCCTGGGCGACAAGGGCCTCTCCGGCGCGTTCGAGCTGCGCTACGGCCCCCACCAGCTGCATCCGAAGGTCCAGGCCGCGCCCTATGCGTTCTTCGATGCGGGATATGTGGTCAACAACAAGACCTCCGTCACCCTGGCCGAGAAGGATCGCACGCTCACGTCCGTGGGCGCCGGGGTGATCTTCCGCCTGTTCAACCGCGCCAACCTCGAAGTGACCTACGCGCACCCGCTGGACGCCACCCGGCCCGGCGGTCCGCGCCGCGGCGATCGTGTCCTCATCCAGCTTACGGCGAGCCTGCTATGATGCGCAGGGGAGTAACGATGCCGACGACGCCCCGATCCGCCGCATCGTCGGCCCGACGCCGGCTTCTCCTGGCGCGCACGGCGCTTTGCGGCGTCCTCGCCAGCGCCAACACCCTCGCGCCGACGCCGGCGGCGGCGCTGCCGGTCGGCGGCCTGCCCGATGTCAATCCGGGCGGCGGCCTGCCTACGATCGTGACGGGCGAAACGCGGATCGACGTCACGCTCAACGCGCCCCGCACGGTGTTGAGCTGGAGCAGCTTCGACGTCTTCCCGAACGAGACCGTCAGCTTCAACTTCGCATCGCGGGACGGCGTCGTCCTCAACCGGATCACGGGGCTGGCGGCCTCGAAGATCGAAGGCGTGGTCGAGGGTCGGGTCGGCGGCGCCTATGGCGGCAATATCTGGTTCGCGTCCCAGAGCAGCATCATCTTCGGCCGCGGCGCACAGATCGACGCGGGCAGCATCCTGGTTTCGCTCGGCACGCCCGACACCTCGACGTTCCTCGATCCGTCCAACACCCTGTTTTCGTTCAAGGGCGGCGATGTCCTGCCCGGGGCGAGGCTCTGGGTCCTCTCCGACGCCAAGGTCACCGCGCACGGCGGCGTGGCGGCCTTCACCGGCCCCACCATCGTCACGCGCGCCAACGCCCTGGTGTCCGCGCCGGACGGCAGCGTGCTGTACGGCGCGGCCGACAGCTACCAGCTCCGACTGGCTCCGGGCACGGGGGGCGATTTCGACCTCGTCGACTTCATCGTGCCGAGCGCCGGCGACGGTTCGAACGACCGCCTGCTGATCGATCTGGCCGGCGCGACGCGCGCGAACACGGTCTTCGTCGCGGCGGTCAACCCCACCACGGCGACCAAGGCCGTGGTGAACCTCGAAGGCATGATCACCGCCACCGCCGCGAAGGCCGAGGGCGGCGACATCGTGCTATCCGGGGGCGGCGGCATCTCCAACCGCCTGCCGGGAGAAAGCCTCGCCGGCGCCGGCGAGACCGAGATCTTCCTGAACCAGGCCAGCGCGTCGCGCGACCTGAATGTCCGCAACGTGGGTCCGGTCAGCCCGCGGCCCTGGCTGCGCCCCCTCGAGGAGCTCAAGGACCCGACCACCCTCCGGGAGGACACCGATCCCGATTTCTGCGAACTCCGCGGAGACTGCCCCGGCAACGGGTTCGGCAACGGCAACGGCTTCGGCAACGGGTTCATGGCGCCGATGGAATCGGTGGTCCTGGACAACGCCCTGGTCGCCGCGCTGTTCGACCCGACGGCGATCTCGGCCATCTCGACGGGCCGGGACGTCCGGATCGCCGCCACCGCCAGCATCGAACTGGGCCGGGTCACCGCCAATCGGGACGTCTCGATCACCGGCGCCTCGGTGGACGCCAACGGCCTCGTCGCCGCGGGCGCGCTCAACGTCGCCTCGACGGAAGGCGACATCCTCCTGGCCGGTGTCGGCGTCACGCGCGAGGGCGCCATATCGGCCAAGACCGATGTCCAGATCGGGGCCGTGACGGCGCCGCTCAGCCTGAACGTGACGGCCGGGCGCGACATCGTGCTCGGCGAAGGCGACTCGTCGGTCTCCGGCGTCATCTCGCTCACGGCGCCGCAGAATGTCACCGTGAACCTGGCCTCGGCGCGGATCGACAGCATCACCGCGGGCGCCAACGTCAATCTGCGCGGCGGCGCCCTGGAGGTGAACACCGTCACGGCGCCGAAGGTGAACGGCCAGGCCGAAAGCCTGAAGCTGGGCGCGGTGACGACGTCGGGCGACCTCTACATCGTCTCCACCAACGGCGACGCCGCGGTGGGGTCGGCCACCGCCGGCGACGACATCTACATCCTGGCCACCAACGGCACGGCCTCGCTCGGCGAAGCCACCCTCACCGGAACCGCGCCGGACGAAGTGGGCGTCGGATTCGTGGGCAATCCGGATGCGGCCGGGAACGGTCGGGTGGTCCACGTGGAATCGTCGAACCTGGACGCCCGGCTGGGGCTGGGGACCGGCGGCGTGACCGGCGCCACGGCGGTGACGGTCAGGGCCGGCCAGGACGCCATCGTGGAGGTGGTGCGCGAAACGCCGGGCCTCGTTTCGGTCGTCGCGGCCCGCGACGCCACCCTGCGGGCGCCCACCGTCCGGCTGGACTCGGTGACAGCCGGGCGCGACCTCTCGCTCGGCAGCACCACGGGCGACTTCGAGCTGACCACGGCGCTCTCGGCCGTCCGCAACATCTCGGTGAGCGCCGCGGGCGCCCTACGTCTCGGCGACGTCCGCGCCGACTCGGGCTCGGTCACGCTCACGGGCGCCAGCGTGACGGCGGGCGCCGTCTCGGCCAGCGAGGACCTGACGCTGCGAGCGCTCAGCGGCAGTGTGACGACGACCAGCTATCGGACCGGCCGCGACCTGATCCTGCAGGGAACCAGCCTGTCGCTCGGTTCAGCCATCGCGCCGGTTGTTCGCGATCTTTCAATCACATCTCTCGGAAATTTCACCTCGACGGCGCCTCTCTCGGCGGGACGTGACGTCACGATCGACGTGGCCGGCAAGGCGACGCTGGCGCAGACGACCGCCGCCGGGACGGTCCGCATCGCCGCGGGCGATCTCGACCTGACCGGACTGGTCACCGCCCCGCGCATCCAGATCGAGTCCCGTAGCGGCGCGATCACGGTCGGGGGAGCCGCGGGCGGCGCCGGCGGGTTCGTGCTCGACAACAACGACTTCGGCCAGCTGCGCGCGTCCGACGAGGTGAGAGTCTACGCCGGCCTCACGACCGGCGGTTCGCGGGGCGACCTCACCCTGCTGGACCTGACCGTCGATCCGTCCGCGACGCCGCGGGTCACCTTCCTGGTGGGCTCGTCGAACGTCGCCCGCGTGAACGGGTTGGCCGCCCCTTCGTCCAACGGCGGCGTCCTGCGGATCGGCGATGCGGCGGACCTCAACTGGCGCCCCGATTCCATCCTGATCACGGGGGGGCTGGGCGCCGCGACCTATCAGCGCGGGAATTACACCAACATCCGCGCCTTCGACGAGGTGCGGCTGGCGGCGCGCGAAGACATCCTGATGGGGTCGCCACGCTTCATCTCCCTCATCCAGAGCACGCCGGTCGAGGGAATCGACCTCGCCGCCGGCATGCCGGCCGGGGTGGCTCCGCAGGGCGCCGAACTGCTCAAGGTCTATGTCTCCGCCGGCCGCCTCGAAGTGTCGGCCGAGAACAAGGTCGTCCAGCAGAACGCCGCGCCCTCGGGCACGGCGCAGTCCGTCGGCCTCTTCTTCACAGGCCAGTTCCGACCGGCCCTGATCATCGATCCGCCCAGGGTGGTGGAGCTGTGGGGGGCGTTCGCCGGCCCCGACGGCCGCACGCTCACCGGACCGGACGCGAACGACGCCCTGACTTTCGTGGTCCTCGACGCGTCCGGCGTCGAGATCTCCAAGCCCGATGGCGCGGCCTATCGCTTCAACAGCTGTGACGTGGGCACATCGATGTGTCCCCTGCTCGCCTCGGGCGGCTCGGGCGACGGCGGTGCGGGCCTCAACGACGGCGTTCTGAGAATTCGGGACGCCCTGTCCGGAGAGAACGATCTCACGGCTGACGGCCTGCTGGACGCCATCTCGTCCGAAAACCTGATCAACCCGCCAGTCATCCTGGGGGTGGCGTCCCCCAGCCCGGACGAGATCGTGACCGACCCCGTGACGACGGGCGCGGGCAGTGAAGAGATCTGGCGCAAGCGTAGGCAGAAGAAATGACCGGCACGAGCTTCGCCCCTACGCCGACGGCCCTCAGCCCGACGGCCCCGACTCTCCTGGGCGCGGTCCTGAGCGCCGTCGCCATTGTCGCGATCCTGCCGACGCCGGTCGGGGCCCAGACGCGGGCCGACCTGATCCCGTTGGGCCAGAGCGCCGCCAGCGGCGCCGTCTGCCAGGCGGTGCGCGACTACGACGACCCCGCCGTGCAGGCGGCCGGACGGCGGACCTGGAACATCCGCTGCCGCGGGTGGGAAGGCAGCCTCGGTCGCCTCTATGTCATGCCTCGCGCCGACGACGCCCAGGTGGTGGAATCGGCGCTGGCCGCACGCGCGTCCTGCGAAGCCGGCAAGGTCGAGGACCTCCCCGGCCTGGGCGCCATCACCCGTCGGGCCTGCCGGAGCGTCGCGGGCCAGGCGCCCTACCTCGCCTATGCGTCCGAGCGGCGCGGCGGATATTACGCGGCCGAAGGCCCCGCCCAGATCGCCGACATCCTGGAGACCGGGCTCAAGGTCGTCGCCGGAGCCATCAAGGCGCCCGCCGCCTCCGACCTGCAGACGTCAGCCGCCAGCGCCGAAATCGCAGCCGACTTCGGTGGCGCCACCGGCGGCCTGGCCCGTTCGCAGGCGGCGGCGGCCACCGACCCCTCGCGCCTGAGGGCGCGCGCCTACGTCCAGAACAACGAATGGCGGTTCGAGCAGGCCGAGACCGACTTCCAGGCCCTCGTCGCCGACGCCCAGGCCCGCCGGGCCCCTCCGGCCGAACAGGCCGAGGCGCTGCTCAACCTGGCGCTGAACGTGTCCAACAACGGCCGCTTCGCCGAAGCCGACCGTCATTTCCGCGAGGCCGAGCCGCTGGTCGCCGCCGCCAACGATCCCTTCCTCGCCTCCCAGGCCCGGACCTATCGCGCCCTGCACCTGCGCAACGCGGGCCGCTTCGCCCAGGCGGTGGAGGCCGGCCAGGCCGCCCTGAACGCCAACCAGGCCGTTCGCACGGCCCAGGGGCTGGGCCCCACAGGGCCCGTGGCGACGCGCGAGGACGGCGGCGACGTGGCCATCGGCGCCGAACTGTCCCAGGCCCTGAATCGTCGCCCGGCCGGCCGCGACATCCTGGGGGGCAGCCGCGTCTCGCTGTCCGACCGCCTCGCCGTCCAGGACGCCCAGGCGCTGGAGGTGGTGGGATCCTCCCTGGCCGCGCAGGGCGATGACGCCGGCGCCCGGGCTGCGCTCAACCGCGCCTCCGCCCTGCTCACGGGCGCCGAGGCCAGCGGCGCGCTCAACATCTGGCTCCGCGCGCGGATCGAGGCCGATCTCGCCGAACTCGACCTGGACGACGGCCAGCCTGCCCGCGCCGTCGCCCGGTATCAGGGCGCCATCCGCACGGTCAGGCTCCGGCATGCCGGAACCGCCGCCGAAGGCGGCCTGCTCCTGGACCTGGGCCGCGCCCAGATCGCCGCGGGGCAGGAAGAGGCCGCGCTGGCCTCGTACGCCCGCGCCTTCGAACTGTTCCAGCAGCAGCGCGGCGCCCTCGGCGCTTCGGCCGACGACGCGGCGCCCTATTTCGATCTGCTGCTGCGTCGCATCAAATCCGACCCCGGCCGGTCCGACGACTACAAGGCGCGTTTCTTCAACGCCGCCTCCAGCGTGGCTTCGAACGCCACGGCCCAGACGGTGTCCAAGCTGGCCGCCCGCGTCGCCTCGGGCGACAGCGCCGTCACGGGCCTGGTCCGCGCGCTGGAGGACACGCGGCGCGAACTGCGCGTCGTCGAGGCCCAGATCGCCGGCCTCCAGCCGGGCGACGCGGCCAATCGCGACCGCGCCGATCTGGAAGCCCGCCTCGCCTCGCTCCAGCAGCAGGCCGACGGACTGGAAGCTCAGCTCCTGGCCGCCAACCCGCGCTACGCCCAACTCGTGTCTTCCCAGGCCGCCCTGCCCGATCTCCAGAAGGCGCTGGGGGCTCAGGAGGTGTACGTCAAGATCCTGCTGCTCGACGATCGCGGCTACGGACTTCTCGTTTCTCCTACGAAAGCAGAGCCTTACGCGATCGATTTCAACCGGGGAACGGCCGGCGCCTCGGTGCGCCGCCTGCGCGCGCCGTTCGAGGCCGAAGACACCCTGCCCCCGTTCGACGTCGTCGAGGCCTATCGGCTGTTCCAGGGGTTGTTCGGTCCCGTGGCCGCCGACGTCATGGCCGCCCGCCACCTGATCTACGAGCCCGACGGCGCGCTGATCGCATTGCCGGTGGCGGCCCTCGTGACCTCCGACCCCACCGCCGCGGTCGCTGGGGCCGGACGGACGGGCGAAGCCGACTATCGCAAGGTGGCCTGGCTGGGGGCGAAGGTGGACTCCGCCCTGGTCCTCTCGGCGGCCAGCTTCCTGCAGTCGCGCGCCTTCGCGCCCTCGCAGGCCCGCCAGAGCTTCCTGGGCTTCGCCGATCCGCTCACGCCCGGCCGGGCCGACACCCGCGCCTACTCGTCGGTCGTGCGCCGCGGCGTCAGCCTGCGCAGCGAGCGCGACATCTCCGACATCTGCGAGAACACGCGTCTGGCGCTGCTGCAGATGCCGCCGCTGCCCGACACCGCCGACGAGGTCCGGGCGGTGAGCGCCAGCATCGGCGGGGCCAGCGACGCGCATATCGTCGTCGGCGGAGCCTTCACCGACGACTCCCTGCGGGCCCGGAACGACCTTTCCGACTACAAGGTGCTCTACTTCGCCACCCACGGCCTGCTTCCCCAGCCCTCGGCCTGCCTGCCGGAACCTGCGCTCATGACCTCGGTCGGCCTGGGCGATTCGGACGGGCTGCTCGACACCAGCGAGATCCTGGACCTGAAGCTGGACGCCGACCTCGTGGTGCTGTCGGCCTGCGACACCGGCGGTGCGGGCGCCGACCCCTCCGCCACCGGGCTGCAAGGCGGCGGCGAAGCCCTGGGCGGTCTTACCCGCGCGGTGATCTACGCCGGCGGCCGTTCGCTCATCGTTTCGCACTGGTCGGTGGACTCTGTGGCCACCGTGAAGCTGATGACGGGCATGTTCTCGGCCGATGCGACGTCGCAGGCCCAGGCGCTCACTCGTTCCCAGCTCGCGTTGCAACAGGACCCCGAGTTCTCGCACCCGTACTACTGGGCGCCCTTCACGATCGTCGGCGACGGCTCCCGACCGCTCCCGACGGCCGGCGGGACGGCGGACTGAGTCCTGGCGCCGGCGGGCGCCGGGACCGTGAGCGCGGCATGACGAACGCAGCGATCCTGTTCAGCACCGAGCCGTACGACGCCGCGATTCCCCATCCGATGGGCCGCAACTCGGCGGGCGAAGGCTTCCTGCGCGGTCTTCTCGCCCATGCCGACGTGGACGCCTTCTATTTCTGGAACGCCCGTGACCAGGAGCAGTCGGAACTGGACGCCCTGGTCGCCCGCCTGGGTGGGGCCACCCGCCCCGTCCGGTGGTTCGGCCGGGCGGACCGGCGACATGTCGCGGAAGCGGGCGCCCTCTACATCCCCACCCCGGAGTTGCGCGGAGAGGCCTGGGCGCGCCGGGCTTTCGGGGGGACCGCGTACTCCCTGACCGGGGTGACGCATTCGATCGCCGAGGCCTATATCCTCGACGAGATGGCGGGGCTTCTGCTGGCGCCGCTCGAACCCTGGGACGCCCTGATCTGCACATCAGATGCAGGACGCAAGGCCGTGGAATCCTTGTTGGAAGGCGTCGCCGACTACTTCCAGGAACGGTTCGGCGCGACGCGGATTCCGCCGGTCCAGCTCGTCACCATTCCGCTGGGCGTGCACACCTCGGACTTCCGCCTCGACCCCGAAGCCCGCCGCGGCTGGCGCGAGGCCCTGGACATCCCCCAGGACGCACCGACGGCCCTCCACATGGGCCGCTTCAGCCTCACCACCAAAATGCACGCCACGCCGATGGGGCTCGCGCTGCAGCAGGCGTCGCAGCGCCTGGGGCGGCCGGTCTACTGGGTGCTGTTCGGGGGCGCCCGCAAGGCCGAGGAGGCGCAGGCTTTCCAGGCCGCGGCGGCGGCCTTCGGCCCCGACGTCCAGATCCGCCTTGTCGGCGACACCAGCGCCGAGACCCGCGACAGCATCCTGTCGGTCGCCGACGTCTTCCTGTCGCTGTCCGACAACCTTCAGGAGACCTTCGGGCTCACGCCCGTCGAGGCGATGGCCGCCGGCCTGCCGTGCGTCGTCAGCGACTGGGACGGCTACAGGGACACGGTTCGCGACGGCGTCGACGGCTTCCGGATTCCCACGATGCAACCGCGGCCGGGCCTGGGGGCCGATCTCGTCTACGCCTACGCCCAGCGGATGACGTCCTACGAGGACTACGCCGGAGCCACCGCCCTGCTCACCGCGGTCGACGTCGGCCGCGCGGCCGACGCGCTGACCGCCTTGTTCGGCGACGCCAAGCTTCGGGCCCGCATGGGCGCGGCCGGGCAGGCGCGGGCGCGCGCGGTCTTCGACTGGCGCGCCGTCATCCCTCAGTATCAGGCGCTGTGGGCCGAACTTTCCCGCCGCCGGCGCGCGGCCCCGCCCCTGCCCGGTCTGGAAAATCCCTACCGCCCCGATCCCTTCCGGATGTTCGCGGGCTATCCGACCCGCGCGCTGGGACCCTCCGACATCCTGTCGCTGGCGCGGCGGTTCGCGCCGGGCGAAGCGGCCTTCCTCATGGAGACGCCCGGACTGCGCAGCCCCGCGGCCCGCCTGCCTTCGAACACCGAATTCGAGGCCCTGATGGCGGCGCTCGAGCGCGGTCCCCGGCCCCTGGGCGAACTGCTCCGCGACGTGCCCCCCGATCGCCGGCCGTTCCTCGAGCGCGGTGTCCTCTGGCTGGCGAAGTTCGGTTTCGTGCGTCTGGACATCGCGCAGTTGCGTAACTGAGGACGTCTGGTCGCGTCGTTCAGGTACCGTTCAACAGCACGATGTGCTAGTGGCCGGACTGGGGCGTCCACGATCTTCAAGTCGTACGGGAATGAGCCGATGCGTAGACTTCTCTTGGGTGCGGTCCTGTCCGCAGCGTGCGGAACCGCGGCCGTCGCGGCCGACTATATCGTGGTGAGTTCCACCGATCCCGCGATCAAGCGCGGCCAGGCGTTCGACGCCGGGACGCGTGTGCCGCTGGGCGTAGGAAAAAGCATCACCGTGATGCGGCCTTCGGGCGAGGTGACCACCCTGAGGGGCGCCAGCGGAGGCGCCACGCTGCCCGCCGCGCGCGTGGCGGCCGCCGACGCGGCACGGTTCGAGACGCTGCGCGCTCTGGTCGAACCCCCTCCGGTGGGCCGGACGTTCGGGGCCCGGCGCGGCGGCATCTGCCCCGCCATCGAAAGCCTCACAACGCTGGACGATATCGTCCGCACCGCAGAATCGAGCGGTTGCAAGACCGTGGCCCGCCAAGCCCTCGACGCCTATCTGGAAAAATCCGACGCACCCTGACAGGGGAATGTCGAATTTTTCAATTTATACAATTACATATGGCACGTTCATAACGTGAAGTTCGGCGGCGGACCTTTGGATTTCCGCCGCCGCATCGTCCCGACAGGCGCCGTTCGACCACCCACGGCCGCCAGGCGTTCATCCCGCGGAAACCACGTCCGTTAGGCTTGCCGGAACGCCGTCTGTGACTCTTGCACGGATGCGCAGCAGACTCGCCGCCCGTTCTCTGGAGGCCGCCGGCACGGCGGCCCGGGTCCTGCGCCGTCTGGCGGGGATCGCGGCGGCCCTCGCGTTGTCTCCGTTGGCCGCGCACGCCGCCGATCTCCAAGCGGCCGACCTCCCACCCGACGCGATCCTGGCTCCGGAGGCGCCTGCGCAGACCGTCATCGAGGCCTCCCTCGACAAGACTCTCGCCCTGCGGGCCCAGGGCCCGGTCGGGCGCATCGTCGTCAGCCAGCCCGAGTTGCTGGAAGCCGGCCAGGCCGGAGCCCGCGAGATCTACCTGATCGGCCGCGAACTCGGGACGACCAATCTCCTCGTCTACGACACCGGCGGCCGTCTGACCCAGACGCTGGACGTCCGCGTCGGCTACGACGCCCAGGCCGTACGCGACACCCTGGCGCTGGCGCTCCCGGACGAGGAGATCACCGTGACCGCCCTGGCCTCGGGGCTCCTGCTGGAGGGCCAGGTCTCGTCCCCCGCCGCGGCCGAGGCGGCGCTGAAGCTGGCCCAGGCGACCGCGCCGGACGCGGTGGTCTCTCGGCTGGCCGTCCGCAACGCCACCGTCAGGATCGATGTCCGGATCGTCGAGGTCAGCCAGACGCGACTGCGCGAGGTCGGCGCCGGGATATCCCTGGATGACGGCCACACCGCCATCGCCACGCGAGCCGGGCGGATCAGCCCGACCCCGGCGGTCCTCAACGCCGTCGTGGACACCCACCTCGGACAGCACCGTCTCCAGGCGGCGCTCCGCGCCCTGGAGGCCTCGGGCGAGGCCCGCCTGCTGGCCGAACCGACCCTGGTCGCGCACTCGAAGGAAGAGGCCGAGTTCCACGCCGGCGGCGAGCTCGCCATTCCCGTTCCCGACGGCGACGACAAGGTCACCATCGAATTCCGCCCTTACGGCGTGGCGCTGAAGATGAGGCCCGAAGTCCGTTCCAATGGCTCCATCCGCCTCGAGATCCAGGCCGAGGCCAGCGAACCCGACCCACAGAACGGCGTCTCGATCTTCGGTGTCGAGGTCCCGGCGCTCATGGTGCGCCGCGTGGCGACCACGGCGGACCTGCGGGACGGCGAGACTTTCATGCTGGCCGGCCTGCTCCAGGAGGACCGGCGCGAGCAGTCGCAGTCTTTGCCCGGGCTCGCGCGGGCGCCACCGCTGGGCGGCTTCCTGCGTACGACCCACACGCGCGACGCGCGACGGGAACTGGCGATCCTCGTCACCCCCCGCCTCGACGACCCGGGGGCGCCCGCTCAGGCGGTTCGCGTCGCCGCCGCCGCGCCCGTTGCTGCGCCCGTCGAGGCGCCGCCCGCCCCGGCGTCGACGCGGCTCGCGGACCCCGACCCGCCGCGCCGGCAGGTCCGGACCCTGTTCGCCGAGGTCAAGGCGATCCTCGCGCCGCCCGCCCGCTGGATCGGCGGCAAGGTGCGGAGTCTGTTCCGCCGCACCTGACCTGTCGCCCGCGCGGGACTCGTGGGATGGTCCAGGCCTTCACCGCAGGACGAGGCCGCCATGATCCGAGGTTCCGCCGCCGCGTTACTGGTCACCATGCTGGCCGCCGGGCCTTCGATGGCGGCCGAGACGCCGATTCGCCTGATCTCGGGCGATGCGCGCCCGGCCGACGCTCCCGCCATGCGCTGCGCCGTCGCGCCCGATACGGCCGGTCGGCCGGAAGCCCAGTGCCTGGTGACCAGCGGCCGTGGGGCCGACGGGGTGCGACCGGCGGAATTCCGCATCCTGATCCAGGCGCAGGGCCAGGCGCGCGCCTGCGCCACCTCGACAGCGCCCCAGGACGTGTCGATGACCGCCCCCGCCCGGACGGATTCGCGGAGTCGGCCCACCGTGATCCACACCTGGACCCGCGAGCCCTGCGAGCCCTGAGTTTCGAGTCGGGCACGGGGACAAGCCGGAAGGCCTGACGGGGAAACCTGGCAGGAGAACCGGGCCACACAGACTCGCCACCGCCGCGAACCCCATTGCCGATCGGCGCGGAGCAGGATGAACTCCGCCCATGGGACGCCTTAACCTTACCGGATTGCTGACCTGGCTCGCGTTGGCCGTCCTGGTGCTCGTCATGATGAGCTTCGAGGATCCGTTCCGGATGGCTCTGGCGGCTGTGCTTCTCGCCTCGATGGATCCTGTCCGCCGTCTCGTACTCGCCTTCGACCGGCCGATCGCCGACCGGCGCCCGCACGGCGGGTGAGATCCCGGCCGCCGCGACGAAACCGACAGGTCCGATCCCACGCCGGCGTCCGGATTCGCCGACCGCGCGTCATCGCCACCGACCGGCCGCGGGTCAGCCACCGACGGTCAGCTTGGCCTTGAGCGTCCGGCCGGACGAATCTCAGGCAGCGAGATTTCAATTTGAACATATGGTACGGCCACTTGGCGCTTACACTCCCCGCCAGACGACATCCCGCCGAACCAGGACACCCCGATGGACGGAAACACCGCCAGCCCCCGCAATATCGACAAGCAGGCCCTGCTCGCGAAGTATCGGGCCGAACGCGACAAGCGGCTGCGCGCCGACGGGAACGCCCAGTACCTGGAGCTGAAGGGCAGCCACCTCGCCCACTATCTGGACGACCCCTACACGCCCTTCGTCGAGCGTGAACCGAAGACCGACCATGTCACCTTCGCCTTCGTGGGCGGCGGTTTCGCCGGCCTCGTCACCGGCGCGCGACTGACCGAGGTCGGCGTCACCGATGTCCGGATCGTCGAGAAGGGCGGCGACTTCGGCGGCACCTGGTACTGGAACCGCTATCCCGGCGCGCAGTGCGATACGGCCTCGATGGTCTACATGCCGCTGCTCGAAGAAACCGGCCACATGCCGAGCGAGAAGTATGCGCACGCGCCCGAGATCCTGGCCCAGTGCCAGCGGATCGGCCGCCAGTTCGGCCTGTACGACAACGCCCTCTTCCACACCGAGGTCACCGACCTGGCCTGGGACGACGCGGCCAGGCGCTGGGTGATCTCCACCAATCGCGGCGACCGCTTCACCGCCAGCTTCATCGGCCTGGGCACCGGGCCGCTGCATGTCCCGAAACTGCCGGGCATCCCCGGCATCGAGGATTTCAAGGGCCACAGCTTCCACACCAGCCGCTGGGACTACGACTACACCGGGGGCGACCCGCTGGGTGCGCCAATGGACAGGCTGGCCGACAAGCGGGTGGCCATCATCGGCACCGGCGCCACCTCGGTCCAGGCGGTCCCCCACCTGGCGAAGACCGCCGCCCGGCTCTACGTCTTCCAGCGCACGCCGTCGTCGATCGACGTCCGCGCCAATGCGCCGATCGACCCCCAGTGGTTCGCCGACATCGCCACCCCCGGCTGGCAGCAGCGCTGGCTGGAGAACTTCACCGACAACCAGGCGATGGGAAACGCCACGGAAGACCTGGTGCAGGACGGCTGGACCGACCTGTCGCGCCGCATCCGGGCGAAGATCGCTGGCCTCCCGGCCGATCAACGCAACCCGATGGGGATGCTGGCCGCCTTCGAGGACTCCGATTTCGAGAAGATGGAGGAGATCCGGGCCCGCGTGGACACTGTCGTCGAGGACCGCGAGACCGGCGACCGGCTCAAGGCCTGGTACCGTCAGCTCTGCAAGCGCCCGTGCTTCCACGACGCCTATCTCCAGGCGTTCAACAACCCGAACGTCACGCTGGTCGACACCGACGGCAAGGGTGTGGAGCGGATCACGGAAAAGGGTCTCGTCGCGGGCGGCGTCGAATACGAGGTCGACTGCATCATCTACGCCTCCGGTTTCGAGGTCGGCACGGAGTACAAGCGTCGCGCCGGCTTCGATGTCTCGGGCCGCGACGGGCTGAAGCTCAGTGAGGCGTGGGCCGAGGGCCTGCGCACCAAGCACGGCATCCACGTGCACGGCTTCCCCAACCTGTTCTTCGTCCAGCCGACCCAGGGCGCGAACCTGATCTCGAACGTCCCCCACAACCTGACCGAGGGCGGCCGGACGATCGCCGCGGTGGTGAAGCACGCCCTGGACGCCGGCGCGCGCGAGGTCGAGGTCACGCAGGAGGCCCAGGACGCCTGGGTCGAGCTTCTGCTCCAGGGTCCCGGGCGGATGATGATGGGGGCCGCGGACTGCACGCCGGGCTACTACAACAACGAGGGCCAGGACCCCGGTCCCGCCGCCCGGCTCAACGTCGGCTATCCGGCCGGTCCGTCGGCCTATTTCCGCTACATCGACGCCTGGCGGAACTCGGGCGACTTCGAAGGCCTCGAGTTCCGCTGACAGGGGCGTGCGCCGCGCGGTCCTAGAACCGCGCACGCACCCCGGCGAAGGCCCCGCGGCCGGCGGTTCCGTAGTTGAGGATGGTCTCGTAATCCTCGTCCAGGAGGTTTTCGATGCGCCCGAAGATCTCGACCCGCTCGGTGACCGGCCAGGACGCGCGGACGTCGACCACGGTGTAGGCCTTCAGCGCCACCGTGTTGGCGTCGTTGTTGAAGGTCTTGCCCACATGACGGAGGGCGGCCGCGGTTGAGACGCCGACCGGCCATTCATAGGCCGCCGAGAGGTTCCACATGTGCTCGGGCCGCCGGACCAGCCGCTTGCCCGCGTTGACGCCCGAGGCGTTCTCCGCGTCGGTCCAGGTGTAGTTGCCCGACACCGTCAGACCCTTGAGCGGCGTCACCTCGCCCGACAGTTCGACGCCTCGCGCCCGGGTTTTCAGGATGTTGCGGTAGTAACCGAACCGCACCGTCCCGTTCACGCGGCACAGGGGATCGGTCGAAGCGGCCGTGCAGCTGTTGAAACGGATCTCGTTGTCGGCGTCCCGATCGAACCAGGTGGCCGACACCCGCGCCCGGTCGAACAGCCGCTGCTCGACGCCGGCGTCCCAGCTCTTCACGCGCTCGGGCGACAGGCCGGTGTTGCCGAAATCGCTGTACAGCTCGAAGACGCCCGGCGCGCGAAACCCCTCGCCCCAGCTCGCGCGAAGCACCGTCGCGCCGTCGTTCAGCGACCAGGCCGCGGCGACCTGGCCCACGACGTGGCCGCCGAAGGTGTCGTGGTCGTCATAGCGGAGGCCCCCGGTGAGCGTCAGGCCGCGACCGACGCCGGCCTGCATCTGGCCGTACAGGCTGTCGATGCCGACCCTTCCGCGCACATAGGCCGGGTCGGGGACCGCGGGGGTCGGCGAACGGGTCCGCATCCGCGCCGTCTCGCTCTCGGCGCCGAAAGTCACGGTCCAATCCTCCCGGATCGCGAACACGCCCTGATACTCGAATCGCCGATTCTTGCCTGCCGCATCGAAGGTCAGCGGCTGAGTCGCGGCGCGAAGGGGATTCAAATTCTCCCGATCAGTGTCGGTGTAGGCGAAGGCCACTCTGTTCTTCAGCCGTCCGTCGAGAAGGGCGGCGTTGAGGCCGGCGTACGCCACCAGCTCCGCCGTGCGCCCGAACTCCGGCGTATCGGCGCCGACGGCGTCGAAGTCGTTGCGCCCCCGCGAATAGACCGCCCTCACCTCGGCCGAGATCGCGTCCGTCAGGGTCACCCGCAGGCGTCCCGAGGCGCCGGCGTTGATGTAGCCGTCCCGCTCGCGCCCCAGCCGGTAGGCCGAGAAGCCATCGGTGGTGTAGTATCCGCCGGCCAGCCGCCACGCGACGCGATCCGAACGCCCGCCCACGCCGGCCCGCAGGTAGGCGGTGTCGCGGGCGCCGGCCTCCACATTGGCCGAGGCCTCGAAGACCTCCTCCGGTTCACGCGTGACGATGTTCACCACCCCGCCGATGGCCTGGCTGCCCCACAGGGTCGACTGGGCGCCGCGAAGCACCTCGATGCGCGCGATATCGCCGATGAGCAGGTTGCCGGCGTTGAAGCCGCCCTGGGTCGAGGACGGATCGTTGAGCTTCACGCCGTCGATCAGCACCACGGTATGCTGGCTCTCGGCGCCGCGGATGTTCAGGCTCGTGGACGCGCCCGGCCCGCCGTTGCGGGTGAAGCTGACGCCCGGCGTCCGGGCCAGCAGGTCCGCCGCCGCCGTCGCCTGGCTGCTCCGGATGACCGCGTCCGTCAGGACGGTCACCGACTGTCCCACCCGGTCGCGCGCCTGCGCCGTGCGGTTGGCGGTCACGACCACCTCGGCCACGCCGGTGGCGCCCGCTCGCGCCGCGACATCCGGGTCGGGCGCATCCTGCAATTCGGCCGCCCACGCGCCCGTCCCCGCCCCTGCCGCCACCAGGGCGAGCGCCGATCCGATGAAGAGGGCCTTGCCCATGTCGTATCCCCTTGTCCCATGGCGCGCGGGGACGGCGTCCTGGCGAACGCCGGCTTCGGCCGCGCGCGCGACCGCACCACGTCGCCTCTCGGGGAAACCCGCTCGCCCGGCGCACCTCGGCCGGTCGAAGGACGACTGCGTCGGGCAGGTCTCCTGGCTCACGGGTCAAGGCCGGTGCGCGTCGCCTTCCCAGACTCCCTGAGGATCCCAGTGGCGTTCGACGCGCGGGCTCGCCGCCTACAGTTGCGAGGGCAGCCGGGGCTTCGGACCCCGTTCCCTATTCTCCCCTTGCGGGGAACCTGACGCAGGCGCCGAGCTACCCCCAGCGCCGGCCACGGTCAATCCGCCCCCAAGTCACCCCCGGGTCACCGCCGACCCGGTGACGGGCCGCCATTCGAACAGCGGTCCTTCAAACGCCTCCGCCCCACGGCCGATGGCGGCGATGGCGGCGACCATCCGGCCGCCCCGGGCGAGCGCGGCGTCCGCCAGGGCCACCATCAGCGGATTGGGCGTGGCGGCCGGCGACAACGACCTCAGGGCCTGGGCCAGCTCGGCCTCCCGCCCCGGCGCCGTGGCCTGACAGGCGACGGCGTAGGCAGCCGCCGTCGAGCGGCTGACGCCAGCGTAGCAGAAGACGGCGAGCGTCGCGGCGTCGCGGCCGAAGGCCAGGATCTCCCCGACCAGCGCCGCGTCCGGCGGCGTGAGCCCGACGCGCGGTTCGGCGATGTCGTTGAACCGGAGTTCCAGGCGCCGTCGAGCACTCTGCGGTCCCGCGCCTTCGGCGGCCGGAGAGCGCAGCACCAGCAGATCGGCCTCCGCCATCGGCGCCCGACCCGCATGGCGTTCCGGCCCGACGATCAGGCGCATGTCGCGACCGCCACGACACCCAGCAGGGCGCAGACCTCGGCCGTCTGTTCCACGGCGCCCAGGACATCGCCGGTATGGCCGCCGAGCCGGCGCCAAGCGACCCCGATCACGACCGCCGCGCCCAGGGCCGCGCCCAGCACCGCCGCCCCCGCCGCGAGGGGACCGAGCATCGCCAGCGGCCAGGCCGCCAACATCAGGGAAAAGGCCAGCTCCCAGGTCCGCACCCCGGCCTGCGCCGGCGTCCAGCGGGTGGGTCGCCCCTCGGGCGCATAGGGCGTAAGCCGCATGGCCGTCACCGCCGCGGCGCGGCCCAGGCCGTGGACGGCGACCAGCGCCCAGAACGCCGCCGCCGGCGCAAGCGCCGCCAGGCCCGCAACCTTCAACCCGACCGCCACGACCAGGGCCAGGACGCCGTAGGTCCCGATTCGGCTGTCCTTCATGATCTCGATCCGGCGGGCGGGCGTGGCGCCTCCGAACAGGCCGTCGGCCGTGTCGGCGAGGCCGTCCTCGTGCAGTGCGCCCGTGACCAGCAGACCGGCCGCCAGCGCGAGGACGGCGGCCACCGCGGGCGGCCACAACTGCGCTGCGCCCACGAAGACGACGCCGGCGATCGCCCCCACCAGTTGGCCCACCAGCGGGAACCAGCGGGCGCTGCGCGTCACCCAGTCGGGCTCGAAGGCGGACAGGCGCGGCGCCGGAAGGCGGGTCAGGAACTGCGCCGCCACGACAAGCAGCACCATTTCCCGACGGAAATTCAAACCTGTCCTCCCAGAACTTCATCCAACTGGGCCACATCGGTCAGCAGGCGCGCGGCGGCGCGCACCAGCGGCAGCGCCAGCAGGGCTCCCGTGCCTTCGCCCAGCCGCAGCGACAGGTCCAGCAACGGTCGCGCCTTCAGCGCCTCCAGCATCCGGGCATGCCCCTTCTCGGCCGAGCGATGGGAGAAGATCAGGTAGTCCTTCGCCGCAGGCTCCAGCCGCACCGCGACCAGGGCGGCGGCCGAGCCGATGAAGCCGTCGACGATCACCGGCCGCCGCACCGCGGCCGCGCCCAGGACCGCGCCGGCCATCATGGCGATCTCGAAGCCCCCGAACTCGGCCAGCACCTCCAGGGGTGCGGTGGCGGGCGTCCGTCGCGCGGCCGCCTCCAGCGCGGCGGCCTTGCGCCTCATCCCCTCCGCGTCATGGCCGGCGCCCGCGCCGATGCAGTCGGCCAGCGGCGCCGGCGCCAGGCGGTGCATCAGCAGCGCGGCCGAGGCGCTGTTGCCGATGCCCATCTCGCCCAGTAGCAGCACCTCGAATCGGCCCTCGGCGAGGTGCTCGCGGGCGATGGCCGCCCCGCGCGCCAGGGCGTCCCTGGCCTCCGGAACGGTCATGGCCGACCCGACCACCGCGTTCGCCGTGCCCCGCCCGACCTTGGCGTCCAGCAGGCCGGGATGCGGCGCGAGGTCGGCCGCCACGCCGGCGTCCACAACCAGCACCTCGGCCCCCACGGCGCGGGCGAAGGCGTTGGCGCTGGCCTTTCCCGCCAGCAGGGTGGCCACCATCGCCCGGGTCACCGAAGCCGGATAGGCCGACACGCCGGCCTCCGCGAGGCCATGATCCCCGGCGCAGAGCAGCAGCAGGGCCTTGTCGGCGCGGACCTCGGCCGAGCCGCGGATCATTGCCAGTCGCAGGGCCAGCGCCTCGATGCGGCCCAGCGCGCCCGGGGGCTTGGCCTTGCCGTCCAGCCGCGCCTGCACGGCGACGGCCAGGGCTGCGTCCGCCGTCGGGACCACCTTCATCCGCCCGCGCTCCCCACCCCTGCCGGCCCGACGCCGCCCAACCCGACACCCGCCAGCGTGGCCAGCCCAGCGATGTCCAGGGCGCCCGCCAGCACCTCGGCGATCTCGTCCAGGGCGGCGTCCACCACGCCGCCGTAGTCGCCGATCCGGCTCTCGGCGCCGAGCATCGCCAGGAACGCGGCGCGGGCCTCGGCCGCGGCGAACAGCCCGTGGACATAGGCGCCCATGATCCGTCCATCGGACGACACGCAGCCCCGATCCGCATCGGCTGGCCCATCGGCGATCTCGAGCCACGGCGCGGCGGCGCCCGTGGTGCGGCCGACGTGCATCTCGTAGCCCTCGAACCGCGCGCCCAGCATCGTCCCATGCACCGGCCGCAGCACCTTGTCGCCGGTCAGCACCGTCTCCACCGGCAGCAGGCCCAGGCCGTTCGCGGCGCCGGGCGGTCCTTCCACGCCCGTGGGGTCGCTCACGCGCCGACCCAGCATCTGGTAGCCGCCGCACACCCCCAGCACGCGACCGCCGCGCCGGACATGGGCGGCGAGATCCACGTCCCAGCCCTGTTCGCGCAGGAACCCCAGGTCGGCCAGCGTCGCCTTGGAGCCCGGCAGGATCACCAGGTCCGCGTCTCCGGGCAACGCACGGCCGGGCGGCACGAACCTGAGGTCCACGTCCGGCTCGGCCCGCAGGGGATCGAAGTCGTCGAAATTGGCGATCCGCGACAGCATCGGGACCGCGATGGTCACGGCTCGCCGCGCCCCGTCCCGGACGTGTTCGAGCACGACCGCGTCCTCGGCGGGCAGGCGCGCGGCGGCTCCGAGCCACGGGACCATGCCGAAGTCCGCCCAGCCCGTGCGCGCGGAGATCTCCGTCCGACCCCCGTCGAAAAGGCGAGGATCACCCCGAAACTTGTTGATCAGAAAGCCTTTCACCCGATTCCGATCCGCCTCGTCCAGCACCACCTGCGCCCCGACCAGGCTGGCGATCACATGGCCGCGGTCGATGTCGCCGACCAGCACGACGGGAACGTCCGCGGCGTGGGCGAAACCCATGTTGGCGATGTCGTTGGCCCTCAGGTTCGTTTCCGCCGGGCTACCGGCGCCCTCCACGATCACCAGGTCCGCCTCGCCCTCCAGCCGGCGGAAACTTTCGACCACGGTGGGCAGCAGGGCGGCCTTGCGGTGCTGATAGCCGGCCGCCTTCCACGTCCCCGCCATCCGCCCCCGCACCACGAGTTGCGCGCCCACGTCCGACTGCGGCTTGAGCAGGACGGGGTTCATGTCGACGGTCGGCGGCGTGCGGCAGGCCAGCGCCTGGAGCGCCTGGGCGCGGCCGATCTCGCCCCCGTCGGCGGTGACCGCGGCGTTGTTGGACATGTTCTGCGGCTTGAAGGGGCGCACCCTGAACCCGCGGTTCGCGAACAGCCGGCAGAGCCCGGCCACCAGCACCGACTTGCCCACGTCCGACCCGCAGCCCTGGAGCATCAGCGCGGCCATGCGAACGCTCCTATCGCCAGCGCGGCCCACAGCAGGCCGCACGCCCGCACATAGACCGAAAGCCCGCGGCGCAGATCCGCGGATGTGGGCGCGCGCCCCTCGCCGAACACCGGCCGGTCGTGGGCCTCGCCGTCGTACGACGCCGGGCCGCCCAGGCGGACCCGAAGCGCGCCGGCCATCGCCGCCTCGGGCCACCCCGCGTTGGGCGAGGCGTGCTTGGGCGCATCCCGCCACATCGCGCGCCAGCCGCCCGCGCCCGCCAGGGCCACCACAGCGCCGGCCAGCCGCGCCGGGATCAGGTTCATGAGATCGTCCGTGCGCGCGGCCGCCCAGCCGAAGTCGCGCCAGCGGGGTTCGCGGTGTCCGATCAGGCTGTCGGCGGTGTTCACCGCCTTGTAGGCGAAGAGGCCCGGCAGGCCGCCCAGGACGAACCAGAAGACCGGCGCGGCCACGCCGTCGTTGAAACTCTCGGCCAGGCTCTCCAGCGCCGCGGCGGCGACGCCGGCCTCGTCCAGGGTCCCGGTGTCCCGGCCCACGATCATGCCGACGGCCCGACGCGCGCCCGGGAGGTCGCCCGCCTCCAGCGGTCGCAACACGGCAAGGACGTGGTCGTACAGGCTGCGCTGCGCCAGGCCGACCGATCCCGCCAGGGCGGCCAGCATCATCCCGACGGGCCAGGATACGAAGCCGACCCCCCATTCCAGGCCCCACCCCAGCGCCGCCGCGCCGCCGCCCACCAGCAGGACGGTGGCCGCGCCCAGAGCCCGCCGCATCGCGCCGGACAGGGCCGGCCGGTTCCAGGCCCGCTCCAGGGTCGAGATCGCCGACCCCGCCCAGACCACCGGATGCGGAAGCCGCCGATGCAGCCGGTCGGGGTATCCCACGGCGGCGTCCAGCCCGGCGGCGGCCAGAACCAGGAGCGGGTCAGCCGGCACGCCGCAGGACCTCGATCAACGGCCCTTCCGCCCCCTGGACGATCACCGCCTCCACGCCATAGGCCGCGCGCAGGACCTCGGGCGCGAGGCAAGACTCCGGCGGCCCGTCGGCGACGATACGGCCCTGCGCCAGCACCACGACGCGGTCGGCGACGCGCGCGGCCAGGGACAGGTCGTGCAGGGTGACGACCACGCCGCTCCCCTGCTCCGCGAGGCCGCGGAACAGGGCCAGCGCATCGAGCGCATGACCAGGGTCCAGCCCGGTGAGCGGCTCATCGGCCAGCAGCCACGCCGGCCGGCCCGCCAGCGCGCGGGCGACGAACACCCGGGCCCGCTCCCCGCCGGACAAGGTCGTCACCACCCGTTCGGCGAAATCGCTCACGCCGGCCGCGCTCATGGCCGCCTCCACCGCCTCGTGGTCCTCGCGGCCGAGCCCCCACGGCCCGGTATAGGCGGTGCGGCCCAGGCCGACGAAGGTCCGCACCGTGACCGCCCAGGCCACTTCCGGCGTCTGAGGCAGGAAGCCCACCCGCCGGGCCCTCTCGCGCGGCTTCATTCCCAGCAGCGGGGCGCCGTCGAGGTCGACCGCGCCGGTGTCCGGCCGCCGCAGGCCGGCCAGAGTCTCGAGCAAGGTCGATTTCCCCGCGCCGTTGGGGCCGACGATGGCGGTGACGGCCCGCGGGGCCAGCGCCAGGCTGACGTCGCGCAGGATCGGCGCGCCGCCCAGGGCGACCTCGAGGTTCCGGGCCTCGATCGGGCGGGCTTGGGCGTCGCTCACGCCAGCCTCCGCCGCATGCCGATAAGGATGGCCAGGAAGAACGGGCCGCCCAGGGCCGTCATCGCGACGCTCAGCTTCACCTCGGTCGCCGCCGGCGTCAGCCGCACCAGGATGTCGGCCGCCAGGACCAGGATCGCCCCGCCCAGGAACGATGGCAGCAGCAGCGCGCCCGGCCGCGCGCCCACGAAGGGCCGCAACAGGTGCGGCGTCACCAGCCCCACGAACCCGATCACGCCGGTGACCGCAACGCTGGAGCCGACCGCCAGCGCCACGCCCACCGCCAGCAGCAGCCGCGCCCGGCCGAGGTCGACTCCCAGCGAGCGCGCGCCGGTCTCGCCCAGGGTCAGCGCATCCAGCGACCGCCCGAGCGTCAGCAGCAGGGCGCATCCCGCCAGCACGCCGGGGGCGGCCAGCCGGACCTCCTCGACGCTGCGGTCGGCCAGCGACCCCATCAGCCAGTTGACGATCTCGTTCACCGACCAGGGATCGGGAGCCAGGTTGAGCGCCAGCGCCACGCCGGCGCCGGCGATCGTCTGCACGATCACTCCCGCCAGGATGAAGGTGACGAGGCTGGAGGTGGCGCCCGCCAGGGCCAGCAGCACCACCACCCCTGCCCCCGCCCCGATCATGGCGGCGGCCGGCAACACCCAGGGCGCCCCGCCCGCCAGACCGAAATAGAGGGTCGCCACCGCCCCGAACGCGGCCATGGCCGAGACGCCCAGCACGCCGGGATCGGCCAGCGCGTTGCGCGTGTAGCCTTGCAAGGCGGCTCCGGAGAGGCCCAGTGCGCCGCCGACCAGGATCGCCAGCAGCGTGCGCGGCGCCCGCAGCCCGAAGACGATCGCCCAGCGCGGATCGTCGGCGGTCGCCGACCAGGCCGACCACGGCACCCACACCCGGCCCGCGCTCAGGCTGGCGAACGCCAGGATCGCAAGCAGGCCCGCCGCCGCGGCGTAGACGCCCCATCTCGGCCAGGGGGTCATGTGGCGCGCGCGCCCAGATCTCGCCGCGCCGCCGCCAGCGCGCCGGCGGCGTCGATCAGCACCGGTCCGCCGCAGTAGAGCAGCTGTTCGGGCAGCCGCGCCTGCCGCATCCGGCCTTCGAGCGAAGCCAGGGCGGGATGGGTCATCACCCGGTCGGCCCAGCTCCGCAGCCCCGGCGACGGCTCGCCCACCAGAAGCACCTGAGGCGGGTCGGCGAGCAGACGTTCCAGCGGCACGTTGCCCCAGGACTTCAGGCCGTAGCGCCGGGCGACGTTTTCGAAGCCCGCCAGCGTCATGAGTTCGTCGGCCAGCGTGCCCGGTCCGGGACTGAAGCCGTTCGGCTGATAGACCAGGGCGGTCATCGGCGGCGTTCCGGGGACAGGCCTCGCGGCGCTCAGCGCCGCCTCGATGCGGGCGACGAGCGCCGCGCCGCGCGCCGAACGCCCCACCAGACCAGCCACCCGCGCCACCTGCTCCAGGCTCTCGGCGATGGTCCTGGGCGTCGAGAACCTCTCCGTCCGCACGCCCAGCCGCTGAAGCGCGTTGCGCGTCGCCGGCGCGGAATGGCGGCTCGCCAGAACCAGATCGGGCCGCAACGCGATCACCTCCTCGGCGCTCTCCCAGGTGAAGGGCAAGGTGCGCGCCAGCGGCGCGATGGTCGAACTGCCCGGATCGCGGGCGTAGTGACTGAGGGCCGCGATCTGGTCCCGGTCCGCGAGATGGACGAGGATCACGTCCAGACAGGCGTTGAGCGACACGACGCGGCGCGGCGCGGCCGGACCCGGAGCTCGCACGGGGTCGGGGATCGCGCCCAAGGCCGCACCAGGGGCGAGCCCCCCCGCAAGACTCCCCGCCAGACCCGCCGCCAGCACCTCGCGCCGCCCCCAGCTCATCGCATCGCCTGCCGCAGCGCGTCGTCGAGCCGGCCCAGATCCTGTTGCGGCGGCAGCCCGAACCGCAGCCAATCCGCCGGGCCCGTGAAGGGGCGCGTCAGAATTCCAGCCCGGCACAGACCATCGAAGACGCGCCTCGCACCGCTCACCGACACCAGTCGGAAGAGGCTGGTTCCGCCCAGTACGGTAAGGCCGCGACGGACGAGCAGATCGTCCAGCGCCTCCGCCTGGAGCCGCAAGCGCGCCTCGGCGTGCGTCCGCCACGTGCGATCGGCGTACGCCCCGCTCCCCATGACGATCGCCTCGGAGCTCACCGGCCACTCGCCCTGGAGGGTTCGCAGCCGTTCCGCGATCCCCGGTGGCGCGATCGCGAAGCCCAGCCGCAGACCCGGCAGGCCGTAGAACTTGCCGAACGACCGCAGGACGACGAGCCGGTCCGAGGCGAGATCGGCCACGCTCAGGCCGGGCTCGGTCTCCACGAAGGACTCGTCCACGATCGTCCAGAGCCGAGCGGCCGTCCGACGGGCGATCAGGTCGGAGAGGGGCTCCCGGCCCAGCGCGCGCCCGTCCGGATTGTTGGGATTGACCAGCGCCAGCACACAGGCGGCCGAGGCGCGCATGTGCTCGGCTCCGATCCGGTGGACGCGCGTCGCGCCCGTCCGCCAGGCCGACTCGTGGCCGGAATAGGTCGGCGAGACGATGTCGACGTCCGCGGCGTGGATCACTCGTGGCAGGAGACGCAGCCCCGCCTCGGCGCCGCCCGTCGCCACCACCCGCGCCGGATCGGCCATGCCGAAGGCGCGCGCCGCGGCGGCCTCCAGCCCGGCCAGTTGGACCGGGTCCGGCAGCCGGGCCAGCAGGTCGGCCGGGGCCCGGGCGCCGGGCCAGGGCTCCGGATTGATCCCCGTGGAGAGGTCGAGCCACGGCGTGGGCGCGTTCGGATACGCCGTCATGGCGGCCGACAACCGGCCCCCGTGCGCGGCGGCGTGCGCGGCGAAGGCGTCCTGAGTTTCGGCCGACCCGGCGACCACGGGCGGGATCGCGGCCGGCGCGGCGGCGACCGCCCCGCGCGCGCCGGCGGGGGTGTCCGTCATCCGATCCGGCGCATGCGGCCGCATGGCCATCGCCCGTCCCTCCGAAGGCCGCCCGCGCGGCCTGCCCGGCCTCGGGACGTGGTTTGCCTGCCGTTGCGCGGGACCTCCCCGTCCACTCGGCACGCCCCGGCCGGGTGAAGAACGACGACGCCGGGCAGGTCTCCTGGCTCGCGGATCGTCGCCGGTGCGCGTCGCCTTCCCGGACCTGGCCGAACGAGGCCGGCAGTCCAGTGACCTTTGACGCGCGGGCTCACCGCCTACAGTTGCGGGGACAGCCGGGGCCTGAGATACCCCGTTCCCTTTTCATCCTCTTTCGAGGAACCTGACGCAGGATCGGGGTTAGAGCGTGCGCTCCGGACAGTCAATTGCGCCCCAGAAGCTGACCTTCGTGCTGGGCGGCGCCCGCTCGGGCAAGAGCGCCTACGCCCAGGCCAGTGCGGAGGCGGCCGGTGCTGAGGCGGCCGGTGCGGTGGCGGCCGCCGCTCCGGCGATGGCGACGCCCGTCATGATCGTCACCGCCCAGGCCTTCGACGCCGAGATGTCCGACCGCATCGCGCGCCACCGGGCGGATCGCGGCGATCGCTGGCGCACCGTGGAAGCGCCCCTCGACCTGGCCGCCGCGGTGGACGCGCTCGCCCCGGGCGATGTCGCGGTGATCGACTGTCTCACCCTCTGGCTCACCAACCTGATCCTTGGCGGGAACGACGTCGTGGCGGCGCGCGACGGCCTGCTCGCCGCGCTGGCGCGCACGCCGGCCCGGCTGTGGGTGGTGAGCAACGAGGTGGGCCTGGGAATCGTGCCCGACAACGCCCTCAGCCGGAGATTCCGCGACGAGGCCGGGCGACTGCACCAGGCGCTCGCCGCCCGGGCCGACGAGGTGGTCCTGCTGGTCGCCGGCTTGCCCCTCACCGTAAAGCCCCGTTCCGAAACCGACCCGATCCCGCCCGCGATCGTCGGGGCCGACAGCGCGCCTTGACCCCCTGGGGTCATGGGCTTAGGCCTTGAGCCGTCGAGGCATGGGAACCGAGAGGTTCCCGGGAATGCGGTGCGGCTCTCCGGGGCCAAGGCCGCAGCTGCCCCCGCAACTGTGATTGCTCGTCAATCGCGCGGCGAACGCCACTGGGTCCGTCCCGGGAAGGCGCCGCGTCGAGAGCAAGAGCCAGGAGACCGGCCTCGACGGATACGAAACCCGGGTGCGGAGGGCGCCTGACGGATCGTCGCGGCGCCGGCTTCCGGCGCGCCGCACGCCGTCATGCATCGTCCGCCCCTCGCTGGAGATGCGCATGGCCAAGATCCCCACCACCGTCGTCACCGGCTTCCTGGGCTCGGGCAAGACCACCCTCGTCCGCAGCCTGCTGGAGAAGGCGAACGGTCGCCGCCTCGCCGTCATCGTCAACGAGTTCGGCGACGTCGGCATCGACGGCGACATCCTGAAGGGCTGCGGGATCGAGGGCTGCGCCGAGGACGACATCGTCGAACTCGCCAACGGCTGCATCTGCTGCACCGTGGCCGACGACTTCCTTCCGACGATGACGAAACTCATCGACCGGCCCGATCCGCCCGAGCACATCATCGTGGAGACCTCGGGGCTGGCCCTGCCCAAGCCGCTGGTGAAGGCCTTCACCTGGCCCGACGTGCGCACGCGCGCCACCGTGGACGGCGTGGTGGCGATGATCGACGCCGACGCGGTGGCCCGGGGCCGTTTCGCCGCCGACGAAGCCGCCGTCGCCGCCGCCCGCGCCGAAGACCCGACGCTCGACCACGAGACCCCGCTGGAGGAGCTTTTCGAGGAGCAGATCGCCTGCGCGGATCTGGTGATCCTCAACAAGATGGACCTCGTGCCCGCCGCCGGTCGCGCCGCCGTCGAGGCGGCTGTGCGCGAGCACCTGCGGCCCGGCGCCAAGGTGATCCACGCCACCCAGGGCGACGTGCCGCCGGCCGCCCTGCTGGGCCTGGGCGTGGCGGCCGAGGACGACCTCGACAGCCGCCCGTCGCATCACGACGGCATGGCGGACGGCCACGACCACGACGACTTCGACAGCTTCGTCGTCGCCGGCCCGGAGACCGGCTCGCCCGAGGCGCTCGCCGCGGCTCTCCTGCCCCTGATCGAGGCGCACGACATCCTGCGGCTGAAGGGCGTGGTGGCGGTGGCCGGCAAGCCTGCGCGCCTCATCGTCCAGGCCGTCGGCCCACGCATCCAGACCTATTTCGACCGCCCCTGGCGCGAGGGCGAAGCCCGGGAATCCAGGCTGGTCGTCATCGGTGAGAAAGGCCTGGACCAGGCCGCCCTGACTCCGGGCCTCCGGGCTTCCCTGGGCTGATGCACCTTCTGGCGATCCAGCCGGGCGCGGTGCTCGACGGGACCGAGGCGGTCGACCTGGGCCAGACGCCCGGCGACATCGTCGTCCTATCGGCCAACGACACCGACCTTGCGGCGCTCGCCGCGGCGGCCGCACGGCGGCCGGCCGGCGCGCCGACGCTCCGGCTCGCCAGCCCGCTGGTCCTGCGCCACCCGCTGTCGGTGGACATCTATGTCGAACAGGTGATCCGCCGGGCCCGGCTGGTGGTCGTGCGCCTGCTGGGCGGCCGGGGCTACTGGCCCTATGGCCTCGACGAAATCGCCGCCGCCTGCCGGTCCGCCGGCGTGGCGTTCGCCGCCCTGCTGGACGATGACGACGACGCGGACTCGCGCGCCCTCTCCATCCTTCCCCCGGCGGCCCGGCGGCGGTTGACGGCGTACCTGCGCGAGGGCGGTCCCGACAACGCCGACAACTTCCTGCGCTATGCCCACGCCCTCGTCGGCGGCCCGGCCGTCTGGTCCGAACCCCGTCCCCTGCTGCGGGCGGGACTCTACTGGCCCGGCCGCGAGGCGCCGGGCCTCGACGATGTGCGGGCCGCCTGGAGACCGGGCGCCCCGGTGGCCGCACTGGTCTTCTACCGCGCCTACCTCGCCGCGGGGGCGACCGGCGCGATCGACGCGGCGGTCGCGACGCTGCTGGACCGCGGGCTCAACCCCCTGCCCGTCTTCGTGGCCAGCCTTAAGGACGCGTTCGCCGCCGATATCCTGGCGCGCACCTTCGCCCAGGCGCCTCCGGACGTGGTGCTGAACACCACCGCCTTCGCCACGGGATCGCCTGCGGACGCCGATGGCGGCGTGCTCGCGGCCTCCGACGCTCCGGTCCTGCAACTCGCCTTCGCCGGCGTCAGTCGGGAGGCCTGGGACGCCGACGGCCGGGGCCTGGGCGCCCGCGACCTGGCCATGAACGTCGCCCTGCCCGAGGTCGACGGCCGTCTCTTCGCCGGCGCGGTCGCCTTCAAGGCCGAGGCCGCATTCGACGCGGACACCCAGTGCGCCATCGTCCGGCATGTGGCCGATCCCGATCAACTCGCGTTCGCCTGCGACCTGGCCGCCGCCTGGACACGCCTGCGCCGCGCGCCGCCCGCGGAGCGGCGGATCGCGTTCGTGCTGGCCAACTATCCGAGCCGCGACAGCCGCATCGGCAACGGCGTAGGCCTGGACACCCCGGCCAGTGTCGCCGACCTGCTGGCGACGTTGCGGGACGAGGGTTACGACGTCCGTGGCGCGCCAGACTCCGGCCGCGCGCTGATGCGGCGCCTGGTCGGCAAGCCTCCCTCGCGACAACCCTCTGCGCAATTGCCCCTGGCCCGGTACGAGGCGTTCCTCGCCGGCCTGCCGGCCGGGATCGTCCAGGCGGTGACCGAGCGCTGGGGTCCGCCCGAGGCCGACCCCGCGTTCGATCCAGACGCCAGGGCCTTCCGGATCGCCGCGCACCGCTTCGGCGGCGTGGTGGTAGGCGTCCAACCCGGCCGCGGCTATGGCCTCGACCCCAAGACGACCTACCACGACGCGACGTTGGTCCCGCCGCACGGCTATCTGGCCTTCTACGCCTGGCTGCGCCACGCCTTCGGCGCGCACGCCGTGGTCCACGCCGGCAAGCACGGCACCCTGGAATGGCTTCCGGGCAAGGCCCTGGCCCTGTCGGACGCCTGCTTCCCCCGGGCGATCCTGGGTCCGACGCCACAGCTCTATCCATTCATCGTCAACGACCCGGGTGAAGGCTCCCAGGCCAAGCGCCGCACCGCCGCGGCGATCGTGGGCCACCTGACCCCGCCCCTGACGCGGGCCGGAAGCTACGGCCCCCTGAAACAGCTCGAAGAACTGGTGGACGAATACTACGCCGCCTCGGGGCTCGATCCCCGCCGACTGGTTCCGCTGCGCCGCGAGATCCTGGCGCTGGCGGCCCGTGAAGGCCTGGACGTCGACTGCGGCCTCGACCCGTCCGACCCGGACGCCGCGCTCTCGGCGCTGGACAACCACCTCTGCGAGTTGAAGGAGCTTCAGATCCGCGACGGCCTGCACGTCTTCGGACGCTCGCCCGAGGGCGGTCAACGGACCGGCCTGCTCGTCGCTCTCCTCCGCGCGCCGCGTCGCCACGGCGAAGGCGGCGACGCCTCGCTCCTGCGCGCGCTGGCCGACGATCTCGCCCTGGGGTTCGATCCCCTCGCCGCCCGCCTCGCCGACCCCTGGACCGGTCCCCGTCCGACCGACCTCGCCCGACTGTCCGACGCCCCCTGGCGCACGGCGGGCGACACCGTGGAACGCCTGGAACGGCTGGCCTGGCGGCTGGTGTCGCGACGTCCCCGGGCCGGCGAAGGTTGGGCCCGGACCCGGGCGGTGCTGGCGGGCCTGGACGGGGAGCTGGGCCCGGCGGTGGACGCCTGCGGCGCGCACGAGCGCGCCGGCCTGCTCGCCGGGCTCGCCGGCCGCTTCGTGCGCCCCGGGCCGTCGGGCGCCCCCACGCGCGGCCGTTCCGACGTCCTGCCCACCGGCCGGAACTTCTTCTCCGTGGACACCCGCGCCGTCCCCACGCCGACGGCCTGGCGGCTGGGCTGGGCCTCGGCCCAGATGCTGATGGAGGACCATCTTCAGCGGACGGGCGACTATCCCCGTGCGATCGCGCTCTCGGCGTGGGGCACCGCCAACATGCGGACGGGCGGCGACGACATCGCCCAGGCGCTGGCCCTCATGGGTGTCCGGCCCGTGTGGGAGACCTCCACCGGCCGCGTGACGGGGTTGGAGGTGCTTCCGCTCGCCGCGCTCGGACGGCCGC
The DNA here is from genome assembly GCF_001724605.1 of Phenylobacterium sp. SCN 70-31. Taxonomy (GTDB): domain Bacteria; phylum Pseudomonadota; class Alphaproteobacteria; order Caulobacterales; family Caulobacteraceae; genus Phenylobacterium. Next base: position 79,824 of record NZ_MEEX01000003.1, read on the forward strand.
GCGTCGATGTGACGGTGCGCATCTCGGGCCTCTTCCGCGACGCCTTCGTGGACCAGGTCGACCTGCTGGCCTCGGCGGCGCGGGCGATCCAGGACCTCGACGAGGACGCGCTCGACAATCCCGCCGCCGCCCGCTGGCGGGACGAAGCGGCCAGCCTGGGCGATGCCGCCCGCGCCCGCGTGTTCGGCGCCGCGCCCGGCGGCTTCGGCACGGGGCTCCAGACCCTCGTCGACGACGGCCTCTGGCGAACCCGCGACGAACTGGCCGAGGCGTACCTCGCCTGGTCGGGCTACGCCTACGGCGCGGGCCAGGCCGGCGCGCCGGCCGGCCCGGCCCTGCGCGCGCGCCTGGCGGCCACGGACGCCGTGGTCCAGAACCAGGACAACCGCGAACACGACCTGCTGGACAGCAACGACTACGCCCAGTTCGAGGGCGGGCTGGCGGTCGCGATCACCGCGCTGCGGGGCGCGGCGCCGGTCGGCTATCACCTCGATCACTCGCGGCCCGAACGGCCCGTCGTCCGCACGCTGGACGAGGAGATCGCCCGCGTGCTGCGCGGCCGCTTCGTCAATCCGAAATGGATCGCCGGCGTCATGCGGCACGACTATCGCGGCGCGGCCGAGATCGCCGCGGGCGTCGACTATCTCTTCGCCTTCGCCGCGACCACCGGAGCCGTGCGGTCGCACCATTTCGATCTGGTTCACCGCGCCTTCGTCGAGGATGACGCGGTGCGCGCCTTCCTGGCCGACGCCAATCCGGGCGCGCTGCGTGACATCGCCCGGCGTTTGCGCGAAGCCATCGACCGCGGGTTCTGGACACCCCGCTCCAACAGCGCCGCCCCGGCGCTCGACTCCCTCATCCCTCCCGAGGCCGCATGACCAAGTCCCGAGACCGCGAGACCGAGGCCGAACGCAACGCCCGGCACAACGCGAAGATGAAGACCCTCCAGGCCGCGCGCTCGCGGATGATGGAGACAAAGACCGTCGAGCGCGGCCTCGTCATCGTCCACACCGGGCCCGGCAAGGGAAAGACCACCGCAGCCCTCGGCATGGCCTGCCGGATGATCGGCCACGGCATGAAGGTGTCGATCATCCAGTTCATCAAGGGCGCGATGGAGACCGGCGAGGCCGCCGTCTTCGCCGCATTCCCCGACCTCGTGGAGTTGCGGCCCATGGGTGAAGGCTTCACCTGGGATACCCAGGATCGCGCCCGCGACATCGAAAAGGCCCGAGCCGCCTGGGAGGCCGCCAAGGCGCGCATCCTCGATCCCGAATGGAAGATGGTGATCCTGGACGAGCTGAACATCGTCCTGCGCTACGAGTATCTGCCGCTGGACGAGGTGCTGGAGACCCTGCGGGCCAAGCCCGCCGACACCCACGTCGTCGTCACCGGCCGCAACGCCAGGCCGGAACTGATCGAGATCGCCGACCTCGTCACCGAGATGACCCAGGTGAAGCATCCCTTCCGCAGCGGCGTGAAGGCCCAGGCCGGGGTGGAGTTCTGATGGCCGCCGAGATCGTCGTCTGCTCCACATGCCGGTTCGCCGAGGACCAGCGGGACGATCCCGCCGGCGTCAGCGGCGGCCAGCGCCTGTTCGAGGCGCTGGAGTCCGCGGCGCGGGATCCCCGATTCGCAACCCTGCGGGTTTCGCGGGTCGAATGCCTCTGGTCCTGCGCCCAGCACTGCAACATCCATCTCCGCGCGCCGGGCAAGTGCAGCTATGTCGCCGGACGCTTCTCGCCCGACGGCCGCGAGGCCGCCGACATCCTGGAGTTCGCCCTCGCCTACGCCGAGAGCGCGGACGGGGTCGTCCCCTATCGCCGGTGGCCCCAGGGCGTGAAGGGCCACTTCATCACCCGTTCGCCGCCGGGCGACTAGCGGGCGCCGCAGCGTCCGGGCTCGACATCCGCGACGGGTTCCAAAGACAAGACATCTGGGGAGAAGAAGACGATGGGGCGTTCGCTGATCGACCAGGCGCTGGACGACACCCGCCACGGCTGGAGCGTCGGGACCTTCGGCGCCATCGGCGAGTTCATGCGCGACACCGACGAAGCCGTGGACGACCGCCGCGCCGGGGCGGCCCGCACGCTGATCACCACCCGCGCCGCGGGTCCCGCTCGACCAGCCCCAGTCCGATCAGCCGTTCGGCGAGCGCCGCGCGAACCGACGCATCGGCCGGATCACCGGCTGGCGCCATCCGGAAGGCCGCGCCGGCCGCCAGGGCTGTAGCGGAATCGCCTCGCTCGACCACCGAAACCCGGGAGGTGGCGCAACCCGACAGCGCCGCCGCCGCCAGAACCCCAGCCGCCGCACGGCGGCGCGCACGCGTCGCGATCATTGCCAGCCCTCCCCCTTGCCTCCCCGACCTTATCCGGAGACGGCCAAACGACCACCCACCTCGACAAGTGACGGGAGACGGCGCGCCGATCAAGCCGCCGCAGGGCGCCCCGCCGGCGCCGCCCACACCACGCCGCAGCAGGCCCTGCGCCGCCAAGGGTTTGCCATTGTTTACATTTTCGGACCGTCAGCACCCTGGCGCAGCGGCCGTCGAGCAATATCGTCGTGGGATCGCGGCCACGAGATCCGGGCGTCACCTTGCAGACCGATAGCTTCACGACCGACCTGATCCGGCTGATCCCGGAGATGCGCCGACGGGCGATGTTCCTGACGCGCCACGCCGACCATGCGGACGACCTGCTCCAGGGCGCCCTGCTGCGGGCGCTGCGCAATCGCGACCGTTTCGAGCCGGGTTCGAACCTGCGGGCGTGGTTCAGCGTCATCCTGCGGCACGAGATGACCGACCGTTGGCGATCCACCCGGCGCGAGGTGGCCTACGACCAGGATCGCGACATCCGCTTCGTGGAGCCTGAGCAGGAGAATCAGGCCCGGCTGAGCGACTTGCATCTGGCCCTGCAGGCCCTGGCGCCCGAGAAGCGGCAGGCCCTGCTCGCCATCGCGGTGGCGGGCCTGGCCTACGAAGAGGCGGCCGATCGCATCGGCTGTTCGTCCGGAACGCTGAAGAGCCGGGTGTCACGGGCGCGCCGGGAACTGCAGGACATGCTGGAGACGGGGCGGCTTTCCAAGTCGGCGAGGCGGCCGAGACACGCCGCCACGTCGATCGAGCGCGCCGCCGGGATCGTCGCGGAAGGACGCCGCCGCGACATGGCCGCCGCCTGACTCCACACCCCTGCCGGGTGTTTCAATTGTTTACGCTTTCGATCCCATACTCGAAGCGGTGCAATGTTAGGATGCGCCTGCGCGCGCTGTCGCGCATGGTCGGAGCCGATCGATGCGGATCGCCATTCTCGAAGACGACGACGTCCAGGCCGCCGCCGTGAACCAACTCCTGGCGGGCGCCGGCCATGCCTGCCAGCCGTTCATGACCGGACGCGCGCTGGTCGCGGCCCTGCGGCGCGACACCTTCGACCTGCTCGTGCTGGACTGGAACGTCCCCGACATGAGCGGCGTCGAGATCATCGGCTGGACACGCCGCAACATGCCGGCCCCGCCGCCCGTCCTGCTCCTCACCAGCCGCGCCGACGAAGGCGACGTAGTGACTGCGCTGAACGCCGGAGCCGACGACTATGTCACCAAGCCCGCCCAGCCCAGCGTCCTTCTGGCCCGGGTCGCCGCGCTGCTCCGCCGGGCCTATCCCGACCGCGGCGGTGGCGTGGAGACCTTCGGCGCCTATCGCTTCAACCTCGCCGCGCAGGTCGTGACCATCGACGACGAGCCGATCGCCCTGACCGCCAAGGAATTCGGCCTGGCGCTGCAGCTGTTCCGCAACACCCACCGGGCCCTCTCGCGGACCCACCTCCTCGAAGCCGTATGGGGCCGCAATCCCGACCTTCCGTCGCGGACGCTGGACATGCATGTCTCGCGGGTGCGCTCCAAGCTGCGGCTGCGTCCTGAGAACGGCTTCCGCCTGACGCCGGTCTACAGCTACGGATACCGCCTCGAGCGCCTGGACGGAGACGGCGACACCCTCGCCGAAGCGTCGTGATCGTTCGGACGGCCTTCGCGGGCCTCGTCCTCGCGGTCGCGCTGGCGACCTCCGCGCAAGCCCGGCAGGAGCCGGTGCTGATCTATGTGGTCGAGCGCGGCGACACCCTCTACGACCTGGGACAGCGCGGGCTGACGCGGCCCGCCGACCATCGTGTCGTCCAGCGGCTGAACCGGATCGCCGATCCGCGCCGGCTCCGGCCCGGCTCGCGGCTCCGGATCCCCGAGCGCCTGCTGCGGACCGAGGCGATCGAAGCGCGCCTGGGCGCCTTCAAGGGCGAGGTGTCGCTCACGTCGGGCGACCGGACGGTCCCGGCCGCCAAAGGGCTCGCCGTGCGCGAGGGTGACGGCCTCGCCACCGGGGCCAACGCCTTCGGCCGGCTCGACTTGCCAGACGGCTCGCGGGTCACGCTCCCGTCGCAGAGCCGCGTCCGGATCGTACGCCTGCGCCGCACCCTGCTGACCGGGGGCGTCCAGCGGGAGTTCCTGGTCGAGGCGGGCGGCGGCGCCTCCCTGGTCCGTCCCCTGCGCGGCCCCCACGACAGCTACATCGTCCGCACGCCGATGTCGGTGTCGGCCGTGCGCGGGACCGAGTTCCGCGTCCGGTTCTCGGACGACGGCCGGCGCGCCGCCACCGAGGTTCTGGAAGGCTCCGTCGAGGTGTCGACAGGCGGCGACGTCGAAACGGTCGCGCCGGCCTTCGCCCGCGTCTCGACCGTGGATGGCCCCGCCCTGACGGCCCCGCTGCCGCCGCCCCCGGCTCTACGCCGCTCCGACGGCCTTCAGGACCAGCCCGTCCTCTCGTTCGACGTGGAGCCCGCCGCGAACGTCCGGGGTTATCGCGCCCAGATCGCGTCCGACGCCGGTTTCGTCGATGTCCTGGCGGACGCCGAGGCGACCCAGCCTCGCCTCACCTTCGACGCGGTGGCCGATGGGGTCTATTTCGTCCGCGCCACGGTCGTGGACGCGCAGGGCCTCGAGGGCATGCCCGTCGTCCAGGCCTTCGAGCGGCGCCTCAACACCCTGACGCCCCGCGCGCCCACTCAGGAGCGAGGCGACGGCTTGAGACGCTTCCTGTTCCGATGGGACGTCGAGGGCGACGGCGAGCGCAGCTACCGGTTCCAGATCCGGCGCGAGGGCCAGGACGCCCTGCCCCTGATCGACCAGGCGGGGTTGACCGAAACCAGCATCGCCCTCACGGACCTCCCGCCGGGAACCTACGTCTGGCGAGTGATGTCGAGGACGTTCGTGCGGGGGCGCTATGTCGAGAAATGGTCCGCCGAGCAGCGGTTCGAGACCGCGCTCTGACGCGCCCGCACCGGTGCGGCCACCGCAAGCCCAGCGCCGCCGGATCCTCGCCGAGTGGGTGGCGGTGGCGGCGCTCTCCAGCATCGTCCTGCTCCTAGCCGTCCTCGGCGGCGCGGCGACCCGGCTGGACAACCTGTTCTACGACGCCATGACGCGCCTGTCGGCGCGACCGCCCAGCGCCGATATCGTCGTGGTCGCCATCGACAACCGTAGCATCGCCGAGATCGGGCGATGGCCGTGGCCGCGATCCGAGCACGCAACCCTCCTCCGCCGACTGGCCGAGGCGAAGCCGCGCGCGGTGGCCTACGACGTGCTCCTGGTCGATCCGGACCGCGACCCGGCCGTCGACGCCGACCTGGCCGCCGCCGTCGCGCTGACGCCCACGCTGTTGCCGGCCAGCTTCGACGTGCCCGGCCGCGACGGCGCGCCCTACGAGATCGCACTCCCGGTGAGACCGCTGCGCGCCGCCGCCGCCGGCGTGGGCCATGTGAACGTCGCCTTCGACGCCGACGGCGTGGTCCGGCGCGCATTCCTGAGCCAGCACGCGGGCGATCAGGAATGGCCCCACCTGATGGAACTCATGGCGCGCCAGACCGGCGGCGGGCCATCGCCGACCTGGCGCGCCGCGCGACCACCCGCCGCCGCCCCGGACACCCCGCCCGGCATCGTGCGCACGCGGCCCGTGATGGTCGCCTACGGCGCCCGGCCCGGCGATATCCGCACGGTGTCGTTCGTCGACCTGATGCGGGGCGAGACGCCCGCCGAGGTCCTGCGCGACCGGCTCGTGCTCGTGGGCGCGACGGCGGACGGCCTGGGCGACCGCTACGCCACCCCCCTGTCCGGCGGCGAGGAGGTGATGCCGGGCGTGGAGATGCAAGCCAACCTGCTGGACACCCTTCTATCCGGGCGGGCCGTACGGCCGCTGGACCGGACGCCCCTGGCGCTTTTCGCGCTCGCGCCGCTCTGGGTCGTACTGGCGGGGTTCCTGGTCCTGCGCCCACGGGCCAACCTGGCGCTGGGCCTGGCGGTCGCCGCCGTGGTCCTGATCGGATCGGGGCTTCTGCTCGTCTTCGGCCGGATCTGGGCGCCGCCGGCCGCGACGCTGGTCGCGCTGGCCCTGGTGCTTCCCCTGTGGAGTTGGCGTCGTCTGGAGGCCAGCAGCGCCTTCATGACCACCGAACTGCGGCGCTTCGCGGCCGAACCCGACGTCCTGCCGACCGGCGCCGCGACAGCCCGCCCCGCCGGCGAGGTCATCGCCCAGCAGATGGACCTGATGGAGGCCGCCCTCGAACAGGCGCGGGACCTGCGCCGCTTCCTGCACGATGTGATCCAGGGGCTGCCCGACGCGACCGTCGTGCTGGCGGCCGACGGAAAGGTGCTGGTGGCCAACCGCGCCGCCGAGAACCTGTTCGCCGCCATCGCCGGACGGGCGCCCGTCGGCGAAACCCTGGATCATCTGGCCGCCGCGCTGACTCCGCAGCCCGCCGCGGACGGAGAGGTCGAAACCGAAGCCACCGCGCCGGACGGCCGCACGTTCGTCGTGCGGCGGACGCCGCTGCTGACGGCGCGCGGCGGCCGGGCCGGCGAGATCGTCCGCTATGCCGACGTCACCAGCCTGAAGGCGGCCGGGCGCCAGCGCGAGGACATCCTGCAACTGCTGACCCACGACATGCGCTCGCCCCAGGTTTCGATCCTGGCGCTTCTGGACAACCACCCTGTGGCGCCCGACCTCTCCACGCGCCTGCGCGGCTACGCTCGCCGCACGCTCGACCTGGCCGACGACTTCGTCCACCTGTCGCGCGCCGAGACCGCCAGTCTGACGACCGAGCCGGTGGACATGGTGGAGGTGGCGCTCGACGCGCTGGACGACCTCTGGCCGCAGTCCCAGGCCAAGTCCCTGATGGTGAACGGGCCCGACGCGGACACGCCATTGCTGGTGGCGGGCGACCGCGGCCTGCTGACGCGAACCCTGATCAACCTGCTGGACAATGCGATCAAGTACACCGAGCCCGGCGGGCGCATCACCTGCGACGTGCGGCTGGATGAGAGCCGGTCGCCGCCACGGGTCGTCTGCACCATCGCCGACACCGGGCGCGGGATGCCGCCGGAAGAGGCGGCCCAGGTGTTCGAGCGCTTCCGCCGCGCACGCGGCGAAGCCAACCGCGGCGTGTCGGGCGCGGGGCTGGGCCTGGCGTTCGTCCAGACGGTCGTCCAACGGCACGGCGGCGCGATCACCTGCGAGAGCCGCCCGGGCGAGGGTACGCGGTTCGAGATCGTCCTCCCCAGGCTCGACCAGCCGGACGAACCAGAGCCGGAATCAGATAGCTTGGCCGCCCTCGGCTGAAGCCATGGCGTCCGACGCGGCCACGAGGCTGCACCAGACCCGATAGCGGCCATCGGCGCCGTCGTAGGTCAATGTCAGGGTGCGCGACGTCTCATCGGGCCGAAGCGGCTCGACGGTCAACGACCGGACGCGTTCGTCCGCGATCCGATCGACGCAGGTCCGCGCGCCGACGATCTCCGTGGCGTCGGGGTCGGCGGCGTAGAGCACTGCCGGACGGGCGTCGCCCGGGCAGGCGTGCAACAGCCGGCCTGCGCCCGCGAACCGCCGCGTTTCGCCCACTTCGAAATTCTTGGCCACGACGAACGCCGGAAAGCGGTGAAGCCGCCCGGCCTCGTCCACCGCAGCCCCGCCGATGGCGAAGACGGGTGCGCCGCCCTTCCCGGTCTCGCCCATGACCTCATCGACGCGCTGGATGGCGTTCAGGAACAGGCCGACTCCTGCCTGCGGCGCGCTCGGTCTCACGACGGACACGCGCGGCGACGGCGTAGCACGGCGCCGACCGCCCCGAAGCCCGCGATCATCATGGCCCAGGTGGACGGCTCGGGAACCGCGCCGGGCGTCAGCGGCGGGAACGGCGCCGTCGGCAGAGGAGGCCGGGAGGGGCCCGTCGTCGGCGGCCTCAGGATGTCGATGTCGAACGGATCGTCCTCCAGCCAGGGGCCGATCTCGACTGGAGCGGGCCCTACGGCCGGGCCATCCGCCGCGGGAAGGCCGTCCATGGCCGGCGGTGCGCCGAGGTCGGCGTGGCAGACCGTCAGCGCCACCAGGGCGAACGAGCGCGGCGTCGCGAGTTCCTGGGCCGCCACGGCCATGGGGACCGGCGCCACGACCGGGCGCAGACCCGGCGCCGCAGCAGCGGCTCCCCCGGCTCCGCCAGCGGCGACAGCCTTCGGCTTGGCGCGCACGGCCTTGCGCCGGGGCGGCGAAGGGCGGCGGACTTCGGCGGCCGCCTCGGGCGCCGTCGCGACCCGCGACTCCTCGATCTGCGCCGCCGGGCGCGCGACGGTCCGCTTGGGAGCCGGCTTGGGGGCAGCCCGCCGGACAGGCGCGGCCTTGCGGACGGCGGCAGGCGCGGCGACCGGCGCCGCAACCGGGATCGCGCTGGCGCGGAGCATCGCGGCGCGCGGCGCCGCGCCCGCAGGCGCCGCGGCGGGCGACGACATCAGCACCTTGCCCATCTGCGTGACGCACTGGGCCTGGGCCGCGCCGGGCGCGGCGATCAGCAGTGCGGCCGCGACAGGGCCGGCGAACGACGATGAAACGAGGCGGTGGAAGGACGTCTGCGACATGCGTGTCTCGAAGCAGGCCCCTGAAGCCTGGCCGCAGTTCGTCGGCGCGCCGCGAAACCTCGCGGCGCCGTCGCGCAGCCGTTCAGGGATGGGTTGAGCGCTGTCCGACGGGGGCCTTGGCCAACCTCGTCAGATCAGGCTTGAAGCGGTCACCTCACGACCTCTGCCCGCCAAGATCAGAAGCCTGGGAAACCCGACAGGAAATTTGCTCCAGTCCAGAGTTGTACTGGACGTTTCAATATCGCATCCGAAAGAAAAGGTGTGTAAATACTGTAGTGACCCATGTATCGAAATGTAAAATCTAAAACTCGCCCGAAAAGGCGGATGGCCGCCGTCAGCTGACGCGCAAGCGCGCTCGCGACAGATGCGTCGACCCCAAGATGCGCGACGCGATCCTCCCGCGCCCGCCTCGAGACCGACGTATTCCGGCTCCGGTTCGTCGCCCTCGGCTGAAACCGGCCACGCTTGACCTGCCGGGCCAGGCAGCCCGGCAAGACTGTGCGCCTCGGGTCAGATCACGCCGAACGCCCGCATGGCCTCGGCGACCCGGACGAAGCCGGCGATGTTCGCTCCCAGGACATAGTCGCCGGGTGCGCCGTACTCCTCCGCCGTTTGGGCGCAACGGTCGTGGATGCCGCGCATGATGGCGGCCAGGCGCTCCTCGGTCTTCTCGAAGGACCAGCTGTCGCGCGACGCATTCTGCTGCATCTCCAGCGCGGACGTCGCGACGCCCCCGGCATTGGCGGCCTTGCCCGGCGCGAAGAGCACGTTCGCCGCCTGGAAGGTCCGGACGGCCTCGGGCGTACACGGCATGTTGGCGCCCTCGCCGACGGCGACCACGCCGTTCTCCACCAGCAAGCGGGCGTCCTTGCCGGTCAGTTCGTTCTGTGTCGCCGACGGCATGGCGATCGCGCAGGGCACGCTCCAGACGGTTCCCCCCTCGACGTACCGGGCCCCCCTGCCCTTCGCCTCGGCATAGTCCGAGATCCGCCCTCTGCGGACTTCCTTGATCTCCTTCAGGAGTTTCAGATCCAGGCCGCCTTCGTCCAGCACGTAGCCGTTCGAGTCCGAGCAGGCCACGACCACCCCGCCGAGCTGCTGCAATTTCTCGATCGTATAGATCGCAACGTTGCCCGACCCCGAGACGATCGCGCGTCGGCCATCGATCTGTTCGCCGCGGGCGGCCAGCATGCTTTCGACAAAATAGACCGCGCCATAGCCGGTCGCCTCGCGACGGGCCTGGGAACCTCCGTAGACCAGCCCCTTCCCCGTCAGCACGCCGGCCTCGTAGCGGTTCGTCAGTCGCTTGTACTGGCCGAACATGAAGCCGATCTCACGTCCGCCCACGCCGATGTCGCCGGCGGGAACGTCCGTGTACTCCCCCAGGTGCCGATGCAGCTCGGTCATGAAGGACTGGCAGAAGCGCATGATCTCGCCGTCGGAACGGCCGCGGGGATTGAAGTCCGAACCCCCCTTGCCGCCGCCGATCGGCATCCCGGTGAGCGCGTTCTTGAAGGTCTGCTCGAAGCCCAGGAACTTGATGATCCCGAGATTGACGGATGGATGGAAGCGGACGCCGCCCTTGTAAGGACCGAGAGCCGAGTTGAACTGCACGCGAAAGCCGCGATTGATCTGCACCCGGTTCTGATCGTCGACCCAGGGCACGCGGAAGATGACCTGCCGCTCGGGCTCGCAGAGACGCTCGATCAACGCGTCGTCGGCGTAGTCGGGATGCTTTGCGACCACGCGGCCGAGGCTTTCCAGCACTTCGCGGGCCGCCTGGTGAAACTCCTCTTCGCCGGCATTGCGGCTCAGAACCTCGGCCAGGATCGGCTCCAGTTTTTCGTCGATCTTCGTCAAGTCGCCCCCGATTTGAGCATTCGCGATCAAAAAGGCGGCACTTCTACGCGGGCGAGTCACGAATGCGCCAGAGGAAACGCTCGTAAGGGGGGCTGTACGTCGGGCCTCGCCCGGGGCGGCGGGCGCGAGTCCGGAGAGATCGCCGCGCCGTCAGGCCGCCACGGCGACCAGCAGGGCCTCTGCGCGGCGCGCCATGGCCGAGATGCGGCCCGAACGGAGGCAGCGCTCGAGGGTGCCGTCGCTGGTCCGGTCCTTGCGCACGATCGCCGTCGCGAGGCGGCGGAGCTGGACGTGCGACGCGCGCTGGATCGCACGGGGGTCGGTCAGCAGGCGTTCGACCTCGGCCGCCTGTTGCGCGCCGTCCGACGAGGCGACCCAGTCGCTGGCCTGCACCGCCTGGACGAAATCTCGGATCACCTCCGAGCACGCCTCACTGGACGTCGCCGCCCGGCGAGCGAAAGGGGCGAGGACCGCCAGCCGGCGCCGAACCTCTCCAGCGTCGTCCGCGTCGATGCAGGCGATCAACTGTCCACCGATGTCGCAGAGCGGTTCGAGCACATCGAGAGCCTCGATCCAGGCCTGCGGGACATCCTCGTGCCCGTGGCAGGCGCCCCAGATCTGACCGGCGATGGAGGCGGTGGAGTCGCTGTCGCCGTCATGGTTCGCCGCAAGGCGCACGGCCTCTTCGAACGTGCGGGCCTTGAGCGCGGCGTAGACTCCGATGGCCAGCGCCTCGTGCCCATGCCAGCCCTGGCCCAGGGTCGGCAGCACCTGCGACGCCGGGGTGTCGTCTCCGGCCAGGGCGCGGGCCAGCCGCACCGCGGCGAGAACCTCCTCGCCCTGGTCCGCACGATCCAGCCGGGCCTCCATGCGGTCGAGCGCGGAATCGAGCGTCCCTTCGGCCACCAGATCTCGGACAAGTCCCGCCAGGGCCGCCGCGGCGAGGCGGGCCGACGGGTGTCCGTGAGTCAGGGCGGCGGCTTCCTCGCCCAGGCGGAAGGCCTGGTCCGGGTCGATCGCCGGCAGCAGGCCCAGCGGGGCGACCCGCATCACCGCGCCGCACCCCCTGGAGTCGTTGATGGGCGCATCGACCGTCCCCCGCGCTCCGGCGGCCAGGGCCGTCAGGCAGGTGCTGCCCGGCGCACGCGGAGCCCAGAGTTCGCGGTACTGGCTGAGCCCGGCGGCGTGAGAGGTCCATTCCTCGCGCTGGGTGCGGAACCACTCCAGGTAGGCCCGGCGCACACGCCCGGTGACGCGATCCTGGTGCAGCACCAGATCCTCGTCGACCGCCGCCAGCAGGCCCTCGGCGGTGAAGAGCGTCATCTGCGTGTCGTCGCTGACCGCCGTCCGTCCGCCCTGGAGCCGCGGCTCCACAAGGCCGTCGGGTCCATGCCGCTCGCGCACCTGGTCCATGGACAGGAATTCGATGGGATAGCCGAACGCGTCACCCGTCGCGCCGCCCAGCAGGCAGCCCAGAATCCGGCTCGCGACTCCGGAATCCGTCAGGTGGGCCCGCCGCGCCCGCACGTACTGCGACTGAGCCACGCTCTCGATGGCTCGCGGCCGGGCGGAACAGACCGCCGCGATGGCGTCGTCGACCGGAAGTCCCAGTTCGACAAGCAGGCGGGCCGCCACCAGTCCGGTCCGCCCGGCCCCGCTGTGGCAGTGGATCAGCACCCGGCCGCCCCCGCGCAGCGTCTGGCGCAGCCCGTGCCCGGCATAGGCCCAGATGCGGTCGAACCGCGCCGTCGGAACGCCCGCCCGCCGGAACGGCAGGTCGTAGCGCCGCGCCGCGAGCCGGGAGAGCGCCGCAGGAAGGTCTGCGCATCCCATGAGGCCATACTCGTGCGCCTCCATGAGCGAGACGATCGCATCCGGCCGGAAGGCCTCGACCACCGCCCGGTCCGCCTCAAGGCCGCCAGGGCCGCTTCCGGGGCAGGCCGACATCCCGATCACCCCGTTCGTCGCGGGGACCTGGGCGATACGAAACGCAGACGCACTGGGGGCCATCGGACATCCTGGGTTTGACACCGACACGAACCGACTTAGTGTCTGAATCACACTTATCAGCGCGAACTTAGTGTCGTCAATACACGAACATGGCCTTCACATACGCCTATCCCCATCCCGCGGTCGCCACCGACATCGCCGTCTTCACTCTGCGGCGCGGCGCGCTGCACGTGCTGCTGATCGAACGGGGCGGCGAACCTTTTCTGGGCGCGTGGGCCCTTCCCGGCGGCTTCGTCCAGCCCGAGGAGGATCTGGACGCCTGCGCACGCCGCGAACTGCAGGAAGAGACGGGGGTCGAATCGGACGTCCTGCTTCACTTCGCCAACTTCAGCGCGCCCTGCCGCGATCCGCGCGAGCGGGTGATCTCGGTCGCCTATCTGGCGCTGATGCCGTCGGACGAATTGCGGGTGGAAGGCAGTTCGGACGCCGCCCAGGCCCAATGGTTCCCGATCGGCGACCTTCCCCCGCTGGCGTTCGACCACGAGGAGATCCTGCGCCAGGCCCTGGCGAACCTCGGCGCCCGCGCCCGCGGAGTCACACTGCTCTTCGCTCTGCTGCCGCCACGTTTCACCCTGAGCCAGCTCCAGGCCGCCTACGAGGCGGTCACCGGCGAGGAGGCGGAGAAGCGCAACTTCCGCAAGATGGTCCTTGGACTGGGCTGCGTACGCGAGACCGACGACTTCGCCCACGGCAGCCACCGGCCCGCCCGGCTCTACGAAGCGGCCGCCTGACCCCCCGCAGTCGAGCTTCCCACGCTCAACCGCCCGTCGCGCGATAGGCCCGCGGGGAACGGCCCGCCGTCCGGGCGAAGAAGCGGGAGAAATACGCCGGATCGTCGAAGCCCAGGTCGTAGGCCACCTCGGCCACTGTCATGTTGGAGTAGAGCAAGGCGCGCTTGGCCTCGAGCGCCAGACGCTCCTGGATCAGTTGCAGCGGCGAAGCCTCCGCGACGGCCAGGCAGGCCACGCGAAGCCGCCTGGGCGTGACGTTGAGCGACGCGGCATAGGCCTCGACGCCGTCGCCCGACCTGTAGCGGGCTTCGATCCGCTCGCGGAAGCGAGCCACGAGATCGGCCTGGGCTCCCGGCGCCCGCCCGGCGGACTCGTCCGCCTCATGATGCACGATCCGCAATATCTCGATGAGCAGCGTGGTCAGCAGGGCCTCGACCGCCGCATCGTGTCCGATGGCCGTCCAGGACAGCTCCCGGGAGAGCCGGGTCAGCAGGCCCGAGAACAGGGCCTCGTCCTCGGCCGGGAGGCAGGCGGCGCGGGCGAAGACGCGGCTGAGGCCGGCCTCTCGCGCCGCCAGTTCGCGCAGGTATTCGTCCGAGAGGGTGAGCACCGAACCCGCCGTCTCGCTCTCGTAGGCGAAGCCATGAACCAGGGTCGAGGGGACGAGGAGAAGGCACGGCGCGCGGAACGGGATCGTTCGATCGTCCGCGAGCATCTCGCCCCCGCCTTGGGCGATGTGAAAGACGTGGCAGAGATTGGCGTGGGTGTGGGGCCGAATGTTCCAGTTTGCGGGCCGCGTCCGATCGTCGATGGGTTCCAGATGGAGGAAGCGCTCGCGAACCGCACGCGGAGGTTCGCCGTAGAGGAAAAAGCGGGGAATGGCCTTTGTGCGCATCGGGGCCGACCTCACTGCCCATCGCGCGGGGCGTGTCCGAAAAATCCAACTATTGGGCCGAACGGTCCATCGTCAACCGCCTCCGGCGGCCTGAGGATCGCGGCAAGCCGCAGGACAGAATGCGGCGTTCGAGGGAGGCGCCGATCCGCACCCGGATCGCCATCGTCGGAGCCGGACCCGCCGGTATGTTCCTGGCCCACCTGCTTCATCGGCAGGGGTTGGACTGCGTCGTCGTGGAACGGAAGGACCGGGCGCATGTGGAAGGCCGCGTCCGCGCCGGGGTCCTGGAACGCGTCACCGTAGACCTGATGACGCACCTGGGCCTGGCGGATCGACTCCGTCGTGAAGGTCTCGTCCACACCGGCGTGAACCTGGCCTGCGACGGCGGGATCTTCCGCATCGACATGGCCGAACTCACCGGCGGGGCCTCGGTGACGGTCTACGGGCAGCAGGAGGTGATGAAGGACCTGTTCGACGGGGCCGAGGCGCGCGGGATCCAGGTCGTGTTCGGCGCCGAGGACGTGGCCCTGCACGATCTCGACACCCCCGCGCCCTTCGTGACGTGGCGCAGCCAGGGGCTGGCGTTCCGCCTCGACTGCGAGGCGGTCGCGGGCTGCGACGGCTTCCACGGGGTGAGCCGCGCGAGCATTCCGGAGGACGCGATCGCCCGGTTCGAGCGCGCCTACCCCTTCGGCTGGCTGGGCGTCCTGACCGAAGCGCCGCCGTGCAGCGACGAGCTGATCTACGCCAACCACGAGCGCGGCTTCGCCCTGGCCTCGATGCGCTCGCCCACGCGCAGCCGCTACTACATCCAGTGCGGCCCGGAGGCGCGGACCGACGACTGGCCCGACGAACGCTTCTGGGACGAACTGTGCGTCCGCCTCGGGCCCGAAGCCGGAGGCCGGGTGGACCGGCGCCCCACTTTCGAGAAGAGCATCGCGCCGCTGCGCAGCTTCGTGGTCGAACCCCTGCGGCACGGCCGGCTGGTGCTGGCGGGCGACGCCGCCCACATCGTCCCCCCGACAGGCGCCAAGGGGCTCAATCTCGCCGCTTCGGACGCGATCATGCTGAGCGAAGCGCTCGCCGAAGCCCTCGGAACCGGCGACGAGACCGCCCTCGACCGATACTCCCGGCGCGCGCTGGCGCGGGTGTGGAAGGCCGAGCGCTTCTCGTGGTGGTTCACCACCCTCACCCACCGCTTTCCCGACATGGCGGGCTTCGAGCGACGGATGCAGACCGCCGAACTCGCCTACATCCGCGGCTCGCGCGCCGCCCAGACCGTCGTGGCCGAGAACTACGTCGGCCTGCCCCTGGAGTAGAGACGCATGAAGTTGATCGTGGCCGGCGAAGGCGCATTCGGCGTCAAGCACCTGGAGGCTCTGGCCGCCATCCCGGAAGCCGAGGTCGTGGGCCTGGCCGGCGGCGTGGCCGACGCCACCGAGGCCACGGCCCGCAAATTCGGCATACCCAACTGGACGCTCGACCTGGACGAAGCCCTGGCCCTCCCCGGCGTCCAGGCCGCGATCCTGGCCACGCCCACGCCGCTCCACGCCGCCCAGGCGATCCGGTGCCTCGAAGCCGGCAAGCATGTGGCCGTCGAAATCCCGATGGCCGACAACCTGGCCGACGCCGAACGGCTGGTGGAGACGGCCAGGCGCACGGGCCTCGTGGCCATGTGCGGCCACACGCGGCGGTTCAACCCCAGTCATCAGTGGGTTCACCGGCGGATCACGGCCGGAGACCTGAAGATCCAGCAGATGGACGTCCAGACGTTCTTCTTCCGGCGGAAGAACCTGAACGCCCTCGGCCAGCCGCGGAGCTGGACCGACCATCTCCTCTGGCACCACGCGGCCCACACCGTGGACCTGTTCGCCTGGCAGACCGGCGAGGAGATCAGCATCGCGCGCGCCGTCCAGGGACCGATGCATCCGGAACTGGGCATCGCCATGGACATGTCGATCCAGATGAAGGTCCCGTCGGGAGCGATCTGCACGCTGTCGCTGTCGTTCAACAACGACGGGCCGCTGGGCACGTTCTTCCGCTACATCTGCGACAATGGCACCTACATCGCCCGCTACGACGACCTCGTGGACGGCAAGGATCAGCCGATCGACGTCTCCCAGGTGGACGTCTCCATGAACGGCATCGAGCTCCAGGACCGCGAGTTTCTGGCCGCCATCCGGGAAGGCCGCGAACCCAACGGGTCCGTGGCCCAGGTGCTGCCCGCCTATCGCGCCCTCGACGCCATCGAGAAGAGCCTTCTCTAGGAGCCGTGCATGAGCCTGGTGGTCCGCAACATCCCCCGCGCCGACGCCGAGGCCGTCGACGCCCTGGCCGGGTTCGGCGTCGCCACGACCCATGAAGCCCAGGGCCGCAGGGGCCTCATGGCCTCGTACATGCGTCCGATCTATCGGCCGGCCGCCATCGCCGGGACGGCGGTGACGTGCGAGGTCGCGCCCGGCGACAACTGGATGATCCACGTGGCGGTGGAACAGTGCCGGACGGGCGACATCCTGGTCGTCGCCCCCTCGTCGCCCTGCGAGGACGGCTACTTCGGGGACCTCCTGGCCACGTCGCTGAAGGCGCGCGGCGTCCGGGGCCTGATCATCGAGGCCGGGGTGCGCGACGTGGCCACGCTGACCGAGATGGGGTTTCCGGTCTGGTCCAGGGCGATTTTCGCTCAGGGCACGGTCAAGGAGACGCTGGGCGACGTGAACCTGCCGCTCGTCTGCGGCGGCGCGCTCGTGAACCCGGGCGACGTGATCGTGGCCGACGACGACGGGGTCTGCGTGGTCCGGCGCACGGAGGCCGCGGCCGTGGTCGAGAAGGCGCGCCAGCGCGTGGCGAACGAAGACGAGAAGCGCGCCCGGTTCGAGGCGGGCGAACTGGGCCTCGACATCTACGGCATGCGCGAGAAGCTGGCCGCCAAGGGGCTGCGCTACGTGGACGAGGCGCCGTCATGACCCAGACGGCCATTCCCTGCACCGTGATGCGCGGCGGCACGTCCAAGGGCCTCTACTTCCGCGCCTCGGACCTGCCGGAAGACCGCGCGACGCGCGACGCCGTCCTCCTGGCCGCGATGGGCTCCCCCGATCCGCGCCAGATCGACGGGATGGGCGGCGCCCATCCGCTGACGAGCAAGATCGCCGTGGTGGGGCCGCCGACGCACCCCGACGCCGACGTGGACTACCTGTTCCTCCAGGCCGTGGTGGACGAAGCCCGGATCGACGACGGACAGAACTGCGGCAACCTGCTGGCCGGTGTGGGCCACTTCGCCCTCGAGGAGGGGCTGGTCGCCGCGGCGGACACGGAAACCCGTGTGCGCATCAACATGCTGAACACCGGCAGCCTCGCGGTGGCCACGATCCAGACGCCGGGCGGCCGGGTGCGCTACGACGGGCCGGCGCGGATCGACGGTGTTCCCGGAACGGCCGCGCCGGTGCCGATCGACTTCCTGGACGTGGCCGGCTCCACCTGCGGCGCCCTGCTTCCGACGGGCGCGGCGCGCGACGTGGTGGATGGGATCGAGGTGACCGCCATCGACAACGGCATGCCCGTCGTCGTGCTGCGCGCCGCCGACCTCGGCAAGACCGGCTACGAGACGCCCGAGGAGCTGGAGGCCGACACCGCGCTCAAGGCCCGCGTCGAGGCGATCCGGCTCCGGATCGGGCCCCGGATGAACCTGGGCGACGTGACGAAGAAGACCGTGCCCAAGATGTGCCTGGCGGCGCCGCCACGGGCCGGCGGCACGGTCTGCACCCGGAACTTCATCCCCCACCGCGTCCACGAGGCCATCGGCGTCTTCGGGGCGGTCAGCGTGGCCACAGCCTGCGTCCTGCCGGGCTCGGTGGCGGCCGACGTCGCGAAGGTCGCCGATCCCGGCGCCATCGAGGTGGAGCATCCCACCGGCTTCTTCACCGTGGCGATGGACGCCGTCGTCGAGGATGGGACCCTTGTGGTGCGGCGCTCCGCGCTGCTCCGCACCGCACGCCGGCTGATGCGGGGCGAGGTCTATGTGCCGGCAAGCCTGTGGGGTGGCCCATGAGGCCCTTCAAGCACGTCGCCCTCATCGGCTTCGGCGAGGTCGGCCAGACGCTGGCGCAGGATCTCGTCGGCAAGGCGACGGTCTCGGCCTGGGACATCGCCTTCGCCGATCCGGCCAGCGGCCCCAGCCGGGCGGCCGGGCGGCACGTGGTGCGGGCCGCGGCCAGCGCACGGGACGCCGTGGCCGGCGCCGCGCTGATCGTGAGCGCCGTGACGGCCGACCAGGACCTGGCCGCCGCCGAGGCCGTGGCGGCAGGCCTTCCCGAAGGCGCCTTCTTTCTCGACCTCAACTCATGTTCGCCCGGCCAGAAGGTCGCTGCGGCCGAGGTGATCGAAGCGGCGGGCGGCTGCTACGTCGAGGCCGCGGTCATGAGCCCGATCGCCCCGAAACGGATCGGTTCGCCCATGCTGCTGGGCGGTCTCCATGCCGAGGCGTTCCTCGCGCGCGGCGCGGCGCTGGGTTTCACCGGCGCGACGGTCTACGCGGAGCGGATCGGCCAGGCGGCGGCGACCAAGCTCTGCCGGTCGGTGATGATCAAGGGGATCGAAGCCCTTCTGACCGAATCCATGCTGGCGGCGCGCCACTACGGCGTCGAGCAGGTGGTGCTGGACTCGCTGTCCGACCTGCTGCCCCTGCCCGACTGGAACCGCACCGCCCACTACATGATCTCGCGCAGCCTGGAGCACGGCGCCCGCCGCGCCGAGGAGATGCGCGAAGCCGCCCGCACGGTCGAAGAGGCCGGCGTCGACGGACTGATGAGCCGCGCCACGGCCGCCCGCCAGGCCTGGGCGGCCAACCATGCCGACGCCCTGACCACAAGCCTTGCGGCGACCCTGGACGCCCTGCGCCACGACAAGATCGAGGAAGACGAGCGGTGATCATCGACTGCCACGGCCACTACACCACAGCGCCCGCGCCGCACGACGCCTGGCGCGACGCCCAGAAGACCGCCTTCAAGACTGGCGGCGACATCGATCCCGCCTATCCCGAGATCACGGACGACGAGATCCGCGAGACGATCGAGAAGAACCAGCTGCGCCTGATCCGCGAGCGCGGGGCGGACGTGACGATCTTCTCGCCGCGCGCGTCGACCATGGCCCACCACGTGGGCGACGAAGCCGTGAGCCGGGCCTGGACGCGGCGCTGCAACGACCTGATCCACCGGGTGACGACGCTGTTCCCCGAGACCTTCGTCGGCGTTTGCCAGCTTCCCCAGTCGCCGGGCGTCTCGATCGAAGGGTCCATCGCCGAACTTGAGCGCTGCATCCTCGACCTGGGCTTCGTGGGCTGCAACCTCAACCCCGATCCGTCGGGCGGACACTGGACCAGCCCGCCGCTGACCGACCGCGCCTGGTATCCCTTCTTCGAGAAGATGGTGGAACTGGACGTGCCCGCGATGATCCACGTTTCGGGTTCGTGCAACCACAACTTCCACGCCACCGGCGCCCACTACATCAACGCCGACACAACCGCCTTCATGCAGTTCCTGGAAGGCGACCTGTTCCGCGACTTCCCGAGCCTGCGTTTCATCATCCCCCACGGCGGCGGCGCCGTCCCCTACCACTGGGGCCGCTACCGGGGGCTGGCCGACATGCTGAAGCGCCCGCCGCTGCGCGAGCACGTCATGAAGAACGTCTTCTTCGACACCTGCGTCTATCACCAGCCGGGGATCGACCTGCTGTTCCGCGTCATCGACGTGGACAACATCCTGTTCGGCTCGGAGATGGTCGGCGCTGTCCGCGGGATCGATCCCGAGACCGGCCAGTACTTCGACGACACGAAGCGGTACGTCGATGCGCTGGCGATCCCCGACTCCGACAAGCACAAGGTGTTCGAACTGAACGCCCGCCGGGTCTATCCTCGCCTGGACGCCATCCTGAAGGACCAGGGCCGGTGAGCGCGCCGGCCTTCGTCATGGATTTCGGCTGGCGGGTCTGGCACCCCTCGCCGGCCAGGCCGCGCTTCATCCCGCCACCGGGGGCGGTGGACGCCCATTGTCACGTCTTCGGACCTGGCGACGTCTTTCCCTATGCGCCCAGCCGCAAGTACACGCCCTGCGACGGCGGCAAGGACGATCTGTTCGCCCTGCGCGACTTCCTGGGCTTCGAGCGCAACGTCATCGTCCAGGCCACATGCCACGGCGCCGACAACCGCGCCCTGCTGGACGCCATCGCCCATTCGAGCGGCCGCGCCCGCGGCGTGGCGACAGTGAAGCGCGACGTCACGCCCGACGAGCTGCGACAACTCCACGAGGGCGGCGTCCGTGGCGTGCGGTTCAATTTCGTCCGGCGGCTGGTCGACGCCCTGCCCCACGACGAACTGCGCGAGATCGCCGCGAAGATCGCGCCCCTGGGCTGGCATATCGTCATCTACTTCGAGGCGGCGGAACTGGCGGACCTGCAGGATTTTTTCCTCGCTCTCCCCGCCCCCCTGGTCGTGGACCACATGGGCACGCCGCGGGTGGACGACGGCGCCGACGGTCCCCTGTTCGACCGCTTCCTGGCCTTCATGGCGGCGCGCGACGACATCTGGTGCAAGGTGAGTTGCCCCGAACGGCTGTCGAAGGAAGGCCCGCCGGCCTACGCCGACGTCGTCCCGTTCGGTCGGCGGGTGGTCGAGGCGTTTCCCGACCGAGTGCTGTGGGGCACGGACTGGCCGCATCCCAATATGAAGACCCACACGCCTGACGAAGGTCAGCTCGTCGACTTCATCCCCACCATCGCCACGACGCCGGAGCTTCAGCGCAGACTGCTGGTCGACAACCCCATGCGCCTCTACTGGCCCGAGGAGACCGGCGCATGACCGGAAAACCGTATCACGACATCCCCGGCACGGTGCTGTTCGACGCCGAGCAGTCGCGGAAGGGATTCCACCTCAACCAGTTCTGCATGTCGCTGATGAAGGCGGCCAATCGCGAGGCTTTCAAGGCGGACGAGCGCGCCTACCTCGACCGATGGGCCATGAGCGAGGACCAGAAGCAGGCGGTGCTGGCCCGCGACTGGAACGGCATGATCGCCCTGGGCGGCAACATCTACTTCACCGCCAAGATCGCCGCGACCGACGGCCTCTCCTTCCGCCAGATCGCCGCCGAGATGAGCGGCATGAGCGAGGACGACTACGCCGCCATGATGCTGGCCGGCGGGCGCTCCATCGAGGGCGCGCGTTCGAAATCGGAGGAGCGCTGATGGCGCGGATCATCGGCGGCGTCGCCACGAGCCACGTGCCCGCCATCGGCGCGGCCCTCGACACCGGCAAGGCGGCGGATCCCTACTGGAAGCCCGTGTTCGCCGGCTACGAAGCCTCGAAGCGCTGGATCGCCGAGCAGAACCCCGACGTCTGCATCGTGGTGTTCAACGACCATGCCAGCGCGTTCTCGCTGGAGTTGATCCCCACCTTCGCCATCGGCTGCGCCGAGACGTTCGAGCCCGCCGACGAGGGCTGGGGCCCCCGGCCCGTGCCGGTCGTCCCTGGCCATCCCGAGCTGGCCTGGCATCTGGCCGAGCGGCTGATCCTCGACGAGTTCGACATGACGATCGTCAATCGGATGGACGTGGACCACGGATTGACCGTGCCGCTCTCGCTCCTGTTCGGCCAGCCTGACGCCTGGCCCTGCCGCGTGATCCCGCTGGCGGTCAACGTGGTGCAGTATCCGCCGCCCACCGGGCGCCGCTGCCTGAACCTGGGCCGGGCGATCCGCCGCGCCGTGGAGGCCTTTCCCGAGGATCTGAAGGTGGTGGTGTTCGGCACCGGCGGCATGAGCCACCAGCTTCAGGGGCCGCGCGCCGGCCTGATCAACCGGGCGTTCGACACCGCCTTCCTCGACCGTCTGGTCTCCGATCCCGACGGGCAGGCCGCCGTGCCGCACATCGATTATGTCCGCGAAGCCGGGTCGGAAGGGATCGAGCTGGTGATGTGGCTGGTGATGCGCGGGGCGCTGGACGCGCGGGTGCGCGAGGCCCACCGCTTCTACCACGTGCCCGCCTCCAACACCGCCGTGGGGCATCTGGTGCTGGAAAACGACTAACGACCGCGCACTCGACGCCAGTGTCTCCGAACCGGCCTTTTCGGCCGGCCTCCCCCGCGCCTAAGCTTGATCCCGCAGCGAGGAGCGCGGGCATGATCCTCATCGGCCAGTACGACAGCCCTTTCGTCCGGCGCGTCGCCGTGGCGATGCGGCTCTACGGCTTCGACTACGAGCATCGGCCGTGGTCGGTGTTCGGCGACGCGGAACGGATCGCCCGGTTCAACCCGCTGCGGCGGGTCCCGACCCTGGTCACCGACGACGGCGAGGCGTTGATCGAGAGCGCCGCGATCCTCGACTATCTCGACGAACGCGCCGGGCGGGATCACGCGTTGATCTCATCAAACGGCCCCGACCGCCGCCACGCCCTGCGGGTCTGCGCCCTGGCCACCGGCCTGGGCGACAAGGCCGTGAGCCTGGTCTACGAGCGCGTCATCCACGCGCGCGCCACGCCGGCCTGGGTGACGCGGTGTCACGACCAGATCGGTGGCGTCCTCTCGGTCCTGGAGGCCGAGCGCTCGGCCCGTCCCGGTCCCTGGTGGTTCGGCGAGCAGATCGGCCACGCCGACATCGCCCTCGGCTGCGTCCTCAGGTTCGTGCGCGAGGCGCTGCCGGAGGCCTACTCCCCGACGGGATGGCCCAGACTGTCGGCCCACGCCCAAGCCTGCGAGGCGCTGCCGGAATTCACCACCGTAGCCCAGCCATTCCACGTTACGCCACCCGGAAACTGACTCGCTCGTCAGAAACTTTGTTCGGCGACCATCAATATATCGATGCGTCACATCGGGATGGATTTTGCGACGCTTTCGTGACTCCGGCGCCACAGGCCTGGCGCCGAATAGCCGCGCACATCCGCAATCCCTTTGCCCACAACGCCTGGCTTCGCCTAGCCGCCCCTCACCGGGCAGGTCCGCACCTCCCCTCACAAGCAGGGCCGCTCCGGGGAGAACGAACTGAAATGAAAAACGGAATGCTGTTCCGCACGTCGGCGGTCGCCGTCGTGCTGGCGGGCGCCTTTGCAACCGCCGCGCAGGCCCAGGAGGAGTCGGGCCGCGAGATCGAGGAAATCGTCGTCACCGCCCAGAAGCGCGAGCAGAGCCTTCAGGACGTCCCGATCGTGGTGACGACCGTGAGCGGCGAGCTCCTCAAGGACGCCGGTGTTCGTGACATCCGCGACCTGACCGTGCTCACCCCCGGCCTGACCGTGACCTCCACGTCCAACGAGACCGTCGTGACCGCGCGCGTGCGCGGCGTCGGCACCGTCGGCGACAACCCCGGTCTGGAATCCTCGGTCGGCGTGGTGATCGACGGCGTCTACCGCCCCCGCAACGGCGTGTCGTTCGGCGACCTGGGCCAGGTGAGCCGGATCGAGGTGCTGAAGGGCCCGCAGGGCACCCTGTTCGGCAAGAACACCTCGGCGGGCGTCATCAACGTCATCACCGCCGGCCCGACCCGCGACTTCCAGGCTGAGGGCGAAGCCACCTACGGCAACTACGACCAGTGGGGCCTGACAGGGTCTGTCTCGGGTCCGCTCTCGGACGTCGCGGCCGGCCACCTGTTCGTCGGCGCGCGTCAGCGCGACGGCTACCAGAAGATCGTCACCGGCCCCGGTCCGCGCACCGAGCGCCGCGACAACGACCAGGACTTCTGGACTGTCCGCGGCCAGCTCCTGCTGACCCCCATCGATCAGGTGGACATCCGCATCATCGCCGATTTCACCAAGCGCAATGAAAGCTGCTGCGTCGGCACCCAGCTCTTCGTGGGTCAGGCGGCCAACAGCCGCGCCAACTTCATCAACGCTGTCCGTCCGGGCTCCCTGGACACGACCTCCACCCCGTTCGACCGCCAGGGCTACGCCAACCGGCCGACCGACCAGGACGTCGAGGACAAGGGCGTCTCGGCCGAGATCAACTGGGACCTGGGTTCGGGCCTGAAGCTGACCTCGATCACCGCCATCCGCAACTGGCGCACCGAGACGGGGCAGGACTCCGACTTCACCGCCGCGGACCTCGTGTATCGTCCTGCGGGCGGCGACAATTTCGTCGAGTTCGGCCAGCTCAGCCAGGAAGTGCGGCTGGCGGGCGATGCCTATGACGGCCGCTTCAACTGGCTGGTCGGCGCGTTCTACGCCAACGAGGATCTGAAAAGCCGTTCGGTCCTGAACTACGGCACGGACTACTACGCCTACTTCGCCGGTCGCGTGCTGAGCGGCGTCCCGGCCCTCATCGGACTCACGCCGGGCACGATCTTCCAGGCCGGCAACGGCTCGGACGATCGCTACACGCAATCGAGCGAAACCGTCGCCCTGTTCACGAACAACAGCTTCGCGATCACCGACCAGCTCGAACTGACGGTGGGCCTGCGCTTCACCCGCGACGAGAAGAAGCTGTTCAGCCGCTATACGACCACCGGCGCGTCCTGCGACCAGGCCGAGGCGGCGTTCGGTTCGCTGGCCGGTCTCGTCGGCCAGGCGACGGCGACCACGATCGTGGGCGGCCTCTGCCTCAACGCCCAGAACAACGACTTCGACGAACTGGGCACGTACCGCCAGAAGCGCACCGAGGAAGAGTTCTCGGGCACGGCCAAACTGGCCTATCGCTGGAACCGCGACCTGATGACCTATGCGTCGTACTCGCGCGGCTACAAGGCGGGCGGCTTCAACCTCGACCGCGAACAGCAGATTCTGGTGACGGCGACGGGGCCGAACTTCACGGCGGACCCGGACACCTCTTTCCGGGGCGAATTCGTGGACAGCTATGAGCTGGGCGCCAAGACGAGCTGGTTCAACCGGACCCTGATGCTCAACGTCGCGGCCTTCTATCAGAAGTTCACCGACTTCCAGCTCAACACCTTCGTCGGCACGGCCTTCGTGGTCGAGACCCTGCCGGAGGTGGTGTCCAAGGGTGTCGATCTCGACTTCATCTACCTGCCGCCGATCGACGGCCTGACGCTCCAGGGCGGCGTGACCTACGCCGAGACCGAGATCCAGCCGTTCACGGCCGCGGACCTGCTGAACCCCACCCGGTTCAACAGCCTGCGCCGTCTGCCCGGCGCCCAACTGTCGTTCGCGCCCCTGTGGTCGGCCTCGCTGGCGGGCAGCTATGAGCGCGAACTGGGCAATGGCCTGAAGTTCAAGGCCAACCTCTCGGGCAAGTACACCTCGCGCTACAACACCGGCTCGGATCTGCACCCGTCCAAGGTCCAGGACGAGATGGTGCTGGTGAACGGCCGCGTGGGCATCGGCGCCGACGACGACCGCTGGACCGTCGAGTTCTGGTCGAACAACCTGTTCGACAAGGACTACGTCCAGGTGGGCTTCAACGGCCCGTTCCAGGTCGACGAGAACAACGACTCGATCAGCGTGTACGACGCGTTCCTGGGCGCTCCGCGCACCTACGGCGTGACCCTGCGCCTGAAGTACTGATCGCGACCTTGAAGTCGTAGCGACGGGAGGGGCGGCTCGGGGAGACCCGGGCCGCCCCTCTGCATTTCCGGATCAGTACCGCTTCGTCGTCGTCATCGGCGCGTCTGGGGCCGGCGACGCGGGCGGCGTGTAGGCCGGCAACGGATCGGGTTGCGGGGGCGCCGGTTCGGGCCCGGGCGCGGGCGGCAGATCCAGGACCCGCGCGCTCACCCCCGGAGCGTCCCGGGCGGCCTCGCCCTGAGGCGTCGGCGCGGGACGTTCCGGCTGGCGCGCCTTCGCCACGACGACCTGCGAGGGCGCCTGGAGCGACGACCGAGGCTGGGGCGGAACAGGCGGTGTCCCGGAAGGTGGAGCTGCCGGCCCCGGCGCAGCGGCGACATTCGAGCTCCCTCGATCGGCCGACGCGACGACGGGCGGCGCCGCGCCGCCGAAGCTTTCGGGCGGCGACGAGCCGGCTCCGGCCGGGCCTGTCGAGGATGGATCCGTCGCGGACGGCGCGGGGGTCGAGGTCTCCACAGGGCCGGCAGATCTTTCGGGAGCCGTCGACCGCCCGCCCAGGATGACGGCGCCCAGAACGGCGACGCCGCCGATGCCCGCCGCAACCGCCGTCACCGCGACCACCCCCGACCGCGGCCGACGCCCGACCTCCGCACGGCGGGGCGACACGACCGGCATGACGTCCTCGGCCGACTCGGGCCTGGCGCCCACCGGGGATGCAGCCTCGGGACGGAGCGCGGGCACGGGCGCGGGCGCGACGGAGACGGGTTCGATGGCCCGTAGCGGCGGCGGCACGGCGACACGCCGCCGAGGTTCGGGCGGCGGCGCCTGCGACTGAGACGTGGGGCTCGCGAACGACGGGCGAACGAACGCAGGTTGGATCGTCTCGGGTCCGACGGCCGGCCGAACCACCGCCGGTTGGATCTGGGCGGATGCGACCGGCGCGGGCGTCGCCGGCGGCGTCGAATCCTCAAGGGGCCGGACGAACACCGGCGTCAGTCGCTGGACTGCGGCCGCCGGTGCGGCGGGACGCTCCGGCTGCGCCGGCTCCGCGCCCGAAACCTGCGACTCGTCCACGGGCGCCCCAGGGGTGCGCGGCAGCGCGCCGACGCGAAACGGCGCCTGGGGCATCTTCGGCCACGCGCTGTTGCGGGCGTAGGGGTTGTCGTCGGCGTCCGATGCCATGACGGGAGCCTTCCCTTCGAGTTGGTCAGCACTATGACAGCAGTCGGCGACGATGCATCGCGGCCAGGACCAGATCGTAGGGGATCGCCACCGCCTCGCGCAGCGCCATCGCGACCCGATGACCCGCATCGCCGCGCGATCCCGGTTGCGGCCCCGCTCGGCTGCGCACCCCGAGGACGGTCAGCAGGAGGCGAATTCGCGGAAGGTGGTAGGCGTCGCTGCAGGCGACGACGAGCGGCGCGCCTTCGGCTCGCGCGGCTCGGGCGGCGGCGGCGACATTCTGCAACGTGTCCAGGCTGGCCTCGTCCATCAGGAGGCGGGCCGACGCCACGCCCCGGCGCGACAGCTGGTCCGCCATGACCGCAGCTTCGCTGGGCCCCCTGGGCCCCGGACCTCCCGAACAGAGCACACGTGAAGCGGGAAACGCGGCCGCCGCCGCCGCGCCGTACCGGATCCGGCGGGCGAGCGCGGGCGACGGCGACCCGTCGGCTCGCACGGCCGCACCGAAGATCACGATGAGGGGCGGCGCGTCCACCCGGCGACGATGAGCCGACGCGCCTAGCCGTTCAACGGCGGATGATAGTGCTCGATCAGGTCCAGCCGTTCCGCCTCGCGGACAGCCCGCGTGACGTTGAGCCGGGTCAGCACGGTGGCGTTGGCGTATTTCCGCCGCGCCTTCTCCAGGTCGCCCCGCCAGCTCTGGCTCGCGAGGTTGTCGGTTTCGCCCGCATAGACCACCGTCGGCCCGTCCTCGGTGAGTTCGGCGATCACGTAGTTCGCCCCCGCCGGCGGCAGGAACCGATCCTCGTCCAGCGCGGAATAGCGGTAGCGGGCGCCCGAGGCGCCGGCGAAATCGATCTGCTGGGTCACGTCGCTCTCTCCACTCCAACGCAAGCGAGTCGGTTCGGGCCTGATCCCGCGATGCTTACCCGCCGGACTTGGACCAAAACTTGACTGAGCGTGGCCGTAAGGTGCTCCGCCTGTGGATACGAGAGTTTTACGGAACAGCCTTCGCCTTACAGACGTTGGGGTCCCATGCGCCTCGCAGGCGTTCGGGAGAGGCAGAGGAGCAGAAACGCGGCGCGGCGGGCTGGACAGCTTGGCCGGACACCGTGACAAACGGCCACATGGAGACGCCCGCCGACTTCCAGTTGCAGGAGGCCGCCGACCGGCTGACGGCAGAACTCACCGGCGACTGGACCACCGCCCAGCTCGGCGAGTCCGGTCGACGTCTCGCCGACGCCGTCAGCGGCCGACCGGATGTGACCCTCGACCTGAAGGGCGTGGGGCGGATGGACACCGCCGGCGCCTTCGCCATCATCCGCGCCCTGGGCGACACCTTCAGCCTCGAGGCGGCGACCGGCCGCCGCGAGACGCTGCGCCTGCTCGAACTGGTCGAGAGCGCCACCCACGTCCAGCCGGTGATCCGCCGGGAGCCGCGCGGCTTCCACGGCATGGTGATCCGCATCGGCAAGGGGACGACCGACCTCCTGGCCGAGTTCCTCGACACCATGGCCTTCTTCGGCCACCTCACGGTGGCCCTCGGCCGGATGGTTCGGCGCGTGTTCACCGATCCAAGACGCATCCGGTGGGCGCCGATCTTCACCCAGATGGAGCGCGCCGGCCTCGACGCGATCCCCATCGTGGCCCTCACGACCTTCTTCATCGGCGCGGTGGTGGCCCTGCTGGGCGTGAACATGCTGCGCCAGTTCGGCGCGGAGGTCTTCGTGGTCGAACTGATCGGCGTGGCGGTGCTGCGCGAGTTCAACATCGTCATCACCGCCGTCCTGCTCGCCGGGCGCTCGGCTTCGGCGTTCGCCGCCGAACTGGGCTCGATGAAGATGCAGCAGGAGGTCGACGCCATGCAGGTTATGGGCGTCGATCCGTTCGACGCGCTGGTCCTGCCCAGGTTCATGGCCCTGCTGATCACCATTCCTCTGCTGACGTTCGTGGCGACGCTGGCCGGTCTGGCCGGCGGCCTCATGGTGAGCTGGACGACGCTCGATCTGGGGCCCACCTTCTTCCTCCAGCGGATCGTCGACAATGTCGGACCCACGCACTTCTACATCGCCCTGTCCAAGGCGCCCGTGATGGCGGGCGTCGTGGCCGGCATCGGTTGCCGCCAGGGCCTTCTGGTGGGTGGCGACGTCCAGTCCCTCGGCCGACGCGTGACGGGCGCGGTCGTCCACGCGATCTTCGCCATCATCATGCTCGATGCGGCCTTCGCGCTGCTCTACATGCAGCTCGACGTATGACCGACGTCCCCGCCTCCGCCCGGCCCGCGCCCGAAAGGCCCGACGCCGATGTCCTCGACCGGGACGGCCCCGCAATCGAGGTCCGTGGCCTGCGTACGCAATTCGGCGATCATGTCGTGCACGAAGACCTCGATCTCACCGTCCGGCGGGGCGAGATCCTGGGCGTCGTCGGCGGATCGGGTACGGGCAAGTCGGTGCTTCTCAACACCATCATCGGACTCCGCAGCCCCAATGCGGGAACCGTCACCGTGCTCGGACAGGAGCTTCAGAGGGCTTCGCGCCGGCGTTGGAGCGCTCTGGAGCGGTCGTGGGGCGTGTTGTTCCAGGGCGGAGCGCTTTTCTCGAACCTCACGGTGCGCGAGAACGTTACGGCCCCCATGTTCGAGCACAGCCGCCTGTCCCGCCGCGAGGCCGACGAACTGGCGGACCTGAAGATCGCGATGGTGGGCCTGCGCCCCGAGGCCGGATCGCTGAAGCCGGCCGAACTGTCGGGCGGGATGAAGAAGCGCGCCGGTCTGGCCCGGGCCCTGGCCCTCGACCCCGAGCTGTTGTTCCTGGACGAGCCGACCTCGGGGCTCGACCCCATCGGCGCAGCGGCCTTCGACGAACTCACGCGGGACCTGTCGAACAGCCTGGGCCTGACAGTCTTCATGATCACCCACGACCTGGACTCGCTCTACGCGATCACCGACCGCGTTGCGGTGCTCGCCGACCGCAAGGTGGTGGCGACCGCCCCCGTCGGCGAGCTGGAGTCGTCCGACCATCCGTGGATCCGCGAATACTTCCTGGGACCGCGGGGCCGCGCCGCCCGCAGCGCCCGGAACGAGAGGGCCTGATGGAAAAGAACGCCAACTACACCCTGGTGGGGCTCTCGACCCTCATCCTGATCTTCGCCGTCGCGATCTTCATCGTCTGGCTGGCGCGCCTCAGCTTCGCGCGCGACTTCCAGCTGTACGACATCGTCTTCAAGGGGCCCGTCCGGGGACTGAACCAGGGCGGCGAAGTCCACTTCAACGGCATCAAGGTGGGCGAGGTCATCACCATCGCCCTGGACAAGACCAATCCGAGCAACGTGATCGCACGGGTCCGGGTGACGGACGATGTGCCTGTGCGCGCCGACTCGTTCGCCACGCTGGAGCCCCAGGGGATCACGGGCCTGAACTATGTGCAGATCACCTCTGGCACGAGTTCCCAGCCGCTCCTGGAGGACGCGGCGCGGGCCTGGTGCGAGCGCGAGGGCGTACGGCCGTGCATTCCCGTGATCCGCAGCCAGCGCAGCACTCTGTCCGACCTGCTCGAAGGCGGGGGCACCGTGCTGACCCGCACGATCGAGGCGCTTGACCGCGTCAACCGCGTCCTCTCGGACCAGAACATCAAGACGCTGTCGACCGTCATTTCCGACACCCAGGCCGTAACCGCCGAACTTCGCGAACGCCGCGCCATCATCGCCGACGCTCAGTCGGCGCTGCAGCGCATGGAAGAGGCCACCGCCGAGATCGCCGCCCTGTCGAAGACGACCCGCGAGGTCGTCGACGGCGACGGCCGCCGCGCGATCCGCAACCTGGCCGACGCCGCACAGGAAGGCCGCGCGGTGGCCGCCGACGCGCGCGCCATGCTGTCGCGCCTCGACGGCCCGACAACCGACTTCGCCACCCACGGCCTGCCGCAGGTGACCCAGGCCGTCATCCAGCTCCAGAGCACGGCCGAAGCCCTCGAACGCCTGGTCAACGATATCCAGTCCAGCCCGACGGGCGCCCTGACCAAGCCCACCGCCAACGAGGTGAAGGTGCCCCAATGACCCGCCTGTTCCGCATCCTACCCCTCGCGGTCGTCATGACGGCGGCGCTTTCGGTCTCGGCCTGCATCTCGCTCGTGCCCAAGAGCAAGCCGGTGAACCTCTACAGGTTCGGCCAGCCGCTCTCCGGGGCGGCCCTCGAAACGCCGACAGGCGCCGTGGGCGTCTTCCGGACGAACGGCGCCTTCCCGCGCGAGGCGGGCGGCGACCGGATCCTCACCATCACGGGGGGCAAGGCCGCCTATGTCGCCGAGACCCGTTGGGTCGCGCCGGCCGCCGCCCTGTGGGACGCCGCGGTGGTGGCGGCGTTCGACGCCGATCCCGGCCCGACACGGCTGGTCGCCCGCGGCGAGACTGCCGCCGCCGACTACATCCTGCGTCTCGATGTCCGCAACTTCGAGACGCGCTACGACCACGGCGCCAAGGCGGCGCCCACGGTCGTCGTGCGCGTTCGCGCAGCCCTCGTCGGCAAGGGCGAGCGGCAGGCCATCAGCGAGCGGCTGTTCGAGAGCCGCGCCGAGGCTTCGGACAACCGCGTGACGGCCATCGTCCCGGCCTACGACCGCGCGGTCGCCGACATGCTCGGGCAGATCGTCGCCTGGACCAACGAGACCGCGAAGCCGCCCCAGGACCCGGGCCGTCCCGCCACCTGACGCGTAGGCCTACGCCAGGCCCGCGATGCGCTTCGCCGCCGTCACCGTGTTCTGGAGCAGGCAGGCCACGGTCATCGGGCCGACCCCCTTGGGAACCGGCGTGATCGATCCTGCGACGGCCACGCCTTCCTTGTAGTTCACGTCGCCGACGATCTTGGTCTTGCCCAGGGCGGCCTGCTCGGGATTGTCGAACGGCACCCGGTTGATGCCCACGTCGATGACGCAGGCGCCGGGCTTGATCCAGTCGCCCCGGATCATCCGCGGCCGGCCGACCGCGGCCACCAGGATGTCCGCCGTGCGGCAGACGGCTGGCAGATCGACCGTCCTGGAGTGCGCGATCGTCACGGTGCAGTCGGCGGCCAGCAGAAGCTGCGCGATCGGCTTGCCCACCAGCAGGGAGCGACCCACCACGACCGCATGCTTGCCCGCGACGTCGCCCAGCGTCTCGCGGATCAGCACCATGCAGCCCACGGGCGTGCAGGCCGTGAGCGCCGGCAACCCCGAAGCCAGGCGCCCCGCGTTGATCACATGCAGGCCGTCCACATCCTTGTCGGGATCGATGGCCGAGATGACGGCCTTCTCGTCCAGGTGCTTCGGCAGCGGCAACTGCACCAGTATGCCGTGGATCAGCGGGTCGGCGTTCAGGTCGGCCACCAGCTTCAGCAGTTCGTCCTGCCGCGTATCGGCGGGCAGCCTGTGCGTGACCGAGTGCATTCCGGCGGCCAGCGACTGCTCGCCCTTGGACTTCACGTAGGCCTGGCTGGCCGGGTCTTCCCCCACCAGCACCACGGCCAGTCCGGGCTGCAACCCGTGTTCGGCGCGCAGACGCGCGACTTCGGCGGTCACCTCCGCCCGGATACGCTCGGCGACGGGCGCGCCTTCGATGATTCTGGCCGTCATGGCGCGCTGCTAGCGGTTCCCTCGCGCTCGCGCAATCGAAGCCATACGGCCACCGCCCAGGCGTGCGAATCCCGGTCCAGCCGTCGGACAGCCTCGTCCGGGGCGATCCAGCGCAGGTGATGGTCAGGCTCGATCTTCAGCGCGGGGTCCTCGCCTGTCATCGTCGCCGCGAAGAACTGTCCGCGCGTGTTGCGCACCACATCGTCGTTGTGAAGGTAGAAATGGTCCGCCCGCGCGAACGGCCGGGCCGCCACGCGCACCACCAGTCCCGCCTCCTCCCCGCACTCGCGCGCGGCCGCCTCGACGGCCGTCTCGCCCGGATCGATTCCGCCGCCGGGCAGATCGACGACCAGTCCTCGGTCGCGGCGGTCGACCTCGACGACCGCGATGAGGCCCTCGTGCGCGATGACGGCGAAAGCCGCCGGCCGGTCGGGGTAAGGACCCTCCAGCCCCGGCTCGCCGAACTGCGGGACCGGCATCAGTCCACCGCGTAGAGCGACGGATAGGGATCCACCTTGCCGGCCAGCACGTCCTCCACCGTCACCGGCTTCCAGCCGACCTTGCTCTTCACGCTGTCGCGCCAGGCCTCGACGATCAGGTCGCGCAACTCCGAGGCGCCCGCGGCCAGCCGCACGGCGGCGAATTCGGGGCCGCGCGGGTCGTCGGCCCTGAGGCCCCCAGCCTTCTCCAGCTCGTAGAAGGGGATCACCTGCTTCCAGCCCACCGTCAGGTAGTCGACCACCCGCTGCTCGATCGGGCACGCACAGCTTCGGAACGGCGCCATGCGGGTCTCCACGTCGGCCGGCCGCACGCGGTCTCGCACCAGGTCGCCCTCGAACGGGCCGTGCAGGCGGGCGGTGGAATAACCGGCGGGGTTCGGATAGTCGCCCCAGCCGTTGTAATGGACCGAGAGATGCAGCGGCTGGCTGCCGTCGCCGACGAAATGCCCCAGTTCGCCGATTCCCTTCAGGATGAGCGCCTCGCGGCGCAACCTGTCCTGGCGGAACCACTTGCGGTCGGCCTCCCATTTCGGATTGCGCTCGGCGGCGTCCAGTACGCGCCAATAGGCCAGGTCGACAACGAGCTGCTGATAGCGGTCCAGGATGGAATACGGCAGATAGCCCGCCTTCCACTGGTCCAGGCCGGCGAGGCGGAGCTTGGTCTCGTAGTCGGCCCGTGTCGCCGAGAGCGGCAGCCACGGCGGGCCGCCCAGCAGCCTGCCCTCGTTGTCGATATCGATGAAGTGAGCCGAGTCGCGGTCGTGGTCGTGCAGCTTGCCCGCCCCCTTGGACCGGTCGGGCTCGCGAACCAGTTCGCCCACGTCCAGCGCCGCCTGGCGGGTGCGCAGGAAGGCCGGAACCTCGTCGGGCAGGCCCCGCATGGCGGCCTGCCCCTGCATCCGGTGGCCGGCGCCGCCCCAGGCATGGGCGGGTCCGGACGTAGCGACGGCGGCGCACGCAGCCGCAGCGAGAAGGAGACGCTTCATCCCTTCCCTCTCGCGTGCCGTCGAACCGAAGGCAAGCGCGCCTCAGGCGATGCCCAGCGCCTTTTCCACCCGCGCCACCCAGGCCTTCACCCGCGGATAGACATCGAGGTCGAAGCCGCCCTCGGGGGCGAGCCGCGTGTAAGCCACCAGCGCCACGTCGGCCAGGGTCACGGCGTCGCCCACCAGGAAGTCGCCGGCCGCCAGCCCCGCCTCCAGCCGCTGAAGCGCGGCGGCGGCGCGCTCCACCAGCCGCGCGTCCAGTTCGGCGGGCGACTTGCCCAGGTAGACCACCTGGAAGCGGGCGACGGCCACATAGGGCTCATGGCTGTACTGCTCCCAGAACAGCCATTCCAGCATCCGGGCGCGGCTATAGGCATCGGCGGGGATGAGCGAAGAGCCTTCGGCCAGGTGCAGGATGATGGCGTTGGACTGCGCCAGCGGCCGCCCGTCGTCCAGGATCACGGCCGGGACCTGGCCGGCCGGATTCATCGCCAGGAAGGCCGGCGTCCGCGACTCTCCCTGCGTGATATCGACCTCGATCCAGTCGTAGGAACGACCCAGAAAATCGGCGGTCCACTTCACCTTCAGGCAGTTTCCGGACTTGCTGTCCCCGTAGATTTTCATCGCCCGACCCCCACCTCAGATGTCGGACTTTCAGGCATTTCCATTGTTGTGCAAGCCCTTCCGCTAACCATCGTCGTTAGGAATTCTCACAACCCTGCGGCTTATGGCCCTCCGGGGTTGCCCCCTGGAAGCCAAGCCGCTAGGACTCCGCCACCCAGTTCAACGACGTAGGAGACGCCGTCTTGCGACGCCGCCTCGCCGCCCTGGCGCTGCTTTCCACTCTCGTTTCCACCTTCGGGGCCGCCTCTCATGCGCAAGCCGCACAGAAGGACCCGGTGGGTGACCTGATCTCGTCCGTGATCTCGGGCGCTCTACCCGGAACCGGGGTCTTCAACGTGAAGGCCACCCTGTATCATGCCGGCGCGAAAGGCGTGGGCGTGCTCGACAGCCTGGGCTGCAAGGTCGTTCCCATGCGTACCCTGGCGGTCGACAAGAGCATCATTCCCCGAAGGACCGTCGTCTTCATCAAGGAGACCGTGGGCTTGCGGATGCCCAACGGCGACGCCCACGACGGCTACTGGTACGCCTCGGATGTGGGCGGGGCGATCAAGGGCCAGCGGGTGGATCTCTACACCGGCCACGGCGCCGCTTCGATGAAGCCGGTGCAAAAGCTGAACCTCTCCACCCTGACCGCCGTGAAGGTGGGCGAGTTCAAGGGCTGCCCGCCGGCCTGAGCCGGCGCCCCGAGCGCGACCCAGAGCGCCACCCCGAGCGCGCCCCCGGGCGCCGCCCGGCGCCAGGGACCGTCCCGCGATGACCTCTTCGCCCCGACCGCGGCCTGACGCCGCTTCGGGAGGATACGCCCTGCCCACGAAGTCGAACTTCTTCGTCGTGACCGGCGGCCCGGGCGTGGGCAAGACCACGCTGCTCGCGGAACTGGCGCGCCGCGGCCAACTCACCGTGGCCGAGAACGCCCGGGCGGTGATCGCCGAACAGACGGCGGCCGGTGGCGACGGCGTCCCCTGGCGCGACAACCGCCGCTTCTGCGACCTCACCACGGCCCGCGACATCGCCGACTTCGATCGCCTTTCGGACGAGACGCGTCCGGTCTTCTTCGATCGCGGGATCATCGACGTGTGGGGCGCGAACGGAACGCCGCCCTCGGACGCCCTGCGCGAGGCCGTGCGGACCCGACGCTACAATCACACGGTGTTCGTCCTGCCGCCGTGGCGCGAAATCTATGGGACCGACGCCGAGCGCCGACAGACCTGGGACGAGGCCCAGGCGACCTTCCCACGTATCCTCACCATGCTGAGGGAGACCGGATATGCGTCGCTGATCGTCCCCGCGGGGGATGTCCCGACGCGGGCGGCGTTCGTCCTCGAGCGCGCGGCTCAGGTTTCGACGAACGCCTTTTCCAGCACGAAGTCGCCGGGCGATGCGATCGATCCCTCGACGTAACCCATGTCCAGGAGTTGCTGCTTAAGATCGGCCAGCACCGAGGGCCCGCCGCACATCATGACCCGGTCCTCGGCCGGATCGAACGGCGGCAAGTCCAGGTCGCGGAACATCTGGCCCGAGGCGATCAGGTTGGTGATCCGGCCCTGCGTCCGGAACGCCTCGCGGGTCACGGTCGGATAATAGCGCAGCTTGCCACCGATCAGCTCGCCCAGGATCTCGTCCTTCGGCAGCTCGGCGAACAGGTCGGCGTAGTTCAGGTCCTGCACCTCGCGCACGGTGTGCGTCACCACCACCGTCTCGAAGCGCTCGTAGACGTCAGGCTCGCGGGCCAGCGACAGCCAGGGCGCCAGGCCCGTGCCCGTGCCCAGCATGTAGAGCCGCTTGCCGGGCTTCAGGCCGTCCAGCACCAGGGTGCCGGTGGGCTTGCGGCCGATCAGCACCTGGTCGCCCACCTTGATGTTCTGCAGGCGCGAGGTCAGAGGGCCGTCCGGAACCTTGATCGAATAGAACTCCAGTTCCTCGTGCCACGACGGCGAGGCGATGGAGTAGGCCCGCACCAGCGGCTTGCCGTCCTCCTTCTGGAGGCCGACCATCACGAACTGGCCGCTCGAGAAGCGCAGGCCCGGATCGCGGGTGGTGCGGAACGAAAACAGGCTGGAGGTCCAGTGCTGGACCCAGGTCACCGTCTCCACATAGAAGGCGCCTGAAGCCTTCAGGCCACCGGCCGGAGCGGGGGCGGCCACGGTCACATCGTTCATCCCGAAATCCGTCCTAGATGTCGCCGCCGACGTTGTTCGGCACGCCCGGCGCACGGGCCACATGGATGCCGCACTCGGTCTTGTCCAGACCCTTCCAGCGGCCGGCGCGGACGTCCTCGCCCGCCTCCACCGGATGGGTGCAGGGCCAGCAGCCGATGGAGGGGAAGCCCTGGGCCACAAGCGGGTGCGCCGGCAGGTCGTGCTCGGCCGCATACGCGTCGAGGTCCGCCTTGCCCCAGTTCGCCAGAGGATTGAACTTCACCTTGCCCTCGGCGTGCTCGACCACCGGAAGGTTCAGCCGGTCGCCTCCGTGGAAGCGCTTGCGACCCGTGATCCAGGCCTCGAACTCGCCCAGCGCACGATCGAGCGGCAGCACCTTGCGGATATGGCAGCAGGCGTCAGTGTCGGTCTGCCAGAGCTTGGCCTGAGGGTCGTCGGTCGCCAGGTCGTTGTAGGCGGGACGGAGGTCGCGCACCTCGGTCAGCCCCAGCTGTTCCGCCAGAGTCTTGCGATAGTCCAGCGTCTGGCCGAACAGCATGCCCGTGTCGAGGAACAGGATCGGGAGGTCGCGCTTCACCTGGGCGGCGATGTGCAACAGCACCGCCGACTCGGCGCCGAAGGACGACACCAGGGCCAGGCGGTGGCCGAAACTCTCCACCGCGGCTTCCAGCACGGTGCGCGGGTGGGCGCGGCGCAGCTCGGCGTCCAGCCGCAGGGCCAGCGCCGCATCCGCCCCGATGGGATCGTCGTAGGCCACGCTCACGCCTCCCGCTCCACGAACGCCGGCGCGCGGCCGTCGGCCGCGCGCTGATACACATGCCGATAGCGGCGGATGGCCGCCTGCCACTCGTTGGCGCTGGCGTCGTCGGCCGGCTCGAAGGCGTCGAACCCGACGCGCGCCATGAAGCCTGCCTGCTCGCGCAGGACGTCGCCGACGGCCCGGACCTCGGCCTTGAAGC
Organism: Phenylobacterium sp. SCN 70-31; assembly: GCF_001724605.1. Taxonomy (GTDB): domain Bacteria; phylum Pseudomonadota; class Alphaproteobacteria; order Caulobacterales; family Caulobacteraceae; genus Phenylobacterium. The sequence goes on from NZ_MEEX01000003.1 coordinate 117,766, forward strand.
CGTAGCGCTCCCTGACCAGCCGCGCGTTCGTATACGAGCGCCCGTCGCGATACTTGGGAAAATCGAACGCCACGACCGCGAGCCGCGGCAGATCATAGGCCAGGGCCTCGACCTCTTCGTCCGACTTCAGGCGAACCCCCACGCGCCGCCCCTCGGACAGCAGGCGGTCGCCCTCCTGCTGGAAGCGCGTCAGCGATACGATCACGTCGCCGGGCGGCAGGTCCTCGTCGTCGGCCACGTGGGTGAACGGGTCCTCGGCGGGCCGGCAGACGCCGTCCTTCAGCTCAATGAGCGTCGGCATAAACGGCCTCCTTGAACGGCGCCACGCCGGTGCGGCGGAAGGTGTCGAGGAACCGCTCCCCATCCTCGCGTTCCCGCAGATAGACATCGACCAGGGTGTCCACGGCCCCGGCCACGCGGTCGTAGGGCAGCGCCGGCCCCAGGATCGACCCCAGCGAGGCGTCCTCGGCGCCCGAGCCGCCCAGGGTGAGCTGGTAGAACTCCTCGCCCTTCTTATCGACGCCCAGGATGCCGATGTGGCCCACGTGGTGGTGGCCGCAGGCGTTGATGCAGCCGCTGATCTTGATCTTCAGCTCACCCACCTTTTCGGCGCGATCTGGGTCTCGGAACTTCTCCGCGATGTGCTGTGCGATCGGGATCGCCCGCGCATTGGCAAGGGCGCAGTAGTCCAGCCCCGGGCAGGCGATGATGTCGCTGACCAGGTTGATGTTGGCCGTCGCGATCCCGGCCTCGGCCAGCCCGGCCCACACCGACGGGATGTCGTCGAGCCTCACGTGCGGCAGGACGAGGTTCTGTTCGTGGGTGACGCGGATGTCGTTCTGGCCATAGCGTTCCGCCAGATCGGCCACCGTCTCCATCTGCTCCGAGGTGGCGTCGCCGGGCGTGTCGCCGATGCCCTTCAGGCTGATCTCGACGATGCCGTACCCGGGCTTCTTGTGCGGCTTGACGTTGTTGCGGACGAACCGCGCGAACGCAGGGGTCGACGCCTTGGCCGTCTCGAACGCCTCGGAGACCGCTGGCAGGGTCTCGAACGTCGCCGTCGCGAACGCGCCGCGGATGCGGGCCAGTTCGGTGTCGGGCAGATCGGCCCCGCCTTCCCCCGCATCCCGGTCGATCTTGGCCCACTCGGCCTCGACCTGCTTGGCGAATTCGTCCTTGCCCAGGGCCGCCACCAGGATCTTGATCCGAGCCTTGTAGATGTTGTCGCGGCGGCCGTGGCGATTGTACACGCGCAGGATCGCTTCCAGGTACGAGAGCAGCCGGTTGACCGGCAGGAACTCCTTGATGGTCGGGCCCACATAGGGGGTCCGGCCCATCCCGCCGCCGACGATCACCTCGAAGCCCAGCGCGCCGTCGCGGGCGCGCTTCAGCACCAGGCCGATGTCATGCACCCGGGCCGCCGTCCGGTCCTTGGGCGCCGCGGTGATGGCGATCTTGAACTTGCGCGGCAGGAACGAGAACTCGGGATGGAAGGTCGACCACTGGCGGATCGCCTCGGCCCACACCCGCGGATCGTCCACCTCCTCGGCCGTGGCGCCTGCGTAGGGGTCGGTCGTGGTGTTGCGGATGCAGTTTCCCGACGTCTGGATGGCGTGCATGTCGACGCTGGCCAGGTGGTCCAGGATGTCGGGCGTGTCGGCCAGCTTGATCCAGTGGAACTGGAGGTTGGTGCGCGTCGTGAAGTGGCCGTAGCCCTTGTCGTACGTGCGGCCGATCCAGGCCAGCTTGCGAAGCTGAGCCGGGTTCAGCGAACCATAGGGGATGGCCACGCGGAGCATATAGGCGTGAAGCTGGAGATAGAGCCCGTTCATCAGCCGCAACGGCTTGAACTGGTCCTCGGTCAACTCGCCCGAGAGCCGGCGCGCCACCTGGCCGCGGAATTCCGCCGACCGGTCGGCCAGCATCTCCTTGTCGAGGGTGTCGTACTGGTACATCGCGCCCTCTACTTGCGCTTGATCAGGTTGACGCGGCCCGTGGACCGGGCCGCGCCGCTGGCGTGCTGGAGCGCCTCGATGGCGGCGCCGCCTTCGGCCTGCTTGCCGTGGTGAAGGTGATTGGTCGGCCCCAGCGCCCGGATGCGCTCGCGATAGCTGACCGGCGCCCAGAAGCCCTCGGCCTCCACGAGGTCGATCAGATAGGCGTCGACGACCACGAGGGGCTGAGCCTTGCCCTCCCCTTCGGCCTCGATCGCCGCGGGATCGTCGCCGGCCCAGAGCTGGGCGTCGGCGAACCGCTCGATCCAGCGGCCGTCCTTCCAGAATACGACTTCGCCGTCGGACAGGCGATTGGCGGTCAGGGCTTTCATGCCAGGGCCTCCCGGGCGGTCGGAACTTCGAGCGGAGCGGCGTCCCCGGCCTGCGCCAGCGCCATCGCCTCGCCGACGATCAGCAGGGCCGGGCCATCCAGAGCGGCCACCGCCTGGGGCAGTTCCGCAAGGGTGGTCGGCACGCGGCGCTCGTCGGCGCGGCTGGCGTTCTCGACGATCAGCGCGGGCGTGGCGCCCGGCCGTCCCGCCGCGATCAGGCGGGCCGAGATCGCCGGCGCCGTCGAAAGACCCATGTAGATCACGACGGTCTGGTTGGCCTTGGCCAGGCCCTCCCAGTCCAGGTCGGGTTCGCCGCCCCCATCCGCGTTCTTCTGGGCCGCATGACCGGTGACGAACGTCACGGCCTGGGCCGATCCGCGGTGGGTCAGGGGTGCGCCGGCGTTCGCGCTCGCCGCCAGGGCCGCGGTGACTCCTGGCACCACCAGGCACGGGACGCCCGCCGCCCGGCAGGCCTCCAGCTCCTCGCCGCCACGCCCGAAGATGAAGGGATCCCCTCCCTTCAGCCGCACCACGTTCAAGCCCTCCAGGGCGAACGCCACCAGCATCCGGTTGATCTCGTCCTGGGCGTAGGCGTGACGCGACTTGCGCTTGGCCACCGAAATCCGCCGTGCCGTGGCGGGCGCGAGGTCCAGGATCTCGGCCGAGACGAGCCCGTCGTGGACCACCACCTCGGCCGCCTGGAGGGCCTTGAGCGCCTTGATCGTCAGAAGTTCCGGGTCACCCGGGCCTGCGCCCACCAGCCAGACCTGTCCCGAAGCGCGCGTGCGCGCTCGGGCGCCCAGCAGCACCAGCCTCTCCCGCCCCCTGCCTTGACCTTGGCGTGTCGCCATCTTTAGTTTCTCTATCGATACGCGGCCCCGGAAACCGGGACCCTGAAATCACGACGGGGCGGACCTGCGCCCGCCCCGCAACTACCCGCCGGTGAAAAGGGCCGATACACCAGCGGACGCTTGCAATAAGTGGCCGAAGCGCCCAATTCGCAACCCAAGGACTTCTGCCCGGGACTTCAGGAATTCTAGGATGGAGCGCAACGTCCAGCGTCGCCGGCTTCCGCCGCTGAACGCGCTCCGCGCCTTCGAGGCCGCGGCGCGGCACCTCAACTTCAGCCGCGCGGCCGACGAGCTCTCGGTGACGCCGGGCGCCGTGAGCCAGCAGATCCAGAACCTGGAGGACTACGTCGGCGCCGCGCTGTTCAAGCGGACGCCCAAGGGACTCCTGCTCACCGACGCGGCCCAGACCGCCCTGCCCGCCCTGCGCGAGGCGTTCGACCGCCTGGCCGAGGCCGCCAGCCTGCTGACCGCGGCGGTCGACGGGCGACGGCTCACCATCACCGCCCCGCCCTCGTTCGCCGCCAAGTGGCTCGCGCCGCGCCTCGGCGCCTTCGAGCGGGCGCATCCACAGGTGGACGTCTGGCTGAACGCCGGCATGGAGCTGGTCGACCTCAGCGCCGGCGAGGTCGATCTGGCCCTCCGCTACGGCGCCGGCCGCTATCCGGGCCTGGAAGTACGACGACTGGTCAGCGAAGCGGTCATCCCCGTCGTCAGCCCCGCCCTCCTCGCCGACCAGCCCATCGAGACGCCCGAGGATCTGGCGAATCACACCCTGCTTCACGATGGCTCCCCCGAAATCGACGACAGTTGCCCGGACTGGCCCATGTGGCTGGCCGCCCGAGGCCTGCGCGGCATCGACGGCCACCGCGGCCCGCGCTTCAACCAGTCGGCGCTGGTGATCGAGGCCGCCGCCAACGGCCGGGGCGTCGCCCTGGCCAAGCGCACCCTGGCCCAGGCCGACCTCGAGGCCGGCCGCCTGGTGGCGCCTCTGCCGATCGCCACGGCCGTGGACTTCGCCTACTATCTGGTCCACCCCAAGGCCAAGGGCCGGCTGCCCCAGGTCAAGGCGTTCATCGGCTGGATCGAGGCCGAGGCCCGCGCCCATGAAGAGGCCATGCAGGCCATCGACAACGGCGCCGGGATCTAGGTCAGGCGTTCTCGAATGCGGCCTATTCCGACAGGACGCATGTTGGGGGGAAGCGTGTCGGCGGGAAGCGTATTGGCAGGAGGAGTCTTGGCGGCGTTCATCGCCACGGCGGCGCCCGCGTTCGGCGCGGAGGCCGACGCCCACTATGTCCAGCGATTGCGCCTCCTGGCGCAGTTGCAGTCGCTGAACGCCGAACTCCTGAGCCGCGACAGCGCCACGGCCGTGCTCCAGGAGGTGTGCGACCGGCGCATGGTCGAGGCGCCCCGCATCCGCGCCCGTCGCGTCTCCGTCCACGATGACCCAGCCGCCGCCACGGCCGCCCGCCGCCAGCTTCGCGCCACCACGGACACGCCCATCCGCCTGCGCCGGGTCGAGCTGATCTGCGGCGACACCGTGCTCTCACGCGCCGACAACTGGTATCTGCCCGGCCGCCTTACACCCCAGATGAACACCGCCCTCGAAACCACCGAGACGCCGTTCGGCGTGGTCGTGGCTCCGCTGGCGTTCCAGCGCCGCACGCTGTCGGCCCGGCTGCTGTACCAGCCGCTGCCGCCGGGTTGGGAGGCCCGCGGAGATCTGGCCTTCGACGCGCCCGCCGTCCCGCCGCGCGACGTCCTTCAGCACCGGGCGGTGCTGCAGACGCCCGACGGCCAGCCCTTCAGCCTGCTGGTGGAAACCTACGCCGCGGACGTGCTGACGGCTCAGCCCCCGCCGATCCGGGACAGGTAGCCTTCGATGTCCGCGCGGGCGGCGACCAGGGCCGCGCGCAGTTCCCCCGCCATCGCCGGGTCCCCCCGCTCGGCACGGTCGGCCACGTCGGCCAGCGCGCCGGCGCCGATGCCGCGCGAAGCCCCCTTGATGGTGTGGGCCAGGTCGCGCCAGCGGCCGGGCGGAAGCGTCGAGGCCGGCGCGTCGAGCTCCGCCAGCCAGCCCGCGGCCTGGCCCTGAAACAGGTTCAGCACCTCGGTGACCACCACCATGTCGCCGGCGGCGAACCCCTCCAGATAGTCGAAATCGACGCCGCCCGGCGTCCCGCCCGAAGCCCCCGCCATGCCGGCCTCCCTCGCCCGTGGACATCGCCGCTTGTGCGACGCTTCGGGGCGACGGGGCAACGCCGTTCGCGGCGCTTGACCTCGGGCGGCGCACGCCGTCAGAGGTAGACAGGCCGCGCGCAGGAACGCCGATGATCGCCGAACTCCTGATCGCCTCGGTGATGGTGCTGGTGACGGTCAGCCTTCATGCCGGGGGACTGACCCTGCTGAGCGGAATAGTCCGGCGGCGCCTGCGCAACCGCGCCGGCCGCCTCTACCTCCACACCCCTCGCGCCGTGGTGTCGCTGGTGCTCGGCCTGTTCCTCCTCCACGGCCTGGAGATCTGGCTCTACGCCCTGCTCTACTGGCAGCTCGGCGCGATCCCGGACCTGCGCGGTTCGGTCTATTTCTCCACCACCAGCTACGGAGCCATCGGCTACAGCGACCATGCGATCAGCCCGGAATGGCGACTGGTCGGGGCGATCGAGGGCATCAACGGCGTCCTGCTGATCGGGTGGACCACGGCCTTCATCGTCACGGTGATGAGCCGCCTCCAGCGCCGCCGGCCGCATCTCTAGGTCCGCCCGTGATTCTCCCTGCGCCGGCCGGCCGTTTCGGCCTGACCGGAACAAGCCCGCCAACCGGCGTCACGCCGGCTCGGACAGTTTCGCCAGCAACGTCCCCTCGCTGACCTGGGCGCCCGCTTCCGCGCCGACCTCGTCGACGACGCCGTCGAACGGCGCGGCCAGCGCATGCTCCATCTTCATGGCTTCGAGCACCAGCAGGGTCTGGCCCTTGGTCACCCTGTCGCCGGCCCTGACGGCCACCTGGGTCACCTTGCCGGGCATGGGCGCCCGGATCTGGCCGTCGCCGCCCGCACCGGCCGCATCCGCCGCCGGCGGGTGGTCGTGGAAGACGAAGGCCTCGCCGGCCTCGAACACCACCACCTCCTCGTCGCCCAGCACATGGACCGAGCGCGACGGCTGGTCGCCGGGCGTCGCCATCACGGCCCGGCCGTCGAGGAACAGGCGCACCGTCGGATCGGCCGGGGCGTTGAGCCGGAACCCGGCCAGCGCGACCCAGGGCGTGGCCGGCTGGCCCTCGACTTCGCGCTCGACCATCTCGCGGAAGGCCCAGCCGGCGGTGGCCAGCGCCTCGGGCGAGGGCTCGGCCGATGCGGCCAGGGTCTCGGCCTCGCGCCCGATCAACCCCGTGTCCATCGCCCCGGCGATGAAGTCCGGGTGCTCCAGGCAACGGACCAGGAATCCGGCGTTGGTCTTCACCGGGAAGACCTCGACCTCGCAGACGGCGTCGGCCAGTTCGGCGATCGCCTGCTCGCGGGTCGGCGCATGCGCGATCAGCTTGGCGATCATTGGATCGTAGAAGGGCGTGATGGCGTCTCCCTCCTCGACGCCCGCGTCCACGCGCACGCCGCCCGGAAGGGCGAAGCTCTCCAGGCGTCCGGTCGAGGGCAGGAAGCCCGTGGCCGGGTTCTCGGCGTAGAGCCTGGCCTCGACGGCATGGCCGGTCAGCCGGATGTCGGACTGCGCCAGCGGCAGCGGCTCTCCGGCCGCCACCCGGAACTGCCACTCGACCAGGTCCAGCCCGGTGACCATCTCGGTGACGGGGTGCTCCACCTGGAGACGGGTGTTCATCTCCATGAACCAGATGCGGTCGCCCCGCAGGCCTTCGGAGGCGTCGGCGATGAACTCCACCGTTCCGGCGCCCACGTAGTCCACCGCCCTCGCAGCCTTCACCGCCGCCTCGGTCACGGCGGCGCGGGCGGCGTCGCTCATACCCGGCGCCGGGGCCTCCTCGATCACCTTCTGGTGGCGGCGTTGGAGCGAACAGTCGCGCTCGTAGAGGTGGACCACGTTTCCGTGACGGTCGCCGAACACCTGCACCTCGATGTGCCGGGGACGCGTGACATAGGTCTCCAGCAGCACCCGGTCGTCGCCGAAGCTGGCGGCGGCCTCGCGCTGGCACGAGGCCAGGGCGGCCTCGAACTCACCCGCGCCCTCGACCCGCCGCATGCCTTTGCCGCCCCCGCCGGCCACCGCCTTGATGAGCACGGGATAGCCGATCCGGTCGGCCTCGGCCCTGAGCCGCGGCGCCGACTGGTCCTCGCCCAGGTAGCCGGGGGTGACCGGCACGCCGGCCTTCTGCATCAGGTCCTTGGCGGCGTCCTTCAGGCCCATGGCCCGGATGGCGGTGGGCGGCGGGCCGATCCAGACAAGGCCCGCGGCCGCCACCGCCTCGGCGAAGTCGGCGTTCTCCGACAGGAAGCCGTAGCCCGGATGGATCGCCTCGGCCCCGGTCGCACGCGCCGCCTCGATGATCCGCTCGCCGACGAGATAGCTCTCGCGCGCGGCGGCGGGGCCGATCGGCACGGCGCGGTCGGCGTCGCGGATGTGGGCGGCGTTCGCATCGGCCTCGGAGAAGACCGCTACGGTTTCGATGCCCATGCGCCGCGCAGTGGCGAACACACGGCGGGCGATCTCGCCCCGGTTGGCGACAAGGACGGATCTAAACATCGGACGCCCCACGCGCCGCAGGCGCTGTAGTTTGAACCGCGAACGAACGCGAACACACGCGAACGGGCTGAGCTGCTCGGACACGTTCGCGTCCTTTCGCGTTCGTTCGCGGTTCGTTGAATCGGCGCTGGCGCACCGCCAAGCTGGCCATGTCGCACCTCACATCCGGAACACGCCGAAGCGCGTCTCGGGAATGGGGGCGTTGAGCGCCGCCGAGATGGAGAGGCCCAGGACGTCCCGGGTCTGCACGGGGTCGATGACGCCGTCGTCCCAGAGCCGGGCGGTGGCGAAATACGGGTTGCCCTCGTCCTCGTAGGTCTGGCGGATCGGAGCCTTGAAGGCCTCCTCCTCGTCCTTCGACCACTTGCCGGCGTCGCGGTGGACGGTGGCCAGCACCGAGGCCGCCTGCTCGCCGCCCATCACGCTGATGCGGCTGTTGGGCCAGGTCCAGAGGAACCGCGGCGAGTAGGCCCGTCCGCACATGCCGTAGTTGCCGGCGCCGAACGAGCCGCCGATCAGCACGGTGAACTTCGGAACCTCGGCCGAGGCGACCGCCGTGACCAGCTTGGCGCCGTCCTTGGCGATGCCGCCCGCCTCGTACTTTCCGCCCACCATGAAGCCCGAGATGTTCTGGAGGAACACCAGCGGGATCTTCCGCTTGCAGGCCAGCTCGATGAAGTGGGCGCCCTTCAGCGCGCTCTCCGAGAACAGCACCCCGTTGTTGGCCAGGATCGCCACTGGATAGCCCCAGATGCGGGCGAAGCCGCACACCAGGGTGGTCCCGTACAGCGCCTTGAACTCGTCGAACTTCGAACCGTCCACGACACGGGCGATCACCTCGCGCACGTCGTAGGGCGCCCGCACGTCCTGCGGGACGACGCCGTACAGCTCCTCGGGGTCGTAGGCCGGCGGCTCGGGCTCGGCCAGGGTCAGGCCGTGCGTCTTGGCGGTGTTCAGGTTGCCCACGATGCGGCGGACGATGGCCAGCGCATGTTCGTCGTTCTCGGCCACGTGGTCCACCACGCCAGAGCGCCGCCCGTGGGTGTCGGCGCCACCGAGTTCCTCGGCCGAGATCACCTCGCCGGTGGCCGCCTTCACCAGCGGCGGCCCGCCCAGGAAGATCGTCCCCTGCCCCCGCACGATCACGGTCTCGTCGCTCATGGCGGGCACATAGGCGCCGCCCGCTGTGCAACTTCCCATCACGCACGCCACCTGGGCGATCCCCTCGGCGCTCATCCGGGCCTGATTGTAGAAGATACGGCCGAAGTGCTCGCGGTCGGGAAACACCTCGGCCTGGTGCGGCAGGTTCGCGCCGCCGCTGTCCACCAGATAGACGCAGGGCAACCGGTTTTCCCGCGCGATCTCCTGCGCCCGCAGGTGTTTCTTCACGGTGATCGGGAAGTAGGCCCCGCCCTTCACCGTGGCGTCGTTGGCCACGATCATCACTTCGCGCCCCGACACCCGGCCCACGCCCGTGATCACCCCGGCCCCTGGCGCCTCGTCGCCATACATCCCGAAGGCCGCCAGCTGGCCCACCTCCAGGAACGGCGCCCCGGCGTCCAGCAACCGCGTCACCCGGTCCCGCGGCAACAGCTTGCCCCGCGCGGCATGCCGTTCCCGGCTCTGCGCCGAGCCGCCCAGCGCCGCCTGACCGGCCCGGACCCGAAGCTCGTCCGCCAACCCCAGGTTCACCGCCCGATTCGCCGCATAGGCCGCCGCCCCGGCGTCCACCGTCGTCTTCAGAACACGCATTCAGGGCCTCCCGGCGGACTTAGGGCCGAGGAATAGGTTAAAAACGGGCCCACCGGCAGCATAGTCGCAGACCCCGGCCGCGTTGAGGGGCCTCGGCCCCCTGCCCGCCGATCCCAGGTCTTCCGACACGCTTCCTGGTCCCCACATCAGCTCGAATCCCGCGCGACCCGATGTTGGGGGCGGGAACCCCCAGCCGCATGTCACCCCAGTAGAGTTCGAGCAGCAGCGATTTCACACTCGGAATCTCGACGACGGGGCGGGCCGATTCCGACAGTATGGAACCTTGCAGGCTTTCCGGCACTGGATCGGTCATCGAGTCAGAACCGACCCTGGCGAAGACGCTGAGCTTCTTCGTCGACGAGGCTCTTGGGCAGCTCCATGAAGTCGAACAGCGCGTAGAGCGGCTTCAGCAGATCGAAGAGGATTTCCGGCAGGCTGTCGGCGACGTGATCGACCCGAACCGTGATGACCCGGTCCAAGGTGTCTTGCTGGGCGACGTGCGCTTCGGGAATGAACCGACGCCCTTCCACGTGGACTATCGTGCGGCCAGCCAGACCGCTCCACCTCACCGAGAAGACGATCTCCGCATCCGGCCGTCCGACCGCAGCCGCGAACTTGACGGCTTGCAACAGACACTCGCCGATCCGCCAGACTGGCAAGGTGATATCGAACACCTTGCCAGGCTTGATGTGTTCGGGCCGACTGTCCTCGTCGAACCCCCGGATCAGAACGGCCTCTCCGGTGGGGCTGACCCGCCAGAAATCGGCGTGGGCTGGATCATCCACCATGCGTTGCGGGTCTTCACCGGCCAGGAAGCATTCAATCGCGCCATCCTTCACATACGGCCTGATCCCTTCACGGGTCGGCACCCAGAACGGCGACCAACCGGTGTGGCGGGTGGTGGCGCTGTTGACCGCTGCCAGCAGCTCGGGGAGCGCGACGGGGTCCAGGCCGCCGACGATCTTGTAGGCCACCCGGTAGAAGCCCGGCGGCAGTAGCTTGATCATCGTCGGCGAGATCGGCGCGCGGGCGATCCAGCGTTCGAGAGCGTCATCGGCCCACTCGGCGAGTTGGGCTTCCTCGCTCGGTGGTGGCGGCGGGCTTTGGGCTTCGCGGCCGTCGAGGATGCCACGGATGGCGTCGAGTAGGTCGTCGCGACCAGCTCGGACGCATCGGTCGATCAGCTCTCGCCACTCCGCTGCGTTCTGGGGCTCAGCGCTCTCCGGCTTCGGCCGGCGGATGTAGGCGCGCCCGACAAGCAGGGTCTTTTGGTCGGGACTGCCTCTCTTGGCCTGGATCGGAGTCCGATGGCCTCCAGGGACCTGGACAACCGGGAAAATGCCGGCGCTCCCGTTGATCTGGTAGACGCCAACCTGGATGCCGGGTTCGGCATAGGAAGCGGCGATGCCTGCGACTACGTCCTGCTTGTAGCCGCTGAGGGTGATCGGCCGGCCGGGAGCTTCCTCGAACTTGCCGGCTTCGGTCTCACGCATCCCGAGGATGATGAACCCGCCGCCGTGATTCGCCAGCGCGATTATAGACTTCGCAAGCGTGGCGCAATCGTCCTTGTTCGCGAGGTCCAGCCACGACTTGATCTCGACGCCCAGGTCTTCCCTGGGCGAAGCGACAAGCGCCTCTAGCTGTGCAGCCAGCGGTTCGGCCACGGGTCACACCTCATTCGGATTGCAGCAAATCAGTTGTCAGATGAGTCGGTCATGTCCGAGCATCACTGGACAATCATTTAGCCTAGTTGGCCTGGAGGCCTCCCACTTGATGGAAGCGCACGTGGTGTCTTGTGTTTGGGCGGCAACCAAAGTCCGCTACGCGTGCCTTGCAGGCTTTTGCCCTTCAATGCGGGCCAAAGGGGGCGCTTGGTCCTGATACCCCAGCGGTACCCTGCGCATTTCGCGTGGGTACCAATTCACCACCAAGTCTTTGAAAAGAATGGTGGGTGTACAAGGATTCGAACCTTGGACCCGCTGATTAAGAGTCAGCTGCTCTACCAACTGAGCTATACACCCGTCCCGGCTCCGGGGTCGCATGGCGGCCCGGCGGCGAGGGCGCGGAACATACGCAAAATCGCGCCGTTGGCAAGGCGGCGATTTCGCCGCCGGAAACGAATGGCCGCGGCGGACGCTTGACACGGTAGCATCCGCCACGGCCCCCTCGCTTGACCGCCCTGTCAGGCCGTCGCGAAGGTCTGGATACGCCGGCGGTTGCGCAGGGTCGCGCCCACGCCGCCGAAGCCCAGGATCATCAGCGCCCAGGCGCCGGGCTCGGGGACGCCGCCCACAGTCGGCGAGCCCGAGACCACCAGTGTCGCAAAGCCGGCGTTGCCGAAGCAGCAGCCATAGGGTTCGTCGGAGATGGGCTGTCCGTTGATCGGCCACCCGACGTTCGTGTAGGTCCCGGCCGCTCCGAACGCACCGGGCGCGAAGAAGTAGAACGCTCCGCCGCCGAACGCGGTGTTGTCGTCCTCATAGCTGTAGCCCAGCGAGAGGAAGTCGCCGCCGACGTTGAATTGGTTCGCGAAGTTGTCGAACTCCATCTGGCCGCAGACGTAGCCGGCGTTGTCGTCCGTGCAGCTGTCGGGCGTGAACGTCCCGTTGGTGATGAAGCCCGGCGTCACCAGCGTGAAGCTGGAATTGACGACGACCTCGATCTGCGCCCCATCCGGATCGTCCGGATCGACCGGCCCGAGATTGAGGGTCTGCGACCCCGTGAACGTATAGGTGACCGCCGCCTGCGCCGCTGGCGCGGCGAGGAGAGCCGCCGTTGCGGCCACTCCGGCTATAAATCGTCTCATGATTGCACCCCACTCAAGAAATTCGCCTGAGTGGAGAATTTTTTCTCCCCAGGCCGCGAAGTATCGGCGAAGCTCGCGCCCTCGGGCGCCTCTCGGAAATGAGGGGTTGACCTCGTGCCGACGGATCGAGCGACGGCTTCGGCCGCGTGCGCGCAGGCTGGTGCGAGTCCCCGATCGGCGCCGATGCGCGCCGCGACACTCCCGAAGACGGGCACGCCGCGGCGCTTTCGCACTCGGATACGGCGGTCGGCTCAGCAGGCCGGAATGAGGCCCGCGCGCCGGCTGCGACGCAGCAAGGCCCCGGCCGCGCCAAAGCCCAGGATCATCAGCGCCCAGGCGTCCGGCTCGGGGACGGCGCCGACCGCGTCGTTGTTGACCTGATAGCTGATCGAGATGGTGTTGATCTGGTACGGCTCCGACATCAGGAACATCCCGCTCGCGACCAGCGTCGTGAAGCCGAACGGCGTCCCGTTCAAACCGTAGATCAGGCTCGTGCAGTTGCCGCAGCCGGCGCCGACGTCCGGACCGCCGTCGAACGAGAACAGGCCGTTGGCCTCGGAAGTCTCAGGCTGCGCGCCGCCCAGGATGTCCGCGAAGTTGAGCCCGAAGAACATCTGGTCCTTAAGCGGAACGATGAACGTCGGGAACGGCGGCGGGTTCGACCCCGTGATCGTCACGAAGGCCTCGAACGTGTCCCCGTCCTCGAGCACGAAGGGCGTGAAGCCCGACAGTTCGAGGTATCCGGTCTCGAAGAAAACCCCTCCGAACGAGAAACTGTCGGTGACCATGCCGTCGGCGTCGCCCGTCAGATTCAACACATAGTGCGCCGCGTGCGCCATCGGCGCCGCGCACAAGGCGGCCGTTGCGGCCAGCCCGGCTAGAACTCGTCTCATGATTGCACCCCACTCACGACGTTCGCCCGGACGGCGAAGGCACGCCCAGGATCGGGGCGAATGTCGTTGAAATGAGCGGCATGGGGCGCCTCTCGGAACCGAGAGGTTGACCCTGCAAGGTGACGCTTCGGCGCCGGACTTGCTAGGATCGGGCCAGTGACGTCGGGACCTGTTTCTGTGGCATGCTGACACGCGCGCTCGATATCGCCGACACCGCCCTGGCGGCCCCGACGCCCGAGGCGGCGAGCGAGGGCTTCTTCGCCGCCCTGTCGGACATCGGCGCATCCTATCTCCAGACGCGGCTCTATCGCCGTCCGGTTGTCTCGCTGACATCGGAAGCCCACTACGCCGCCGGCGGGATCGTCCGGCGCATCGCGCCCGAGACGTGGCGGCTGGGCACGCCGGCGTTCGACTATGTCTGCTTCGAGAACAATCCCCTGCTCGAGGCGATCCGCGGCGGTCTCACCCGCTATCGCTTCAGTGATTTCGCTCCCCGCCACGACGCGGACTTCGGCGCCTATTGGGAAGCCATGAGCGAGGCAGGCATCGGCGACGCGGTCTGCGCCACCTCGTACGGCCGCCACCGTACGATCGCATCGCTGCACCTCGGATTCCATGACCATGAGCTTGCGCCGGACGACGCGATGGCCGTGCAGCTCGCGGGCCTGATGCTCACCGAGCGGCTGATGACCTTCGCCGCCCCGCCCGGGGCCGACGAGATCCGCCTGACCGACCGCGAGCGGGACGCCCTGTCGTGGGTGGCCGAGGGAAAGTCCGACTGGGAGATCTCGGTGATCCTCGGCCTCTCGGAGACCACCGTCCGATTCCACGTGGACAACGCCCGCAGGAAGCTGGGCGCCGTAAACCGGACCCAGGCGGTGGCGCGTCTGGTGGCGGCGCGCCTGCTGTAGGGGCCTGCCTCTCCGGCGCACGGATGGCGCGCCCGAACTCCCCCCAAAGGCGCAAGGTCTTGACCGGCGCACGCGCAGGTGGGCTCATCCTCGCGTATCAGGCGAGAGGATTGTCACCATGCGCAGCGTTGTCCCCAACGGGGCCCTCCGCGCGACCTCGCGCGCCGCCCTGGGCCTGATCCTCGCGGGCGGCGTGGCGGGCGCGGCCCTGGCCGCCGACTTCGTCGTGGTGGCCTCCACCGATCCGGCGGTGAAGCCCGGGGTGGAGTTTTCGGGCGGCGAACGCATCGCCCTGGGCGCCGGCCAGACGGCGCGCCTGATGAGCGCCAGCGGCGCGATCACCACCGTGCGCGGCGGACCTCAGGGCGCGGTCGCACCGCGGCCGGGTGCGGCGACCGACCCCTCGCGCCTGGCCCAGCTCAAGATCCTGGTCGATCCTCCGCCGACCTCGCGGACGTTCGGGGCCCGGCGTTCGGGCGTGTGCCCCGACCCGGCCCACCTGACCACCCTTGACCATATCCTGGCCGCCCAGAAGGCCGGCTGCGCCAATCAGGCGCGCACGGCGCTTCAGGCCCTCGTCAGCGCCGAACCGACGCCTTAGGGACACGCCGTACGGCGCGCCTAAGGTCCCGTATACAACTCGCCCAGCGCGGACGCCGCCCGGCCTTTGGCCCGGTCCAGCTCGTCCTGCACCAGACCGGCGGCCACCATCGCGTCGCGCTTGCCGTCGATCCGCTTCAGCGCCGCGCGCAGGACGGTCGGCTCTTCCGGCGTGGCGATCGCCACCACATTGTCGAGGCCGAACGGCGGCACGGCCTTGGTCCGGGCCATCACCACGCGGGTCTGGCCGGCGGCCATCAGTCCATCTCCGTCGCCGTCGATCGGGAAGAGCATCTGCACCGTCCCGTCGCTGGCGAGGTTGAAGGCGGTCAGGTAGGCCGACGTGCCGCGATGGGTGACCACGAGATCGACCGCCTCGCCTTTGCGATAGAGCTGGCCCGTGGGCTTGGGGCCGATGTCGACCTTGAGCTGGCGTTCGTTGGCCGAGGCCGCGATCTGCGTGATGGCGCGTCGCTTCATGATCACGCCGGAAAGCTGTTCCGGCGTCCGCAGGTTCTCCGCGACCCGGTCGCCCCTATGGTCGGTCACCCAGCCCTCGGTGGCGTTCCAGGTGAGATCGGGTTCGCCGCTCGGGATCGAGGCCCACGGCCCCCGCCCCCCCAGCAGTTCCGCGGCCTGATCGTCGACGGCCTTCACCTCGATGGGGCGTTCGTCCGGCGGCGGAGCCTTGAGAGGTTGGAAGATCACGCTGCGCTCGTTGCGCGCCGGCACCGCTGCGCTGGCCCATTGCTGGGCGCCCGACAGTTCGCGGGTGCGGGTCTCCAGGGTCGAAGCCAGTTCGGCCAGCGAGAGTCGGCCGTCGTCGTCCAGGTCGGCGGCGAGGTTGCCGTTCGGACGGCGATCGCGAAGCGCGCCTTCCAGCGCATAGGTCAGAAGCCCGCGCGAGGCCGAGTCGCCGCGCGGCAACGGCCCCTCCAGCGCGAACTGGTTGTCCTGCGCCGCGCCGACATAGACGAGATTGGGCGGATCCTCCGCCGACGGCGGACGTCGCACCGGATCGAACGGGCTGGGCGGAAGCTGGATGGCCATCGGATTGTCCAGGGCCGTGCGCCGCTTGAACCGTGTCTGCCCCGCCAGCGACCGGTTCAGCGTTCCGGAATGGCAAGCGTCGGCGATCTGGAGGACGTTGACGGTGGTCGGGAAGAAGGCCACCAGCCAGCTGCGAAGGTCGTCGTCCAGGACGAACTGCTCGGGATCGGGGTGCGAGACGCTGAAGCCCCCCAGGGCCAGAAATTCGTCCAGCCCGTCCTCCTCGGTGGGATCGTCCGTCCGGGCCTGTGCGCCGTGACCGGCGTAGAAGAAGATCACCCAGTCTCCGGGCTTCGAGCGCTTGCCCAGGCTCTCCAGGGCGGCCCTGATGTTGGATCGGGTCGCCTGCCGGTCGGCGATGACGGTGACGTCGGTCGCCCCTTGCGCACCGAGAAGAGTCTTGAGCGCGGCGGCGTCGTTGGGCGGCCCCTCCAGGGAGGGGATCGGGTCCTGGTACTCCGAGACCGCGACGATCAGGGCCCGGATCTCGGCCGCAGCCGGCCGGGCCAGCCCCAGGGTCGTCAACGCCAGGAGAACCGCCAACAGAACGCGCATCGCCGCCCCTCGCTTCGCTCGCCCCAGGTAAAGCCGGGGCTGGCCGCGATCACAAGTCCCACGCGATCACGAACCTGCGCCTTGCGCCGGGAGCCCCGACCAGGCGCCCCGAAGGCCTACTGACCCTATACGGGCGCAAGCGGCGCCTGGCCGCACCGGCTGCGGCGATCCGCATAGGCGCCCACAGGGTTGGCGTGGAGGCCCGGACGGCGCTAGTTGGGCGGAAAGCGCCGGCGAGCGGCGGCTCGAGGAGTGCGAACGGGCGCATGAGCGCATCACAGGCCGAACAGATCGCCGGAGTCCGGCCGATCCTTCGCCGGGTGGTGGCGAACGCCGGCCTCCTTCTGGGCGGTCGCACGGTGAACGCCGTGCTCGGCCTGGCCGCCGTGGCCATCGCGGCGCGCGCCCTGGGCGCCGCGGAACTGGGGATCCTGATCCTCATACAGGCCTTCGCCCAGTTCCTGGGCGAAGTGGTGAAGTTCCAGTCCTGGCAGACTATCCTGCAATATGGGGCCCGCCCGCTGGCCGAAGGCCGTCGCGTGGACTTCCAGCGGGTGCTGCGCTTCTCGCTGGTCCTGGATATCGCCAGCACCGTGCTGGGGGTGATGGTGGGCGTGGTGGGGGCGATCGCCTTCGCGAACGTTCTCGGCTGGGGTCCGGATCAGGCGCCGGCCGCGGCGCTCTACATGGTTTCGGTGGCCTTCATGGTCTCGGCCACGCCCCTGGGCCTGCTCCGGCTGTTCGACAGGTTCGACGTCCTCGCCTGGCAGGCCGCCCTGATCTCGGTCATTCGGGTGGTCGGGTCGGTGATCGCCCTGGCCCTGGGCGCCGGCATGGAAGGCTTCCTGCTCGCCTGGGCGGTCGGGACGGTGGGTAGCTGGCTCTATCTCGCGGGGTCCGCCTGGGCCGAGGTGCGTAAGCGCGACATGCTCCAGGACTTCGCCTGGCGCGGCGGGCGCCTGACCGAGGGCATGCCCGGCGCCTGGGGCTTCGCGTGGAACACCAACCTCGCCGCGACGCTGGACGTCGCCTTCACCCACGTCGCCACCCTGATGGTGGGCGCGCTTGTGGGACCGGCCCAGGCCGCCTACTGGCGGATCGGCCGTCAGGTGGCCGACGCCCTGGCCAAACCCGCCAAGCTGCTGGTTCCCGCGCTGTACCCCGAACTGGCCCGGCTCCATGCCGAAGACCGGCATCACGCCATGTGGCGGCTGGCGCGCAACGTGGGGCTTCTGGGCGGGGCCGTCGGCGTCGCGATGCTGGCGGTGAGCTGGCTGGCCGGTCCGCCGCTGCTGACGCTGGTGATGGGCAAGAGCTTCACCGCCGCCGCCGAGGTGATGACCTGGCAGGTGGCCGCCGCCGTCATCGGGATCTTCGCCCTTCCCCTCGAGCCGATGCTGGTCTCGTTGGGCAAGCCGGGCGCCGCCGTGCGCGTCAGGCTGGCGGTCGGCGCCCTCTTCCTGTGCGCCCTCCCCTTCCTCGTGGCGCAGTTCGGGCTTATAGGCGCAGGCGCCGGCCTGGCTGCGGCCGCCGGCGCCCTTGCCCTGGGCATGCTGTGGTTCATCCTCAGAGAGAACGGGATTCGGCGGTCCGCCGACACGGACGCGCCCGATCCCGCGCAACGACTGGAAGGCGACGCTTGACGATCACACCGACTGCCCCGGACCGGCCGTTCCGGCAGGGCGGCTTCGCGACCCTGACCGAGGCGCTGGACTACGCCGCCGCGGGTCCTACCGGCCTCAACCTGTACGGCCTTCGCGGCGAGTTGGTCGAAGCCATCCCCTACGCCGTCCTGCGCGAACGCGCCCGCGCCCTGGCCCTGCGCCTGCTCGCGGCTGGGCTGAAGCCATTGGACCGTGTCGGCCTCGTGGCCGAGACCGACGCCGATTTCGTCACCCTGTTCTTCGCCTGCCAGTATGCGCGGATCACGCCGGCGCCGCTCCCCCTCCCGGCGCCGCTCGGCGGGCGCGAGGCCTATGTGGAGCAGATCGCCCGCATGCTGCGGTCGGCGAAGGCCGCCGCGGTCTTCGGGCCCGAGGCCCTGGTCCCTTGGCTGGCCGAAGCCGCCGAGGCCGCCGGAACGCCCCGCGCCCTGGACGCGAACGCAGGCGCCGCCGGCCTTCCGGAGCCGTCGGCGAACGACCTGCCGCCCCCCTCTCCCGACGACCCTTGCTACGTCCAGTTCTCTTCGGGCAGCACGCGCAATCCGACGGGGGTGCTCTGCACCCACGCCGCGCTGATGGCCAATGCGCTGGCCACCACGCGGCATGGGCTTTGCGTCACGCCGCAGGACCGGGCCGTCTCCTGGCTGCCGCTCTACCACGACATGGGACTGGTGGGCTTCCTGCTCATCCCCCTGTCGGCGCAGATGTCGGTGGACATGATGCCCACCGGCGCCTTCGTCCGCCGGCCTCTGCTGTGGCTCGACCTGATCTCGAAGAACCGGGGCACGATCTCGTACAGCCCCAGCTTCGGCTACGAACTCTGCGCCCGGCGCGGCGACGGCGGCCGCACCGATCTCGACCTTTCGAGCTGGCGCGTGGCGGGCTGCGGCGGCGACATGGTGCGCACCGGCCCCCTCACCGCCTTCGCCGAGCGGTTCGCCACGGCCGGCTTCCGCGACACGGTGTTCGTGGCCAGCTACGGCATGGCCGAGGCCACCCTGGGACTGACCATGTCGCCCCTGGAGCAGGGTCTGATCTTCGACCACGTCGACGTCGCGCGGATGGAACGCGACGGCGCGGTCGTCTCCGGTTCGGGCGAGCGTTCGCGGGCCTTCGTGCGCTGCGGACCCATCTTTCCCGGCCACGAGCTGGAGATTCGCGACGAGACGGGCCGCGCCCTGCCCGAGCGCCAGGCCGGCCGGGTCTTCGTGCGCGGTCCCAGCCTGATGCGCGAGTACTTCGGCGATCCCGAAGCCACCGCCGCCGCCCTGGGCGAGGACGGCTGGCTGAACACCGGCGATCTCGGCTATCTCGCCGACGGACAGTTCGTTCCCACGGGCCGCGCCAAGGACCTGATCCTGCTCAACGGCCGCAACGTGTGGCCGCAGGACCTGGAGTGGACCGCCGAATCCGAGATCGAGCGCCTGCGCAGCGGCGACGTCGCCGCCTTCTCCGTCGACGAGGAAGCGGGCGAGCAACTGGTGGTTCTGGTCCAGGCGCGCGCGAGCGATCCCGAGGTCCGCCGCGCGCTGACCGACGACGTGGCCGCGGTCCTGCGCGCCCGTCACGGCGTGGAGCCCCGCGTCGAACTGGTCGGCGCCCACGCCCTGCCCCAGACCTCGTCGGGCAAGCTGTCGCGCTCCAAGGCCCGCGCCCTGTTCCTCGCCGGCGCGTTCCGCCAGGAGGAGCCGGCCTGAGCATGCGCCGGGTCGCGGTCACCGGCGCCACGGGCTTCCTCGGACGCCGGGTCGTCCAGGCCCTGGGCGAAGATGGCTGGACCGTGCGCATTCTCGCACGTCGCGACCCCATCGAGCCCCTGTGGCGCGCGTTCGAACCCGAGGTGGTTCCGGGCGGTCTGGAAGACGCCCCTGCGCTCGACGCCCTGTGCGCGGACGCGGACGTGGTGATCCACGCCGCCGGTCTGGTGAAGGCCCGCAGCCGCGCGGCGTTCGACGCCGTGAACGTGGCCGGCGCCCGACGCGTGGCCGAGGCGGCGAAGACGGCGGGGACGCCGCATGTCGTCCTGGTCTCCAGCCTGACGGCGCGCGAACCGCAGCTCTCCCACTACGCCGCCAGCAAGCGCGCGGGCGAAGCAGCGATGGCTGAGGTCCTGGAGAATCGGCTGTCGATCGTGCGCCCCTGCGCCATCTACGGCCCCGGCGACCGCGAACTTCTGCCCGTCTTTCAGGCAGCAGCGCTCAGCCCCGTCCTTCCCGTGCCCGACGAGGCCGCGCGCGTGGCGATGATCCATGTGGCGGACGCCGCCCGTCAGACCGCCGCGATTGCTGCAACGCGGCCGACGGGCGCGGCGCATGCGCTGTGCGATTCCCGCCCCGACGGCTATTCCTGGCGCGAGCTGATGTCGGCCGCCGCGGCGGCCTGCGGCGCTACGCCGCGGTTGGCGCGCGTCCCGAAAACCCTGATCCGCGCCATCGGAATCACAAATGATTTCACGATGCTGCTGGGTCGTACGGCCATGCTCTCGTCGGCCAAGGCGCGGGAGTTGCTGCATCGCGACTGGTCCGTCCCCGAGGCGGAACGGCTTGCCGGTCTGCCGCCGCCGCAATTCGACCTGACCGATGGGTTTGCACACACCGTGGCCTGGTACCGCACTGCGGCATGGATGAAACATTGACGGCTCTTTTGTGACCCACATTCGATCCCACGGTAGAAAAAGGGGTCGGAGATGGTTAGGTACGCGGCTGGCGTACGCATTTTCGGGCCGAATGGGGGGCTCACCGATGGTGGAACTGGCGACGGACCTCACAGTCCGTGAAATCGCACGGGCCGCCGAGACGGTTCTGGGCCGCAATGTCCAGGTGACCCCGGAGACCGACATCGCCCGTGACCTGGCCGTGGACTCGCTTGCACTCATGAACATCGTCATGGAGCTTGAGGATCGATTTGACCTATCGATTCCTCTCGACCGGCTGGCGACAGTGCAGACGGTCGGCGACCTCTCTGAACTGATCAACAAGCTGCGGATGAAGGCTTAAGAATGGGGCTGCTCGACAAGCACCTGGGCTATCGCGCCCCGCTCGATGGGATTCGCGCCGTGGGCGCCGACCCGTCCGCCGTCCGTTTCGACGCGGTGCTTTCGCCGACCGAAGGCATGCTCGATGGCCGCAAGGTCATCCTGCTTGGCACAAACAACTACCTGGGGCTGACGTTCGACCCCGAGTGCATCGAGGCGTCCGCCGCCGCCGTGCGCGAATGGGGCACGGGCACCACCGGCTCGCGGTTCGCCAACGGCACCTTCAGCGGCCACACGGCTCTGGAGAACGCGCTGGCCGGCTTCTACGGCCGCAAGCACGCGATGGTGTTCACCACCGGCTATCAGGCCAATCTGGGCGGCATCTCGGCCCTGGTCGGCCGCGGCGACCACCTGATCCTGGACGCCGACAGCCACGCCTCGATCTATGACGCCGCCAAGCTCTCGGGCGCCGAGGTCATCCGTTTCCGCCACAACGACCCAGACGATCTCGCCAAGCGCCTCCGTCGCCTGGGCGATGCGCCCGGCGGCCGCCTGATCGTTGTCGAAGGCATCTATTCGATGATCGGCGACGTGGCGCCGCTCAAGGAATTCGCCGCCGTGAAGCGCGAGATGGGCGGCTACCTGCTCGTCGACGAGGCCCATTCCATGGGCGTGCTGGGCGATAAGGGCCGCGGCCTGGCCGAGGCCGCCGGCGTCGAGGCCGACGTCGACTTCATCGTCGGCACCTTCTCCAAGAGCCTGGGCGCCGTGGGCGGCTTCCTGGTCTCGGACGAAGACAACTTCGACCTGCTGCGTATCGTCAGCCGGCCGTACATGTTCACCGCCTCCCTGCCGCCCGCCGTCATCGCCTCGACGCTGAAGGCGCTCCAGCGGCTGGAAGACGACCGCGACCTGCGGGTCCGCCTCTCGGCCAACGCCGACCGGCTGTACGAAGGCCTGCGCGACATGGGCTTCGTCGTCGGCCCCCACGCCAGCCCGATCACCGCGGTGGTCATGCCCGACCAGGCGACGGCCGTGATGATGTGGAACGCCCTGCTCCAGAACGGGGTCTATCTGAATCTCGCGGTGCCGCCGGCCACCCCCGACAATCAGGCCTTGCTGCGCTCCAGCGTCAGCGCCGCGCACACGCCGGCCCAGATCGATGAGGTCCTGGCCGTCTTCGGGCGCCTGGGCCAGGAGTTCGGGCTGCTGAAGCACTCCCTCCGCGCGTCGGCCTGAGCCTAGCCTCCTCGCGCCATCGCCCGCTGCCGCCGCCGAAGTTCCAGCCACGCCCCCGGCGCGGCCAGGAAGGGATGGCGCTCGCGGAACGGCGTGACGGCGATCTCGACTCCGGTGTGCCGGGCGATCTTCCATGCCGCATAGCGCGCGGCGCCGTCGAAGGTGAAGGCCGCCTTGCCGATCCGCGCGAGGTTCAGCGGCTTTCCCATCAGGCTTCGGAGCGTCCAGCCGGGAAGCCCCCGCCGCGACGGCCGCAGTCGCACCCCCTCGTCGGCGTAGTCCACTCCCCCTGCCGCCCAGGCCGGCGGCAGCAACGCATCGTAGCGCTCGGGCGTCGCGGCGATCACGGTGTCGGCCCGGCCGGCGTTCTCCACCCGGAACTCGGCGGCGTAGGTCCGGCGGAACAGCGCCAGCCAGTAGTCGGCGGCCGTTCCCGTCTCCGGCCCCAGGGCGGCGGCGTGGCGCGCAGCGGTGACCACGGCGGCGGCCACGGCCTCGCCGGCTGCCCGGCCCGCCTCGGCGTCCGCGCTCCAGACCCGCTGAGCCGGCTGGACAAAGCGGGCC
Source organism: Phenylobacterium sp. SCN 70-31 (assembly GCF_001724605.1). Taxonomy (GTDB): domain Bacteria; phylum Pseudomonadota; class Alphaproteobacteria; order Caulobacterales; family Caulobacteraceae; genus Phenylobacterium. The sequence continues at coordinate 140,663 of NZ_MEEX01000003.1, forward strand.
CAGATGGTGGTGTCCAGCGTCCGCCCCTCCGCCGCCTTGCGGAAGACGTCCAGCGGCATCGTCGCCACCTTCGCTCTCAGGATCTGCTCCCCGATCGCCACCTCGTGATAGCTCACCTCGGGCCAGAGGAACGCCTCGACCAAGCCCCGTAGGCCGCGCCGGTGCGGACGCCGGGTCAGGCGATAGAAATCCAGGATGCCCGACAGGTCGCCGGTCCTGAGCGTGGAGCCATAGTAGAGGACCGCGACGTCCCGCCCGGGATCGGCCAGAGCCGCGGCCAGCGCCGTGACCTCGTCCGGCGCCGGACTGGCCAGTTCGGCCTCGATCCGCGCCTCCAGGTCCGCCGTCACGGGATCACGAACTCCAGAGCCGGCCCCTGCCGCACCGACAGGTCCCCCCCCGGATAGCGTTCCCCGTCCAGGACATATTCGCCGTCGAACGCGAACTCGAAGACAGACGTGTCGTCGCGCCGATAGCCGGCCCCAGCCAGCCACGGGGCGTCACCGCCCCGCAGGAGGATCGGCAGCGCGAACGGCAGCCGACGGGGGGGCGCGGCCACCGAGAGCACCTTCAGACCCTCCCGGGGCTGGCCATACGGCCTCAGGCCCAATGGGAACCGCTTCAGCGTCGACGCCATGACCAGGAACCAGCGGGCCACCTCGGGCTCCAGCGACAGGCTTCCCCCCTCCCCGCGTCGCCACGGGTCACCGGCCCCGCCAGCCAGGGTTCGCACGATGGCGCCGCCCAGGGTGACGAAGATGGCCGCCCCATCGAAGAAACCCAGGCCGTGGTTCCGTTGCGCCAACTCGGTGGCCCGGACGAATGCGCCGGTCCCGAACAGGAAGCCGCGGCGCTCGGGTCCGACGGCGCCCTGGCGCACGATCTCCAGGCAATTTCGCTGCTTGGTCGGCCGACCCGCCTCGGCCGCGGCCAGGATCTGCTCCAGCGTGGTGCCCAGGGGCGAGCCGATGTCGAGGGCCAGGGCGTTGGTCTTGCCGTTGGGCAAAACCGCGAGGCGCGGCAATCGCCCGTCGAAGGCCTCGGGCAGGCGGCTCAACACCTCGCGGATCGTACCGTCGCCGCCATCCACCACCACGAGGTCCGCCCCGGCCTGGGCCAATCGCCGCAGGCCGCCGTCCAGTTCGGCGGGGTCCTCCGGCACGATGTCCAGGACGTCGGCCGGCAGCGGTCCGCGGCCGGTCCCGCGGTTGCGGTGGCTCTTCTGGTTCCAGATGAGGCCGGCGCGGATCAACGCGACAGCCAGGACACCAGGCGCTCGCGCGGCGCCGCGAACGCCTGGACCAGCTGCACGGCGTGGACGATCAGGCAGATGGCCGTCCACACACCCACCAGGATCAGCCCCTCGCCGGGCCAACCCAGCAACCAGGCCGGGGTCAGGATCAGCAGGTTGGGGTTCCGGCGCGCCGTGATCAGGCGGAAGAAGCTGTCGAACGGGCGCCACGAATGGATATGGAAGCCGAAGGCCCGCAGGAAGATCCCCTCCTCCACCCGTTGCAGGACGTAGCCGGCCAGGATCATCCCCAGCGCGATCCCGGGCAGGTCGGCGGCGATGGCCGTCCCGAAACAGCCCACATACCAGGCCCACCACCAGAACGGCGGATGGATCAGGTCGATGCCGTGGTCGAAGACGTTGCCGATCGCAGACGAGGTGAGCGTCACCCGCGCCAGCTTGCCGTCCACCGTGTCCAGGAACGTCATCACCCAGGCGCAGACCAGCCCCCAGCCGAACTGCCCCTGCCAGAAGAGCCAGAAGGCCGCCAGGACGAGCAGAAAGCCGAGGAACGTCACATGGTTGGGCTTCAATCCTGCGACGGCGCACCAACGGGTGACGATCCGCGCCGGGACCGGCCACCAGTATTTGGTCACGAGGTCCGTCACACCCTTGTACGAGCCGGCGAAGGTGCGCGCCTCCACCTCCCGGACGTTCTGGGCCGTGAGCCGGGTCAATACCGGCGCCTCGCGCTTCCGCAGTTCCTCGTTGTAGGCCAGATCCGCCAGCGACAACCGAGCCAGCCCTACGGGCTCCTCGCCCCGTTCTAGCGCCGCAGCCGCCTCGGCCGCACGCGCGGCGGGCACATGAGCCGCCACCGCGCCCCCGTCGTCGGTCACGAGCACGGCCTCTGGCCGCTTCGCCAAGGTGGCGATCAGGGATTCGTCGTAGACCCATCCGCCCAGGGCCAGCACGACGGAGCCGGACGTCGGCGGTTCGTCGGCCACGCCCAGGCCGGCGCGCACGAAGGTGCGGCGCAGCCGCTCGCGCGCCGTCATCCCCCAGATTCGCACGTCGCCGGCGCCCAGGATCATTCCCGTCGGCGCCGCGCCCGCTTCCACCGTCGTCTGCAAAACTTCCGCGCGCCTCTCACGCAAATCGGTGCAACCTGATACCGAGCCCCGTCTCCTTAGGAAAGCTCGCCCCGCTGGAAAGCTCGACCTGCGCTTGACCGCCTTCCGCCTCGCCCATCTTTCGGACCTGCAGCTTCCGCCGCCGCCCCTGCCCTTCCGCTGGCGCGACGTGGCCTCGAAACGCCTGCTGAGCCGCTTCGCCTGGCGGCGCAAGCGGCGTCGGCACATCCAGGCCGTGCTGGACGCCATCGCCGCCCATATGGTCAGTCGGTCGCCCGACCATGTGGCGATCACCGGCGATGTGGTCAATTTCTCGACGCCCGAGGAGTTCGAAGCCGCCCGCGCGTGGCTGCTCTCCCTCGGCGACCCGCGCGAGGTGACGGTCAGCCCGGGAAACCACGATGCGCTCACCGCGCGTGGCGCCCCGCGCGACTTCGCCCCCTGGCGGCCGTGGCTCTCGGACGGCCCGCCCGGCGACTTCCCGCACCTGCGGGTCCGAGGCCCCGTGGCGATCATCAACCTCTCGTCCGCCACGCCCACGGCGCTGCACCTCGCCCAGGGCGCTCTGGGTCGCGTCCAGATCGACGCCGCCGCCCGCCTGTTGCGCCAGGCGGGCGCCCAGGGCCTCTGCCGCGTGGTTCTGGTCCATCACCCGGTCACGCGGGGCGTCGTATCGGGGCGCAAGGCGCTCACCGACGCCGCCGAGTTCCGCGCCATGCTCCGATCTGTGGGCGCCGAACTGGTCCTTCACGGCCACGCCCACGAGGCGCACCTCGCCCGCCTCCCCGGCCCGGATCGCGACATCCCCGTCCTGGCCGCGCCGGCGGCCTCGACGCCGGCGGGCGGTCCCGGCGAACCCGCGCGCTGGAACGAGATCGCGATCGCGCCCGGCGACGCCGGCTTTCGAATCCGCGTCACGGCCTTCGGCGTCACCCCGGCGCTGTCGGTGGAGCGCCTGGGCGCGTTCTCCCTGTATCCGGCGGCGCAAAACCCGCACGACCGCCCTTCCCCGCCGCAGGGGGCGTTCCTATGATCCGCCTACGACGCGACCGTTGAATCGCGAGGAGCCCCGCGTGACCAACTCCACGGCCCGGAAGTTCGGGCACCCGGCCACTCTGGTCGCCGAGACCGGCCACTGGCTGGTGCTGGTCCGGCCCCAGCAGCCGACGTTCGGGTCCCTCGTCCTGGTCTGCAAGGAGGACGCCCGGGCCTTCTCCGACCTGTCGCCGGCCGCCTTCGCCGACCTCCAGAAGGCCGTGCGGGGTATCGAGACGCTGCTGAGCGACGCGGTCGCGTACGAGAAGATCAACTACCTCATGCTGATGATGGTGGACCCCGACGTCCACTTTCACGTCATTCCACGCTACCCTGGCGAGCGGTCGCACGGCGGCCAGGCCTTCGCCGACGCCGGCTGGCCCGGCCCGCCCGCACTTGCGTCTCACGTCGCGCTGAGCGAGGAGGAGGCCAAGGCGCTGGCCGCCGACTTCGCCGCCCGCTGGCGGGCATGACCGCCGCAATCCGGGGACCCGATTGAGTCTCATCGACCGCTATCTGCTCCGCCTGGCCTTCTGGCCGATGGTGGGAGCGACGGGGGTGACCCTCATCGCGCTTCTGCTGGAGCGCACGTTGCGGCTGCTCGACATGCTGTCGGCGTCCAGCGACCGGTTCGGCTTCGTGGCCCAGCTCGCCGTCAATCTGGTGCCGCACTACGTGGGCCTGACCCTGCCCGCGGCCTTCTTCCTGGCGCTGGTCATCGTCGTGAACCGGATGAACCAGTCGTCCGAGATCGACGCCCTGCTGGCCGCCGGCTTCTCCCTCACGCGGCTCGCGGCGCCCTACCTCTGCCTCGCGGCGGCCCTGACGGTGGTCAGCCTGGTGGTCTTCGGCTTCGCACAGCCCTACAGCCGCTACGCCTACCGCGCCGTCCTCCACACGGCCCAGAACGCCGGCTGGAACGGCCTGATCCCGGCCGAGACGATCCTGTCGCCGTCGAAGGATCTGACGATGACCACCGACATCGCCGATCCCGCGGGCCAGCAGCTCTCGCGCGTCTTCATCCGTCGGATCACGGAGAAAGGCCGCGAGGAGATCACCACCGCCGCCATGGCCGAGCTCAGCCGCACCGCCGACGGCCAGAACGTCCGGCTCGAACTTCGTGACGGCCAGCAGCTCCGCTTCAACGCCGAGGGTCGGCCCGAGACCCTCAGCTTCCAGGCCTTCACCATGCAGCTTCCGATGACGGGGCCGGCCCGACTGCTTCGGGCGCGCGGCGGCGACGAGCGCGAACTCACGCTCTTCGAACTCGCCGACCAGGCGCGGTCCGGACACTCCACCCTTCCGAAGGAGACATTGAAGGGCGAACTGTACGGCCGGCTGGCCCGGGCCTTCGGCCTGTTGCTGCTGCCGATGCTGGCCGTGCCGCTGGGGCTCGCCGCAAAGCGCAGCGGTCGCGCCCCGGGCGCGATCGTGGGCGGCCTCCTGCTGCTCGCCTTCCACCACACGATCCAGCTCGGCCAGGGCCTGGCCGAGACCGGGCGGGCGCCGGCCGAACTGGCCGTCGGCGTGCCGTTCGGCGTCTTCGCCGGCATCTGCTTCCTGGTCTTCTTCACCAGCCTCAAGCGCCCCGGCGAGACCCCCGTGGGCCGGGCGATGGAGCATCTGTCGGCCTGGGCGGCGCGCATGCGCCTCCGCCGGGCCGCGGGCGCGACGGGCGCGGCCGCATGACGCTCGGCCTCTATCTCCTGAAGCTGATGGCCTCGCGGATCGGCGCGGCCCTGTTCGCTCTCGTCGGCGTCCTACAGATCCTCGACCTGCTGGACGTCTCGACCGACATCCTGGACCGCAACCTGGGCGCCGGCGGCGTGGCCTACTATGCGCTCCTGCGCCTGCCGCGGCTGATCGAACAGTCTGCGCCCCTCGCCGTGCTGGCCGGCTCCCTGTTCGCGTTCGGAAAGCTGGCCGGGGACAGCGCGGTGACCGCGATGCGCTCGACCGGAATTTCGGCCTACCGGATCACCATGATGGCGCTTCCCACGGCACTCACCCTCGCCCTGGCTCAACTCGCGATCGGCACGGTGATCGCCCCCCGCACCGACACCATCCTCAGCGAGTGGTGGCAGGCCAGCACCCCCCCCGACGCCGCCAAGGCCGTCGACCCGGTGACCTTCCGCGTTGGCGACGAGATCGTGGTGGCCGTCCCCCGCGATCCCGACGGGACCAGCCTGGAACAGGTGACGATCTACAAGCGCGACGCCTCGGGGCGTCTGATCCAGAGGACCAACGCCCAGGCGGCTGTCTACGAGGATGGCCGCTGGAGACTGGTCGAGCCCCGCTTCGAGACCCTCGGCGACGACAATGTGGTCGAGAGCGCCGCCCAGCGCATGGACTGGACCGCCAACCTGACCCCCGGCGACGTTCGCGCCCTGGCGATGGGCGAAACGACGGTGACCGCCGCCGAAGCCAGCCGCGCCCTGGCCGGCGGCCTCTCGACCCGGCCCCGCACGTTCTACGACACCCAGCTCCAGCGAAGCTGGGCGGCGCCTGTCGCCTGCCTGGTCATGATGCTGCTGGCGGCGCCGGCGGCGCTCGCCAACTTCCGGGGCGGCGGCGTCACCCTGACGGTCCAGTGCCTGGCGTCGGGACTGCTGTTCCTGGTCTTCGACGGCGCCTTCACGGCCCTGGGCGAGAACGGGGCGGCGCCGGCCGTGCTGGCCGCATGGGCGGCCCCGTCGATCTTCGCGGCCCTGGGCGTCACCGCCCTGCTGTACCTGGAAGGCTGAGCGCGCCTTGGGGGACGTCGTCGTCACGCCCGTGGCCGGCAAGTCCGAGCTCGACCGTTTCATCCGCTTGGGCGCGCGCATCGGAGCCGCAGATCCGAACTACGTCGCGCCCCTGCTGTTCGAGCGTCACGAGGCGCTGAGCCCCAAGGGGAACCCCTTCTTCCAGCATGCCGACGTGCAGTTCTGGCTGGCCTGCCGCGACGGACGCGACGTGGGCCGCATCAGCGCGCAGATCGATCGCCTGAATCCCCAGACCCGGGACGGCATCGGACACTTCGGCATGATCGCAGCCGAGGACGACCCGCAGGTCTTCGCCGCGCTCTTCGCCGCCGCCGAGGCCTGGCTGAAGGACCGTGGCTGCCGCACCGCCCTGGGCCCGGTCAATCTCTCGACGAACGAGGAGGTCGGCCTGCTGGTCGAGGGCCGAGACACCCCGCCCATGTTCATGATGGGTCACGACGCCCCCTACGCGGGCGCCCGTATCGAGGGCCAGGGCTACGCCAAGGCCAAGGACATCCACGCCTATGTCTGCAGCGTGGCCGACGATCTGCCGGGCCCCATCCTGCGCCGCGTGCGCAAGGCGCCGGCCGAAGGCGTGCGCCTGCGCACCCTGGAGATGAAGCGGCTGGACGAAGAGGTCCGCACTCTCACCGGCATCCTGAACGACGCCTGGTCCGGCAACTGGGGCTTCACCCCGACCACCGAGGCCGAGACCCAGGCGCTGGCCAGCAACCTGCGCCTGCTGATCGACCCCCGCCTGGCCTGGTTCGCCGAGATCGACGGCGAGGCGGCGGGCTTCATGATCCTGCTGCCCAACATCAACGAGGCCATCGCCGACCTGGACGGCAAGCTGTTCCCCCTCGGCTGGGCCAAGCTGCTCTGGCGGTTGAAGGTGAAGGGGCCGAAGACCGGCCGCGTGCCGCTGATGGGCGTGAAGCGCAAGTTCGCCTCGACCCTGCGCGGCCAGCTCCTGCCCTTCCAGCTCATCGACGCGGTCGCCCAGGCGGCGCGAAAGCTGGGCTACGAGCGCTACGAGCTCTCCTGGGTCCTCGAGGACAACCTGCCGATGCGCCGCATCTGCGACGCCGGCGGCGCGCGGATCTACAAGACCTACCGCGTCTACGAGAAGGCGCTTTCCGGGAATGCGGACGCTTGACCGGCTTCGCCGCCCTGGTGCTGGCCGGATCGCGCGGCGGGCCGGACCCGGTCGCCGCGTATGGCGAGGCGTCTCACAAGGCCCTGATCCGGCTCGGCGGCGAAACCCTGCTGGCCCGCGTCGTCGGCGCGCTGCGGGCCGCGGGCGCGGGCTGCATCGCCGTGATCTCGAGCCATCCCGACGTGCGCGCCGAGATCGCCCGCCTCGGCTGCGAGGCGCTCGATGAGGCCTCCGGCCCCAGCCTCAGCGTCCGTGTCGGCGCGGACGCCCTGGGCGCGCCCCTGCTCGTCACCACCGCCGACCACGCCCTCCTGCGGCCCGAGTGGATCGACCAGTTCCGCGCGGACATGCCGGCGGGCGCCGACGTCGCCGTTCTGGTGGCCGCCCGCGCCACGGTGGAGGCCGCCGCGCCGGGGACGAAGCGCACCTGGCTCAGGCTGGCCGACGGCGACTGGTCGGGCTGCAATCTCTTCTACCTCGCCACACCCCGCGCCCTGGCCGTCCTCGACCTCTGGCGGCGCGTCGAGGCCGAGCGCAAGCGCCCCTGGAGGATGGCCCGGATCCTGGGTCCGGGAATGCTGCTGCGCTACCTCTTCCGCCGCCTCACCCTGCGCGCTGCGGCCACGCGGCTGGGGGACCTCGCCGGGGTGAACGCCGCCGTGGTGGAAAGCCCCTACGGCCTCGCGTCTGTCGATGTGGACAAGCCCGCCGACCTCGACCTCGTGCGACAGATCGCCGGGAGCTGAGTCAGACCGTCCAGCCGCCGGAGAGCCGGGTCAGGTTCTCCACGTCCTGCGGGAAGTCCATCTCGCCCCACTCCAGGCCCTCAATGGACGCGACCTTCACGTCCACGCCCGACCGCGCCAGTTCGTCGATCACCGACAGATACCAGCGGCGCAGGCCCTCGGGGGTCTGGAGCACCTTTTCGACGCCGTCGCGGAACTTCACCGCGCCCTCGGGCGAGAAGCGCAGGAAGCCGATCGACTCGGCGTCATAGGCCTCGATGGTCTTGCCGATGGCCACCAGACGGCCGTGGTCGGTCAACACCTTCATGTCGTCGGCGTCGTAGCTGTCCTTGCGGTCGATGGTGACCGTGATTTCGGCGGGCGGCGCCGAAAGCAGCGCCTCGGCCACGCCGGGCCCGAACAGGGTGTCGCCGTTCAGCACCAGCACCTCGCGGTCGAATTCCTCACGCACGATCCAGCATGACGCAGTGTTGTCCGAGACCGTGTAGAACGGGTTGAACTGGAGCCGCACCGGCATCGACAGGTTCAGCTGTGCGATCTCGGCCTCGACCGCGTCGGCGCGGAAACCGGTGACGATCACAGCTTCGCCGACACCCGCGGCCTGCAACCGCAGGAGTTGCCAGGCCAGAAGCGTCCGGCCCGACAGTTCGATCAGGCATTTCGGGCGGGACTCGGTCAGCGGCAGGAGGCGCTTGCCCTGGCCGGCGGCGAGGATGATGGCTCTGCTGGGCGGCGTCACGAAATCGTCCGTGAATGGGAAAAGGCCCGTGGAAGCGGCCGGCCCTTATGACGGCCCGTAGGGCGAAAGGAAAGAGGCGGCCGACGGTCTCTGGCCACGAGACGGGGCGGAACACGCGAACCAGAATGCAGGAGACCCCGCAAGGCCTTCGCCCGCGGGGTCTCCCGGATCGCGTACCGGCGCGTACGGCCGGGGCTCGCGCGCCTACTTCAGGTGCGCCGCCAGGTGCTTGTTCATCTCGAACATGCTGACCTTGTCCTTGCCGCCGAAGATCGGCTTCAGCTTGGCGTCGGCCAGGATCTCGCGCTTGTTGGCGGGATTCTGGAGGTTGTTCTTCTTGATGTAGTCCCAGATCTTGGAAACGGTCTCGCCGCGCGAAAGCTGGCCGGCGCCTACAACGGCGGCCAGCTCAGCGGACGGCGTCAGGGGCTTCTGCAGGGCGTTCGTGTTCTTACCAGTGGCCATGGGCTCCCCCAGTCGATTGCGTTGGCGCGACGTCCTGGCGGGGGTCGCCCGGACCGAGTCGCTTGGCGCATCCTAGCGCGCCCTACGCCTTGCGCTATAGAAGATGCGCTCGGGGAAGTCGCCTACGGGTTGAGCCCGGCCCGTCCCTGTCCGTCGGGACCACGCCCCGCCGCGGAGGACGGCCACAGCGCACGGTGGAAGAGATCCAGGAGAGCGCCCCCATCCGGCGCGCCGTCGCCCACCTCGACATCGAAGGGCACGCCCGCCAGACCCAGGGCCGCCTCGAGGACGCCGGCTCGCGGGTGAGTGATACCCACCGTATAGCCGAGGCGCACGACACCGTTGATTCGATTGGCGATTTCCAGAGCGCTGCGGACGCCGAGCCGCGATGGGCCATAGGCCGCGACCGCCGCGATGCGCTCGGAGCGCCAGGCCGCCAGCGAGAGGGCCGCATCGGCGCAGGCGCCGAAGCCCGCCACGCCCACGCGCGTGTCGTCGACGCCCCGCAGATCGGCCAGGTGGTCCACGCAGGCGACGGCGGCTTCGCGACGCGCTTCGGCGCCCAGTCCTTTCAGATCGGGGACCAGAACGAAAAACCTGTGGGCGGATAACCGGCGGGCCTCGGTCGCCAGTCCCGTCGCCCCGTGCCGGCCGTCGCCGAGCAGGATCACCGGCGGATTGTCGCCGGGCGTGTCAGGATACGCGACGAAGGCGTCCACCACCCCGTCCTCGCGCTCAATCTCGATGCGGGCGTCAGGCATACGGGCATCATATTACTACCAATCTAATAGGAATATGATGGAAGTCTGGATGCGCTTTCAGTTTTGCTCCGCGTCGGCCGTCCCCGACGACGGCGTCACGAAGGCGATCTGCGATTAAACGCCCTCCAGCGCCACCGTCACCTTCGCCGAAAGCCCGGGCCGCAGCTTGGCCACGTCGGGCTGACCGGGGTCGAACCGGAGCCGGACCGGGACGCGCTGGACGATCTTGGTGAAGTTGCCAACGCCCGGTTCGAACGGCAGCAGGGCGAACTGAGAGCCCGTGCCGGGGGCGAAGCTCTCCACATGGGCCTTCAAGGTCACGCCGGGAAGCGCGTCCACCTTCACCGAGGCAGGCTGGCCGCCCAGCATCCGCGCGGTCTGGGTCTCCTTGAAGTTGGCGGTCACATACAGGCGGTCCATCGGCGTGATCACCAGCATGCGCGAACCCGGCTGCACATAGTCGCCCACGTTCGCCTGGCGGTCGCCCACGACCCCGGCCACGGGCGCCCGGATCACCGCGTGGTCGCGGTCCTGCCGCGCGAGGTCCAGGGACGCGGCGGCGCGCGCACGCTGGGCGCGGGCCTGGGCCACGGCGGCGGCCAGTTCCCCGCGGCGGCCTGCGGTGGCGGTCAGGCGGCTGCGATTGACCGCCAGCTCGGCGCGACTGCGGTCGGCGGCGGCGGCCGCCGCCACGGCCTGGGCCTCCACCCGATCGGCCTCGCGCCGGGGGGCGTAGCCGGTCTTCAGCAGGGCCTCGTAGCGACCCCAGTCCGCACGGGCCCGCTGCACCTCTGCGTCGGCGGCCCGGATGCCGGTCTCGGCCTCGCGCACCTGGGCGGCGGCCACCGCCTCGTCGTCGGCCAGCCGCGCCAGCGCCGCCTCGGCGGCCGAGACCGTCGCTTCGGCCACCGCCAGATCGCCCTCGGCGGCCGCGACCCGGGCGGCGTACTCCTCGGTGTCGAGGCGGACGAGAGGCTGGCCCACCGCCACCGGCTGGTTGTCGGCCACCAGCACCTCGGCGACATGGCCCCGCACCCGCGGCGCCACCACGGTCACATCGGTCTTCACATAGGCGTTGTCGGTCGTGGCCGAGGCCTTGGCGGCGTGGATGTAGGCGTAGCCCGCACCGCCGACGGCCAGGGCCGCGATGAGCACCAGCACGCCGCGAGGCGGCAGGCGACGCTTCGGCCTCACCGGGGCGCCGGCGGTGACGGACTCCATCTTCATCGCTCGAACACCAGCAGCGTCGAGGTGGCGGTGGCGTAGACGACCCCCTTCCCGTCCACGAGCCGCCCCTCGGCGAAGGCCGCCCGACGGCCGGCCTGGATCACACGGCCTTCGGCGCGGACGGGTCCGGTCTCCTTGGTCAGGGCCTTGTGATAGGCGACCTTGAGCTCCAGCGTGGTGTAGCCCTGTCCCGCCTTCAGCGTCGAATGGACGGCGCAGCCCACGGCCGAATCGAGCAGCGTCGCGGCATAGCCGCCGTGGACCGTGCCGATGGGGTTGTAGACGCTCTCGTCCGGGTGGCCGCCGAACACGACCCGCCCTTCCTCGATCTCGATGACGGTGAAGCCCAGGGTTCGGCCGATTCCCGGTCCGCGCTCGGGCCGCTCGGGATCGAAGGCGTAGCGGAGCTGCTCGATCCCCGACATCCCGCGCGGGTCGGCGACCTGGGTGTCTGGCGTGACGGCGTTCATGTCAGGATTCCCATCCGGTGTTTGATGCGATGTCGGGCGTCGGCCAGCAGGCGGTCCGCCTCGGCGTCGTCGGAGATGGCGCGGGCGATCAGGACGCTTCCGGCCATCTCGGCCACCAGCGACGCCGCCACGCTGTCGGGGTCGGGCGTCGCCTCGGGCAGCCAGCCGGCGACCCGGCGGACCAGCGACTTCAGGCCGCGCTCGTAGGCTTCCCGGACCGCCAGGCCCTGGCGCGGCAGGTCGCTGGACAGCGTGGCGACGGGGCACCCACCCTCGGGATGGTCGCGGTGGCGCATGGTGACGTAGGTGTCCACGAACGTCGCCAGGGCCTCGCGCCGCGAGGCGCCGTCGGTGAGGCGGGCGAAACGCCGCGCGCTCGAACCGAAGGCCTCGTCGATCGCGGCGACGATCAGGGCCTCCTTCGACGGGAAGTGCGCGTAGAAGCCCCCGTGGGTCAGGCCGGCCGCGGCCATGATCTCGGCCACGCCCACCCCCTCGGGTCCTTTCGAGCGCACGGCGGCCGCAGCGGCCCGGACCACCTTCTTCCGCGTCTCGTCCTTGTGCGTATCGCTGTAGCGCATCGCGCGCGTCGCCTTTATATGATGATGATCATATTAGACGTCCCAGGCCTGAGCGCAACCCATGTCCGTCGATCCCGCCACGCTCAGCGAACGGCGAAAGCTGTTGATCTTCGGCGTCATGGCCTTCGGCCAGTTCATGGCTCTGCTCGACATCCAGATCGTCGCGGCGTCGCTCAACTCGATCCAGGCGGGCCTCAACGCCGGCCCCGACGAGATCGCCTGGGTACAGACCTCCTACCTGATGGCCGAGATCGTCATGATCCCGCTCGCGGCCTTCCTGTCCCAGGCGCTCTCCACCCGTTGGCTGTTCACGCTCTCGGCGGGTCTGTTCACCACCTCCAGCCTGCTGTGCGGCCTGGCCTGGGATATCAATTCCATGATCGCCTTCCGGGCGCTCCAGGGCTTCACCGGCGGGGCCATGGTGCCGCTGGTGTTCGCCACCGGCTTCGTGCTGTTCGAGGGGCCCAAGCGCGCCATGGTGCCGGCGATCCTCGGCATGGTGTCCACGCTGGCCCCCACCCTCGGGCCTACGGTCGGCGGTCTCATCACCGAGTATGTGGACTGGCGCTGGCTGTTCTTCATGAACATCGTGCCCGGCGTCGCCGTCACCCTGCTCTTCCCCCTGATCGGAAAGGTCGACGCCGCCAGCCCCGCGATGCTGCGCCGGATCGACTGGCAGCACGTGGCCTCGCTGGCCGTCTTCCTGGGCGGGCTCCAGTACGTGCTGGAGGAAGGCCCGCGGCACGAGTGGTTCAACGACGAGGCGGTGCTGGCCGCAGCCTGGGTTTCGTTCGTCGGCGCGGTCGTCTTCTTCGAGCGGACTTTTTTCTCCACCATGCCGGTGGTGAAGCTGACGCCGTTCCTGCGGCCCACCTTCGTCATGGCCTGCGTTCTGAACGTGGTGATCGGCTTCGGCCTCTATGCGGTGACCTACCTGACGCCCGTCTACCTCGGCCGCGTGCGCGAGTTCTCCAGCCTCCAGATCGGGATGACCGTCTTCGTCACCGGGATCGCCATGACCGTCACCGCCCCCATCGCGGCCCGCCTCTCCACCCGTGTGGACGGGCGCTACGTGATCGCCGTGGGCTTCGCGATGTTCGCCGTCTCCCAATGGATGTTCTCCCAGGTCACCCCCGAGTGGGGCTTCTGGGAGCTGTTCTGGCCCCAGGTCATGCGCGGGCTGGCCATGCTGCTCTGCATCGTCCCGGCGGTGGGGATGGCGCTGAACGGCGTGCCGCCGGATCAACTCCGCTATGCCTCGGGCCTCTTCAACCTGATGCGCAACCTGGGCGGCGCGGTGGGCATCGCGGTGGTCAACACCTGGCTCATCGACTTCACGCGCATGCACGCCGCCAGCCTCTCCGCGGCCCTGGGCGAACAACCCGACCGCGCGCGAGAGGCCCTGGCCGGCCTGGCGCAACTGGCCCAGGCCTGGACACCCGACGGCGCACGGGCGCTCCAGATGGCCGAAGCGGTGATGGGCCGGATCGTGGGCCGCGAGGCGGTGACCCTGGCCTTCGCCGACGCCTATGTGTTGATGGCGCTCCTGTTCGCGGCCGCCCTGCTGATCGTGCCTTTCGCCAAGCCGGCGCCCGTCGAGGGGCCGCCACCGGCCGAGCACTGACCGTCACGCGCTTCGCCCGCCCCTTGGAACTGGGCCCGCGCAAAGCCAAGGGCTAGGCGACCCCGCCAACCCTGATAGAATCCCGTTCTCCCGGAGAGAGGGGCGACATGGATTTTGTTCTGGATCCCATCGATCGGCGCATCCTGCGCGAACTTCAGCGCGATGCGACCGTTCCCATCGCCGACCTCGCCCTGCATGTGGGCCTGTCGCAGACGCCCTGCTGGAAGCGGGTGAAGCGGCTCACCGACGCCGGCGTCATCTCGCGTCGCGTGGCGCTGGTCGAGCGGAACAAGGTGGACCTCGGCCTCGCGGTCTTCGTGTCGGTGAAGACCAGCCGCCACGATCAGGAATGGCTCGACACCTTCGCCCGCACCGCCGCGGCCATGCCCGAGGTGGTCGAGTTCTACCGGCTCTCGGGCGACACCGACTATCTGCTCAAGGTGCTGGTGAAGGATATCGCGGCCTACGACGCCTTCTACAAGCGCCTGATCGCCGCCGTGCCACTGTCGGACGTTTCGTCCGCCTTCGCCATGGAGCAGATCAAGTACACCACCGCAGTGCCCGTCTGACGGCAGGGACGGTTTGACATAACCCGGCGGCAGGCGGCCAACTTCCCCGAAGACAAGAAACGTTCGGGAGGATGGCAGTCATGGCGTGGACCTTCGCCGCGGTCTGGGAAGCGATCGCAGCCTCGCAGCCGGACAGGCCGGCGCTGGTCCATGGCGAACGCGTCGTCACCTGGGGCGACTTCGACCGCCGGGCCGACGCCCTGGCCGACCACCTGATCGCCTCGGGCCTGGGCCGTCAGGCCAAGGTGGCGGGCTATCTCTACAACGGTCCCGAATACCTCGAGGCCTATTTCGCGGCCTTCAAGGGCGGGTTCGCCCCGGTCAACACCAACTACCGGTATGGCCCCGAAGAGGTGGCCTATCTCTTTGACAACGCCGACGCCGAGGCCGTGGTCTTCCACGCCGGCTTCACCGACCTCCTGGAGAAGATCCGCGGTCGCCTGCCCAAGGTGAAGGCCTGGATCGCCGTGGCCGAGCCGGGCCATCCGGTCCCGGCCTGGGCCGCCGACTACGACGCCGTCGTGAGCCGCCCGATCGAGGCGCGGCCGGTCCGCGCGCCGTGGGGCGTCAGCGGCGACGACCTTCTGCTGCTCTACACCGGCGGCACCACCGGCATGCCCAAGGGCGTCATGTGGCGTCAGGACGACCTGTTCCAGGTGATCGGGGCCGGCGGCAATGCGGCCATGGGCATCCCGCCCGCCACCTCGATCGACGAGCTGATCACGCGCATCCAAGGTCCGACGCACCTGCGCGCCACATCGATCGTCTGCGCCCCGCTCATGCACGGCACCGGCCAGTTCTCGGCCTTCATCACCTTTAACGGCGGCGGCACGGTCTGCGCCCTGCCCTCGCGCCGGTTCGACGCCGTCGAGCTCTGGAACGAGGTCGAGCGACTCCACGCCACCAACATCGTCATCGTGGGCCTCGCCTTCTCGACACCGATGCTCGAGGCGCTGGACGCGAACCCCGGCCGCTGGGACCTGTCCAGCGTCCGCGCCATGAGTTCGTCCGGATCGATGTGGAGCCAGGAGAACAAGCGCGGGCTGCTGCGCCATATTCCCCAGGCGGTGATCGCCGACAGCTTCGGCTCGTCCGAGGCGGTCGGCCTGGGCGCCTCGTCGTCGGCCTCGGGCGCCGAGGCTCAGACCGCCGCCTTCATGCTGGGCCCCAACACCGCCGTGTTCACCGAGGGGGGCCGGCGCGTGGAGCCGGGGTCGGGCGAACGCGGCCTGGTCGCCGTCTCCGGCTTTCTGCCTCAGGGCTACTACAAGGACGAGGAGAAATCGGCCAAGACCTTCAAGGTCATCGAAGGCGTCCGCTGGAGCGTGCCAGGCGACTGGGCCGAGGTGAACCTGGACGGGACGCTGAAACTCCTGGGCCGGGGCTCGGTCTGCATCAACACCGGCGGCGAGAAGGTCTTCCCCGAAGAGGTCGAGGAAGCCCTGAAACGCCACGCCGCGGTGCGCGACGCCGTGGTCGTCGGGGTGCCCGACCCGCGTTTCGGCGAGCGCATCTGCGCCGTGGTGGAGCCCGAGGCCGGCGCCCGGCCGACGCTGGCCGAGCTGTCGGCCCACGTCCAGGGTCAGCTCGCCGGCTACAAGGCCCCGCGCGAGCTCGTCGTGGTCGACACCATCGGCCGCGCTCCCAACGGGAAGGTCGACTACAAGGCCGTGAAGGCGCACGCGCTGAAGACGCTGGGCGTGTCCGCCTGAAGGCGGCGGCGGAAGGGTCCGACGCCGGATTCCGGCTAGACTGACCTTACGGACGGCGGAGGACGATCCGCCTCGAAGAAACACCGCGATACGCGAGGAACCACCATGGCTGAAGCTTACATCATCGACGCCTGCCGCACGCCGCGCGGCATCGGCAAGGTCGGCAAGGGCGCGCTCGCCGACCACCACCCGCAGCATCTGGGCGCGACGGTCCTGGGCGCCCTGCGCGACCGCAACAACCTGAACACCGCCGACGTCGACGACGTGATCTGGGGCACCTCGTCCCAGCGCGGCAAGCAGGGCGGCGACATGGGCCGGATGGCGGCCCTGGACGCCGGATACGACATCAAGGCCTCGGGCGTCACGCTGGACCGCTACTGCGGTTCGGGCATCACCGCCGTGAATCTGGCCGCGGCCCAGATCATGTCGGGCATGGAAGACCTGGTGATCGCCGGCGGCTGCGAGATGATGTCGTACACGGCCTCCAGCGCGCCCAAGCCCGATCCGGAAGCCGGGCCGATGCTGATGGACTCGGGCAACCTGCGCCTGCGCGCCAAGCATCCGCAGAGCCATCAGGGCGTCTGCGCCGACGCCATCGCCACGCTGGAAGGCATCACCCGCGAGGCGCTGGACGAGTTGGCCTACGTCAGCCAGCAGCGCGCCGACAAGGCCATCAAGGAAGGCCGCTTCGACCGCGCCCTGGTGCCGGTGCTGCGCGAGGACGGCTCGGTCGCCCTGGACCACGAGGAGTTCCCCCGTCCCCAGACCACGCTGGAAGGCCTCGCCGGCCTGAAGCCGTCGTTCGAGGCGATGGCCAACGTGCCGCTCGACAGCAAGGGCACCACCTTCGCGGGCCTGATCAACAAGGTGTACCCCGACCTCAAGATCCGGCACTTCCACCACGCCGGCAACTCGTCGGGCGTCGTGGACGGCTCGGCCGCGGTGCTGCTGGCTTCGGCCGAATATGCGAAGAAGAACGGCCTGAAGCCCCGCGCCCGGGTCGTCGCCATGGCCAATGTCGGCGACAGCCCGACCCTGATGCTGAACGCCCCGGTCCCGGCCGCACAGAAGGTGCTGAAGAAGGCCGGCCTCACCCCCGACGACATCGATCTGTGGGAGATCAACGAGGCCTTCGCCGTCGTCGCCGAGAAGTTCATCCGCGACCTGAAGCTCGACCGCGAGAAGGTCAATGTGAACGGCGGCGCGATGGCGCTGGGCCACCCGATCGGCGCCACCGGCTCGATCCTCATCGGCACGATCGTCGACGAACTGGAGCGGCGGGACCTCAAGCGCGGCCTGGTCACCATGTGCGCCGCCGGCGGCATGGCCCCGGCCATCATCGTCGAGCGCGTCTGATCGTGGCCGAGCTCTCGCGCCAGCGCCGGTTCGTCACGCCGGGGCCGGACGAGACGCTGGAGCAACTGGCGCTCCGGGCTCTCCCCGACGAGAGCCCGGAGGCCGGCGCCGACCTCATCCGGAGCTGGAACCTGCACATCTTCGCGATGCGCCGGCCGCCCGGCCTCCTTCTGGGATCGGACGTGGTGTTCGTGGAGCCGCCCCTTGGCTGAAGCCGTCATCGTCGGGGCCGAGATGGTCGCCGGCCATGACGGCACGGTCGAGTTGCTGGTCCGGCTGCGCCATCCGAACGGCGCCGAGGGACCGGTGGTGCTGGACGAGGAGACGGGGCTGAACCTGATGGCCGCCTGCGGCGCGGCCAGCGTCGAGGACCTGACGGGACAGTCCTGGCGGAAGATCGTGGAGGGAGTGCGATGTTCGACCTGATCGTTCGCGGTGGGACCGTCGTCGACGGCTCGGGCCAGCCCGGCTTCGCCGGCGACGTGGCGGTCAAGGATGGCCGCATCGCCGCCGTGGGCGAAGTCGAAGGCGAGGCGCGCCGCGTGATCGACGCCGCCGGCCGCATCGTGGCGCCGGGCTTCATCGACCCCCACACCCACTTCGACGTCCAGCTCCTGTGGGACGGCGCCGCGCGTCCGGCGCTGGAGCATGGGGTCACCTGCGTCGTGCCCGGCAACTGCTCGTTGTCGCTGGCGCCGATCAAGGCCGACGATCGCCGCCGTGTGGTGGGCATGTTCCAGCAGATCGAGGAGATGCCGCCCGAGGCGTTCACCACCGCCTTCGACTGGACTTGGGAGGATTTCGCCGGCTACCGCGCCGCCATCGAGGACGGGCTCTCCATCAACGTCGCGCCCCTGGTGGGCCACAGCGTGATCCGCCTCTGGGTCATGGGCGCCGCCGCCCAGGAGCGCGCCGCCACGGCCGACGAGATCACGGCCATGCAGGACCTGCTGCGCGAGTGCCTGGCGGCCGGCGCCGTGGGCCTGTCCACCAGCTTCGTCGATGTCGACGAGACCGGCCGCCCCGTCCCCAGCCGCTTCGCCCAGTTCGAGGAGCTGGACGCCCTGGCCGCCGTGCTGGGCGAGTACGGCCGCATGCTCCAGTGCGTACCCGAGTTCTACGCCACCGACATCACCATCGCGCGCATCGACCAGCTCGCCGAGCTGTCGCTGAAGCACGGCATCCCAACCACCTTCTCGCCCCTGTTCGACACCTCGGCCGTTCCCGACAACGCGCCGCGCGCCATCGCCCGGGTCGAGGAGCAGTTCGCGCGCGGCGCCCGCGTCTGGCCCCAGATGCAGACCCGGCCCATCGACATCAGTTTCAGTCTGCTGCGCCCCAGCCTGTTCTTCGCCCGCCTGCCCCGCTGGGTGCGCGTTCTGCGCCAGCCGCTGGACCAAAGGCTGGCCGCCCTGCGCGATCCCGACACCGTCGAGAAGATGGTAGGCGATCTGGGTCCCGACGGCGGCGAGGCGATGATGGGCCGCCTGATCGTCCGCGGCGGCGACGCCGCGCCCGCCGGCCTGGTCGGCAAGACACTGTCAGAGGTCGCCCGCGAGCGTGGCCAGGTCCCGGCGCGCGCGCTGATCGAGCTGTCTCTGGAAAACGGCCTCGACGTGGCCTTCCTGTCCGCGAGCCAGGGGCACCAGTCCACCGACCGCATCGGCCCCATGCTGGCCCACCCGCTGGTCCATATCGGCGCCAGCGACGGCGGCGCGCACCTCGCCTCGTTCTCCACCTACGGCGACACCGGCTATCTGTTCTCGGAGTTCGTGCGCAAGGCAGGCGCGATGTCCCTCGAGAAGGCGGTCGCCAAGATCACGGCCGAGACCGCCGACATCTGGGGCCTGAAGGACCGCGGCCGGCTGGCGCCCGGCCTGGCCGCCGACATCGTGGTCTTCGATGCTAAGAGCATCGACCGGGCCGACGAGCTTCCGGCGTTTGACATGCCTGGAGACGGCATGCGCTACGTCCGCGCCGCCCGCGGCGTCGACACCGTCCTGGTGAACGGCGAAGTGGCCTATGCGGATGGCGGATATACAGACTCCCGGTCGGGCGTTGTCTGCGTCTAGCTTTCTCAAATCTTAATGCAGCGTTAATTTCTGACGAGACCGTCAGTATTCACCCGCGCTACGCCGTTGTTTCGCCCGATTTATTCTTCAAGGTCGGGAACACAGGGTGACCTCCCTGGTTACAGGTCTGACGACGCAAAATGCGGCGCCTCGACAGGAATGGCCTCAAGACGCCGATCGGGGACTCCCCCATGCTCGCCACCGCCGCCAACTCGTCGCACGCCCTCGCCCGCGAGCTTTCGGCCGCCCGCGCCCAACTCGCGAGCCAGGAACGTCAGATCCAGGAACTGAACCACCGGATCGCCAACAGCCTTCAGCTCGCGGCCGACATGCTGGTGTTCGAACAGCTCCGCGCCCGCGATCCGATCGCCCAGGCCGCGCTGGAGGCCAGCCACGCGCGCCTTGTCGCCGTCGGCGAACTCCATCGCTACCTGCACGACCATGCCGACCAGCCCCAGGTCGAACTGGGCGGCTTCCTCGCAGGCCTGTGCCAGGCGATCTCGGCCTCAACGGGCCTCGCCTGCACCGTGAACGCCGACCTCGCCCGTGTTCCCGGCGACATGGCGCAGAAACTGGCCATCGCCGTCAACGAACTCGCCATCAACGCCGCGAAGCACGCCTACGACGGCAAGCCGGGCGGGAGCCTGATGGTCACCAGCCGCAGAGACGGCGTCGAACTGGTCCTCACCGTCGCCGACCGCGGCAGAGGCCTCGACGCCGACCGGAGCCGGAGCGGTCTTGGCCAGGATGGGCTCGGTCAGGGTGGTTTGGGTATGTCGATCCTGGCGGCGCTGGTCCGCGACCTGGACGGCGCCCTGACCGCCCACAGCGAGGGCGGCGCCGTCTTCACCATCCGTGCGCCGCTGCCCGTCGCGCCGCCTCATGGCTTCCGGAGCTGGGCGCCGGAAATCTGACGTGGCTCAGGCGGTCCCGCCGTCCTTGAGTTCGGGATACCTGTTCTGCAATGCCTCGCATGCGCCGGTGAGTTCGGCGATCGCCTCGTCCACGTGCTGGCGCTGGGCCTGGAGCTGCTCGATCCGGCGCCTGTGGATGCGGAGGGCTTCGGCGTCCTGAGCCGGGGCGCCCTCCTCGTCGTAGGTGTCGAGGATGTCCCGGATCTCTGCGATCGACAGGCCGACCCGCCGGCCGCGCAGGATGAGCTGCAGGCGCGCCCGGTCCTTGTAGGAATAGACCCGCGCCGTCTCCCGCCGGGCCGGCGAAAGCAACCCCTGCTCCTCGTAGAAGCGCAGCGCCCGGGGTGTGGCGCCGAACTCGCGACAGAGCTGGGTGATCGAATAGGTGCGATACGGCGGGCGGCGCAGGTTCAGCAGCGTCGACATGGTGTCCTCCGTCATAGCCCGAGCACGAGCCGGGCGATGATGTCCCTCTGGATCTCGTTGGAGCCACCGTAGATCGAAGCGGCGCGGTTGTTGAGATACCTTGGCATGGCGACCAGCCCTTCCGAGGGTCCCACCGCCTCGGCGTTGGCGCCGGGCTCCCGCGCCTCCGGCTGATCGACCCAGGCGTAGGCCCCCAGGCCGGCGATCGACAGCTCGTCCACCCGCTGCATGGCCTCGGTGCCGTTGATCTTCAGCATGGATGAAGCGGGCCCCGGATTCTTCCCGCCGGCCAGCGCCGACAGCACCCGCCGCTCCGAGATGTCGATCGCGGTCACGGCGATCTCGGTCTCGGCGAGGCGACGACGGTGGGCCGGGTCGTCCTCGTGGGCCGCCGCCGCGATCCGCCGGGTGCGCTCGAGCCCGACCTGCAGGCCCGGCGCCGAGCCGCCGCCCCGCTCGAACTCCAGCAGGTACTTGGCCACCGTCCAGCCCTGGTTCTCCTCGCCGACGCGGCCCGACTTGGGGACGCGAACGCCGTCGAAGAAGACCTGGTTCACCTCGTGCTCGCCGGCCAGGGTGATGATCGGCTTCACGCTGATCCCGGGCGTGTCCATATCCAGCAGCAGGAAGGTGATCCCCTGCTGCGGCTTGCCCGAGGTCGAGGTCCGCACCAGACAGAACATCCGGTTGGCGTGCTGCGCGTGGGTCGTCCAGATTTTCGATCCATCGAGAACGTAATGATCTCCGTCGCTTACAGCCCGAAGCTGAAGCGACGCCAGGTCCGACCCCGACCCGGGTTCGGAGTACCCCTGGCACCAGTAGTCCTCGCCCGAGAGGATGCGCGGCAGATAGTGCGCCTTCTGCTCGGGCGTGCCGTAGCCCATGATGACCGGCCCCACCATCTTCAGGCCCATGGGCGCGAGGTTGGGGGCGCCCGCCCGCGCGCACTCGGCGGCGAATATGGCGCGCTGCACCTCGCTCCAGCCCGGGCCGCCATACTCTCTGGGCCACGATGGCGCGACCCACCCCTTCGCGTGCAGAATGCGCTGCCACGGCAAGCTGTAGCGAGGGTCGCAGAAGACGCTGGTCAGCGCCACGCCGGCGGCGCGCAGCTCGGGCGTCAGGTGCGCGTCCAGAAAGACGCGCACCTCGTCCCGGAACGCCAGATCCCCGGCGGTCAGTTCGAGATCCATGTATCCTCGGCTAGAACTTGGAACGCAGGGTGACACCCCAGGTGCGGGGGGCGCCCAGGAACGCGGCGAAGGTGCCGGACTGCAGGGGCTGATCCACCACGACCTGGAAGTAGTCCTCGTTGGTCAGATTCTGCGCGAAAAGCTCCACCGTCCAACGTTCATCGGCCGAACCCAGGCCGATCCGGCCGTTCCACAGCGTCAGTTCCTTCTGGATCTTCAGCGGGTCCAGGTTGGATCCGGTGTTGTAGGGCGAGGTGTACCGGCCCGAGAGGCTGGCCCGCAGCTTCAGCCCCTCGGCCACGTCGGTCTCATAGGCCGCCGACCACGAGGCCGACCAAAGCGGTGCGTACGAGAGCCGCGACGTGGGCAGCCGCGGCCCGATGCCGGGGCCCGGGACGAAGTTCCCGAACTGGGTGACCGCATAGGTGACGCCCCCCGTCGCCGTCAGGCCGGGGACCGGCGTGCGCCACACCAGGTCCATGTCCACGCCCTTCGAGGTCACCTTCGGAATCGAGGCCACCACGAAGCTGATGCCGGTGAAGGTGTTGAGCTGGAAGTCCTTGAACGTCTGGTCGAAGGCCGCCGCATTCAGGATCAGCCGATTGCCGAAGAGCTGCGTCTTCAGGCCGGCCTCCCAACTCTCCACCGTCTCGGCGTCGAAGCTGGTGTCCGGGTTGATGACGCCGGCGCCGAGGCGGGCGAGGTCCAGGTTGAAGCCGCCGCTCTTGTGGCTGTTGGCGTACGAGACATAGCCCATCACGTCCGGATTGAAGCGGTAGCTCAGCTTGGCCGTGCCGCCCAGACGATCCTCGCTGCGCTTCTGGCGGGTGTCCACGTTGTCGAACGCCGGGTCGGAACCGGGCGCGCACAGCGCCGAACGGGCCGCGGCCGGGATCGGGCGGACGATGGCCGCCGCACAGGCCGCGCCCGGCGCGGTGTTCCGGTACTGGGAGAAGACCTTCTTGGTGTCGTCGCTGTAGCGAAGGCCGAACGTCAGATCGAGGCCCTCGGCGATCCGCCAGGTGTTGTTGGTGAAGATCGCCCAGCCACGGCTCGAGTGGTCGTAACGGTCGTAGGCGCCCTGGCCCGGAATGAAGTTGGTCCCCGCCGGCAGACCGGTGAGGGCCGACACCGCCGTGGGGTTGGTCCCGCTCGACAGCAGCAGGCTGAAATAGGTCTCGTAGGCCGTGCCGTAGGGCGTGAAGGCGCTGGTGTCGAGCTGCTCGTCCGAGAAATAGCCGCCGACCATCCAGTCCAGCGGGCCGCTTCGCCCGGACACTCTCAATTCCTGTGAGAACGTCTTGAATTTACTGAAGGTCCGACCGTCATCCGGCCTGTACCAGATGTCGGCCGACGAGAAGTCGATGTCGTTGGCCTGATAGTTCTTCCAGTCGCGGAAGGCGGTGATCGAGGTCAGGGTGACGTCCGGGTTGATCTCCCAGTCCGCCTGGAGCGAGACGCCCTTTTCCTTGATGTCCTGGCTCGATTCCCGGTTGGCATAGGCCAGCCGGCGGAACGGATCGGCCGGGCGCAGCGTACCGGCGTCGGCGGCCAGGGCGTCGATGATCGCCCCGGTCGGCCCGACCAGTGTGGTGACGTTCAGGCAGCAGTGTTCGTTGCGCTCGGTGTAATCGGCCAGGAACCGCACGGTCAGTGTGTCGGACGGCAGCCAGAGGAGCTGGCCCCGGACCGTCACCACGTCCTGGTCGTCGTTGTCCTTCTGCGTGCTGGGGCCGGCGCCGTTGGCCACGTCGTAGAATCCGTCGCGCTTGCGCACCGCCGCGAAGATGCGGCCCGCCAGAGTCTCGCCGATCGGGCCGGTGACGCTGACGGCGGCGCCGCGCTGGTCGTGGTTCCCGTAGGTCGCCTCGGCGCTGGCGCCGAAGTCGAACTCGGGCGCCTTGGTGATCACGTTGATGACGCCCGCCGAGGTGTTCTTGCCGAAGACGGTGCCTTGCGGCCCCTTCAGCACCTCGATCCGCTCCAGTTCGCCCAGGTCGCCGAACGCCACGCCGCTGCGGGCGCGGTAGACGCCGTCGATCACCGTGCCCACCGAGGATTCCAGGCCGGGGTTGTCGCCGATGGTGCCGACGCCGCGGATACGGATCGAGGTCTGCGCGCCGCCGGTCGACGAGGTGACGCTGAGGCCGGGCGTCAGGACCTGCAGGTCCTTCACGTCGCGCACGCCCGCGTCCTGGAGCTGCTGGCCCGACACGACGTTCACCACGATCGGCACGTCCTGCAGGTTCTGCTCGCGCTTCTGGGCGGTGACGATGATCGCCTCGACCTCGGCCACGTCGCCCTGGTATCCTTGCGCCAGCGCCGGGGCGCCTCCGCAGGCCATCGCCAGCACGGCCGACGAGGCGGCGTACTTCCGCAAACGCGCGTACTTCCGCAAACGCATAGACTTCCTCCCCTAGCGCTCCAGGCGCATTCTTGGCGCGCCCATTGCGAGGGGCGCATCACGCCAGCTTGCGGACAGCGCGAGGGGCGAACAAGCTAGCGGAAGTGATAGGGTCCCCGCCGCTGCCATGGCTGACGAGCGTTCACCCCCGGCCGCACTGGCCGAAGCCGAGACGCTGGCGCGCGAGATCGCGGTCGCGGGCGCGCGCCTCGCCCTGCCCTATGTGGCGGTCGCCGCCGACATCGGCGCCGCCCAGCCGCCGCGCGGGCTGGACGGGCGACCGTTCGCCGAGACGGTGTTCCGCTGGCTCGATCCCGACCTCCGCTATTGGGAAGATCACGGCTTCGCCCTCAAGGCGGCGTTCATCCACGCGACGCGGGTCTGTTCCGAGCCCTTCTATTTCCGGGACGGTCGCTTCGGATCCTGGCGCCCCAACGCCGCCCTGGACGCCGTCACCAATGAGGCTCCCATCGAGACCTATGGGGTCGGCGCGGCGATCATCGCTCCCGCCTACCTGCCGATGGGCGTCATCGGGGCCGTCGTCTGGGCGACGCCCGACGCCGGCCTGGACGTC
Organism: Phenylobacterium sp. SCN 70-31; assembly: GCF_001724605.1. GTDB lineage: Bacteria > Pseudomonadota > Alphaproteobacteria > Caulobacterales > Caulobacteraceae > Phenylobacterium. The sequence goes on from NZ_MEEX01000003.1 coordinate 165,795, forward strand.
GTGTCCGTCTTCGAGCGTCACGCGGTGACGCTCCACGGCCTGGCCCTGCGGTTCGTGGCGACCTACGGCGACGCGGTGGCGGTCCGCGAAGAGCCTCCCCTGCGCCTCACCCGCCGCGAGATCCAGGTGCTGAAGTGGGCCGCGGCGGGCAAGACCGACGCCGAGATCGGCGAACTGGTGGCCATCTCGCTGCCCACCGTGCGCTTTCACGTGACGAACGCCGCCCGCAAGCTCCACGCCGCGGGCCGGTCCCAGGCCATCCAGCGGGCCGCCACGCTCGGATATATCGGCGCCGCCGCGGCGTCCGGCCCCATGCGCACGCGCGCCTGAAACGACTAGGCTCCTCCGGGGGTGATTCTGAAGGTGTTTCCGGAAAGGACGGGCGCATGCGTCTCGCGTCCAGCCGGCTCGGCGTCGTCGCCGGCGCGGCCCTTGTTCTAGCTGCGACGGGCCTCCCCCCGGCGGCGGCGCGCGATCCCACGCCGACCGAGCAGGCCGCCTGGCTTCGCCTCGTGCACGAAGCCGAACACGCTCAGGCCGCCGGCGACTGGCGGCGGCTGGAACAGGCCAGTCGCCGGCGCGCGCGCCTGGAGACAAAGATTCACGGCGCGACCTCTCCGGCCGCCGCGGCGTCCTGGTCCTGGGTCGGCAAGGCGCTGGCGAAACAGCGACGCGACGCAGAGGCCGAACCCTTCTTCCGCCGCGCCCACGAGACGGCCCTGGCCGGCCTTGGCCCGAACGATCCCCAGACGATGCTCGCCGGCGCGAACCACGCCGCGGCGCTCGAGCGCCTGGGCCGGTTCCCGGCCGCCGAACCGCTGCGGCGGGCGCTTCTGGACTCGGCCCGCGTCCGCTTCGGCGTCCAGAGCGCCGAGACCGCCGCCGCCGCCGCCGCCCTGGCCGACGTCCGCCGCGCCGATGGACGGACGGGCGACGCCGAACCCCTCTATCGCCTGGCCTACGAGATCGACGTGGCCCGCTTCGGCGAGGGTGACCGCCGAACCGCCGACGACCTCTCGGTCCTGGCCGCGTCCCTGGACGACCTCGGCCGCCACGCCGAGGCGGAACCGCTGCACCGGCGGGCGTTGGCCCTCAGCCGCCAGGGGCCCGACGGCCCGGACACCGCCCGCGCCTATTCGCGCATGGCGGCGAACCTGGACGCCCAGGGCCGGCCGACGGTGGCCGAGCCCCTGCACCGCCGCGCCGTTGAAATCGCCGGCGCGGGACAGACGGGCGCCGACCCCGTCGAGACCACCGAACTCTTGCTCCGCCTCGCCGCCAACCTCGTGGCCCAGGGCCGCGCAGCCGAAGCCGAGCCGCTCCTCCGCGAGGCCCTGCGGGTCCGCCAGTCCCGCCACGGCCGGCGCAGCGTCGAAGCCGCCCTGGTCCAGGTCGCCCTGGGCGAGGCCCTCACCGCGCTGGGCCGTCCCCGCGCGGCCGTCCGGCTGGAACAGCCTGCCCTGAAGACGTTGCGGGCCGGGCGGGGCGAGGCCCATCCCGCCACCGCCCGGGCCTACGCCGCGCTGGGCGCCTCGCTCCAGGCCCGCGGCGACACGAAGCGCGCCGATCCGCTCCTGCGCCAGGCCCTGCGGATCCGTCGGGACCGCCTGGGCGAGCGCCATCCGCTCACCGCCCGCGCCTACGACGCCCTGGCTCAGAACGAGGCTCGCCGCGGCGCCGCCGCCCCGGCCGAGGCCCTGGCCTCGCGCGCGGTGGCCATCGTCCTCGAGCGTGAGCCTCCCGCCCCCGTTGGGATCGGCCAGGCGTCGCCGCTCCGTCTGGATGACGATACGCCCGAGGCGCGGATGCTTCGTCGCTACCTGGATCACGCCTGGAACGCCGCCCGGCGCTCGGCCGAAGACCTGCCGCGCATCCAGGACGCCGCCTTCCTGGCCGCTCAAGGTCTGACCGCGACCCCGGCGGCGGGCGCGGTGGCCGACACGGCGGCCCGAGCCGCCTTGCCCTCGGCCGACGCACGCACCGTCCGCGTCCGCCAGGACCTGACCCGGCAGGCCCGGGCGCTGGAGAATCGCCTGCTGGGCGGCCTTCCCACGAACGATCCGGCCGAAACCGCCCGCATCGGGGCGGCGCTGGACGCTGTCGCCTCCGAGGTCGCCGCCCTGGAGCGCCGGATCGGCCCCCGGCCCTCGCCCTCGGCCGCTGCGACGCAGGCGCTCCCGCTCGAGGACCTCCAGCGACGCCTCCGCCCCGACGAGGGGCTGCTGCTGCTCACGCCTACGGGGGAGGACATCCATGTCTTCGCAGTGAGCCGCTCCCGCACCGCCTGGCTCCGGGTGGAAGGCGCGCGCCGCCCGACCGAGGCCCGCGTCCGAAGGCTACGCTGTCAGATGGACGACGACGCCTGCCCGCCGGGCGCGGCCGACCAGGGTCTCCAGCCGTTCGACCACGCCGCGGCGCACGCCCTCTACGCCGAACTGATCCAGCCCGTGGAGGGCGCGCTGTCCGGCGCCCGGCGGCTGTTCGTCAGCGCCGACGGGGCGCTGGCCAATCTGCCGTTGAGCCTGGCCGTCGTACGGCCTCCAGCGGGAGGTGGCGAAGCGGTCTGGCTGGCCGATCGCTATGCGATCACCGTCCTGCCCGCCGTCGCCAGCCTGCGCGCCGGCCCGCCCGCGCCCCGGCGCAAGGACGGCGCCTGGACCTTCGCGGGCTTCGGCGCCCCCAATCTCCGCCAGGGCGACACCGCCCCGGCCGCACGCCGGCTGGCCGATCCCAAGGCGCTCCACGCCGCCTACGGCCCCCTGCCCGGGACGGCCGACGAGCTTCGCGCCATGGCCCGGGCCCTGGGCGCGCCCGCAGCCTCGGTCCGTCTGGGCGACGCGGCGACCGAGGCGGCGCTGAAGGCGTCGTCCCGCCTGTCTCAGGCCCGCGTGGTGGCCATCGCCACCCATGGAATCCTCTCCAGCGAGATCCCCGGCGTCGACGAGCCGGGGCTGGTGCTGACCCCGCCCGCCGAGGCGACGCCCGAGGACGACGGCGTCCTCACCGCGTCCGAGGCCGCGGCCCTGCATCTCCGGGCGGACTGGGTGATCCTGTCGGCCTGCAACACCGCGGGCCCCGACGGCTCGCCCGGCGGACGCAACCTGTCGGGCCTCGCCAACGCCTTCCTGCACGCCGGCGCACGCGCGCTGATGGTCAGTCACTGGCGGGTCTACGACGACGCCACCTCGGCCCTCACGGCCCGGACCATCGCCGCCCAGCGCGCCGACCCCGGCCTCTCCCGGGCCGAAGCGCTCCAGGACGCGATGCACGCCGTCCGCACGGGCCGACTGCCGGACGGCGCGCCCCTGCCCGGCTGGCGCCCGGAGTGGGCGCACCCGGCCTACTGGGCGCCCTTCGTGGTGATCGCCACGGGCGATTGAGCCCCTGCCGAACGAACAAGCTTGACCACACCCCGGTCTTGCTCCCGTGCGACGCGAGGCGCATGAAACGGGTCATGGCGTTCCCGTCTCCACGCGTGTGGTCCCTGGCCAGGCTGTCGCTGGGATTCACGCTGGACGAGGTGGCCGCCGGACTCGCCGGGCTCGATCCGATGGACGCCCTGCTGGTGCTGGCCATCAATCAGGCCAACATCGCGCCCTTGACGCGGGACCCGGACGCGCGCCGCGCGTACGGCGGCCTGGAGCACGCCGCGCCCGACAGCGTCCGCCGGCCCGCCACCGTCAACGCCATCGCCAACTCGCTGGGCGTCCCGTTCGAAACCGCCCGGCGGCGGCTGAAGCGACTGGAAGCGGCCGGCGTCTGCCAGGTGTCGCCCAGCGCCGGCGTCATGGTTCCCGAGGCCTGGCTGACGTCGCCGGCCTACCTGGACAGCGTGCGCGCAGCGCACGAACGCCTGGTGAAACTCTATGCCGACCTCCTGGCCGCCGACCTGCTCGACCCGCTGCCGCCGGCCGCCTACGCGGTGGACGATGGCGTTCCCATGCGCGGCGCGGCGCGCCTGATCGCCGACTTCATCCTGCGCAGCGTGGAGAATCTCCACCGGGTCGCGGGCGACCTCACCTCGGCGCTCGCCCTGCTGGCGGTGCTGGACGCCGCCCTCGAACCGGCGGACTCGGCGGTCCGCCACGGCGCCGCCAGCGCCTCGTCCCTTGCGCGCCGGGCCGGGTTGCCCGGCGAGACCATGCGTCGCCACCTCGTCATGCTGATCGAAACCGGGGTCTGCGCGCGCACGGCTCAGGGCGTCACCGTCGCGCCCGACCTGCTGTCACGGCCCCACATCCAGGCCCTGATCGAAGAACACGCCGCCGACCTCCAGCGCCTGTTCGCCGGCTTGGCGGAGCGCGGTGTGGTGGCGGCCTGGGAACGCGCCGGGGCCGGCCTCGCCCCCCGCCGCAGGGCCTGACCCCACCGCTCCGGGACGGCGAGACCGCCTCAGAGCGCCCAGGCGCGTCCGACCTCCGAGAGCGGAATACAGCCCTTGTAGTCGCCCGGGATGGGATCGTAGCGCACCGCCAGGGTCGCCCCCGGCTCCGAGCTGAAGTAGCCCACCAGCACCACCTCCTTCAGCCGCCCGAAGGGGCTGAATTTCTGCCCCTTGTCGTAGGTCGCGGCGATGGCGGTCTGCTCGGACGTCGAGAGCGCGGCGAACCCCTTCCCGTGCCGGGCGCGGGCGTCGGCGTCCAGCGCATCGAGCACGCTGCGGAATTCGCCGGCCTCGACGGCCGTGCAGTAGCCGGCGATGGTGCGGTCCACATAGGCGGGGACACCCGCCTCCCGGGTGCCCGGGGTGTCCGTGCCCGGCGCGATCAGTTCGGACAGGGCGTCCAGCACCTGCGCCTGGCTCGGGCTGACGCCGGTCGGGGTCCAGCCCGGATTCGCGCCGACGGTCACGGCCGGCTGCGCACCCGCCGCCGCGGTCCCCGCCGGCAGGCTGAGCGCGCCCCAGACCGCGGCGAAGCTCAGCAGCGCGTCGCGACGACTCTGCATCACAGCTCTCCCCTGCGGCTGGCTTCGACCGCATGGGCGCAGGCGCGCGCGGTCAGCGCCATGTAGGTCAGCGACGGGTTCACGCACGAGGCCGAGGTCATGCACGCCCCGTCGGTGACATAGACGTTGCGGCACTCATGCACCTGGTTATGCGCGTTCAGCACCGACGTCTTCGGGTCGCGGCCCATCCTGGCGGTCCCCATCTCGTGGATGCCCAGGCCCGGCGGCGACGGGGTCTCGTAGCCGATCACGTTGGTGAAGCCGGCGGCCTCCAGCATCTCGACCGCCGCGGTCTTCATGTCGCGGCGCATGGCGGTTTCATTCTCGCGCAGGCCGGCGTCGAACCGCAGCGTGGGCAGGCCGTACCGGTCCTTGCGGTCCCGGTTCAGCGTCACCCGGTTGTCGGCGTGCGGCAGGATCTCGCCGAAGCCCCCGATGCGCACCATCCACGGGCCGGGCTGGCTCAGTTCGTCCTTGCGCGCCCCGCCCAGGCCGGCGGCGTGCAGGTTGCGATCCCAGTTCGGCCGGCCGGCGCCGCCCTGGTAGCCGAAGCCGCGCAGATAGTCGGTCCGCTTCGTGGCCGCATCGCCCAGATTGCGGAAGCGCGGAATGTAGAGCCCGTTGGGCCGGCGACCCGAATAGTATCGGTCCTCGTACCCCGGCGCCTCGGCCATGGCGCCCACCCCCAGGTGATGGTCCATGATGTTGCGGCCCAGTTGGTCGCTGCCGTTGCCGAAGCCGTTGGGGAAGCGCCGGCTGGTCGAGTTCATCATCAGCCAGGTCGAATTCAGCGCCGAGGCGCAGACGAAGATGACCTTGGCGTAGAATTCCATGGTCTCGCCGGTCGTCTCGTCCTGGACGCGCACGCCGTCCGCCCGACCCTTGGCCTCGTCGTACAGGATCTCGGTCACGATCGAGTGCGGGCGCAACTTGAAGTTCCCCGTCTTCTCGGCCGCCACCAGCGTCACCGCGTTCGAGCTGAAGTAGGCTCCGAACGGACAGCCGCGCATGCACATGTTCCGGTGCTGGCACTTGCCGCGGCCCAAGGCGATCTGCTCCTCGGTGGGTTCGGTCAGGTGCGCGCAGCGGCCGATGGTGACCCGACGTTCGGGAAAGCGCGCCTCGGTCTTGGCCTTCAGCACCTTCTCGACGCAGTTCATCTCCATCGGCGGCTGGAACACGCCGTCGGGAAGCTGGGGCAAGCCTTCGGCCTGGCCGCTCACGCCGATGTAGCGCTCGACGTAGTCGTACCAGGGGGCGATGTCGCGATAACGGATCGGCCAGTCGACGCCGACGCCCTCCTTCGCGTTCGCCTCGAAGTCCAGGTCCGACCACCGGTAGCTCTGCCGCGCCCACAGCAGCGAGCGGCCGCCCACGTGATACCCGCGGATCCAGTCGAACGGCTGATCCTCGGTGTAGGGGTTCTCGTCGTCGCGGACGAAGAAGTGCTGGGTGTACTCGGTCAGCGCATAGCCCGTCCGGTTCTGGACCGGGTACTTCGCCTTCAGCTCGTCCGGCGGAAGCTTGGCGCGGGGATACTTCACCTCCCACGGATGCGTAGCCGCGGTGGGATAGTCCTCAAGGTGGCGCACCATGCGCCCGCGCTCCAGCACCAGGGTCTTCAGGCCCTTTTCGCTCAGCTCCTTGGCCGCCCAGCCGCCGGTCATGCCGCTGCCGACGACGATGGCGTCGTAGGTGTTCTCCTGCCGCCAGCGGGTGTTGAGATTGGCCATCGACGTCTCCCCCTCGAAGCCTGAACAGCTCCGTCCGGCGGTCGTTCGCGCTGCCGGTTCGAATGAGGTGCAGGCTCACATGCAATCGATTACATTGCAAGCGGGGACGGGGTCGAATCCACGAGAGCCGCCGCCCCGGGAGGACCGTTCCGATGCTTCGCCGCCTCGCGGCCGGCTGCGCCGCGCTCGCCCTTTCCGCAGCGGCTCTGACCGGCTGCGCCCACACGCCGGCCGAGCCGGAATGGATCGTCCTCTTCGACGGCCGGTCCCTGGAAGGCTGGACGCCCAAGATCGCAGGCCACCCGCCGGGTGAGAACTGGCGCGACACCTTCGTCGTCCGGGACGGGGCCATCCGCGTCAGCTACGCGGGCTACGACCGGTTCCAGAACCGCTTCGGCCACCTGTTCTACAAGACGCCGTTCAGCACCTACCGCCTCCGGCTTCAGTACCGCGTGCTGGAGCCGCCCCTCCCCGACACGCCCGCCTGGGCCATCGGCAACAGCGGGGTGATGTTCCATGCCCAGAGCCCCGGGAGCATGGGCCTGGACCAGGCCTTCCCCGTCTCCATCGAGTTCCAGATCCTGGGCGCCCACGGCCCCGGCCCGCGCCCCACCGGCGCCCTCTGCACGCCGGGCATCGTGGTCACCATGCCGGACGGCAAGCGTCAGCCTGGCCACTGCACGCCTTCGTCCGGCCCGACGATCCCCAACGGGACCTGGGTCGACCTGGAACTGGAGGTCCGTCCCGACGGCCACATCATCCAGTCGATCGACGGCCGGCCGGTCCACCGCTACAGCGCCCCGGCCCTCGATCCCGACGACCCGCTGGCCGCCGCCGACGCCCGCCGCGTCATCGCCGCGCAGGGGGGCCGGCTGGAAGTCACCGGCGGCTACATCGCGCTTCAGAGCGAGGGCCACCCCGTCGAGTTCCGGAACATCCGGCTCCAGCCGCTTCGCTGAGCTTCTAGAGTCCCAGCAGCCGCCGGTTGCGCGCCGCGTCGGTTCCGGCCGAGGCGAAGTCGTCGAAGGCGTGCGGCGTCACCCGGATGATGTGGTCGCGGATGAAGGGCGCGCCTTCCCGCGCGCCATCCTCGGGATGCTTCAGCGCGCATTCCCATTCCAGCACCGCCCAACCCGGATAGTCGTAGGCCGCCAGCTTCGAGAAGATGGCCCCGAAGTCCACCTGCCCGTCGCCCAGCGAGCGGAACCGCCCCGGCCGCTCGACCCAGCCCTGGTAGCCGCCGTAGACGCCCGACCGTCCGTCCGGCCGGAACTCGGCGTCCTTCACGTGAAAGGCCCGGATGCGCTCGTGGTAGAGGTCGATGTAGGCGAGGTAGTCGAGCTGTTGCAGCACGAAGTGGCTGGGATCGTACAGCAGGCAGGCCCGCGGATGGCCGCCCACCAGATCCAGGAACCGCTCGTAGGTGGCGCCGTCGTGCAGGTCCTCACCCGGATGGATCTCGTAGCAGACGTCGACGCCCGCTTCGTCGAAGGCGTCCAGGATCGGCCGCCAGCGGCGCGCCAGTTCGCCGAACGCCTCCTCCACCAGTCCCGCCGGCCGCTGCGGCCAGGGATAGAGGTAGGGCCAGGCCAGCGCGCCCGAGAAGGTGGCGTGGGCGGACAGGCCCAGCCGCCGGCTGGCGACGGCCGCCGCCTTGACCTGACGCACGGCCCACTCCTGCCGCGCCTGCGGACGGCCGCGCACCTCGGCGGGCGCGAAGGCGTCGAACAGCTCGTCGTAGGCCGGGTGCACCGCCACCAGCTGGCCCTGGAGATGCGTGGACAGCTCGGTGACCTGCAAGCCCTTGTCGGCCAGCATGCCCGCGACGTCGTCGCAATAGGCCTGACTCCCGGCCGCCCGCTCGAGGTCGAAGATCGAATCCGCCCCGCCCGTCGGCAGTTGCAGGCCCACATAGCCGAGGCTCGCCGCCCAGTCGGCCAGGGTCTCCAGCCGGTCGAACGGCGGCTCGGCCCCGACGAACTGCGCCAGGAAGATCCCGGGGCCCTTCAGCGTCTTCATGCGAGGCTCCCGTCCAGTTCGATCCAGCCGGCGTCCGTGCGGCTGGCGGCCACCGCCTGCTCTACGAAGGCCATGCCGCGCACGCCGTCCTCGATACCGGGGACCAGTCCCGCATCGCCGCGCCCGGCGACGATGGCGTCGGCCAGGTCGCCATAGAGGTTTGCGAAGGCCTCGACGAACCCCTCAGGATGGCCCGTGGGAATCCGCGACCCGGCCCGCGCCGCCGCACCCAGATAGGACGACGCCGCATGCAGCACCTGGGTCGGCCCGTCCAGCCAGTCGACCGTCAGCTCGGTGTGCCGCTCGTGCGACCACGTTAGGCCGCCCCGCTCGCCATAGACCTTGATGTTCAGCCCGTTGCGCGCGCCGGCCGAGATCTGCGAGGCGATCAGCACGCCCCGCGCTCCGCCGCCGAACCGCAGCAGGATGTTGCAGTCGTCGTCCAGCATCCGGCCCGGCACCACCGCCGCCACGTCGGCGCAAAGCCGCCCCACCCGGTCGCCCGAGACGAACTCCGCCAGGTTGAAGGCGTGCACCCCGATGTCGGCGATGCAGCCGCCCGCCCCCGCCTGCGCGGGGTCGGCGCGCCATTCGGCCTGCTTGCTGCCCTGCCGCTCGACCGGCTCGCTCAGCCAGCCCTGCGCGTACTCCACCACCACCTTGCGCACCGCGCCCAGGTCGCCGCGCCGCACGATCTCGCGCGCCTCGCGCACCATCGGATAGCCGGTGTAGACATAGGTCAGGCCGTAGAGGCGCCCCGACGCCGACACGACCCCCGCCAGCTCCCGCGCCTGGGCCAGCGTCAGCGTCGCCGGCTTGTCGCTCATCACGTGCAGCCCGCCCTTCAGCGCCGCCGCCGACTGGGCGAAGTGGACGTGGTTCGGCGTCGTGACCGCCAGAAGCTCGGCGCCGTCGGGGCGCCCCGCCTCGCCGGCGATCAGGGCGTCCACATCGGCATAGGCCCGCTCCGGCGCCACGCCCCAGTCGCGCGCCGCCTCGGCGTTACGGCCGGCGTCACGGCTGAACGCGCCCGCCACCAGTCGGATCTTGCCGTCCAGCTCGGCGGCCATGCGATGGACGGGGCCGATGAACGCTCCGGGCCCGCCGCCGGCCATGGCCAGCCTTATGGGCCCGCGTGCGCTCAAGCCGTCACCCCGGCCAGGAAGTCGTGGTTGATCTTCGCCGCCTCGATCCGCGGCCGCTCGAACGGCGGCTCCTGCTCGACGTAGAAGCCGCGCACCCCGGCCGCATACGCCGCCGGCAACAGCCGCTTCCAGTCCAGCTTGCCCGAGCCGATCTCGGTGGGCTGCATGCTGAGCGCGAAGTTGGGTTCGGTCCCGGCCTTCAGGTCCTTCACGTGCATCATGGTGAAGCGGCCCTTGTGCTTCTGCATCAGGGCGATGGGGTCCAGGCCCGCGGCGGCCACCCAGCCGACGTCGATCTCGAACGTCACGACGTCCGGGTCGGTCTCCTTCAGCAGGACCTCCATGCCGGTGGTCTCGCCCCCACTGTTCCCACTGAGCGGCCGGAATTCGAAGTTGTGGTTGTGGTAGCCGATCCTGATCCCGGCCTTCTTCAGCACCGCGCCCTTCTCGTTCAGGAAGGCGGCGTTCATCTGCCAGTCGTGCAGGGTCAGCGCGCCGGTCACGCGCCGGTAGAAGTCGCCGATGCTCTCGCCCTCGGCCGGGCGGCCGGCCAGACGGTCGGGAATGCGTGGGCTGGGCATCACGGCGTTGACGGCCCCCACGGCGGCCAGGCCCTCGGCCAGCTTGTCCAGATCGCCGTCGAAGCCGCCGTCGGGACCCAGGGCGCGCGCCTGCACGTGGGCCGAAGCGCATTTCAGCCCCGCGCGGTCCAGCGCCGCGCGCATCTCCACGGGCTTGCGCCCCAGGAAACCGGCCAGCTCCACGTTGCGGTAGCCCATGGCGGCGACCGCCGCGAGCGTGCCGTCCAGGTCCTTCGCCGCGTCCGGCCCCAGGGTGTAGAGCTGGATGCCGATCGGCAGGCCGACACGCTTGAAGAACGGCTGCGCCGCCGCGGCCGGACCGGTCATCGCCGCCCCCGCCAGCGCGGCGCCGGCCGCCAGGAATCCGCGGCGCGAGGGGTCAGACAGGCGTGTCCGCATGCGAGGTCTCCGGTGATCGGGAAAGGTCCGGTCATGGGGCGACCGGTCCGGTGGGGCCGCGCTCGGGCGGCCGGAAGAAGAAGGCCAGCAGGACGACGGCGGCCAGCGCCATGCCGGTCGGAACCAGGAACAGCGTGCGATAGTCCACCATGCCGGTGACGCCGTCGCGCAGGGTCCCCATCAACGCCGGGAACAGGAAGCTGGCCACTACGCTGCCGATCCCCAGGATCAGCAGGTTGAACAGGCCCTGGGCGCTGGTCCGCACGTCCTTGGGGAACACGGCGTCCACGAAGATGTACACCGTGGCGAAGAAGAAGGCGTAGCAGACGCCGTGCAGGAGCTGCACCGCGATGATGACCGGCATGCTGTCGGCGAAGAAGGCGAACACCGCGAACCGGGCGGCGTGGCCCAGGACGCCGACGATCATCGTCGCCTTCCATCCCAGCCGGACCAGCACGGCGCCCAGGACCAGCATGGTCAGGATCTCGGCGAGCTGACCCAGGCTCAACACCACCATCGACAGGTTGCCCGCGATCCCCACCCGCTCGGTCAGGAAGGCGTCGGCCATCACGAAGTAGCCGTTGTGGATCACGGAATCGATGAAGGTCACCACGAACAGCACAGCCACGAACGGCGCGCCCAAGAGGCCCAGCGCGCGCCGCCAGGCCAGCTTGTCCAACCCCTCGGCGTCCTTGCGCGGCGGGGTGTGCGGCAGGGTAAGGCTGTAGGCCGCCAGCGCGAACGAGACGATCGCCGCCACCAGGAAGATCCAGCGCACCTGATGCGCGTCGGCCTGGGCGCCCAGCAGGAAGACGAAGGGCCAGCTCACCAGCATCCAGCCGACCGTGCCGCCCATCCGCACCGCCCCGAACTGCCGGGCCGGGTCGCTCAGGTTGGCGAAGGCGATGGAGTTCGAGACCGACAGCGTCGGCACGTAAAGCAGGCTGTAGACGAGATAGGCCAGGAAGAACGGCCAGAAGGTGGTGGAGAACGCCACCGCCACCAGCGCCAGCCCGCCCAGCAGGTGGCTCACGGCCAGGAACTTCTCGGCGGCGAAGTTGCGGTCGGCGAACTGGTTCGAGAAGAAGATCCCCGCCAGCGCCGCCAGGCCCCAGCAGCTTCCCACCAGCGACTGCTGCCACGGCGCGAAGCCCAGCATGGTCATGTAGGGGAACAGCTTGGGCGCCCAGGCGCCCCAGACGGCGAGCTGGAGCACCATCATCAGGAACAGCCGCGCCTGGACCGTCATCTCGCCTCCCCCTGTTCCCTGCGGGCCGGTTCCCTGCGGGTCGGACGGCGCTCGTTCGGGCGGCGCCGCCTCGTCGATGTAATCGATTGCATGGGTAGCAGAGCCGATCCCGCACGGCAACGGCCGGGCAAGCGGTCACGCCGGTTGCATCCGCGCGGCGGCGTCGCCAGTGTCGCGGCGATGGCGACGATTCAGGATGTGGCTCGCAGCGCGGGGGTTTCGACCGCGACGGTCTCGCGCGTGCTGAGCGCGCCCGGCCGCGTCGCCGAGGCCACGCGCGCGCGCGTCCTGGCGGCGGTGGACAGCCTGGGCTACTCGCCCAACGTCGCGGCCAAGATGCTGCGCACGCTGCGCACCCAGAAGATCCTGGTGACGGTGCCCGACATCTCGAACCCCTTCTTCTCGCAGGTGATCCGGGGCGTGGAAGAGGCCGCCAGCGCCGCCGGCTACTCCGTCCTGCTCGGCGACACCCGCCACGAGCCCGAGCGCGAGGACCAGTATGCGGCGATGCTGCGGCGGAAGGAGGCCGACGGCCTGATCTTCCTGGGTCACCGCCTTTCCGACACCCTGGCCGAGATGGCCGCGGCCCTCGGCCCGGGGGCGCCGATCGTCAACGGCTGCGAGTACAGCCCCGCCCTGGGGGTCTCGTCCGCGCACATCGACAACGAGAAGGCCGCGACCGAGGCCATGGCCCATCTCTACGCGCTGGGCCACCGGCGCGTGGGCGTGGTGACCGGCCCGCTGGCCAGCCCGCTCAGCCGCGACCGCCTGGCCGGCGTGCGCGCCGCCGCCCGGACGGCCGGCGCCGTGGAGGGTCTCGCCGTCGCCACGGGAGACTTCTCGGTCGAGGCCGGAGCGGCCCTCGCCCGCGACCTGCTGTCGACCGCCGCGCCGCCCTCGGCCCTGTTCTGCTTCAGCGACGAGATGGCCATGGGCGCCCTGGCGGCCCTGCGCGGCCTGGGCCTCGCCTGCCCGCGGGACGTCTCGCTCGTGGGTTTCGACGACATCCGATTCGCCGCCTACCTGGACCCGCCGCTCACCACCGTCAGCCAGCCGATGGCCGAGATCGGACACGAGACGGTGCGCCTGCTGCTGGAAGTCCTGTCGGGCGAAGCCGGCGCAGCGCGCCATGTCACCCTGCCCCACCGCCTGGTGATCCGCGCCAGCACCGCCGCGCCGGTTGCCTGACACCCCGGTGGGGGGTAGTCCGCCTCTCAACGAACGAGAGGAGACGCCTGATGTCCGGCCCCGGCCTTCGCCCCGACACACTCGCCGTCCACGCCGGCTGGCGCGCGGACCCCACCACGGGCTCGGTGGCGGTGCCGATCCACCAGACCACATCCTACCAGTTCCAGGACACGCGGCACGCCGCGGCCCTCTTCGCCCTGGAGGAACTGGGCAACATCTACACCCGGATCATGAACCCCACGACCGACGTGCTGGAAAAGCGCATCGCCGCGCTCGAAGGCGGCGTCGGCGCCCTGGCGGTGGCCTCGGGCCAGGCGGCCTCGGCCTTCGCGATCCAGAACCTCGCCCGCGCCGGCGACAACGTGGTCAGCTCCACCGCGCTCTACGGCGGCACCTGGAACCTGTTCGCCAACACCCTGAAGGACCTGGGAATCGAGGTGCGCTTCGTCTCGCCCGACGATCCCGAGAACTTCCGCCGCGCCACCGACGACCGCACGCGCGCCTACTACGCCGAGACCCTGCCCAACCCCAAGCTGGACGTCTTCCCCATCGCCGAGGTCGCCGCCATCGGGCGTGAACTGGGCGTGCCGCTGATCATGGACAACACCGCCGCGCCCCTGCTGTGCCGGCCGCTGGACCACGGCGCGGCCATCGTCGTCTACTCGGCCACCAAGTACCTGGGCGGCCACGGCACCTCGATCGGCGGCCTGATCGTGGACGGCGGCAATTTCGACTGGGAGGCGCACGCCGCCCGCCAGCCGCTGCTCAACACGCCCGACCCCTCGTACCACGGCGCGGTCTGGACCCAGGCGGTGAAGCCGCTGGGGCCCATCGCCTACATCCTGCGCGCCAGGGTCATCCTGCTGCGCGACCTCGGCGCGGCGCTCTCGCCCTTCAACGCCTTCCAGATCCTCCAGGGCATGGAGACCGTCCACCTGCGCATGGAGCGCCACTGCGCCAACGCCGCCCGCGTCGCCGACTATCTGGCGAGCCACAAGCGGGTGACACGGGTGATCTACCCGACCCAGGCCGGCGCCGAGGCCCGCGCCCGCGCCGACCGCTATCTCAAGGGCGGATACGGCGGCCTCGTCGGCTTCGAGCTGGACGGCGGCGTCGAGGCGGGCCGCCGTTTCATCGACGCTCTCCAGCTCTTCTACCATGTCGCCAACATCGGCGACGCGCGCAGCCTGGCCATCCACCCGGCCTCGACCACCCACTCCCAGCTCACCGAGGCCGAGCAGGTCGCCACCGGCGTCTCGCCGGGCTACGTGCGCCTCTCCATCGGAATCGAGCACATCGACGACATCCTGGCCGACCTGGAGTCGGCGCTGGACGCGGCGGCCTGATCCCCTACGCGGCCTCCCGGGCGCGCAGCAGCTCGGTGTCGAGCAGCTGCACGTCCACGGGCTTGCGCACCCGTGGCCACTGCTCGTAGGCGGGATGGCTCTCGAGCTGCTCGTATCCCGTGCAGAAGACGAACGGCACCTGCTGCGCCCGCAGCCATTCGGCCAGCGGATAGACCAGGTCGCCGCTCAGGTTGACGTCCAGGACGGCGGCGTCGGGAAGCGGGCCGGCGGTCAGCAGGCGGTGCGCCTCCTCGATGCTGGCCGCGGGACCCAGGATGTCCCAACCGAGATTCGTGAGGTCCTGGGCGACGGCCATGGCCACCAGCGCCTCGTCCTCGACCACCAGCAGCCGCCCCCGGCGGGGTGACGCGCCCACGACGTCGTCGGCCGCCTCCGGACTGACCGAGCCGGCGCCGGACAGTTCGCTGCGATGGGCCGCCTGCGGCAGGATCGCGGTCAGGCGCATGCCCGTGGCCGGCCACTGGATGTCCAGTTCGCCGGCGAGCTGGCGGGTCGCCACCTCGCGCACCAGGGTCGAGCCGAAGCCGGGCGAACCGGGCGCCGCCACCGGCGGGCCGCCCTGCTCCTCCCAGACGAGTCCGAGCGCGCCGTCCCGGCGGAGGGTCCAGGCCACGCGAACGCGTCCGCCCTCCACCGACAGGGCGCCGTACTTCACCGCGTTGGTGGCGAGTTCGTGCACCAGGAGGCTGATCGGCTGCACCGCATTGGGGCGCAGGGCGACGCTGGGGCCCGTGATCTCCACATGGCCGTCGCGGCCGTAGCCGGCCATCTCGTCCATGACGATCTGGGCGAGGTCGCCGCCCTGCCAGCGGTTCTGGGCCAGCAGCGAATGGGCGCGACCCAGCGCCGAGATCCGACCGCGCACCGCCGTGACGAAAGCCTCCTTGCTGGCGGCCCTTGTGAGCGAGATCACCGCCTGCACGACCGCCAGCGCGTTCTTCGCCCGGTGATCCACCTCGCGCGCCAGCAGGTCCCGGGCCTCCTCGTTCGCTCGCCGCTCGGTGATGTCGCGCAGGATCACCGTCCCCAGCGTCGCGCCGCCGACCTTCACCTGCGAGATCGAGGCCTCGACCGGAAACTCCTCGCCGTTCGCCCTCAGCGCGCTGACGGCGCCCAGCGCGCCCATCCGGCGGTTGGTCATGCCGGCTTCCTTGAACCGGTCGATGTGCCGGCCGTGCCCCGCGCGGAACCGCTCGGGCACGAAGCGCTCGATGGGCGAGCCGATCGCATCCGACGCCGCCACGCCGAACATGCGTTCCGCCGCGGGATTGAACACCAGGATGTGCTGCCGCTCGTCCACGGTGATCAGGGCGTCCATCGCCGACTCGACGATGGCCTGCATGCGCCGCCGGCTTTCGAGCACGGCTTCCTCGGCGGCGCGACGCTCGGTGATGTCGCGCAGGATCACCGTGGCCAGGCGCTCGTCGCCGATCTGCGCCTGAGAGATCGAGGCCTCGATGGGAAACTCCTCGCCGCTGGCCCGAAGGCCGCTCACGGCGCCGAGGGATCCCATCTGCCGGTTGGTGTCGCCCGTTTCGATGAACCGCTGGATATGCTCGGCGTGCGCCGCATGGTGCCGCAGGGGGATGAACCGCGAGATGTGTTCGCCCAGGGCCTCGGACGACGGCAGGCCGAACATCCGCTCGGCGGCTGGATTGAACACCACCACCCGCTGCTGGTCGTTGACGGTGATGATCGCATCCATCGCCGAGGCAAGGATACCCTCCAGCCTCTGCATCGTCTCGAGCGCGCTTCGTTCCGACTGGAGCATATGGGAATGGCCCGGCATTCATCCCCCCGGCTGAAGACCCGACGCCATTATGAGGCGCGTTACGGCCGCACCACAACCTTTCGATGTCGATCGCTTGCGGATCGCCCGCGCCGATCAGGCCGCAGCCGAGGCCACCGGCGCCCCGTCGGCGTCGCGCCCCACCCAGGCTGTCAGGCAGGCGTGGAGCTTCTCGATGTTGATCGGCTTCGCCACGCTGTCGACCATGCCCGCCGCCTGCATTCGCGCCAGTTGCTCGGGCAGGACGTCCGCGCTCATGGCGATCACCGGCGTCCGGGCCACCGTCCCTTCCAGCTCGCGGATCGCGCGTGTGGCCGCCAGGCCGTCCATGCCCGGCATGTGCACGTCCATCAGGATGGCGTCGTAGCGGCCCACCCGCGCCATCTCCACCGCTTCGTGGCCGTCGCACGCGAGATCGACCGTGCAGCCCAGCATCGCCAGGACGGCCTGCCCCAGGTCGCGGTTCACCGGATGATCGTCCACCAGCAGGATATGCGCCGTCATCGCGCCCACGTCCGCCTCGGCCTGACCGCTCCGCGCCGGCCGCGTCGTCCGCGCCAACGGCGCTTCCATCCAGAATTCCGATCCCGCGCCGGGTATGGAGCGCACGCCCACCTCGCCGCCCATGACCTGCGCGAGGCCCTTGCAGATGGCCAGTCCCAGGCCTGTCCCGCCGTAGGTCCGGCCGATCGAGCCGTCCACCTGCCGGAAGCGATCGAACAGCACCGACTGCGCGTCCTCGGGGATACCCACGCCCGTGTCGACCACGGCGAAGCGGATCAGGTCCCGCTCGCCCGCCGGCGTCGCGGTCAGCGCCAGGGTGACCTGTCCCGCGTCGGTGAACTTCACCGCATTGTTGAGGAAGTTCAGCAGGACCTGGCACAGACGATGGTCGTCGCACACGTAGGCCTCGGCCAGATCGCCGGCCACCGTCATCTCCAGGGCCAGCCCCTTGCGCTCCGCCGCCTCCTCCACGATCGCCAGGGCGTCGCGGCATACGTCCATGAGGTCGACGGGCTTGGGGTCCAGTTCGAGGCGTCCGGCCTCGACCTTCGAGAAGTCCAGGATATCGTTCACGACGGTGAGCAGGGCGTCGCCCGACCGCCGGATGACTCCGATCTGCCGCCTCGCCACCTCGGGCAGGTCGGTCCGCTCCAGCACCTGGGCGAAACCGATGATCGAGTTCAGCGGGGTGCGGATTTCGTGGCTCATGGTCGCCAGGAACTCGGTCTTGGCCACCGATGCGGCCTGGGCGCGGTCGCGCGCCCGCCGGTCGCTGCGGGCGCGACTGGCGAGAAGCGCCCGCAGACGCTGCTGGTGCGTGGCGGTCAGGGCGGTGACGATGCCCGTGGCGAAGATCATCGCCAGATAGACCTGCATCACCGTGATCTGCTCGCTCAGGCTCATCTGGCCCGCGAGGATGGGCGAGCGCCCGATCGTCAGCCCCACCGACAGCATGGCCGCGCAGATCAGCACCATGGCCAGGATCACCGCCCTCGGTCCCATGCGCAGCCCCAGCAGCGTCACGGCGGGGAACAGGCTGAGAAGGGCCAGGGGCGCAGCCGGCGTCGCCAGCAGGGCGGCCAGCCCGGTCACCAGCACGCCGCCGGCCACGGCCTCCCACAGTGGCCTCGCTGCGGCCATGGGCGCGACGCGGTGGCCCAGCAGCAGGATCGCCGGCAACACCAGCGACATGCCCAGGAACTTGGCCGCCAGCCGGTTCAGGACCATCGCCGTCGGAAATTCGCCGTACAGGACATGGGCGACGAGCCCGACGATCCCGGACCCCACGATCAGAACCGGCAGGAGCGCCAGGAAGATCAGGCGCGCGAAGCGGCCGGGCGTGGTCAGGCGCACCGCATTCAGGTGCCGCGCCAGATGGGTGACGATGATGGCTTCGAAGAAGTTCAGCAGCGAATAGGCCACCGCATCGAACAAGGTGTGGCGGAAGGCGAGGATGATCGCCACCTGGATCGTGAAGCCTGCGGCGAGACACACGGGAGTCCAGCGCCGCGGCAGCAGCAGGATGGCGCCGATGACGAAGGCGTTGGCGGTCCAGATCGCATCGACGCCGCCGGCCTCCACCCGCATGACGTTGGTCAGCCAGAGGTTCAGCGCGTAGCCGCCGCAAAGCAGGGCCGCGACAAGGGCCTGGCTCGAACGCCGCTCCATCTCCGACACCTGAACGTCCTCGACGCGCCTCTGGCGGGCACCCGTCAGACGCTAGCGCGCCGCCCGCGAAGGAAACCTTAAGGTGATCCGGGCGGCTGTGCAGCCCGTGTGGTCCTCGGGCGCACGCCGCCGCTTCAGGCCGCGCGAAGATCGCCGGCCAGCGCCGCCTGAAGCGTATCGAAGAGCTGGGCCGGCGAGACCGGCTTGGCCAGGTGCCGGTCGGCGCCCGCCTCGCGGCTGGCCTCGATGTGCTCGGGCAGCGCGTTGGCGCTGAGCATGATGATGGGGGTGGGGCGGGCGCCGGACTCGCGCTCGAACTCGCGGATCATGCGGGTGGCGGTGAGACCGTCCATGATCGGCATCTGGATGTCCATCAGCACCGCGCTGAACCGTTCCCGCGCGAAGGCCTCGCAGGCCGCCTGCCCGTCCTCGGCCTCCACCGTCTCGGCGCTGATCGTGTCGAGCAGCGCGCTCACCAGCGTCCGGTTCACCGGATGGTCGTCCACCACCAGGATGCGCGCCGCCTCGTCGTCCGAGGCGGTGACCGTGCGCAGGGCCGGCGCGGCGCGCGGCGGCGCGGCGCGTTGCAGCGGCATGGAGACGGTGAAGATCGAGCCCGCGCCGGGGCGACTCTCCAGCGAGACCTCGCCGCCCATGAGCTCCACCAGGCGGCGGACAACGGCCAGGCCCAGGCCCAGGCCGCCGGTCGTGCGGGTGGCCGAGCCGTCGGCCTGCTCGAAGCTCTCGAAGATGCGCACGCGCAACGCCTCGGCGATCCCGACGCCGGTATCGGCCACCGAAAGACGGACCTGCCCCGCCGCCGGCGCATCGACCGAGACGACCACGCGGCCCGTCTGCGTGAACTTCAGCGCGTTCTGCACGAGGTTGGCCAGCACCTGCTTGACCGCGCCCCGGTCGCCCCTCACCCAGCCCTGGACCGCCGGATCGACCTCGACGCGGAAATCCAGGCCCTTGCGCGCGAACCTCAGCTCGAACAGCCGCGCCACCTCCCGGACGGCGTCGGCCAGGTTGAAGGCCGTCACCTCCAGCTTCGCCGTCTCGGATTGCAGCCGGGCGAAGTCCAGCACGTCGTGCAGCACGCCTTCCAGGTCGGCGCTCGAGGCCTGGAGCATGGCCGTCAGCCGGGCCTGCTCGGGCGACTGGGCGGTCGCCTCCAGCAGCGCCAGCCCGCCCACCACGCCGTTGAGCGGCGTGCGGATCTCATGGCTCATGTTGGTGAGGAAATCGCTCTTGGCGCGGCTCGCCGCCTCGGCGCGCGCCAGCGCATCGGCCAGGGCCCGGCGCAGGCGCAGGTTCTCCAGCGCGCCGGCCGTGGCGCGGGCCACGGCGTCCAGCGCCGCCAGTTCCTCGCCCGTCGGGTCGCGCACGTCGCGCCAATAGGCCCCGATGCACGCCAGCGGGTCCGGGCGGCCCACGGGTGTCATGACGCAGCTCTTCACGAACGTGGGCGCGTAGAGTTCGTGCGGGATCCGGGGGTCGGCGAAGACGTCGGGGATCACCACGCGCTGACGGTGCGCGATCGCCCACCCCGAGATGCAGGCGTCCATCGGGAAGACGCCGCCCTTCCAGAGCGGTCCCACCGCGTCCTCGTCCACATATCGCACCCGGTCGCCGTCCCTCAGGACGACCGCCACGCCGTCGGCGCCCGAGAGGCTCCGCGCCGCCGTGCGCACCACGGCCGCCACCTCGAGGGCGTCCTCGACGCCGGCCAGCCGCTCCACGGCCTGCGCCAGCGTCAGGACGGGTTCTTGCGCCATGCCCGTTCGTCTCCTTGCCGGGGACCCGCCGGGTCCGCGGAAAGCGTCTCGCCGAATGGTTTAGATTTTCAGAACCGACATCCACGGCTGTGAATGCGCGCGAGCTTCGGACTCCGGAGGCGGAGACCCGCGCACAGGCTCACGCCGCCACGGGCGGCGGCTCGCCGGCGGCGATGGCGCGTTCCAGCTTCGTGGTCTCCGCCGCCTCGGCGCGCAGGCTCAGCGCCCAGAGCGCCACCAGGGCCACCACCGACGCGGCCAGCATGCTGATCACGCCGGCCTGGAGCGAGCCGCTGACCGCGGCGATCTTGCCGGACGCATACGGCCCGAGCGACAGACCGACCATCGTGCTCCCCACCAGGTAGACCGCGCTGATGGTCCCGTACATGCGGGGCAGCACGAAGTCCTGGTAGGTGGCGACCGCCGACCCGGTCCAGAGATTCGCCAGGAAGTAGACGCACGGGCTCAGCAGCACATACGTCCCGAAGTCCGGCGCCAGCACCATCGCCACGATGAAGGGAGCCGGCAGGACCGCGGCGAGCATGCAGGTGAAGATCCGGCCGCGGGGATCCCGCTCCTTCCACAGGTCCGAGAGACGGCCGCCCAGAATCACGCCGGCCGCCGCCGCCGCCGCGCCCGGCAGGCCGATGGCCACACCCGCCGTGCTGGCGCTCACATCGTAGGTCCGCATGGCGAACGGCGCGCCCCAGAAGCTGATCACATAGGTTATGACGGCGAGGCAGCCGAAGCCCAGCACCGCCAGCGGCACCACCGGCGACCCCAGGATCAGCTTATGCGTCGGGGGGTCGGTGAAGCGGAGCGACTGGGTCCACGAGAACAGGGCGTAGAAGCCCACGGCGTAGGCGATCCATTGTCCCGCGTCGCCGGTGAGCCGGATCAGGCCGAACGCGATGGCGACGATGACGGCCAGCCCGATCAGATTGCGGCGCAGCGCCCCCGGGAACCTCGAGACGCTCCACAGCGTGAACGGCGGCAGAATGGTCATCACATCGGCGAGGAACATCCGCCACGCGCCCGGGCGCACCACGGGCTCGATCACCCCGGCGTCCGTCCTGCGGACGGGCTCGCGCAGGGTCATGACCCAGAGCGCCACGAGGAGTCCCGGCAGGCCCACCGCCAGGAACGTGACCTGCCAGCCCTGTAGCCCGAGCGGCGCGCCACCGCCCGCGAAGGCGGTGTTCCAGTTGTCCGAGATCAGTCCGCCGATCGGCAGGCTCAGCCCCATGCCCAGATAGACCCCGGACGTGTAGATCGATGCGGCCAGGGCGCGGCGGTTCTTGGGGAAATAGCCGGCCAGCATGGAGAACGCCGCGGGCGAGGCGCTGGCCTCGCCGATGCCGACCCCGATCCTCGCCGCCGCGAGCTGCGCATAGTTCGTGGCGAAGCCCGACAGCGCCGTCATGCCGGACCACAGCGCCAGCCCCATGGCCATGAGGTGACCACGGCGCCAGTTGTCCGCCAGGCGTCCGAGCGGCACGCCGAACACCGCGTAGAAGACGGCGAAGGCGGTGCCATAGAGGAAGCCGAGGTCGCCGTCCTCCAGGACAAGGGCGTCCTTGATGTCCTCGGCGAGGATCGAGAGGATCTGCCGGTCGATGAAGTTCAGGGTGTAGACCACCACCAGGACGCCCAGCGCGTACCAGGCGTAGGGTCCGCTCGTCCGTCGCGCCTGCGAGGCGTCGGCGGCGGTCCGGGCGTCTGCTTCCGACTGAGGGTTCATCGGGCTCTCGTGAGGTCTTGAGGCCTGGGACGCCGTCGCGGCCACGCGGGCGAGGGATCGGCGCAGGGAGAGGACCGGCGCGGGAGCCGCGCCGGCCGGAGGCTAGAAGGTCGTGCGGCCGCCCGAGGTGTCGAAGGTGGAGGCCGTGGTGAAGCTGCACTCCTCGCTGGCCATGAAGCAGACCATCGCGACGCTCTCCTCCACCAGACCGAGCCGGCCCATCGGGATGCGCGATCGCATGTACTCGACCTGGCTCGCGGGAAGCTGTTCCAGGATCGGGCTCGCGAAGGTGGCCGGCGTGAGCGCGTTCGCGATCACGCCCTTGCCCGCCATCTCCTTGCCCAGCGACTTCGTGAAGCCGATCACGCCCGCCTTGGACGCCGAATAGGCCGAGGCGTTGGGGTTGCCTTCCTTGCCGGCCACCGAGGCCACGTTCACGATCCGGCCGTAGCCGTTGGCGACCATGTGCGGCACCACGGCGCGGCAGCAGTAGAAGGTGCCGCTGAGGTTGATGTCGATGACCCGGCGCCAGCTGTCGACGGGAAAGTCGTGGACCGGGGCCGTCGCCCCCGTGATCCCGGCGCTGGCGATCAGGATATCCACCTTACCCAGCATCGCCGCGCTTTCCTCGGCGGCGCGGGCCACCTCCTGCGGGTCGGCCACATCGACGGCCATGACGCCCTTGGCGCCGACCTCGTGACCCGCCGCGGCCAGTGTGGCGACGTTGTTGTCCCACAGCACCACGGCGCCGCCCTCGGCGACGATACGCGCGGCGGCCGACTTGCCGAGCCCGGAGCCCCCGCCCGTGATGATCGCGCAACGCCCGCTGAAACGGTCCGCAAACGTGCTCATGAAGGGCGCCCGCCGGAGCTTCGCGGCAGCGCGCGCGCCCACGGGCGGAGTAGCCCGACAACTCCCCAGACCAATCGCGTCATCCCATCCCTCGGAACTCGAACCGCCCTGCGATCAACAACGCCGCAGATGCGATGCGCGCCCTTTTTGATTTATCACATTCTGGGATGCAAATGTTATTTATGAGACTTGATCGTCATTCCTCACTTTGAACGCGACGACCTCCCTTCTCCAAAGGGTCAGAATGACGACAATGTGGGAAAGGCGCGTTGGAGACAGCGGAGAGTTCGGGTTGGCGCGGCGATCGCCGGCCATCGTGCTCCCTTCCGTCGCGCGCGAGGCCTTGCCCCCTGCCTCGACCGGTTCGGAGAGCCGCCACGATCCGAAGGCGCGCCCGCTCGCCGGGCTCAGAGATATGCGGAACGCTTGGCAGGTTCGCCCGCGCGGCGGACGGACGGCGCACAAGGCCAAGGAAGCGCACCGGACGAGGGTCGGCGCGGGCCGGCCGCGGGCCGGCGAGCGCTCAGTCGCGGGTGCTGGCCGTGCGGCGCCGCTTGCCGCCTTCCGCGGCCGCCCCGTCGACCCCCGGATTGTAGCCCAGCTCGGAGCTGATCGCCTCGGAGGCGCGGCGGACCTCGAACGTCAGGCCGTGCATCCGCATGTCGTCCATGTACTGGGCGGCGCTGGACACGCTGATGGCGCCGACGATCCGGCCGGAGACGTCCCGAACCGGCGCGGCGACGCATCGGATGCGGTCTTCGTTCTCCTCGAGGTCGAAGGCGTAGCCGTTCTTGGCGTACTCCCGCATCCGGCGCAGCCAGAGCTGGAGATCCACGTCGTAGCCCCGCCCCTGGCGCGCCTCCAGGTCGTAGTACTCCCGCCACTGCGCCTCGGAGGCGTCGAGGATCAGCGCCTTGCCCAGGCCCGTGGACCGGAGCGGCTGCCGCTCGCCGATGCGGGAGCTGATCTCGACCCGTCGGTTGCCGGAGATCTTGTCCAGATAGAGCGCCTGCCCGTCTTCCAGGACACCCAGATGCACCGTATCGCCCGTGCGGGCCGCCAGTTGCTCCAGGTGCTCGCGGGCGACGCGTGGCAGGCTGGTCTGGCGCGCGGTCAGATAGCCGAGCTCGAGGATGCGGGGGCCCAGCGAATAGCCCATGCCCCGTACGAAGTTCAGGTAGCGGTGCTCGACCAGGGTGCCGGCCAGGCGATGGGCCGTGCTGCGGGTCAGGCCGATGCTCTCGGCGAGTTCGGGCAGGCCGAGCGGACGCAGCGAAACCGCGTCGATGATCTCGAGGCCCCGTACCAGCGTCTGGGTTCCGGCGAGGCTGCGCCCCTTCTCCTCACCGCCCTCGGGGAGCCCATCCGCCGACTTCGTCTTCGACACCCGCGCCACGGCTCAACACCATCCGAAATCCGGCCGCGGGGTCCCGGCGGAATCTCGTGACGCCCCCATCGGGTTCGCACCGCTCCGCCGCGTCGCGGCTCCCATAATCCCAAATCATGAGATAAACCCTGCCGATCTCAAGTCAAGGCGCATCGCCGCCTGGCGCCGACCTGAGCGTGCAAAACGAAGCGCGCACCCCCTACTCCGACCTGCTCCGAAGCGCAGTGCGAGACACGCGGCGCGCCCTCGCAGCCGCAACGGCAAAGCGTCAGGTATTCCTACATATCAAGTAAAACACCTGAATGTGGGAGTTTAGGCGCGCAGATAGGGCTGCAGGTAGACGTCCAGGACGCGCCGGATTTCGTCGGGATTCACCACGGGCGGCTTTCGGGCGCCCGAGCCGGGGGCGTCCGGCGCGACGCGCTTGGTGACCTCCGGCTTCAGCACCCCGCGCGCGACCAGCACATTGATGTCGCTCTGCCCGAAGATCGAAGACGCCGCCTGGATTCGTCCGAACAGGTCGAAGGCCTCTCTCCGGCGTCCGCTGTGGAAGAGATCATAGGTCGTGGCGAACAGGTCCGACAGCGACACGAACGGGCAGTGCCCCCCGAAGCCGCGCTCCATCTCGGTCATCATGGTGGCGACGCCGAAGCCGGAGAACGACCGCAATCCGCCCCCCGTCCGCCGGTTGATCTCGAGCACGCGCTCCAGCGGATCGCCCGTCTCGTCCTTCACATAGCGGAAGGTCGGAATGGTCTCGTACATCTCCACGAGGAGATCGACGCTGAACGGGCCGACGGCCTGACCGAACATCGGCAGCTTGGTCACCTGGCCGATGCGCCGATAGTACTGCAGCAGGTCCTTCGGCGAACTCACGTTGGGGGGCGGGATGCAGATCACCGCATCGGCGCCGATCTTCTCCGCGTGACGCGCATAGCGCTCGGTCTCGGCGAAGTCGGCCTCGCGGCTCTGCACGCCGACCACGATCGCCGGTCCGCCCTGCCGGGCGGCGTCGACCATCACCTCGGCGCCCTTCAGGCGTTCCGGCTCGCTCAGCGTCGTCCAGCCGCTGGCCAGCTGGGGCCACGCGAAGCCCGGAACGCCGCCGCGGCCGCAGAACCTCACCTGCGAAGCCAACCCGTCGTAGTCCAGCCGGCCGTTGGGCAGATCCGTGGTGAAGCCGATGGGGAAGACCCCTCCGAACGGGCCGGTTCGGGCGGAGGCCGGGACCGGGGCCGAAACCGCCACGGACGGCGCCAGCGCGGCGACGGCCAGACTCCCCGCTCCCTTCAGGAGGGCGCGGCGGGAAGATACCGGGGCCATGCTCATCAGTTCACCTCTTCCAACTGCGCGAAACATCCCGCCTAGAGCAGGTCTGCGCCGGGCGGAAGCGCCGGTTCGACGCGACCCCACCCGGAATTCGAGGCCCGGAGCCCGCGCTCGTAAGGGAGAACGGCGCTCACCGTGGTCGAGGAACGCCGCTCGAGGAACGCGCGCCGGCGCCTGACCCCGGAGCTGGACCCGGAGCGACGGTCCTCGTCGCCCCGGGTCCCGGTGTCACCACTTCTTCTGGAGACCCAGCCAGACCGTGCGGCCGAGCGGCGTCGCAGCCAGGCTGTAGCCGCCGCTGATCAGCGCGACCGGCGGCCGCTCGTTCAAGGCGTTGTCCACATTGATCGACACCGAGGTTCCCCCCAGCAGTCCGTCGTCGGGCAGGTCGTAGGCGCCGTTCACGTCCAGAGTGATGAACGGCTTGACCCGCTGGACCGCCGCCCCGCCGGCGCCGCTGGCGTACGACTGGTCGAAGCGACCCGTGTAGTTCAGCGCCGCGCCCGCCGCGAACGGGCCGTTCGTCCAGGCGACGTTTCCGCGGACACGCGTCCGGACGATCTGCCGTTGCGGCACGAAGGGAGAGCCGACGCCGGTCTGCAGGTCGAAGTTCAGGATGCGGTTCCCGGCGACGCCCGCGGCCCACGATCCGTAGTCCGTGTTCCACCGGTAGCTGACGTCGAAGTCGATGCCATCCGTGTTCGTGGCGCCGAGGTTCTGGCGGCGACGATCGAGGATCTGGCCCACCGTCGAGGGGATGGGCGTGGTGGTGTTCAGCACCAGCCGGCCCGGGATGATCAGCGCGTCCAGCTGCGCCCGCGTCGGGTTAAGCGTGACGAACGACCGGAAGGCCGGGTTGGTGAAGATGTCCGTGGTTCCGGGCGCCAGCCCGACCTGATCCTTGTACTTGATGTTGTAGTAGGTGACTGACGCTCGAAGTCCCGGGATCCACGAGGGCGTGAAGTCCGCGCCGATCGAATAGGTCTCGGCTTTCTCGGGACGCAGGTTCGGAGCGCCCCCGGCCAGGACGATCGTGTCGGTGGGCGCACTCCCGGGAGGCACCACCGCGAAGCGCGCGATGAAGTTGGCGCGATTGTCCACCGCGTACACGTCGCCCACGTCGGGCGCGTGATAGGACTTGCCGTAGCTCCCGCGGAGCACCAGGTCCTCGACGGGCGCCCAGGTGAGGCCGAACTTGGGGTTCACCGTCGAGCCGAAGTCGCTGTAGTCGTCGTAACGCACGGCGGCCGACAAGTTCACGGCTTGGGCCAGCGGCATGGCGTTGTCCGGCCCCACCAGGGGAACGAACGTTTCCGCGAACAGGGCCTTGGTGTCGCGCACCGCCGACGAGGCGTTGAAGTTGCCGTTCGTCCCGCGCGGGCCCTGGGTCGCCAGGGCGTCGTACTTGTGGCGACGGAAGGCCGCGCCCACCGCCAGCTTCACCTCACCGCCCGGAAGGGCCCAGAGCGCGCCGTCCGCCTTGATCTGATAGTCGTACAGCTTCTGGGTGGCGGCGAAGACGTTCTCGAAGTCCGAAATGCGCGCGCGCAGGTTCGCGTCGGTCCGGCCGCCGAAGGGATCCAGCGCGGTCAGCGTCGTCGTGCCCGCGGCCGCGGCCGCCAGCAGGGCGCTGTTGACGCCGTCGCCCACGCCGGCGCTGTCGCTCCAGCCGTAGTTGATCGAGGCGTTGAGCCGCCAGTCCTTCGGGAGCTTGTATTCGCCGCCGATGACGGCGTTGCCGGACTTGCCGAACGCGTGGTTCTGCTGCTGCCCGGTGATCGGCCGCAGGTTGAAGAGAACGGTCTCGGTCGTGGGCGCCCCACCCGAGAACGCCTGGAAGAACGGGTTCGTCGATGGGATCGCGAGCGAGGCGGCGGGCGCCGCGATGTTCGACGACAGATAGATCGCCGCATACCGCACGCTGCCGTGGAGGCTGAGCTTGTCCGTCACCTCGTGCCGGACGCTGCCGACGATCGAGGTCCGGCGGGTGTCGGGCAGGGTGTCGGCGAACTGGTTCGCGCTGCAACGCGCCGCGACGCCGGGCGCGTAGGTCGGCGGCGCATAGTTGACGCCGGAGATGACCACGTTGGGCGTGGGGCAGTTGGTGGGACGCAGGTCGATCCCCCCGAAGGCGCGCAGGTCCTCCGTATAGTATGGGAGGGCGCCGTTGGTCAGGCGGTCATGCTCGGCGTAGGCGACGACCAGCATCGCCGAGCCGCCGCTCCAGGTCCGGCCGAAGGCCTGGCTGAGGTCGATGGTGTCGTAGCCGTTCTGGGCCCGACCCACGCGGATCGAGGTTTCCGCGCCGTCGAGGTTGCGACGCGTGATGATGTTGATCACGCCCGCCACCGCGTCCGAGCCGTAGATCGCCGAAGCGCCGTCGGCGACCACCTCCACCCGCTCGATGGCGGCGGGCGGAATCGAGGAGGGATCCGGCGGCGTCTGCAGCGGGCTGTCGGCGGTGATGCGCTGCCCGTCCAGCAGGATGAGGGTCGCACCGACCGGCAGGCCCCGGAGGCCCGGCACGGTCGAGGGCCCGGTCAGGCCGCCCAGCGCCGGACGCGGCGCCGTGTTGAAGCTGTTGAGCTGCGGAGCCTTGGTCAGGAGGTCGGCCGTGGTCGGCGCCCCGATGGCCATGATGTCTTCGCGCTGGATCGAAACGAGGCCCGAGCCCGTGGGCTGCACGCCCCGGAGGCTGGTGCCGGTGACGATGACCTCTTCGACCGTTCCGTCGCTGGCCGTCTGGGCCACGGCCGGGGCCGCAAGCAGACTCCCGAGCGCCACGGACCCGAGCAGGCGGACGATCCGGCCGGCGACCCGCCGGCGATCCGCCTGAACATTGGCTCCACTATATGCACGCATTGTCGATTTTCCCCCTCGGCTCGCGCATCTCATTTCCAGGACACTTGGGCTCTCGATAGTGGAGCCCTGCCCCATGCGCAAGAAGAACTCGCATAATATGCGACATAATTCCACAAAATGGATTTATGTCGGTTTTCCCTGTGACGATTTCCGCTTGCTGGCCAAAAACGTGGACAGTCGCGGATAGGATGGGAACGGGCCGCGCCCCGCGACTCCGCATGAACTCCGGTCGCAGCGCCTCGCCGGACGCGGATTCCGGATTGCAGGATCTGTCACTGCCCGCTCCGCGGACACCTCAGGCGCCGTGCGGGCGGAGCTGGTGATCCGGCTTCACGAACAGCCAGAGCAGGCCGCCGAGGGCGCACACGCCGGCCGCCACCGAGAACGACGCCGTCCAGCCCAGGGCGTTGGCGATCACCGGCGTGAGCGAGGCCGTGACGACGCCTCCGATCTGGCTGCCCATGTTCATGACGCCCGACACCGTGCCGGCCGACGTGCGGCCGATGTCGGCGCTGATCGCCCAGAACGCGCTCTGCGCCATGTAGAGGGCCCCCGCCCCGCCCGCCAGCACCAGCGCCGCCAGCCGCGCGTCGGCCACCTGCGTGGCGCTCCACACGAAGCCGGCCGCGACCAGCATGGCGCCCCCCGCGAGCCAGCATCGGGCGACGCGCGGGCCGAACCGCGAAAGCAGGCGATCCGAGAGGGCCCCGCCCAGGAAGGACGCCACCGCCATGGCGATGAACGGCAGGGTCGCGTAGAGCGCGCTGGCCTTCAGATCCAGTCCCCGAACTTCGGACAGGTATTTGAAAAACCAAGTGAAGAATATGTACGCGACGTAGCCGTAGCAGAAATAGCAGAGCGTCAGCGTCGCCACGTGCCGATCCAGGAGGATACGGCTCCAGGGAATCAGCTCGACCTTGGACGGCTCGCTCCGGCCGGGCAGCCCCGCCTCGATGTAGGCCGCCTCCTCGGCGCGGACCCATTTGTGGTCCCGCGGACGCTCGCGCACGACGATCAGCCAGATCACCGCGGCGACAAGGCCGATCGCCGCGCTCACATAGAAGGCCTCGCGCCAGCTATGGCTGATCATGATGTAGGTGATCAGCGGGGGCGCGACGCCGCCGCCGACGCCCACGCCGGCGAAGATCAAGCCGTTCGCCCGCCCCCGTTCGTGCGACGGAATCCACGTGGCGACCAGTCGGTTGCTGGCGGGGAAGATCACGGACTCCCCCACCCCCAGCAGCAGCCTGAGGCCGAACAGAATGGCGAACGACGCGCTCGTGTCGACCGGCGCGAAGGGAAGCGCCGCGGTGAGCACGCTCCACCAGAGGATCGCGAAGGCGATGAGGCGGTAGGGCCCGAACCGGTCGGCGATGCGCCCGGCGATCGGCTGCATCAGCGCGTAGCCCAGCACGAACGCGCTGAACAGGCCGCCGAGTTGCACGTCCGAGATCCCGAACTCCGCCTGAACCGCGGAGGCCGCGATCGAGATGTTGTTGCGGTCCAGGTACGAGATGGCCGCGATGATGAAGACCCAGCCGATGATCAGCCATCGGACAAAGCCCCTGCGTCGGCCGGAAGGTCCGCCCCCAGTCTCCATCGCTTCCCCCTCTTATATTGTGGCGCCTTATGCCACTTGTTGCGAATTCATCCAATCCAGGACCGCCCACCCTCGCGCCGCGCGCCGGGGCCTCATGGCCCGCGGAAGCGGTCGTGGCAGGCCTTGCAGGACGCCGAGACCCCGGCCAGTTGCGCACGCACCGCACGGGCGTCTCCCGTAGCGGCGGCGCCCCGTAGCTTGCGTGAAGCTTCCCGCACCCCGCGGGCCGCATCCGAAAAGCCCTGTGGATCGCTCCAGATCTCCCGCCGCGCCTGGCTGTCCTTGCGGTCCCGCCCGGCCTCGGGGCCGGCGAACCATCCGGGAAGCTGGGCCGACAGGGCCGACAGTCGATCCGCCTCCGCCACCAGCAGGCGCCGATCCGGCTTCGGGCGCCGGGCCTCGTCGGATATGCGCTTCAGCGCCGCGCCCATCGCCTTGAACCCCTCCTTGCGCACCGCAACGGCGTCGGCTTGAGGGGCTTTCGCCCCCTGGGCTGCGGCGATGTCTCCGCAACCGACCAGCCCGCCCGCAAGCGCCACCCCCAACCACAATCCACGCATGATCTCACTCACTCCGCTCGGACCGGGCGGCGGGGCGCGGAGGCGGCTTGCGCCCCTGCGTCCGACCGCCGTCGCCGGCCTCCACGTCACGCCCATCCCCACCGGTCGCCGGCCGGGCCTCGGCCCATGACGCTGGCTCCAGCAGCCCGGCGGACATCCAGGCGCGCATGCGCTCGCCGATGCGTTCCGCGCCCTGGGCCAGTTCCGCCCGCACGTCCGCGCCTCGGATGTCCATGCTGCGCGACCAGTCGGTGAGCGACAGCGCCGCCAGAACCGCGCCATCCGCCCCTATGATCGGCGCCACCGCGCTCGAGACCTGCGACCGTCGTCCGGAGACGGGACGCGTCTCTTCCCGGCCGCCCGGCTCGGCGTCCGCGTCGGATCCGGGGCGCAGCAGGCGCGCCACCACCGCGACGCGGGGGTCCTCCGCATCGAGGCGGCGCCCGTCGCGTTCGGCGCCGCGGTCGGATACGGCCCTCGCGACGTGGACGATGACGCCGCCTTGAAGAACATCGACGCGCGCGGTGGCGTCGAACCTCTCGGCGAGTTCCTCCAGCACCGACCAGGCCGCTTCGGCCAGGAGGTCGGCGAACGGGACCTCATGGGAGAGCGCCGCGAGCCACAGGCTCGGCCGATAGCGGCCGCGCCGGTCGCGATGGACGGCGCCGACCGCTTCCAGAGTCTGTATCATGCGATAGCCCGAGGCTTCCGGCAGCCCCGCGCGCCGGCTCAGTTCGGCGCTGCCGAGCCGCCCGGCGACACCCTCGAACGCCTTGAGCAGGGCGAACGCCTTCTGCACCGACTTGATCCTGGGGGTCGCCACGGACGGCTCCTAACTCCGCCGGCGCAGAACCGCGCAGAGCCGGGGCGCGCGCCGACGGCCCGCGATCGGCCCCGCCCGGCCGTTAGGCCAACGCACGGGCGTCACGCCGGGCGAACATCGCCTCCGCTTCGGGCGCCTCGAAGGCGATAACCCGCTGCCGCTGTTCGCCCAGGCGCTCGATCCCCAGCCGGACTTCGTCGCCGACCTTGAGGTAGATGGGGTCCGGCCGCTTGCCCTCCCCCACCCCGGGCGGCGTCCCCGTGATCAGCAGATCGCCCGGATGGAGGGTCAGGAACCGGCTGACGTAGGCGATGCACTCGGCCACGTCGAAGATCATCGTCCGGGTGTTGCCGGTCTGCATCCGCACGCCGTTCACGTCCAGGAACATGTCGAGGTCCTGGCAGTCGGCGATCTCGTCGGGGGTCGCCAGCCAAGGGCCCACGGGGCCGAAGGTGTCGCACCCCTTGCCCTTGTCCCACTGGCTCCCCCGCTCCTTCTGAAAGGCGCGCTCCGAGACGTCGTTGGCGAGGACGAAGCCGGCGACGTGCCCGAGGGCCCGATCCGCGGGAACATGGCGCGCCGTCGCGCCGATGATCACGCCCAGCTCCACCTCCCAGTCCAGCTTGGTGGCGTCGCGAGGCATGACGATGGGATCGTCCGGGCCGTTCAGGCACGAGATCGCCTTGGTGAAGAAGATGGGCTCGGGTGGGACCGGGAGTCCCGACTCGGCGGCGTGGTCGGCGTAGTTGAGCCCGATGGCGATATACTTGCCGATACCGGCCACGGGCGTTCCGAGCCTGGGAGCGCCCTCCACCACCGGCAGGCTCTCGATATCGAGGGCTCTCAGCGCGGCCAGGCCCTGCGGCGTGATCTGGCGGGCCGAGATGTCCGCCACCACGCCCGACAGATCGCGAATGCGACCTTCCGCATCGAGGAGTCCCGGCCGTTCCTGACCCAGCGGGCCGTAGCGCAGCAATCTCATACCCGACACTCCTCCCATCCGGCGACGCATCGCCAAATGCCACTATATGGAATGATCGAATATATTGTGAAATACGCCGGGTCAAACGTCTTTGGCCCGCGCGCGGCGGCGACGCGCCGAGGCGGATCAGCCTCGCCGGCCCACGGCTCCCTCGGTCAGCGCGTCGCGGTCGAGATCGC
This sequence comes from Phenylobacterium sp. SCN 70-31, assembly GCF_001724605.1. GTDB lineage: Bacteria > Pseudomonadota > Alphaproteobacteria > Caulobacterales > Caulobacteraceae > Phenylobacterium. Next base: position 198,477 of record NZ_MEEX01000003.1, read on the forward strand.
CGACCCGGGTCACGCCCGTCAGCGCCAGGGCCACCCGCATCTCGGCCTCGATCAGTTGCAGCAGGTGCGCCACGCCGGCCTGGCCGCCGCCGCCCAGCGCATAGGCCCAGGCCCGTCCCAGGAGGACGGCGCGGGCGCCCAACGCCAGCAACCGCACGACGTCCAGGCCCGAACGCACGCCGCCGTCGGCCAGGATCTCCAGCCGGTCGCCGACGGCGTCCACGATCCGCGGAAGGGCCTGCGCCGTCGAAAGCACCCCGTCCAGCTGACGCCCGCCGTGGTTCGAGACGACGATTCCCTCAGCCCCCATGTCGGCCGCCGCCCGGGCGTCCTCGGGGTCCAGGATTCCCTTGATCACCAAGGGGCCACGCCATTCGCTGCGGATGAGGTCGAGGTCGCGCCAGGTGGTCGCCGGATCGAAATTGTCGCGCATCCAGCGGAAGAAGTCCTCGAGCCCTGTCCGCCCCTTCAGGACCGGCGCGACGTTGCCGAGCTGGTGGGGGCCGCCGAGCAGGCCGACGTCCCACGCCCACTCCGGTCGCAGCGCCGACTGCCAGGCGCGCCGCGCGGCGCCCGCCAGCCCCGGCGCGCCCGCCAGGCCCGACCGATAGTCCCGGTAGCGCGAGCCCGGCGCCGGCATGTCGACGGTGAAGACGAGGGTCGAACACCCCGTCTCCCGCGCGCGCGCCAGGAGTTCGCGCATGAAGCCCCGGTCGCGGATCATGTAGAGCTGGAACCAGATGGGGTCCCGGACGCCGGCGACGACTTCTTCCAGCCCGCAGGCCGAGACGGTCGAGAGCGTGAAGGGCACTCCCGCGGCCTCGGCGGCCCGCGCGGCCTGAACCTCGCCGCGCCGCGCGTTCATGCCGGCGAGCCCGATGGGTCCCAGGGCGACGGGCAACGCCATCCGCCGCCCGAAGAGAGAGGTGGAGAGATCCAGATCCGAGACGTCCCGAAGGACGCGCTGGCGCAGCACCACGTCCTGAAGGTCGGCCACATTCCGTCGCAGCGTCACCTCGGCGTACGATCCGCCGTCTATGTACTCGAAAAGGAACCGCGGCAGCCGGCGCTTCGCCAGTTCCCGATAGTCCAGCGCCGAAGCGGCCTTCATGGCGCCCCCTCCCTCACACGGGCGGGGCGCGTGGCCGCCGCCGGCTACATCAGTTTTGCGCGGGCCGTTCCCGCGCGATCTTCAACCCGTGGAGGAACTCGACGTTCTCCCGCCCCGGGAACGGCGCGACCGCGATCGTGTCGCCCAGTTCGATCAGGCGTTCGTCGGCCGGATCGTAGGGCGGCGCCCGCAGGTCGCTCAGGCTGGGATCGCCCGTGCGGGCGAAGGCCACCAGCATGTCGGACATCCGGTCGGCGAGCCGCCGGTCCCGGTCCGTCCACCGCCGCGTCTCCCGGTCGAAGTTCACGGCGTCGAGGTTGTTCAGCCAATAGGCCGGGTCGGCCGAGTGGTAGGCGCCGGCGGTCGATGGGTCGAAATCCATGAAATCGACGCCGGGGGCGAACGGATGCGCCCGTGAGAACATGTAGACATAGGCCTTCCGCCGCCCGGGCCCCGTCTGCCCCATCGCCCAGCGGCGCATCGCGGCGCCCAGGGTGATGTCCCGACTGGCGCGCCGGGCCTGGTCGCGCCAGTCGGCGCCCGATGCGGGATACAGCGACAGCAGCCGGTCGGCGTCGGCGGGATACATCGCCCGCGCCGCGGCCACATAGGCTTCCGGCGTCCGCGCGGCGAACAGGTCGCCATAGCCCTCGTCCCGCGTGAACCCGACGAAGACCCCCACGTCGCTCTGCTCGCGCGCTGCGAAGATCTCCATCGGCGACCGCGGCATGAACCAGCCGTCGATGCTGGGCGGCCCCACGTTCTGCTGCATGATCCGGTCGGCGGCCATCCGGCGCATCTCGGCGATCCCGCCGGCGTTCAGGGCGGCCTGCGCCGCCAGGCCCCGCGCCTCGGCCTCGCTCCGGGGAACCATCTCGCCCGCTTCCCACGTCAGCGAGCTGGCGCTGACGCCCATGGCCCGATGAAACAGCCCGCGACCGAGCGGACTGGCCTGCAGGGCGGAGACCGAGACCGAGCCGGCGGAATGGCCGACCACCGTGACGTTGTCCGGATCGCCGCCGAACGCGGCGATGTTCGCCTGCACCCAGCGCAGCGCCGCCACCTGGTCCAGGAAGCCATAGGCCCCCGAGGCGTTGTGCGGGTCCTCCCGAGCCAGCTCGGGATGCGCGAGGAACCCCAGTGCGCCCCCGCGATAGTTGAAGGCCACGTAGACGACCCCCTTGCGCGCCAGGGCTTCCCCCCGCTCGCGCGGCGTCGAGGCCGAGCCCCGGGAGAACGCGCCGCCGTAGATCCAGACCACCACCGGCAGACGCGCCGACGCCGTCTTCGCCGGCGTCCAGAGATTCAGATAGAGGCAGTCCTCGCTGACCGGCTCGGGGCCCGAGTAGAAGAACTGGCCCGGCCCGCGCCCACTCTGCATGCAGGCCGAGGGATAGCTCACCGCATGCCGCACGCCCGTCCAGGGGACGACCGGCGCGGGCGGACGCCACCGCCGATCCTCCACCGGCGGCGCGGCGAAGGGGATTCCAAGGTAGGCCCTGACTCCCGAACCCGTCTCCAGGCCGGCGACCCGGCCGCCCGTCACCGTGACGGGGTCGCCCGGCGCCGGTCGATCCACCACCTGGGCCGCCGCCGGACCGACGGGCCCGAGCCCGACCATGAGCCCGGCCAGCGCGGCCGCCAGAGCCGCGCCGAACTGAAAGCGCTTCTGCAAACCCCTGCTCCCTCGCAAGTTCCCGCCAGCGGTCGACCCGATCACCGCGACCGCGATGCGCCCGCGTCGGCCAGGGCGCCGCGGCGCGCCGTCACGCGCTTGAACGCGTCGGAGGTGTAGGTTTCGCGGACCACGTCCCGCGTCGGGCCGCCGCCGAGCGGGCCTTCCCGTTCCAGGGCGTAGCGGAACCGCTCCTGCGCGTCGGCGAGTTCCAGCGGCGTCTCGCCCTGGTCGTTCTTGGCCAGGACCGGCGCCCCCCGCGCCACCAGCAGTTCCACGACCCGGTCCGACCCGGCCACGGCGGCGATGTGCAGGATGCCTTGCCCGCTGCGGCGCTCGCTCTTGGCCTCGACCGGATCGGCGACCTCGTCCGCCGGATCGTATCGCCGCCTGACGTCGCCGCCCCGATCCACGATCGCGCGGACCACCGCCGGATCGTTGCTCTGGACCGCGACCGAGAGCGGCGTGTGGCCGTCCTTGCGGAGACGGTTCGGATCGCCGCCGTGCTGCGCCAGCAGCGCGATCAGCTTGGCGCTGTGCGCCGTCGCGGCGATGTGGAACGGCGTCGATCCGGGCGGCGCGGGATTGACCCGCACCGCGCCCACCGGCCCCGGCGTGGGATGGAGCGTCGGCCGGTTGGGGTCGGCGCCCGCCGCCAGCAGCCGCTCCACCAGCACCAGCCCCTCCGCCTCGTTCGGCGGCGGCTGAGGCGCGAGGCGCTCGGCCTGAGCGACCGACCGCGGCCTGACGCCCACGCTCTCGCTCAGCGACAGGCCCAGCACCGCGCCATGCAGCGGCGTGTAGCCGGCGCGGTCGGCCACATCGATGCGGGCTCCTCGGTCCAGCAGAAGGGTCGCGATCTCGGGACTCGGCGAGAACGTCAGCGACCGTCCGTCGGACGAACGCCATTGGTAGAGCGACGCCAGCAGCGGCGTCGTCCCGTCGGCGGAGGCCTGATCCACGTCGGCGCCCGCGTCCAGGAGCAGGCGGACCACATCCACGTTCCGGCTGCGGACGGCGAAGATGAGGGCGGTGTCCCCGCCCGCCCTGGCGGTGAAGTCCCCGTCGTTGTTCCAGGGAATTCCCGTCACCCCGAGGGTCGCGTTCATGGGCGTGTAGATCGTGGCGGTGACGTCCCAGGACTTGGTCGCCAGCCGCGGGTCGGCGCCCTTCTCCAGGAGCATCCTGGCGACGGCGGGATTGTCCGCCGCCCACATGAGCGCGGTCTGCCCGAACCGATCCTCGCGCGCACGGGCGTCCGCGCCGTGGGACAGCAGGATCTGGGCGATGCCCGTCGCCCCCAGGCGGATCGCCGTCATCAGGGGCGGCTCGCCGCCCTCGCGGGTCCGGTTCGGGTCCGCCCCCTTTTCGAGCAGCGCCTTCACCAGCGCCTCGTCGTCGTTGGCGACGGCCAGCGCCAGCGGGGTCACGCCGCGCACGTCGGCGACGTTGGGATCGGCGCCGGCCGCCAGGAGCGCGCTCACGAGCGCGTGGTTGGCGCGCATCACCGCCCAGGCGAGCGCCGTCGCGCCGTTCTCGTCCCGGGCGTCGATGTCGACCTGGCCTCGCACCAGCGCCAGGGCCTCGGTCCCCACATCGTCGCGCGCGGCGGCGAGCAGGCGGTCCGAAGACGCCGTCGCGCCCGCGCCCGAAGCGATCAGCGTCGCCGACAGGCCGGCGATGGCGAAGTAGCGCGCCCTCAACATCCTCAGATCCCCAAGCGGTTGAACATGCCGGTGCTGTCACCGAGCTTCTCGGTCGGAATCCCCAGCTGATCGAGCAGGCTGAGGTGGAGGTTCGTGAGCGGCGTCGTATCGCCCTGGAGCTTCACCATCCGGCCCCCGCGCACGCGGCCCGCAGCGCCGCCGGCCAGCATCACCGGCAGGTCGCGCTGGCTGTGGACGGTCGGATTCGACAGCGAGCTGCCGAAGAGGATCAACGAATTGTCCAGCAGCGTCCCGCCGGCCTCGTCGATCGAATCCAGCTTCGAGAGGTAGTAGGCGAACAGCTCCGATTGGGTGACGTTCACCCGGTGCAGCACCTCCAGCTTCGCCGGGTCGTAGTTGTGATGCGACGCCTCGTGATGCTGCATGCTGACGTTGAGGTGCGGGAAGGTGATCGTCGAGGCCTCCTTCTGGGTCATGAAGGTGACCACGCGCGTCAGGTCGGCCTGGTAGGCGAGAACCTGGAGGTCGAACATCAGCTTGACGTGCTCGACCCAGCTGTCCGGAACGCCGGGCGGGCGCGTGGCCTCCGGGAGTTCGGCGGTGCGCTCGGACGCGATGCGGATGCGGCGCTCGACGTCGCGGATGGAGTCCAGGTACTGGTCGAGCTTGCGGCGGTCGGCGGGGCCGAGGCGGCGCTTGAGCGCGCCGATCTGCGCCACCACCGAATCCAGGGTGCTCTGATCCATCGCGTCCCGGCGGGCGACGGCCTGGGCGTCCACCTTGCCCCCGTCGCCGAACAGGCGCTCGAAGACGATGCGGGGATTGCGCTCGTAGGGCAGCGGCGTGGTGGCGTCGCGGTACGCCACGCCGCCGAACTGGCCGACGGCCTCGGTGCTCAGCTCGAGCGAGCCGAACTGGGTCTCGCCGCTCAGCTTCGCCGCGGCCAGCTGATCCATGGACGGCCCCAGGTTCACCTTGTCCCGCGCCATCTCCACGCCCGTCAGCCAGGACGTCACAGCCCGGTCGTGGAAGCCCGGCTTCTCCCGGTCCGGGTCGGACGACATCCCGGTCACGAAGAGAAGCTTCTGCTTGTGGCCCTCCAGCGGCGCGAGGCCGGCCCCGAGTTTCAGGGTCCCGCCCGCGTCGGTGGGCGTCCACCGGTCGGCGACCACCCCGTGCGGATAGTAGACCACGCCCAGCCGGCGCACGGGCGCCGCCGCCGTCGTGCGTTCCGCGGCGAGCGCGGGGTGCATGGCGTCGAGGAACGGCAGGGCGATGGCGATTCCGGCGCCCCCGCGGAGCAGGGCGCGACGAGAGAGATGCCTACGGGCGATGATCATGACGCTTCACTCGCTTGTCTCATCTGGAACGGCGTGCTGGTGACGATCCCCAGGATCAGGTCGTGGACGCGGTAGCCCCCCGTCTTGCTCTCGCGCACCACCCGGCGCACCGCCGGCTGATCCCGGCCGTCCAGCGGTCGGCCGAGCGCATAGGTCATCATCCGGGCGACCGTCGCGCCGACGAACTCGTCGGAATGGCTCAGCAGCATCCGGCGAAGACCGTCGGGACCCGAGAACGTCTCGCCGTTGGGCAGTTCGCCCGACGGGTCGACCGGCCCCCCTTCGTCGCGGACCCGCCAGCGGCCGATCACGTCGAAGTTCTCCAGCGCGAAGCCGAACGGGTCCATGCGGGAGTGGCAGCTCGAGCAGACGGGGCTGGCGCGGTGCCGCTCCACCTGTTCCCGCGTGGTGAGCTGGCGGCCGTCGCGCGGGCTCTCGTCCAGGGGCGGTACGCCGGCGGGCGGCGGCGAGGGCGGCGAGTTGAGCAGGTTGTCCAGGATCCACTTGCCGCGCAGCACCGGCGACGTCTTGTTGGTGTGCGAGGTGAGCATCAGGACGCTGCCATGCCCCAGCACCCCGCCGCGCTGGGTGTTCGCGGCGAGCTGAACCCGCCGGAAGCCCGATCCCTTCACCCCCGGAAGCCCGTAGATGCCGGCGAGGCGCTCGTTGATGTAGGTGTACTCGCCGTTGATGACGTCGAGCACACTGCGGTTCTCGCGGATGACGCTGCGCAGGAACAGTCGCGTCTCCTCGGCGAAGGCCTCCCTCAGGCCCGGGTCGAACTCGGGGTAGGCCTTGGCGTCGGGCTGGATGTTCGCCAGCTCGCCCAGCGCCAGCCATTGCGCCGCGAAGTTGTTGACCAGGGCGTCGGCCTTCGGATCGGCCAGCATGCGCCGAACCTCGGCCTGCAGCACCGCGGGCTGCTTCAGCCGTCCCCGGCTGGCCAGGTCGAGCAGGCGATCGTCGGGAATGGTGCTCCACAGGAAGAACGAGAGGCGCGAGGCCAGCTCGAAATCCGAGATGCGATGGGCCTGTCCCGGCTTCGCCGATCGGGGGTCGAACTCCAGGCGGAAGAGGAAGCCGGGCGACACGAGGACGTCCCGCATCGCCGCCGCCAGCGCATGGTCGAAGTCGAGCTTCGTCCGGGCCGTCGCGTAGGTCGCCAGGAAGGGGCGGAGATCCTCGCCCGTCACGTCCCGCCGGAAGGCGCGGCGCGTGAGGTTCCGGAGGATCCGCTCGGCGCAGGCGGCCTCCTGGGACGCCTTCTCGGGCCGGCAGGCCAGGACGTCCGACCGGGCGGCCCGGCGGGTCGTCGGAACGACGTCGAACGGCCCCGAGATCTCGGCGCGCGCGACCACGGGCGGGCCACTGGCGGCGCCGAACGCAGCCTCGCTCGCCGTGGGGCCGCCGATCTCGAATTCCTTCACCTTCTGTCCGCCGAGGAAGAACAGCAGGGTCGGGCGCACCGCCGATCCCTTGACGTCCAGGGGACCGCCCCAGGCCGAGCCGCCCGGTCCGGCCAGCCCCGGCACCGGCCCTTCGGGCAGCGCGCGATCCTTGGGGAAGGTGACGACGAAGGTGTGCAGGCCGGGCTTCACGTGTACGCGCGTCCGGAAGAAGCGCACGCCCTCCAGCGGGGTCAGCGCCTCGTCGTTCAGGAAGGCGCGCAGCTCGTACTCGCCCTCGTGAGGGAAATACTTCCGGGCGACGACGCCGCCGCGCGTCTCGAACGGCGCGCCCTCGCCCAGCCAGGCGGCCTGGTTCTTGATGGCCGGGAACTGGTCGATGACCGGAGACGGGTCGCTGACGCCCAGCGCCAGTTCGCTCACCTGGCGGCCCACCCGCAGATAGCTCTCCATGAGCACCGGCGACATGGCGAGGGCGTCGCCGATGTTGTCGAAGCCTGCCGCCAGGGCGTCGGCGGGCAGTTCGGAGGCGAACGGGAAGTCGATCCCCAGCAGATCGCGCACCGCGTTGCCGTACTCGGTGCGGTTCAGCCGCCGCACCACGGTCCGGCCCGCGTAGGGCCGCTTCACGGCGTTCTGATCCAGCTCCGTCACGAGCGACGCCACGAAGGCGTGCGCGACCTTGGCGTCCGCCCGCCGGACTCGCGGCGGCGGCATCTCGCCGGCCGCCACCCGCCGCACGACCTTTTCCCACAGGTCGGCGTTGGCGCCGGGATCGGCGCTGGAGACTCCTTCCAGGGTCAGGTCGCCGGCCTTGCCTCGCTTGCTGTGGCAGGTGGCGCAGTAGGTCTTGACGAAGGTGTCGCGGCCTTCGGGGGTCTCCAGCGACTTCAGCAGGGCTTCGTCCACGGCCGGCGCCGCCGGCGCCGAGGCGCGTTGGACCGTCGCGTCCGGCGCAGATCCGCCCGGCGCCGTCCCCTGAGCGCCGGTCGCCGAAGCGCCGGCGGACGAGAGGGCCAGGCCGGATACGCCCACCCCGACGCCGATCGCGACCGCCACGGCGGCGGCGGTTAGCAGTCGGGAAAACGGCGTCGATGGGTCAGGACTACGCTTCATCTTCAAAAATCCCGAAAACGCACGTTCCTCGACCCATCGCCGGGCACTCTCGGCAAGGGCCGAGAGGCGGTCAAGGGAACCTGGGTTGCAGTCTCACAAAATGAGATGAGCCCGGCGCTTGGCGACGATCGCCGGGCTTGGCCTCAGCCGGGCAGCCGGTAGACGACCAGCTCGGCCGGCTTGCCCAGCATGCCGACGGCGACGGCGAGGTACTGCCGCCCCCCCACGCTGTAGGTCATGGGCGAGCCCGTGACCCGGCCCGCGAGCTTGACGGCGCCCCGCTCCTCGCCCGTCGCCTTGTCGTAGGCCCGCAGCCAGCCGGTATGCTCGCCGTCCGGAGCGGTCGTCGTCGTCCCGTCTCCGGCGATGATCAGCGTCTTGGTGACCAGGACGCCCACCTTGCCGCGGTTGCCGGTGCGGGGCACGTCCACCCCCTTGAGCGCCGGATGGTTCCGCACCTCGTCGGGCGTCTCGCCGTGCGCGGTCTGCCAGACGTGCTCGCCCTTGTTGAGGTCGATGGCCGTGATCCGCCCGTAGGGCGGCTTGAACAGCGGCAGCCCCTGGACGGTCGGCACCGCCATCGAGGAGTCGGCGCTCCCGTCGGGGGCCGGGGCCTGGCCCAGCATGCCGACGTTGTCGGTGACCTGCGGGTCGCCCGGCACGATCCCCAGGGCGGAATAGGCGCTGTTGGAATAGATGTAGAAGAGGTTGGTCTCGGGGTCGAACGCGCCGCCCGGCCACTGCGCGGCGCCCTGGCCCGTGGCGGCCACCAGCGTCGCCAGCGGCCGAGGCCAGCGGCTCGCCGCCGGCGGCGTGAAGATCGGCCCGAGCTTGTAGTCGCCCGCGATCTTCACCGCCTCGGCCCGGAGCGCGGGCGTGAAGTCGATCAGGTCGTCGATCGAGGTCCCCTGCGCATCGAACGCGGGGGGCTTGGTGACGTGCGGCTGGGTGGGCGAATACCATTCACCCGGCGCGTCGCCCTTGGGGACCTTGCGCTCGGGAATCGGCCAGACCGGCTTTCCTGTCTCGCGGTCGAGCACATAGAGCCAGGCGTTCTTCTGGGCCTGCGCGATCGCCTTGATGCGTCGCCCGTTGACGGTGATGTCGGCCAGGATGGCCGCGCAGGGCACGTCGTCGTCCCAGATCCCGTGATGCACCATCTGATAGTGCCACCGGCGTTCGCCGGTCCTGATATCGACCGCCAGCAGGCTCTCGCCGAACAGGCCCGCGCCGGGACGGGCGCCGCCGTACCAGTCGCCCGTCGGCAGCTCGACGCCGAAGTAGACGAGACCCAGCTCCGGGTCCGCGCTCATCTGGGCCCACGAACCGGCGTTGCCCGTGTAGATCTCCGAGCCGTTGAGCCAGGTCTCGTGGCCGAATTCGCCCTTCTGCGGGATCGTACGGAAGGTCCAGAGCCGGCGGCCCGTGCGCACGTCGTACGCGCGGATGGCGCCCTTGATGTTCGACTTGCGCGGAAATGTGGACGGCTGATGCGCCGCGCCGATCACGATGACGTCGTCCACCACCAGCGGCGCGGCCGCCAGGCCGATGTCGGCGGTGTCGAGATCCACGTCGGTGTCCGGAAGCTCCTTGCGCAGATCGACGCGCCCGCGCTCACCGAAGCCCGGCAGCGGCGCGCCGGTCTTCGCGTCCAGGGCCACCAGCTGGTAGCCCGGCGTCACGTACAGGATCCGTTCCTCCTGGCCGTCGGTCCAGTAGGCCAGGCCACGGCCCGACTGCATCCGCGGCCCGCGGCGGCGGCCCTCGTCGAGATTGTACTTCCAGAGGAGTTCGCCGGTCGTCGCGTTCAGCGCCACCGCCGCCCGGCGCGTCCCCGCCGTCATGTACATCACGCCGTTCACCATCAGCGGCGTCGCCTGCAGGTTCACCTCCGGCGACGGCCCCAGGTTGTCGGGCTTGAAGCGCCAGGCCACCCGGAGCCGGTTGAAGTTCCCTCCGTCGATCTGTGCGAGGGGCGAATAGCGCTGGCTGCGGAGATCGCCGCCGTAGGTCCTCCATTCGCCGGTCCCGGTGCTGTAGGCGGCCCATCCGTCCGGACGGGTCTGGCCCAGAGCCAGGGCCGGCGCCGCGGCGGCGGCGAGGAACGTGCTCCCGCCCGCCAGCAATGCGGTCCGTCGAGTCAGGTGTTCAGGCATGGCGTTTCCCTCCGACGACTTGTCGTTGTTGGTCTTTTTTCATTCACCGCGTGGCGTGAGCCGGCGGCCCGCGATGTACACGGCGTGGATCTTCCGCGTGTTCAGGATGTCGGCCGTCGGATCGGCGTCCAGCACGACGATGTCGCCCCAGCGGCCGGCCTCCAGCACGCCCAGGTCCTCGGCCCCCAGGAACGCCGCGGCCGTCGCCGTGGCCGCGGTCAGCGCCTGCGTCGGCGAGAACCCGGCCTCGACCATCAGGGCGAGTTCTTCGTGCGCCGAATATCCGCCCAGACGCCCCGGCGGGCCGGCGTCGGTCCCGAACCCCAGCTTGACGCCCGCGGCCGCGAGCCGCCGGGCGTTCGCCTGTGCCATGGCCAGATGCTCCGGATAGTCGTGGAAATGAGCGCCCCCGCGTATGGCTTCGCGGCGGGACGGGCTCCCGATCACCTCCAACGTCGCGGGCGAGGCCCCGCGACGGAAGAACGCGTCGTCCAGATACGCCTCGGGTTCGGCCAGCCTGAACATGGCCGACTCGCGGGCCAGCGCCTCGGCGATCTGCCACACGCCCCGCGTCTTCATCGCGTCGATCAGGTCCTGATCGACCGGCTGGTCGCGGACCATGTGGGCCAGGCCGTCCACGCCCTGCGCGACCAGGCGCTTGGCGTCCGCCAGGTAGAAGACGTGCGCGACCACCTTCAGTCCGCGCGCGTGCGCAGCCTGGATCGCGGCCAGGGTCACGTCGGGGGGCATCGTCGGCGCCGCGCCGAGATTGTCGTCCACCCAGAGCTTGATCAGATCGACGCCCTTGTTGGCCTGTTCGTGGACCGCCCTGGCGGCCTCGTCCGGCGTGGCCACGGGTCGGTTGAGACCCGCGACGCCCCCGAACCCGTCCTTGAAGACGAGGCCCTGCCCCGCCGTGAACACGCGCGCCATCGTGGGGCGTCCGGCCCGCTGCTCGGCCCTGAGCGCGAAGATGGAGTCCCGGTCGGTTCCCAGCGTCTGGACCGTCGTCACGCCATAGGCGGCGTAGACGCCCAACTCGCGCTCGACCGCGTCGCGGGTGTAGTTCCCGATGTCCTGCCGCATGTCGATCGTGATGCCGACATGGGTATGGAGGTCGATCAGCCCGGGCATGACGTACTTGCCTTGGAGGTCGATCACCTCCGCGCCGGGCGCGACCGTCAGGGCGCGGGTCGGACCGACCCAGGCGATGCGTCCGTCGCGCAGGACGAGCGCCGCGTCGGGAAGCGGGGACCGCCCCGTCCCGTCTATGAGCGTCACGCCCCGCAGCACCGTCGTTTCCGCGGCCGCCGGCGCGACGCCGAGGCTGAGGGCGGCCAGGACGGGGGCCGCAAGGCTCGCCAGCCAGGTGAGGATGCGCGGCATCTCGACGCCGCCTCAGGAGGCCGGCGACGCTGGAGCGTCCGGCAGCGGCGCTGTGGGAGCGGCGGCGGCGGGCGGCGGCGCGGCGGGATAGGCGACGGAAAGGTAGTCCACGATCTCCTTGATCTGGTCGCTCGTCGCGGTCATCCCGTGGCCGACCATCATGCCGACGATCTGGTTCCAGCCGGCGCGTGTGCGGCCCACATCCGTCGCCCGCGAGAGTTCGTGGCACATGCCGCAGACCGCCTCGAAGGTCTCGAGCCCGCGCATAGGGTCCGGCGCCTCGACAGTCGCCGGCGCGGCCTCCACAGGCGGCTCCTCGCCCGTCCAGCCGACTGCGGGCGCGCTCCCCGATGCGGCGACGATCGCCACCACGGCCACACAGGCAGTCCGGTACGCGGCGGCACGCTTGAGCATTCGAACCCTCGAAAGAACCAGGACGGCGAACAAATAGAATTGTGGTTCATAATGTGGGATTTTTAGGAAGGCCAGCGCTTTGTTGCCCATCGCCGGCCGATCCGCGGGCCCTGCGGACGCCGCCCTATCTCCGCAGACCGCCCACCGCCGCATCGCAAAGGGGCGCCCAGCCGCCGGCCTGAGGTCGACAGCCCGCTGAGCGGCTTCGGGAAGGGCCGCCATCGCTCAGGCTTGTGCAGTCCCGCTGTTCGCGGTGGTGCGGGCGGCCGGGGTCGAACCGGCACGAGCCTCACGGCCCTACGGATTTTCGTACCACTTCGGCTTTCGCCGCCGCCCGCCTCGCGGAGGCGGGACGTTCGTGGTCTGGACTATCCCTTCGCCCTGGCCTCCAGGCCATCGGCCCTCGGGCTACAGGCGCCGCCCGTCTAGTCTCTACACCTTCCAGAGGAGCGCCCTCCCCTGGCTTGGCTCGGGATTCCCATCTGACAGGGTTCCCCGAATTTGAGCGGTTCTACGTCTGGGGTTTCCCCCGGCGCACTCGAAGCCGAAGCCCAAGTCCGTTGCGTCTACCAATTCCGCCACGCCCGCGTGACGGCCCGGCTTGCCACAGCCGGGCGACGTCAGTCCACAGGGATTGAAGCTCCGCCCCACCCGAGACATCGCGCCCGAGACACCGCGCGCGCCGCCCGACGGATTCCCCACACACGCGAGACGTGCAGGGCTTGGCCTTCCCATGCGAGTTGGCTCATCATGGGGGAAACGTCCAGGAGGACCCCATGCCCCGTCTCGCGACCGCTTCCGCCCTCGCCGGCTTCGCCCTGGCGCTCGCCGCGCCCCAGGGGGCCTCGGCCCAGGGCCTCGGCTCTCTCTACGGCTGCGACGCGGCCGGCAGCGGCAACACCACCGGCGCGGTGGTCGGCGGCCTGGTCGGCGCCCTGGCCGGCAGCCAGATCTCGAAGAACGAACGCACCCTGGGCGCCGTCATCGGCGCAGGCCTGGGCTCGATGATCGGCAACAACATCGGCTGCCGGATGGATCGCAAGAGCGCCCAGGACGCCCAGGTGGCGTTCGAGCGCGCCCTCGACACGGGACGTCCCCAGACCTGGAGCGATCCGACCACCGGCGCGACCGGACGCATCGAGGTGATCGGCACGACCGGCGGCAACTACGGCGGCGGCTACGGCGGCTCCCAGGGTTATACGGGCCGCTGGCGCTACGCCTCGGGCGTCACCCCGGCCACCCGCGCCAGCGACGTGGGCGGAACCTATACGGCCAACAGCCGCATCAACATGCGCGCGGGTCCCAGCACCAACGCCGCCGTCGTCGACCGCCTGCGGCCGGGCGAGGAGATCGAAGTGGCGGGCGGCGTCGCCGGCGGCTGGCTGGCCGTGATCGAGGACGGCTGGATCCAGGGCTACGTCTCGCGCGGCGTGGTCACGCCGGCCGGCGGCGGCTATGGCGGAGGCCAGGGACGCGGCGAGTGCAAGACCGTCGTCCAGACCATCAACGAACGCGGCCAGCCCAGCTACACCGAGCGCCTCAACGCCTGCCGCGACCGCAACGGCGTCTGGCAGGTCAACCGCGCCTGACGCCGCTCCGAAAGCTGCGCTCCGACGCGGCGGTCGACCGTCGCCGCGTCCTTTTCTCCGGTTGATGCGCGGCGGTCTGCGTCCGCCGCGCCCCTTTCCCGGCTAACGCGCGGCGGTCTGCGTCCGCCGCGCAAGGCCCGGCAGCGCCCGCGCCCCGTCGCCCACCAGGGTGAACGGCGCCCAGAAATAGGGGTGGGCGTGATCGGCTTCGGCCTGCAAGGCCGCCTGCGACTGCTGCAACGCCTCGGCCATGCTGGGGGCGGACGACGCGAACAGGCCCGTCATCAGCCGCACCGAGGCTTCGGAATCCACCGACCAGTGCGACACCACCATGGCTCGCGAGCCGGCGTAGACCATCGCCCGGGTGAGGCCGCCCAGGGCTTCGCCCCCGCCGGTCAGCCCCGTCCGGTCCACGCTGGCGCCGCGGCCGCCCGTGTCGCACGCGGCCAGAACCACGAGGTCGGCGTCGATGCGAAGGTTCAGGATCTCGCTCGAATCCAGCAACGCGTCCGAATCGTCACCGCCCAGCGAGGTCACCAGCGCCGGCTCGGGCACGCAGGCGTCGGGCTGGGGCAGGAGGCCGTGGGTGGCGAAGTAGAGCACCTGATAGTCGTTCAGGTCGCTGCGGCCGCGGATGGCGTCGTCGGTGAACTCGGCCCCCACGACCACCGCGCCGGGAGTCCCCAGGCTCGCGCCCACCTGCCGCACCTCGGCCGCCGTTTCGGGTAGGGCTTCCATGCGCAGCAGCGCGTTGCGCGTCTCGCCGCACACCCGTTCCAGCGCCGCGCTGCGGCGGACGAACGAGCGCGTGACCGAGGTGAACGCCCGCGCCTCGGCGCGCGGCATCGCCGGGTCGCCGAAGCCCAGGTAGGGTTGCTTGGCCGCCGAGGGCGCAAAGGCCCGCGACTGGAGGAAGCTGGCACCAGAAACCGCCAGCGACGAACTCACGGTCTTGCCCAGCCACGCGGTGCGGACATAGTCGGTCTCGCCGTCGGCGCCCTTGCGGATCGAGCCCGCGTCGGTGACGAACAGCGCCACCGGCAACGAAACCAGCGGCCCTTCCGGCTCATAGACCAGGTGCCGCGAGGCCAGGACCTCCGCCTTCACAGGACCGAACAGCTTGTCGAACATCGCCGCCGAGGCGGCCGCGTCGAACGGAATCAGGCT
Organism: Phenylobacterium sp. SCN 70-31; assembly: GCF_001724605.1. Classification (GTDB taxonomy): domain Bacteria; phylum Pseudomonadota; class Alphaproteobacteria; order Caulobacterales; family Caulobacteraceae; genus Phenylobacterium. The sequence goes on from NZ_MEEX01000003.1 coordinate 213,504, forward strand.
CTCGGTCGGCTCCAGCGGCTCGCGCAGCCGCCGGACCGCGGCGTCCACCTCGGCGCGCCCCATGTCCACCGCATACGGCCGGACCGACGTCTTCGTCAGCAGGACGCCGTAGGTGCGTGCGCCGAGGGGCAGCAGCTTCACGTAGGATTCGTCCGGCTTCAGCGCCGCCTGGATCTCGGCCGCCGAGGCGCCGGGCGCGACGAGCTGGTTGTAGCGGGGGTTGGCCGCCAGCATCCGCGCCTCGAGCCCGTCGGCCTCGGCCTGCTCGACGTTCAGGATGATCTCCATCTGGGCCCGGACGTCGTCGGTGTAGAGGCCCTCGGCCTGGAGGGCGGCGATCTGGCTCTCGGTGGCCCGCACCCGCCGCCGCGCATCCTCGAACGCCCGCGACAGCCCGGCGATCTGGCCGTCGCCCGCCGCGACGCGGGCCGCCAGGCGGTTGACCGTCTCGGCGGTGGCGCTGGACACTACCGTCTGGCTGGCGTCGAAGAAGCGCGCGCCGTACTCGCCGGCCCGCGCCGGGTCGCGCGCGATCGCCTTCAGCAGCAGGTCGAAATAGGGCGCCGAGGCGTTGGCCGAGTCCCCCAGGCCGCCCCGTTGGGCGCGGAAGATCTCCATGGCCCGCCCGAACGTCGCCAGGGCGACGTCGTCCTGGCCCGCGGCCGCCTGTGCGCGGCCCAGGTCCAGCAGCAGCGCGCCCTCGCCCGCGCTCCCCGCATGCCGCGTGCGCAGCACGCCGAGCGCGCGCTGATAGCCCGCCGCCGCCTGAACCGCGCGGCCCTCGCGCAGATCCAGTTCGGCGAGGTCGGCCGTCACCCGGCTCTGGAGCCAGGCTGTCAGCCGACCGAGCGCGGCGCTGCGGACGAGGATGTCCTGGGCCCGCATCAGCGCCTGACGCGCCTCGGCGACCTGGCCCTGCATCGCCAGCGACGTACCGATCGCCTGCCACGCCTGGGCGTCCTGGATGGCGAGCTGTTCGGCCTGACTCACCCGCGGCGCCTCGATCTGGCTCTGCGCCGGCGATGGCGCGTTCAGCCGCCGCGCCGTGCCCGGGTCGATGACCAGCGGGCCGTCGGCCCCGGCGGTCGCCGGGCGGCCGGCCGTGGTGGCCGCCGCCCCCTGGGTATGGACCTGGGCGCGCAGGCTCAGCGCGGCGCGGGCGTGCCGCACCGCCTCGTCGAACCGGCCGCGGTTGCGGGCGTGGAGCGCGCGATAGTTCAGGCTTCGGGCCCGCAGCGTCGGGTCGTCGGCCGGAATCAGCGCCTCGGCGTCGGCGAAATAGGCCTCGGCCTCCTCGAACCGTCCGCTGTTCGAGATGTTCATGGCCAGGTTCAGCGTCGCCTCGGCCCGCGCCGCCGGCGGGGCGTTTCGCGCCTCGCCCTCGGTCACCAGCGCCCGGAAGGCCGTCTCGGCCTCGTCGAACCGCCATTCGTTGTTCTGGACGTAGCCGCGGGCGCGCAGGCGCTCGGGATCGACAGCCGCCGCCGCTTCGGCCGCCGCCAGGCCCGCCATGTTCGGGAAGTCCGCCGCGATCTCGGCCTGGGCCGCCGAGGTCTGGATCTGGGTCGCGACCGGCGCCTTGGCCAGGCCGAGCGCCACCTTCAGCCCCGTCTCCAGGATGTCGGACAGAGGCGCCAGCCCTTCGACCGCGGTGACGGCTCCGCCCTCCTCCGCCGTGAACACCACATAGGGCGCGCCCTCGGTCCCGCCCAGTCGGCACGCCGCCAGCGCGCCGGGCAGGCCGCCGGGGGCCGCCTGGGCCGGCGCGCACTGCGCCCGCACGGCCAGCGCCTCGCGCCAGGCCGAGGCCCGCGGGGTCGAGAGCTGATAGAGGCGCCCCAGGGTGGTGGAATAGCCGCGGCAGCGGATGCGCCAGGCGCGCCCCTCGCCGCTCTGCGCCAGCGGGTCCTGGTAGTCGCGCACGGCCTCGCAGACCGCGCCGCTGGCGCCGCTCTGGCCCAGCGGGAACACCTCGGGAAGCGATGTCGCCCGGGCCTGGCCCAGCGCGGGTCCGGCGGCCAGGACGGCCCCGACGGCGACGAGCGACGCCGACAGCAGTGCATGGGTCTTGAGCGGGCTCATCGGTCCCTCCGCCAGATCTCTTCGTTGCCGGCGCCGGTGGTCACGGCTTCCGCTTCGCGTTCGTCGTCGTCCAGCGGCGACGGCGGGGTCAGGATGGGCGGATCCAGCGCCCCCCGTGGACCCGCCGGCTGGAACTGCTCCACCCGGAACTGGTTGGCCGGCGTGAAGGTCGCGCAGCCGATGCCCAGCGGGCAGCCGTTGATGCGGATGGCGCCCGATGTTGTGTCGCCCGGTTCGCGCACGATCCGGCTCGAGAACGCCCCGGCCCGGCCGATCGAGAGCAGCCCGTCGGCGGTGGCGAACGCCCCGAACAGGTCGCCCACCTGCGCGCGGCCCAGGGTCAGCAGCGGCTCGCTGGCCGCGATCCCCTCGCCCGTGAGGTACAGGCCCGCCTCGGTGCTCAGGCCCGTGTTCTGCTGCACGATGCGGTCGTTGGCGGTGAGCGTCACCGCGCCCGCCACCATGAACAGCCGGTCCACCTCGTCGTCCACGGGCGCCACGCCCGCGGGCAGGCCGGCGCCGATGTCGATCTGGTCCGCCGGCACGGGCGAGATCAGGTCGATGAACCGCGGCGAGCCGATGAGGATGTCGTTGGTCGCATGCATCCGGACGCTCCGGAACGCCCGCACGTCGGTGAAGCCGGCGACGGCGTCGCCCGACGCCGACCCGATCGACCCCGTCACGATGATCGCGCCCGGCGCCCAGGGGCTGGCCGCCTCGGGCATGCCGATCTGGAGATCGCCGCCCGGCGCCGTGACGCTGAGCGCGCCGCCGATCCGGACCTCCCGGCCCGAGTTGGCCGCCAGGGTCAGGCGCGGGATGCGGGTGGGGTCGATCGTCAGGTCACCCACCTCGATGTCGGCGAAGGTCAGGACGGGCTCGTTGATCGTCGTCGCCGTCTGGCCGGCGTAGATGGTCAGCCCCCCGGTCACCCGGATGCGCCCGATCTCCTCGTCGGTGAGGCCGGGATCGTCCGCGCCGCCGATGATCAGGGGGCCCGACGGCGAGGTCAGCTCCAGGATCAGCTCGCCCGCCGTCAGGCCGGCGAGCAGGTCGAGGTTGCGCGTGCGGATGCGCGCCTCGCCCGAAATCGACACGGATCCCAGCCGGGCCGAAGGCGATTCGAGGTTCAGCGTGGGTCCCGAGATCGAGCTGATGACGGCCGGGCCGCCCGTGCCGACCCGCACCGAGGTCGACCCCGTGAGCGAACTGGCCGTGACGCCGAGGGCCGAGCGGATGTCCAGGTCGACGCCGCTGACCGAGCCGACGGTGATCGTCTCGTCGGAACTGATCCGCGTGTAGCCGCCCGTGCTCAGCGACGACAGGTTCACCGGCAGGGTGGCGAAGATCTGGGTCTGTCCGCCCGAACTCAGGGCCGCGCCCGTGATGGACGAGCCGATCAGACGGATCTCGCCCCCGGCCGTCGCCGCCCCCACGTTCAGCACGCCCGGCCCGTTCGGTCGGCCGGCGGCCGCGGCGCCGGGCGTCACGAAGATGTCGGTCCGCGCCGTGAGCCTGGGCGTGCTGACCGATCCCGAGGTGTCGATGATCATGCCGCCGAAGTTGATGCCGGTGTCGCCAGACGACAGGCCGCCCGACCCCACGCTGATGTTCCGGGCCGCGACCAGCAGCCCCTGGCCGGCGCGGACGCCCGTGTCCACGGTCAGGTCGCCGATCGAACCGGTGCCGGTCAGGTAGATGTTCACGTTGCCGATGGCGTTGATCTCGCCGATCCGCACCGAACCGGTTGTGACGCCCGCGACCTGCTGCGTCTCCTCGCCATGACCCACCTGGCCCAGCACGATGTTGCGGCCGGTCGAGATGGTGACTTGGCCGTACCGGGTCTCGGACGACGCCCCCACCAGGAGGCCCGGGGCGTTGATGAGCTGGCTGGTCACCGCCGCCCGGCTCATGGCCAGCAGATAGACGTTGGCGCCCGTCGTCTGCCCGGCCAGGTTCAGCGCCTCGGAGAACGGCGTCCCCGCCGCCGCGTTCGGCACCTGGAAGGTGAAGAACGCCAGGTCGTTGGCCCCGATCGGGATGAAGGTGATGTCGTAGGTGTCGACCCCGCCGTAGGCGGCGGTCCCCAGGTCGCCCGCGTTGATCGTGGCCCCGGCCTCGGACGTCACCCGCGGCGCCACGAAAGCCAGGTGGCCCCGCCCGGTGAACGTGCCGCCCCCCGCGATCGTGACCGGCCCGCCGCTGCCCGACCCGGTGAAGCGCATCGTCAGGTTGGACGGGTTCAGGAACTGGGCCGGGTTGACGGCCGCGCTCGTGGCCAGCAGCCCGCCGACGTTGGCCCGCGCGTTGGGGCCGAAGATCACGCCGTCGGGCGAGTAGAACCAGACGTTGCCGCCCGCCGTCGCGCCGGTGTCCAGGGGGAACCCGGCGCTGCGCGCGGCGCTGATGAAGCCGTTGATCTCGATGGGCCCGCTGGGCACCCGGTTGAGCGCGATCCAGTTGTTCTGCTCGAAGGCGTACGAAACCACCTCGCCCGCGGCCAGGTTGAAGCTGGTCCAGTCGATGATGGTCCGCGGCGCGTTGAGGTCGACGATCACCAGATCGGATCCCAGGGTGTTGATGAACGGCGCGCCGCCGCCGGCGCTCACCTGGAAGTTGCCGCTGTAGACCGGCAGGGCGGAGGCGCCGCTCGCGGCCGTCAGCGCGGCGAGGGCCACGCCGGCGGCCAGCCGGCGGAGACGTGTCGAGGCAGGCATCAGAAGAACCTCGCGGTGAAGTTGACGAGCAGCCGGCCCGGGGGCTTGCTGCGGTCGATGGCGCGCTTGTCCAGCGGCTGCGCGTAGCCCACATCCAGCATCCAGCGCTCCCGCACGGGGATCTGCACGCCGACGCCCACCGAGGTCAGGGTCTGGCTGAAGCCGGTGCGGTCGTGGTCGCTGGTGTGGGCGATGTCGAAGAAGGCGTACGGGCTGACGCTCAGGCCCGCCCGGGGCTGATAGGGCCCGCCCCGCAGCTCGAACGACGCGGCCAGGGCCTTGTCGCCGGTGACGTAGCCGGGATCGTAGCCGCGTCCCACGGTGAGCGAGCCCACCGAGAACTCCTCGTACGCCGCCAGGGGCTTGTCCGCATACTGCCCCGACACCTCCACATAGGCCGCGAGCGTGGGCGTCAGCATCGTGAGGATCGAACCCTCGGCGCTCAGGCTCCAGGTCGAGGGCCGGGCCTCGGCGCGCGACAGCAGTCGGTCGCCCTTGTCGGTCGCCCCGAAGACATTGAGGCCCTGCCGCAGGCCGACCTGGCCGCGCAGCAGGATCGGCCGGTAGCCGGAGTAGACGGTCTGGTCGGCCTCGGCCCGCACATAGGCGACGCGGAGTTCGTCGTCGATCAGCTTGGCCGCCCCGCCCAGGCTCGTGGTCTGGTCGATCACCTCGACACCGCCCGCCAGCCAGATGTTCTTGCGCCGGCTGCGCACCAGCGGATAGGCCGCCTCCACCGAACCGATCAGGCTTTCGCTCTTCAGCCCCAGCCCCTTCAGCGACCCGCCGGGATGGCTTTCGCCGTAGGCGAGGCCGCCGCGCACCACCAGGCCCTCCGACCCGAACCGCGCCTCGGTCAGCCCCTGGGCCACCCACTGCTCGTTCTTGATGGTGCGATAGAAGACCAGCGTGGTCCGTTCGCCGTAGCGGCTGCGCGCATTCAGGTCGTAGCGGCCGAGGAAGCCCCAGCGCCCGGTGGCGCGCGCCTGGAGGTTCTGGGCGTTGACGATCGCCTCCTCCTCGTCGCGCACGACATGAAGGTCCAGGTCCACCGCCCCGCGCTCGCCCGACGTGCTGGGCCGCACCGAGGCCCGCACCTGCATCCCCGGCACGTCCGAAGCCAGCAGGATGTAGCGCTGCACGCGGGCGATATCGAAGGGCGCCATGCCCCGTAGCCGCGCGGCGTAGCGCTCCAGCGCCGGCGCCGCCGGGCCGGGGTCGCCGCGCAGCGTGACGTTGGCGATCCGCGCCTCGATCACCTCCAGCGTCACCGCCCCGCCGTCGATCGTCTGGGCCGGGATCTCGACCCGCACGAGCAGGCCGCGGTCGAACAGCGCCTCGGCCACCGCATCGCGGATCTTGCAGAGATCGCCTGCGTCCCCGTCCGGCCGGTTCAGGAACGCCGCATAGGCGGGCGCCAGCTCGGTCGCCGGAACCGACTCCAGTCCTCTCAACGTCACCGAGGTCACGGTCAGCGCGGCCGGGTTCTCGGCCAGCGGACATGGCCCCGCGTCCGGCGCGCTGAACAGGTCGGCCGCCGGCGGCGCCTGCATCTGCGTACGCCCGGCGGGGTTCAGTTCCTGCCTTGACTGTGTCGTCGATTGCGCATGCGCCACGGCTGGCGCTACGGCGAACGCAAGCGTCGCCGCAGCGCCTGAAAGCGCTCGGTAAGCCCCCATATCCAACCCCTGGGGCGTCCCGTGTCGACGCCAGCGACCCCTTTCGGAGGTCTGGTTCGCCACAAGGACGGCTGCGGGCCAGCCCTCCTTGCGACTCCGCGCAATTCACACTGTTCCAGGGGCGATGCGCAATGGGAATCTCGACGCCGTCCCGGAACGGGTCGCGCCGGCGGGTGTTGGAGAGGTCGAAGCCTTCCCCGTCTCCCGGAGCCCGCCATGTACGTCCTGCCCGACCTTCCGTACCCCGTCGATGCGCTCGCGCCCTTCATCTCAGCCGACACCATGCGCACCCACCACGGCAAGCACCACAAGACCTACGTCGACAAGACCAACGACCTGGCGCCCAAGGCCGGGCTGGCCGGCCGGCCGCTGGAGGACGTGGTCCGCGAGGCGCACCGCAAGGGCGACAAGCCGCTGTTCAACAACGCCGCCCAGGCCTGGAACCACGCCTTCTTCTGGCGCTCGATGCGGCCGGCGGGCGGCAAGGGCCCGTCCGGCGACCTCGAAGCGGCGATCGAATCGGCGTTCGGCGGCCTGGACGAGCTGCGCGACGCCTTCGTCGCCGAGGGAGCCGGCCACTTCGGCTCGGGCTGGGCCTGGCTGGTGACGGGATCGGACGGCCTGAAGGTGATCTCGACCCATGACGCCGACGACACCCTGATCAAGGACGGGATCTATCCCCTCATCGTCTGCGACGTCTGGGAGCACGCCTACTACCTGGACCACAAGAACGACCGGAAGCGGTTCCTGGAGCGCTGGTTCGACAACCTCGCCGACTGGGACTTCGCCGCGGAACAGCTTGCGGCCGCAGGAAGCCGCGGCGAAGGCTTCCGCTATCCGCCGCCGGTCGACGACGCGTCCAAGGCCGCCGCCGTGAAGGGCAAGGACAAGTCGGGCGAGCGCCGGGCCGGAGCCTGACGGCTCAGCGGTAGAAGACCCGGTCGGTCCACGACTGCGAGAAGCGCCCGTTCTTGTAGCAGGCGCGCTCGCGCTGGACGCAGCGCACGCCGTTGGCGGGGCTCCACACCTCGTCGTTACGCCAGTCGTCGTCCCGGTCCTTGTCCTTGTCCTTGCTGCCCGCGACGATGGCCCCCAGGACGATGGCGCCGATCACCAGGCCCGCCACCGCCGCCCCGTTCGACCCGCCGTCCTTGTGGTGGACGTCGCTGATGTCGAGCTGCGAGGTGCGGCCGTTGCGATAGCTGTAGGTGCAGCCGTACTGGAAACGGGCTTCGCCGCCGTTGCGGTCCTCGAACTCTCCCCGGCCCGAAACGCGCGCCTGGTTGCGGCCGGCCTGGCTCACGTCCGCACTGCGGACCCGCACGCCCCGCGCCTGCGGGAACCGGTCCTGGACCTCGTAGCGGATGGCCAGGGAGCAGGCTTCGGCCGGCGACCCCGGCTGGGCGACCGCGGGCGCGGGGGCGGTCCCGAGCGGGACGGCCAAGGCGGCGATGGCGAGGGTGTGGGCGATCCGCATATGGGCCTCGGTCCTTTGCAAGGCGGCCAGTCTTCGCGCCGAACAGGCGTGACCGCAATGCGCGATCGAGGACGGACGTCCGCGCGCGATCGCGCCTTTCGGAGATCACCGGCTTGACGGCCTCCGCGCGGGGCGTGCAGAGGCCCCGGGCGATGATACTCACCCTCTCCTGCGACGACCGCCCCGGCATCGTCTCCCGCGTCTCGACGCTCCTCTTCGAGCGCGGAGCCAACATCCTCGACGCCCAGCAGTACAACGACCAGGAGACCGGTCGCTTCTTCATGCGCGTGGTGTTCGATCCCGGCGAAGCCGACGTCGACGCCTGGCGGGCGCATCTCCAGCCCCTGGTCGACGACTACGAGATGACCTGGACGCTGCGGGGCCGCAAGGAGCGCCGTCGGGTCATGATCCTGGCCTCGCAGCAGGACCACTGCCTGGCCGATCTCATGTGGCGCTGGCGCCAGGGCGAGCTGCCGATGGACATCACCGCCGTGGTCTCCAACCACCCGGCCTCCACCTACCCCCACACCGATCTCCAGGGCGTGGCGTTCCGGCATCTGCCCGTGACCGCCGAGACCAAGCCGGCCCAGGAGGCCCAGCTCTGGAAGCTGGTCCAGGACACCGGAACCGAACTGGTCGTCCTCGCCCGCTACATGCAGGTCCTGTCCCACGACCTGGCCGGCAAGCTGGAGGGGCGCTGCATCAACATCCACCACTCGTTCCTGCCGGGCTTCAAGGGCGCGCGCCCCTATCACCAGGCCCACGGGCGCGGCGTGAAGGTGATCGGCGCCACCGCCCATTTCGTGACCGCCGACCTCGACGAAGGCCCGATCATCGAGCAGGACGTCGAGCGCATCAGCCACCGCGACACGCCGGCCGCCCTGGTCCGCAAGGGCCGCGACATCGAGCGCCGCGTCCTGGCCCGCGCCGTCCGCTGGTTCCTCGAGGACCGCGTCCTCCTCAACGGCCGCAAGACCGTCGTCTTCACGGATTAGAAGCTGTCAGGGATTCGCAGATGACCTTGCGGCGCCGCTCCTCCTCCCCCGACGGGGGAGGAGCGTGAGGCGACATCCCGCTCGTCTCGCCTTTCGAGTCCCCGACGACCTCCAGGACGACTCCCGGACGCTCAGGCGGCCCGCCGCACCGCCCCGTCCGTCGCCGCCTGCGTCAGTGAGGCGACGAGCTGGCGGGGGTCGATCGGCTTGCTCACGAACGCCTCCACGCCCACCTCGGCCCAGGCGGCGCGGTGATGCTCCAGGGCGTTGGCGGTCAGGGCGATCACCGGAGTCCCGGCGTTCGGCCCGCCGCCGGCCTTGATCCGCCGCGTGGCCTCCAGCCCGTCCAGGACCGGCATCTGCATGTCCATCAGGATGGCGTCGAACGGCCGTCCCGCCGCGAGGTCGACCGCCTTTCCGCCATCCTCGCAGAACGTCAGTCGGCACCCCAGCGGCGCCAGCAGCAGCTCCAGCACCCGCTGGTTCACCGGGTGGTCCTCGGCCACCAGCACCTCCATGTTCCGGAGCATGTCCTCGCCCCCGGCGACCGCATCCTCGGGCGTCGCCTCGGCGTCCGCCACGCTGCGCACCAGCGGCAGCACAAGCCGGAACGTCGAGCCGCGCCCCGGCTCGCTCTCCACCCCCAGGCCGCCGCCCATCAGGGTGGCCAGCCGTCGGCTGATCGCCAGCCCCAGGCCGCTGCCGCCGTGCTTGCGGGTCGTGCCGGCCTCGCCCTGCTCGAAGGCGTCGAACAGCCGCTCCACGGCCTCGGGCGGAATGCCGGCGCCGGTGTCCGCCACCTCGAAGATCAGGACCTCGCCGTCGTCGCGCGTTTCGGCCGCGAGGCGGATCGTGACCGTCCCCTTCTGGGTGAATTTCACAGCGTTGGAGATCAGGTTCGAGAGGATCTGCTTCAGCCTGAGGGCGTCCAGCGAGACGGCGGCCGGCGCGTCGTCGGCCATCTCCAGCCTCAGCTCCAGCCCCTTGGCCGCCGCCCGGGGGCGCCACAGGCGGTGCAGGCCCTGGACCGTGCGTCGAAGGTCCGTGTCGGCCGACTCCAGGGCCATCTTGCCGGCCTCGATCTTCGACAGGTCCAGCACGTCGTTCAGCAGGCTCAGCAGCACGTCGTTGGCGTCGGTCAGGATCTCCACCTGCTCGCGCTGGGCCTTGTTCAGTCGCGAGCCCCGCAGCAGGTGCGCCGCCGTCACGATGGCGTTCATCGGGGTGCGGATCTCGTGGCTGATGGTGGCGAGGAAGTTCGACTTGGCCTTGCTGGCCTGTTCGGCGCGGTTGCGCTCGTCGGCGAGCTGGCGCGTGGTGGCGTTCGCCTGCCGGAAGGCCACCAGCAGGTGGGCCACGTACATCGCCGCCCCCGCCACCAGCGCCCACATGTGGACGTCGCCGGCCAGCACCCCGCGCAGCGGCATCCAGAAGAACACCAGCGCGTGCGGGACGGCCGCGGCGACAAGCAGCGACTTCACATGGTGCATGTGGATCGTCACGTGCAGCAGCCCGCCGGCCGAGATCAGCATCCCGAAGAGCTGCCCCGCCTGTCCGCCGGCCAGCCACAGATAGGCGCCCAGCGAGGTGTAGACCGCCGTCGAGGCGAAGGTGGCCGCCGCCCACGCCGCCTTGCGCCCGACCGTCGGCTCCCGGGCGATGTCGCGATAGACGGCCCAGTCGGCGAACTGGGTCACGACCACCAGCGCGAACCACGCCGCCGGCCAGACCGACGGCGCCAGCCACCAGCCGATGCCCGCCAGCGCCGCGGCCATCACCAGCCGCGTCGGCAATTCCTTGCGCCGCACCGCGGCCAGGAGCGTGTAAGGTCCGCGCATCGTCGGCGCCCTCCCCCAGAGACCGAGAAGCGCCAAGCATGACCCAGGTGAGGGAAGCGGCGGGTTAACGCCCGGGGTTCAGACGAACTTCGGCTTCCGCTTCTCCTTGTGCGAGGCCAGTCCCTCCGCCGCCTCGGGTCCGGTGAAGCCCAGGAACTCCAGCGCCAGCGAGGCGTCGAACGCCGGCCCCGCGCTCCGCAGCCAGTGGTTCAGCGCGTGCTTGGTCCAGGCGATGGCCCGTGGCGCGCCGTTGGCCAGCTTGGTCGCCACCGCCAGCGCCCGGGCGTCCAGCTCGGCGTCGTCGGCCACCAGCGAGATCAGCCCGATCCGTTCGGCCTCCGCCCCGTCCAGCGGGTCGCAGGTCAGGAGGTAGTATTTGGCCTTCGCCATGCCGCACAGCAGGGGCCAGACGATCGCCGCATGGTCGCCCGCCGCCACGCCCAGCCGCGTGTGCCCGTCGATGATCCGGCAGTCCGGCGTGGCGATCGAGACGTCCGCCAGCAGGCCGCACACCAGGCCCGCGCCCACCGCCACGCCCCGCATGGCGCTGACCACCGGCGTCTGGCAGTCGATGATGTTCATCACGATGTCGCGCGCCTCGCGCATCACGCGCGCCCGGACCTCGAAGTCGTCGACGATCCCCTGGATCATCTCGAAGTCGCCGCCGGCCGAGAACGCCGCGCCCTCCCCGGTCAGGATGGCGCAGCGCACGTCGGGATCGGCGTCCACGTCGCGCCAGATCTCGGCCAGCTCGCGGTGCATGTCGGCGTCGGCCGCGTTCAGCTTGCCCGGATTGCTCATCACGATCCGCAGCACGCCGTCGGCGGGCCTCTCGAACTTCAGCCGCACGTAGCGGGCGTAGCGGTCCGACATGGTTCGCGCCTCAGAAGATGGTGTAGCCGCCGTCGATGACGAAGCTGTCGCCGGTGTGGAACTTCGAGGCGTCCGAGGCCAGGTAGACCGCGATCCCCGAGAAGTCGTCGCCCTCGCCCCAGCGCCGCATGGGCACCCGGCCGATGGCCTTGTCGTTGAACTTGTCGTTGGACTGCAGGCCCGACGTCATGTCGGTGGCGATCCAGCCGGGCAGGATCGAGTTGGCCCGGATGCCGTAGCGGGCGTACTCCACCGCCAGCCCGCGGATCATCGACAGCACCGCGCCCTTGGTCGACGCGTAGGCCTGGTTGCGCGGCGCCCCGTGGATGGCCGAGGTGGACGATGTCACCACCAGAGAGCCCCCGGCGTCGCCGTCCTTCGCGCGCGCCACCATGTGCTTGGCCGCTTCGCGGAAGGTCCAGAACACGGCGTCCAGGTTCACCGTGGTGACGCGACGCCACTTCTCGGTGGTCATCTCCTCGAACGGCGCGCCGCCGCCGATGCCGGCGTTGGCGGCCACGAAGTCGAGGCGGCCCAGCTTCTGGATCACCTCGGCCACGCCGGCGACGATGGCGGCTTCGTCGCCCACGTCCACCTTCTGGACCAGCACCTCGCCGCCGTAGGCCTTCAGCGCCGCTTCGGCCTTGGCGTTCTTCTCGGGATTCTGGCCCCAGATCGCCACCTTGGCGCCCGCCGCCGCCAGACCCTCGGCCATGCCCAGGCCGATGCCGCCGTTGCCGCCGGTCACCAGCGCGACCTTGCCGGTCAGGTCGAAGGGTGTGAACGCCATCTCGGATATCCTCCACGATTGTTGGCGCGACTTGTCGCGGGCGCCCCTGGGGAGGTCAAGCGCCCACGCCAGCTTTCATCCGCGCCCGCTTTCACCCGCCTCCCCTTCCGTGGCGGCGCCCTTTCCCTTCCGGCGCCGCGGCGCCACCCTCGCGCCGACGGGGGAAACGGAATGCGGCGACAGAGCGTCCTGGTGCTCTACCTCTCCAACTCGGCGCTGGATTCGGCCGTGGTCGGCTGGTCCCGCTACGACGGCACGGGCCGCGAGCGCCACATGGCCGGCGATTCCGAGGAGCCGCCCTACCGCACGGGCCTCGACGCCCTGAAGGACGGCTGGCGCCTGTTCCAGGCCTCCCAGCTCAATCCCCATATTCCCGGCGCCGAGTTCGACGTCAGCTACCTGAAGTACGAGTTCTGGTTCGAACAGCTCGAAGAGATTGTCCCATGACCGGCCTTCCCCTGCTCTCGGCGCATCAGATGGCCAGCTTCGCCGCCCGCGGCTTCCTGCGCCTCGACGCCGTGGTCCCCGACGACGTCAACCGCCAGTTCCTGGACGAGGTGGGCCAGGTCGCCGCCCCCGAGCCCGGCCGCAAGCTTCGCGCCGCCTACGGCCGGATGCTGGCCGAGGCCGACATCCCCGAGACGCCGGCGGGCGTGCCGCTCGCCCGCGCCTACGCCCAGGGTTCGGCCCTGGCCCGGATGCTGGAGCTGCCCGTCGTGGCCGGCGCGATCCGCAGCCTGGTGGGCGACAATCCCCTCTTCGACCACCACTTCCTGCACGTCACCTTCCCGCCCGCCTATCACGAGGCCTCGGGCGGAGAGAACGTCTCCCAGCACACGCACCAGGACTCCACCATCGACCCTCGCCGGGCGTTCGACGTGCAGATCATGTACTACCCGCACGCCGTGACCCTCGAGATGGGCGGCACGCGCTTCATCCCCGGCACCCACCTGCGCAAGGTCAGCGAGGCCGCCCTGGCCCGCTACCAGAATATCCGCGGCCAGCAGCACATGGTCTGCGAGGCCGGGACGCTCCTGTTCCTGCATTCGGGCGTCTGGCACGGCGGCGGCGTGAACCGGTCGGACCGCACGCGCACCATGTTCAAGATCCGCATGAACCCGCGCGAACCCCAGGTGCGGAAGTTCGACGTCGCCACCCTGGAGCCGCAGGACCGGCAGCGGCCGATCTTCTATCTCAAGGGGCCCCAGCCGCCGTCGGTCGAGCAGATCCTGATGACCCCCGAACCCTGGTTCGAGGACGATACCGGGCGGCTGGAGATGGTCAATCGCGTCAAGCTCTGGCGCTACCTCACCGGCGACGACAGCTACGACGCCGACTACTGGCTCACCCGCCTGGAGAATCTGGCGGCGGCGTGAGAGCCCGCGCGCCCAGCCTGGGGATCAGGCGCATGTAGGCCAGCGACGCCGCCAGCTCGACCAGGGTCTGGAGCACGATGATGGCCGGCAGCAGGGGCGCCCCGCCCGGAACGGCGAACGCCAGCGGCAGGACGACCAGGGAGTTGCGGGTGCCGGCGCTGAACGCCACCGCCCGCCCCGCCGGCGCCTCCAGCCCGGCCAGGCGCGCCACCCCCCAGCCCAGCAGCGGGGCGGCGACGGCGTAGGCCAGGTACAGCGGCAGCGCCCGGACAGCGCCCTCCAGCGCCAGGCCCAGTTGCGGCGTCACCGACGCGACCACCACGAAGAGCACCACCGCCGTGGCCGGCACGGGCAGCAGGCCCAGCCCGCGCACCGCTCGCGCGGCCCCCTCGCTGCGGCCCGCCAGCACTTGCGCCGCCGCGGCCAGCGCCAGGGGAACGGCGATCAACCACACGAACGCGTGCAGGAACGGTTCGGCCCGGACCAGGCCCTGCGCCGCCTCGCCGAGGAACAGGCCCAGGTAGACCGGCAGCAGCAGCATCTGCGCCAGCAGCAGCACCGGCGTCGCCGCCAGCAGCAGCCGGGCGTCGGCCCGGCCGATGTGGGCGAACGTCACCACATAGTCGATGCACGGCGCCAGCAGCACCAGCAGCACCCCCAGCCGCAGCATCGGGTCCCCCGGCAACGTCTGCACCAGCGCCAGCACCAGCAGCGGCGCCACCAGGAAATTGGCCGCCAGCAGCGCGGCCAAGAACCGCACCCGCGCCAGGGCCCGGCCCAGGTCGGCCAGCGGGACCTGCAGGAAGGTCGCGAACAGCATGAGCGCCAGCGCCGGGTTGATCGCCGCCTCCAGCGCCGCCGTCCCCGGAACCGCCGCGCCCAGCGCCGCCGCCGCCAGCACCGTGGCGAAGTAGATGCCGACCTGCCGCGCCTCCAGCGCCTCGCGCAAGCCCGTCATCGCCTGCCCCCCGCCCGGCCGGGCTACGCGACCTGGACCTCGCGCACGTTCTCGATCCCCGCGCCCTTCAGCGCCGCGATCAGCTCCACGACCACGCCGGCCAGCGCCTCGGGGTCGCGACTGCGCAGCACCAGGTTCGAGCCGTAGCCGTCCGGGCCGAAGAACGGATAGCTGCCCAGCGACATGTCCGGGTGCGCCCGCGCCACCGCCTCCAGCGGCGCGGCGATCACGCCCTCGCCCGAGCCGTCCACCCGCACGGTGCGCGACACGGTCGGCCGCCCGCCGCGCATCCGCGGCCCCACGTCCTCCAGCATCCCGCGCATTATCTGGGGCACGCCGGCCAGGGTGAAGACGTTGCCGATGGTGAATCCGGGCGGCCCCTGCACCGGGTTCTTCACCAGCGCGCCGCCCACCGGCACGCGCGCCATCCGCCGCCGCGCCGGCGTCAGCTCGCCGCCCCAGCGCGCCTCCATCATGGCGATGATCTCGGGATGCTCGTGCAGCTCCACCTCGAACGCCGCGGCCACGGCGTCGGCGGTGATGTCGTCGTGCGTCGGCCCGATCCCGCCCGTGGTGATGACATAGTCGTACCGGCCCCGCAGCGCGTTCAGCGCGTCCACGATCTCGCCCAGCACGTCGGGCACCGTCCGCGCCTCGGCCAGGTCGATCCCGATCACGCCCAGGTATCGGGCGATGTCGCGCAGGTTCGTGTCCTGCGTCCGCCCCGACAGGATCTCGTCCCCGATGACCAGGACCGCGGCGGTGACTCGGTCGTCAGTCGCGGACATGCCGCCCCATCTGATAGCCGGCGAACGCGCCCGCGGCGCCCAGCAGGATCGGCGTCGCCACGATGCCGACCGGCCCCAGCGCCACGCCCACCGCGTTCGCGACCGCCAGCAGCGGCGCGGCCGCCACGGTGGAGGCCAGCCCGGTCTGCAGCGCCTTGACCGTGGCGCCGACCTCGACGGCCGGGTGCGAGGGGGGCGGGTGCGAGGGGGCAGGATGCGAGGAGGGCGGCTGATCCGGCGGGGAGGTCGATGGCGTGTTCGTCAATAGAGTCCGCTCCCGATCCGGGCGATCAGCGACAAGATAATCATCGCCGCGGCCGACTGCCACGAAAAGTGCGCCAGCCGCTTCATGTCATAGCCCTTCTGGGCGCCCTGCTCGACCGTATTGAGCTTGCCGGTGTGGAGCAGCGCCGTCACGAAATAGGCGCCCGAGATGAAGATCACGCTCACCAGCGCCACCGAGATGAAGATGGTCGCGTGGCCGGGGTCCACCTTCGGCGCGGCGCTGATCCGGTCCTTCCACAGGTCCATGATCAGGAGCGCGGCCACCGCGATGCCGTAGAAGAACAGCACCCCGTCCTTCAGGACACTCTCGGGCGTCGGCGCCTGGCCCACGGTCCGCTGCGCGAAATACACGCACGCGACGGGAATCGCGGGCATGATCAGGTTGCCGACCATCCATATCCAGAATTCCGGACTCATGCCGCCACCCCCGGGGACAATCCCCGGTAGCAGCGATCTCCCGACCGATAAACATGCAGTTTCCCTCGCCCCTCGTCCGCGGAACCCTGGTCAGCCGCTACAAGCGCTTCTTCGCCGACGTGGTGCTGGACGACGGCACGCCCGTCACCGCCCACTGCCCGAACCCCGGCGCCATGCTGGGCCTGAACACCCCCGGCCTGCCCGCCTGGCTCTCGCGCTCCGACGACCCCAAGCGCAAGCTGGCCCACACCCTGGAACTGGTCGAGGCCGACGGCGGCCTGGTGGGGATCAACACCCTCCACCCCAACCGCATCGTCGCCGAAGCCCTGGCCGAGGGCGCCATCCCCGAAGTCGCCGGCTACGCCTCCACCCGACGCGAGGTGCGCTACGGCCAGAACTCCCGCATCGACTTCCTCCTGGAACACCCCGGGCGCCCGCCCTGCTGGCTGGAGGTGAAAAAAGACCAGTCCTATTTACGTCGCGATCTGAAGCCCGATCACAAGCTGTGGCTCGAAGTGAAAAATGTCCATTTAACAAGAACTAAGGGCCTCGCTGAGTTTCCTGATTGCGTCGCGGCTCGCTCGTCGAAGCACCTGCGCGAACTCGAAGCGATGGTCGCCGAGGGTGATCGAGCTGTTGCCCTATTCGTTGTGCAGCGAACCGACTGTGACGAGTTTTCCGCGTGCTACGATCTCGACCCAGCTTTTGCTAACGGGTTGGACCGTGCTGCTGAAGCTGGCGTGGAAGTTCTCATCTACGCTTGCGACATAAGCGTCGAGCGCGTCAGCTTGTCGAGACGACTTCCTTGGCGCCGTTAGGGGCTCAGGCAACCGGCCTTTACGACAACTTGTCAGCCATCACCTCTCCGGCGGAAACAAGCAGCCTTCGCTCAAGCTTGTAGTCAAGGACACGCCAGCTTTCCTCGCCGCGCCAGACTGTGAAGGTTCGCATCGTGTGGCCATGATCGAAGGTCAGAACCAGATCGCCAGTTCGTTGGTCGTGGGCAACGTCATGAACCTTCAGTCCGGTCAGCGGCTCGCTGAGGGCGGCTGCGGAGTCGAACCGCTCGCGGTAGGCACCATCGGCTTCGCCATCCTCCTGCTCCCAAGGCAAATCAGCACTCGTGGCGATGATTTCGCCCTGAGCTTCGACCCGCCATGGCGCGTCCAAGGATAGACCGAGTAACGGCTTTCCATCCGCCGCAGGACGAAACCAAAGGATGAGCGTGTTTCCCGCGATGTTCCGCCGAAACACAGGTTCACCGACGAGATCGGCCAGAATTGAGCGCAGTTCGTCTTGTGCCTGCAAGCTTGAGGCCCTCCGTCGCTATGAGCCTACACGATAACATCCCCGCTCGCATCGCTGGCTGGCCTTCACCGTCGCTTCGTTGAGGTGAAGAACGTCCACCTCATGCGCACGCCGGGCCTGGCGGAGTTCCCCGACTGCGTCGCGGCGCGCCCGCTCAAGCACCTGCGCGAACTGGAGGCGATGGCGGCGGCCGGTCATCGGGTGGTGATGCTGTTCGTGATCCAGCGCGGCGACTGCGACGTTTTCGCCGCCTGCGCCGAACTGGACCCGGCCTACGCCCGCGGCCTGGATCACGCCGCGGCGAACGGCGTCGAGGTGCTGGCCTATCGCTGCGCCCTCACCCCCGACGCCGTCACCCTCGCCGACCCCATCCCCTGGCGCGACGCCGCCTGACGCGAAAAGCCAGCCCCGCGGCCCGCACCTACGTCCGCTTCTGACGTAGCGGGGTGTTGGGATATCCCTCATGTCCGAGGGACCCGACATCGATACGCTGGCGCTGGCCACACTGGATCGGCTGGCCGCGCTGGACCTCTCCGCCGCGGAGAAGGCCCACGGCGCCCTCATGGCCGCCGAGGATCCCAAGGACATCCCCGAACTCTCCCGGGCCTATCGCGGCCTCGCCCGCTCCCTGCGCCAGACCCTGGCGCTCAAGGACCGCCTGAGACGCCAGCGCGCCGAGCGGGCCTCATCCCGTCCCGATCCCGACCGCCTGGCCAGAGCCGGCCGCTTCGACATCCTGGCCGAAGCCGTCCGCGAGGCCGCCGACGACGCCGGCTGCGATCCCGCCGAGCGCGAAGACCTCGCCGAACGCTTCCAC
>NZ_MEEX01000004.1 GCF_001724605.1 Phenylobacterium sp. SCN 70-31
GTCTCCGCGCGCCGGCCTCTTGCAACCCCCGCCGAGCACGGCTCAGATCAACCCAGGACTCTCGTTACGACTGGATGAGAAACGGGGGTCACGTCACCCCCGACGGCTCTGTGCGCATCCAGCGCCTTCGCACCGGCCGCAGGACGAAGTCCGAGCACGACAACGAGATCTACGCCCTAATACGGCGCGGTGCTGCGCAGCGCTATGCGGGCCGTCGCGTCTCCTTTGAGACCTTCTATCCCGGGACCGATGAGACGGTGCCGGTCCCGCCGCCCAAAAACGATCCGAAGAGTCTCAAGAACTACAGCGACGCCATCAAGGCGATTGAGCTGGGCGAGTTCCCTCCCACGAGCGACAACCGCTACTGCCCGAGCTGCCCTTGCTACTTCATCTGCGGGACCTGACGGCCGCCCCGGATTTCTCTTCCTGACATCGCTTGCCTTGGTGGGCGCCTCTTCCTCCCACCGCGCCCAGAAAGGCAATTCTGATGTCGACCATCACCATCTTCATTCAGGCGCAGGGCCGTGCGGGGATTGCGGAAGCGGAGGTCGCCCCGGCGCTCGCCGCCGCCGACCTCCACGCCGAGCTTGTTCGCCTGGGCTTGGAGGTCACGCCCGAGACCTTCGTCTTCATCGATGAGGCCGAGGATCACGTGCACCACGGGAAGCCGGTCCACGGTCTGAAGCACGGTTGCCGCGTCCACGTGGCGCGCTGCCAGCGCGTCAAGACCACCGTGCACTACCTCGACCGCACGATCGAACACGCATTCCCGCCGGGCGCCCGCGTCCGCACGGTGAAGGCCTGGGCCGTCCACAAGCTGAAGATCAGCCCGACGGACGCCGCCGAGCACGTCCTGCAACTCTGCAACTCGACCGACCGTCCAGCCGGCGACACACCGCTGCACGAGCTGGTCACCGGGCACGACTGCGCGGTCTGCTTCGACTTCGTCCCCGAGAAGCGCGTCGAGGGCTAGGCCATGAACGCGGCGCTTCGCCCGGACGAGCTGCTGCTTTCCCGAGATCTCGCTGCGCCGCTCTACCGGTGCGGCGAGATCGAGGGCCGCTGGCGGCATGTCAGCACTGACTGGCCCTACGTGATCATCGCTGTCTCAGCTGCCGAGCGACCGAACTCGCCCAGCGAGTACGGCTTCCGCTTCGAATGTAGCGGCTATCCGCAGAACCTGCCGACGGGCCGTCCCTGGGATATCGACGCCAACGCGCCGCTGCCCGCCGGACGGTGGCCGAACGGTCGTTCCATTCTGCCTTCGGTCTTCCGGCCCGGCTGGAAGAAGGGCGAGTGCCTCTACCTACCCTGCGATCGCCTGTCGATCGCCGGACATGATCAGTGGCGTCACGAGCACCCCAGTCGCCTTTGGAATCCTGAGCGCGGCATCGTCTGTTACGTGGAACAACTCTATGAACTTCTCAATCAAGGCGACTATACGGGCGCTATTGGCGCCTGATCATCGTATCTTTTGCCACCCTGAATGCTGGTCGGCGATCCTCGGTGAACTGAACCGCCGCGGTGAAGACCAGCACGAGGCTGGAGCGTTCTTGCTTGGCGAGCCGCGAGGCGATCGCCTCATAGTGCGCGAAGCGATCTACTACGACGAGCTCGAGCCCGCCGCCTATTCCAGCGGCGTCTGCATCCTGCACGCGCCCGCTTTCGCGAGACTCTGGTCGATTTGTCGTGAGCGCCGCCTCAGCGTCGTCGCCGACGTTCACACCCATCCGGGCGCGGCCTTTCAGAGCTGGTCCGACCGCGACAACCCTATGGTCGCGCGTCAGGGCCACATCGCGATCATCGTCCCGAACTACGCGAACAAGCCCGTCAACATGCAGCGGTTGGGCATCTTCGAATACGTCGGCGACCACGCGTGGATCGACCGAAGCCCTACCCGCACCCCGGACTTCCTCCTCATCACGCGCTGGATCTAACGATGGCCGACACGATCACCCACGAGACCCTTCACCGTACCGCGAAGTACTTCATGGACAGCGGCAAGGCGGCCTCAGCGGAGGACGCTCTGGCTCTGCTCGACACGTTCGCAGTCACGGTTCACATCGACGACACGACGGCCACCACCGTCCACGGGCAAACCGCTTTGCTGTCCTTCGTGAACCTCGCGCGCCGCACGTTTCTCGGCGGCGTTGAGGTTGTTGGCAGACTTGATGTTCCGACGATCGGCCGACTGATGCCCAGCATGTCGCTTGTCGACGCCGTCAAGGCCCTGGGCGGCCTGGCGGCTTCCTCGCCGACGGGCGGTCGTCCCTGCATCATCATTGGCGACGGATCGCCTGGTGTCGCGCAACCTGCCTGGCGGCTTCATTGGTCGGGCTGGAGCGGCGGCGTGATCCCGGCGGAATGGCCGGCGGCGCCTCTCGACCAACAGGCCATGGCCCTGACACCGGCGCTTGCTGCGGCGTTCGCGGTCAGCGAGGCGTTCGCGTACTTCGCCGGCGACCACCAGCTCGCAGGCCGACGCGCCTGCGGCCTCTGCCTCTGGAACTTCCAAGCCGACTGGCTCGCCGATAACCAAGGGCCTCGCCTCAGGTTCCTGCCTTCAAGGTTGTGGCTACTCGGCCTTGGCAATCTCGGACAGGCCTACGCCTGGTCGCTGGCGACGCTACCGTACAGGGGCGACCAGTCGCCCGAACTCGTCCTGCAGGACTTCGACCATGTGGGCGTGTCAAACGACAGCACATCGCTGCTGTCTTCGCCTCAACTGGTCGGCCGAAAAAAGACTCGCGCAGTCGCCGACTGGCTGGACGATCGCGGGTTTACGACCGTGATCAACGAGTTGCGATTCAACTCCGCTACGAAGTGGTCGCCCGACGATCCAGGCGTTGCTTTGTGCGGCGTTGATAACCTCCTGGTGCGGTCGCAGCTCGACGGCGCCGGCTTCCCGCTAGTGGTTGAAGCCGGCCTTGGCGCGGGGCCCCAGGCGTTCCGCAGCATAGCCATTCACACTCTGCCTGCCTCCCGCCCCTCGGCTGAAGTCTGGCGTGATCGCGCCAGCGGCACGAAGACCTTCGACCCCTCAAGCCTCCCCGCTTACAGCTCTTTGAAGGACAAAGGTCTGGACGATTGCGGGCTTGCCCAACTTGCGTCCCGTACCGTCGGAGTTCCCTTTGTTGGTTTGATCGCGGCGACGATGGTCATCGCCGAGATGCTCCGACGACTTCACGGCGGGCGCGGTGTGGAGGTTGCCTCGCTCTCGACTCTGGCCCCAGATGCGGCAGACCAGGTTCGTGTGGACGCTCCCGTTTATGCTCACGGGTACGTCGACGTCTGATCCTGCCGAGCCACGGCCCGCGCGAGATCCGTCTAGCTTGCAGCCCCCGACCGGACCCTCCGAAGGTCCGTGTTGAGTCAAACCGCGTCACTACGCGGAGCCGGCAGGGGCGGGACCTCGGTCGAGCTCATACTTGGCGGTGTCGCTCTGGAGGGTCAGCGCCTTCCAGCGCCTGAGCGTCACGGTCGATTGAGCGCCGCTGAGGCGCGATCCAGCGCCTGGGCGCCGCCCCCGCCGAGGCTTGCGATTTCTCTACCGGCGGCCTTTGCTGGGGCGTTGCGTCAAGGCCGATCCCGCTGCGCTCTTGGCCGCCTTCGAAGCGGTCGGGCTCGACAGGACCTTCGCGGCCTTGGACGCGGCCGCCTTGCCGGTGACTTCCGTGCTGCCCCGCTGGGTCAGCGCCGAGCCGGCAGCGCTCTTCGCCGCCGGCGTGGACTTGGGGTTGCTCAATACCTTCGCGGCAGCGGAAGCTGCCTTCCGACTGGTCTTCTCGTTGGCCATGTTCGCCCTCCCGGCCGGGAGCAAAGCCAGAACATGGTGAGGCTTGCTCGGCGTCGCAAGCGTTGCGCCGCTGGCGCGCGAGGAGACCCGCTGCGTTAGGACCGCGGCCGCCGCGGACTTGGCCGACTTCGAGGCTTTCGGGCTGCTCAGCACGCGCCCGGCGACGCTCTTGAGCCCGGCGGAAGGACTCTTGCTAACCTCCAGGACGGAACGCTGGCTCGACACCTCGGCCACGCGCTTCGACTGCTGCTTGAGCCAAGCGACCCTGGATGGCGTCAAGGGACGGCTCACGACCAAGGATTTGCCCCTCGACGTCGGTGAGGCACTCGAGCCCGTGGCCAAGCTGTTCCTGCCAGAACTGTTCGAGGGCTTCCCCATGCTTTTCCTTTGGCACGGCCAGGGTTTCAGGTCAGAGCGCAATCTGGTGTGCGTCGGGGTGGTGGTCGCGCAAGGCGGTCTGCGTGTGCACGACGACCGCCGGGAAGCCGGCGGGCCAGGGTGTCCGTGGCGGGAGGAGAAGCGCCGGTGCGGCGACGGGCATGCAAATGCTCATACGGGGGCTCCGAGACGAGCCCGAGGGGCGCCTACGTCGGGACCGCGGGGTTGGCCGCGACGCTGTCGAGGATCTTGTGCCGAATGCCCATCCCGCAGCCCATTGACCCTCGCCGCCTGGCCGCCGAGATCGACGCCAGCGTGGCGGAGTTCAACCGGCTCGTGGCGCTGGCCTGCGCCCATCACATCGGCGTCGTCGCCGAACTTATGGTCCAGGCCAGGGCGATGGTCCGGATCGTCCTGTGCTGGCCGTGCAGGTGACCGCCCCGCTCTGAGCTCAATGCACCTTCAGGGGGCGAGGCTTGCCCAGGCGGGTCTCGAGCTCCCGTCGCAGGGTCTCGACCTCGGCGTCCAGGCGGCGGAGCGTCACGGCGTCGGCCGTCCGCGCCGCCGTGAGCAGCGCCAGGCAGTGATCGACGATCTCGCGCGCGGCCGGATTGCCGCGGACCTGCACGCGCAGGTCGACGAAGTAGAGCAGCGCCTGATCGAGCGACATCGTCATGCGCCTCCATGGAACAGCGATCCCTGGCTCGCAAGTTGGTTCGACGCGACCCGGCTGTCGGAGGTCGGAGGGAGGGCGGCGCCGGCGGACGTTGCTGTAAGGGAGGCTCACGATGCCGGCACGATCGCGGGACGCGTCCAGCCTGCTGCCCCTGGCCCGCGCCTTCGGCGGCGACGTCTACGCCGGCGGGCGCCGGGCGCTGTTGCCAGCGCCCGGCCACAGCGCTGCCGACCGCTCCGTCTCCCTGTGGCTGCGGGCGGGGCGGGTCGTCGTGCACAGCTTCGGCGCGGGCGACTGGCGGGAGGTGCTCGACGGCCTGCGCGCGCGGGGCTGGATCGACGCCGAGAACCGGTTGCGGGACGGCGGCGGGGTCACGGGGAGAGCTGGCCGGGACGACGCCGTGGAGGCGACGCGCGCGGAGCGGGTCGCCGCCGCCCGGCGCCTCTGGGACGGCGGCGGGCCGCTGGCGTCAGGCGCGGCAGCGGCGATGTACCTGGCCCGGCGGGGCGTCGATGCCGGCCTGGCCGACGCCGGGGCGTTGCGGGCGCATGCCGCCGCGCCCGCCGCCGTCTACCGAGGGTCCGGTCCCTACCGGCCGGCCCTGCTGGCGGCGGTGCGCACGGACCTGGGCGAGCTCACCGCCGTCGAGGTGACTTATCTCGACTCGGAGGGACGTCGGAGCAAATCGGCGCGCCCGCCGCGCAAGATGGTGGGCGTGCTCCCGGCGGGCTGTGCGGTGCGGCTGGCGCTGGTGGGCGAGGCGATGGTGGTCGGCGAAGGCGTGCCCACCACGCTCTCGGCCATGCGCCGGTTCGGGCTGCCGGGCTGGGCGCTGTTGTCGACCAGCAACCTGCGACGCTGGATCGCGCCGGCCGGGGTCCGGCGGGTGGTGGTCGCCGGCGATCGTGGGACGGACGGCGAGCGGTCGGCCGCAATGCTGGTGGCGCGGCTGCGGTCTGTGGGGTGCGAGGCCCAGCTCGCGTTGCCGCCGGAGGGGTTCGGGGATTGGAACGACGCCGAGGAGATGAAGGAAGGGACGAGGGAGGCGCCCAGCGCGGAGGGGAGGTCCCGACCGGCCGGGCGGGAGCCTCTCGATGCCCAAGACCCCTGTGCCTGAGCCGGTCGCCGAACGCCTGCCCAGGACGTTCGCGCTGCGCGACGTGGCGATCGCGCCCGAGAACATGCGCTTCGGTGAGGCGCCGGACGACGAGATCCCTGAACTGGCGGAGACCATCTTCGCCGCCGGCGTGCTGCAGCCGCTGACCGTGCGGCCCGGACGGGGCAAGACGGAGAAGCCCGGCATGGCGCTGGACGGCCGCCGCCGCTGGCTGGCGCTCCAGTTGCTGCTGGAGAGTGGTCGGATCACCGACGCCTATCCTGTGCCGGCGTTTGTCGAGACCGATCCGGCCCGGCAGGCCGCCGCCATCGTGCTCACCAACAAGCACGTACCGGTGCATCCGGCCGATGTGATCGTGGCGATCGGCAAGATGCTGAAGGCCAAGCTGACCTTCGCCGTGATCGCGGGCGCCCTCGGCTTCGCCGAACTGGAGGTGCGCCGGCTGGCCGCGCTGGCGGACCTCCACCCGAAGGCCCTCGAGGCGCTGCGCGCCGGCCGCCTGAACCTGCGTCAGGCCCGCCTCCTGGCCCGTCTGCCCGACCGGAAGGAGCAGGGCGAGATCGCCGAGGCGGCCTTGAACGGCATGGGCTTCCAGGAGTGGCGGATCACCGACCGGCTCGACGCCGGCCAGGTGACCACGCGCGACCGGCGCTTCCGACTCGTCGGTCCCGACCGCTATGCGGCGGCCGGTGGGCGCATCGACAGCGACCTCTTCGGAGAGCGGCCGGACGTGGTGCTCGACCCCGAGATCCTGCAGTCGGCCTGGATCGCGCGCGCCGAGGCGCTGTCGCGCGACCTCGGCGCCCCGGTGCGGGTGTCGGTGGCGTGCCCGGAGATCGACGACGCCGAACTCGAGCCGTTCGGGACCAGCTACGGCATGGGCCTCGACAGCGACGGCCTCGCGGCCTGGGAAGAGCTGCAGAACGCCGAGCACGAGGCCGGCGTCGCGCTCGCGGACGCCGACTGGGCGTCGGACGACGCCGATCCGCTGCTGGCCGCCGCCCTGGCGGCCAGGCTCGCCGCCGACCTGGCCAGCGAGCCCGCGCGCGAGGTGAGCTTCGTGCAGGTGTTCTGCGACACCGTCACGGGGCTCGGCCTGCGCGCCTACGGGCCGCCGGCGCCGGTCGTCGAGGACGACGACGGCGGGGAGACCGCCGAGGACGAAGGCGTCCCGTTTGGGTCGGGCGGCGCGTTCCCTTCCCGGCGCGAGATCCCGGCCGTCACGGCGACGCCGGTGGCGGTCGCCCCGGGGCCTGAGCTCGACGGCGTCGGCCATGCCCTGCACGAGGTGCGCACCGACACCGCCACCCGGGCGCTGATCCGGGCCCTGGCGGACGATCCCGGCGCGGCGCTCACCGCCGTGGTGGCGCGCCTGTTCAGCGTGGTGGTGCTTTGCCAGGGCCGGGGCCGCGGCGGCGGGGCGCTTTCCCTGGATGCCGAGGCCTACAGCCGCCGCGGCGTCACGCCGATCGAGGCGCTGGATGGCGACGTGCGCCGAAGGCTCGCCGATCGGCGCGCGGCCTGGGAGGCCTCGGAGCTGTCGCCGATCGCCTGGGTGGCGGCCCTGCCCCACGGCGAGAAGATGGCGCTGTTGGCCGAGGTCGTCGCCCTGAGCCTGGACCTGCGGGAGGAGCGCACGACCCAGGTGCGCCGCGCCGCCCGGGCCGAGGCGGTGGAGATCGCGGCGATCTGCCAGGCCGACGTCACCCTCCACTGGACGCCGGACGAGGCCTTCCTGGGCGCCCATCCCAAGGCCAAGCTGCTCGACATGCTGGAGGCCATGGGCGAGGGCGAGACCCGGGCCGGCGCGGCCAAGAAGGACGAGCTGGTCTCGCTGGTGGCCGAGCGGGCCGCCGAGCGCAGCTGGGCGCCGGCCTACCTCTCCTGGGCCGCCGAACCGCCGGATGAGGCGGAAGACGAGGAGACGCTCGACGCCGGCGACCCTGCGCCGGACGCGGCCGAGGCCGAGGTTGACCCCGCTCCCGACGACGGGGCGTCGGCGATCGCCGCCTGAGCCTCCCTGCGGGCGGCGCATGCCCGTCGCGAACGTCCCGGCGACCGGCGTCCTGGAGCGGACGCCGCCGGGAGGTGGGCACGATTGGACGCTCACGCCGCGCCTCTGGGCGGCAGATCCCTCCGCGGTGCGCCCGCCGGCTGACGGCGCTGTTCCGGTCGCTCCGGGACGGCGCCGTCCTTCTGGGACGAGGAGAAAGGGCGGGCCGGGGCGAGCCCGGCGGACGGGAAGGCGCGCCAGCCGGCCGCGCCGGGCGGGAGCCCCGCCATGAACGCCGCCCTGCCCCTCTTCGCCGAGACCTCCGCCCACGACCGGTCCGCCAACCTGCTGGCCGCCGCCCGCGCGCTGGCGCCCCACCTCTTCCGCGGCCGGCCGCTGGAGCGCCGGGTGGTGTCGGCGGTCTTGACCACCGCGTTCGGGGCGACCGACGCGGAGGGCGCCTGGGACTGGCGCGACGCCTACGACGCCATCGAGGCGGCGATGGTGCTGCAGGTGCGCCGAATCGCGCCGCAGATCGCCCGGCTCGAGGACGCGCCGGCCGAGATCGTCGGGGCCTTGGCCGACTTGAGCGCGCTTGGCCTCACTCATACCCGGCGCTCAGAACAGCAGCTGGCGCTGGACCAGTTCTCGACGCCGGCGCCGCTCGCGGCCCTCGTGGTGCTGGCCGCTCAGGTGCGGCCCGGCGACCGCGTGCTGGAGCCGTCGGCCGGTGTCGGCATGCTGGCGGTGCTGGCCGAAGGCTGCGGTGCGTCGCTGGCGCTGAACGAACTCAGCGACCGACGGGCCGGTCTGCTGGACGGCCTGTTCGGCGGCGCGTCGCGGACACGGCTCGATGCTGCCCACCTCGGAGACCTGCTGCCGGACGCGGGCCAGTTCCACGCCGTCGTCATGAACCCGCCGTTCGCGGGGCTGGGCTCACATCTCCTGGCGGGGCTGCAGTGCCTGGCGGACGGTGGACGGTTGGCGGCGATCGTGCCGGCCTCGGCCTTGGACGACGCTGGGCTCCGTGGGCTGCTCGGCCGCTGGAGCCGAGTTGTGGGCGCGCTCGCTCTGCCGGCCGGCGCGTTCCTCAAGCACGGGACAAGCGTCGACACGGGCCTCCTCGTTCTGGATCGCGGTGGCGGGACCGATGCTGAAGATGTTGCCGTCGCGGCTGACCTGAGCGAGGCCGCGGCCTGGGCCGCAGCCTTGCCGGCGCGACCGACCGCGCAGGTGCGTGTGGCGCGGGCCGCGCCGGTGGGACTTTCCCTGCGCGCGCGGGGTCCCGGCGGCCCCGCCGTGGCGTTGCGGTTCCTGGAGGGGGCCTCACCGCTCGCCTACGACCTCTGCGACTGGTCCGGCGAGGGCCGCGACGTGGGGCTCTACCAGGCCTGGCGGCCGGGGCGGATCACGTTTGCGACCGCTCGGCCGCATCCGACGCCCTTGGTGGAGTCCGGGGCGATGGCGTCCGTCGCACCCCCGGCGCCCAGCTATCGCCCCCTGCTGCCTGCGGGTCTGCAGGACGAGGGCCGTCTCTCCGACGCCCAGGCCGAGACCGTGGTCTATGCCGGCGAGGCGCATGGTTCGCTGCTGCCGGGTCGCTGGATGCTCGGCGAGGCGGTCCACGATGTGCGGCTTGCGCGGGAGGATGAGGCGGACGCGTTCTCGCTCCGCCGAGGCATGTTCCTCGGCGACGGCACCGGCGCCGGCAAGGGCCGGCAGGTGGCCGCCGTCATCGCCGACAACATGGCCCAGGGCCGCGTGCGCGCGCTCTGGCTGTCGCGCAACGAGGCGCTGCTCGAGGACGCGCAGCGCGACTGGAAGGCGATCGGCGGCTCGGTACACGACGTGGTGGCGCAAGCGCGCTGGAAGCAGGGCGAGGCGATCCGGCTGGACCGCGGCGTCCTGTTCTCGACCTACGCCACATTGCGCCAGCCCGCGCGCGGTGGACGTCCGTCGCGGCTCGACCAGATCGTGGCCTGGCTGGGCGCCGACTTCGACGGTGCGATCGTCTTCGACGAGGCCCACGCCATGGGCGGCGCGGCCGGCGGCGCGGGCGCGCGTGGCCCGAAGAAGGCCTCCCTGCAGGGGCTCGCCGGGCTCGCGCTCCAGAACCGTCTGCCGAACGCGCGGGTGTTCTACGTGTCCGCCACCGGCGCCACCGAGCCGGCGAACTTGGCTTACGCCTCGCGCTTGGGGCTGTGGGGCGGGCCCGAGGCGCCTTTCGCGACGCGGGCGGACTTCCTCGACGCCGCCGAGGCCGGCGGCATCGCCTTCATGGAGCTCGTCGCGCGCGAGCTGAAGGCCATGGGCCTCTACGTGGCGCGCAGCCTGTCGTTCGAGGGCGTCGAGTACGAGCCGCTCGAGCACCCGCTCACCACGGACGACGTGGCGATCTGGGACGCCTGGGCCGACGCCTTTCAGGTCATCCACGCCAATCTCGGCGAGGCGCTGAAGGCCGTGGGCGTCGTGGACGACGAGGGCAAGGTGCAGAGCGGCCAGGCGATGAGCGCGCTGCGCTCGGCCTTCGAGAGCGCCAAGCTGCGCTTCTTCGGGCACCTGCTGGCCGGGCTGAAGGCCCCTAGCCTCGTCGCCTCGATCCGCAAGGACCTCGCGGGTGGGCGCTCGGTCGTCGTGCAGATCGTCTCGACCAACGAAGCGGTGATGAACCGCCGCCTGGCGGACATCCCGCCGGAGGAATGGTCCAACCTGTCGATCGACCTGACGCCGAAGGAGTATGTCCTCGACTATCTTCGCGGCGCCTTCCCCACCGCGTTGATGGAGGCGATCGAGGGCGAGGACGGCGAGGTCACGCTGGTCCCCGTCATGAACGAGGGCCGCCCGGTGCACAGCCAGGAGGCGCTGCGGCTGCGCGACGAGACCATCGCGGGTCTGGCGTCGCTGCCGGCGGTGCCCGGCGTGCTCGATGCGCTGCTCGACGCCTTCGGGACCGGCGCGGTGGCCGAGATCACCGGCCGCTCGAAGCGCGTGGTGATGCGTGAGGGCCGGCGCGTCGTGGAACGGCGCGGACCCTCCGCCGCCAAGGCCGAGACCGACGCCTTCATGGACGGACGCAAGCGCGTGCTGGTGTTCTCCGACGCCGGCGGCACGGGGCGCAGCTATCACGCCGCGCTCGATGCGGTGAACCGAGAGCGCCGCGTGCACTACCTGGTCGAGCCGGGCTGGCGCGCTGATGCGGCCATCCAGGGCCTGGGGCGCACGCATCGCACTCACCAGGCCTCGGCCCCGCTGTTCCGGCCGGCGACCACCGACATCGTGGGCGAGAAGCGGTTCCTGTCCACCATCGCGCGGCGGCTGGACTCGCTGGGCGCTCTGACACGGGGCGAGCGCCGCGTCGCCGGCGCCGGCCTCTTTCGCGCCGAGGACAATCTTGAGAGCCCGTGGGCGCGACGCGCGCTGCTCGTGCTCTATCGGGCGCTGGCTTTTGGCGAGCTCAGCTGCATGTCGCTGGAGGAGTTCCAGGCCAAGACTGGCCTCTCGTTGTTGGACAGCGAGGGCCTGCTGAAGAGTCACGAGGACCTGCCGCCGATCACCACCTTCCTGAACCGGCTGCTGGCGCTGCGGATCGCCGACCAGAACGCCCTCTTCGCGGACTACGAGAAGATTCTGTCCGGCATCGTCGAGCGCGCCGCCGCCGCCGGAGAGCTCGACCACGGCGTCGAGGATATCGTCGCCGAGGACCTGGAGGTGGTATCCGAGGAGGTGGTGCGCACGGATCCCGCCACGGGCGCGGAGACGCGGCTCGTGGGGTTTGCCCTGCGCACGCGACGCGAGCTGCTCTCGGCGGATGAGGCGCTGGCGATGGCCGAGGTTCTGGGCGAGGCGGCGGTGCTGGCGGTCAACGGGCGCTCAGGGCGCGCCGCGCTGGTGGAGGTCGGTCTCACGACCACCGATGAAGAGGATCGCCTGCTGCCGGCGGTGCGCCTTCGGCGGCCTGACGGCAAGTCGCTCGAGACCGCCAAGGCGTTCGAGGAGTCGGCCTGGGCGCCGGCCGAGCCCTCGGCCTGGCGCGCCGTCTGGGAGGCCGAGATCGCCACGACCGACCCCTGGCGCACCCGTGAGATCACGCTGGCCACGGGGCTGCTGCTCCCCGTGTGGGCCCGCCTGCCGGCAAAGGGCGCTCAGGTGCGGCGCGTGAAGGCGCCGGACGGGCGGCGCTGGCTGGGGCGCGTGCTCGATCCGTCGCAGGTCGCCGCGCTGAAGGGGGCGTTGGGCGTAACGTCCCTCGCTGAAGCCTGGGCCGACGGGGGGCTGGTGCTGCGCGAGGTGCTTGAGCGCAACGTGCAGCTGGGTCTGGCCGGCGGGATGTGGCTGCGCCGCGCGCGGGTCATGGACCGCTGGCGGGTCGAGGTTGTGGGCGGCGCCGGCGACCGCGCCGCGCTGGTCGCGCTGGGCTGCTTCACCGAGATCATCGCCTACACGCTGCGGGTCTTCGTGCCGGCCGACCGGACCGACGTCACGGAGGCGGTGCTGCGCCGCCACGCTGTCGTGCAGGTGCTGGCGCCTCGCACTTAGTTTCCAGGCCAGGCGCAGCCGCGATCGGCTCGACCGACGCCAAGCCGTCTGCGCACCCGGCCCCCCCGGACGGTGCGGGCAACGCTCAGGCGGACGTAGCCGGGTGATGCCGGCGGCTCAGCTCGTTCCAAGTCATCTCGAACGGGATCGCCTGTCGATGCTGCCGCAGGCTTCGTCGTGTTGAGCCCGCTTGGTCAGTCGCGATCTTTTGCGCAGAAGTGAGCCAAACCTTCCTTCTGTTGCTAATGCTGACTTGGCGGCAGATGGACGACAAGCCCGTCGAGGGCTGCGCCCACGGTGATCTGGCATGCGAGACGGCTGTTCGCCTCGACGCCTTCAGCGAACTCCAACATGGCCTCCTCAACCGATGAACGATCGCCAATTCTCTGCATCCACGCCCGGTCGACATAGACGTGACAGGTCGCGCAAGCGCAGGCGCCCCCGCAGTCACCGGCGATCCCCTGGATGTTGTTCTTGACCGCCACCTCCATCAGCGAAGCGCCAAGTCTTGCATCAACGGTCTGAACGCCACCGTCGTGGGCGATATAGGTGATCTTGACCATCCTGCTCCCTTGCCGATCCACGGGCTGCACCGTCCGTCGGGTCGTAACTGAATTCTGATCGACGGAAGGCCACCTCACGAGCTTCGACTTGGTCTAGCTCGAGGCTGCGCGGGCTCAGCTTACCAGCGACGCCTTGAGCCGCCCGGCTGCAACGTAGAACAGCCAGCTTGCCACGAACGCCACCATGGAGAGTGCAATCAGCGCCCAGCGCACGCCTTCTGCCGAACCGAGCCCCACCCCGTCGGCCAGTGTGTCGCTTAGGGCACCGACCAGCAGTGGGCCGAGTCCGAGGCCGATAAATAGAACAAAGGTGGCTTGAATCGCCGCGGCCGTGCTTCGGCTGTCTGGCCGTACGACACTTTGAAGAGCCGCGAAGGTCGGCCCAAGCCACATTGCGTGCAGCAAGGCTGGCGGGATCAAGAGAGCGATCGCGAGCCAGCCATTGGGCGCCAGAAAGGCTGCGACTTGGAAGGGCACAGCGAGCGGCGTCGCGATCGCCGGGATGAGAAGCAGCCTTTCCGGACGGCGTTGCATGACCTGATCGCCCAATCGACCGCCCCACCAAGTTCCCGTGATCCCGCCCACACCTGAGATGAGCCCCAGAGCCAAGCCGACCAGCACAAGTGGCCCCAGGTCCAGCTGCAACGGTTCCGAGAGGCGGGACGAAGCCTGTTGGAGGCTCTCGCCATGAACGCGAAGTAAAAACGATCCGAGGAATGCAACCTGGCCATAGCTGATCATCCCCTTCGCCGCAGATGCAGCATAGAGCCACCAGATGATCTTTGTTCGACTGAGCTCCGCGAGAGTGTCTCTTACGGGACGAACCCCTTCACCCGTCGCCCCTCGACCGGATCTCGGGTCCTTGAGTGTGAGCAGGGCGACGATTGCTAAGACTACGCCAGGCGCGCCCGCAACATAGAATGCGACCCGCCAGCCGAACTGATCGGCTAGTATTCCTCCTGCAGCGAGGGCGAAGAGGCCGCCTACGGTTATTCCTAGGGAGTAGTGAGCCAGCGCAGACGATCGCTCTTCTTTAGGCACGTAGTCGGAAATCAACGAGAGGGAAGGCGGCTGACATCCCGACTCCCCCAACCCCACGGCGAGGCGCGCGAGCAGCAGTTGAGTGAAGGTCTGCGCCAAGCCGCAGATGGCCGTGAACACGCTCCAGAACAGCAAGGCCCCAGAGATGATCCGAGCCCGATTCGTTCGATCTGCAATTATTGCGATGGGTATTCCGGTGAACGTGTAAAGCGCCGCAAAGGAAAATCCCGTCAACAGACCCAGTTGCCAATCCGCCAATCCGAGGTCGTGCTTAATGGGTTCGGCAAGAATATTTATGATCTGGCGATCGAAGAAATTGATCAGAGCAATCAAAAACAGCAGCCAGACGACATATCGACGATATGCCGGGGACACGCTCCGCGGTTCGCGTGGAACATTAAGCTCGCCCATCTACACCCTCGCAGGAGCGCGGGATCATCGTCCTCGTGAGGGCGCCTCGCGGGTTCATGAAGGCGGGCAAGCTCACGGGCGAGGAAGATACTGCCTCAGACACGCTTGTGACCCCAAATGCTTGGCTTATCGTGACGCACTACTCTCCACAGATCTTCATTGACTTCCTGACCACCCCAACCGTACTCGACCTCGAAGCCGGAAGGTGTCTTGACGTAGAATGAGACCATCTGATCATTCGTATGCCGCCCGAGCGTTTGCGCGAGCGGCGCGCCGGATGCCGCAACCCGATCGAGCGCAAAGCCGACGTCGTCGAGGACGCGCGCTTGCAGCATGAAGTGGAGAAGCCGCTTTGGCGCACCCATCGGGACGAGCGCCAGCGTATGATGTCGCGGATTGCAGTGGAAGAATTCTAGGTCCATGGCGCCCGCATCGCCGAGGCGCATCCGGATGATGTCCGACAGACGGAAGCCCAAAACATCCTGGTAGAAGGCCCGCGTGGCCTCCATCCGCGATGTCGTCAGAACGATGTGGCCCAGACCCTGCTCGCCGGCAACAAAGCCCGCGCCTCCAACAGGAGATGTAAACGGCGCTTCCGTCGCGAGGGTGGGGCCGTAGTAAACTTCGACCCGCAGGCCATCGGGGTCCTGGCAGTAAAAGAGGTCCGTCACCCCCCGCTCGGCAATGAGCTGGGCATCGGCCGATGAGGGAACGAAGCCGGCCTGGGCGAGACGTTCGCGCAACGCCTGATGAGCGGCCGCGTCGGCTACCTCGAACCCCGCGTACGAGAGGTCGTCGCCATCTCCCTGTTGAAGCGAGATCCTCCAGGCCTGCGAGTCGATCCTGTAGCGATGTCCGGCCTCGCCAGCTCGCATGAGGCCAAGAACGTCTTCGGAAAAGCGGCTCCACGCCCCCAGATCACTTACCTCGAGGCCAATGTAACCTAGTGCAACGATGCCCATTCGCTTGCTCCTGTGCGCAGTAGTCTTCGCAAAATCTCTTGCTTCGGCTCACCCGGTCCAAACGGCTAGGGCGTGCTGCCCCCATTGACGACGATCATCTGGCCCGTAATCCATCGAGCGTCGTCGGAGGCGAGAAAGGCCACGACGTCGGCGATATCCCGAGGTTGGCCCAGTCTTGAGAAGCTGGTTTGCGACCGGGCAGCGGACCGGACCTCCTCCGCCATCCCTGCGGTCATGTCCGTCTCGATCACGCCGGGCAAGATGGCGTTCACGGTGATCTGCCGCGGACCTGCCTCCTTCGAGAGCGCCCGCGAAAACTGCTCAATCGCCGCCTTCGAGCCTGCATAAGCCGCGGCGCCGGACGCCCATCCCCGCGTCAAGCC
Organism: Phenylobacterium sp. SCN 70-31; assembly: GCF_001724605.1. Lineage (GTDB taxonomy): Bacteria > Pseudomonadota > Alphaproteobacteria > Caulobacterales > Caulobacteraceae > Phenylobacterium. The sequence goes on from NZ_MEEX01000004.1 coordinate 15,857, forward strand.
CGTCGAAATGCTAACGATCCGCCCTCCGTCCTCAACGTGAGTTAAGCCGGCCTTCAGCGTGAAGAACACGCCCTTGGTGATCGCGAAAAGGCTATCGTACGCCGCCTCCTCCGTCGTGGAGAACGCGCTCCTTCCTCCGACGCCAGCGTTGTTCACGAGGATATCGAGGCGTCCAAATCGAGAAGATGCGGCCTCGAACAAGGCGTCGATCTCGTCCAGCTTGGTAACGTCCGCGCGAATGATCGCCGCTTCGCCGCCATGCGCCGCAATGGCGCGCTGCACCTCCGTGGCGGCGGCCTTGTTGGCACGATAGTTGACAACGACGGCCGCACCGTCGGCGGCGAGCCTCAAGGCTGTCGCACGCCCAATGCCTCTCGCTGCTCCGGTCACCAACGCGACCTTGCCGCTCAACGATCTCGACACGCCATACCTCGCTGGAAGGGGAGTGCGTCGACGAGGCGGCACATTCGCCACGTCGACACCTCGTTAAGGGTGGACTAGAAGCGAACTTCCAGAGCCACGCCGACTTCTCGCGGACGCTCGTATGTCACCTGATCTGCAATTGGCGTCGCCGTTGCTTGCTGAATGATCACTTCATTCGTCAGGTTCGTGCCGAATACTCGTAACCGAAGCTGATCGTCTGGCGACGTCCATGAGATCTGGCCGTTCAATCTGGTGTAAGCCGATTGCTTGATGCGGTTTCCGAAGTCGTAGTAAGTCTTCGAACTCCAGAAGGCCGACATGTTCACGCCGAACGTTCCGCCGTACATCTCGTGCGTCCAATCCGCCGTCAGCGCGAGCGTCCGCCGCGGGGCACGGATCAGATCATTTCCCGTTACGTCAGCGGTTGTGGCGAGGTTTCCGCGCGGCGGCCCGCCACCTGGCGCGATGATGGGCTGAAACACCTGCGCATTCGGGAATGAATCGTACGTCGGCTTCATAATGTTGGCCGTGGCGCCGATGCGGAGATTTTCACCCAGCACCGCTTGGACCTCGAAATCCAGCCCGCGGATTTGCGCTTTCGCCGCGTTCAACAGGACGTAGGTCGCTGGGCCCGTCGCTGAGAGTTCGCGCGCCACAACTTGGAGATCGTCGTACGAATAGTCAAATACGGCGAGATTTGTTCTGAGCCACGGTAACGGGTCAGACTTCACACCTATTTCAAACGAATCTACCGTTTCTGGATCAACGTAGTTCGGCGCCACGGAATACGAGTTGAAGACGCCGCTCTTGTAGCCCGTACTGAACGTCGCATAGACGTTGGACCTCGGAGCGAAGAAGTATTGCGCCGTTGCGCGGTAAGTCACGCTGTTGTCCTTGGCCGCCTGGGGTGCAAACGGCAGCGCGCCGTTGAATCGCTGGGTAAAGTGGCGGTTTTCTTGCGTGAATCTCGCGCCCAGAGTGAGTCTCAGGGCGTCTGTGACCTCGTACGTCCCTTCACCGAAAGCCGCGAGCGACGTGACGCGGACGTTGGGCTCAATCAGTGTCAGACGCGCTTGCGAATACGTTGGCGGTATACCGCTGACGCCGTCGGAACGCGCTCGTCCGCGCATGTAGTAGTAATAAGTTCCCACGATCCACTTGAACTTATCACTACCCTGCGAAAGCAGCCGCGCCTCATGGCTCCACGCCGACGTGTATATTTGAGTCAAGTTTTGCGAAACTACAGCCGGGGACGCGTCGGTATCGGAAAGCTGCAACACCTTGTCGCGCAGGTACCCACTGCTGGTCTCAAGCCCCGCCCAACCCAGATCGAATTTGGTGCGTAGGGCAAAGGTGGACTGCTTCACCTCAAGCCGGGGGCGAAGACTGAGAGCAACAGAATATGCGTCCGTAGGCAGGACGTTGCCGGCGAGCACATTGCCGGACGTGTTCCCATCGAGGGGCCCGATGATGTTGCCATTGCCTCCCCGCTGGTCCGCAAACCCCATCGTCAGAATGGCTTGCATTTGGTCGTTCGGCTTGAAGAGAATTTTTCCCCTCGCGTTCAAGCTCCTCGCGTCGCCAAGCCGCCCGCCTCGCACGAGATCATCAATGTAGGGGTCTGAGTCCGAGTAGAGGATGCCAAGATCAGCTGCGATATTCTCGGTGAGTGGCCCGGTGATGTATCCTCTCACGCCAACATTGTCCGCGCCATGGAACCGACTGTACTGGCCGATCAGCCGGCCCTCCGATGTAAACTTCGGATCCGGCGTAATGATATTTACGAGGCCTCCCGTGGCGTTGCGGCCGAACAGCGTACCTTGGGGCCCACGCAGCACTTCGACGCGATCAACCGCAACGAAATCAACAATGTTGCCATTGGCGTGCGGCTGATAGATGCCGTCCACATAGATCGCGACGTTCGACTCGTCTCCGGGCGAGTTGCCCGTGGATCCGACGCCACGGATCGAGGGCTGCAAGACCCCGAAATTGCGCCCGCCGGTGAAGCCTGGCACAGCAAACATCACTTGACGGACATCGGTAACCCCGCTCGCGGCGAGGGCGTCACTCGTTACGGCGCTGACAGAGATAGGCACCTCCTGCAGGCGCTCCTCTCTCCGAGTCGCAGTAACGACGACCTCTTCGAGCGCTGCAGAGGGCGCCGCGTCGGCGGTGCTGCCGGCAACGACTTGCGCCGTCGCCAAATCGGCGTAAGCGAATACAGATCCGCTCACGATCGCGGCGCCGAACACTAATGATCTGCCCCGATGTCCCATGTCGTTTCCCCTTTCATTTCGCACACGCCTTCGGCGTCGCGAGTTTCATTCTTTTTGAAATTGAATTATCTCTTCGTACTAGAAGAAGAACGTCAAATTCTTCGCGAGAAGAACGCTTTGATCGATGACGATCGTTCTCTTCGCAATCAGGAAGCTGTCCCCGGACCTGCGAAGAATATCTATGCGACGACCCGCCAAAAAATCTGTCTCGGTCTCAAGTCTATTCCTGTGAACCAGGAAACCTGACTTCACCTCGACTTCCTCACCCTCGGCGAGGGCGGTAATCGATCGATCGATGCGGACGTTCGTGATGATGTGGGATACGCGTGAAAGAGGCTCCTCGGCCCAGTGAATTCCCGTGAGGATCTGCTTTACACGCTTGGTCAGAATGTTCTTGTCGTCGTCTATCCAGGCTGCATCGTCCGGACCGGTGATGTCGTGGTGATGATCTCGAAACGCCAAATTCTTTCGCATTGGCATCCAATACCTAAGATCATCGGAAAAGAACTCCAACCACCTCTCGAATTCGCGATTGTCCAGCACGTCCATCTCTGTATAGAGGAAATCCTCTATCTCTCGGATGAGTATAAGGTGAGCGAGTCTGTCGATTGGCAGTCCGCCGATCGTCTTTCCTTGGAGATCGGCAGAATTCTTCGCAATGTCAGACATGATCAGCTTCCCCCATGAATTCCGCCCACTTGCCATACATCGAGCGGCCGTGAAGCTCGCCCTGGCCGTTTACTTCGACGGTGGCGCCAGGAAGCCTGTTCGTGGTGGTTTCGTTTCCAATGCCTGCGGCGTAGTTGTATGGGAATTGTCGAGCCATGAACCCTTTGCTCGCATTCGTGGCGTAGTTCCAATTCTCCATATCATCTTGCTCGGTAAGTCCGGCAGGCCCAGAGTATCTAAGATAGTATTTGCGGAGAAAGTCCTTGACTTCCCTTGGCGCATCTCGATCCACAAAGTATTGTCGCCACATTTCAGTCTTGTCTACGCTCACGGGATGCGCGACAAGAATTGTGCGCGGCTGATTTCCGTGGAAAGACATGTTTGGGAAGATTGTCCCGACGGCAGGACTGATGAGCGCTTGATCGCCCAGGACCCGCTTGCGCTTCGCGTAGCAGTCCTGAAAATATTCGGCGGTAATCTTGGAAGCGGAATAGTCACGACGGGGGTCGGTATCGTTGTAGAACCCTACAACACTCGCGTGCCCCTCGGCGTACCCCGCCTGCACGTATTGTGCAGTGTGGCTGGCGTCTCGGCGCCCAGATTCAGTGTTGGGACCGATCCCGACTATGTCGACCGATCGATGGCTGACAACATGAAGCATGTCGCCAGCAAAGTTCTCGGCCACGATCTTCCAGTTCGAGGGGATCTGCCACTTTTGTGTGGAGCCGACGACCTCTACGGCCCCCTCTCCGTCCCAGCCGACGAATGAAAGTTCCAGGAGCTGACGCGCGCCTCCGAGGTAAGAGTCGAAATCGCCGTCGGGGTCCCAGGTCGCCCACACCGTGCCCCGTACGACGGCGACCTTGGCCTTGATGAGACCCCACTGCGAGTGGTCGAACCCCTGCTCCTTGTACTCGCGCTCGTACTCGGTGACGTGCGCGAGAGACCCGTCGAGGTTGTAGGACCAGCCGTGGTAGGGGCAGTAGAACTTCTCGGTGTGACCTTCGTCATAGCGGCAGACGCGCATACCGCGGTGCCGGCAGCTGTTCAGCATGACCTGGACTTCACCCGTCCGGGCGCGGGTCATGATGACCGACTCCTCCCCCATCCGAGATAGGATGAAGTCACCCGAATCCGGGATCTGGCTCTCATGGCCAATGTAGAGCCATGCCTTCCCAAAGACCCGCTCCCGCTCCTTTTGGTAAAGCTCCTCGCTCACATAGATTTCCCGGCTGACAATTCCGGCTTGGCGGTCGACGAGTTTAACGCGCGCGTTCATGATTAAAGCCCTCCTGGTTCTCAGCGAGACCGTTTGACCGCAGTTCTTCTTGCACGAAGGCCGCCGTCGGAAGTTCTAGATTGAGTTCCTCGCCGAACGACCGGCAGAGCGACATGTCCTTCTGGAACAGTGCGACGGCATGGTCTGACCACTCGATCCGAGGCCAACGGCCAGCGATGCGGCTCTGAGCGGCGCCGTTTTCGATCACGTCGACGATGACCTCATCGTCCAGACCGCACCGGCGGCCCAGGATCCAGCCGTCGCGCGCCGCAACCGCGTTGCCACACAGCACGAGTTGATGGACCAGCTTGGCGCGAATGCCTGCTCCGACAGGCCCCGCGTGGATGATCTTCTGGCCGGACACCCCGAGTACGGGCCGGCAACGCTCGACCGCCTCTGCGTCTCCGCCCACGAAGTACACGACGCTCTTGTTCATCGCGCCTTGACCGCCGCCCGTGAGAGGGGCGTCGACCAGAGCAAGGCCCCTCTGCGCTGCGACTTCGTTCGCAGCGAGGACAACCTTTGGGGATACCGTGCTGTGCACCACGATCAGCCCTCCGGCGCCCATACATTCGATGAGCCGCCCTGGCCCAAACAAGACGGCCTCCAACTGTTCGTCGTTCGTCACGCAGACCAGGACCGTTGTCGCCCAACGTCCCAGTTCTGCGACCGAGTCGGCGATTGCGACCCCCGCCGCCGCGAAGGGCTCTAGAGCCTCCGACCGAGTGTCGAACACCATCGGCGCAAGGCCGGCCCCCTGCAGGTTCAGCGCAAGGGGCGCGCCTTGTTCTCCCAGGCCGATAAAGCCCAGCTTGTTGTCGGCTGGACGGGTCACGACGACTCGCCGTCAAGGAACCCGCTGACCAGGGCGTTGAACTCTTCCGCCTTCTCCCACTGCGCCCAGTGGCCGCATTTGCCGAATACATGCAGCCGGACATCGGGCATGAGCTTCAGCAGCAAGAAAGCATTGTCGAGCGTTACCGTGCGGTCGTCTCGGCCCCAGATGAGCAGGGTCTTGTTCGCGACGCCGGGGAGCCGCCCGAAGAGCGCTTCTCCACCAGGCACTCGAGTCCGGGTGAACAGCGGGTTGGCGACGATGCCGGGGTCGGTGCTCGCGGCGAACCGTTCTTCGATGAGTTCGTCAGTCAACTCGGACGGATCGTACACCATCACGTCCAGGAAATTCCTCAGCTTCTCACGGGAGGGCCCCGGAGCCTCGTAGTACTCGAGAAGATGTTTGATCCCTTCGCTCGGCGTGGGGGTCAGGATCGGCAGGCTCCCGCCGGCCCCCATGAGCACCAGGCGGCCAATGCGATCCGGAGCGTCCATCGCCATCTTGAGGGAAATCCCGCCGCCAAGAGAGTTGCCCACGAGATCGGCTCGCGAGATTTGCAGCGCGGACATGAAGTTCAGCAGGACTTCAGCGTAGTAGCTCCACACCTTGTCGATCGGGACCGACAACTTCGTGCTCTTGCCGAAATTTGGTAGATCGACCGCAATGACTCGAAATTTCTGGGAAAAGTGATCGAGGTTGCGTTGAAAGTTGCTCCACCCGGTGGCGCCGGGGCCAGAACCGTGCACGAAGAGAAGAACTGGTCCTTCCCCGGCCTCATGGTAGTGGATTTCGAGCTCCCCAACCTTTACAGTGCGGCTGGATTGTTCTCTGTCGATTGACATCTCGATCCCTCTCTAACTAGGCGTGACTGTCGTTGACACGCTCTCTTGCTTTCGCGGCGTCTCGGCGTTTGACCAGATCGAGCGCCACATCCACGATCATGTCTTCCTGACCTCCGACCATTCTGCGGCGACCCAGTTCCACAAGGATCGCCCGGGTGTCGAGGTCGTAGGCTTGCGCTGCTGTCTCGGCGTGCCGCAGGAAGCTGGAGTAGACGCCGGCGTACCCGAGCGTGAGGGTCTCGCGGTCGACGCGGACTTCACGATCCTGGAGCGGGCGCACGAGATCGTCGGCTGCGTCCATCAGCTTGTAGAGGTCGCACCCGTGCTCCCAGCCGTAGATTTCAGCAGCCGCGATGAAGACCTCGAGCGGCGCGTTTCCCGCGCCCGCGCCCATGCCGGCGAGCGAGGCGTCGACTCGGATCGCCCCGGCCTGAACCGCGGCGACTGAGTTCGCGACCCCAAACGAGAGGTTGTGGTGTGCGTGGATCCCGCGTTCGGTGCTGCTCTGGAGGACTTTGTCATAAGCGGCGAAGCGCTCGGTCACGCCCTCCATCGTCAGTGCGCCGCCAGAGTCGGTCACATAGACGCAGTGCGCGCCGTAGCTCTCCATGAGCCTTGCCTGCTGGGCCAGCGCGTCGGGCGCGTTCATATGGCTCATCATCAGGAAGCCTGCGACGTCCATGCCGAGGTCGCGTGCGAAGCCAATATGCTGGCGAGCGACGTCAGCCTCTGTGCAGTGCGTTGCGATGCGGACCGATCGAACACCCAAGTCATAGGCCCGCTTCAGGTCCTCGACGGTGCCGATACCTGGCAGCAACAGCGTGGTCAGCTTTGCGTGGCTGATCGTCTCCGCCACCGCCTCGATCCACGCCCAGTCGGTGTGCGCGCCAAAGCCGTAGTTGAAGGAGGACCCTGACAGGCCGTCACCGTGCGCGACCTCGATCGCGTCCACCTTGGACTCGTCGAGCGCCTTGGCAATCGCGCGTACTTGGTCAAGTCCGTACCGGTGCCGAATGGCGTGCATCCCATCTCGCAGGGTCACGTCTTGAATGTAGAGCTTTCGGGCGGGGCTCATGCCGCCACGATCCCCGGCATGCGTTGCGCAAGTCGCTCAGCCGTGGCCAATGCGGCCGACGTCATGATGTCAAGATTGCCCGCGTAGGAGGGCAAGTAGTGGGCTGCACCTTCCACTTCGAGGAAGACAGACACTTTCAGACCGGCGAACGCCTGGTCGTCCATCTCCGGGATCTTCAGCCGGTTGTTGTCCGTAATGCGCTCGAACTGGACCGCTTGCTTAAGCCTGTATCCCGGCACGTAGGTTTGAACGCGGGAAACCATCTCCAGTATCGAGGCTTCAACGGCCGCAGTCTCAGCGTCTTCGCATAGACAATAGACCGTATCTCGCATGATCAGCGGCGGCTCGGCCGGGTTCAGGATTATGATCGCCTTGCCGCGGCGGGCCCCACCAATTGCTTCGATCGCTCGCGAGGTGGTTTCAGTAAATTCGTCGATGTTCGCCCGCGTGCCAGGACCCGCGGACTTGGAGGCGATTGATGCGACGATCTCACCGTAGATCACCGGCGCGACGCGGTTGACGGCCGCCACGATCGGGATCGTCGCCTGACCGCCACAGGTGACCATGTTCAGGTTCGGCTCGTCGAGGTTAGACTCGCCGTTGACGGGAGGGATGGTGTAGGGCCCGATGGCCGCCGGGGTGAGGTCGATAATCCGCTTGCCGTGGCGACGGAGCACCTCGTCGTGATAGCGGTGAGCGGAGGCGGAGGTCGCGTCGAACACGATCGCGACTTCATGGAATTGGGGCATCGTCGCGAGACCGTCGATGCCCGCCGCCGTTGTCGCGACACCCAGACGTCGAGCGATGGCCAGGCCATCGGAATTCGGATCCACCCCCACCATGGCCACTATCTCGAGCGTCCGCGAGAGTTTGATGATTTTCATCATCAAGTCCGTTCCGATGTTGCCGGAGCCGATTATTGCAACCTTGGTCTTCGTCACGAGCGGTCGTCCCCGAACGTGAAGCCGACGGAACCCAGGCCGCCGATCTCCGCCCTCACCAAGTCGCCTGGCGCAAGCGTCGCCATGGGCCCCAAGGCGCCGGTCAGGACGATGTCTCCAGCCTTCAGACCTGTGCCGTGGGCCGAAAGGGTGCGTGCAAGCCACGCCGCGGAGTTCAGTGGGTGACCCAGGCAGGCTACGCCTGCCCCTAGCGAGACCACCTTGCCGTTGATCTCCATCGCCATGCCACACGTGCGCAGATCGAGTCCGCTCAGCGAATGGAACTCCGATCCCAGGACGAAGAAGGCCGACGATCCGTTGTCGGCCACGGTGTCCGCGAATGAGATTTGCCAGTCTGAAATACGGCTATCGACGATCTCGATCGCGGCTACCGCGCAATCCGCTGCAGCCAGGACATCCTCCGCCGTTGCTTCCGCGCTATCCAGATCGTTGGCCAGGATGATGGCGACTTCAGCCTCTACCTTGGGCTGAATCGTGCGTGAGGCCGCCAGCGAGCCGCCATCCGTTAGGCGCATATCTTCGAACAAGACGCCGAAATCCGGCTGGCTCACGCCCAGCTGCTTTTGCACCGCATCGGACGTCAGCCCGACCTTCCTTCCGACGACGCGACGTCCGCTCTCCATCCAATATCGCGTGTTCAGGTGCTGAATTTCGTAGGCGCCATCCGCGTCCGACGTCGCCAAGCCGTCGCGCAACGGCGCCACGGGGCCAGTAGCGTATGCTTGGCGCAAGCGCGCGGCCAAGTCCGCGTAGATGCGACGCTTCGAACTCAACCTTCGCTCCCTTTTGGTATTTTTTTGTTGACAGAGGCGTACTCGGCGGCCCTCCAAACACGCAACACGCGTCGCCCGATCGTCTCATGGGATGGGAAAATGTCTGTCTCGCCGCGTCCGGGGAGTCATGTCGAAGGGGCCGCCGCCCTCGAGAAGGCCCTCGATCTGTGGGTACAGGTCTTGGCCGAACCGGAGCGTTCGCTCCGGGAGATCGCGGCGGAGCTCGCCATACCAGCGTCTACCAGCTACCGGCTCGTCTCTGTGTTCGAAAGTCGGGGTCTTATCGCTAAAGTGGGGCGCGGCACCTATGGCGCCGGACCTGTATTAGCTCAGTTGTTTGGCGTCACCGAGCCCAATTCGTTGTTGATGACCGTAAGTCGACCAGTATTGAAGCGTCTCTCCGCTCGAATCGGGCTGACCGTTCATCTTGGTGTATTGCAAGATGATATGGTGACATATTTGATAAAGGAAGGCTGTGTTGACGACCGGCTATTCACCAGAGAGGGCATGCAACTCGAAGCATACAGTTCTGGAATTGGGAAGATTCTCCTTGCTCACTTGGGAGGCGCTCGCCTCTCGGAGTATCTCAGCGCCGGCGATTTTGTGAAGTTGACCCCCAACACGATCACCGACCCAACCGCGCTGCGCGAGGAGCTCGAGCGCGTCCTTCGCGAAGATTGCGCATTCGACAGGGCGGAGGTCGCCGAGAATTTGTATTGCACTGCCGTTCCCGTTCGGGACCGCGCAGGGCAGGTTGTGGCGGCGATATCTGCTTCGGCGATCGATACGCCTCGGGACGAGCGCATGCTGGTTGAAGAGCTTGTGTTGTGCGCGAAACAAATCTCCGCTCGGTTCGCCATTCTCGGCGGCGCTCAGCCGCCGCCAGAAGCAATGTGATCGCGGACCCAGCGGCGAACGCCGGTCGGCTCCCGCCCGCCAAAACCGCGGCGTCCTTCCTGGAAGGGATCGTCTCGTCGCCACAGCTTCTGCGCCGCCGCTCAGAAGTGCTCCCTCGACTCCCCGCGCTCGCGGGGCTGGCTCGGCGTCGAGAGCGGCCTCAGTCACGGCCCGCTAGGCGGTCGTGCAGGCCCTCGAGCCGGGGGCGGGCGGCTAGTCGAGGTCGCCGGCCTCGGCGGCGGGGGACACGCCGGCCACGATGTCGGCGTGTTCCGCTTCGCGGGTCGTGCGCGCCACGTTCAGCCGCACGAACAGCTTGGCGCTGCGGTTGGCCTTGAGGGTCTCCGAGACGACAGGGGCGGCGCGCGAGAGGCTCCGCGCCGCCCCGCAGAAGAGCACCTTCAGCCGCCCGGTCTGGCAGGTGGCCACCAGCAGGTTGCCGGCCGTTGGCGGGAGCTCGGCGGGGGCGGCGCGCCGGAACCGGTAGTGGGCGCCTGAGGCGCCCGGGACATCGACGAAATCGCTCATCGGCCCCGACTTACCAACCGATCCGCGGGCACGCCAAGGCCGGAAGTGGGCCGGCAGGAGGCCGGCAGGGGTCGGAGGGAGGGCTCCGCCGGGTGAAGCGGGCTGGACGATGGGTCTCGCCGCTTCGATGAGCGAGGAGACTGTCATGCAGAACGTGGTGTTTGTCGGCCGGCTGTCGGCCGATCCGCAGGTGACCGACGACTTCGCGAAGGCGGTGTTCCGGCTGCTGGAGAACCGCGGCCGCGACGCGAGCGGCGAGCCGCGGGTGGTCGGTGTGAACTGCGTGAGCTGGGCGAAGGGCCTCAACGAGCGCGTCATCGCCCAGGGCCTGGCCAGCGGCTGCGAGGTCGTGGTGATCGGGGCCTTCGTGGACAACCTCTACGAGGCGCGCGACGGCGGCCAACGCGCCGCCAAGGAGCTGGTCGTCCGCTCTCTCACCGTCCTCGACTGGGCGTCGGACCGCGACGCCTCCGCCGAGCGGCAAGCCGCCTGATCCCACAATTCGAACCAAGGAGACTGACCATGCAGAGCGTGATCATTGAAGGCTATTTGGCCGCCGATCCTTCCATCCTGTCGGCTCAAGGCAGCGGCAAGAAGCGCGCCGCCTTCCGGGTGCTGGAAACCCAGCGCTTCCGGCGCGGGGACGGGCAGACCGGGGAGCGCACGACGGGCTTCAACTGCGTGTGCTTCAACGAGAAGACCGCGGAGGACTACATCGCCGCCTACGCCCAGAAGGGCTCGCGGGTGGTGGTGAGCGGCCACGTGGAGAACGACACCTGGACCGGGCGCGACGGGACCAAGCACTACGACCTGCGTCTCGTGGTGGAGAACCTGCGGATCAAGGCCAAGGGCCCGCGCCCGGAGCCGGCCTCTCAAGCTGAGGGACCGACGACGGTCGCTGATCTCGACGACGAGATCCCGTTCTAGAGCCAAGCCTGCTGAAACCTAGGGCCCCGCCGGCGATGCCGGCGGGGCTTTCTCATGCCAGAGTTGACATGTCGGGGTCGCGGCCCAGGACCGCCGCGAGGCCAGGGTCCATCCGACGACGCGTGACGACATGGCGCTCGCCGCACCAGACCACGACGAACTGCGCGCTGAGATGCTGCTCCAGGACATAGAGGCAATGGACCGTGGCCGCCGCGTCGTCCTCAAGCTCGTGCGCCTCGAAGGAGAGCGAGGTCTGGTCGAGCTGGCAGGGGTAGAAGGTGTAGAGAGCCATTCTGTCTCTCCGCGCGGCCACCGTCCGAATGCAGGATGGCGCGTGGAACCTTAGCGGAGGCGGGCCTCCTCCGATGTCGATTCTCGACGCAGCGTGGTCGGGCGTGCCCCGGCCGAAGGGCCGGGTCGGGCTCTAGTCGCCTTCGGCTCCCGGAGCCCCGTGCCGGGTCTCCGCCCATTCGGGTGACGATCCCTCACGCGAAGACGGAGGAAGGGCGGGCGGGAGGCGAGCCGATCGGGCTCGTCAACCGGAGACACCGCCATGGTCGCCCGCGACACCTGGACCGACGATCGCGTCGAGACCCTCAGGAAGCTTTGGAAGGATGGCGCGAGCGCCAGCCAGATCGCCCGCGACCTCGGCGCCGGCATCACCCGCAACGCGGTGATCGGGAAGATCCATCGCCTCGGCCTGAGCGGCCGGACCGGCGCGCGCCTGCCGGGCGCCGGACGCGCGGACCAGCGCCGGGAACGTCGGGCGCGTCTTAGGTCCAGGTCCAAGTCCTTCAAGGCCCTCCCGCCGCCGGGTGCGGCCTCCCCTCGCCTGCCTCTGCCACAGAGCGGACTGGCGAGCGTCGTGACCGTGCGCCTCGGGCAATGTCGATGGCCGATCGGCGACCCCCTCGCGGATGACTTCTGCCTCTGTGGCCGGACGGCGACGCGGGGGGCGTACTGCGCGCCCCATGGGGCATTGGCCTATCGGCCGGTGGAGCGGAACCACCTCGTCAAGCTGGCCGGCCGGGCGTTGGCCTGATCGACTTCAGCCATCGGCGCGAATGGCGCGCCGAGTTGAGCGCCCGCCTCTTCGGGCGGGCGCAACGCCCCCACACAACGCCCTCTCATCTTGTCACGTCACCCGGGCCGTCAACGGCCTGGCGGCCGTTTCCCTCCGCTTCGCGTGAGGCGCTCCGCTCCGGTGACTGCCCGGGACCCGACGTGGCCAAGACAGAGGTCGTTGCGCTGGGGCGCATCGGCGATTCCTCTCAACCTTGGAGTCCTTCGATGACCTTCTCCCTTCATGCCTTCTCGACCACCGATACCGCGTTCGACGTGCAAGCCTCGGCGCTGGAAGACGTCCGGCCGCACCCGACCGAAGCCGCCCTGACCCAGCTCGGCCTGGCGGTGATGACCGAGCTCCTCGATCTGATCGGCGACACCGCACTGGAGGATGTGCAGACGATCCTGGCCGAAAGCCTGATCGGCGCCTTCCATTCAGCGGCCGGCCGGATCGAGCGTGATGCGGATCGGGCGCGCGACCGCATGCGGATCCTGGAGCGCGACTTCGATGGGTCCGAGATGGCCGACACCGAGCTGCAGGACGCCACGCGCCTGGCGCGGTCTACGGATGTCGCCCAGGCGGCCTGCGAGCTGATCCGCGACGCGGCGGCCGAGGTCTATACGACCGCGACCGGGGACGTCTGGACGCCCTGGCGCGGCAGCCGGCGGGGCACGCACCTGACCGCGGCGCAGTTGGAGGCCAAGCAGGCCCTGCGCGGCATCGAGCGGCGTCGGTCGGCCGAGGCCGATCCGGGCGGTCCCATCGTGGCGTTCCGGGCTGCCCCGTTCGCCGACAGTCAGGCGGACGCCAACCGCATCTTCGACGCCCTGAACTGGGCCCGCGAGCAGTGGCCGGACATGGCGCTCGCCACCACCGGAGCCAAGGGCGCGGAGCGGATCGCGATCCGCTGGGCGCAGCAGAAAGGTGTCACGCTCGTGGTCGCCCGGGCGGACTTCGACCGACACGGCAAGGCGGCTCCGTTCCGCGCCAATGACGAACTCATGGCGCTCGAACCCACCTGCTGCCTGACCCTGGCGCAGTCCCTGGACGAAGCCCGGGCGGCTGGTTCGCATCCGTTCGGACCGGCCCTGAACCTCGCTCAGCAGGCCAACTCACGAGGCGTGCAGCACATGCCCATCCGGGCTCGCGCAGCCTGACATCCAAACGCTTCCGACCTTCGACCCGCTCGGCTCCGGCCGGGCGGGTTTCTTCGTTTGGCCAGAGGAGCGGCGACTCAGATTAGGGTCCGCTGAGACCGACCACAGACCTTTGCGCCGACTTGCTTGTTGTTGATGATGATTGACGACCTCTCCGATTTAGTGGCTTAGGGCAAGATAAAAGGAGTGTTTTCGGCTCTGTTTTTCTCTACACTTTCAGCCTCTTGAGCGACCTCGGGCGCTCGTCGCCGACGTGCGGTGACGTGTGTGCTTCGACGGTCCTGAGCGAGGCGCTATGCTGGCCCGAGACGCTATCCGCGTTCGTCTGTCCGGGTCGTCGGATCCGGAACCGCCACGACGCCTGGCGCGACTTCCGAACCGCCTGAAGGCGGACAAGGCGCCGGCGCGAACAGCGATCCTCCAGCGTCTCGCGGCCTCCCGCTTGTTTGCCTTCGGCGATCGCGCCGGTGTGCTGCGATCGGCGCAGGCGCGCTCAGGACGGGCCTTCCGACTGGACGTCCGGCAACGGGTCATCGTGAAAGCGCTGGTGGCGCGCCATATAGGTCGGGGCTTCGAGCGTAACGCGGCATTGGCCGCTCACGTGTCTTATCTGGCGCGCAGCGGCGCCGGTGTTGAGGGCGGGCGGGCCGACTTCTTCGACCGCGAGCTGGACGCGGTCGACGCCTCCCGAACGACAAAGAGCTGGGGTGAGGATCGCCACCACTTCCGCTTCATCGTCTCACCTGAACACGGTGATCGCATCGCCGACCTCAGGCGCTTCACCCGCGAGACCATGAAGCGTGTCGCGGAAGACCTCGGGGAGCCTGACCTGCAGTGGCTGGGCGTCTGTCACTTCGACACCGACCAGCCGCACGCGCACGTCCTGGTTCGCGGTCGTCGCGCGTCCGGCCGCGACCTCGTCATTCCACGCGACTACATCGGCTATGGGTTTCGAGCCCGGGCTCAGGAGGTGGCTCACGAGCTGCTGGGCGATCTGTCCCGGGTAGAGGCCGAGCAGCGGATATGGCGCGAAACCCAGGCTGATCGCTTCACCGGGTTCGATCGGCGACTCCTGCAGGCCGCCGACGCCAATCTTGAGGTCGAGGATGGCGTGGGCGGCACGGACGCCTGGGCCGCCCTCAACCGCGGCCGTCTGCGGCACCTCGAGACCCTTGGGTTGGCCACGCGGCACGGACCGCGCTACCGGCTGGCCCCGGACCTCGAGGCGAAGCTGCGGACGCTGCAGGTGCGGCGCGACGTAGTCCGAAGCCTGCATCAGCGACGGCTGGAAGCGGGTCGAGACGTGCGCGAGCTCGGTGACGAGCCCGTCCGTGGTCGGGTCGTGAAGAGCGGTCACCACGACGAGCTCGGAGCCTCCGGCTGGGTCATCGTTCGCGACGCGCAGGGCGTAGAGCACTTCGCGCGATTGCGCACCGCCCAAACCTTGCCCGGGACAGGCCGCGCCGTGGAACTCGGCCCCGGCCTGGGCGGGGCGTCGGTGACCGAGCTTGGGCGCGGACAGGGTCTCGAGCGCTAACGCGCGCGACAAATTCGACTCGTCCCCGGCTGTAAGTTCTGCTTTTGTTCTTACATGGTAATCAGCAACGACAACCAGCCGCGCGGGGACACGGCGCGCATCCTGCCGATCCTGGGCAGGGTCCACAGCGACGGCCGGATCCAGGAACGGGGCCCCGGCATGCCCCGTTGCCCAATGCGTCGCCCGGTGCATCCAAACGATCCGCGGGAGGCCTAGATGGTCTACCGGTCTCGGAGCGGGCTCGGTGACAAGGCGAGCTGTGTCGGTGTGTTCAACGACCTGCGGCCCTACGCGGAGCAATTGCTCGAATGGCGTTCTGGCGTCGTGATGCCGAGCCTCGACTGGATGGCGATCAGCATCGCCTGGGACGGTCTGGAGACCTCAGCCTACCATTTCACGCGCCGGCGGAACTTCTACTTCGAGCTGGAGCGGGAATGGTCCGAGCGGCGCGGCGCCAACAACCCGCTTGGCGACCGGCAGGAGGCGATCGCAGCGTTCAAATCGGCCGCCCCATTCGTGCAGCAGTTGCGCGGCCTCATGGAGCGCTGCCCGCCGTTCGGGCGCGACTACCTGGCCCTCATGATCGCGTTGGAGAGCCTCGAGACGACCGCGCTGCACTTCACACGCGTGCACAGCTTCTACGGCGCCACGGGCGACGGCGCCGGGCCCACCCGCCCTGCGTTCTGACACGATGGGGCAGATGTTCCAGAACCTGCATCGCTCCATGACGCCGGCGCAACACTCAAGATCCGATGCGATGGCTGCGAACACCTCGCGACGCTGACGTTCCGCGAAGCCGTTGACGCCTGCGGCTCCGACGCCACGCCAATGGACATCCGTCGGCGCGCCAGATGCCGCCAGTGTGGCGCGGAGGGCCGTGCCACTGTCTGGATCTGAACCCGTATCGACGCTGAAGGCGCCGCCCAAGAAGGCGCTCCAGGCCTTCCAGGTCGGACAGGTCGGGCGCGACACCGTGGCGGACTACCTGAGGAAGGGATGGTCGCTGGCCATCTGCTGCAAGGCCTGCGAGCGCCTCGTCGAATGGACGCCGCCGGAGTTGGCGCGTCGGTTCGGCGATGGGTCTCAGGTGCGCGTTTCGGCGCTCGTGGAAAGGCTCGCCTGCGCGGGCGACGAGGGGTGCGGCGCGCGTGAGATCGCCGTCTTTCCGCACCTGTTTGACGGTAAGTGGCCGCGGGACGCCTAACGCCCGCGGCTCGGCTTGACCGCCGGGAGGAGCCGAGGACCTGCGGAGCGCGCGACCCATGTCACCGGCATGCCCATGACCTGGGCCGGTTTGCCGGAGCGCTCGGGCTGAATGAGCGGATCGCTCGGCCGACCGCGAGACCGCACCAGGTCGTCGAACTCCTGGCGCGTGAGCCGAATGCCGGTCGCCTCAACGCCGGCGCGATCGTTCAGCTCCAGTTGAATGTCGGTCAGGGTCAGCATCGGCGGGCTACTCGGCGCCGCCACAGTCTGACTCGGCGATGGCGGGCGTCTCGCCTACGGCCAAAGCCGTTCGGTAGCAGGCGGCCTCGTCCGACTTCCGTGACCAGGCGAACGCTAGCACCGCGCACATAACGCCGAGGACTGCGCAGCCCCCGGCGAGCAGGCGGACCGTCCACCGCGTCGATCGAGAAGTGTGCTGTACCGGTCCCATCGGTCAGGTCGGAAGAACCTCGTCCTCCTTGGTGGCGTGTCCCACGATCTGCAGCGTTCCGTCGGGGAGCGGTTGCTGCAGGCGCCGAACCTCGGACCACGGCGCATCGCTGAGCCAGAGATCCCAGTCGGCTGGATCGGTGAGGACGACCGGCATCGCCTTGTCGTGGTGTCGCGCGACCTCCGCATTTGCACCGGTGGTGAGGAAGCCGAAGACCTCGCAGTCCTCCCACCCCGTCTTGATCTTCCGCACGCAACTGTGGGCGGTCCAGACGCCGGCGAAGAACGCCAGCGGGCGCGAGGCGTCGAGGGCATACCAGACCTGCTTGTAGGTCCCGCCCACCTGGTCGGGCTCACTGAACGACGTGATCGGCACCAGGCACCGATGCTTGGGTTCGAGCCAAGCCTGCCAGTGTCGGCTCGCCGTATTGCGGATGTTCGTCACGCCCTTGTCGGGCTCCATCCTCAGGAGCTCGTTGAAATCGAAGTCCGTGCCCTTTGCGCGCAGCTTGTCAGCCCGCTTCTTGGCCGCTTCGAATTGGACGTTGTGCGGCGTCGGCATGCCCCAGCGCATGTCCCGCATTTCACGCCAACCTGCCTCGTCGCGCACGACGACTGGGGCTGCATAGTCGGGATAGACACCCGACATTGGCGGCTGATTATTGTTGCGGTCCATAGCCCGCGCAATCGCGGCGACTTCGGCTCGAGCGCGCATCATGGCGTAGAGGTTGCACATCCGCGAAGCCTAGCAGGTGGTGCAGATCGAGCCACGCTGGCGCACGCGATGACCGTTGGAAGGGTGGCCGGGCATGAGTTCTCGTCTGAGCGGAGCCGAGAGGCGTGACCTCGAGCAGCTGGCCAAGGCGCTAATCGAGACCTGCGTGCGAAATTCTGAACTCGAGAACCTCCATGCCGGGACCTTCCCGTCATCGCTGGCTGGCGACTTCAGCGACGTGAAGGTGGTCACGCCATATGGGGAGATTCCTTGGGCTCGCCTCTCGCGCATCTCCGACGCGGAGATGAAGGTGCTGATGGTCGACGTCGTCGACAGGGTCTTCACCTACCTCCGCTACCCCGAGGAATTCGGCCGGATAGGCGGCGCCGCTCGATGGGATCGTCCCAAGCTCCATCCGGATTTGATGCGGGCGATCCGCCGACGGCGAGCCCGGGCGCGACGTGGCGACTGAGCCGACGCTTGCCGACCCTTAGACGGCTTGGACATTGCCGAGCAGGTCGAGCAGGGCTCTGTTCATGTAGTAGCTCTCCCGGCCGAGCTTGTGCTTCCGCATCAGCCCAATACGGGTGAGTTCGTCGAGATACCGCGTCGCGGTGATGCGGCTGACCCCGAGGTCGCGCTCCACGAAGGCGATCTTGCTGTAGGGGTGGCTGAACATGTTGTTCAGCAAGTCCTGGCTGTAGATCCGGGGCAGTTCGCGCCGCATCCGCACCTTGTGATCGAGCATGAGATCCCGGATGCGGTGGACGAGCCGAGTGGTTTGCCCGGCCGTCTGCTCGACGCCGTCGAGCATGTAGATCAACCACTCTTCCCAGACGCCGTCCGTCCGAACCGCCTGGAGGAGCCGATAGTAGTCGGCCTTGTTCTGGTTGATGTAGCGAGAGAGGTAGAGGACGGGCGTGCCGAGGAGCCCCTCCTTCACCAGATAGAGGATGTTGAGGATGCGGCCGGTCCGGCCGTTCCCATCGTAGAAGGGATGGATCGTCTCGAACTGGTGATGGATCACCGCCATCTTCACCAGGGGATCGAGATCGACATCGACCCCGCCGTTCAGAAACGCCTCCAGGTTCGCCATCAGCGATGCGATTTCCTCGTAGCTTTGGGGCGGCGTGAAGACGACTTCGCCCGTCTTGTCGTTCTTGAGGGCGGTTCCGGGGAGGCGGCGAAAGCCCGCCTGGTTCTGCTCCAGGGTCGCCTGCATCGCGAGGATGTCGTTGATTGTGATCAGTCCCGTTTCGCGGATCTTCTGGAAGCCCTCCCGCAAGGCGCGGGCGTAGGCGTAGACCTCCTTGGCGGCGACGCTCGCAAATCGGTTTGCAACGTCATCGCTTCGGTAGAGATCGTCGTGGGTGGTGACGATGTTCTCGATCGCGGAGCTGTCCTTCGCCTCCTGCAGCGAAAGCGTGTTGATCAGGATCGCTTCATTGGGGACCAGGCCCGCGGCGCCCTTCAACTCGGCCAAGGCGCGGTGCGCGCTCGCGAGTTTCTTCAGAACACGCTTCGTCTCCAAGTCGACCGAAAGCGGCAACACCGGTGGGACGTGGCTAGCGACCAAACCCATATCAAGCTCACATGTATAGGAATTGGCCATTTTCTATACACGATTTCCCGACGTGTATAGACCTAGCGCACGGTCCGCACATGCCGAGCGGATGCGTAAAGAAAATCGCGCCTTCCTATGCACGTCGCCGGCATGCGTCGGAAGTCTCCCCAAAACCTATGCACATGGACCGGGCGCACCGGGAGACGTTCACCGGCTGTGGTCACCGTGAACCGCGGTGCAAATGATCGAACTCCCGTGGAGAGCCATCAAATCTTGTGACCCCAGTGTGACCCCAGAGATGAAACAAGGCCGACCCGGCTAAGGGGAGTACTATTAAGTGACTGATTTTCTAGGAGAAAATGGCGCGCCCGGAACGATTCGAACGTCCGACCCTCAGATTCGTAGTTTTTATTAGCGCCCTCGACGGGGTCCGCCGGACCCACGCTAAAACACGCTAAACCCATTGTTGTTGCTCATTTTTTTCGGATGTGGTAGGGTTTCTGAGCGGCCCGACCTTGAAACTAGGTTGGGGCAAACCCCAACCTAAACCCCAACCTAAATTCTGTCATGAGCGATCTGAAAGCCACCCTCAGCGACAAGGTCATCAGCCGCCTGCCGCTCAGCGACAAGGGTCAGTACGAGGTCCGGGACACGGAGTTGCGCGGCTTCTTCGTGCGGGTCGGAACGAAGACGAAGGCGTTCGCCGTCCTCGGCGAGCACTGGAAGGATGGCAAACGTCACGCCAAGAAGGTCACGCTCGGCACGACCGAGGACCTTACGACCCGCGACGCGCGGGCAAAGGCCAAGGATGTCCTGGCGAAGATCGCCAAGGGTGAGTACGCAGAGGAAGCGAAGAAGGCCCCCGAAGCCCCTCCGACGGCCGATGTCACGCTGGGACAGGCCTGGGCGCGCTATCGAGTCTCGCACCTCGAACGGAAGAACCGCAGCGCCGGGACGATCGCGGGCTACGCCGATCATGTCGAGCGGATGCTGAAGGACTGGCTCGATAAGCCGCTGAGGGAACTGGGCGAGAACCCGGGCCTGGTCTCGCAACGCCATGACGAGTTGACGAAGAGCGCGGGGCCCTACGCGGCCAACGGCTGCATGCGGACGCTGCGAGCCATCTACAACCACGCCCGGCGGGGCGTCCGGGGACTGCCGCCGGAGAACCCGGTCATGGCGGTGGACTGGAATGAGGAGAAGCGCCGCGACGTCGCCATGGGCGCCGTCGACATCAGCGGCTGGATGACCGAGGCGGGCCGCCTGCGGAATCCCATCCGTCGCGAATTCCACCTGTTCACCGTCCTCTGCGGCAGCCGCCCGACTGCGCTGAAGATGGCGAAGGTCGAGCACCTGAACTTCAAGGACCGCGTTTTGCACATCCCCTCGCCCAAGGGCGGGGCGAAGAAGGCGTTCGATATCCCGCTGTCACGGCCGATGATCCGCTGCCTGCTCCGGGCGATGCGGGCCGGCAGCATGCTGCATCCGGACGCGGCGAAGACCTGGGTCTTCGCGGCCGACAGTGAGGAGGGCCATATCGTCGAACAGAAGGAGAGCCGCGGCACGCTCTCCAAGTGGGGCAACGACCTGCGCCACACCTACCGCACGCTCGGCCAGGCCGCAGGCCTCTCTCCCGTCGACATGCACCTGCTGATGAACCACAGCGTCAAGGGCGTGAATGAGGGCTACATCACCCGCTCCAAGCTGCTGAACGATCACCTGCGGGCTTCGCAGCAGACCCTTTCGGACTTCATCATCAAGTCCGGGACCGCGCCCCCCAAAGACGGCTCGAAGCGGGAACGGGTCTGGCCGCTGCTGGCCGCGCGCCGCATTGGCGATGATCAGCTCGATCCCACACCGCCGGACCCGCGCGAAGGCAAGCCGCTGGGGCCGCGAAAGGCAAGGGCGGCCGAAGCGGTCGAGCCGGCCAAAGCCGCGTAGACAGGGCCACACGTCGGCGTGTTCGCACGTGGACACCCCGCCAATTTCTAACCGAACCTACGATATCCTTCGACGGGCACGCTGAGCCCCTGGCCCTGCGCACCCAGCCTGTTCACATGCCCGCATGTGCGGAGGTGAACATGCGGACCATAGCCATCGTGAGCCAGAAGGGCGGGGCAGGTAAGACGACCCTCGCTGTGAACCTCGCCACGGAAGCGGCGAGATCCAGCGTCGCCCTTATCGTCGATACCGACCCGCAGGCGACCGCCAGCCGCTGGGGACAATGGCGTGGCGGCGGCGACCCGGAAGTCGTCGACTGCGGCGCGCCAACCCTTCTTGCTGGCAAGCTGGCCAAGGCGGCCGACCTGGGCGCCGAAGTCGCTGTGATCGACACGCCGCCACACGCTGACGCGATGGCGCGCCAGGCTGCGCAGTTGGCGGACCTGCTCCTCATTCCTTGCCGCCCCAGGGCCTTTGACCTGGCGGCGATCGAGGCGACGGCGGAGTTGGTTCGGTCCAGCCGGAAGCCCGCATTCGTGGTCTTCAACGCCGGCCCGCCTCGCGCGCCTCATATCTACCGGGATGCCGCCAATCTGATCGGCGGCGAGTTCGGTCTTGAGATCGCACCCGTCATCCTGCCCGAGCGCGCCGCCTTCCATCACAGCGTCGCCGCAGGCCGGACTGCGCCCGAGCACGAGCTCCAGGGCAAGGCAGCCGGCGAGATACGGGAGCTTTGGGCGTGGATATGCGGGCAGCTTGGCATGTCCACGCGCGCCCTAGCGGTGCCGGCATGAGCCGGTTCGACGCGATCAGGACGGAGCGGGCGAAGCCTGAACCGGTTTCCGATCCCGTTGTCGCTGTGGCGCCTCAGGGCCGACCGCTGGCCCGGGTCGGCAAGAAGGCGGTCGGGGGCTACTTCAGCCCCCAGCTGAGCCAGGCCCTCAACATCCTGGCCCTTGAGCAGAACACCACGCTTCAGGCTCTGCTGGGAGAAGCCGTCGACGACCTGATGCGCAAGTACGGGAAGCATCCGTTTGGCGAGCGCTGACACGTCCACACGTCGTCGTGCCGACAGGTGGTCAGGCGTGGTGCGCCACGGTCTCCTCTTCGTAGCGGCGCGCGGCGCGGACGCGCCCGCCATCGGGGTCGGTCGTGGAGGTCTGGGCGCCCTGATCGGCCCAGGCCTCCAGATCGCTCAGGGCATAGACGACCCGCCCGCCGATCTTCCGGTAGCGGGGGCCCGTGCCGTAGGTGCGGTGCTTTTCCAACGTGCGGCCAGACAAGCCGAGGTGACGGCCTGCTTCGGGAGTCCGCAGGTAGCGATTGGGAGCTCGGGATGTTTCCATGACGGCGATACCTCTACGCAGGGAGCTCGCCCGGAGACGGACCGCTCCATCATCGACTCAGCGTAGGCGGGCGGGAGTCCGGCGGGAAAGGCGTAAGCCTACCCATCTCAGTGGGCGACAGCGTGACGGAGACGGAACCCGCAGGTTCCGATTTCGCCAAATTCTATGACCTGTAGGTTCCGATTTTAGGGCAGCGGCGTCAGCGCTCCATGCACCATAATTCGCGCGTAAAATAGAATATTGCACGATTTATGGTGCAGAATCTTGAGCATTAGGCTTGCGTATAAACATTCCGCGCCATAAATCGTGCGTTATCGGAGATAGCTCCCTGTTTTTGGTGCGATCATGAAAACCTCTAAAGCCCAATCCGCCTTGCCACTCTCCGTCCGCCGGGGACTTACGAAGCTTGGCGGCGACATATCGACGGCTCGCAAGCGGCGGAACATGACGATCGCCCTCCTGGCCGAGCGGGCTTTCGTTGGCCGCAACACCATCACCCGCGTGGAGCGTGGCGACCCCGGCGTCGCCGTGGGGATCTATGCCACGGTGCTGTTCGTCCTTGGGTTGGCAGACCGCCTCGGCGCGCTCGCTGACCCCACCACCGATCACGTTGGCCAAACGCTCGCGGAGGAGCAATTGCCTAAGCGCGTCCGGACGAAGGCGGAGGCTCGCTGACATGGACCGCGAGATCGAAGTCCATATCGACTGGGATGGCGCGACCCGGCCAGTCGGCCGGCTATGGGCCAGGGCCAAGGGCGCCCGCCAGACTTGCTCCTTCGCCTACGACCAGACTTGGCTAGGGCTGGCGGGTGCGTTCCCGCTTGAGCCCAACCTCCCTTTGGTGCGAGGCGACGCCCACTGGGACGGCGGCCTCTTCAATGCCTTCAGCGATCCCGCGCCAGACCGCTGGGGCCGCAATCTGATGGGCCGCCGTGAACGCCATGAAGCCAAGGCGGAAGGCCGGGCGCCCCGCACCCTGCTGGAAGCGGACTTCCTTATGCTGGTCGAGGACCAGACCCGCCTCGGCGCCCTGCGCTTCCGCGATGTCGGCGCCGAAGGCTTCGCGGCAGCTGACGCCCACCCTGTCCCGCCCCTCGTCGCCTTGCCCCGACTGCTGGGGGCCGCGCGGCGGATCGTCGATGACCGTGAAACCGACGAAGACCTGCGCCTGCTGCTGGCGCCGGGCAGTTCGCTCGGTGGCGCGCGCCCGAAGGCGTCGGTGAAGGACGCCCAGGGCGAACTCTTGATGGCCAAATTCCCGAGCCAGCACGACGACTGGCCGATACCGACCTGGGAATCCGTGGCGATGACCCTGGCCCAGCAGGCCGGCGTCTCTGTGCCCGCATTCCAATTGCGCCAGGTGGCTAGGCGGCCGGTGTTCATGATGTCGCGCTTCGACCGCATGGCCGATGGCGGCCGCCGGCCATTCCGCTCGGCGCTCACCGCGCTAGGCGCCGCGGACGGCGAGGTCCGAAGCTATCTGGAACTGGTCGACGTCCTGCGCCAGGACGGCGCCGACGCTCCCGGCGACGCCGCCCAGCTCTGGCGACGGATCGTGTTCAACATCCTGATCTCGAACACCGACGACCACCTGCGCAACCACGGCTTCCTGCGCGAGCCCGGCGGGTGGCGCTTGTCCCCGGCCTACGACCTCAACCCCATGCCTACCGATGTGAAGCCGCGCATCCACGCCTTGGCGCTCAACGAGACCGACCAAGACGCCTCGCTCGAAACGGCGCTGGGGACGGCCGCCTACTTCAGGCTCAGCAAGCCGGAAGCTTCGGCCATCGCTCGGGAAGTCGGGGTCGTCGTCGCCACATGGCGCGAGGTGGCCGCCCAGCATGGGCTGACCGCCAACCAGATCGACCGCATGGCCAGTGCGTTCGAGCATGACGACCTCGCTCGCGCCATTGCCTGAAGCCGGCGTTCACCGCCCTCGCTCCTTGCCTGGCTCAGGGCCGCCGCGGCCGAGCCGCGCGTTCACGGCCCTCAACTCGCGGGCCAGGGCCAATCTCTGGGTGTCAGGCTGCGGCATGCTCCGCACAAAGGCCTCAACCTTCACCGCTAAGGCACGATCCTTCGGATCATTCGACCGTCCGAGCAATTGAGCTTGGCTGAGGTAGAGGCTGCGAACCGCCTGCTGCCGAGCCAAGATCCGCTGATCCCAGGGTGTCCGCTCGATCCGCCCCTGGAAGGCCGCCCCCGCGGCCTCCCGGTAGGCTGAGCGATGAACCTGCGCCATGGGTCCGCCTCCCGCCTCGTGACGGTCTCGGATCTTCCGCAACGGGGTCCGCTCGGCCTTCCGCGTCACCCCCCGTGCCCGCCGCGGTGTCGCCTCAGCCTCCACGCCGCGATCCCGTAGCGCCTGGGCGAAGGTCTGGCGCCAAACCTCCAGGTCGGCCTTCTTCGGGTTCAAGCGCTCGCCCGTGTGGCCACGTGAACATATCGCCAGGTGGACGTGTGGACGCGGCGTGTCGGTGTGGAGTGTGAACACGTAGTCATGCCGGCCTGCGAACATGTCGGCGGCGAACGACCGGGCGGCGTCCCGCACCACGATCTCTTTCGTGCCGGCCGGCATCGACAGGATGACCGAATGGCTCAGCGGCGAGTCCCGGCGACGGGGCCTGTCGGCCATGGCTGCGGCGGCCCAGGAGTCCGCCAGATCAGCCACGTCGCGGCGATCGACCAGCAAGGCGCCGTCTGGGCCCTCCAGCTCCAGTTGGCCGTTCCGCGAGATATAGTCGAGGTGCGAACGCAGGTGGACGCCGTCGCGCGTGCGGCCGGTGACCTTGACCATCACCTCGGGCGCCCGAGAGGCGACCCGCTCCAGGCGCGCCCGCACACCGCTGCCGGCGGTCGGCGCAAGTCTCAAGACGGAGCGCGGGCGAACGATACGCTGCCGGACGGGCGGTCTCCAGACATCCTCGAAGCCCAACACCATGTGGAAGTCGGTCATAGCTCGACCGCCCAGTAGGCGAGATTGCCCTCGAACGCCTCGCGCAGTGTGGACATGTGCGCACGTAGTTCTGTCTGCAGGTCGGCGAGGTAGGCGACCTCCAGGTCGAGCACCTTGCCCTCCATGACCGCCGTATTCAGGGCGCGGGCGATCTGGTTCACGTTCACACCGATCCGCCGCACCTCGCCCTGGACGGCGAGCAAGGCCGACGCGTCGCCACGCGGGAAGGTCGGCCGCCCGTGAAGCCGGCGCCGAATGAGCGCCGCAGCCCATCCGTTGGGGGTCAGGCCCATGGCGGCGGCCTCGCGCACCAAGCCGTCGCCATCCTCTTCAGCCAGTCGGACGGTCAGCTTCAAGGGCCGCGAGGGAAGGCGGCCAGACACGGACGGCCCCTCGCCGGCGGCCTGGTCCATCAGGCGGCGCAGTGTCGGCGCCCGGCCTCCCTGGGCGCCCGCAGCGGCATCGAACCGGGCGAGAAGGTCGTCGGCGACCCGAATGCTGAGATTGGCCACTGGGCCGCTCCACGTAGTGATCCGCCGCCGCGAAGGCTATCCTGCCCTAGACAGCAACGAGCCAAGACTGGCCCCTCCCCTCGGCGTCGGCGACGCGTAAGTCTACGCCCCGCCGCCGCTCGCCCGCCGGCTCTGCGAGCCGCCCCAGCCGGGCCAAGGGCGACGGAGCACTGAGTCTGCTCGGGGCCCAGAAGCCGACATTTGTATTCGTCCGAAGCAGACACATGGCAACTTAAAGCCACAGACCGCCCCACGGCTTAACGTGGGCCCACCACTCGACCGGGGTGAGAATTCGTATTGGCAACAGATGCAGGCGCTCTCGCTTGCGAACGATCGTTCGGCGGTCGCAGGTGCAGAAGACATCACAACCGAGGCCAATGGCGTTGCCGATTAGCTCTCGATCCGCAAGGTCGGGGAGCGCAGACACAAACGGAGCATCGAGGAGCCGCCGGCCCAGACTCGCTGCGAAGGCGCTGTCGTCGCTGGGCAGCTCCACAAGTTGGACTGTGTACTCCAACAACTCGGCTTTGACATCGGCGTCGGGGGTGCCCTGGATTTCATCCAGGGTCTTGCGCGACGCGATCAGATCCCAGTCGGCCCGAGCGCCGACTTGAAATACGTGCATGAGCGCCTCGACGTCATGCGCGCACGTTCGATCGAGTCCTGCCGGCATCGCCGCCTGCTCGAAGATCGGCTCCCTATGCTTAACGAGAAGGTTCACGACATTTGTGTCTAGGAAGACCCGGCCGGGAATCTTCTCAAAGGGATAGCGGGCGCAGTCCTCACTGTGCTGCGCCTGGCTCCGGTAGAGCACCCATTTACGTCGAGAAGAATCCCAATGCTCCAGGCCCATTGGCAGTCACTGCTCGCTATCGCTTGGTGGACGTGAAAGCTGAAGCGTCTCAAGCAGACGAACCGAAATGGAGGCCGAGCCGCAAACACGGTCCAACTGTTCACTGGCATGTGTCGAATTCAGTGCCGCCGCCAGGGCTTCGACGCTTGCCGCCAGAGGGGTGGTGGGCACAAGGAGGATCACGTGATTTTCTGCGATGATTCCGCCGTGCTCCTCAACGAACGCCGCAGGAATCGGAGCCGCGGTGATTCGCCGCTTCTGCCCTCGCGAAGACGTCCGTTGAATCGCGACGCACCCGGTCCGCACGATGTATGGAGCCGCTTCAGGCGCATCTACCCAACCACTCTCCTTGTGTTCGAGGGCTCGGTCGAAATCGAACTTGCCTTCGGGCGAGATGGCCTTCGCCCAAACCAGCGGATATCGACCCGAGCCAGCCTCCGTGTGCAGTCGCTCGGGCTGGCGATTGGCGACCAGGTAGCCAATGGAGCCTCGATAACCCCAGTCCGCGAGCGTCGCACTCTGATCGAGTTCCTTGCCGGGAAGGCGCCAGGGTGCGCCGCCGGCGCCGATGATCGCATCTCCAAGGGCCTTGAACGCGCCGTCGGACTTCAAAAGGCCGCTGCTCGCCTTGCTCTCCGCTGACGTGGCCAAGGGACGTTGGCGACGCCGCAGCACGACGAAGCAGGCGTCCTGCGTTGCATCGAGGAACACATCGCTTCGCTTTTCGATCAGGTCGATCACTAGGACCTCCGCAAGCGAGGCCACTGTTGCGCGGAAGGTTTTGAATTCCGGCCCACCGAGGAACGAAGCGGGGATGACATAGCCGATCAAACCACGGGCCGGGACGTGGTCCAGGGCTCTGCGCAGGAACATCGCGTAGAGGTTCAGTCGACCGTTGGAGATGTCGAGGAACTCGTCCTGCCTTGCGGTCTCGATCGCACGCGGTAACCGCAGGTAGGGCGGGTTGCCGATCTCGTGGTCGATCTCCGTCGCCGCACCAACTGGCGCCGCCAAGCTGTCGCCCGTGGCTACGATCGTGAGCGAAGCGACCAGCGCCTCCGCGATACCGAACTCCTCGACGAGCATGCGCCGTAGAAGCGCGTTGGCGAGACTGGCCAGGTCGGCATCAATTTCACAGCCGCGCAGCTGGGCGGCCAAATCCGATACGATCACGTCGTCCGCGACACCTGACGCGCGCCAGACGCAGACCTTGCGCCGCGCCAGGGGGACGAGGAATGCGGCGCCGCCGGCTGCCGGATCACGCAGGCGGTGGGTGGCCAGGTCGAGGCCAAGATCCTGGAGCCTACCCAGCAGGTGATCCACCAAGTGGGGCGGGGTGAAATAGGCCCCCAAACGCTTTCGCCGCTCTCCCGGCATGAGCACGGCATAAACGCTAGCGATGGCGTGGTCCTTCCACGCGGGACTCAGCTTCCCAAGGGCTTCCACGACCGCCGGCGTTCCCTGGCCCGCGATCAAGGCGAGACACTGGCTGAGCGCGTCTGAAGCATTCGCTCGAGATCGGTATGCGGTCAGAATTGTCTTGATGAGAGGACCTGCATCCTCCGCCCGATCAACATGCCCCTTCGGAGGCTCCGGCCGAACCGCGACGATCTCTGAAGCGTGGAAGTCCTGGAGGCGCGCCATCATCGCGCCTCCTGCGATGATGCTGGCGCGGGGAACGCGGGCCGTCGACGATCCGCCGATACCCGTTCAGCAACGATCTCGACCGCCCGAACGACGCTCGCCACGACGCGGGCGGCCTTGCCGTCCACGAGGACGCCGAGCTCCATGGACCGCCGTTCGTAGCGGGTCATGTTCGCGCTGCCGACGTAGGCAAGGTCTTGGTCTGCCAGGATCACCTTGGCGTGAAACGTCTCGAAGCCCTTCGGTAATGGGAGGGTGTAGTTGCGGACGTCCACGCCCAGTCGAGCCAGTTCTTCGATGCGTTCGCTCGCCCTTGCCAAGGCGCCGCCGTAGCGCCGAACCACCAGAACCTTTTGGACGGCGCGCGTGCGCTGAAACAACGTGACCACGTAGTCCAGCCCGTCCTTGTTCAGAAACGGCGTCAGCACCGTGAGCGTGTTCACCGCGGCGTCCGCTATGCGAGCGAAAGCCTCATCAGATGAAACGAGACCGGCGTAGCTGAAGCCCGTTCTGGGAAGCGCCCGAACCACTCCGTTTGTCGACGCGGGGAAGGTCACGACCGTCGTAGCGCGGCCGTCGTGGGGCAAGGCGCTATACATCGCGGCCGCCCCGTCGAGAAAACCCGGAATGCCGCCAGGCATACGCTCGGGTCCACCGGTCCACCCCTGACCGATCGCGGTCACCCAGCCACGCCGCTCGAAGTCCGTCAGGACACGCAGGGCCGCACCAGCCGGCGCGCTTTCAAGCCGGACGGCATCGAGCATGCCGTTGGGGCTTGATTGCAGCAAGCGCGCGACCAGCGCCGCCGTTGAACAATCCGGGCCTAACGCCTCGACCAACGATCTCCCGAGCGCTTCGCCTATGGCTGCTGAAGTCGTCATGCCGGCCCTGCGCCTGCGCGGCGGGCCGCGACCTCATAGAATCCGAGCAGCGGCGTCCCGTTGTCGTCCCAGCGCGGCGCGCCGCGACCGATCAGGACGGAGCGGGAAAGGAGTTCATTTCGGGTGATGCAGGCGTTTTCCGGGATGAGGACGCAATCCGGGCATGCGCCACCGCGGTGGCTGCAGACACTCTCAGACCCGCACCTCAGGCTGACGGGATTGACCATTTGGTCGAGAACCTCGTTCCCAAACTGAGGATCGCCGCGGTCCCGCCACATCGAGGAAAGGTTGCCCAGGTCCATCGTCATACCCCGGCGATAGACCAGGAACGCCAGGTCGGGTGCGAAGATGTGCTCGCCGAAGGACCCCAGGTCGAGGCCGGACATGGAGGCGCTCACACCGATCAGGTGATGGGCCAGGGTATGCAGTAGCGTGTAGACGAAGGGATAGGCTTGGCGGGGGACGGCCCGTTCGCGACGGTACTCGTCAAGGAAGCGGGAAAAGCAAGATGCGGGGTCATGTTCTAGCCCCGCGAATTCTTCGATCAGGCGACCGCCGAGCCGTACCCCCGCCGGGGCCGGCGCCAGCTGCACGCCGTTCTCGGTGAGCCATTCAATGACGGCGTCCTCGTCCAACCGGACATAGAACCCTTCGTTCGATTGCAGCAGGCATAGGACCGGATGCCGGGCGTCGTCGCCAACCTGAACACGATCGAACAGCCTCAAGCGAACCGGCAACTCTCCATCGCCGGCCTTCTCCCGCTTGACGATCGGTGACGACGACGTCCGCGTGTAGCCGAAGGTGTACTCGCAGACCTTCACATCACGGATCAGACGCATCTCAGCGATGCCGAGAAAATCCAGACGCCGGCGGCTCTCGCGTCTCAGCTGGTCAAACTCGGGCTCTGTGAGGCCGTCTGGCCGCAGGAACGGATCGAGGATGGTGACATCGACCGAGACGTCCTTACCGTCGTGCATCTGGCCACCGTGCAGCTTCTCTTGGACCAGCGTCTCGTGGTCCACGCTCATTCGCAGCGGATCGAACCGGCGCACATAGTTCTGTCGCTCACGGCAGGCGGTGGCGATGCCCTGAGTCGCGGACTGGTGGCCTGCGAAGACCGAAGCGTTCCAGTCGTCCTCCCAGCGCGTCAGAACCGCGCGGGAGGCTTCGATCTGCTCTGCAGGGGTTACACCGCCGGCGACTAAGGTCTGCAGCAGATCACGCATCGCCGTGTAGTTCTGCCACTCGCCGCGGCGTCCGGCCGCCTCCAACAGGCGGGCCTTGTCGGTGTCGGAAAGGTGCGTCGGCGGGTAGCCGTAGCGCGTAGAAATGAAGCCCTCGAGCTGATTGACCTGGCTCGCGGCCAGCAAAGACACGAACTGGTCCTGGTCGAACACGAGCAGCCGGTCGCCATGGGGGTAGTAGGCCGCGGACGCGCGGTAGGACACCGGCTCCATGTTCATCTCGGCCACGATCGCCAGGTTCTGATCGAGTAACGGCCCCAGCAGCTCCAGGGTGCGCCGATCACGCTGGAGGATGGGACGCACCGTCCGGCAATTGACGCATTCGAAGTGCCACCCGGCGAGGGGGCCGGGCGGCCGGCGCAGATAGAATCGATCCGAGTCGCAGGCTCCGCAGCGGGTGATTTCCCGCACTTCGGCGCGGTTTGAGACCCAGTGCCGGTAGCTTGGCGACAGCGCCTCGACTTCACCCGACCAGTGGGCGAGGACCACGTCGATCTGCTCCCAGTCGTTGGCGCAGCCGGTGCGACCGGTCGGGCATGCCTGCGGAAACCGCTCCGCCTCCTCCGTCAGGCGATTTAGCCGCCGGCACTCGCGATGCAGTCCGCAGCGCGTACAGGTGAAGGCGAGCGGGAACGGCACGTAGCCAACCCGGTCTGGGATCTGGAACGCGAGATCGCCGATGCGCACGCGCACGGCATCGTCGCTGAGAACGCGAGCATCGACCGCCAGGGCGGCCGGCGTAGGGTGGCGCAGGTTTTGCCCCCGCATCGCCCGGCCTGCCCACGCCTCGAAATACTCCTGAATCTGCTCGCTAATCAGACGTTGCGTGATGGGGCGGAGCTCGGCCGTGGGGTTGCCTGTGAATGGCAAGGCCATGCAGGCGCCGGAGCCGCCTTCGAAGGTGAACAGGCTGTGCGGAGCGTAGGCAGTGGCGAGCTGGCTGCGCGAACGCTGCATGATGGGTGGTTTGGTCATCGTCAGGCCTCGCCATCCAATTCGCTCGCGGCGCCGCGGCGCCGGCGAGCGACACCGCGGTTGCGGACCATCGCCATCGCGTCGGAGACCTCTTCCCACGAGATCGTCTCATTCCGCGGCGTGCGCCCTGATGCCAGAATCTGACCCGCCGCATCGACGTCGCGTAGACTGGTCATGGGGCGTTGCATGCCGCTGAGCGGGTTGTTCCAAAAATCCCCGAGCCTTCCCACGAACTCGCCGCTGCCGACGCTGGCCTGAATGCGAGCCGCCGCCCCGCGCACGAGATCGCCGTAGTATTCGGGATTGGTGGGGCCGCCGATTTGCGCGCCGGTGCCGACCGCCGTGGCGACGAAACGGACACAGTCATCGAACTGATTCGGGTCCTTAAGCAGCCGGTCCATCGCCTCCACGGTGGTGGGAAGGGCGACGAGGCCCTTGTCGTCGTCGGCCGCCGCGACGAAACGCTCCTGGTGGCGGACCCCGGCGGCCCATGTCTGGACGAGCGAGGGAATGGTTCGCGCGATCGCCCGATCCGCCCAACGCTCAACCGCCGGGGGCGAGATCATGCGTTCCAGCAGCCGGTGGAATGACTCATGCACCTCGACCACGAAGCGGTCACGCCGGGTTTGCGGTGTCGGGATCAAAAGGGAGAAGCCGACGTGGGTCCGGCCGACCCGAGAGGAGGCCTGGATGTATTCGGCGATATCCGATGGCATGCCAGCGAAGGCCATCGCATTGAACACCTCCACATCGACGCCATGGGAAATGGCGGACGTCGCCACAATCCCGCGCAAGGCCCCGGCGATGTCGTCGGCCATGGGGTCAAAGGCCCTTTCCGCCGCGCGGATCACGCCCTGAATCCCACCGATGTCGACGCCTCCCGAAATCAAAGACATCTCGAAATTGGTCAGTTCGTAGTCCGGACCCATGGCGGCATGCGCCTCCCGGACCTCGCCTTCGAGCGCGGACAGGATCTGGTCACCGCCCTTTTTGTTGGTGACGTAGGTGAGCTCGATCCGGTGCAGGTCGACGAGCGCGGCCAAGCGATCGAACCGGCTGGCCGCGATTGCATCATCGACCGCGGCCCGACGCTGGTCGCCCCAACGCGACCGCAGGACGTTTTCCTGGATTTCCCGGGCGGCCCTCGCCGTGCGGACTGGATCGGCCGAGGCCAGGTCCCGCTGCCAGCGGGTGATTGTGGCGGCATGGGCGGCGAGGACCGAAAGAGTGGTGACCGTGTGCAGCCGGCCATTGGTCATCAGGGAGGCGTAGACCCTCCCCCACGGCGCGGCGGCCTCGCGCCCCCGCGCGGTCGCGCGTGCGGCCGCCCGCGAACGGTCCGCCTCGCCCCCGGGGATGAATTGGGCCATCTGGGTGTAGAAGCCCCCGTGCAAGGCGGGGCCGGGGTGGGGAAATTGAACGACGGCCTTCTGGTAGAGTGCGCGCGCATGTTTGGCCACGTCAGCCGCCGTCGCCGTTGCACCGATGACGTGCGGCAGCCGCGGCCGGTCTGGAGCGCCCGGGATTCGGCAGGCGCGGTTCCCCAACAACCTGGCGAGCCGTTCGAGCCACGCGAACAGCCCGGTTTCGAAGATGCCTCCGAAGGTCCCGAGACTTTCCTCGAGAAGGTGCATCTCATCCTGGACGATGAGACTGGGGAACGGGTCGAAGAACACTTCCGCGCCAGCCCGATAGGCCGGGGATACCCTGCCCCAACCGGCCGGCGGGGCGGCACCGGCCGGTTGGCCGCTCGGCATATGCAGTAGGCCGCCGACACCGCCTTCAACCCACCGGGCCATCCCAAACATCCCGGCGATCCGGTCGACGGTCGTCGTGCTCTGGCCGAGCAGCGCCAGCTTGTCGATCGTACCGAGCAGCACCGATGGCGCCCGCCGATAAATGTCCGTGTCTGCAAGCAGGAACGGCAACGGCTCGGGCGCTTCCGACCGGTGCGCCCGGTTCCAGTCGCATCGATCGTTCAGGCAAACGATCCCGAGACGGTTGTGCCGTTCAGGAAAGAGTCGCAACGCCGTCCCGCGCCCGGACCGGCAGAAGGGGCACTCCGGCAGCTTGTTCCAGGCCTCGCGGGCTGCGGCGTACTCCCTATCGACGCGCTCCTGGCTCGCTAGCAGGGCGCCCTCGTCGGCTGCTCGCGGATCACTCCAGGCTGGGACGCACCTCAGGGATTCTTCCACGACCCCCGGGCGGGCTTCCGTGGAATTGGGCGTATTGCTCCCTCCGACCCAGAAACCGATCTCGAAGGGACTTCCACCCACCCCTTCGGATCGGCGGACCATCTCGGCGCGGGCAAGAAGCCTGGCGAGACGCTGGGCTTGTTGGACCGTCAGGAGCCGCAACGGATAGTGCATCATCGCGGTCACGCCGCGATGCTTACCGCGAAGGCGGTCCAAAAAGAGCGCGTAGACGAGGATGCCGAAGAACGCCTCTGTCTTACCGCCCCCAGTCGACATGTAGAGCAGGCTGACGGCGTCCTCGTCGAAACCCGCCTCGAAGCGGTCGGAATACTCGGGCAGCCTCGAGGCGAGCGTCGGAATGTGGGCCAACACGAACGCGAGCTGGAAGAGACGCCAGCCAGGCGGCGGCTCACCCTCCCGCGGCGGATTTGCCGCGTCGAAGGTCTGGTTCAGAAGAATCCAGGCCCGATAGGGTGCGGCGCGCGCATCGGTCGGCGCCTGCGACCAGGCTGCGCGCGCCTCAACGAGCACATCGATGCCCCGGTTGATCCGCGACGATTCTCGCGTCCAGGCCGCCAGGTCGTCCTGAAAGCGGGCGGATTGGCTCACTTCGTCGGCGGCGGTGCCCTCTTCGCCGGGCCCCGACAGTTCCGTCGTTGTCCGAACCCGTTCTATCCATGCGTCCATCGCCCGCGGGAGGGCCTGTAGGTCGCTGACCTCGCGCGCCGTTTCGCCGAGCACGCCGTATGCTGTCGGGACCGCACTGATTTCCGTCGCACGCATTCTCGGCAGCACGTACCGCGGCATCCACGTTGTGCGGAGGATTCGAGTCCCATCGCTCAGTCCGAGATCCTCGATGCCGCCGTTCACCCCGATACCCGGCATCGTCATGAAGCCCGCGAGGTGATAGCTGCGCCGCACACGCTCCAGGCGCATTGGTCCCAGCGCCGGTTCGGGCAGGCGCACGAGCAGCGCGACATTGAACAGGCCGCATTCGAGATCGCTGTCGCTCTCGCGCAGGTTTTCCAGGGCGATCCTGACGGAGTGTTCGCCGGGATGGATCGGATCGCCGAGCGCCTGGACCAGCACTTGCGCATCGAAAGTCGGCACGAGGTCGGCGGGATTTGGCGGGGACTGCCGCGCTTGGGCGACGAAGGCGTCCCAACGGTCAGGACTCCAGAACGCCTCCGACGGCGGATAGACCCGACGCCACGCCTGTTCCTGGCCCTCGGGGCTGGCGATCCAAGCGGCATAGGTCGCGCCGATCACAGCGAGCAGGGCGGCCTTGTGCGTTGCCGAGGCGGCCGCCCACCCTGCCGGATCGCAGGGGAGCGGGAGTTCAAGGACAGGCGCGGCGACCGGCAGCCTGATCCACTTCTGCGGAATGTCGTATCGGCGCGAATGATGCGAGGGGATCTGCAGTCGGCCGTTCAGCACGGGTGACGGCTCGATGTCCGCCCCTGCCGCGTCAGCATCGCGCTCGTCGCCAGCGGGCAATTGCGCACCCTGCGGAACGCCCACCCCCATGGCGATGTAGACATCTCGAGTGATCTGCGCGCGCCAAGCCGCCCGCCCGCGCGGCGAGGTATCGGTCGGCGGATCGGCCGCCGCCCACCGATTGACCTCGTCCCGAATGTGCTGCCGGGCGGCGTCGTTGAAATCGGCCATGGGGATCAGCCGGCCGCGGCGGGCGAAGAGCTCTTCTGAGGTTGGGATCGCTCGGACATAGACTGAGAGGTGCGGGTGCACCGAGAGGACTCCCGGGGCTTGACGAATTCGCACGTCCATCCCGTGCGCTGCGATCCGTATGTCGCTCGCCTCATCGTCACCATCTTCGTTCAAGCGCGGCAGGATGAACCCGCTGGAGAGCGCCCGAGAGGGCTTCTGACCCAAGACTACGGCGCCGTGTTCGCCGTCGCCGCTGACAACGTTTCTCGTGCGCTCCAGGATGGCGTCGCAGACCGCCTCCTTGAGGAGCTGCCGCTCATCGGCGTTCAGTCCATCGAGCGCCCTTGGATCAGCCATTGCGTTCTCCCCGAACGGTTTCGACGCCAGTTACCTCGTCTACGGCGTCGAGCACCGATTGCCAGAGCCCCGGCATGGAAGCCCAGGCCGACCCGCCGATCGCGGCGCTCTCGGGATCGCGGACGAACTGCACGACCCGCTGGTTGAAGAAGTAGCCCTCCTGCGCCCGGTACGACCGCGCCGGCACGACCGCGGCCCGCCAGTAGAGGTCCGCTACGGGTGTGGCGACGCCCGCCGCGGACATGAAGGTCCGGAAGCGGGCCCAGTCGCGGGCTGCGCGCGGCTGCTTGACGCCATCCGGCCCTCCCGACGCTTGGCCAGCGGTGAGCCAGCGGCTGATGTTCGGGATCTCGCTCGCGTTGATCGTCGGGTCGATGGCGCGCATCGCCGCGAGCATGTGCCGGGCTTTGTCGACGACCGACCCGCCGGGCGTTTCGGCGAAAATCCTGTTGATGTGATCGTGGTAGAGTTGGAGTTGCGACAAGGCTTCGCGCGAGCCGGCGAGCGCACGGCGTATGGGTTCGCGAACTTCGGCGTTCAAGACGAGAAGACGATCGCCCTTCTTGACCTCACGGGCCTGCACCTTCTCGAACGGGCGAAGCTCACCGGGCGACGAGAGAAGCACGTCACTCGTGGGCCGGTAGGCGAGGCGATGGCCGCGCTGGGTCCGAAGCTGGATAATGTCGCCGCGATAGCGCTCGCCGGCCTGGGTGAAGTCGATTTCCCCTTCCGGCAGGGTCGCTGCGATGCGGAACTCGGCCTCGGCGAGGTCGAGCCGCTCATTGGCGCCGCCGCGGGCGAGCGCGGTCCCGAGCGCCTGGGCGCGGGCGGCCATCGGCGCGAACGCGGCGATTTGGCCGATGGGTGCGGCCTCCGCGACGACCAGGGCGCTCCCTGCCGCATCGCCCAGCAGCAGAACGCGGCTCGGACAGGTGGCGACCGACAATAGCGTTCGGATGGCATGTGGCGTCGGGCTCACAACGATCAGACGCTCGTAGCTTCTGTCCTGAAGCTCTTGCCTCAGGCCGCCGTGGTCGGTGACGGCTCCGTCGTAGCCAACCGCCCGATCGGACCCGAGGTAGGCCTCCATCACCCGCCGGTCGCCAACCGCCATGAGCGTGGTGCGCCGGTTCCAATCAGCGTCCTGCAGAACCGATGCGAGCTTGGCCGAGACGGGGGTTTCATCGGACCAGGCCGCTACCTTGGCTTCCACCGCGGCGGCGAGGCGGGCTGCGACCTGGCCAAATTCCGGGACCGTATCCTTGATCGCGGCGAGCGCGGCCAAGGCCATCTTGGGCCTAAACAGGCTGCGCGCGCTGACGTCCACTTCGTCGTCGGCGTCATAGAGAATGTCGCTGATCGCCCGGGCTTCCTCCAAACCGATCGGAAGACTGGCCGATCGCCGGAGCAGCGCGAGCGCCTGCGAAACGCCCTCCGCCGCCTTCTGATGACCGGCCTCACGCAGGGTGCGCCCCAGCGAAACGAGATCCTCTCTGAGCGGCGCAAGGGACGCGTCCTTGATGTCGGCGTCGAACTGGACCGGCGGGTGAACGACTCCCAGGTCTATGGCGGCGGCAAATGGCGACGGGTCCGGCAGATAGGCGCCGGTCTCGATGGCGCGCCGTCGCCGCGGCTGCTGGGCCGCGGCATGAACTCTGAGGACCTTGGCTGCCCGCCGCATGGCGAAGACGTCTTCGACGAGGACGATGACGGGGGGCCGCCGCCCAGGGACGGTTGCCAGCGCGTCGAGGAGGACCGCGAGTCGACGATCCCAGTCGTCCGAGAGCTCAGAGCGTCCATTCCGCGTGGCGTCGACCAACACGCCGTCAAGCCCTATCTCCGAAAATCGCTTGGCCGCGAAGTAGCGGCCGAGCCGGTCAGCCCGGTTTTCCGCGGGCAAGCCGAACAGCCCAAATGGCGCGCACATTGGATCCCCTATGGCCGCCACGTGATCGGTAAGACCCGCATTTTCATCTCGCATGTGCGTGTAGGCTCGCACGCGCCGAAGAACCTGCGTAGGGTCTGGCAGATACGGAAGGCCGGTGCCCGCCATGGGTGCGAAGACCGAAGTCGTTTCGAGCAGCGTAGGGCTGCGGACGAGGATCGACTTGGCAGAGCCGCCGCCGGTCGGCGGCTTCAGGTCCATGAGTCGCAAGTCCAGAAGGCACTGGGACTCATGGGCCAGCGAAGGCAGGGCCCATGCCTGTGTGCCACGCATCTCCGTGGCAATCCTCGCCGCGGCTTGATGAACATCGCCGGGATGCACGAGGATCGATCGAGCGGCGAAGCTCGCGCCGGCACGCCAGGGCCAGAACCCGAGCGTCGCGTGCGCCAATCGTCCCGTCGCACGCCCCTCCCGCAGGGCAAGCGCCGCCGCAGCGAAGCCGTTTACCGGCGTGAAGGGCCATGCCAGTAAGACACGATCCTGGCCGTCTGCGACTGCGTCCAGTATGGCGGTCGGGACAAGGCGTCCTTGGCCAGGTGCCTTCCAGGCTGTGGGCTCGGCGGACGTTGTGTAGCGCTGCGCCGTAGGAGTACTCACGCCGGGCCGATCAAGCGCGCCGTCAGAGCTGGAGTTTACGCGTGCAGCCAGGAGCGCGTGGACGCGCTTCATCCTGTCCTGAGCACCTTCTCTGTTGTCGCGAAATCGGCCACGCTGATCCCAGTCGCGACCCCCACCTGCGCGCTTACTCACCCCAGTGCCCCGAATAATCGAGAGTGCTAGCCCAGCCCCGGTGCCATGTTAGCGTGCATTTGCCGGAACGACAGGGCGTTCAGTCGGTGCGACATCGCTCCGGTCCTCGGCGAGGTGCCAAAACCCAATTGCGAACTGTGAAAGTCGGCGCGCCAACTGTTTAGCCGTCGGCCCCATCCAAGACGTCGAAGACGCCCATGTCACCAAAGACGGCTGTTGCGGCGAGCGCTGGGCGCTCGCCGCGCACCGCTCAGGCCTCGATCGTCACGGCCTGGCGGGCGTGCAGGAAGTCGGCCGCGCGCTGCGCGTGAGCAGCGGCGGTGAAGATGAACCGCCGGTCCTCCTTCAGCACCTTCAGCCAGCTGTCGATGTAGCTGGCGTGGTCGGGTCGGGGCTCAAGCTCCAGTCCCAGGTCGGCGCAGAGGAACGCAGCGCCGAGTTCGGCGACCAGTTCCTCGCGGGCATAGCCGTCGTCGCCCCAACGCTTGCGGCCGAAGTCACGGTCGAGCCGGGTCGCGTGCCGGGTCCAGTGGGTGCATTCGTGGGCTAGGGTCGCGTAGTAGGCCTCCGGGTCCTCGAAGCACTCGAACGGCGGCATCTGCACGTAGTCGGGTTGCAGGGCGTAGTAGGCCTGATTCCCGCCGTGGCGGATGTCGGCGCCGGTCGCCGCAAAGAAGGCGTCGGCGTGGTCGATCCGCTGGGCGGGGTCGAGCCGAGGCTCGCTCACCGCATAGAAGTGGGCAGGAAGACCTTCGACCTGATCGACATTGAACACGGTGTAGGCCTTCAGGAACGGGATCGAGCGTTCGACATCCTCGCCGCCGTCGCCGGCTTCGGTGCGGGTGATCCGGTTGGCGTAGACCACGGTCGAGCCGTGCTCGCCTTTGCGGACGTGGCCGCCGAGCGCCAGCGCCTGGCGGAAGGTGATCCAGATGGGCGCCGTGAAGCCGCGGGCGACCGATTCTGCCCAGAGCAGGATGACATTGATGCCGCTGTAGGGCTCACCGGTGGAGCGTAGCGGTCGGCTGATCCTCCCAGCCAGATGCTCGGCGGACCAGGGCTTGGTCCAGGGGCGCACACCGTTTTCGAGGTCGGCGACGATGGCGTTGGTGACCCGGCTGTAGACGTCCGGGCGCGAGGTCTCGTGAGGGCGCGTCATGGCGGCCTCCTGTGATGTGGGTTCTGGGGAAGCGGCGCCCCGCCCGGTTCGGCGGGGCGCTCTGCGGGAAGGTCAGTCGGCCTGGCGGCTGCGCGACCAGATCAGGCTGTAGCCCTCGTCGGCGTCGACCAGGCTGGCGTAGATCGGAGCGTGGAAGCTCGGGTCGTCCAGCTTGACCGAGAGGTAGGCCCGGTCCTCCTTGGAGGTCTTCATCCAGGCGGCGCCGAATTCGGTCTGGCCGGAGAAGATGCGGAAGTCGGGCGCCTGGTCGTTGGTCTTCTCGACCTTGCGGAAGGTGGCCTTCTTGACGTCGAGCGTCAGGGTCTTGATCGCGCCGTTGTAGTTGCTGGCGTCGTCCTTGGTGAAGGTGCCGATGGTCGCCATGGTGAAGTCTCCTGGTTGCTCGGACCGCGCCCATCGCGGCCTCGATGGCGATTTCCAGGACGAGGGGCGCTGAGCGCCGCAGCCGTCAGGCCCGCAGCGCAGCGGAGGACGCCGGCGACGACTTGTTTGCCGCGCGAGGAATTCGGCGCAGCCGAAGGGGAAAGAAGTCGAAGAGCCGGCGTTGCGGCGATCAGCGGGGGCGGAACGGCCCGCACCCCTCGGTCCTATCAGGCCAGAGAGGCGGCATGGGTCGGTGCGGAGGCAGGACGATTGGCCTGGCGACCGAGATCACCCCCAGCAGCGCCGCCGGTCACGGCGAACCTAAAGGAAGGGCCGCCCGCCTCATCGGCGAACGGCCCCGAGTCAGAGAGATGGAGGCCGCGATCAGCGGCCTGCCGTCAGGCGGCTTCTTCGGTCAGTTCCGGCGCCTCGGCGTCGCATTGAGCCTCCACCGGGACCGGCGCCCGAAGCAGGCTGGGCAACCAGCCCTTTCCAGCCAGCAAGGCCTCGGCCTCAGACGCCATATCGGGCTTCTTAAGGCTGCCGATCCGCTCGGCCGCCTCATCCGACACCGCCTCCCGCACCGCCTCGCCGATCCTGGCCTTGGTGACGCGGCCCAAGTAACTCGCCACGGTCGGCGTCCAGTACCCCGTCATGTCGAGGTCCACCGCCTGGGCCAAGAGGTCGGCATGCGCCCACGCTCCGGGCTTGCGATCGAAGGGCGCGCGCACCGCATTGACGGTCAGGCTGGCGCTGTGGGCGAGGAGGTCCAGCAGGTCCGTGGCCGCGAGCCCCTGCACGAAGCCCCAGAGGTCAGCCGCCGCCTTGGGCAGACGCACCGCCCAGCGCTCATGGCGCTCAGCGATGCTGCGACCGGCGCGGGTGTCGTCGATGCCCGGCGCATGGCCGTCGAGGTAGGCCGATGCGCCCTTGATCTCCAGGCAGGAGGGACGCTCGTAGGCTGGGTAGAAGGCGAACAGAGCCAAGCTGTGAACCACCGCCGACAGGGCGACGGTCGGGCTGGTCCCCAAGGCGTCGCGCAGTGCCAGGGTGCGGTGGGCCGTGAGGTCCAGGACCAGCCGCTCCGACAAAGGGGCGCTCGCGTCCTCATCGGCCTCGTCGGCGCCAACCGCCTCCTCCGGGGCGCCGTCCGCAACCGCCGCCGACCCGCCCGCGTCTTCGCCCTCGGGCTCCGGTTCGGGGGCCGGGACGTCTTCAAGGCGGATCAGGCCGCGTTCGATGCGGGCCACCCCGTCCTGGCCGAGGATCACAAACACCCCGCCGCGCGCGATCTCATCGGAGTCGAACGCCGTCCCGTCGCCGAAGGCCTCCAGAGCCACGTCGATCTCGGCGAACCGCGCTTCAATCTCGGGCGGCAGGTCCTCGACCGCGTCCCACTCGCTGACCAGGACGTCGTATTCCTCGGACAGCGCCGCCATCCGCGCCGCCTCGTCCTCCGGGCGCTCGACCGGATGCGGATAGACGCGGGCGAGGCCCAAGGCGCGGGGGTAATCGATGTGGGCCTCGGCCCACTTCCACCCTTCCTTTTGCCGCACATCCTCGGCGATCCCGGCCAGCTTTTCGGCGGCCAGCCGGTCCAGCAGGCCCGCGTCTTCGAACCAGCCGCCGCCGTCCTCGGTGAAGAGGTCGCGCAGGATGGTCCCGCCCGCCTCGCCATAGGCCTCGGCGCCGACGAACACCGCCCGCCGATCCGTGGCGGCGACCTTGGCCTCGGTCATGGTGCGGCGGATCAGGTAGGGCGGGCGATCCGGCCCCAGCTGCTCAAGCACCTGTTCCTGCCGGACGTGATCGTCGCTGACCGCATAGGCCATCATCTGGTCGAGCGTCAGGTCGCCCGCGCGGTAGCGCGCCATCAGCACGGGGCTGACGGCGCCCAGGCGGAGCCGCTGCCGCACCACCTGCGCCGACACCCCGAACCGGGCGCCGATCTCCTCGGCGCTGAGGCCGCGCCGCTCGGACTGTTCGCGGAAGGCCTCGAACTCGTCGGCGGGATGCATGCGCGAGCGGGTGACGTTTTCGTCCAGGCTGATCTCGTGCGGGTCGTTGGTGAGGTCCACGACGCACCGCACGGCTTCCGTCTTCTTGATCACCTTGCGCTTGGCCAGCAGCAGCAGGGCCAAGCGGCGGCCCTCACCGATGGTCGTCAGATAGAAGCCGGTTGCCCCGGCCTCGTCCGTCTCCGGCTCCACCACCGGGGCCTGAAGGACGCCCTTCACCGCGATGCTGGCGGCCAAGGCTTCGATGTCCGCCTCCGCATGGGGCGTGCGCCGCGCATTGCGCGGTGACTTCTTCAGCTTGTTGAGTGGGATGTCCACGATGTCGAAGCTCTCGTGGAGGGCTTGGGGGTGTTCAGTCATGGTCTAGCTCCTTGGGGCTTGGGTGCAGGCGCAAGGCGCGCCTGCAGCCCTGCCCGTCGGCGAGACCGGGGGTGCAAACGGAGGGGCGGCTTCGCGGGGAACCGGCTGCAGGGCGCAAGGCCCTGCGAACTTGCCGGCCCTGCCCAGCCCGAAGCTGGGCGGAAGCCGATCCGAAGTGCGCCGGGGGCGGAGCCCCAAGCCACGCGGCGCAACGCGCCGCCGCCAAAATGAAGGCTGCAAGGAGCCTGCGCGCCGAATGGCGCTGCAGGGCGGGAAGCGCCGTCGAGCGGCCGGCGGCGCCGAAGGCGCCCGGAGGGGCGGACCCGTAGGAGCCGCGGAACGCGGCGGGACCGAGCACGCCCGACGGCCGCTCTCTATATAGGGGGGCGTTGCGGGGACCTCCCCGCTCGAAGGGGTCGGGCGAGACCTGAGGCTCGACCGCAGGGGAAGGCTTTCCCCAACCCAATATCCTGTTCAGTCCCTTTAGTGTTTCGGCTGCTGAGGCAGCATCGCCGCAACGGTCTCGGACCACAGCGCCAGAATCTCGGCCTGCTCGGCGTCATCCTCGGCCACGGTGTCGGCGAAGACCTTCAATAAGCGTGCGAACTCATCGGTCGTGGTGACGCCGGACGCCTGAAGCACACTGGCGACCAAGGCCACCATCTTGCCGTGCGCGCTGACGAGGTCCCGATCCATCGCCCTATCCCTTGGGGGGATCAATCGCGGGGACGGCGTCCGCTACGCAGGGGTTGCGGCTTGTCGGCGTCAGGCCCGGGTTCCGCCAGGAGGGCTGCGACCGGCACGTCGAGCGCCTCGGCCAGGCGGTCGAGCAGGTCGACGGAGGTATTGCCCTGTTCCCGTTCAAGTTCGCTCACCCAGGCTCGGTCGACTCCAGCATCAGCCGCCAGCCGCTCCTGTGAGAGCGCCTTGGCGGTGCGTAACGCCCGCAGATTCCAAGCCAGAAGCGCCCGTCCCTTCATGGAAGAACGGGGACACTTCTGTCGTCGATGAAACCACGGTCTGTAGACTACATAATAGGAATGGCGGCGCGCCCTCAAGCCTACTTCATGATGGCCGCCAGGACTTTCCCGGCGCTAGCGGCTGCGCTGCCGTTCTCTAGAGCGAAGGGAGTCTTGCTGGGCTTGGGGCCGGGCGACTTCGACCGGCTGCACCCGCGCACCGCGCTCCAGCCAGGACGCCAGCCGCTCGCGCGCGGCTGTCAGAATTCGATCCTGCGCCGGCCGGTCGCCGACCCGCGCCCGCACGACGGCTTCGACGATCCGCATGTTGGTGCGTCCGGCAGCGGCATCGCGCGGCTCGCGGTCTGCGCGTTCCGGCCGCGCCTCGGCGGCGCGCGCCGCTTTGCGGGCCAGGGCCGCCTGGCGGCGTTCAAGCTCCTGGCGGTCGCGCTCGGTCGGCTGGTAGCCCCGCACCTCCAAGCCAAGGGCGCGAGCGGTCAGCCACGCCTCGCGCCGGAAGTCCTTGTCGCCATGCACCACAACGGCGGTCCACCCCCGGTGCTGGGCGACCGCCGCCATGTCGCGAATGGCGGTGGGGTCGGAGCGGGCGGCTACCAGACGCCCGCCAAGATCGCGGAAAGCCGCGGCCTGAACACGGGCGTCAGCGTAGAAGCCGAGGCCAGGTCCGCCACGCTCGTCGGTGTAGTAGCGCCGCTGCAGCAACTCCGGCACGTCGCCTTTGCGGGTCGAGCGCCCGCGGCCTTCGCTGTCGATCTGATTGCGGTTGATCTCATCGGGCATGGTCGGCGTCCTGTCGTGTCACGGAAGCGTCGATGAAGCGCTCCATCCAGCCTTCGACCTCGGCGTCGCTCGCGCCTTCCGGCGGCAGGGCTTCCAGCCCCGCCGCTTCCAACGCGGGGATCACCAGCTCCAGGCTGAGGGCGTCAGGCTGCGGCGCAGCGCCCGCCACTGGCGTGGCCGGGCAGGCCGCCGCCGTCGCAATCATGGGGTGCGCCACCACGGTCGGAGGCGCCGCGACCCGCTGCATGAACGCCTTCTCACGCCAGTATTGGATCTTGCGGCCCCGGACCGGCGGCATGCCGGCCCGCAGCAGGATGAGCTGGCCCGGATCCATCTGGATCAGTTCCTGCGGCATCATCAATGCGCGGCGCTGATCGGACTCCGTGGTGCTGCGCCGCCCGCCCGATAGCAGCGTCGGCCGGCTGTGGGACCGGCTCGAATAGGTCCAGAAGCCCAGGCGTTCGGAGAGGTCCTGGGCGACCTTTAGCTCCTTGGGCGCAAAGGCGATCTCGAGACCACAGTTGGCCATGATCTCCTCGGCGAGATCGGGACCGTATTCGGCTCGTAGCTGGGCCGGGCTTTGCAGGACCGGGAGCAAACGCAGGCCGTAGCCGGCCACATAGG
The DNA here is from genome assembly GCF_001724605.1 of Phenylobacterium sp. SCN 70-31. GTDB lineage: Bacteria > Pseudomonadota > Alphaproteobacteria > Caulobacterales > Caulobacteraceae > Phenylobacterium. The sequence continues at coordinate 60,610 of NZ_MEEX01000004.1, forward strand.
AGAAGCCGTGCGCGATGACGGCGGCGTGCCCCAGGCGGGCGAATTCATCCATCACCATGAGCACCTGGACCGCATGCCGGTCTCCGGTCGGCCGCTCGCGGGTGTTCAGGTCGACCAGTTGCTGCAGCAGCAGATTGTAGAGCGGCGCCACCCGCGCCAGGTTGTCCGGCGAGACGCCGAGGTAGAGTGACATCCGGCGCTCGCGAAGGTCGCGCAGGTCGAAGTCGCTGGCGTCCGTCGCCGCGCAGACCCGTGGGTTCAGCCAAAGGTTCATGCGCGCCGTGATCGTCTGCTTGATCGAGGCGAAGGTGTTTTCCGAGGCCGAACAGAAGTCCGATAGGGCGCTGACGCAGCCATAGGACAGGGGCTTGCCAGCCGAGGCCCGAGCCTCAACCTGCGTCGGCAGACGCGTGCGCGGATCGCCATGGGTCAGTTCGCGATAGATGGCGCCGAGGCTGAACGGCAGCTCCGGCGTTTCGGCGACATAGGCACCGACGCCGATCAGCCCGGTTCGCGCCGCCTCGGCCCAGAACGGGTCGCCGTGCTGGGGCGGCGGAAACAGCATGACCGCCAGCTTCTGCAACTCGTCGAGCACCGCGATGGAGTCGGTGCGGTCGATGTGGCCCAGCGGATTGAACCGCGCCGTCCGGCCCTCGGGGTCGAGCGGGTCGAACAGCACCACCTCCTGGCCGTGGGCGGCGCGGAAGCCGGCGCTGGCCTCCCAGTTCTCACGTTTGACGTCGAGCACCACGACGGAGTCAGGCCAGGTCAGTAGGTTCGGGATCACCACCCCCACGCCCTTGCCGCTGCGGGTCGGGGCGTGAAGCATGACGTGCTCGGAGCCGCCGAAGATCAGCAGGCGGCCGCCTGCGCGGCCCAAGACGATGCCTTGGCGGGATCGAAGGCCGGCACCGACCAACTCGGCCTCGCTCGCCCAGCGCGCGGCACCGTGCAGCGGCGGCCGAAGATTTCGGACTACGCCGACAACGATGATGCCGGCGCCGCCAAAGGCCGACATCACACCGACGCCGAGCCATTTGCGGACCTGAGGATCGTCGCGGAAGTACCAGAACCAGGCCGGGACCTGGATCGGGTCAATGTCGGGCGATAGCCGCTTGAGACCTATGAGGGCGATGACCGCCGCGAGCCCGCCCAGCAGGCCGACGGCGGCCGTCGCCAGCGTGCCGAGATAGGCGGCCCTAAGCGGCCAGGGCGCGCTTGCGAAGCGGGTCATACCAGACCTCCGTCATGCGGAAGCGGCCGTCGACGCGGCGCAACTGCACCACGATGTCGACCAGCATGTGAAGAAGTGAGCGGATGTCGTCGCGGGCCAGGTCACGGCCGCCCTCGGACTCCTTCACCAGCAAGGTGAGTTGCTCGAAGGCCAGGGTCGCGCTGTCGGCGTGAATGGTGGTGATCGAACCGGGATGGCCGGTGTTGACGTTGCGCAGGTAGAAGAAGGCCGTCCCATCACGGAGCTCCTGCAACAGGATGCGGTCCGGCCGCATGCGCAAGGCGCTCTCCAGCAGTTGCTTGGCGCCGACCTTCGCCAGGCCCTGGCCATCCTTGGCGTAGAGCAGGTGGACGGCGTTGCGATGGGGGACGGTGAGTTCCCGGGCGTCCTCGATGGTCAGCAGCCGTTCGCCATCGGGGATCAACTTCACGAGGCCCTTGGCGAAAGTGGTCTTCCCCGAACCCGTGGCGCCGGAGATCAGCACGTTGCGCCGGCTCTGTACTGCGAGCCGGAAGAAGTCCGGCCAGTCGCGGGCGTCGCGTAGGGCCAGCAGCCGCGTTTCGTCCGCTGACAGATCGTTGGTGGCCAGCGCCACGTCATCGAACAGGCCGCCGCGCGCGAAGGCGTCAAGGTCGAGCGTCGCTTCCGAGGGCTTTCTAAGGGTGAGCGACAGGCGCTCAGCGGCCGGAGGAATGACGATCTGGCAGCGCTCACCCCCCGGCAGCACGGTCGAACATATCGGCGTTTCGGGGGTCACGTCCTGGGCGGTGAAAGCCGCGGCGGCCTTGGCCAGGGTCGATAGCCAGGTCTCCGTCAGGTCCGGCGCCGGGCGCCATTCCCATCCGCCTTCGCGCTCGATCCCCAGTTCACCAGGACGGTTGACGACCACCTCGGTGACGCCCGCCGGCTCGAGGCAGGCCTGGAGCGGCTTCAGGTAGTGCTGCAGGACGGCGGTGTCGGGGGTCATGTCTCACCGCGCCCTCAGTCCGTAGACGCCGGAGAAGTCGAAGTCCTGGGCGACGAAGATGGAGACCTCTGCGCCCTGCGCCTTGCGCAGGCTTGGCGGGATGTTGATCGAGTTCTGCACGGCGATGCCGGCGGCGTCCGACGGCAGGCGGGTGATGTTCGAGCCATTGTTGGGACCGGCCACGGCGTAGGCAGCGTCATCGACGATGCTGAGGAGCAGCGCCCCGCCAAACCGATCCCAGAAGTGGGTGTCGATCTCGCCGTCGAAGCCGGCCCGGCCGACCGGATCGGCGGCCGGCGATGCCAGGGCGATGGCCACCCCGGCGGGCGTTACCGCCCGCGTCCAGAGGACGAACAGTCGCCGCTGACCCTGGCGCAGGCTTGACCGGTACTCGCCCAGCACCTTGGTGCCCTTTTCCATCAGGACGACGGCCCCGTTGTCGGACATGACGTCCCGGGGGATGAGGCAAGTGACATAGCCCGGCGTCGTAGTGTCCATCGCGGTCTGGAGAATGCAGGGGATGTTGGCGCCCGCGACGATCAGAAAGTTGCGGTCGGGCAACCGGGAGGCGCGGGCCTGTCCTATTGCAGAGCCGCGCCGCAGCTGGTCGAGTTCAGTCGCCTCCCGCGCCGGGGCGCCCTGGGCCGCGATCAGCGCGGGCATTGCCGCCACACCTCCACCACCCCCAGTTCGCGTGTAGGCCAGGATCGGCGCGCCACGGATGGCGCTGACCTCCGCCTGCCGGCGGCTGGCGGCGTCGGTTGCGGAGGCCATCGCGCCGGACGCCGGCTGGATCGCAGGAACCTGGCCGCCGGCGTCGGCCGGACCCAGCCCTGGCGCATTGGCGCCTGGCGCGGCCAAGGTCGGCGCTGGGGATTTCACGGCCGGCTCGAACGGCACGACCTGGCGCGCCGGCTCGTCGCGGCGGGGTTCGGCCTGCGGCTCGTCGTGGCCCCAGGTGGCGGCGACGAAGACGCCGCACCCGGCAACAAGCGCGGCCACGACCACGCCTTTGCCAGCCAAGCCGGATCCCAGGCGGCCCGAGATCGGCGAGATGGAGCGTTCGAAGGCAGGAGCCTCCCTGCCTTGCGAGGGGGAGGAAGCAGCATCGTTCGGCTCGGGGACGTCGGTCATGGCTTGGCCGCTCCCTGGTCGGTGCGCTGGACATCGGACGCCGCTGTGCCGGTCCCCGGATTGACGCCGTAGGGCTCGAAGGCCTGGTTGTAGATGCAGAGCACGTCCTTGCCGCGCCGCAGGCGCAGCTGGCGGACGACGGCATGGACCACGACAAACTCACCGCGAACGTCGAAGGGGATCAGGCTCTCCGTCCCGCTCGATTCCACTTGATAGATGACCGGCACCTGCTGGTTGGCGGGAAACCGCATGACCGTGAACCGGCCATTGTCGGAGATTTCCGAGGGCTGCAGGGCGGTCGAGCCCTGGACGGCGTAGTTGAGATTCCGCCGACCCACGACAACCGCCCGGTCAAGCTTCAACGCGACGATGCGCTGCTCCAGGGCCGCAGCTTGCGCGGTCAAGGCGGACGCAGCGGCGGCCTTCTCGTCCTGCGGATACCGGAAGCGGAGGCCGAACACGGTGTCCGGCGTGTTGCGGGCCGATGAGCCGGACCGGGTCGAGAGCTCGAAGGTGTAGTTGCGGGTCCCGTCGCCGCGGCTGGTAGTGACGATCAGGTTGGTCGGCGGCCGGGCGGCCTTCGGCTTGACGAAGAGGATGTTCTTCTCGGCCGCCACGTCCCAGCCGGTGGCGTCGCCGACGGCCACATGCAGGATCGTCTCGTCGGGCCCCAGAAGGATCTGGGTCGCGGTACGGAAAACGCCGGTGATCTTCACCACCGCCCACGGATCATAGTCGACGACCTTGATCCGTGGATCGGACGGTCCCGACTTCGGGGTGTCCAGGGCATAGGCCGGCCAGGCCGCAAGAAGGCTGACGGCGGCGAGCGTGGCGGCGCAGGCGTTCATCGCACCACCTCCGGGTCGGCCCGATAGCTGGTGACCTGGAAGCCGAGCGGATTGCGAAGGCGGTCGGCTTCGCCCATGGGCGCGCGCGTATAGCTGTAGGCGACCGTCGCGATCCAATCGCTCTCGGTGATCTGTTGGCTCTGGCGCACGATGCGGTGGAAGCGGACGTTGGCGACCCCGTCCGAAACGAAACTCACGGCGCGTATATCGATCTGGGCTTCGCCGGCCTGGCCAAACACGACCTGGGGACTCTGCGGGTTGGCAGGCCGGAAGGCGTCCGCCCAGCGCTGCTGCTCGGCGGGCGTCGACATGATCGAGACTTGCCGGAAGTTGGCCTCGGCCGCCGGGGCGAGCCAGCCTTCACGGGCGCGGACGTACTGGGCGAGGAAGTGCTTGGTGACGGCCTCGTCGTAGGTGAGCGGATTCTCGGACTTCAGCGCCGTCATAACATCGACCGCGCCGGTGCTGCGGTCTACGCGCACCACGAACGGCTCGACGCTCTTCAGCGGGGCGAGGGCCGCGACGGCGCCCACGGCGACAGTGGCCACGACCGAGGCGAAGGCGGCTATTCCCCAGGCGAGGCGGCGGGAGCGTTCCGCACTACGGATCTGGTCGGCGTTCCAGCTCTTCGCTTCGGCGAAGTAGCCCTTGAGATCGGCTTCGGCGTTCATGCGCAACTCCCGAACGAGGCGGGCGGCCCGGCCGATGACAGCGCCTTTGGCTTCGCCTCACGGGCGGCGGCCGGAGGAATGCCCGATTGGCCGTCCGTCGCAGGAGCGAGAACCGACCCGTAGAAATTGGCGGGACGCAGGTGCTTGCCGTCGCAGACTGCCAACTTGCCGCCGCCGGTCGAGGCGCATCCGGCCAGGGCGAATATCGCCAGGACGAAGAGAACAGGCTTGCGCATCAGGCTCGGCCTCCTGCTGGACGGATGGAGCCGCCGCCGCGTGGCGCGCTGCGGCTGGCCTCTTGCGGACCCTGCGGCGCGCCGGCGCGCGGCACGCCGCTGAGCGAGGCGGCATTGGCGAAGTCGGCCAGGCCTGCACTGGCGCCGCCGGCGATCCCGGCGGCAATGGCCGGGGTTTGCAGGAAGAAGATCGCCCCGAGCAGGCACAGGGCGACGAAGAGCAGGCCGCCGGCCATGGGATCCGAGCCGTCGATGCTGCCCCACTGCTGAGCGACCAGGGACAGGATTAGTTGGAAGACGGTGATGATCAGCGCGAAGAGCACCAGGTAGTTCACCGCCTGGCTGAGCCAGCCGAAGAAGAATCGCCGGGTGGCGTCAAAGAGTGCGCAGGCGACGAAGATCGGGCCGAGCGCCACGAGCAGGGCCAGCGCGACCTTGGCGATCAGAACCACCCCGAAGCCGATGGCCGCGGCCAGGGCGCCGACGATGTAGACCACCGCGCCGAGGATCCACGGCCCAAAGTCGACCGGGCTGGCCTCCTTGGTGATCTTCTCAGCGAGATAGGCTGCGCGATTGAAGAAGTTGTCGAAGGCCGAACCGACATCCGGGACGCCTGACCCGCTGATAGCCTGGGTCAGGGTATCGGGGAGGACGTGGAATAGGGGCTGGGTGACGTAGGTCGTATAGGCGACCGTGGTAGCCAGCATATAGATGAAGGCCAGCTTGATGCTGCGCACCACGAAATCCATGAACGGCTCTTGGATGGCGCCGCGCAGGATCGCGAAGCCGTAGAGCAAGACATAGAGAACCAAGGCGGCGCGGAGCGGTCCGGAGACCTGCGCCATGACCAAGCCGGCACGCTCATTCAGGAAGACGTCGAGCTTGCTATCGACGAACTGATAAGCCGGCTGAAAGATGTGCAGCGTGTCGGCCACGGCGGATCAGAACCCCTTGCGATAGGCGTCCATTCGAGCGTCGCGTTTCGCTGCGGCGACCGCTGTCTGGGCGTTCACGCACTCCTGGCCTCGATGAGCGCCGGTTGCGCAGTCGGCCACAACCTTGGCGGCCTCATCTTGATGGGCTTCGAAATAGCTGGCGCTTCGCGGTTCCGCGGAGCAGGCCGCCAAGCCTCCGAGCGTCAGGCCGAGAATGAGAGGTCGCATCATCATTGAAATCCTTGCTTGTAGGCCGCCATGCGCGCTTCCCGCGCTGCCAGCATCCGTTCCCGATCACGCTGGGCCTGCAAGCGGTCTTCTGCGGTCTGCGCCATGGCGATCCCCTGCAGCCGCATCTGGTCGTTGGCGATCATCGCCTGTTCGGTCGCGGCGCGGGCCTGGAGGTCCATGACGGCGCGCGCGTTGGGCGCGGTGTCGATCGCGGCCAGAATATCCTTGAGGCCTTCCAGGCGCTGGGCGCCGGCGTCCGTCACGCTCTGACCGAGGGCTAGGTCACGGGCGGCGCGCTGGCCATCCGCCTCGATGTCGGCGCCGAGCGGGTCGTCGGCGGGTGCGGTGTAAAGGCGGTTCGCGGACCGGATGGCGTCGGCCTTGGCTCCGATAGCGCCCAAGGCAGTGAAGTCACCCTTGGCGGCTGCGCTCAGCGCTGAGGTGTCGGGCAGGAAGGAGCGGAGCGACGGGACGCCCAGCGCGCTGGCAATCTTGCTGACGCCAGATGCGTCGTTGAGGCTTGAGAGCAGCTGCTGGCCCTGGGTCACTTGGGTCTTCAGCTCGTTCAGCTGATTGACCGCGGTGGTCGCCTGCTGGATCAGCTTGGCGTAGCTGGCCGCGTCATAGACAGCGAGTTGGGCGTGGGCTGCGGAACCGCCAAGGGTGACAGCGCCCACGAGGGCGATGGTGGTCAGCGACCGCCTCATGGGGTCATCCTCCGTTCGCGGTAAAAGGGTTCGAGCCAGGCCTTCGGGTCGTCGCCGACACGGGCGCGGATGCGGTCGAGGAGATCGACCGTCTCGGTTCGGCCGGAGAGAACGGCGAGGTGGTCGTCCAGGCCATCGAGCCGCAGCTCGGCGACCACGGAATTGAGGCCCTGCTTGATCAGGAACTGGCGGGATTCCGGCGCTAGTTCTTCGCGCACCAGGGTGAACTCACGTCGGGTCAGCCCGAACCCCTCAATGTAGTCGCGCTCGGCGGCGTGGGCGTTGGGCAGGAAGATCTTGGTCGCGCACTGCTCCAGGATGGTGTGGGCGATGGGCGAGCGGAGGACGTCGGCCGGTGACTGGGTGCCGAAGACCATGAAGGCGTTCTGCTTGCGGTAGGTCTTCAGGCCGTCCTGGGCCAAGCCGCGGAAAGCCTCGTCGCCGAGCGCCTTCCAGAACTCGTCGATGTCGATCACCAGACGCCGACCATCGACCAGCGCCGCTAGCCTGTGGAACAGATACATCATCATCGGGGTGCGAACTTCGGCGTTGTCCAACACGTGGGTCATGTCGAAGCCCAGGAACCGGGCGTCGAGGCTAAGGGCGTCCTCGTCGTTGTCGAGCACCCAGCCCAGCGCTCCGCCCCGGCACCATTTCTCCAACCGTGCGCCGACGCCGCCGGCGTCTCGTTGCCCAAGCAAAGCCCGCAAGGCGGAAAGCGATCGCTGGGCGGGCGGGAGCGGACCGAGCGCCAGGATCGCCTCGTCGATGGCGTGCTCTTCCTGAACTGACAGCGCCCGCTCGCCGGCCCCGACGAGCTGCCGGATCAGTTGGCCCAGGAACGCTGCGACGCCGGGCGTGAAATCGAGCGCCTTGAGCGGCGCGAACCCGGTTGAGTCGCCGTTGCGCAGCGTCAGGTAAGTCCCGCCGCAAGCCCGCACGAAGATTTCAGCGCCGCGATCCTTGTCGATGAAGACCTGCTGGGCGCCGAACTTCTCCAGGGCCGCCAGCATGAAGTTTTGGACCACCGTCTTGCCCGAGCCCGAGGGTCCACAGATGAAGGTGTGACCCAGGTCACCGACATGGAAATTGAAGTGGAACGGCGAGCCAGCCGAGGTGCGCAGAAGCGCCACCGCCGGGCCCCAGTGGTTGCCGTCTGCCCTGCCGGCCGGGTGGGTGTGGAACGGCGCCAGCGCCGCGAAATTGCGTGAGGTGATCGCCGCCGGCCGCACGCGGCGGGTGAAGTTGCCCGGAAACTGCGCCCAGAAGGCGGCCTCCAGCGCCAGGTCTTCGCGCGCGGTGACCAAGCCGGAGTCGGCTAGCAGGGCGCGGGCGCTGGAGAGATTGTCGGCGAGCTGGCGCGGGTCGTCGCCGTAGACCAGAACCGACGCTTGATGGTCTCCCATGGCGAAGCGGTTCGACATCAGGTCGTCGAGGGCTTCGCCTAGCCCGGCGATCTGGGAGGCGGCGCGGTCGCGCGCCGAAAGCATTTGGTTCTGTTTGCGCTCCATCACCGCGCGGGCGGCGGTCTTGGACAGGAAGCTAAAGGACTGGCTGGCGACAAAGGCGAAGCGCGCCGCCAGAAGGCCGTTCCAGAGACCGGGCCGGGTAACTGCTGGGTATTCCTTCACCCCGAACATGCCGGCGAACCTGGCGTCCGCCGCATCGCGGATTTCGAGGGCTTCGCGCCCGAAGATCACTCTCGCGGAATAGATGGCCGAACCGAGGTGGCCGCGGATCAACGGAACGCGCTCTTGCCGGCCGGTTAGGATCAGCCGCAACACCTCCAGCGGCTCCGAGAACCAGCCGCCGTCACGTTCATAGAGGCCCAGTGTGCGAACGCCGTAGCGGCTGAGGTACTGCGCTAAATCGCGGCCTGCGTCCTGCAGTCGCTTCACCGCCTCGTCCTCGTCGCCGTCGGACCGACGACGCTTGGCGATCCAGGCGCCGGCCCGTTCCGCCGCGTCGCGACCGGGATGGAGGATCAGGGTGACGTAGAGCTCGTTGACGAACATCTGCGTGGCGCCGAGCCTGGCGCGGTATCGCGCGTCGAGACCGACCGCGAAGTCCGACCGAAAATGGCCTTCCGGGTAGCCGTCGTGTCGGCGACGGACCAAATGATGCCAAACCGCCAGATGATCGTTGGCCAAGTTGCGCCAGGCCCCGTTCAGCTTGGCGTGCCAGTCGTTCAGGTCACGGACGTCGGCCGTCTCGAAACTGGCGCCGTCCAGTTGGAACGTCATCATCAGGGCCTGGGTGTCGAGGCCGATGATCTCGCCGGTGACATGACGCGCGTAGGGCAACGCCCCACGCGGATCGAGGTCCCGCCCAAGGGCGGACGCGGCTGCGCGAGGCTGAAGCAGCAGGCTAGCCACGAACCACCTCGGCGGCGACGTAGCGGCGCTTCAGGGGAAGCGGTGTCGATGAACTCCCGCCCCAGGTCGCGCCATTGCGGGAGCGGCCCTTCGTATCGACGAACATCCACAGCACACGGAAGGCGTTGTGGTCGTGCTTGCAGATGGCCCTGAAGACGACATGCACCGCTGGTGCGATCAGCAGGTAGGCTGGTGAGTGGGCGGCGAGGAAGACCGTGGCCGTCACTATCAGGTTGAGTCCCATGGCCTCCATCGGCACGCCGGCAATCATGGCCGGTCGCGTGCAGGCCAGGAACAGCGTGTCTTCGGTTAGACGTTCCTCGGGCTCGCCGGACATCGCTCAGGCTCCCCCGCCGCCGGTGATCAGGTCGACGATCGCCGAAGCGCTAAAGATGACGATGATGCCGACCACCACCGTGCCGGCGCGTCGCATGTCGAGGTGTCCGAACATCCAGGCGATGCCGGTGACGATGATGGCGATCACGGCGAGGCCGCGAATGACGTTGCTGTTGAGCAGATCGATGATGTTCTGGATGAACGAACCGATGTTGCCGCCGACGCCCGCCGACTGGGCAAAGGCCGGGCTGGCGCTGGCTAGGGCGATTACGCCGACCAGCGCCAGGCGGCCGATGAGAAGCTTCTTCCCGCGCACGCTCACTGGGAACCTCCGGACGATGGATTGGAAGCGGTGGTGACGAAGGCGCCCCGCCCGGGGCGGACGTCACCGAAGACATCCCAGGCTGGCGCAGGTTCTGAGGACGCTGGCGGCGGGACCTCCGGAGGACCGGCCATGCCCGCGCCCGCGATTGCGGGGACGATCCGGCCCGCGGCCGTCGCCACCTTGCCAACGTAGCCGTTGCTGAAGCCTCGAGCCGGGTGACCGGTGTTGTAGTAGGAGAGCGCCGTCTTCAGGGCGGCCTGTTCGCCGACCCGGTCCACGTCGCTTCGGGCATAGCCGTCCTGGAGGATGCGCGCCGCGGCGCGAAGGTTTGTGCAGGGCTCGAACACGTCCCGCAAGCTCAGACCCAGCCACGCCAGGTTCTTGCTGTTGATCTGCGCGAGGCCGAGGTCGATGTTCCGACCGGCGGCAATCAGAGCGGCCGCCTTGGCGACCGCGTCATCCGGCGAGGCGGGCGCTACGGTGATGCGGGGCGTTCCGTTGACGCCGATGGCCAGAGGCTCGAACCGGCTCTCGACCTGCACTACCGAAAGCAGGGTTTCCGGCGCGACGGTTGGCGCGCATTGGGCGGCGAGCGCGAGAGCGGCGGCGAGGCTGAGGGCCATAAAAAGCGCCTTGAGGGTGCGGGTTTCGACAGCGAGGCCGCTCCTGGCCTCAGCTGCGATGTTGGCGCGAGCGACATGGCTGTCGCGAGGCGCAAGCCTACCCAGTTGGAGAGGGTAGGCTTACGGTGCGCTCGCGGCGATCAGCCCAAGTTCGCGAGCCCGCACGACGGCCTGGACGCGGGTCTTCACGCCGAGATGACCGCAGACCTTGATGATGTGCTTTTCGACGGTTCTCCCGGAAAGGCCGAGGATGCTGCCGATGTCTGTGGCGCTCTTGCCCTCCTGCACCCAGGACAAGCATTCTAGCTGACGCTCGGTGATCAGGCGCGACGCGTAGGCGAAGTCGTCGCGTTCCGGACGCGGGCGGAAGGAGCGGGTCTCTGCCCGGCGAGCGTAATCAGTTTGGTTGGCCAACGGACCGACCTCCTAGTTAAGGTCTGCCCCCCTAACTAGACGGAATGAGCGCGCCGTTGCGCTACAGGTGTGAATCGATGGCCAGTCGAAGTCGCAAGACTTCGTAAGCTACGAGACTGACACCACTATTGATTGATTCCCGCCAACCCCTGCGACCGTCAATTCCGCAGAACTGCGGTCCGGGTTTTTACGGAGGGGAGTCGCTCAGAAGACCAAGGGAAACGGCCTTCGCCACGGCCTGAACCCGGTTGCGAACTTTGAGCCGTTCGCATGCTTCCCCTACGTACTGATCGACTGTTCGCGATGACAAGCCAAGCGTTGCTGCGATTTCTATCGACGTCTTTCCAGCGGCGGCAAGACGCAAGCATTCGATCTGACGGGGGCTCAGCCCAGAGGCGGCATCGTTAGGCATAAGCGCACCCAAAGAACTTAACGCGCATGCAGTGGCTTCCTTAAGGCCCTCTTTGCTTCGCAATGGATGTAGCAACACCTCGGTTAAATCAACCTGAAGCTGTCTTTTGATCGCACCTCGCTCGCATGACTAGCCTTTATCCGCCGGCATTTCACGCCGACTGCAGCAGCCCCATGATGTGCAGGCCCACGCCGATGGACACGCAGCCGAGCAGGACTGGGATCACGCCCAGCTTGAAGCGGAAGATCGCCAGCGCCGCGGCCAGGGTGAGGAGGAGCGACGCCCAATTGATCGTCGACAGCACGGGCATATCAATCTGAAGCCCCCAGCCCGAGATGTCCCGCACCTCCCCGAACAGCACGTGCAGCCCGAACCAGATGGCGAGATTGAGAATGACGCCGACGACAGCGGCGGTGATGGCGGCGAGGGCGGCGTTGAGCGCCCTGGCGCCGCGCAGCGCCTCGACGAAGGGCGCGCCCAGGAAAATCCAGAGAAAGCATGGCGTGAAGGTGACCCAGGTGGTGAGCATCCCGCCGAGCACGCCCGCCAGCAACGGTGGCAGGCCCTCGGCGCCGCGGAAGGCGCCCATGAAGCCGACGAACTGGGTGACGATGATCAGCGGTCCCGGCGTGGTCTCGGCCATGCCGAGGCCGTCCAGCATCTCGCCGGGGCGCAGCCAGCCGTAGGTCTCGACCGCCTCCTGGGCGACGTAAGCCAATACCGCGTAGGCGCCGCCGAAGGTGACTACCGCCATCTTGGAGAAGAAGACGGCGATCTCGGCGAAGACGTTGTTCCAACCCAGCAGGAACCCGAGGCCCAGCACGGGCGCTGCCCAGAGAGCAGCTAGGACGCCCGCGATCTTCAGAGACCAGGCGAGGTTCGGCCGCGCGTGGTCCGGCGTCTCCTCCCCCAGCAGGCTCTCGGCGTCGAGCACCTCCTGGCCGCCGGACGCGCCATGCCCGCTGGCGCCAAGGAAGGCCGGGATGCCGGTGCGACCGCCGATGAAGCCGATCAACGCCGCTGCGAGAATGATCAGCGGGAACGGCACGTCGAATGCGAAAATCGCCACGAAGGCCGCCGCGGCGATGCCGATCATCACAGGGTTCTTCAGCGAACGCTGGCCGACGCGGACAACGGCCTGCAGGACGATGGCGAGCACGGCGGCCTTGAGCCCGAAGAACAGGGCCGAAACCATGCCGACGCCGCCTAAGAGAGCGTAGAGGATGCTCAAGCCCATGATGGCGAGGAAGCCCGGCAGCACGAAGAGCACCCCGGCCAACAACCCGCCCGCGACGCCGTGCATCAGCCAGCCGATGTAGATGGCGAGCTGCTGGGCTTCAGGACCCGGCAGCAGCATGCAGTAGTTCAGGGCGTGCAGGAATCGCCGTTCACCCAGCCAGCGTTTCTCCTCCACCAGGATGCGGTGCATCATGGCGATCTGGCCAGCCGGCCCGCCGAAGCTGAGGGCGGCGACGCGCGCCCAGACTTTCATGGCTTTGCCGAAGGAGACGCCGTGGCCAGCGGGCCGAGAGACAAGTTCGTCCGCAGCGGTCATGCCGCCGTGGCCCGCGCGAAACGCGCGTTGGCCCCCTTCCAGGCAAAGGCCGTCATGTAGGCGTCGACATAGGCCGCGGCCCGGGCGCCGTAGTCCATGTGGTAAGCATGCTCGTACATATCGAGCGCCAGCAGCGGCCGGCCATCCGCAAGCGTCTGGGTGTGGTCGGAGGCCCATTGGTTGACGAGCCGCTGGTCGCGCTCGCTCCAGGTGAGCAGCACCCAGCCCGAGCCGCCGCCGAGCGCCTTGCCTATCCCGGCGAATTCTGCGGCCCAGCGGTCATGGCTTCCGAAATCCCGCTCGATCGCCTGCGCCAGCGACGCGGACGGTGCGCCGCGTTCGCCGAAGCCTTCGAAGTGGACCTCGTGCAGGACCATGGAGTTCCAGGCCAGCAACTCCTCGCGCTTGAGCCCATTCACCAGGAAGGTGGGGGCCGTCGTCATGTCCAGTTTGGCGAAGTCCGCCTTGATCGCGCCCAGGCGCTTCACCGCGCCGGTGTAATTGTTGTCGTAGTGACTGCGGATCAGCTTCTCCGACAGGCCCGGCACCTTGGCCGGGTCGAAAGGCAGCGGCTTGGGGGTAAAGGCCGCGCCTGGGGCGGGCGTCCCGCCCGCGCTCTGGCCGGCCGCGATCGCGGGCGCGGCGGTCGCAAGGCCAGCCGCAGCGGCCAGCAGGGTGCGGCGATCCGTGTTGGTCATCGGTTTCATCTCCGGAGGTTTTCAGGACACGACGCTGGGCGCCGGCCGTCGTGCCGCAGCGGCGGGGAGCCGAGCGGTTGCGACTTCTAGGCGGAAGCGTTTGGAAAGGTGGCGGTCGGTCTCAACGTCCAAGGCATGCGCTCCCGTGGGCCCGCACGGAGCGGACCCTGAAGGAGCGGATCTTGGACGGGCGCACCCGTCTAGTCGGGCGATCCGCGGAAGCCCGATACGTTTCGATACCGCCTGGCTCGCCACTTGAAAAGAGGCAGGCTCCCAGACCTATTCCGCGCGCGGTTGAGATCGCTCAGAAGCGCTGCGACGACGGAACAACAACTTGTCGATCCGACGGTCGTCCATGTCGACGACCTCGACTTCGTAACCGGCGATGTTGAAGACCTCGCCCTCCTCAGGGAGGCGTCCCGCTTCGTGCAAGACAAGGCCGGCTGCCGTGTGAAAGTGGCCGGTCTCGTCAAAATCGGCCTTCAAGTGGCGAGCGACGTCCTCGATGTCGGCGCGTCCGTCGATCAGGAATGAACCATCCTCACGCTGGAGGATAGCGCTAGGGGTGTCCTGGTCATGCGCCTCATCAAAATCGCCAGCGATCATCTCAAGCAGGTCCGTGGCGGTGACGACGCCCTCCATGGCGCCGAATTCGTCCACGACGAGCGCCATGTGGAGCGGCGATTGCTTCAAAAGTTCGAAGGCTTTCAACACGGAGGTCGTCTCCGAGATGAACACCGGAGTGACCATCAAGGCTGGCAGGTCCAGACGCTGACCGTCGAGCATCGCGTCGAGCACATCCTTCTTGTGAACCACGCCCACCGGCTCATCCACGTCGCTGCCGCGGGCCACAACCATCCGGGAATAGGGGCAGGCGCGGATGTCAGCTGTCTGCTGCTCAAGCGGATCGGACAACGAAATCCAGTGGACATCGCGCCGCGGTGTCATCGCCACCCGCACCGGCCGATCGCCGAGCCGCATGACCTCGCCGATCATCGCTTGCTCGGCGGGCTCGATCAGCCCCGCGCTGGTGCCTTCCGCCAGCACCGTCTCCACTTCCTCGTGAGTAATCTCCTCGCCCTGCTGATCTTTGACGCCGATCACCTTCAGCACGCCGGCTGTCGAGAAGGTGAGGAGCGTCACAAAAGGACTCAGGACGCGCGCCATGACCATCAGCGGCCGCGAGACCAATGCCGCGATGGTTTCTGGGAAGGCCAGGGCGAACCGCTTAGGCACCAGTTCGCCCACTACGAGTGAGAAGTAGGTCAGCACCACAACGACAATGCCGGTCGCCAAGCCTTCGGAATACTGTTGAAGCGCCGGCACCTGTTCAAGCATGGCGTCAAGTTCCGCCGCGATCGTCGCCTGGCCGAACGCGCCGGCCAGGATGCCGATAAGCGTGATGCCAACCTGCACGGCGGCCAGGAAGCGGGTTGGGTTCTCCGACAGCTTCAGAGCAACGGCCGCCCCCTTGTCGCCCCTGTCGGCTCGGCTCTGCAGCTTGGCCCGGCGAGACGACACCACCGCCAGTTCAGACATGGCGAAGAGACCGTTGAGCACCAGGAGGAGGAGCACGACGGCGGAGGCGAAGAGCAACATCGAAGAGAAGGGTCCGGCAAGGCTCTCCTGGAGCCCCGCCGCTAATCTAGGCGGTCTTCACGCTGTAGGCGAGGAAACCTTCAGACGACCCGCTTCAACCGCGCGAAGTCGCCGGAGACGCGCAGGGTGAGCGTCACCGACTTGCCCGCCCGGTTGCGCCAGAACCAGCCGTGCGCGCCATCGAAGGCGGCGGTCAGCTGGCCTTCGGAGACCGCCTCCGACCCCTTGGCGTAGCCGTGGTACTTGATGCCCTGCCCGTCTCCGTGGGTGTCGAAGTTCAGCTTCGGGCCGTCGGTGCTCCAGCGGAAGTCCACGGTAGCGCCCTTGCGCATCTCGGCCTTGAATTCGGCCGCCTGGTTGGGAGCCAGGGTGATGGTGACCTGTTCCACCTTGGCGACCGGCGCCGCGGGCGCGGCTGCAGCTACGGTCGGCGCCGCAGCCTGGGGCGCAGCCGCGACCGCCAGCGGGGCGGCAGCCGGCGGTGCCGCGGATTCGGCCTCCGCTTCGGCGGCCAAGGCGACCTTGACCTCGCCCATCTGGGTCAGGCCGAGCAGTCGACCCAATCCCGTCGGGTCGATGGCGTACTCGGCGGGCAGAACCACCGTGACCAGCAGCCCCGCGGCCACCGCGGCGGCGATGGCGGTGGAGCGCAGCAGTCGCCCGGTGCTCGGCAGTTCGGCGGGATCGGGCTTGTGGATGTTGGACATGAGAATCTCCCGTCAGGCGACGAAGAAGCCGACCAGCTGGTAGCCGGTGAGGACGAAGCCCGCCGACATCAGCGCGACGTTGGCGGCGTAGGCGTGCTTCCAGAAGCTTGGCGTGCGTCGCCAGAACCCCATGGCGATGAGGATCAGACTCAACGCCAGAATCTGGCCGAGCTCGACGCCGATGTTGAAGGCCACGAGGTTCGGGATCAGCCCGTCGCGGGCGAGCTCGAAGTCCTGCAGCTTGGTGGCCAGGCCGAAGCCGTGGAAGAGACCAAAGATGAGGGTGGCCGCCTTGGCGTTCGGCTGCACGCCGAACCAGCGCTGGAAGGCGCCCAGGTTGTCCAGCGCCTTGTAGACCACCGAGAGGCCGATGATGGCGTCGATCAGGTAGGCGTTGACGCTGATCCCGGTGAGCACGCCCGCCAGCAGGGTCACCGAGTGGCCCACCGCGAACATCGTCACATAGAGACTGATGTCCTTCAGCCGGTAGAGGAAGAAGATCACACCGGCCAGGAACAGCAGGTGGTCGTAGCCGGTCACCATGTGCTTGGCGCCCAGATAGACGAAGGGCGCGAACAGCACGCCCGAGCTTTCCTGGATGTAGCCCTTGTCGCCCTCGGCGACGCCATGCGCCCAAGCGACGCTGGCGATGAGGCTGAAGAATACGGCGCCCACGGCCAGCAGCAGGGCGCGCGCAGCCGAAGAGGGTCGAGCGAGATGGCTTGCTGTCATGGGTCTAGATCCCTGCCGAAGGCCATTGGCGGTGAAGGTCGTCGATGACGAAGTCATGAGCATGGGTCCGGACGTCCCCTGTGGGCTTCCCTTCCCGCAGATGCGGGTGGTGGGCCGGAAGGTCGTCGTGCCGATGCACCACCACGTCGGGGTCCTCAGTGGGCCAGAACGCCAGGGCGCCAAGCACGCCGACCGCGGCCAGGACCGCCAGCGCGACGGAGGTCCAGCCCAGGCCGATGCGAGCCCCGACTGCGCCGGCCACGAGATAGGTCACGAGCCAGCAGGCGTGCGAGAGCGCGAACTGGGCCGCGAAGACGGCGCTGCGGTCCTCGGGGTTGGCCGAGCGTCGCAGCAGCCGGCCCGACGGCGTCAGCACCGCCGAGTAGCCGACGCCCATGATCGGCCACAGCATCAGCAGCGCCGCCCATCGATCGAGACCCGGCGTAGCAATCGCCGCCGCCGTGGCGAGCAAGCTGGCCGCCAGCAGCAGGGCTGCGGTCACCATCACCTTTCGGTCATCGAGGCGCTCGAGCACACGCGGCAGGGCGAGCGCCGCAAGCATCGAGCCCGCGCCGAAGGCCGCCAGGCCCAGGGCGACATCGTTCTCGGAGCGGCCGAGCAGCGAGCGGACGAAGACGACGGTGTTGACGATGACCATCGCGCCGCCCGCGGCGGCGGCGAGGTTGAGGGCCAGAAGCCCCCGCAGACGTGGCGTCTTCAGGTAGATGCGCGAGCCGCGGGTGGTGCGGGCATAGGTGCCGCCGGCCTGCGGCTGTCGCTTGGGCTGCGGCACCACGACGGAGACGACCAGGGCGGCGGAGGCGAGGAAGCCCAGCACAGTCCCGCCGAACAGCCAGTGGAAGCTGATGACGCTGAGCAGCGCGGCCGCCAGCATCGGGCTCACCAGGCTTTCCAGGTCGTAGGCGAGCCGCGAGAGCGACAGGGCCCGGGTGTAGCGGGCCTCGTCCGGCAAGATGTCCGGGATGGCGGCCTGGAAGGCGGGGGTGAAGGCGGCCGAGGCCGACTGCAGCAGGAAGATCAGCAGGTAAACCTGCCAGATCTCGGTCACGAACGGCAGCATCAACGCCACGCCGGCTCGCACGAGGTCCATCGAGACCAGGAAGGCGCGTCGTGGAAGCCGGTCGGCGAAGGCGTTGGCGACCGGCCCGATCCCGATGTAGGCGACCATCTTGATCGCCAGGGCCGTTCCCAGCACGGCGCCCGCGTCGGCTCCGGCCAGGTCGTAGGCCAGCAGGCCCAGCGCCACCGTGGCGAGGCCGGTGCCGACCAGCGCGATCACCTGCGCCAAGAAGAGATGCCGGTAGGTGCGGTCCTGGAGAACGCTCAGCATGGCGCGCTCCTCATCGCGGCCATCCATGCGACGTCGGTCATGCCGGAGCCCCCTCCGCGACGGCGGCCGGGCGGGCGGCCCGACCGTGCACGAGCCGGTAGAGCGCCGGCAGCACCAGCAGCGTCAGCAGCGTCGAGGACAGGATGCCGCCGATCACCACGGTGGCCAGCGGCCGCTGCACCTCCGCGCCGGCCCCCACGTTGAAGGCCATGGGCACGAAGCCGAGGCTCGCCACCAAGGCGGTCATCAACACCGGGCGCAGGCGCGTGAGCGCGCCCTCGCGGATGGCGTCATCGAGGCTCTGCCCCTCGGCCCGCAGGCTGCGGATGAAGCTCAGCATCACCACGCCGTTCAGGACCGCCACGCCGGACAGCGCGATGAAGCCCACCCCGGCCGAGATCGACAGCGGCAGGCCGCGCAGCAGCAGGGCCGCCACCCCGCCGGTCAGGGCCAGCGGGACGCCCGAAAAGACGATGGCGGCGTCCTTGAAGGAGCGGAACAGCGCATAGAGCAGGCCGAAGATCAGCAGCAGGGTGACGGGGACAACCAGCTGCAGGCGCTTGGAAGCCGAGATGAGCTGCTCGAAGGTGCCGCCGTAGGTCACCCAGTAGCCGCTGGGGATCTCCACCTCGGCGCCGACCTTCTCCTGAACCTCGGTGATGAAGGAGCCGAGGTCGCGGCCACGGACGTTGGCGGTCACCACCACGCGCCGCTTGCCGTCTTCGCGACTGATCTGGTTGGGCCCGATCTCGACCGCTACCTTGGCCACGTCGGCCAGCGGCACGAACCCGCGCGGGCCCTGTCCGCCGGAGGGCAGTGGAATGCGCAGCCGCCCAATCTCGTCGACGTTGGTGCGGATGGCTTCGGGCAGGCGCACCACGACGTCGAAGCGGCGGTCGCCCTCGAAGATCTGGCCCGCCACCGCTCCGCCGAGAGAGGTGGCGACCACCTCCTGCACGTCCTGCACATTGAGGCCGAGTCGGGCCAGCGCGGCCCGATCCGGTGTGATCTGCAGGACCGGCAGGCCGGTGACCTGTTCGACGCCAACGTCCTGGGCGCCTTCGACATTGGAGACGACGGTCTCCAGTTGCTGTCCGATGGCGAGCAATTGGTCGAGGTCGTCGCCGAACACCTTCACGGCCACGTCGGCGCGGACGCCGGACAGCAGCTCGTTGAAACGCATCTGGATCGGTTGGGTGAACTCGTAATTGTTCCCCGGGATCTGGGCCACGGCGGCCTGCAGCTCGGCGAGCAACTGGGCCCGCGGCTTGCGCGGGTCGGGCCAGTCCTTGCGGTCCTTCAGCATGATGAAGGTGTCGGCCACCGACGGCGGCATGGGATCGGTCGCCACCTCGGCGGTGCCCAATTTGGCCACCACGCGATCGACCTCCGGCAGGCTCTTGATCCGGGCCTCCAGAGCCGTCTGCATTCGAATGGCCTGGCTGAGGCTGGTGCCCGGGATGCGCAGGGCGTGCATGGCAATGTCGCCCTCATCCAGATTCGGCACGAACTCCGAGCCCATGCGGCTGGCGGCGAAGCCGGCCAGCAGCACCAGCACGGCCGCGCCGGCCACGAAGGCCGTGCGCAGGCGAAGGGCGGTGTCCAGCGCCGGGGCGTAGAGCCGCCGTGCGCCGCGCATCACTCGGCTGTCACTCTCTTCCACCTTGCCGGTGACAAAGAGCGCCACCGCCGCCGGGACGAAGGTCAGAGACAGGATCAGCGCCGCGGTCAGCGCCATCACCACAGTGATGGCCATCGGGTGGAACATCTTCCCCTCGACGCCGGTGAGGGCGAAGATCGGCACGTAAACCAGGGTGATGATCAGCACCCCGAACAGCGATGGACGGATCACCTCTCCGGTCGCCTGGGCCGTAAGCGCGAACCGCTCGTCGCGGGACAACAAGCGGCCCAGCCGATGCTGGGCCTCGCCGAAGCGCCGCAGACAGTTTTCCACGATGATGACCGCGCCGTCGACGATGAGGCCGAAGTCCAGGGCGCCGAGGCTCATCAGGTTCCCGGAGACCCGGCCCTGCACCATCCCGGTGATGGTCAGCAGCATGGAGAGCGGAATGATCGCCGCCGTGATCAGGGCGGCGCGGATGTTTCCGAGCAACAGGAAGAGCACGACGATGACCAGCAGCGCACCTTCCAGCAGGTTGGTCGCCACTGTGTGGATGGTCCGCTCCACCAGGTCAGTGCGGTCGTAGATCGGCTCGGCGACGACGCCGGGCGGCAGCGCCTTGGCGGCCTCTGCCAGCCGCTCGGCGGCCGCGCGGGCGACCGTGCGACTGTTTTCGCCCACCAGCATGAAGACGGTGCCTAGCACCACCTCTTGGCCGTTCTCGGTGGCCGCGCCCGTGCGCAGCTCCTCCCCCATGGCAAGGTCGGCGACATCGGCCACGCGAATCGGCGCACCGCCGCGGTTGGCCACGATGACACCCCCGAGGTCAGCCAGACCGCTGGCCTGCCCCGGCACGCGGACCAGGTACTGCTCGCCGAAGCGCTCGACATAGCCGGCCCCGACATTGGCGTTGTTGCGCTCCAGGGCGGCGACCACGTCGCTCAAGGTGAGCCCGTAGGCGGAGAGCCGCTCTGGCAAGGGCGTGACATGGTACTGGCGCTCGAAGCCGCCGATGGTGTTCACCTCGGTGACCCCGGGCGTGTTGCGCAGCTGCGGCCGGATCACCCAGTCCTGCAGGGTCCGCAGGTCCTCCGGCGTGTAGGCTTGGCCGTCGGCCCGCCGGGCGCCCGGCTTGGCCTCTACCGTGTACATGAAGATCTCGCCGAGGCCGGTTGCGATGGGGCCCATCTCCGGCGTGAGGCCGGGCGGCAACTGGCTACGGGCGGCTTGGAGGCGCTCGTTCACCAGTTGGCGGGCGAAATAGATTTCCGTGCCGTCCCTGAAGACCACGGTCACCTGGCTTAGGCCGTAGCGCGAGACCGACCGGGTGTATTCGAGCCCCGGCAGCCCGGCGATGGCGGTCTCTACGGGGAAGGTGATCCGCTGTTCGGCTTCCAGCGGCGAGAAGCCCGGAGCCTCGGTGTTGATCTGCACCTGGACGTTGGTGATGTCCGGAGTGGCGTCGATCGGCAGGCGCTGGAAGCTCCATACGCCGATCACCACGCTGAGCAGCGCCAGCGCCAGCACGACCCAGCGGTAGCGGATGGCCAGCGCGATGATCCGCTCGAGCAGCGGCGGCCGCTGCACGCCTGCGTCAGTGGTCATGGCTGGCCCCCGACTTCTCGACGTCGGCGCGGATCAGGAAGGCGCCGTCGGTGACGTACTCCGTCCCGGGCTCGAGCCCACCCAGCACCTCGGTCCATTCCGGCGTCTGGGCGCCGAGCTCCAGCATCCGCACCTCATAGGTGTCCCCGACCTTGGCGAACACGACGGTGAAGTCGCGGAAGCGCTGCAGGGCTTTGGTGCGCACCGCCAGCGGTACGGACTTGGCGGCGACCTGCACTGAGCCTTCCACCCCCATGCCGGGTCGGAAGCTGCCGGCGAGGCTCGGCGGAATCTCGACATGGGCGATCAGCGTCTGGCTGGCGAGGTCGGCCGTCGGCAGGACCGTCTCGATGCGGCTCGTGGCCCGTCCGTCGCCGGAGAGGCTGCGAAGCTCCACCCGCTGACCGGGGCGGATGCGCTCGGCGTCGCGGGGATAGACGAAGAACTCCGCGTGCAGCTTGGTGGGATCGGCGATCACATAGAGCGGCTGGTCATAGGCGACATCGCCAACGTTGGCGTTCTTCTTGACGATCACCCCGCTGATCGGCGCGGGAATGGAATAGGTCTGCAGGCTGTTGCTGGACTCTACGCGCGCCAGAAGCTGGCCGCGACGGACTTGCTGCCCGAGGCTGCCGGCCATGGCCATGATCCGCCCGGGATACCAGGCGCGGACCTCGCCCTGCCCTTCCGGGGTCACCTCGACGCGGCCGGAGAGGTCCAGGAGCTCGCCGACGATGGCGCCGCCGGCCCGCTCCGTCTTCACGCCGCCGGCTCGGGCGGCCTCGGCGCCGATGGTGGTGCGACCTTCATAGGAGGCATAGGCCCACTGGTGGGCGCGGCTGCCCTCGACCGCCCGCACCTTCACGTCGAACGAGTGGGGCTCGGTGACCACGCCGGACCCGCGCAGGTAGTCCTGCTGGGGCGCAAAGCTGAAGCGGTCCACCTTGCCGCCGAGCCGGGTGAGCTCGACGGTCAGCTGCACCTGACGGGGATCGAGGGGCTTGTCCTTGCGGTAGGCATAGACGTGGAACTCCGGCGGCACGCCATCCTCGAAGATGGTCATCTCAATGGCGAAGTCGCCGTCGCGGAGCATGCGGCCGCGATGCGGACCACGCTCGAACTCAGCGGCGGCGGCCTCATGGCTGGCTTCAGCCTCGGGCGCCTTACGTTCTCCGCAGGCAGTGAGAAGGCCGGCGACGAGCGCAAGGGCGAGCGGCGCGGCGCGCCAGGAAGAGCGGGAGAACATCAGCGGGGCTCCGCGGAAGGCGTGGATGCAAGATGGGCGAAGCGGCCGGTGAGCCGGTCGAGGGCGGCCTGGTCGGCGTGGTGCTGGCGCAAGACCGCGACCCGCCGCGCGCGCGCATCCGCCAGGGCGCGTTCGGCCTCGGTGACGTCGATGTACTGGAAGCCGCCGCGGTTGAAGCCGTCCCGCACCAGTTCGACGGTCTTGATCGCCGACGGGATCACCTCGGCCCGAATCCGCTCGGACTCGGCCGCGGACGCAGTGAGCTTGGCCCGCAGCCGAGCGACCTCGCGGGCCTGCAGCACCCGGGCGGCGGCGATATCGGCCTCGGCGGCGTTGCGCTCGGCCAGGGCGCGCTCCACGCCGGCCTTATTGGTGTCGTAGCGCTGCAGCGGGACGGTGCCGCCGACGACCAGGGCGACGTCGGAACCTTGCCCGAAGTAGCGGACACCGGCGCGTAGCGTCGGATCGGCCACCTGGCGGGCGCGCTCCAGCTCCACCCGCGCGAGGGCGGCGTCTCGGGTGGCGGCCAGCAAGGCCAGGTCAGCGGTTTCCGCAGGCGCCGCGGCGGAGGCCGTGCCCGTGCGGAAGAAGAAGGTCTCCAGGTCGAGGCTGAACTCCGGGCCGCCGCCCCAGAAGGCGGCGAGGGCGGCCCGCGCATTGCGCGCGGCGTCTCGCGCCTGGTCGCGGGCGATCTCGGCTTGAGCCGTCAGGGTCTCGGCGCGGGCGCCGGCGAATAGCGGATCGCGGGCGCTGCGCACGCGCCGGGCGATGTCGGTTTGGGAGCGGTTAGCGGCGATCAGCCGGGCCTCAGCGATCAGCAGGTCGGCCTCGGCGGCCAGCGCCTCCGCATAGGCGACCTGCACCTCCTTGATGAGATCCAGCCGTCGGACCTCCTGGCGTCGGCGCACAAGCTCGATCTCAGCCGCCGCCACGGCGGTCCGCGCGGTGCGTTTGCCTCCGCGCTCGAAGGTCTGCTGGTAGCTCACCGTGGCCTCGGTGCGGTCAAGGATCGAGTAGGCGCCCGAGCCTGCGAAGTTCTCCAGCTCCAGGCCAAGGGATGGGTTGGGCCGCAAACCCGCCTGACGGGTGGCGGCCCGCGCGGCTTCCACGCGCGCCTCCGCGGCGGCGGTGGAGGGATCAGCGGCGAGCGCGCGCGTCACCGCGTCGGTGAGCGTCAGGGACGGCGCCGGCGCCTGGGCCACGGCGGCGCTCGGCCCGAAGGCGAGCACCAGCGCCGCCAGAAGCGGCGCGGCGAGGAGCCGCGCCAGGGCGCAACTCGGACGGAGAATGGGCATGAGGTCTCTCGAAGCACGGTGAAACGGCGCGCGTGGCGGGGCCTCGCGCGGTCAGGCGTTCAGATCGAGAGCAGCTTTGGAGGGCGTTCGAGCCGGGCGCTCTGCCAGGACTTGGGCGCATCGGCGAGCGGCAAGTCCAGGGCGGCGCCGGTGGCCAGGATCAGGGTCGGCACACGCTGGGCGTCGAGCGCGGCGAACTGCGAACCTTCGCCGGCATGATGGTGGCTGCGGATCCCATCGTCGGGTCCATGGTTGCCGCTAGGCTGGCCCTGGTCGTCGTCGCCGGCCGTGCGGTGGTGATCGTCATGATGATCCGCGTCATGATCATGGTCGTGATCGACCAACACGGCTCCGGCCAGCGCATTCGGAGCGTGCTCGACGCCCAGGGCATGCTGAACACGGTCGACGCTTGCCACAACGCCCTGGTGAGTCAGCACCGCCATCAACGCCAAGCAACACATGGCGAGGAAGGTTCGCAGCCGAGGCTTACGGCGGTTGAACACTGAGGGGGCATACTCCAGAGCAGCTGAGTTGTAGTGAAGCCAGCTTTGGCCCGCAAGTACCGCCATCGAGAGCCATATCGACTTACGATCAGCCCCGGTCTGGCAGTCGAAGAGGATCGCATTAATGCGAGCCACCGCGTGAGACCGGCGGTGTTCTCATGCTGTTTCCAGTCAAACCCCAACCTAAACCCCAACCTAATGGCCGTTCTAGGTTGGGGTCAGCCCCAGAGCCATGGAAATCATATTGACTTATAAAGAGAAAATGGCGCGCCCGGAACGATTCGAACGTCCGACCCTCAGATTCGTAGTCTGATGCTCTATCCAGCTGAGCTACGGGCGCGCATTGCCTCTCGGCGAGGGCGCGGAACCTAGTCGCGGGCGGGACGGAGCGCAAGACCCCGTCCCGAGGATTTTTCCCGCAACCGGCGCCGGCTCAGCGCGGGAAGGGCAGGCCGCCGCCCAGGATGCCGCCGCGCAGGATGTCGGCGGCGCTGGGCGCCTTGGGCGGCTGTTGCGGACGACCGGGCTGCTGGGCCGGCGCGGAGCCCGCGCGACGGCCGCCGCCGCCCATCTGGGGCATTTCCTGGCCGAGCAGGCCGCCGGTAGCCGAACGGTACCGGACCTTGACCTGCCATTGCTGGTTCCAGGTGACCTTGGGGTCAGAGGGCCGGGGCGGATAGACGAAGTTCGCCTCGCCGCCGTAGGCCACGAGCTGGAGCACGGCGGAGGGCGCGGCGTCGATCACCTCCTTGGGCACCGCGCAGGTGCGCTGGGCCGGACCCATCAGCGCCTTGTTGGCCACCAGCCGGGTGATGTCGCCCTGGGCCAGGAAATCGGGATTGGCGAAGGCTGCGGCCTGGGTCTCGGACGACGTCCACATCACCACGGTCTCGTCGTCGCCGCCGCCCCCGATGGCCGAGGCGTAGTAGGCCTGGGCGTTGGGCACCAGGTTCCAGCCCAGGTTCACCCAGCCGCCCGGCGCGCGGGCGTTCGTGGCGAGGTTGAGCGGCGCCAGGAAATCCTGGTCCTCTTCCAGCGTGAAGTTGATCTCGGGGCTGTAGTTGCCGCGGATCGTGTGGGCGCCCACCAGCGAGCCGTTCGCCGGCACGAGATCGCGGGTCTTCTCGTTGGGCCATTCGCCGTAGCTGCGATTGCGGCGTACGGACGGCGGCTGCATCGGGCGGTAGTCGATTCCCCGGAACAGGTTGGCCGGGTTCTGCTGGCCCGAGGCCATGCGGGCGAAGTCGATGACGTAGGGCTGCCCCGGCCGGGCGCGCTCGCCGCACCCCCAGAAGATCAGCATCCGGCCGCGAGGCTTGCGGTATTCATCGGGGATGTCGTTCCCCGGCCCCTCTTCGTGGACGACCTGGGTGGGGCGAGGCGAAAGCAGCGGCAGGCGCTGTCCGGCCTGGAGGCCCGCAGGCGGCAGGTGGTCGGCGGCCGGGGCGGCGTTGGTCTGGCTGGAGCCGAGCTGGAGCTGGAGCGACTTGGACGCGCCGCCGCCGCCCATCATCGCCCGCATCATGGCGCCCATGTCGGGCTGGCCGCCCGCGCCCATGCCGGGCATGCCGAAGCCCGTCTGGGTCTGGGCGCTCATCCAGTAGACCGCAACCGGCCCGGTGACCTTCTGCTGCTGCTGGGCGGTGGCGCCCACGGTGATGGCGGACGCGGCGGCGGCGACACCGGCGGCCAGCGCGGCCTTGCGACCCGGACGCATGCTAAATCTCCTGAACGAACCCTATTCGGCGAATCTACCAGCGGCCTCGTCACGCCGGAAGATGCCGCCAGCAGGAGACATACGCGTCGGGCCAGGGATCGGCTTCAAAGACGCCGCGCGCGACGGCGCGGGCCAGGGTGTCGGCCGCCAGGGCGCCCAGCCGCGCCAGGGTGTAGTCGGCCGGATCGGCCAGGGGCCGGCGGCCGGTGGAGAGCGCGAAGACCACGTCGCCGTCGAACGGCGCATGCACCGGCCGGATCGCGCGAGCGAACCCGTCCTGGGCCATCACCGCCAGCCGCTTCGCCTGGGCCGGGGTGAGCACGGCGTCGACGGCCACGCAGGCTATGGTGGTGTTGCGCGCATCCGCCGGGCGCTTGGCCAAACCCCACTCGTCGGGTCCGGCGCGCAGGCCCGCGGAGCCCAGGCCGCCGAACTCGGCTTCCAGCTCGTAGGGCGCGGCCCAGAACGTGCGGTCGCCCGGCGCCGTCACCGAACCCCAGCTGTTCACGGCCACGATCGCGCCCACGACGTAGCCGTCGCCGGTCACGGCCGAGGCCGAACCCAGCCCGCCCTTCAGACTTCCCGCCATGGCGCCATAGCCGGCCCCCGCCGTGCCCAGGGCGAAGTC
The DNA here is from genome assembly GCF_001724605.1 of Phenylobacterium sp. SCN 70-31. Taxonomy (GTDB): domain Bacteria; phylum Pseudomonadota; class Alphaproteobacteria; order Caulobacterales; family Caulobacteraceae; genus Phenylobacterium. The sequence continues at coordinate 87,315 of NZ_MEEX01000004.1, forward strand.
GGGCCCTGCCGCGGCGGCCGCGGCGCGGCCGAGGGCGCGATAGGGCGGGTCCTCGCCCCAGTCCTTGTCGCCGCCGTTGGCCATATCGAACAGGATTGCGCCGGGCACGACCGGAGATTTCGGCACGCCCGGGATCAGGCCGTAGCCCCGCCCGCGCGCGCCCAGCCAGGCCACCACGCCGTCGGCGGCCGCCAGGCCGTAGACCGAGCCGCCCGACAGCACCACCGCGTCCACCGCCTCCACCAGGTTCTCAGGCGCAAGAGCGTCGGTCTCGCGCGTGCCGGGCGCCCCGCCGCGCACGTCGGCGGCGCACACGGCGCGATCGTCGGGCAGGATCACGGTGACGCCGCTGCGGGCGCCGATGTCCTCGGCCTGCCCAACGCTTAGGCCGGGGACGTCGGTGATCAGGTTCCTGGGGCCTGGACCGGGGCGGATTCCATCCATAGGCAGGACGTCGCACAGCCATGCGTTTGTTGTCCATGCGCGCCGACCGCTATGCTGACCCCGTCATCGCCCAACCGGAGTCCCTCCGCCCGTGAAGCGCCTGTTTCCGTTCACCGCCCTCGCCGCCGCGGCGTTCCTGTCGGCCTGCGCCACGCCGCAGCCGGCGGCCTCGGGCGATGGGGCCCCGACGACCGCAGGTCAGGCGATGGTGTCGGCCGCCAATCCACTCGCCGTGGAGGCCGGGCTCAAGGTGCTGCGGGCCGGCGGGACGGCGGTCGACGCCGCGGTGGCGGTGCAGGCCGTCCTGGGCCTGGTGGAGCCGCAGAGCTCGGGCCTGGGCGGCGGCGCGTTCCTCACCTACTACGACGCGGAGACGAAGGCCGTCAGCGCCTACAACGGCCGCGAGACGGCGCCGGCCGACGCCACGCCCGAACTGTTCTACGGCGCCGACGGCAAGCCCCTGGGCCGCGCCGACGCCATGCTGTCGGGCCGCTCCACCGGCGTGCCCGGCGCGGTCGCCATGCTGCACCTGGCGCATGCGGACCACGGCCGGTTGCCCTGGAAGGACCTGTTCGGCGAGGCCGAGCGGCTGGCCGACGAGGGCTTTCCCGCCCCCCGCCGCATGGCCGCCGCCGCGTCCAGCCGTGCGCCCCAGGCCGCCGCGCCCGACGCGGTCGCCTATTTCACCAAGCCCGACGGCGCGAAGATCCAGCCCGGCGACACGGTGCGCAACCCGGCCTATGCCGGGACCGTCCGCGCCATCGCCGCCCAGGGGCCGAAGGCGCTGCTGGACGGTCCCATCGCCGCGGCCATCGTCGCCAAGGTGCGCGAGGGCCCCAACCCGGGCACGCTCAGCCTCGCCGACCTCGCAGCCTACAAAGCCAAGTCCGGCCCGGCCCTGTGCCGACCCTATCGCGTCTATGTCGTGTGCACGCCGCCGGCGCCCTCTGGCGGCCCCGCGGTGCTGGAGGGCCTGGGCCTGCTGGAGCGCACCGAGATCGCGAAGCATCCCGACACCGCCGAGGGCTGGTACCTGTTCAGCCAGGCCAGCCGGCTGATGTACGCCGACCGCGACCGCTACATCGCCGACCCCGACTTCGTGACCGTCCCGGTCGAAGGCCTCCTGGACCCGGCCTACCTGGACGCGCGGGCGAAGCTGATCGGACCGACGGCCGCAGCCAGCGTCACGTTCGGCCAGCCCAAGGGCGCGCCGGCCTATGCGCAGGATCGGACACGGGAGGTTTCCGGCACGACCCATTTCTCGATCGTCGATCGCTGGGGCAACGCGGTCTCGATGACCACCACGGTCGAGAGCACCTTCGGCTCGGGCCGGATGGTGGGCGGCTTCTTCCTCAACAACCAGCTCACCGACTTCTCGTTCTCGCCCACCGACCGCGACGGCGCGCCCGCGGCCAACGCCGTGGGGCCGGGCAAGCGACCACGGTCTTCGATGGCGCCGGCCATCGTGCTGGACCGTGACGGACGGTTCGTGGCGGCGGTCGGTTCGCCCGGCGGCCCGTCGATCCTGGCCTACAACCTGAAGGCCCTGGTCGGGGTGCTGGACTGGAAGATGCCGATGCAGCAGGCGATCGACCTGCCCAATCTGATCGCCGGCGGCAGCCTCTACGCCGCCGAGGTCGAGAAGTTCTCGCCCGAAATCCGGGCGGGGCTGCAAGCCCGGGGCGTGAAGCTCAGCCCCGGCTTCGGCGCCGAGGGTTCTGGCCTGCACGGAATCGAGGTCACGCCGGAAGGCCTGCGGGGCGGCGCCGACCCCCGCCGCGAGGGGGTGGCGCGGGCGCCCTGACGCCACCCTCGCGTCGACCGGGCGCCGACGGGGCGCCGGCGGAAACGTCGTGCGGACGCGCTGGGGGCCTTCACCATGTGCGCCCCGGACAAACTTTCGGACCAATCACCGGGTTCTGGCGTTTGCAGGCTGCACAGTCCGGAGACGCCCCATGAAACTGGCCCCCATCCTCGCCTTCTTCGCCCTGGCCGCCTCGACCGCGGCGGCCCAGCCCGGCGTCGGGCGCGTGGCCCCTGCGATCACGCCCGAGACGCCCGTGGTGAACATCACCGCCGAAGGGCGCTCGGACCGGGTCCCCGACGTGGCGATGTTCAACGCCGGAGTCGTCGCGCAGGGCCGGAGCGCGGGCGAAGCCATGAGCGCCAACACCGCGCGCATGAACGCCGTGCTCGCCGCCATCCGGGGCGCGGGCGTCGAGCGACGCGACATCCAGACCTCGACCCTCAGTCTCCAGCCCCAGTATCACTATCCCCAACCCGTACCCGCGGCTCGCCCGAACAGCGGGGCGGCGGGAGACGGCGCCGCCCAGCCCCAGGCTCCGAGGATCATCGGCTACGAAGCGCGCAACACCGTGAGCGTGAGGCTGCGGAACGTGGCCGAGATGGGCAAGCTGATCGACGCGCTGGTGGCCGCCGGCGCCAACCAGGTGGATGGCCCCTACTTCAGCGTCGAGCAATCGGACGCGGCGGCCGACGAGGCGCGCGCCGACGCCCTGCGCAAGGCCCGGGCGCGCGCCGAGCTGTACGCCCGCGAAGCCGGCTTCCGCACCGTGCGGCTTCTGACCATCAGCGAAGGCGGCGGGTATTATCCGATGACCCGCGACGTCAGTGCGATCACCGTGACGGCCCAGGGCTTCGGCGGTGCGATGGCGCCGCCGCCGCCGCCGATGGTGCAGCCGGGTCAGGTCGCCGTGGGCGTCACGCTCTCGGTTCAATTCGCGCTGGAACGCTGAACGGCGAATCCCGAGGGACGCGACGGCGGAACGACGGCCCGTGAGGCCGTCAGGCCGGATTCGTCGCGCGTCGCGCGCGGCCCCGCGGCTTGGGGGCGTCGGGGAGGCGAAGTTCGAAGACCGTGCCCTCGGCGCCCGTCACCGACAGGGTGAGGTCGCCGCCGTGGCCCTGGGCCAGTTCGCGCGCGATGGCCAGGCCCAGGCCGGTGGAGTCCGGGCGCCCGGACCCGGCGAAGGGCTGGAAAAGGCGCTCGCGGATGCGTTCGGGCACGCCGGGTCCGTCGTCCGAGATGCGGATGAGACTGGCGCCGCCCACCGTCTCCAGCGACACCTCGACGCGGCCGGGGCCCGTCCGCCCCGTCTGATGCTCGATGGCCTGGCGCGCGTTCCGCAGCAGATTGACCAGTATGCGGTGGAGCTGGTCCGGATCGGCCGTCACCTGATCGCCGGCCGCCACCTTGCTCGCCAGCTTCGCGGGCGAATCCGGCAGCCGCGCCTCGGCTGCGGCCTCGCGCAGCGCCTCGGCCAGGTCCACGGTCTGTGGCTCGGGCGCGGCTTCCTGGGTCTTGCCGTAGACGAGGACGTCCGAGGCCAGCTTCACGGCGCGGTCCAGCGCCCTCTCCAGGCGCGGCAGGGCCTGGCTGACCGTCGGGTCCTTGGAGGCGGCCAGCCGCTCGGAGGCGAGCTGGGCGCTGGTCAGCATGTTCTTCAGGTCGTGATTGATCTTGGCCACCGCCTCGCCCAGCGCCGCCAGACGGGCGCGGGAGTTGAGCGCCGTGCGCAGGTCGGCCTGCATCCGATCCAGTTCGGCCTCGGCGCGGCCGATCTCGTCGCGGCGGCCGGAAAGCTGGATCTGGGCGGCCGGGTCTTCGGGGTCGGCGCGGAACCGCTCCATCGCGAAGGTGATCCGCTGCATCGGCCGCACCAGGAAGAGGTTGAGGGCGAAGTAGACGATGACCCCGGCCAGGGCCGCCACCCCCGCCACGATGGCCACCAGCCGCCAGAGGTAGCTGGCCAGGGCGCGGCGCAGTTCGGTGTCGGTGGCGACGAACTCGATGAAATCGGCCTTGCGGAACCGGGGCTCGGCCACAACCCGCATGCGGTTGCCGGGTCCCAGCAGGGTCTGGAACGGGGCGAACATCGCCAGCCCGGCCGCCTGGGGCCGCAGATCCACGAGATAGGGCGCGCGCTCGGGCCGCGCACCGGCGAACACCAGCGAACGGACGCCGTCCACCGAGACGGCCACGATCTCGACGCCCGCGCCTTCGAGGAGCTGGGTCTTGAGCTGCTCCGAGACCACCCGGTCGGGCGCCACCTCGGGGGCGAGGGAGGCCAGTTCCGCCGCGCGCACCCGGTCCAGCAGCCATTGCCGTTCGTAGGCCGCCATGGCGGGCGGAATCGCGAGCGCTCCGCCCAGGGCCGCGAACACCACGGTCAGGACCAGCAGGCGCGCGGAGAGGCCGCCGGGCCAGAAGAGGCGGCGCCGGATCGGCTGTGGCGCTTCGGTCTGTGCGTCCGCCATCGGTTCCCGATTACCGTCCCAGGCCCGGCGCGGCAACGACAGGAGCCTGAAAGGCCGAGGTTATTCCGTCCCGACGGCCTCGGCCACCGACCGGAAGCCTTCCGCAGCGAGACGCCGCGCAAGCTCCTGTTTGATACGCACAACCAGGCCGGGGCCGTCGTAGGCGAGGGTGGAATAGAGCTGCACCGCGCTGGCGCCGGCGCGGATCTTGGCGAAGGCGTCCGCCCCGCTGGCGATCCCGCCGGCCCCCATCAGCAGGAAGCGGCCGTCCGCCGCCTGGCGGAACCGGCGCAGAACCTGGGTGGAGGCGGCGAACAGGGGGACGCCCGACAGCCCGCCGGCCTCGCCCGCGTGGACCGAGGCCAGGGGGGGACGCGCGATGGTGGTGTTGGAGACGATGACGCCCGCCAGGCCGCAGGCCGCGACTACGTCGCAGATCGCCTCGATCTCTTCGTCCTCCAGGTCCGGGGCGACCTTCAGGAACATCGGGACGGCCTGGCCCTGGGGCAGGGAGTCGGCGGTGGCCACGACCCGCCCCAGCAGTTCCTCCAGCGCGGCCTTGGTCTGGAGCGCGCGCAGGCCCGGCGTGTTGGGCGACGAGATGTTGATGGTGAAGTACGACGCCAGGCCCCACAGCCGCCTCAGCCCGGTGGTGTAGTCGGCCAAGCGATCCTCGGAATCCTTGTTGGCCCCCAGGTTGGCGCCGACGACGCCGCGGCCGCGCCGCGTCAGCCGGGCCGCGAAGGGCTCGAGGCCCGCGTTGTTGAACCCCATGCGGTTGATGACCGCGCGATCCTCGCTCAGCCGGAACAGGCGCGGTCGTGGATTGCCCGCCTGGGGCAGGGGCGTGACGGTGCCACACTCGGCGAAGCCGAAGCCCGCGCGCAGCATCGGCCCGAAGACCTCGGCGTTCTTGTCGAAGCCTGGCGCCAGCCCGATGGGATTGGGCAGTTTCAGGCCCGCGACTTCGGTCGCCAGGATCGGAGGATCGGCCGGCGCGCGCGGCCCCAGGCCCAGCTTGAGGCCCAGGAGGGCGAAGCTGTGCGCATCCTCGGGGTCGAGCCCGTGCAGCGCGCGCGTGGCGAGGCCATGGACGTCCATCACGTCGGGACCCGGATCCGAGGTGCGCCGGCCGCGTCGAGGGGCGCCTCGTGGACCGCCCGAACCCGTGCGGCGTCCAGGGGCCCGTACAGGTGCGGGAAGAGGTCTCCACCGCGCGAAGGCTCCCAGCGAAGGTCGTCGCCCAGGTCGTCCGCCTCGACCTCGAGCACCACCAGGTCGGCCTGGCCCGCGAAGTGGCGGCGCGCCGTCTCCTGCGCCTGGGCGGCGGTGGAGAAGTGGATGTAGCCGTCCTGATGGTCCACGGCCGAGCCGGCGAAGCGGCCCGCCGCCCGCGCCGCCGCCCATTCGACGCGCGGCAGGATCTTGTAGACGCGCAAGGTTCAGCGCTCCGGAAAGAAGAGGCCGTCGTAGTGAGGCCGGCGGGCGCCGTCGAACAGGAACACCGCCGCGGCCGCCGTCGGGAAGTTGCGCTGCGCGCGTCCGATCAGGCCCGAGGGGGCCGCGCCTTCCTGAAGGAGCTGCAGGGTCAGTTCCTGCAGGCCCGGATTGTGGCCCACCACCAGCACCGTCTTCGCCTCGGCGGCGACGCTCTCGGCCGCCCGGCGGATCGTCCCGGCGTCGGCATGGTAGAGTTCGTCCAGAAAACGGGCCTCGGCGCCGGCGAAGGCGCCGCAGGCCGCTTCCCACGTGCCCCGGGTGCGCGCGGCCGGTGAGATCAGGGCGATCTGGGGCGTAAAGCCCAGGTCGGCCAGGTGCGCCGCCATGTCCGCCGACTCGCGGAGGCCGCGCGCCGCCAGGCGCCGGTCGAAATCGTCGCCGCTGTCGGAATCGGATTCGGCCTTGCCGTGCCGCAGGAGGATCAGCCGATCCATGCACTCTCCCTTACGCTCCACCTCCATAGCCCAGCCTCGCACGCGGGGGCAAAGCGGAAACGGCCGGCGTCGCCGCGGCCATTGACAGGCCCCCGTCCCGCGCGGTCCAAGGCGGCCATGACAGCGCCGGCGCGCATAGAGGCCGAGATCCAGTCGGGCGGGGGAACATGGCGATTCCCGGCCACCCGGCCGCTGCGCCTGGATTCCGGCGCGACGCTGGCCCCGCTGGAGATCGCCTACAAGACCTATGGCGCGCTGAACGCCGACAAGACCAACGCGGTGCTGGTCTGCCACGCGCTCACGGGCGACCAGCATCTGGCCTCGACCCATCCGGTGACCGGCAAGCCCGGCTGGTGGGACCGGTTCGTGGGGCCGGGCAAGCCGCTGGATCCGACCCGGCACTTCATCGTCTGCACCAATGTGATCGGCGGCTGCATGGGAACGACGGGCCCCGCATCGATCGACCCGGCGACGGGCGAACCCTACGGCCTCAAGTTCCCCGTCATCACCATCGCCGACATGGTGCGCGCCCAGGCCATGCTGATCGAGGACATGGGCATCGAGACCCTCTTCGCCGCGGTCGGCGGTTCGATGGGGGGGATGCAGGTGCTCCAGTGGGCGGCCGACTATCCGGAGAAGCTGTTCAGCGCGGTGGTGATCGCCGCCGCGGCGCGGCATTCGGCCCAGAACATCGCGTTCCACGAGGTGGGGCGGCAGGCGATCATGGCCGACCCCAACTGGTGCGCCGGGGCCTATCTCCAGGCCGGGGTGCGGCCCGAGAAGGGTCTGGCCGTCGCGCGCATGGCTGCGCACATCACCTATCTGTCCGAAGCCGCGCTCCAGCGGAAGTTCGGCCGGGAACTGCAGCGTGACGGCCTGTCCTGGGGGTTCGACGCCGATTTCCAGGTCGAGAGCTATCTGCGCCACCAGGGGGCCAGCTTCGTCGACCGCTTCGACGCCAACAGCTATCTCTACATCACCCGCGCGCTGGACTACTTCGACCTCGCCGCGCAGCACGGCGGCGTGCTGGCCGAGGCGTTCGTGCGCGCCCGGCACGTGCGCTTCTGCGTGTTGTCCTTCTCGTCCGACTGGCTCTATCCCACGCCCGAAAGCCGCGACGTCGTCCGCGCCCTGAACGGCGCCGGATGCCGGGCCAGCTTCGCCGAGATCGAGACCGACAAGGGCCACGACGCCTTCTTCCTGGACGAGCCGCTGCTGGACCAGACGCTGAAGGGGTTTCTCGCCGCCCAGGCCCAGGCCAGAGGGCTTGATCGAGGGGATCTCGATTGACTCGCGTGCGGGAGGATTTCGCCGAAATCCTGAAGCTGGTGCGCCCCAACGCGCGCGTGCTCGACATCGGCTGCGGCGAGGGCGAACTGCTGGAGCTGCTGACCCGCGAGAAGTCGGCGGACGGCCAGGGCCTGGAGATCAGCCCCGAAGGCGTCGCTGCCTGCCTCGCCCGCGGCCTGGCGGTGGTCCAGGGCGACGGCGACCGGGACCTGGACCATTTCCCGTCCCGGGCGTTCGACTACGCCATCCTGTCCAAGACCCTACAGCAGATGCGCGAGCCCAAGCACGTGCTGTCGGAGCTGTTGCGGATCGCCGATCAGGCGGTGGTGTCGGTGCCGAACTTCGGCCACTGGCGGGTGCGCTGGGCCCTGCTCTCGCGGGGGCGGATGCCGGAGACGGGCGCTCTGCCCGAACCCTGGTGGTCGACGCCGAACATCCACCTCTGCACGCTGCGGGACTTCGTGGGTCTTTGCGACGACCTGGAGCTTCGGATCGACGCCTGCGCCTCGCTGGCCGACGGCCGGGCCGCGCGGCCCATCGACCCGCGCGCGCCGATCGAGAACTGGCGGGCCGAGACGGCGCTGTTCCTGCTCAGCCGCAAGGCCGAACCCCAGCCGGCGACCACGTCCGCGCAGCAGAACCTGTTCGGAGAGGTTGAGCCGCTCCGCGCGGAATCCGCCCGGGCGCAACCCGTTAGAGCCGCCCGCAGGCGGTAGCGCCGCGACGGACGAGGGGCGTGGCCCACCCGCCCGCCGCGGCGGGCCGGATCAGAAGATTTCGAACAGGCCGGCCGCGCCCATGCCGCCGCCGATGCACATGGTGACGACGCCGTACTTGGCCCCGCGCCGCTTGCCTTCGTACATCAGGTGCGCCGTGCAGCGCGCGCCGGTCATGCCGTAGGGGTGGCCGATCGAGATGGAGCCGCCCGAGACGTTGTACTTGGCCGGGTCGATGCCCAGCTTGTCGCGGCAGTAGAGGACCTGGGACGCGAAGGCCTCGTTCAGCTCCCAGATGTCGATGTCCTCGATCTTCAGGCCGTTGCGCTCGAGCAGCTTGGGGATCGCGAAGACCGGGCCGATGCCCATCTCCTCGGGGCCGCAGCCGGCCACGGCCATGCCGCGGTAGGCGCCCAGCGCCTGCAGGCCGCGCTTCTCGGCTTCCTTGCGCTCCATCAGCACCACGGCGGCGGCGCCGTCCGAAAGCTGGCTGGCGTTTCCGGCCGTGACGAACTTGCCTTGCGGGACGTAGCGGCCGCCCTTGAACACCGGGTTCAGCTTCTGGAGGTCGGCCAGGGTGGTCTGCGGGCGGTTGCCCTCGTCGGCGGAGATGGTGATCTCCTTGTCGGCGGTCTCGCCCGTCTCCTTGTTCACCAGCACCTTCATGACGGTGGTGACCGGGACGATTTCCTGGTCGAAGCGGCCTTCGGCCTGGGCCTGGGCCGTCCGGCGCTGGGATTCCAGGGCGTATTCGTCCTGGTATTCTCGGCTGACGCCGTAGCGCTCGGCGACGATCTCGGCGGTCTCGATCATCGAGGTGCCCAGCTCGGGCACGTTCTCGTGCAGCCACGGGTCGACCGCCATGAAGCGGTTCATCTTGTCGTTCTGGACCAGGCTGATCGACTCGAGGCCGCCGCCGATCGCGATCGGGGCGCCGTCGTTGATGATGTACTTGGCGGCGGTCGCCACGCCCATGAGGCCCGAGCTGCACTGGCGGTCGATGGTCATGCCCGAGACCGTGTTGGGCAGGCCGGCGCGCAGGGCGGCCTGGCGGGCGATGTTGTTGCCGGTCGTGCCCTGCTGGATCGCGGCGCCGAAGGCCACGTCGTCGATCTCGCCGGGGTCGACGCCGGCCTGGGCGACGGCCGCCCGGATGGCCTCGGCGCCCAGGGTCGCGCCGTAGGTGTTGTTGAAGGCGCCGCGGTAGGCCTTCCCGATGGGCGTCCGCTTCGCGGCGACAATGACGGCTTCACGCATGATGAGAGATGTCCTTGACGTTGGGTGACATTACGCTGGGTTAAGTGGGGCGCGGAAAAAGGGCGGAGCAGCCTTCGCCGCTCCGCCCTCGTCGTTGGATCAGCCCTTCAGGTCGCCGAACTTCTTGCCCTCGGCGGCCAGCTTCTCGAGCAGGGCCGCAGGCTTGAAGTCATCGCCCATGGCGCCCTGGAATTCCTTCATCTTCTCCAGGACCTTGGCGGGGCCGCCGATCAGGTCGCCGTAGAACATCGGGCCGCCGCGATAGACGGGCCAGCCGTAGCCGTTGACCCAGACCACGTCGATGTCGGACGAGCGGATGGCCTTGCCCTCTTCGAGGATCTTCACGCCCTCGTTGATCATCGGGAAGATGCAGCGCTCCAGGATCTCCTCGTCCGAGATCTTGCGCGGGTTGCGGCCCGACTTGACGATGAAGTCGTTGATGGCCTTCTCGGTGAATTCGCTGGGCTTGGCGTTGCGGTTCTCGTCGTAGTCGTAATAGCCCGCGCCGGTCTTCTGGCCGCGGCGGTCCGCTTCGCAGAGCACGTCGCGGAGGGTCTCGCCCTTCGAGTTCTCCTTCACCCAGCCGATGTCCAGGCCGGCCAGGTCGCTCATGGCGAACGGACCCATGGGGAAGCCGAAGTCGTAGAGCACCCGGTCCACGTCCCAGGGCATGGCGCCTTCCAGGATCAGCTTCTGGGCCTCGCGCTGGCGCTGGCTCAGCATGCGGTTGCCGATGAAGCCCGGGCACACCCCGGCCAGGGCCGCGATCTTGCCGATCTTCTTGGCCAGCTTCATCGACGTGGCGATGACGTCCTTGCCGGTCTTCTCGCCGCGGATCACCTCCAGCAGCTTCATGACGTTGGCCGGCGAGAAGAAGTGCAGGCCGATCACGTCCTGCGGACGCTTCGTCACCGAGGCGATCTCGTCGATGTCCAGGTAGCTCGTGTTCGACGCCAGGATCGCGCCCGGCTTGCAGATCGCGTCCAGCTTCGTGAACACGTCCTTCTTGATGTCCATGCGCTCGAACACGGCCTCGATGACCAGGTCGCAGTCGGCGAAGTCGTTCATGTCGAGCGAGCCGGTGAGCAGGCTCATGCGCTTCTCGGTCACCGCCGGGTCGGCGCCGCGAGAACGCTCGTAGTTCTTGCGGATGGTGGCCAGGCCGCGGTCCAGGGCGTCCTGCTTCAGTTCGACGATCACCACGGGGATGCCCACGTTGGCGAAGTTCATCGAGATGCCGCCGCCCATGGTGCCGGCGCCCAGGACGCCGACCTTCCTGATCTCGCGGACAGGCGTGTCGTCCGGCACGTCGGGGATTTTCTGGGCCTGACGCTCGGCGAAGAAGTAGTAGCGCTGGGCCGCCGACTGGCTGCCGGCCATCAGGCCCAGGAACAGCTTGCGCTCCTCGGCCAGGCCTTCCGCGAAGGTGGCCGAATTCACCGCCGCCTCGATGCACTTGATGTTGGCTTCCGGCGCATCGAAGCCGCGGAACTTGCGGGCGTTCTTCTTGCGGAACTCGGCGAAGATCTCGGGCTTGCCCTTGGCGGCTTCGAGCTTGGCGTTGTTCTCGCTGATCTTCACCAGCGGCTTGTTCTCGGCCACCGCCTTGTTGGCGAAGGCCAGGGCGCCTTCCTTGAGCTTGCCTTCCTCGACCAGTTCGTCGACCAGGCCCAGCTTGGCCGCTTCGGGCGCGGGGACGTGACGGCCCGACGTGACCATCTCCAGCGCGTTCTCGACGCCGGCCACGCGCGGCAGGCGCTGGGTGCCGCCGGCGCCGGGCAGGAGGCCCAGGGCCACTTCCGGCAGACCCAGGCGGGCCGAGGGCACCGCGACGCGGTAGTGCGCGCAGAGCGCCACTTCCAGCCCGCCGCCCAGGGCGGTGCCGTGGATCGCGGCGATCACCGGCTTGGGCGAGCTCTCGATCATGTTCTGGACGTCGGGGAGGCTGGCGCCCTTGGCCGCGCCGCCGAACTCGGTGATGTCGGCGCCGGCGATGAAGGTGCGTCCGTCGCAGATCAGGACGATGGCCTTGGCGTCACTGGCGATCGCCTGCTTGAAGCCCTCGTAGAGGCCGTCGCGCACATTGAACGATAGCGCGTTCACCGGCGGCGAATTCAGCGTCACGACGGCGACGTCGCCCTCGCGGGTGAGGGTGGTCACCGAATTGATCTCGGTCATCTCGCTTCCTCGAAATTGATGGGGCTGACCACTCGTTCAAAATCTGGCGGTCGTGAAATTCAAACGCGTGTTATAGGCCCCGCCGGACGAGGCCAAGTCAATTCCTGCAAGGGACCGCCCTCTCAGGGACTGTGTTGTCGGCCTCCGGAAACCGGACAAAGGAAGGAAGCGTCACATGGCGTCCAATCTGTTCTCGCTCGACGGCAAGGTGGCGCTGGTCACCGGCGGTTCGCGCGGCATCGGCAAGATGATCGCGAAGGGTTTCCTCGAAGCTGGCTGCCGCAAGGTCTACATCACCGCCCGCAAGGCGGCGGCCTGCGACGCCGCGGCCGAGGAACTGGGCCCGCAATGCGTCTCGATCCCGGTGGACATCTCCACCGTCGAGGGCTGCAAGATGCTGGCCGAGCGCTATCTCAGCCACGAGGACAAGCTGGACGTCCTGCTGAACAACGCCGGCGCCGCCTGGGGCGCGCCGTTCGAAGAGTTCCCCGAGAGCGGCTGGGACAAGGTCGTGGACCTGAACCTGAAGTCGCCCTTCTTCCTGACCCAGGCGCTGCACAAGACCCTGAAGGCCAGCGGGACGCATGAGCGGCCGGCGAAGGTGATCAACATCGCGTCGATCGACGGCATCCGCCTGAATCCCCAGGAGACCTACAGCTACCACGCCTCGAAGTCGGGCCTGATCTATCTGACCCGGCGAATGGCGGCGCGGCTGATCCAGGACAACATCGTCATGAGCGCCATCGCGCCCGGAGCGTTCGCCTCGGACATGAACCGCGTGGCCCGCGACCAGAGCGACGAGGTGGCCAAGCGCATCCCCTCGCGCCGCATCGGGACCGACGAGGACATGCAGGGTGTCGCCATCTACCTGGCGAGCCGCGCCGGCGACTATGTGGTGGGCGAAACCATCGCCGTGGACGGCGGCGTGGCCCTGGCGCAGATGGGCGTCTGATCCTCTCGCGGAGCCGCCTCGAGATCGGGGCGGCTCCTATTTATTCTTCGCCCGGCGTCTTCACGGTGAAGCCCTGGCCGCGGAGGCGTTCCAGGACGCCATTCTGGGCCAGGAGGGGCCGAAGCGGCACCAGCGCGATGGCGTGGCCGGGCTGCTTCAGGGCGGCGGCGATGGCGGCGGCGGTGTCGGCCTTCGTGCGTTCGTCGTAGCTGCGGCCGCCGGTGATGGTGGCGAGGCACCGTTCGTAGGTGCGCTCGTTGGCCAGCGCGCCCTGGACGTCACCCTGGGCCCAGGCGACGGCGGCGGCGCGGGTCACGCCCGGACCGGCCTCGACCTGCGCCAGCACTTCGTCGAAGCAGAGGCGCCCCGTGGCCGCCGGCGTGCGCAGGATGCCACCGAGCTGCGGCCCCAGGTCGTAGCTCTTGTCCACCACCTTCACGCCCCGCTGCTGGGCCAGATGGCGGACCAGCTTGGCCGGGTCCGAGTTGGTCAGTTCGTGGCCGTCCCGGTAGTCGATGGCGAGCTGGACGCCCGCCGCCAGCGGATTGCTCGTCGGGTAGTGCCGCGCATCGTGACCCAGGCGCGTGCGCGCCGCGACGAAGCGGGTGCGGGTGGCGGGGTCCAGGCGCTCCTCGAACGGCCCGCCAGAACGCAGGCGCACGAGGTTGACGGCCGTGCCCAGCGACCCTGCGGCCTTGGCCCGCACGTTCACGAACGGCAGGATCACCACGCTGGCGCCGTCCAACCGGCGCTCGAAGATCGTCCGGTCCCATTGCATCCGCTTGGGCGCCAGGGACGGCACGCCCAGGACATAGACCGTGGTGTCGCCGTCGCTCACCCGCCACCAGGCGGGGCCGGGCAGTCGGCCGCGGACCACCAGTTCCTCGACAAGGGTGTCGTCGGGGTCGTCGAGAAGCGGGTCCTGCGGCGTCTGGGTCGCTGCGGGCGCAACAAGCACGGCCAGGGCCGCGGCGACCGGGGCGAGGGCGATCAGGACGAGACGGTTCAGCACGGTGTGATCATCGCAGGGAAAGCGGCTCCTCGGAATCGTACTATGTAGGAGAACCAGACGCCCATGCCGATCCGACGCCTCCCGACCGAACTCATCAACCGCATCGCCGCCGGCGAGGTGGTCGAGCGGCCGGCCAGCGCGGTCAAGGAACTGGTCGAGAATGCGCTCGACGCGGGCGCTTCGGAAATCCAGGTGCAGGTGGATGGCGGTGGGCTCACCCGCATCCTCGTGGCCGACGACGGCGGCGGTTTGACGGCGGACGAGCTGCCCCTGGCGGTCGAGCGTCACGCCACCTCCAAGCTGGCGCCCGGCGAGGACGGCGACTACGACCTGCTGCGCATCGCCACCCTGGGGTTCCGGGGCGAGGCGCTGCCGTCCATCGGCTCGGTGGCGCGGCTGTCGATCGCCAGCCGGTCGCGCGGGATGGCCGACGCGCACGCCATCTTCGTGGACGGCGGCGCGGTGGGGGCGGTGGCGCCCGCCGGCTTCCCCGGCCCGCACGGGGCGCGGGTGGAGGTGCGCGATCTCTTCTACGCCACGCCCGCGCGGCTGAAGTTCATGAAATCCGAGCGCTCGGAATCCCAGGCGATCACCGAGGAGATCAAGCGCCAGGCCATGGCGCACGAGGCGGTGGGCTTCGCCCTGGACATCGATGGTCGCCGCACCCTTCGCCTGCCGGCCGAGGCGGCGGGCGACGCCGGCCGCCTGGCGCGCCTGGCCACGATCCTCGGCCGCGACTTCTCGGACAACGCCCTGCTCATCGACCACGAACGCGAGGGTGTGCGCCTCTCCGGCTATGCGGGCCTGCCGACCTACAACCGGGGCAACGCGGCCCACCAGTACCTGTTCGTCAACGGCCGCCCGGTGCGGGACCGGCTGCTCCAGGGGGCGCTGCGCGGCGCCTACGCCGATTTCCTGGCCCGCGACCGGCATCCGGTGGCGGCGCTCTACGTCGAGCTGGACCCCTCGCTGGTGGACGTGAACGTGCATCCGGCCAAGGCGGAGGTTCGGTTCCGCGATCCGGGCCTCGTGCGCGGCCTGATCGTCAGCGGCCTGCGCCACAGCCTGGCCGCGGCCGGCCACAGGGCTTCGACCACCGTCGCCCAGGCGGCGCTGGGCGGCTTCCGGCCGCAATCGGCCCCGTTTCCCTCGCCGCGGCCTTCGGGCGCCGGCTTCTCGGCCTGGTCGCAGGGGGGCTGGACGCCGAACGCGGCGGCCGCGGCCGTGGCCCAGGCGATCCCCGGTCTGTCCGAGGTCTCGGCGCGGGCCGAACCGGCATGGACGCCGGACGCGCCAGGCCTGTCCGAGGAGCCGGCCGCCGCGCCCGTCTTCGATCCGGTGGACTTTCCGCTGGGCGCCGCCCGGGCCCAAGTCCACGAAACCTACATCGTCGCCCAGACCCGCGACGGCGTGGTGATCGTGGATCAGCACGCCGCCCACGAGCGGCTGGTCTATGAGCGGATGAAGGCCGAGATGGCCGAGGGCGGCGTGGCCCGGCAGGCGCTGCTGCTGCCCGAGGTGGTCGAGCTGGACCCCGCAGAGGCCGAGCGCGTGGTCGCCCGCGCCGACGAACTGGCCGCCCTGGGCCTGGTGGTCGAGGCTTTCGGCGCCGGCGCGGTCCTGGTGCGCGAGGTTCCGGCCCTGCTCGGAGAGACGGATGCGGCCGGGCTGGTCCGCGACATCGCCGACGACCTGACCGAGAACGGCGCGGCGCTCGCGCTCAAGGAGCGCCTGGAGGATGTCTGCGGGACGATGGCCTGCCACGGCTCGGTGCGCGCCGGCCGCCGCCTGACCGCGCCCGAGATGAACGCCCTGCTGCGCCAGATGGAGGCCACGCCCCATTCGGGCCAGTGCAACCACGGCCGCCCCACCTACGTCGAACTCAAGCTGGCGGACATCGAGCGGCTGTTCGGACGCCGCTGAGCGTCCGCGCGCAAGCTCGGCCCTGACGCAAGGGCCTGACGCAACGGATGGTGCGCGCGGCGAGCGGCTCGTCGGGACGGGGTGAGGGGTTGACTCGCGCGGTCTCCCCCGGAAGAACGCCCGCCACACGAGAAAATTCGAAGGAGTTCCGCCTCATGGCTGTCCGCGTCGCCATCAACGGTTTCGGTCGCATCGGCCGTCTGGTCCTGCGCTCGATCGTCGAACACGGACGCAAGGACATCGAGGTGGTCGCGATCAACGACCTGGGCCCGGTGGAGACCAACGCCCACCTGCTGCGCTACGACAGCGTGCACGGCCGCTTCCCGGCCGAGGTGAAGGTGGACGGCGACTTCATCGAGGTGGCGGGCCACGGCCGCATCAAGGTGACCGCCATCCGCGATCCCAAGGACCTGCCGCACAAGGACCTGGGCGTGGACATCGCGCTGGAGTGCACCGGCATCTTCACCTCGAAGGAGAAGGCCCAGGCGCACCTGGACGCCGGCGCCAAGCGGGTGATCATCTCGGCTCCCGGCGACAACGTGGACAAGACCATCGTCTACGGCGTGAACCACGCGAGCCTGACCAAGGACGACGTGATCATCTCGAACGCGTCGTGCACCACCAACTGCCTGGCGCCCGTCGCCCATGTGCTGCAGGACCTCTGCGGCATCGAGCGCGGGTACATGACCACGATCCACTCCTACACCGGCGACCAGCCGACCCTGGATACGATGCACAAGGACCTGTACCGCGCCCGCGCCGCGGCCATGTCCATGATCCCGACCTCCACCGGCGCCGCCAAGGCCCTGGGCCTGGTGATCCCGGCGCTGGCCGGAAAGCTGGACGGCAGTTCGATCCGGGTGCCGACCCCCAACGTCTCGGTCGTCGATCTGAAGTTCGTGCCCACCCGCTCGACCACGGTGGCCGACATCAACGCCGCGCTGGAAGCGGCCGCCAACGGCGCGCTGAAGGGCGTGCTGGCGGTCACCAAGGACCCGCTGGTCTCCACCGACTTCAACCACAACCCCGCCTCGTCGACGGTGGCCCTGCCCCAGACGCAGATCGTGGACGGCGGCCTCTGCCGCGTCCTGAGCTGGTACGACAACGAGTGGGGCTTCTCCACCCGCATGAGCGACACCGCCGTCGCCATGGGCAAGCTGATCTGATGCGCGCCGGCCCTCTCGGGGGCCTGGCGTCCCTTCTGGTCTTCCTGACGAGCCTGCCGGCGGGCTTCCTGACGTCGATGATCTGGAAGAGCTTTCGCAAGGGCGGGGCCTTCTGGGTCGATGCGACCGAGACGACGCTGCTGCTCATCGTCCTGGCGTGGGCGCCCGTCTGGGCGGTCCGGATGGTCCTGGTGGGACGCCGCGTCGTGGCCGGCCGGCCGGCGCCCGCGGGCTGGCTGGGGATCGCGGAGCTGGGGATGCTGATGTCGGCCAGCGGCCTGTTCGGCCTGGGGTTCGTCGCGGCGCCGGACTGGCTGAACTAGCTTGGATTGAATGAGGCAAGCATGGGCTTTCGCACGCTGGATCAGGCGGATCTCTCCGGGAAACGCGCGCTCGTGCGCGTGGATTTCAACGTTCCCATGCAGGACGGCGCCGTCAGCGACGACACGCGCCTGAGGGCCGCGCTGCCCACCATCGAGAAACTGCGCAAGGGCGGGGCGAAGACGATCCTGCTGGCCCACTTCGATCGGCCCAAGGGCAAGCGCGTACCCGAGATGAGCCTGAAGCCGGTGGTGGAGCCGCTGGCCCGGGTGCTGGGCGTTCCGGTGGCCTTCGCCGAAGACTGCATCGGCCCCAAAGCGCGCGAGGCGGTGAACGCGATGCAGCCCGGGGATGTGCTGCTGCTGGAGAACGTGCGCTTCCACGCCGGCGAGGAGGCCAACGACCGCGCCTTCGCCGACGCCCTGGCGGCGAACGGCGACCTCTATGTCAACGACGCCTTCTCGGCGGCCCACCGCGCGCACGCCTCGACCGAGGCCCTGGCCCGGCGCCTGCAGGCCTATGCCGGCGAGCAGATGCGGCTGGAGCTGGAGGCCCTGGACTCGGCGCTGGGAAACCCCCAGCGGCCGGTGCTGGGCATCGTCGGCGGCTCGAAGGTCTCCACCAAGCTGGACCTGCTGCGCAACCTCGTAACCAAGCTGGACAAACTGGCCATCGGCGGCGGCATGGCCAACACCTTCCTCTACGCCCAGGGCCACGACGTGGGTGCGTCGTACTGCGAGAAGGACCTCGCCGACACGGCGCGCGACATCATCCGCCTCGCCGGCCAGAACAACTGCAAGCTCTTCCTCCCCCTGGACGTGGTTGTGGCCGAGAAGATGGCGCCCGGCGCGCCGGCGCGGGTGCGCGACGCGGGCTCGATCGACGACGACGAGCGCATCCTGGATGCGGGTCCCGAGACGGTCGAGCGGCTGTGCCGGGCCATGAGCAACTCCCGGACGCTGATCTGGAACGGCCCCCTGGGGGTGTTCGAGATGCAACCCTTCGACAAGGGCACCGTTACGGCCGCGAAGCACGCCGCCGAACTGGCCCGATCGGGGAAGCTGGTGGCGGTCGCCGGCGGGGGTGATACCGTGGCGGCCCTCAACCTCGCCGGGGTGACCGGCGATTTCACCTTCGTGTCGACCGCAGGCGGCGCGTTTCTTGAATGGATGGAGGGAAAGGAGCTGCCCGGCGTGGCCGCTCTGACCCGATAGAAGACAGGTAGATCGACATGGCCCGGATTACGCTGCGACAACTCCTCGACCACGCGGCCGAGCACGGTTACGGCGTGCCCGCGTTCAACATCAACAACATGGAACAGGCGCTGGCGATCATGGAGGCCGCAGAGGCCACCGATTCGCCCGTGATCATGCAGGCGTCGCGCGGCGCGCGGTCCTACGCCAACGACATCGTGCTGAAGCACCTGATCGACGCGATGGCCGAGATGTATCCGGCGATCCCGATCTGCATGCACCAGGACCACGGGAACAACGAGGCCACCTGCGCCACCGCGATCCAGTACGGCTTCACCTCGGTGATGATGGACGGCTCGCTGAAGGCCGACGGCAAGACGCCTGCCGACTACGACTACAACGTCGAGGTCACGCGCAACGTCGTGAACATGGCCCACTGGGTCGGCGCCTCGGTCGAGGGCGAGCTCGGCGTGCTGGGCAGCCTCGAGACCGGCATGGGCGAGAAGGAGGACGGCCACGGCTTCGAGGGCAAGCTGGGCCATGACCAGCTCCTGACCGATCCCGACCAGGCCGTGGACTTCGTCAAGGCCACCGAGGTCGACGCGCTGGCCATCGCCATGGGCACCAGCCACGGCGCCTACAAGTTCACCCGCCAGCCCGACGGCGACGTCCTGGCCATGAACGTGATCGAGGAGATCCACCGCCGCCTGCCCAACACCCACCTGGTGATGCACGGAAGCTCCTCGGTGCCGCAGGACCTGCAGGACCTGATCAACAAGTACGGCGGCGAGATGCCCCAGACCTGGGGCGTGCCGGTGGAGGAGATCCAGCGCGGCATCAAGCACGGCGTCCGCAAGATCAACATCGACACCGACAACCGCATGGCCATCACCGCCGCGATCCGGAAGGTCTTCGTCGAGAAGCCGGGCGAGTTCGACCCGCGCAGCTACCTGAAGCCCGCCAAGGAAGCCATGCGCAAGGTCTGCATCCAGCGGTTCGAGGAGTTCGGCACGGCGGGCCATGCCGGCAAGATCACGCCGGTTCCGCTCTCGGCCATGGCCAAGCGCTACGCCGCGGGCGAACTGGCCCCCAAGATCGGCATCACCCAGGTGGCCGCCGAGTAGCGGCTGCGGGCTCCGGCGGCTGCGCCGCCGGACCTATCCCGGCAGACTCGCATAGATCCGCTCGTAGAGGGGGCGGAAGGGATAGGCCCATATGTAGTCGGGGATCAGGCCGCCGAAGACGAGGCCGCAGGCCTGAGGCCGCCCCGCCACAGTGCGGCAGAGCAGCGAACCCGAAAGGCCCTTCCTGGCCCGCCCCTGCACCAGCCGCAGCTGCCAGAAGCCCCGGTAGTGGATTCGGACTCCATCGACGTTGGCCTCGTTGTCGCCATCGGCGGGTTCCGCCGCAACACATCGGAACAGTTCGCCGTTGGCGACGAACCAGTAGTCGTTCAGCCGCGGGCTGATGACGTCCATCTTCTCGAGGGCGGCCGAAACGTTCCGGATCATCAGAGGCTCGACCGATCGCGGATCGTCGACCCGGATGACCGCCGCGTCGGCCGTGGCCACCACGCCCTGCCTGAGAGGGCTCCAGTAGATCACCGGACCCAGCGGACGCACCTGGCCGCCGTCACGCCATCTCATGCGGCCCGACGCGCCGTTGGCGGCGACGTCACACGCCACATGGGCGTTGGTCAGCACGTAGCCGACGCCGCCCTTGGAAAAGGAGACGCCAGCGATCCCGAGATCGTTGTCGAACGCCTGGAGGACATCGCCCGAGCAGACCCCAAACCCTTCAGGAACGCCGTCGGTCTGGACGACGTCCGTGACGAGTGTTCCGACCGTGCGACCGTCCCCCTGCCGGATGGGGATCTCCTGCGGGACCCTCTGAGCCGCCGGGACGCTGGTCTTCGTCTCCACATAGACCTTGGCGGCGATCCGCCCCGATGGAACACCCCCGACGAGCTTCTCACCCAGCGTGACGTGTGTGACGTTGGGAAGTTGCCTGAGGGTCGCCGTGCTGCGGCGTATCGCCTGCCGGAGCTGTCGGCGGGCGGGCGTCACGGCCTACCGTCTCGCGGCGCCGCCGGGCATCGACACCGCATCACCCTCCGGAATCGACGGCGGCGTGGAGTCGGGCCGGGCCTTCTGGCTGCGGATCGTCGTCAGGGCGGGCGCGGCCGCGCCGTTGCAGTCGACGCTCCAGATCGCGAACTCGTCGCTTCCGCCGGCCGCCTTGTCGCTCAGTCCGTCCCCGAGTTGCTTGCCCGCCTTCGCTGCTTCGGTGACCGACTTCAGGAACTCCAGCGGAAGGGCCGTCGAGTCCTCCTTGGCCGAGACTTCGGTCAGGATGCTGTTGGTCATCTTCAGCGTGACCTCGTTCTTGGCGAGGAAGGTGCCGAACTGGACGGCGAAGGGCTTTGAACAGTCCGGAATGACCACGGTCGAAACACCCGAGCCTGTCGCCACCAGATAGGTCTTCGGCGCGAAGACCCTGAAGCCCTTGGTGGTCATGTCGCCCACTTCAACAGGCGTCGCGGTGGTGTAGGCGCATCCTCCGAGAAAGATCCCGATGCCCGCCGCAAGCCAAACAGATCGCGTTGTTCCCATAATCCGCCCCCATTTCCCGTAACGACGATCTCTGAGATTCGATTGGGAGTCAATTGAGGTTGTATTGAAAAATTAAACAACTTTAAGGACCAGGACCCAACCGGCCGATCACGCGTTAGCGTCACCATGGCGAGGCGCGTTCGAAAGGAAGAGAACTACCTCCGAGGTCTGGCGCGGGCGGCAGGCGGAGCGCTGCTCTTCGGATTCCCGCTGCTGATGACCATGGAGATGTGGGCGTTCGGCGCGCACATGGGGCGCTGGCGGCTCGCTCTGTTCGTCCTAGTCACGGCCTCGGTGGTCTATGGACTGAGCCGTTTCGCCGGGTTCCGGGAGGTGACCTCGCCGCTGGACGACCTGCTCGACACCGCGGCGGCCTTGCTGGTCGGGTTCGTCGTCGCGGCGGCGCTTCTCTGCATGTTCGGTCTCCTCGATCCGGAGACGGCCTGGCGCGAAGCCGTCGGTATGATCGCGGTCCAGGCCGCGCCGGCCAGCATGGGCGCCATGCTGGCCAACAGGCAGCTCCAGCGCGACCGGCCCCGGCGCGACGACGAGGATCACGCTGGCTATCCCGGTCAGCTCTTCCTGATGGGAGCCGGGGCGCTGTTCCTGGCGTTCAATGTGGCCCCCACCGAGGAGATGCTGTTGATCGGCTTCCGCATGAGCGCCTGGCACGCCATCGTCCTGGTGCTGGCCTCGCTCGCAGCGCTGCACGTCCTGGTGTTCACGGTGGGTTTCGCAGGTCAGCACGACTCGGAGAGCCATCTCAGGGCCTTCGCCCATTTCACCCTCGCCGGCTATGGCCTGGCCCTGCTGGTCAGCCTGTACGTGCTGTGGACCTTCGGGCGCCTGGACGGCGGATTGTCGGAGGCCGTGCGCGCCGTCGTGGTCCTGGGTTTCCCGGCGGCGATCGGCGCGGCGATCGCCCGGCTGGTGGTCTGACATGGCCCGCCGGAAGCCCTCGCCACCCGCCGCGCCCGATACGCCCGTCCTCGAATGGATCGCCGCCGCGATCGGTGCTCTCCTGACCCTCGGTGTCCTGGGTTATTCGGCCTGGGAGGGTGTAAGCGATCCTCGCGCGCCACCTGATCTCTCGGCCAGCGCCGAGGCGGCGACGCCCGGCCGGTCGGGGTTCGTCACGCCCATCGTCGTCCGCAACGCCAGTTTCGCCACGGCCGCTAATGTCGAGGTGATCGCGCGCCTGAATGTAGGCGGGCGCCCGTCCGAGACCCGCCGTGCGCGCTTCGCCTACGTGCCCGGCCGCGGCGAGGCGCGCGGGGGCGTGATCTTCCGGAGCGATCCCGCCGCCGGGCGCATCTCGGTGGAGATCGAGGGCTTCGCGGCGCCCTGATCAGGCCTTGGCGAGCAGCTCGCCCATCCGGCGGTGCAGCAGGTTGATGGCCTTCAGGGGCCGGATCATCACCTTGAAGCGGGTGATCTGTCCGGCCTCGTTCCACCAGATCAGATCGACGCCGTTCACCGTGATCCCGTCGATCTCGCAGGCGAACTCCAGAACCGCCGAGCGCTCGGCGCGCCATTCGCCCAGGTAGCGGAAGGTTTCGTTGTTCAGCACCTGCAACGCCCCGGCCAGGTACTTGACCGTGATCGCCTTGCCCACTTGCGGCGTATGCACGACCGGGCTCTCGAACGTGGCGTCGTCGGCGATCAGGGCGGCCATGACGGCGACGTCCCTGGTCTTCACCACCTCGTGCCAGCGGGCGATCGGGTCCATGCGGGTCTCCAGCGTTCGGTCTTCGTCGCGGGGCGGTGTCAGGCGTCGATGGGATTCCCGCGCATCTCCTTGATGAACAGGAAGCCCACCACCGCGGTCCCGGCCGCCACCACGATGGGGTACCAGAGGCCGTAGTAGATGTTGCCCGTGGCCGCCACCATGGCGAAGGCGGTGGTGGGCAGGAAGCCGCCCAACCAGCCGTTGCCGAGATGGTAGGGCAGCGACATCGAGGTGTAGCGGATCCGCGCCGGGAACATCTCCACCAGCGCCGCGGCGATCGGCCCGTAGACCATGGTGACGTAGAGCACCAGCAGCCACAGCAGGCCCACCACCAGCGGCTTGTTCATCAGCGCCGGGTCGGCCTTGGGCGGATAGCCGGCGGCGGCGAGCACCGTGCCGAGATCCTGGACCCAGGCGGCTTTCCGGGCGTCGAATTCGGCCTTGGGCAGGCCCGCGCCCTCGAAGCTGGCCAGTTCGACCTGGCCGACCCGAACGACCGCGAGCGCGCCGGCGGGGGCGGCGACGTTGTCATAGCTCACGCCCGATCCGGCCAGCGCCGACTTGGCGATGTCGCAGGAGCTGGTGAAGGCCGTCCGCCCCACCGGGTCGAACTGGAGCGCGCAGCGAGCGGGATCGGCCGTCACCGTCACCGGCGCCGCGGCGGTGGCCGCCGCGAGCTGGGGATTGGCCGCTGCGGTCAGCGCCTTGAAGATCGGGAAATAGGTGAAGGCGGCCAGGAGGCACCCCACCAGGATGATCGGCTTTCGGCCCACCTTGTCCGACAGCCAGCCGAACACGATGAAGAACGGCGTGCCCAGCGCCAGGGCGATGGCCACCAGGATGTTGGTGAGCGCCCCGTCCACCTTCAGCATCTTCTCCAGAAAGAACAGGGCGTAGAACTGGCCCGTGTACCAGACCACCGCCTGCCCGGCGGTGAGGCCCAGCAGCGCCAGGATCACGAGCTTGAGGTTTCCCAACTGGCCGAAGCTCTCGGCGAGCGGTCGCTTGGACGTCCTGCCCTCGCTGGCCATCTTCTGGAACACCGGGCTCTCGTTGAGCCGCAGCCGGATCCACAGCGAGACGCCGAGCAGCAGGATCGAGACCAGGAACGGGATGCGCCAGCCCCAGGCGCGGAACGCCTCCTCTCCGATCTGGGTGCGGACCAGCAGGATGACGATCAGGCTGAGGAACAGGCCCGCGGTCGCCGTGGTCTGGATCCAGCTGGTGTAGAGACCACGCCGTCCGGGGGGCGCATGCTCGGCCACATAGGTGGCGGCGCCGCCGTACTCCCCGCCCAGGGCCAGGCCCTGGATCAGCCGTAGCACGATGAGCAGGATCGGCGCGGCGACGCCGATGGCCTCGTAGCTGGGCAAAAGGCCCACGACGAAGGTCGAGAGGCCCATCAGCAGCATGGTGACGAGGAAGGTGTTCTTGCGGCCCCAGAGATCGCCCAGCCGGCCGAACACGATGGCCCCGAACGGCCGCACCGCGAAGCCGGCGGCGAAGGCCAGCAGCGCGAAGATGTAGCCGGTAACCTCGTTCACGCCCGAGAAGAAGTGGGCGGTGATGAAGCTGGCGAGCGAGCCGTAGAGATAGAAGTCGTACCACTCGAAGATGGTGCCGACCGACGCGCCGGTCACCACGCCGGCCTTCCCGCCGGTCTTCGACTTCGCCTCGGCCGGCGCCGCCATACGTCCCTCCCCTTTTCGCGGGAGGAACGGTAGAGCCAAATCGCCGGGTTCGTCACGATGTCCTTCTGCCGCGAGAGGAGAAGGACATCGCGGCTAGCTGTCCGGGAGCTCGCCCATGGCGCTCTGGAGGTAGTTCGGCTCGCCCAGGCTCTTCACGAGGCTGAGCTGGGTTTCGAGAAAGTCGATGTGTTCCTCTGTGTCGGTCAGGATCTCGCGGAAGATCTGGCGGGTGACGTAGTCGGCCGAGGTCTCGCACAGCTTGATGCCGTCGATGAGCGTCTGGCGGCCGCCCACTTCGACCGAGAGGTCCGCGGCCAGGCATTCCGGCACGGTCTCGCCGATCTTCAGCTTGTGCAGGTCCTGGAGGTTGGGCAGGCCGTCGAGGAAAAGGATCCGGTTGATGAGCTTGTCGGCGTGCTTCATTTCGCCGATCGACTCGTCATAGGTGATCTTGCCGAGGCGCTTGAAGCCCCAGTTGTCGTACATCCTCGCATGCAGGAAATACTGGTTGACCGCTGTCAGCTCGTTGGTGAGCACCGCGTTCAAGAGCTTGATGATCGCCTTGTCGCCTTGCACGTTCGGCCCTCCGTCAAATCACTGAAGGTTCGAATGGCGTCTGTGTCTGCACGATGTCAAAGACAATCTGTGCGAGTGATTTGCGGTTGCTCAGAAACCCACAAAATCGTCTGAGAATGATTTGCGCTCGCCCGCAACGGGGTGAAAAACGCCCCTATTCGGCGGCGTAGCGAAGCGCTTCGCGATCCTCGTCCAGCATCCGGCGCATGTCGCAGACGCAGCGCGCGCACTGGGCGGCGGAATCGCAGGCCTTGAAGATCTGCGCCGGCCGGCTGGCCCCCGCGGCGATGGCCGCGCGGACGTCACGTTCCCGAATGCCATTGCAGTTGCAGACGTACATTGGGCGCGGAAAACTCCTGATCGGACCCTCTTTCGATAGCGCCCTGCGAACGCCTTTGCAAGTCATTCGCATTCGATGAATTGTCGCAACCTGCGCTTAAACCGGTCGCGACCACCCGCTATAAGGAATGGTGGCGGCGCGTCGGCCGGCCACGACGCTCGAGGGACGGTCATGGACCTGGACGCGCTCCTGCTCTCGCGACTTCAGTTCGCCTTCACGGTCGCGTTCCACATCATCTTTCCCAGCTTCACCATCGGGCTCGCCAGCTTCCTGGCTGTGCTGGAGGGCCTGTGGCTGCTGACCCGGAAGGAAGCGTTCAAGACACTGTACCTCTTCTGGGTGAAGGTCTTCGCGATCTCGTTCGGCATGGGCGTCGTCTCGGGCGTGGTGCTCAGCTACCAGCTCGGGACGAACTGGAGCGTCTTCGCCGCCGTGACCGCGCCGGTCATCGGCCCCCTTCTGGCCTTCGAGGTGCTGACGGCCTTCTTCCTGGAGGCGTCGTTTCTCGGCGTGATGCTGTTCGGATGGCGAAAGGTGGGGCCCGGACTCCACTTCGCCTCCACGGTGCTTGTGGCCGTGGGCACCCTGATATCCGCCTTCTGGATCATCTCGGCCAACAGTTGGATGCAGCATCCCACAGGCCACGAGGTGCTGGCCGACGGCTCGCTGCGCGCCGTGGACTGGTGGCAGGTGGTGTTCTCTCCGACGTTCCCCGAGCGCTTCGCCCACATGGCGCTGGCGGCCTACCTGACCACCTCGCTGGTGGTGGGGGCGGCGTCGGCGTGGCGCATCCTCCGCTCGGGGCCGTCACCGGAGTCGTCCATCGCGCTGCGCATGGCCATCGGCATGTTCGCCGTGGTGGCGCCGCTACAGCTCGTGGTGGGGGACCTGTCGGGCAAGGACGTGCAGCGTCTTCAGCCGGCCAAGCTGGCCGCCATAGAGGGCTTCTGGGAGACACGTACGGAACAGCCGTTCCATATCGTCGCGTGGCCCGATCGCGCCATCGAGGGCAATCGCTTCGAACTTTCGATTCCCAAGGTGGGGAGTTGGATCACCGCCGGGAGCGTCGAAGCCGAGGTCCAGGGCCTGAAAGATTTCGCGCCCGAGGATCGACCGCCGGCCGCCATCGTCTTCTGGGCGTTCCGCGTCATGGTGGGCCTCGGGATGCTGATGATCGCGCTGGGCGCCTGGGGCGCGTGGCTGACGTTGCGGGACGCACTGGGGCGAGGCGGGCGCGAGGGCCCCGAGCGGAGCCGCGCCTTCCTCTGGAGCGCCGTCGCGATGGGGCCCGCGGGCTTCGTGGCGGTGATCGCGGGCTGGATCGTCGCCGAGGTGGGTCGCCAGCCCTATGTGGTCTACGGCTTCCTGCGCACCGCCGACGCCGTCTCGCCCATTGGCGCCGGCCAGGTCTCGGCCTCGTTGCTGGCTTTCATGGTCGTCTACGCGGTGATCTTCGTAGCCGGCATGCTCTACATCCTGCGGCTCATCGCCCAGGGCCCGCAAGGCGAGGAGGAGGACGCGCCCGTCTCCGATGGCCAGCCGCCGGGCAACGCGCTCGCCGCCGCCCCGCCGGAGCACCGCCCATGACCCTGGACCTGCCCCTTATCTGGGCGGTCGTGATCGCCACGGCCGTCCTGCTCTATGTCCTGCTCGACGGTTTCGACCTGGGCATCGGCATCCTGTTCCCCTTCGCGGCTTCGCCCCAGGAGCGCGATGTGATGATGGAGACCATCGCGCCCGTTTGGGACGGCAACGAGACGTGGCTGGTCTTGGGCGGCGGCGGCCTCTTCGCGGCCTTTCCCTTCGCCTACGCCACCCTCATGCCCGCGCTGTACCTGCCGATCATCCTGATGCTGCTGGCGTTGATCCTGCGCGGGGTGGCGTTCGAGTTCCGCCACCACGGGCGGGTGCGCGGAAAGGCGTTCTGGACCGCCGCTTTCGCCGGCGGCTCGCTGGTCGCGACCCTGGCCCAGGGACTCGTTCTGGGCGGCTTCATCCAGGGCGTGAAACTGAACGATCTGGCCTTCGGCGGCGGGCCCTTCGACTGGCTTACGCCCTACAGCCTGCTGGTCGCGGTGGGGCTGACGGCGGGCTATGCGCTGCTGGGCGCGGCGTGGCTGGTCTGGCGGACCGAAGGCGAGCTGCAGGCCCGGGCCCGCCGCTGGAGCTGGATGGCCACCGGCGCGGTGGCGGCGCTGCTGGCGCTGGTCAGCCTCGCCACCCTCTTCGTCCACCCCCGCGTCGCGGCGCGCTGGGGTTTCGGGGACGGCGCGCTGGAGCTGGCCACCCTGCTGCCGCTGCTGCCCATCCCCCTCGTGGGCCTCCTGGGACTGGCGCTGGCGATCTTCGGCCTGCGCCGCGGCCATCACGCCACGCCGCTCCTGGGCGCCTATGTGGTCTTCCTCTCGGGCTTCGTCGGGCTCGCCGTCGGCTTCTTCCCGCACATCGTCCCCTACGACATGACCTTCCGCCAGGCGGCCAACGCCGACAACGCGCTGGGCCTCATGCTCGTGGGCGTGGGAATCCTGCTGCCGGTGATCCTGGGCTACACGATCTGGGTCTACTGGCTCTTCCGTGGCAAGGTGACGGCCGGTGCGTCGTATCATTGAGCCGCCGCCCGAGGCCGGGGCCGCGCCTTCGCCGCTCTGGCGGCGGCTGGCGTGGTTCGTGGGCCTGGCCGTGGCGGGGACGTCGGCGACCGCCGCCGTGGCCTATGGGCTGCGATCCCTGCTGATGCCGTAGGGAACCCGTGTATGTAGGCGCATGGCCGCGCCCCTCTGCCGACTCTATCTGATCACACCGCCCCGCCTGGACGACCTGGCGGGGTTCGCCCGCGCCCTCGCCGGCGCGCTGGAGGTCGGCGATGTCGCGGCCCTGCAGATACGCCTGAAGGACGTTCCCGACGACGTGGTCGCCGCCGCCGTGGCCGGGCTCACCCCCGTCTGCCATGCCCGGGATGTGGCGGTGATCCTGAACGACCGGCCCGACCTCGCCGCCCGCCTGGGCTGCGACGGCGTGCACGTGGGCCAGTCCGACGCCTGCTATGCCGACGCCCGCCGCGCCGTCGGCCCCGACCGGATGGTCGGCGTCACCTGCCACGACAGCCGGCACCTGGCCATGGAGGCGGCCGAGGCCGGCGCGGATTATGTGGCCTTCGGCGCCTTCTTTCCCACCACCACCAAGGATGCGCCGACCCGGGCCGATCCCGAGATCCTCACCATCTGGCAGGAGACGATGCAGACGCCCTCCGTGGCCATCGGCGGAATCACGCCGCAGAACGCCCGCGGCCTCGCCGCCGCCGGCGCCGACTTCCTGGCGATCTCGGCGGGAGTCTGGGCCCATCCGCAAGGGCCGGCGGCGGCCGTCGCTGCGCTGGAGGCCGAGATCGCCGCGGGTGTGGCCGAACGCCCGGCCTGAACGCCTCCCCTCGAATCTCCAGAACGCCATCGAGAGGCTTTCCTTGCGTTCGAAGAGGGCCGACACTAGGTTCCGCGCCCTCCAATCCGACCGAGATCTTTTGACACCGTGAGCACCCAATCCGCCCTCCTGAAGGTGATGAGCGACGCTGCGCGCAAGGCCGCGCGCGGCCTCAACCGCGATTTCGGCGAACTCGCCGAGCTGCAGGTGGCCAAGAAGGCGCCCGCCGATTTCGTCTCGGCGGCCGACCTGAAGGCGGAACAGGTGCTCTTCGAAGCCCTCACCAAGGCCCGCCCCGGCTACAGCTTCCACGGCGAGGAGCGGGGGCTGATCGAGGGCACCGACAGGACCCACACCTGGATCGTCGATCCGCTGGACGGCACCACGAACTTCCTGCACGCCATCCCGCACTTCGCCATCAACATCGCCCTCGAGCGCGAGGGCGCGGTGGTGGCCGCCGTCACCTACAATCCCATCACCAACGAGCTGTTCTGGGCCGAGAAGGGCAAGGGCTGCTACGTGAACGACCATCGCCTGCGCGTGGCCGCCCGGCAGCGGATGGACGAGGCGGTGCTGGCGACGGGCATTCCCTTCCTGGGCCACGGCCAGCACGCGAAGTTCCTGAAGGAGCTGCATCAGATGACCCAGCGGGTCGCCGGCGTGCGCCGCTTCGGTGCGGCGGCGCTGGACCTGGCCTGGGTGGCCGCCGGCCGTTTCGACGGCTTCTGGGAACGCGATCTCAGTCCTTGGGACCTGGCGGCGGGCGTACTGCTGGTGACCGAGGCCGGCGGCAAGGTCACCGACGCCGAAGGCGGCGACGCGGTGCTGGCCCAGGGCTCGGTGGTGGCCTCGAATCTCGACCTGCACCCCCAGATCATCAGTCGTCTGGCCGCCGCAAAATAGGGCTAAGCTGGCGGACATGATGACCCGCCGCCAAGCCGTCCTCGGAACCCTCGCCGCCGGCGGGGCCTCAGCCTCCGCCGCCGGGGCCGCCTCGCCCGCGCCGCGACCTCTTGTGATCGCCCATCGCGGCGCCAGCGGCGAACGGCCCGAGCACACGCTGGCGGCGTATCGCCTGGCCATCGCTCAGGGCGCGGACTTCATCGAACCCGACCTGGTGGCGACCAAGGACGGCCACCTCGTGGTCCGCCATGAGAACGAGATCTCCGGCACGACCGACGTCGCCGCCCGGCCCGAGTTCGCGGCCCGCAAGGCCGAGAAGGTCATCGACGGGGAAAAGGTCTCGGGCTGGTTCACCGAGGACTTCACGCTGGCCGAGCTGAAGACCCTGCGCGCCCGCGAGCGTCTGCCGGCGCTCAGGCCGGGCAGCGCCACGTTCGACGGGCAGGAGACGATCCCGACCTATCAGGAGGTGATCGACCTCGCGAAGGCCGAGGGCCGGCGCATCGGTCGGACCATCGGGACCTATCCCGAGATGAAGCACCCAGCCTGGTTCGCCGGCCTCGGCCTGCCCCTGGAGGCCCGGCTCGCCGACACGCTGAAGGCGAACGACCTCGACCGCCGCGACGCGCCGGTCTTCGTCCAGTGCTTCGAGGTCGAGCCGTTGAAGGCCTTCGCGAAAATTTCGAAGGCGCGCCGGGTCATGCTCGTGGCCCGCGGCCCGGCCCCGGTGGACGTCATGACGGCGGCCGGCCTGAAGGCCATCGCCGCCTTCGCCGATGGCGTGGGACCGGAATGGCCCCTGGTGGTCCCGATCGTCGATGGCGCGCTCGGCCCGCCGACCCGCCTCGTGCGCGACGCCCATGCCGCGGGCCTGGCCGTCCATCCCTGGACCGTCCGCGCCGAGAACGCCTTCCTGCCGAAGGCCTTGCACCGCGGGACCGGGCCGGCGGCCCACGGGGACGCGGAGGCGTTGCTGAAGGCGCTATACGCCGCCGGCGTCGACGGCGTGTTCAGCGACTTCCCGGCCGCAGCGGCGGCGGCGCGGACCTGAGCCGATTGATCAGGCCCGCAAGGTTCTCGGCTTTGACGGCCGAGTCTGTCGTCAGGAGGATCGACGAGGTCGCAAGCTCCTCGTTGATGAGAGGCGCGGCTTCCACCCGGCCCTCGATCATAATCGCGAGGCGACGACCGATGTGATCGCGCGAAAATGCGGTGAGGCGTCGTTGACCTTCGGCAGTCAGCGCGATCTCGATAGCTGGGAGGCCTGTTTGGCGGTCTTCGATCACTTTTGCCGGCCCCATCATATGCGCCGTCAACAACGCATCCTTCGCGACCCAGATTTCCGCGCCATCCGGCGCCCGCATTAAGACCGCGACAGTCGGCAAGAGCGCCTGAGACGGGTTCGCGTCCAACACCGGCATCAGCGAGAAACGGCTGTCATCTGCTGCATTCGCCGGTGACCACAGAACGACCAGCGCGGACGCGACCGTGAGGATTCGCATGGCTACGCCGCCTCGAACTGCAGCGCCGCGAGCCGGGCGTAGAGGCCGTTCCGCGCCACCAGGTCGGCGTGGGTCCCTTCCTCGACGACGCGACCTTCGTCCAT
Organism: Phenylobacterium sp. SCN 70-31; assembly: GCF_001724605.1. GTDB lineage: Bacteria > Pseudomonadota > Alphaproteobacteria > Caulobacterales > Caulobacteraceae > Phenylobacterium. The sequence goes on from NZ_MEEX01000004.1 coordinate 118,853, forward strand.
GACGACGATGCGGTCGGCCTTCAGCACGGTGGCCAGCCGGTGGGCGATGACCAGGGTGGTGTGACCCTTCATGGCCTCGTCCAGGGCGCGCTGGACGAGATGTTCGTTCTCGGCGTCGAGCGCGCTGGTGGCTTCGTCCAGCAGCAGGATCGGCGCCTGGCGGACCAGGGCGCGGGCGATGGCCAGCCGCTGGCGCTGACCGCCCGAGAGGCTGCGGGCGCGGTCGCCCACCTCGGTGTCGGCGCCGTCGGGCAGGGCGGCCAGGAAACCCTCGGCCTGGGCGGCGCGCAGCGCGGCCTGGACGTCGAGATCGTTGGCTTCGGCGCGCCCGAAGCGCACGTTGTCGGCCGCCGAGCCTGAGAACAACGGGCTCTCCTGGGCCACCAGCGCCATGCGCGCGCGCACCTGGACCGGGTCGGCGCGGCGGACATCGACGCCGTCCAGCAGGACGCGCCCGGCCTGGGGGTCATAGAAGCGGAGAAGCAGCCGGAAGACTGTGCTCTTGCCCGCGCCCGAGGGCCCCACCAGGGCGACCCGTTCGCCCGGCCGCACCGTGAGCGAGAAGCCGCGCAGGGCGGGCCTGTCCTCGCGGCCGGGATAGGCGAAATCCACGCCCTCGAAGGTCACCTCGCCGTGCGGTGGCGACGGCAGAGCGACGGGCTCGGCCGGGGCGGCCACGTCGGGCCGGGCGTCCAGCAGGTCGCCCACGCGCTCCATGGCCCCGGCCGCCTTCTGCACGTCGCCCCAGGTCTCGCCCAGGGTGCTGACCGATCCCGCCGCCAGCACCGACAGGAAGGCGAACTGGAACAGCGCCCCCCACGAGATGTCGCCGCGCAGGCCCGCCTGGACCCCGAGCCAGAACACCCCCACGACGCCGCCGAAGACCAGCACGATCACCGCGGCGGTCATCACCGCGCGGGTGGAGATTCGCCGCATCTGGGCGCGGAAGGCCGTCTCGACCGCCTCGCCGAACCGGGCCGCCGCGGCGCGCTCGCGGCCGAACGCCTGCACGGTCTCCAGCGCGTCCAGGCTCTCGCCGGCCGATCCTACCGCGTCGGCGAACCGGTCCTGGGCCGCGGTGGTGAGCCTGCGCACCCGCCGCCCGAACACGAACAGCGGGGCCAGCACGAAGGGGAAGGTGAGCAGGACCAGGCCGGTCAGGTGCGGACTGACGAAGACCAGCAGGATCAGGGCGCCGATCAGAGTGATCAGGTTGCGCAGGGCGACCGAGACCGAGGTGGTCAGCAGGTTCTCGACGATGGCCACATCGGTGGTCAGGCGCGACAGCACCTCGCCCGTGCGCGTCTTCAGGAAGAAGGCCGGGTCCAGCGTCAGGATATGGCCGTAGACCGCCTTGCGCAGGTCGGCGACCACCCGCTCGCCCAGGCTGGTGACGAAGTAGAAGCGCATGGCGGTCGCCAGCGCCAGCACCCCGGCCACCGCGCCCACCACCAGGAACCGCCGGTTCACCGTCGCCGGGTCGAGCCCCGGGTCGGTGAGGTTGTCCACCACCAGCCGGATCGCCCCCGACATGCCCAGGGTGGCGCTGGAGGACAGGAGCAGGAAGAGGAAGGCCGCTGCGCCGTGGCCCCAATGGGCGGCCAGGAACGGGCGCAGGCGGCGCAGCGCGCCGACGTTGCGGCTCCGGTCCCGCTTCTGCGCGCCGTCGGCCAGGGTCTGCGCCAGCGCCTGCCCGGCGCTCGGGCGGCCGGGCGCGGAAGGCCCCGCCCCGGAAGGCCCAGCGACGGAAGATCTGGCCGCGACTGACTCTGGCCCCGACTCGCTCATCCCCCTCGCACCTTGCAATCCCCGACGCGTTTCTCTATACGCGCGGCTTCCATTTTCGCCGCCCTCGCGGGCGGCCGGCCCCTATCGGCCGCTCCTTTACGTCAGGCGCCCGTTCGATGAAACAAGACATCCACCCCGACTACCACTTCATCACCGTGGTCATGACGGACGGCACGACCTACAAGACCCGCTCCACCTACGGGAAGGAAGGGGACGTCCTGAACCTGGACATCGACCCCAAGACCCACCCGGCGTGGACCGGCGGCGGCCACCAGCTTCTCGACCGCGGCGGTCGCGTGTCGCGCTTCAACGCCAAGTTCGGCGCCTTCACCCGCAAGTGAGCCGACGACGGTCGATCCCCGCTGGCGGGGATCGAGGCCGAGGTGGAGTTCCAGGACGCCGCGAGGGGAAACCTTCGCGGCGTCTGTCGTTCCAAGCCGCGCCTACTGGAGTTTGAAGGCCCCCTGGAGCGTCACGCCGTAGATCGCCCCGTCCCGGCCGATGCGCCAGCTCGGCCCCTGCGAGGCGCCGCCCCGTCCGTCCTGGATTCCCCACCGCCCGTCGAAGTCGAGGTTGTGGCCGGGCAGGACCGTGGACCAGAGCAGCAGACCCGTCTCGCCGTCGAAGCCCTGTAGCTGGAAGTCCTTCGCCGGCGTGCGCTCCGAGACGTAGAACACCCCGCCCGACGAGGCCAGCAGCCGCGCCCCGCGGGCGACGGGCCGCCGCCAGGCGAGGCGGCCGTCAACCAGCCGATAGCCCCAGATCTGCCGCACGTTCCCCGTCTCGACCTCGACCGCCAGAATGTCGCCCACGGCCACGCGGTTGATGATGGTCTGCCCGGGGACCGGAGTCGTCGTCCAGAGCGTGGCGCCCGTGCGCGCATCCAGCGCCCGCAGGCCCTCCCCCGCGGGGGGGAGGCCGATCCTGACCGGCCCCAGCAGGCCCTGAACGCGGATGATCACCCGGCCGCCCGCCACCATCGGCAGGCCGTCGTCCGAGCGGTACGAGGTCACGCCCGCCGAGGTGTTGCCCTGTTCGACGACCGGCTGGGCGGTATGCCGCCACAGGGTGCGCCCCGTCCGGAGGTCGATCGCGTGGAGTTGCCGCGTCGGGGGCTCGGGCTGATCCTTGCTCCGGGCGGTCTGATACAGGACGCCGCCCGACGCGGCCGGCGCGCTGAACGTGGGTGTGTACCTGGGGTCCAGGTTGTCTGGCATGGCCAGGCGGAAGTCGAAGTTCTGCCAGACGATCCGGTCCATCTCCGGACTCAGCGCGCTGATGTAGCTGTGCCCGTTGGCCGTGGACTGGTTCACCACGGTGAACACGCCGCCAGCACTACGCGTCGGCCCGCGCCGGGCGGGCGTGAGCGTGCGCACGATACGTCCGGCCTTCACGTCGATGACGTAGTGATCGGTCGGTTCGCCGTTCTCGCGAGGATAGATCAGAAGCACCTCGCCCGACGGGAGTTCGTGGAAGGCCACCTGCCCCATGGACCCGCGCCGATTCCCCGCGGCGCAGATGCTGGCGATGCGCCAGACGAACCGGCCCGTCTTCGTGTCCAGCGCCGAGACGCCTTCGTTCCCGTCGTTGTTGCAGCTTCCCGTGAGCATCAGGTCGCCCACGAGGAAGGGCGACCAGGCGCCCCACCAGCCCGGCTTCACCTCCCACGCCTTGCGGGGCGCGGTGAGGATCGGCAGGGCTGGGAACTCGCGGCTCGCGCAACTCGTGCCGAAGGTGGAGCTCATCGCCAGCGTCTCGGCGCACACCTCGCGCGGGGGCGCCGCGCGCAGGCGGGACAGGGCGGCGTCGCGCGCCGCCGGCGAGTCGTCCGGGATCACCGCCGCGGCCAGCGGCGAAGCCGACAGCAGGATCGAGAGGCCAAGCAGCCCTATGCCGAGGGCGAAGCGTTTCATCACGGCGAATGGCCCTGCTGCCGAAGTCCGCCGGAGCCTATCCGGCGAAGCCGGCTCCGCGCTACGGCTTTCGGCTCCAGGCCAGGACGACCTAGCCGCCGAAGGCGGTCTTCAGGCGATCCAGATGGCCCAGCACGGGATTGGCCGGCTCGGCGGTCCGGCTTTCAAGGTACATGCGCCGGTCGAGATGACGGACGCGCTCGTAGAGGCGTTCCGCCCGGTCGGCGAGGCCGGTCAGGCCGTGGGGAAGTTCGCCGCGGGCGGCTTCGGTCTCGGTGCTGCGCGCGACGTCGTCGGGATTCAGCCGATAGCGGTCCTCGCAGGCCGCCGCGGGCGCCATGTCCCCCTCGCGCACGGCGCGTTGGACCAGCAGCCACGACGCCACCTGCATCAGCCGTGTGGTCAGCCGCATGCTCTCGGCTGCGTAGGCCAGAGCCGCGTTGCGGGACAGGAGCTTGGATTCCTGGCGGCCCTCGCCGTCGAGATAGGTGGCGGTCTGTTCGACCAGATCCATGCCTTCCTGGAAGGTCCGCTCGAAAAGCTCCGAACGGGCGAAGTCCTGGATCACGCCGTTGCGCCAGTCCGGCGCACCCGCGCCGTGGAAGTTCGGAGCCTGAAACTCGTGCATCCGCTCACCCTACCTCGAAACGGGTTTCCGCGCGCTGAACGAAACGTCGCGGACGGTCCCGGCGATGCAACCTCCGTGCCATCCGGCCCTGACGTCACGACCGGGGCGCGAACAGGGCGTCGGCCGCCGCGCGGCCGGACCTCTTCCTGTCGATCTGGGCGCGGACCCGCGCGATCTCGGCCTCCAGGACGCCGAGCCGATCCTCGAGTTCGCCCACACCGTAGAGTTCGAGATCCTCGCGCGTGGCCTCGATAAGCCGTTGACCGCGTCCCATCCGGACGTCTGCAGGCTCGTCCATCGCCGGACCCTCCCTTTGCGTCCCCCGATCCGGAAGCTATCTGAACGTCAGTCCGGATTTCCGCAAGCGCCCGAAAGGCCCGCCATGACCAGTCCCCTCGAGAACGAGACCATGACCGCCATCGCCATCGAGGGCGGCCGGGGGCCGGCCTCGGCGCTGCATCCCACGCGGTCGCCCCTGCCCGAGCCGAAGCCCGGCGAGATTCTGATCCAGGTGCGCGCCGCGGGCGTGAACCGGCCCGACATCGTCCAGCGGCTCGGCGCCTATCCGCCCCCGCCCGGGGCGCCTGAGACGCTGGGCCTCGAAGTGGCCGGCGTGGTGGCCCGCGCCGCAGGGCGATGGAAGGTGGGCGACAGGGTCTGCGCCCTGCTGGGCGGCGGCGGCTATGCGGAGTACGCGGCGGTCGACGCCCGCCACGCCCTGCCCATCCCCGACGGCCTCGACTTCGTGCAGGCGGCGGGACTGCCCGAGACCGTGTTCACCGTCTACGCCAACGTGTTCCAGCACGGCGCGCTGAAGTCGGGTGAGACCCTCCTGCTCCACGGCGCCACCTCGGGCATCGGCGTCACGGCCATCCAGATGGCCAAGGCCGCCGGCGCGAAGGTGATCGCCACCGGCCGGGGCGCAGACAAGGCGAAGGCGGCCCTGGCGCTGGGAGCCGACGTGGCCGTCGACGTGACCGCCGAGGACTTCGCCGAGGTCGCCAAGCGCGAGGGGGGCGTCGACGTCGTGCTCGACATGGTGGGTGGCGACTATGTCTCGAAGAACCTGGACGCCTTGAACACCGGCGGACGGATCGTCTTCATCGCCAGCCTGGGCGGCGGTCAACTCGACCTGCCGATCTTTCGCATCATGATGAAGCGCGCGGTCATCACGGGCTCCACCCTTCGCCCCCGAGATCCCGACGAGAAGGCGCGGCTGGCTGGCGAGGTCGAGCGGGTGGTGTGGCCCTGGATCGCTGCCGGCAAGGTGAAACCTCAGGTCGACCGCACCTTCCCGCTGGAAGAGGCCGCGGCCGCTCACGCCCACTTGGAAGGCGGTTCGCATGTCGGGAAGGTGATCCTCGTCCCGGGCTGAGGACAGACGGTATGTGTCCATACCGAAAAATCTAAAATGTTGACGCCGGAGGCCCCCGCCCCCACCGTCCGGCGTATCGATCGAGGCGACGAAGATCGCCCGTGCGGACACGATGGCCCGAGCCGCCACATGGGAGGACGACGGATGACCGCCGTTGCCGGCGCGGCCCAAGCGCCGCGCCTGGGGTATCTGACCAAGACGGCCTATGCGATCGGGGCGACGGCGACCGCGCTCAAGCTCCGCGCGTTCTCGACGTTCCTGGTCATCTTCTACAATCAGGTGGTGGGCCTGCCGCCGCAGATGGTCGGGTCGATCCTGGCCGTGGCGCTGCTCTTCGACGCCTTCCTGGACCCGATCCTGGGTCAGATCTCGGACAACTTCCGCTCCCGCTGGGGCCGCCGCCACCCGTTCATGCTGGCCGCCGCCGTGCCCTACGCGCTCTGCTTCTTCCTGATCTGGAACCCCCCGATCGGCTGGAGTCATGAGGCGCTCGGCCTGTATCTGATGGTCCTGATCTTCGCGGTCCGGTTCTTCGACACCTTCTTCGAGGTGCCGCACCAGGCGCTCGCGCCCGAGTTGGCCAAGGGCTACGACGAACGCACCAACCTCATGGCGCTGCGTCACTTCTTCCTCGTGATCGGCGGCCTGGGGATGACCGTCCTGGCCTATCAGGTCTTCCTCAAGGAGCAGCCGGACGGCACGGGGGGCGTTCTGGCCCGCGACGGGTACCTCGGCTACTCCCTCACCGGCGCGCTGATCATCTTCGTCACGATCCTGATCTCGGTCTTCGGCACCGCGCACCGCATCCCCGAACTGGCCCAGCCCCCCATGCGGCGCGTCACGCTGAAGGGCATGGTCCTCGAGATCGTGCAGACGCTGAACAACCGCTCGTTCATGGCCATGGTGGTCGCCAGCATGTTCGCCGCCGTGGCGGTGGGCGCGCGAAACGGGCTGGAGATTTATTTCGGCCTCTATTTCTGGGAGCTGCGACAGGTCGAACTGGCCGGTCTCGCCGGCATGAGCGTTCTGGGCGGCTTCATCGGCGTGTTCCTGGCCCCCATCGTCGCGAAGCTGTTGGGCAAGAAGTGGGGCGCCCTCGCCCTGTGGGTGATGGGGGTGGTCGTGCACATCACCCCCGTCTCCCTGCGCCTGCTCGGACTGGCGCCCGAGAACGGGACGCCACAGCTCCTTTGGCTGCTCTATGGCGAGGAGATCGTAAATGCGACCCTCGCTGCGGCCGTCGCCATCCTGCTGGCCTCGCTGATCGCCGACATCGTCGAGGACGCCGAGGTCAAGACCGGGCGGCGCTCGGAGGGGCTGCTGATGTCGGCCAACGCCCTGCTGCGCAAGGCGGTCTCGGGCGGCGGCATCCTGGTGGCCACCACGGTCCTGGCCTTCGTGGGCTTCCCCGAGAAGGCCGAGCGTGGCCAGGTCTCCCCTGAGGCGCTGACCAATCTGGGACTGGCCTATATCCCCGTGATCGTCGGCTTCTACGCCGTGGCGATCCTCGCCATCGTCGCCTACGGCATCGACCGCAAGAAGCACGACGCCAACCTCGCGGCCCTGCGCGCGCGGCTGGGCGAACAGGCCGCGGCCGAAGCTGGTCCCGGGATCGGCTCGGGCGAGGCCCCGCCGTCGCGCGGACCCTGATCCCGGGTTCGCGCTTACCGCTCGAAGACGCCCATGAGCAGGGGGCGGACGAAGACTGAGGCCGCCGCCTTGGGCCGGACATCGGGAACGAGATAGCCCAGGTCGGCGCACGAGTTGAGGGTGGCGTTCAGCATCTGCGAGGCGATGAACGGATCCACGGGCCGGATCGAGCCCTCGGCGATCCCGTCCGAGATCATCGAGGCGAAACGGTCCGACACCCGGTTGGCGTGTTCGACCATGGTCTTGCGCATCTGTTCCGGCAGGGCCGTCAGGGCGTTGGTGCGCAGGAGCGGGCCGTGGTCGGAAAGCTGGAACTCGCCCAGGGCCGCGGCGCAGGACGAAACCTTCAGCCACTGATCGCCGGGCAGTTCCATCGCCAGGCGTTGGGCCCGCGTCATCACCTCGAAGCTCCGCTCGAAGCAGGCCACCACAAGATCGTCCTTGGCGTCGTTGTGGTGATAGAAGCTGCCCTTTGTGACGTTGAGCTCCGCCGAGATCTTGTCGACGGACGCCCCGCGGTAGCCTCGCTTGTTGATCAGCCGGGTCGCCGCCAGCAGGAACGTCTCCCGCGCGCCTTCCGACCCCTCGCGGGCCGCCAGCGCCTCGGGCGCGATGGGCGCGGGCGACCACTCGGCCCCCGGCACGGCCAGGCCGTTGACCAGGATGTCCACCATCCGGTCGCGGATGCGCGGATAGTCCTCGGTGTCGTACTTGGACAGCCATGCGCCGCCCCAGAAGACATGCTCCAGCAGCATGCGGGTGCGCGCCGTGCGGCGCCCGCGGGACATCCACGTCAGGTCGGGGTGGTCGAAGATCTGCCGCGCCTTGCGGAACAGACGTCCATAGGCGTTGGCAACCTCCTCGCGCCGGGGCGAGGTCAGCGCCCGCAGTTCCGAGATGATGGGCAGGGGCGGGGCCTGCCCGGCCTCGGTCCGCTTCAGGATGTCGAGATATCGGGTGATGAAGACATGCAGGCGCTCGGGCGGCGTGGGCGCCCGAGCGGCGCCCTCGGCGAGGTCGGTCAGGGTCTCGATGCCGCGGGTGATGCAGGCGGCCGCGAGGTCGTCCTTGCGCCGGAAATAGTAGGTGACGCTGGTGGTGGAGAGATCCACGGCCGCCGCCGTGTCGCCGAGCGTCAGGCCGCGGATGCCCTTGCGGTTCAGGATCCGGGTGGCGGCGTCGAGGATCGTCTCCCGCTTGCGCTCGAACCGGTCCGTGGATCTCGCCGCGGCGCTGCGGGTCATAGGCTCGTGTGTCTCCGATGAAATCCCTTTTGACCGCGAATGACGGTCTTAGCCAAGGGGTTACGACGCGCCAGGTTTAAGCTTGGCCGCGGGCTCGGTGCGATGGGAATCCATACGCCGTCCCGATCAGCGCGCCTGGCTCCAAGTTAGGGTTAAAAGTAAATATAGATTACCTCGGGATTGATAATCCAATCGACTAAAGCGACTTCGAAATCCCGCTTCACCTCAACATCGAACATTTTCTCTATGGGGTCGTACGATTTCACGGTGAGCAAGGCAGATCCGATCGCGATATCCTGCGGGAGTTTCTTGACCTTTATGGATTCATAAGCGGTCGAGCGGACCATCTTGCCGTTCTTCTCGAAGCTGAGCGTCGAGAGCGCCGTGAATTTTTGGCCGTTCATGACGCCGACGGTGATCTGCGGCCCGAACAACAAGACATCGGTGATGCGGACAGCCAGGTTGACGCCCGGAACCGCGAAGTTCTCCCGAGCCACGTAGGCCACCGGAACGATGTCGGAGAACCCCAGGTCGGCGCTGCGGTTCGCCCCGCCCAGGAACAGCTTCTCCATTTTCCCATCGACGTCCGCATCCACGCCACAGACCTGAACATCGGAAAGGTATCGGGCGGCGAATTCGGTGAGGCCGAGCGTGGCGGCCCCAACCAGGGCTTGGCCGAAGTTTCGCTGGACCGGGGCCTGGCAGAGGATGACGGCCTGCGCGGGCAGATCCGACATCGCCCCGCCCTTGACCTTGCGCTGGGTGAAGATTTCACCAGGCGGAATAGTGAACTCCAGTCCGCCGACGTTAGCGCTGATCGGCTCGCTATTCATCGCGACGAACCTGTAGCCGAGGCCGAAGCTGATGAGCGTATCGCCTTTGATCTTGAGCCGAAACGTCTTGCCTGCGAAGGCGTCGGGCGCGGACGGAAGCACGACCTTTTCGAAGTCTGCGATCCTGTAGGGTTTCAGCTCGGCCGCCGCCGGCGGCGTTTGCGCAAGGCTGTCTTGCCCGCCCAGGGCGATCGACAGCAACAGAGCTGTCAACGCAGTCTTGATAAAGGTTTCCCGCATCTCCGCCCCCCGGCGTTCGGACTCTGCGTCCCTACCTTGGAGTAGATGAACCGGCCAAAGCACTCAAGTAAGGTCAAGGTTGCCGATCCTCAGTTGTCCGAAAACCCGAATGGCGCGCTCGTGCGGCGGATGTCGTCCGCCAGGATCTGGCGTCCGATCGGCGGCGCGGAGCGGGCGGTGCATTCGGTCCGGTGGCAGATGCGGCACGTCACCCCGATCGGTGTCGCGCCCTCGGGACCGCCCGGGTGGCTGTCGGCGTAGATCAGCCGCGGCGCGTGCTCGGCGGCGCAGCCCAGGGCGATGGCGCGTTCGATGCGCGGCTTGCCGTAGCCCCCCCCGCCGGCGGTGACCGTACGGGCCACCGTGAAGAAGCGCTGGCCGTCGGGCAGCTCCAGCCACTGGGTCACGATCTGGCGTGGCGTGCGGAAGGCCTGGTGGACGTTCCAGAGCGGACAGCCGCCGCCGTGCCGCGCGAAGGGGAAGCCGGCGCCGTCCAGGCGCTTCGAGACGTTGCCGGCCTCATCCACGCGGATGAAGAAGAACGGCACGCGCTCCTGTCCAGGCTTCTGGAGTGTCGTCAGCCGGTGAGCCACCTGCTCGAAACTGGCCCCGAACTGCCGCGACAAGGCCTCGAGGTCGTAGCGGCGGGCCTCCACGGCGCGGGCGAACGCGGTGTACGGCATCAGGAGCGCGGCGGCCGCGTAGCTGGCCAGGGCCCGGCGCGTCAGCCGCGCGCCGCTGTCGGTGGCGAAGCTGGCCTGCGAAGCGATGAAGTCCAGGTCGGCGTCCAGTTCGAGATAGGCGAGCTGCAAGGCGAGCTGGAAGGTCTGGCTGGCGTTGTCCAGCTCGTCGCTGAGCAGCAGTTCGCGCCTGTGGCGGTCCAGGCGGCGGGTGGAGCCCACCATCACCTCGGGCGGCAGGCGGCGGACCCGCAGGTTGTGGCGGTCCTTGAAGTAGCCGGCCAGGCTGTCGAATGCGGCCACGCGCTGGGCCAGCCGTTCGGCGGCGTCGTCCAGCATCGGGAAGCTGTTGCGTCGCGCCTCCAGGAAGCGGCGAGATTCCGCCACGGGGTCGGACACGTCCGGGGTCCCGCCGCCCGCCTCGCCGTCGGCCCGGCGGTCGGCCAGCGCCAGGTGCTCCTCGCGATACGACGTGTAGAGCCGCAGCAGGGCTTCGGTGATCCCCGGATAGTTGGTGGCGGCGTCGGCGGCCTCCAGCGAGGGCAGATCGATGTCGGCGAACATCGGGTCCTTCAGCACCGCCTGCAGCCGCGCGACGTCGTCGTCGGCGCCCTCGCGGGTCAGAGCGGCCATGTCCATCTTGTAGGTGCGCGCCAGCCGCAGCAGCAGTTCGGCGCTGAGCGGCCGGTGGTTGCGCTCCAGAAGCGCGATGTAGGAGGCCGACACGTCGAGATCGGCGGCCATGTCGGCCTGGGTCAGCCCCAGGTCCCGGCGCAGGCGGCGCAGGCTGGGCCCGACGTAGAGGCGGCGTTCGGTGGTCATGGCTGGCTTCGGCGCACCACTCCTTACAACATTACAAGGAAATTCTGTAAAGTCTTACATCCGCACCCCGGAACGCCTTCTGCGCAAGGCGTTGGCCGCGTAATGGGCCCTCAACCTCACCTCATTCCTGCAAGGGATCCGGGCCAATGGCGTACCAAGACCACATCATCGAGATGGGCCAGCTCATCAAGAGCAAGAGCGGCCCCTGGGACGGGATCGACCCCGAAGCCGTGGCGCGCATGCGCCTCCAGAACCGGTTCAAGACCGGCCTGGAAATCGCCAAGTACACCGCCGACATCATGCGCAAGGACATGGCTGCGTATGACGCCGATCCGGCCAACTACACCCAGTCGCTGGGCTGCTGGCACGGGTTCGTGGCCCAGCAGAAGCTGATCTCGATCAAGAAGCACTTCGGCACGACCAAGCAGCGCTACATCTACCTGTCGGGCTGGATGGTCGCGGCCCTGCGGTCGGAATTCGGACCCCTGCCGGATCAGTCGATGCACGAGAAGACCTCGGTGCCGGCGCTGATCGAGGAGATCTATACGTTCCTGAAGCAGGCCGACGCCCGCGAGCTGGGCGGCCTCTACCGCGATCTCGACGCCGCCCGCGCGGCCGGCGACAAGGCCAAGGAACAGAAGCTGATCGACGCGATCGACAACTACGAGACCCACGTCGTTCCGATCATCGCCGACATCGACGCCGGCTTCGGCAACGCGGAAGCCACCTATCTGCTGGCCAAGAAGATGATCGAGGCGGGCGCCTGCGCCCTGCAGATCGAGAACCAGGTCTCCGACGAGAAGCAGTGCGGCCACCAGGACGGCAAGGTCACCGTTCCGCACGAGGACTTCCTCGCGAAGATTCGCGCTCTCCGCTACGCCTTCCTCGAAATGGGCGTGGACAACGGGATCATCGTCGCCCGCACCGACAGCCTGGGCGCCGGCCTGACCAAGCAGATCGCCGTCAGCCACCAGCCGGGCGACATCGGCGACCAGTACAACAGCTTCCTGGATTGCGAGGAGATCGCGCCCGCCGACATGAAGAACGGCGACGTGGTCCTGAACCGCAACGGCAAGCTCCTGCGTCCCAAGCGCCTGCCGTCGAACCTGTTCCAGTTCCGCGAAGGCACGGGCGCCGACCGCTGCGTGCTGGACTGCATCACCTCGCTGCAGAACGGCGCCGACCTGCTGTGGATCGAAACGGAGAAGCCGCACATCGAGCAGATCGCTTCGATGGTCGACCGCATCCGCGAAGTCATCCCGAACGCGAAGCTGGCCTACAACAACAGCCCGTCGTTCAACTGGACGCTGAACTTCCGCCAGCAGGTCTATGACGCCTGGAAGGTGGCCGGCAAGGACGTGTCGGCCTACAGCCGCGACGCCCTGATGAGCGCCGATTACGACGCCACCGAGCTGGCGGCCGAGGCCGACGAGAAGATCCGCACCTTCCAGCGCGACAGCGCCAAGCGGTCGGGCATCTTCCATCACCTGATCACGCTGCCGACCTATCACACGGCCGCGCTGTCGACCGACAATCTGGCCAAGGAATACTTCGGCGAGCAGGGCATGCTGGGCTACGTGGCCGGCGTCCAGCGGAAGGAGATCCGCCAGGGCATCGCCTGCGTGCGTCACCAGAACATGTCCGGCTCGGACATCGGCGACGACCACAAGGAATACTTCGCCGGCGAGGCCGCCCTGAAGGCCGGCGGCGTCCACAACACGATGAACCAGTTCGCCTGAGCCAGCGCTCCGGTTCATTGTCGCAGGGCGGCCTGGGTCTCTCGGGCCGCCCCTTTGCGTTTACGATCGCGCCGCGACGGCGGCGCCCGCCCTCCGTCCCGAGAGCCCGCAGTTCGAGAGCCATTCCATGAACATCAGCCCCAACCTGTCGGTCGACGACCTCCTGCACGCCTTCGTCGAGCGCGAACTCCTGCCTGGGACTGGCGTGGAGGCTCCGGCGTTCTGGTCCGCTCTCGAGACCGTCCTGAGCTATTTCGGCTCGCGCAACGCCGCCCTGCTGGACCGTCGTGACGCCTTGCAGGCGAAGATCGACGCCTGGTGGACCGAGCGGCGCGGCAAGACGGTGAGCGTGGCCGAACAGACCGCCTTCCTCAAGGAGATCGGCTATCTCCTGCCCGAGCCGGCCGATTTCACCATCGGCACCCAGGGGGCGGATCCCGAGATCGCCCAGGTGGCCGGCCCCCAGCTCGTGGTCCCCGTCTCGAACGGCCGCTACGCCCTCAACGCGGCCAATGCGCGGTGGGGCAGCCTCTACGACGCGCTCTATGGCACCGACGCCATCGAGCCGCCGACCGGCGCCAAGGGCTACGATCCCGTGCGCGGGGGCAAGGTCATCGCCTATGCGCGCGCTTTCCTCGACCGGATCGCGCCGCTCACCCAGGGCGGCCACGCCGACGCCGTGCGCTACGCCGTCGTCAACGGCGACCTGTCGGTGCAACTGGCCAACGGTCAGGAGGCCGGCCTTGCGACGCCCGGTCAACTCGCGGGCTGGCGGGGCGAGCCGGACGATCCGCAGGGCGTCCTGCTGAAGCACAACGGCCTGCATGTGGAGATCCAGATCGACCGCGCCCACCCGGTCGGCAAGGATGACCCGGCCGGCGTCTCCGACCTGCTGGTCGAGGCGGCGCTCACCGCCATCCAGGACTGCGAGGACTCGGTCGCCGCTGTCGACGCCGAGGACAAGGTGGGCGTCTACCGCAACTGGCTCGGCCTGATGAAGGGCGACCTCGCCGCCACCTTCCAGAAGGGCGGGCGAACCGAGACCCGCCGGCTGGACGAGGACCGCGTCTACGCCACCGCCGGCGGCCAGCCGCTGACGCTCAAGGGCCGCTCGCTGCTGCTGGTGCGAAACGTGGGGCACCATATGCTGACCGACATGGTCCGGCTGGACGGACAGCCGGTCCACGAGACGGCGGTCGATGCGCTGATCACCGTCACGGCGGCCCTGCACGACCTGAAGGGCGCGCGCCGCAACAGCCCGGCGGGTTCGGTCTATGTGGTGAAGCCCAAGATGCACGGCCCCGACGAGGTCTCGCTGGCGGTCAGCCTGTTCGACCGGGTGGAGGACGCGCTCGGCCTGCCCCGCAACACGGTCAAGATCGGCATCATGGACGAGGAGCGCCGAACCAGCGCCAACCTCAAGGCCTGCATCTTCGCCGCGAAGGACCGCGTGGTGTTCATCAACACCGGCTTCCTCGACCGCACCGGCGACGAGATCCACACCGCCATGGAGGCGGGCCCGGTCATGCGCAAGGACGCCATCAAGGCCGAGCCCTGGCTGACGGCCTACGAGAAGCGCAACGTCGAGATCGGCCTGGCCGCCGGCTTCCCCGGCCGCGCCCAGATCGGCAAGGGCATGTGGGCCGCGCCCGACATGATGAAGGACATGCTGAACGCCAAGGTGGGCCACCCCAGGGCCGGGGCGAACACCGCCTGGGTGCCCTCGCCCACGGCGGCGGCGCTGCACGCCCTGCACTATCACGAGGTGGACGTGCCGGCGCTCCAGGCGCGGATGTCCGCGGAAGCCGAGCGCACCGGAACGGACGAACTCCTGACCCCGCCGCTGGCCAGGTCGAACTGGAGCCCGTCCGACGTGCAGCAGGAGCTGGACAACAACGCCCAGGGCATCCTGGGGTACGTCGTCCGCTGGATCGACCAGGGCGTCGGCTGCTCCAAGGTGCCCGACATCCACGACGTCGGCCTGATGGAAGACCGCGCCACCCTGCGCATCTCCAGCCAGCACATCGCCAACTGGCTGCGCCACGGCGTGTGCAGCGAGGCCCAGGTGCGCGAGACGATGGCCCGGATGGCCAAGGTGGTGGATGGCCAGAACGCGGACGATCCGGCCTACACGCCGATGGCCGCCGATCTGGACGGCAGCATCGCCTTCCAGGCGGCCCTGGATCTGGTGTTCGAGGGGCGCACTCAGCCCAACGGCTATACCGAGCATATCCTCACGCGCCGCCGTCGCGAGCGGAAAGCCCAACTCGCCCGCACGCCGGAACCGGTCTGACAGGCTCCGCAACGAAAAAGGGCGACCCTCGCGGGTCGCCCTTCATCGCGATTGCATGTGGCGCAGGCGTGACGCCTATTTCTTCAGCATCGCCTTGATCTCGTCTTGCGTGGCGTTGACCGTGGCCGCGCCGTTCACGACCGCCAGCGCGCTGGTATCCACTGCAAAGGTGTCGGCGCCCATCGCGATGGTGGCGGTCGTCTTGCCGTCAACACCTGTGCGGACGTTGGCGACCTGACCGATCGTGGCGCCGGTCTTGTCCTTCACGGCCATACCGGTGGTCACGTCCGTCGCGGCGGCGTCGGACGACGCGCCCACGGACGACGCGCTTGTGGCGTCGGTGTCGGCGTCCGCCGGCGGGGCCTGGGTGGCGGCGGGCGGCGCCGGGTCCTGAGCGGTGTCCTGCGCCATGGCAGGCGCGGCGGCGGCCATCAGCAGGGCCGAAGAGGCGGCGAAGGCGAGGGTCTTGCGCATGTGTC
The DNA here is from genome assembly GCF_001724605.1 of Phenylobacterium sp. SCN 70-31. Classification (GTDB taxonomy): domain Bacteria; phylum Pseudomonadota; class Alphaproteobacteria; order Caulobacterales; family Caulobacteraceae; genus Phenylobacterium. Next base: position 134,537 of record NZ_MEEX01000004.1, read on the forward strand.
TCTTTCCAGTCTGAGCGCCCCCGCGCCCGGCCCCTGAAAACCCCCGGATCACGGAATTGTTCCCGGCGCCCGGCGGGGGCGCCGTTCCGTCAGGCTCGCCCGCCGCAGGCGTTGTCCCTCGCGGCGGCGCTCTGTAGGTTGCGGCCACCGAGCGGATCAGCCCACGGAGCGGGCTTGAGCTCGGGGCAAGGACTTACATGGATCAGGTCGAAAAACGCACCTTCACCGACGAGGAGGCGCTGAGCTTCCACCGCTACCCCACCCCCGGGAAGATCGGGGTCCAGCCCACCAAGCCCATGGGCACCCAGAGAGACCTGAGCCTCGCCTATTCGCCGGGCGTGGCGGTGCCGGTGCTGGCCATCGCGAAGGACCCGGACGCGGTCTACGACTACACGTCCAAGGGCAATCTGGTGGCCGTGATCTCGAACGGCACCGCGATCCTGGGCCTGGGCGACCTGGGGCCCGCCGCGTCCAAGCCGGTGATGGAGGGCAAGGGGGTGCTCTTCAAGCGCTTCGCCGACGTCGACGCCATCGACGTGGAGATGAGCTCCACCGATCCCGATGAGATCATCACGGTTGTGAAGTCCATCGGCGTCACCTACGGCGGCATCAACCTCGAAGACATCAAGAGCCCCGACTGCTTCCGGATCGAAACCGAGCTCCAGGAACTGCTCGACATCCCGGTCTTCCACGACGACCAGCACGGCACCGCCATCATCTGCGCCGCGGGCCTCATCAACGCCTGCGAGATCACCGGGCGGAAGATCGAGGAGGTCAAGGTCGTGCTGAACGGCCCGGGGGCCGCCGGCATCGCCACGCTGGGCCTGATCAAGGCCATGGGCGTGCGCCACGAGAACGTCATCGCCGTCGATCGCAAGGGCGTGCTCTGGCGCGGCCGGCCCGACGACATGAACCAGTGGAAGTCGGCCCACGCCATCGACACCGACAAGCGCACCCTGGCCGAGGCGGTGAACGGCGCCGATGTCTTCATCGGCGTGTCGGCCAAGGGCGCGCTGACGCAGGAGCACGTGAAGACGATGGCGCCCCAGCCGATCATCTTCGCCATGGCCAACCCGGATCCCGAAATCGCGCCGGAGGAAGTCTACGCCGTCCGCCCCGACGCCATCGTCGCCACCGGCCGCAGCGACTATCCGAACCAGGTCAACAACGTCCTGGCCTTCCCCTACCTGTTCCGCGGCGCGCTCGACGTGCGCGCCCGGCAGATCAACATGGACATGAAGATCGCCTGCGCCCGGGCGCTGGCGCAGCTCGCCCGCGAGGACGTGCCCGACGAGGTGATCGCCGCCTATCACGGCGCCCAGCTCAAGTTCGGACCGCAGTACATCATCCCGACGCCGTTCGACCCACGGCTGCTGTCCTACATCCCCCCCTTCATCGCCCAGGCGGCGATGGACACCGGCGTGGCGCGCAAGCCGATCGCCGACATGGACGCCTACCGCGCCTCGCTCGCGCGCCGGCTCGACCCCACCGCGGCCTTCCTCCAGAAGCTCCAGGGGGCGGTGCTGTCAGGCCCGCAACGGAAGATCGTCTTCGCCGAGGGCGAGGAGCAGAGCGTCATTCGCGCCGCCTACGCCTTCCAGACGCAAGGGCTGGGCAAGGCCGTGCTGGTGGGGCGGGAGGACCTCGTACACGAGAACATGCGCGCGGCGGGCATCGACCCCGCCGAGGCCGGTCTGGAGGTCCTGAATGCGCGGGTCTCGCACTGGAACGAGGCGTCGGTCGACCTGCTCTACGGCCGTCTCCAGCGCGAGGGTTACCTGCGCCGCGACGTTCAGCGCCTGATCAACCAGGACCGGAACGCCTTTGCGGCGGCGATGGTGGCCCTGGGCCACGCCGACGGCATGGTCACCGGCGTGACCCGCAACTTCGACCAGGTGCTGGAGGAGGTGCTCAACGTCATCGATCCCGCGCCCGAGGGGCGGATCATCGGCATGAGCGTGGTGATGGCGAAGGGGCGCACGCTCTTCATCGCCGACACCAACGTCACCGAGATGCCCGAGGCCGAGGAGCTGGTCGAAATCGCCATCGAGGCCGCGCGGGCCGTCAAGACCCTGGGCTATGAGCCCAAGGTGGCTTTCATGAGCTACTCCACCTTCGGCAATCCCATGGGCGATCGTTCCGAACGCATCCGGGAGGCGGTGCGGATGCTGGACGGCATGGAGGGTGTCGACTTCGAGTACGAAGGCGAGATGCCCCCGGGATTGGCGCTGGATCCGGAAAGCCGCGGCGCCTATCCGTTCATGCGCCTGACCGGCCCCGCGAACGTCCTGATCATGCCCGCGATCCACTCGGCAGCGATCTCGACCCAGCTTATCACGTCGCTGGGGGGAGCGGAGGTGATCGGTCCGATCCTCCTGGGCCTCGACAAGCCGGTGCAGATCTGTCCGCTGGGCGCGTCGGTCTCGAAGATCCTTCAGATGGCCACGGTCTGCGCCTACGACCGCCCGCTGGTGGACCTGGCGGAGTAGGCGCAGAAGGCCGGCGTCGTCAGTCGTCCGCGCGGCGGCTGACGATTTCCAGCGAGCCGGGCTTCAGCCTGAGGTCGAACTTGCGTCCGTCCGCTGTCTTGGCGTCGTCCACCTCCCAGAGGCCGTTGTCGTCCTCGAGTTCGATGTCGTCCCACTGGACGTAGCCCTCCGCCCGGAGCTTGGCTTCGATCTGGGTCCGTTCCTGGGGCGTAGGGTCGCGGTCCTTGGCCTGGGCCACGCCCGCGGCCGCCAGGGCTGCGGCGGCGGTCAGTGCGGCGGTGGCCGCGGCGAACAGTCTCATCGATCTTCTCCTCGGGAAACGTCAATGGCCCTTGCGGGTGGTTGTCTTGCCGAACGTCCTCTCCAGAGCTGTGACCAGTTTGGTCAGGGCCCCGACGGTGGCCTGGTCGATGGTTTCGGCGGTCTCGGTCGCGGCGACGGGATCGAAGCCTGCCGGCCTCGCCTCGATGGCGCAGCGCTTATCTGGCTGTCGCGTGGGCGGCGCGCTTTCGTCGACCACATGCACCTCCACCCGCGTCAGGCGATCCTCGAAGCGGGCCAGCCGCTCCCGGACCATCGTTTCCACGTCGGTCGTCCACGGTTGGCGTCCAGCGACATTGTTGGCGGTGTTGACGAGAACCTGCACTGTCAGCGCACCTTGCGAGAGCGTTCGAGGACCGGCCGATGACCCTCGGCGTCGAGGGCGCCGGACGGCGCGATGCCGGGGTTGGGCAGGGGGTTCATGCCCGTATCCGGGGTTCGGTCCACGGGATGGGCCGGCGGCTCGACGTTCGCCTTCATCTCTTGCGCGCGCCGGGCTGGACCTGCCTGCGCCGCCGGCTTGCGGGCATCTTCCTGGGACATGTCGGCCTCCTTTCGATCTTCGGTCATACTGACGAACCCGCGAAGGCTGTTCCGGTTGCGGGAGATCACGCCGGTTTCAGAGACGGAGAAGGAGGGTCCGATCCCGACGCCGCATTCGGTTCCGGCCAAGGCGCCGTCCACAGGCGGGCGGCTGGTCTATGCGATCGGCGACATCCATGGCCACGCCCTGGTCCTGGACGACCTGCTCCGCCGGATCGCCGCCGACGTCGAGGTCTCGCGCCCGCATGAGGCGCCGCGACTGGTGTTTCTCGGCGACTATGTGGACCGCGGCCCCGACAGCCGTGCCGTCATCGACCGCATCCTGGCGCTTGTCGAAAGCGGTCGTTTCGAGGTGACGGCGCTCAAGGGCAATCACGAGGACGCCCTGCTCAAGTTCCTGGACGACCCCGCCTACGCTCCGAGCTGGATCGAGAACTGGGGGGAAACGACTCTGAGGGCCTACGGAATCGCGTCCCCCTGGCGGGAGGACGGCGCCGCACAGGCGCGCGCCCGGTTCGCGGCGGTCTTCCCCGACGCGCACCGAGCCTTCCTGCACGAGCTGCCGCTGCGGTGTGAGATCGGTGACTATCTGTTCGTCCACGCCGGCGTGCGCCCCGGCGTGCCGCTGTCGGAACAGACCGAGCGCGATCTGATGTGGATCCGCTACGACTTTCTCGAGTCGGACGCCGACTTCGGCAAGGTGGTGGTCCACGGCCACACGCCGGCGCCCCGGCCGCAGATGCGGCCGAACCGCATCGGCATCGACACGGGCGTCTATTACACGGGGGTGCTCACCGCCGTGCGGCTGGAAGGCGAGAGCCAGCGGTTGATCCAGGCCGTCGAGCGCTGAGGCGCCGCAGACGCGGTCAGTGCGCGTCGTCCCAGTTGGCGGCGGCGCGGGCGTCCACCACCAGGGGCACCGAGATCGAGACGGCGGGCTCGGCGGCCCGCTCCATGACCCGGCGGGCGACCGCGATCACGGCCTCGGCTTCGGCCTCGGGCGCCTCGAAGACCAGTTCGTCGTGCACCTGCAGCAGCATCTTCGCGGTGAGGCCGGCGCCCGCCAGCGCGGCCGGCATGCGGATCATGGCGCGGCGCATCACGTCGGCCGCCGCGCCCTGGATCGGCGCGTTGATGGCGGCGCGGTCGGCGAAGGCGCGCTCGGCCTGGCTCTTGCCGCGCGCCGCCGGGATGTGGACCTTGCGGCCGAAGATGGTGGTGACGAAGGCCTCGGCGCGCACCTGCTGCTGCATCCGGTCCATGTAGGTGCGGATGCCGGGGAAGCGCTCGAAGTAGGTCTTGATGTAGGCCCCCGCCTCGTCGCGCGGGATACCGAGCTGGTTGGCCAGGCCGAAGGCCGAGATGCCGTAGATGATGCCGAAGTTGATCGCCTTGGCCCGCCGCCGGGTCTCGGCCGGCATGCCCTCGACGGGGACGCCGAACATCTCCGACGCCGTGGTGGCATGGATGTCCTGGCCCTCGGCGAACGCCTTCTTGAGCTGGGGGATGTCGCCGATGTGGGCGAGCAGGCGCAGCTCGATCTGCGAATAGTCGGCGCTGATCAGCACATGGCCCGGTTCGGCGATGAAGCAGCGGCGGATCTTGCGGCCCTCCTCGGTCCGGATCGGGATGTTCTGCAGGTTGGGGTCCGACGAGGCCAGCCGCCCGGTGGTGGCCGCGGCCAGGCTGTAGGACGTGTGGACCCTGTGGGTGGAGGGGTTCATCGCCGCCACGAGGTTGTCGGTGTAGGTGCCTTTCAGCTTCGAGAGCTGGCGCCAGTCCAGCAGGATGCGGGGCAGCTCGTGGCCCTGGGCCGCCAGCTCCTCAAGCATCGAGGCGTCGGTGGACTGGGCGCCCGTCGCCGTCGTCTTGCCCGAGGCCAGCCCCATCTCCTTGTAAAGGATGTCGCCGATCTGCTTGGGCGAGCCCAGGTTGAAGGGGCGGCCGGCCACGCGATGGGCCTCGGCCTCGAACTCGGCCATGCGCACCGAGAAGTCGTTGGAGAGCTGGCGCAGGCGTTCAGGGTCCACCTTGATCCCGGCCAGCTCCATCTGGGCCAGCACCCGGGGCATCGGCCGCTCGGTGGTTTCGTATACGGTCAGCAGGCGTTCATGGGCGAGGCGCGGCCGCAGGTGCTCGTAGAGCCTGAGCGTGACGTCGGCGTCCTCGGCCGCGTAGCAGGTGGCCGCCGAGAGTTCGACGTGCTTGAAGCTCTTCTGCGATTTGCCGGTCCCGGCCACGGTCTTGAAGGTGATCGGCGCATGGTCGAGCAGGCGCTTGGACAGTTCGTCCATGCCGTGGCTCTTGTGCAGCCCGCCCTCCAGGGCGAACGAGATCAGCATGGTGTCGTCCATGGGACCGACCTCGATCCCGTAGCGAGACAGCACGGCCATGTCGTACTTGCCGTTCTGGGCCACCTTGAGCACCGCGGGGTCTTCCAGCAGGGGCTTCAGGCGCGCCAGGGCCTCGTCGATCGGGATCTGCGTCAGGTCGGAGGGCGCCTCCAGCGCCAGGCCGTCCTCGGCCTCGTGGCCCAGGGGGATGTAGCAAGCCTGACCGGGAGCGACGGCAAGGGAGACGCCGCAGAGGTTGGCGCCGGCCGACGAGAGGGCGTCGGTCTCGGTGTCGAAGGCCACGACGCCGGCGGCGACGGCGCGGGCGATCCAGTCGTCCAGCGCCGCGAGGTCGCGGACGCACACGTAGCCGTTCACGTCGATGGGGCCGTGCGCGGGGGCGGCTGGCGCCCTGCCGTTGGGCGACGGCGTGTCCGAGGCCGCAGCGCCCGAGGCGGCGCCTGGGGTCGTGGACGTCTCGCCGCCGGCGCCGTCGCCCACCCGACGCGCCAGCGTGCGGAACTCCATCTTCTCCAGGAAGGCGTGCAGCTCGGCGGGATTCGGCGGATCGACCACCAGGGCGTCGAGCGGCTCGGGCAGGGGCGTGTCGCAGTCGAGCTGGACGAGCTGGCGCGAGAGGCGGATCTGGTCGGCGTACTCGATCAGGGTCTCGCGGCGCTTCTGCTGCTTGATCTCGTGGGCGCGGGCCAGGAGCGTGTCGAGGTCGCCGTACTCGTTGATGAGCGCCGAGGCGGTCTTGATCCCGATCCCTGGGGCACCGGGCACGTTGTCCACCGAATCGCCGCAGAGCGCCTGCACATCGACGACCTTGTCCGGCGTTACGCCGAACTTCTCGACGACCTGATCGATTCCGATGCGCAGGTTCTTCATGGTGTCGAGCATGAAGACCCGGTCGCCGACCAGTTGCATGAGGTCCTTGTCCGACGAGATGATGGTTACCTCACCGCCCATGTCCCGCACCTTGCAGGCGTAGGCGGCGATGATGTCGTCGGCCTCGTAGCCGGGCAGCTCGAGGGAGGGCACCCCGAAGGCCCGCGTCGCCTCGCGCACCAGCGGGAACTGCGGGATCAGGTCCTCTGGCGGCGGGGGCCGGTGCGCCTTGTACTGGTCGTAGAGATCGTTGCGGAACGTCTTCTCGGAATGGTCGAACACCACGGCCAGGTGCGTGGGCGCGTCGGCCTGGGCCCGCATCTCGACCAGCAGCTTCCAGATCATGTTGCAGAAGCCGGCGACCGCGCCCACGGGCAGGCCGTCCGTCTTGCGCGTCAGCGGCGGCAGGGCGTGGAACGCCCGGAAGATGTAGCCCGAACCGTCCACCAGATAGAGCCGCACATTGGGCCCGTCCTGGGTGGGCTCGCGCGGAATTTCGTCCAGGGTGGCCGGCGCCGCGGATTCGGATGTGTCGCTCATGCCGCCAGGATAGGGCGGCGGGGCGTCGAGGTCATCCACGGCCTGGGCCCCCTCCGCGCCGATCGCCGGCGGTAACGCTTGCTATACGAGCGTCCATTACGATCACAACCAAGACGATAATCGTTCTCAGGGGCGTCTCTTGGAAATCCTCGGCCTGTGCTTCGACAACGCAGCCGTCGGTGTCGACACCCACCATGACGCCGCCCTGGTGGCGGTGGCCTATGTCGCCGCGGCCATAGCCTCATACGCCGCCCTCGACACGACCGAGCGGCTGCGCCGTTCGGGCGGCGCGGCGCGGCCGTTCTGGCACCTGTGCGCCGCCCTTGTGCTGGGCGGGGGGGTCTGGTCCATGCACTTCATCCCATGCTGGCCTACCGGACCTCGCTGGAGATCGCCTACGACCCGGGCCTGACGATCCTGTCCGGCCTGATCGCCGTCGCAGGCGTCGCGGTCGGCCTGCACACCCTGGGCGACGGCTCGCTGCGGCGGATCGCCGGCAGCGGCGCGCTGGTCGGGCTTTCGGTGGTGGTGATGCACTACATCGGGATGGACGCGATGCGCTTCCCGGGCGAAACCTACTATAGGCCGGGCCTGTTCGGCCTTTCGGTCGTCATCGCCGTGGCGGCGGCCGGCGCGGCCCTGTGGCTCGCCGTCAATCTGCATACGGCGCTTCAGCGCGCCGCCGCCGCCCTGGTCATGGCGCTGGCGATTTCGGGGATGCACTTCACGGGCATGGCGGCCACCGTGCTCGTGCCTGGCCCGCTAGCCGAGGAGGCCTACGTCGCGGGGCTGGTGTCGAGCCAGCTTCTGGCCGCCAGCATCGCCGCCAGCCTGGCGGTCATCCTGCTGTTCAGCCTGACCTGCGCCTGGTTCGACCGCCGGCTGGAGGCGCGGTCGGTGAGCGAGGCCGGGCGGCTGCGGGCGTTGAACGAGACCCTCGAAGCCAAGGTCGAGGCGCGCACCGTCGAACTCACCGGCGCGCTGGTCGCGCTGGACGAGCAGCGCCGGAGCGCCGAACAGGCGAACCGGTCGAAATCCGACTTCCTCGCCAACATGAGCCATGAACTGAGGACCCCGCTGAACGCCGTCATCGGATTCGCCCAGATCCTCCAGATGCGCCGGGGCGAAGAGACGCTGAGCGTCGCCCAGGCCGACGCCGTGGAGCAGATCGGCCGGTCGGGCCGCCACCTCCTGGCGCTGATCGAGGAAGTCCTGGACTTCGCCAAGATCGAAAGCGGCCACCTGGATGTGTCGCTGGAAGCGCTGGACCCGCACGCCGCCGTGCAAGATCTCCTTGGAACATTCCGCCTCCAGGCCGAGCGCGCGGGCGTCACGCTGTCGGGTCCCGACGCCGGCGGCGGCCTGGCCGTCCGCGCCGATCCCCTGAAGTTCAAGCAGATCCTCGCCAACCTCGTGTCCAACGCCATCAAGTACAATCGGCCGGGCGGTTCGGTGTCGGTGGAGATCGACGCCCTGGGGGCGTCCGTGCGGCTCACGGTCCGCGATACCGGGCTGGGCCTGCCGGCCGAACGGCTCGCGTCGCTCTTCGAGCCCTTCAACCGCCTGGGGCGGGAGACCCTCGCCGTGGAGGGCGCGGGCCTGGGCCTGGCCCTGACCAAGAGGCTGGTCGAGGCGATGGATGGCGTCCTCGAGGTGGAAAGCGTGGAGCGCGAGGGCTCGGCGTTCACCGTCCGGCTGCCCGCCGCCGCCGTGGCCGAGCTCGCCACGGCCGAGATCGCGGTGCGCGAGAACCCGGCGCAGGACCTGCCGCGGGCCGTCGCGCTCTACATCGAGGACAATCCCTCGAACATCCGCCTCATGCAGCACGTCTTCGAGGCGCTGGGCGCGCTCGAACTCCACGTCGCCGAACATCCCCTCGTCGGCCTGCAGGCCGCCGCGCAGCTCAGGCCCGACGTCATCCTGCTCGACATCAACCTTCCGGACATGGACGGCTTCGAGGTCAAGGCGCGGCTGGACGCCGACCCTGCGACGCGGGGCATCCCCGTGATCGCACTTTCGGCCAACGTCCTGACCGAAACGCTCACCCGCGGGCGGACGTCGGGGTTCCACGACTATCTCACCAAGCCGCTCAACATCGAGGCGCTGGTGGACGCCATCCGCGGCGCGATCCAGCCGCCCGGTGCGGAGGCCGCCGACTGGCGCACGGCTGCGAAGGCGGGCTGAAGAGGCGTTCCCGACCCGCGCCTGGAGGTTGGGGGGCGTTTCGCGCCCTGCCGCTTTCGGGGCTTCAGTGGCCTGGACCAAATCCCGACGGCGCGCGAGGAGCCCTTGGGGCGGTCTTGCGAAACCGGCTAAGACCGGGCGGTGACCGCCGCGGCCCCCATCCGTTCCTGCCTGACCCGCCTCAGCCTGACCGACTTCCGGTCTTACGATCGCGCGGAACTGGCGCTGGACGGGCGGCCCGTGTGGCTGGCGGGGCCGAACGGGGCGGGCAAGACCAACATCCTGGAGGCGGTGAGCTTCCTGATCCCCGGCCGGGGGCTGCGCGGCTCGGCCCTGGCCGAGGTGGGCCGCCGACTGTCCGGCGAGCGGCAGGGCCGCGCCTGGGCGGTGGCGGTGACGATGCGCGGGCCGGAAGCCGGACCAGAGACCGGGCCAGACGCTGGGGCGGGGAGCGAGACGCGCCTGGGCACCGGCGTGGAGCAGGCCGGCGCCGCGCGTCGTGTGGTGCGGGTGGAGGGCGAGCCCGTCCCGCCCGGCCGGCTGGCCGAGCACGTCCGCCAGGTCTGGCTGACCCCGGCCCAGGACCGGCTGTTCCTGGAGGGCGCGGCGGACCGGCGCCGCTTCTTCGACCGGCTGGTGTTCGCCGCCGAGCCGGCGCACGCGGCCCACGTCCAGGCCTATGAGAAGGCGATGCGCGAGCGGATGCGGCTGCTCACCGACGGCCCGGCCGACGCCGCCTGGCTGGACGCGCTAGAGGCCCGGCTGGCCGAGGCCGGAACGCTGATGGCCGAGGCCCGCGCCCGTACGCTGGCGGCGCTGTCGGCCGAGATCGCCACCCGGGGCGACCGGCCCTTTCCCCAGGCGCGGCTGGCGCTGGCCGGCGACTGGGAGCGGATGGCCGGCGAGGGCGTGGACTTCGCCGAGATCGAGGCGCGGCTGGCGCGGGCGCTGCGGCAGGCGCGCGAGCGCGACGCCGCGGCCGGCCGGGCGCTGACCGGGCCGCACCGGGGCGACCTCTCGGTGATCCACCTGGAGAAGGACCGCCCGGCCTCCGAGTGCTCCACCGGCGAGCAGAAGGCCCTGATCCTCAACCTCGTGCTGGCCCAGGCCGCCCGCCTGGCCCGCGCCGCCAACGCGCCCGCGCCGCTCCTGTTGCTGGACGAGGTGGCCGCCCACCTGGACGCCCGGCGCCGCGCGGCCCTGTTCGACGAGATCGAGGCCCTGGGCCTCCAGGCCTTCCTGACCGGAACCGACGAGATGCTGTTCGAAGCTTTGGCAGGTCGCGCCCAGGGCTTCCGCGTCGAGCCGTCCGGGGTTGCCCCCGTCGGGTGAAGCGGCGCTCCCTCGTCGCAACGAACCGGACGGTGTCGGGGGGAGGGCGCGATGAGGATCCTGCTGGTCTCGGACCTGCACTACGCCCTGAAGCAGTACGACTGGACGCTGACCGCCGCGCCGGACTTCGACGTGGTGGTGATCGCGGGCGACCATCTGGACATTTCCAGCCCCCTGGACGGCTCGATCCAGGTGGTGGTGATCCTGAAACACCTCCAGCGGATAGCCCGGGCGACGCGCCTGATCGTGTCGTCGGGCAACCACGACCTCGACCGGCGCAACGGCCAGGGCGAGCGGGTGGCCTCGTGGATGGACTGGGTCCGGCGGATGGGGATCGCGGCGGACGGCGACGCCGTGGAGATCGGGGACACGCTGCTGACGGTCTGTCCCTGGTGGGACGGCCCCCTCTCGCGCGAGGCGGTGGGCGCGCAACTGGCGCGGGACGCGGCGCGGCGACCGGAAGCGGGCCGCTGGATCTGGGTCTACCACGCCCCGCCCGAAGGCTCGCCGACGAGCTGGGACGGGCGGCGCGACTGGGGCGACGGCGAGCTGTCGGCCTGGATCGACGCCTACCGCCCCGACATGGTGCTGGCCGGACACATCCACCAGGCGCCGTTTCGGCCCGAGGGCTCGTGGGTCGACCGGATCGGCGACACCTGGGTGTTCAACTGCGGTCGCCAGATCGGCCCCGTCCCGCCGCACATCGTGATCGACACCCAGGCTCGCGCCGCCGCCTGGTTCTCGCTGGCCGGAACCGAGGCGGTGCGCCTGGACCGGCCGCTGCTCCGGCCCCTGGAGTCGTTGGACGCGCCGCCCGAGTGGCTGGCGGACTGGGGCCGCGGGCCTATCCGGGATCGCGATCCGATCCCGGCGTGAACGCGTCGAGCGGCTGGTGGAGCAGGCATTCCAGGATCTCGTCCACGAAGCCGAGGTGGCCGGCCTCCGCCTCGAACTGGGTCTTGAGGTCGACGAGATAGGCGGTCACCCCGTTCAGCCGCCGGGCGATGACGCGGGCCAGGTGGAAGGCGATGTGCGGATGCGCCCGGATGAAGCTGGCGCCGTCCTCGCTCACATGGGCGCGGACCGGCCCCAGGGCGCGCACGGTGGCCATGTGCGGCGCCTCCAGCAGCACCGACATCTCGCCGAAGACGGCGCCGGGTTCGGCGACGGTGTCGATGCGGTGCTCGCCCTTGGCCACCTCGACCACACCCTCGACCAGCACGTAGAGCCGCCCGGTCGTCTCGCCCTCGGGCAGCAGCGCCTCGCCATCGGCGAAGGTCGCGACGGGCAGGTCGCGGCAGACGTCGAGCAGGGAGGGCGATGGAGGGGCCGCCATATGCCGACGCTAGCGGGCCGCTGGCCGCCCGGCGCGGGAATTCGGGGGTCGTGCGCCCGACGCCGGCCGGCTGGTCAGCAATTGGGCGCCGGCGACGCCACGTTCACTCAGGGGTGATGCCCGTCGAACCGACGCTCACGGCGGCGCGGTAGATGCAGGGTTGCGTGGGGTCGGTGGGGGTGTGCAGTCCTGGGTCCTGCAGTACTGGGCGCGGGCGTCTGCGGTCATCAGCTGCGCGGCATACTTGGTCGCCTTCTCCAAGGTTTCCCTCAGCTCTTCGCTTCGGGCGTCGAAAGCGAGTTTCCCTGCGGAACGATGATACTTGAAGGTCTCCTCCAGATACGCCTCGTCATAGATGCGGGTCAGCACCGAGACGCCCTCGGCATGTGTCCAGGCGATGGCTGCGGGGCTCGCGGCTCGGAGCGCGGAGATGCCGGCGGCGACGACCTTCGGGTCGCTGCCGGGTCCTGGCCGGGCCTCCATTTCGAGCAGCGCGAGCTCCACACTCCGGCGCGTCAATGAAAGACCCTCGGATGTGCCCGTGATGGCCTCGGCCAGTTCGATGAGGCGCGCCGACGCCTCAGGCGGCGGCGCTGTGGTGGGCCGGACCTTCTGTGGCGGGAATACGACCTGAATGCGCACCTTCTTGCCCACCGCGTCGGTGAGTTGCGCCACGTCCAGGGTGTACTCGGAGGCGGCCCTCATACCGGCCCGACCGAAACCGAGGCCCACGGGCGCTTCGGCTTCGATCGCACAGCCGCGCAGCCGCCCATCGGCCCCGATCTCGCAGACCAGCCGCGCAGCGCCCTCGACGCCCAGGTTCCTGGCCAGTAGAGGCGCTCTGAGCCTCAGACTCGCCTCGTCCGGCGTCTCGATCCACCGCGGTTCCGTCAGCCAGCCCTGGCCGACGGGGGGCGTGAGTGGCGACAGGGGCGTGCAATTGGTCGCCGCACAGAAGGCGGGCCGCGCCATGTCGCCCGCCTTGGGCCAGAAGGCGAGGGAAACGGTCTTCTGGTATTCGTCCCAGAGCTTGTGGGCGTCGGCATAGCGACGGTCCACGACCTGATAGTTCGCGATGTCGGCGAGTTCCTGCGCGTCGAAGACGGAGGCCGCCGCCTGGGCCAGTATCTCGCGGGTCGCGTCCTTTCGGGCATGAACCGCGGCCGTCAGGGCCTCGATGGCCGCCTTGCGGGTGGCTTCCGGCGTCTTGACCCCGTCTTCCTTGACCCAGTCCTCGGTCACATGGCGGATGTGCTGGCCGATCAGGTCCATCGTGTCGACCAGGTGCAGCGCCTGCGCCATCGTGACGGGAGATGGGGCGGGTTGGGGAGGCGCCCAACTGTCATCGTCGGCCGGCAGCGTGAAGCGGATGGGGATACGCACGGTTCCGTCGGCGACCGCCCGGCCGTCCACCGTCTTGGGGCGCATCCGAAACGAGCGGCTCATCTCGATGGCCGCGTCGCCAAAGCCCAGCGCCTTTGGCGTCTCGTCCACGGCGCGGCAGTCCGGCAGCCGGCCATCGAGATCGACCGTACAACTGAGGACCGCGTAGCCCGGGATGTCCAGCGCGGCGGCGATCTTGGGATAGTGCTTCTGCACGTCCTCCATCGAGGGGCGTCGCAGCCAGTCCGGATTGGTGACGACCGGTTCCGCGGCCCAACCTGCCGCTGGTGTTGCGGCCAGGATCGCCCAGGCCGCGCACAGGACGCTGGCTCGCCTCATCTTCCCCCCGCCCGCGACGCCGAATGGCGTGCAGAATCAGCCCCGAACCCTATATATGGAACCTCAATGCAGGCTCCGCGCGAAGCGCGCGGCCGCCACCATAGGGCGCCGGGGCGACACCGCTCAACTTCCGAGGGGCCAACCCCCGCGGGAAGCGCCGAAGCTGGATACGAGATGAGCGAAGACAACGCGACGCCGGAAGCCCCGGAAACCCAGGGTCCGGAAACCAACGGCTCCGCCGAGTACGGCGCGGACTCGATCAAGGTGCTGAAGGGCCTGGACGCGGTGCGCAAGCGGCCGGGCATGTACATCGGCGACACCGACGACGGCTCGGGCCTGCACCACATGGTCTACGAGGTGGTGGACAACGCCATCGACGAGGCGCTGGCCGACTACGCCACCCGCGTGGAGGTGATCCTGAACGCCGACGGGTCGTGCACCGTCACCGACGACGGCCGCGGCATCCCCACCGACATCCACGAGGGCGAGGGCGTCTCGGCGGCCGAGGTCATCATGACCCAGCTCCATGCGGGCGGGAAGTTCGACCAGAACAGCTACAAGGTCTCGGGCGGCCTCCACGGCGTGGGCGTGTCGGTGGTGAACGCGCTGTCCGACTTCCTGCGGCTGAAGATCCACCGCGGCGGCCTGACCCACGAGATGGAGTTCCGGCGCGGCGACGCGGTCTCGCCGCTGGCCATCACCGGCACGGCGCCCAAGCGCGAGAACGGCGAGTTCCTGACCGGCACCGAGGTCACGTTCCTGCCGTCGACCGACACTTTCCGTTTCATCGAGTTCGACCTGAAGACGCTGGAGCACCGGCTGCGCGAGCTGGCGTTCCTGAACTCGGGTGTGACCATCTGGCTCAAGGACCACCGCGGCGCCGAGCCGTTCGAGGAGGTGATGAGCTACGAGGGCGGCATCGAGGCGTTCGTGCGCCATCTCGACAAGGCCAAGACCCCCCTCCTGAAGACGCCGGTGGTGATCCGCGGGCGTCGGGACACGGTCGAGGTGGACCTCTCGCTGTGGTGGAACGACGGCTACCACGAGAACGTCCTCTGCTTCACGAACAACATCCCCCAGCGGGACGGCGGCACCCACCTGGCGGCGTTCCGCTCGGCGCTGACGCGGATCATCACCGGCTATGCCGAGAGCTCGGGCGCGGCCAAGCGCGAGAAGGTGAGCGTCTCGGGCGAGGACGCGCGCGAGGGCCTGACCTGCGTGCTGTCGGTGAAGGTGCCCGATCCGAAGTTCTCGTCGCAGACCAAGGACAAGCTGGTCAGCTCGGAGGTGCGTCCCGCGGTCGAGGGCCTGGTGAGCGACGGCCTGGCCACCTGGTTCGAGGAGCACCCGAACGAAGCCAAGATGATCGTCCAGAAGATCGCCGAGGCCGCCGCCGCCCGCGAGGCCGCGCGCAAGGCCCGCGAGCTGACGCGCCGCAAGTCTGCCCTGGACATCACCTCGCTGCCCGGCAAGCTGGCCGACTGTTCCGAGAAGGACCCGGCCAAGTCCGAGATCTTCCTGGTGGAGGGCGACTCGGCCGGCGGCTCGGCCAAGCAGGCGCGCAACCGCGAGAACCAGGCCATCCTGCCCCTGCGCGGCAAGATCCTGAACGTCGAGCGGGCGCGGTTCGACAAGATGCTGTCGTCGGACCAGGTGGGGACGCTGATCACCGCCCTGGGCGCCGGCATCGGGCGCGACGACTTCAACATCGAGAAGCTGCGCTACCACAAGATCGTCATCATGACCGACGCCGACGTCGACGGCGCCCACATCCGGACCCTGCTGCTCACCTTCTTCTACCGGCAGATGCCCGAGGTGATCGAGAAGGGGTATCTCTATATCGCCCAGCCGCCGCTCTATAAGGCGGCGAAAGGCAAGTCGGTGCGCTACCTCAAGGACGACGCCGAACTTGAGGTCTATCTGATGGACGAGGGCGTCGACGGGGCGACCCTCGACCTGCCGTCGGGCGAGCGGCTGACGGGTCAGGACCTGCTGGCGCTGGTCCAGAATTCGCGCGGGGCCAAGGCCAATATCGAGCGGCTGGCCGCGCGCGCGCCCGCGTTCGCCATCGAACAGGCGGCCCTGGCCGGCCTGCTGGGCGAGTCCGGCGATCCGGCCGCGGCGGCCGTCCGCCTCAACCTCTACGCCGAGGAGGGCGACGGACCCTGGTCGGGCGAGGCGGCGGCCGGCGGGGGCTACGCCTTCAGCCGCGTGCGCCGCGGCGTCTCCGAGCGGGTGGTGCTGGACGACCTGCTGCTGCACGCCGCCGACGCGCGGCGGCTGGCGGAACGCTCCAAGGAGCTGGCGCAGCTGTTCTCGGGCGTCGGGACCTTCACCCGTCGCGACCGCATTTCGACCGTCCGAGGACCGCTGGATCTCGTGAACGCCGTGATGGACAACGGCCGGCGGGGGCTGTCGATCCAGCGCTACAAGGGACTGGGCGAGATGAACGCCGAACAGCTCTGGGAAACGACTCTGGACGTCGATGCGCGCACCCTGCTTCAGGTCAGGGTGAACCACGCCGACGACGCCGACGACATGTTCACCCGCCTGATGGGCGACCTGGTCGAGCCGCGCCGCGAATTCATCCAGGAGAACGCCCTGGACGCCGAGGTGGACGTGTGAGGCTTCGGCCTGGCGAAAACGGCGCTGCGCCGCCTTCGCCTGACCATCCGGGTTCGGTATCTGCGCGCCGCTCCTCTCTGGCGGGCGGCGTTGCTATTTCCGCGGGTATTTTAGATTCAACCCGTGGGTGTGTTCGTTAGGCGGACGTTCACGGTTCGGAAACTCTGATAGTCCGTGCGCCGAAGTGATTCGCGCGCTGTCTCAAAGGGTTGGGTCCATGAAGCTTCGAAACGTCCTCGCCGCCGTCACCGCCGGCGCCGCCCTCGCCGCTGCGGGCGCAGCCCAGGCCGCCCTGGTGCTCGTCGGAAGCTGGGGACTGAACAACGGCCCGACCCTCGATCTGGCGACGCCGATGTCGGCGCAGCAGGTGGCCGCGCAGCTCTTCGGCGGCGCGCCCGAGGACTATGTGATCTCGACGGTGGACAACTCGGCGAACGCGCTCGCCTGGTACGCCGTGCTGGGCTTCCCGGGGATTACGTCCATCGCCGGCCATGACGTCAGCAACGCGGCGGGCTTCGACCTGTCGGCCTATGTCTACGACCCGGAGCTGGTCGACGAGCAGGATCGCTTCGTGAACTACGCCTTCGCCGAGCGCGATGTGGGGCCCGGTATCCCCGAGCCGGCGACCTGGGCCCTGATGATCGGCGGCCTGGGTCTGACGGGCGCGGTCCTTCGTCGCCGGCGCCCCGCGACCGCCTGACGGCGAGGCGTGGCCGTTCGGCCGCGCGGCCCTATTCGCTTCGCTGCGAAGCGCCGACCGCTCAGCCGGCGAAGCCCGACACGACCTCGAGCACGGCCTCGCCATAGTGCGCCAGCTTGGCCTCGCCAACACCGTTGAGGCGGGCGAGGGCGCCGCGAGAGCCCGGGCGGGCGGCGGCGATCTCGGCCAGGGTCCGGTCGTGGAAGATGACGTAGGGCGGCACATGCTGGGCCTTGGCCTCGGCCGCTCGCCAGGCGCGCAGCGCTTCGAACAGCGCCCGGTCGGCCGGCCCGACGACGGTGGCCTCGCGCCCCTTGCGCCGCGAGCGGTCGCCCGCGCCGCCCCCAGACCCGCCGCCCCCGGAGGCGCCTTCCGCCGGCTTGCGCATCGACACAGTGCGGTCGCCGCGGAAGACGGCCCGAACCGCCTCGGGATCGCCCGGCCCCACCAGCGGGCGGCCGTCGTTGGGGTCTTCGCGCAGCAGGCCCTCGAACACGAGTTGTTCGGCCAGGTCCTTCCACTGGTTGGCCGAAAGCTCGGCGCCGATCCCCCAGGTCGAAAGCCCGGATTCCCAGTCGCTGACGTCCTTTGTGCGACCCAGCAGGTGATCCACCAGCCGCCCGCGCCCGAAGCGCCCGCCCAGGCGATGCGCGGCGCTGAGGGCCTTCTGAGCAGCCACGGTCACGTCGACGGTCTCCACGTCGCCGGCGCACAGGTCGCACTGGCCGCACGGCTCGACCTCGGCCTCGCCGAAGTACCGGCGCACGGCGGCGGCGCGGCACGCCACCCCGTCCAGCATGGCGTAGAGCTGGCGCACCTTTCGCGCCTGGACCTGCTTGACGCCTTCGTCCACCTCGCGCTCGTTCAGCCGGCGCAGCGCCCAGGCCATGTCGGGGGCGCCGTAGAGCGTGATCCCCTCGGCCGGTTCGCCGTCGCGGCCGGCGCGGCCCACCTCCTGCCAGTACGCCTCGATCGCGGCGGGCGGGTCGGCGTGGATCACGAAGCGGACGTCGGGCTTGTCCACACCCATGCCGAACGCGATGGTCGCCACCATCACCGCCGCGTCGGCCTCGAGGAATTCCTCCAGCCGCCGGGCGCGGACGGTCTTGTCCAGGCCGGCGTGGTAGGCCAGCGCAGGAACGCCGGCCCCACGTAGCGCTTCCGCCAGCCGCTCGGTTTTCTCGCGAGACCCGGCGTAGACCACGCCCGACCGGCCGGGCCGCGCCGTCACCAGCTCCACCACCCGCTTCTCGGCCGTGCCCCGCTTGCGCTCGGCCGACAGGATCAACTCGGGGCGGGCGAAGCTGGCCACGAACTCGGCCGCGCCCTCTAGCCGCAGTTCGGCGCGGATGTCCTCGCGCGTGCGGGCGTCGGCCGTCGCGGTCACCGCCAGGCGCGGCACGCCCGGGAACAGCTCGGCCAGCCGCCCCAGCATCCGGTACTCGGGCCGGAAGTCGTGGCCCCACTGGCTGACGCAGTGCGCCTCGTCGATGGCGATCAGCGACAGGCTGAGGCGCGACAGCCGCTCCAGCATCCAGGGCTGCATCAGCCCTTCGGGCGAGACGTAGAGCAGCGCCAGTTCGCCGGCGTCGATCCGCCGCCAGGTCTCGGCGCGCTCGTCGGGGTCGATGGCCGAATCCAGCCGCGCCGCCGCCACGCCCGACTGCACCAGCGCCGCCACCTGGTCGGTCATCAGCGCGATCAGCGGCGAGACCACCAGCCCCAGGCCGGGCCGCACGAGGGCCGGGATCTGATAGCAGAGGCTCTTGCCGCCGCCGGTCGGCAGCACGGCCAGGGCGTTGCGGCCGGCCAGGACCTCGTCGATCACCTGCCCCTGGAGGCCCCGGAAATCGGTATGGCCGAAGGTGCGCCGCAGGATGTCCCGCGCGGCGTTCAGCGGCGCGGGGGCGGTTTCGGCGGCGACGGAACTCATGGCGTCTCTATGCCGCGCGTCGGCGCCCGGCGCCATTCACAACGCGGCGCTCATGCGCGGCGACGCTTCCCGGATTTCAAGCAACCACGGCCGCCACGTATGGGTGGGGGTCGGGGTCGGGGTCGGGGGTCGGCGGTGTTGTCTACCCCTGCTTCACGGCCTTGCTCTGGAAGCCGGCGATGCGGTCGGCCATGTCGGGGCCGCGGCCTTCCCCGCGGTAGATCTCGTGGGCGAGGCCCGCGCCGAGGGGCAGGCCGTCGGTCTCTCGGATCAGGCGCTTGTTGGCGCGGTGGCTGAACCAGGAATTGGCGAGGATCTGCGCCACGAGCGCGTCCAGGCGGGCGTCGAACTCCGCGTCGGGCACGCAGAAGTCGGCGAGGCCCAGGCCCAGCGCCTCGGCGCCCCCCACCGTCCGGCAGGTGAGCATCATCTCGCGCGCCCGATAGGTCCCGACCCGGCGTGGCAGGCGTTGCGACAGTCCCCAGACCGGTGTCAGCGCCCACTTGGCGTGGGTGTCGGCGAAGCGCGCGCCCTCGGCGGCGAAGACGATGTCGCCGGCCAGCGCCAGCTCCAGCGCGCCGGTGTAGCAGTGGTCGTGGACGGCGCTGATCACGGGCTGGGGCAGGTCGGCCAGCCGCTCGATCACCTTCGACTGGAAGAACGGCTCGGGCAGCTTCTCGCCCGCGGCGATGTCCGACAGATCGTGGCCGGCCGAGAAGCAGCGGCCGGCGCCCCTCACCACGACGAGGCCCACCGCATCGGTCTGGCCGGCGATGGCGCGGACGTGGCCGTCCAGTTCCCGGAAGAGATCGGCGTTCAGGGCGTTCAGCTTGTCGGGCCGATTGAGGGTGAGGATCGCCGCGCCGCCGCGATCCTCGCGCAGGACCAGGTTTGTCATGTCCCTACTCCGCCGCAAGGGCCACAGGCGCGGGCTGCGCCCCGCGGAGCAGCCGGCCCGGAAGGGCCCCGGTCGGCTCGCCGTCCCGATAGGTGATGCTTCCCTCCACCAGGGTCGCCGTGTAGCCGTCGGCCCGCTGGATCAGCCGTCGGCCGCCCGCGGGCAGGTCATAGGCCACCTGCGGCGCGCGCAGGTTCAGCCGGCCGTAGTCGATCACGTTGAGGTCGGCGCGGTAGCCCGGCGCCACGAGGCCCCGGTCGTACAGGCCCACCAGCTCGGCGGTGTCGCGGCACTGGGCCTTGACCATGTGCTCCAGCGGCAGGCGGGGGCCACGCGCGCGGTCCCGCGTCCAGTGGACGAGGTTGGTGGTGGGGAAACTGCCGTCGCAGATCATGCCGACATGCGCGCCGCCGTCCGACAGGCCGGGGACCACCTGCGGGTGGTTCAGCATCTCGTAGGCCGGGTCGAGGCTGCCGGAGGCGTAGTTCAGGAACGGGAGGTACAGCATCCCCCGTCCCCCGTTGGTGAGCATGTGGTCCAGCGCCACTTCCGCGGGGTCCAGCCCCGCCCGCGCCGCGACGGCCGCCACGGTCTGGTCGGCGGTGGGTTCGTAGTCCGGGACCTCGCCCATCAGGAACATCTTGTCCCAGTTCCGCGGCTGCGTGCCGGCGAAGCCGCGCCGGTCCCCCGTCTCCTCCGCGAGCAGCGCCCGGCGGAATTCTGGGTCGCGCAGGCGCGCGACGCGCTCGGCCAGGGGCAGCGTCTTGATGGCCTGGTACGAGGGATTCTGGGTGAAGGGGTTGATGGTCAGTTCGAGACCGAACAGCACGCCCACGGGCCGGGTCGCGGCCTGGGCCTTCATGGACAGTCCGGCGGCGCCGGCGTCGGCGAGATACCCCAGAAGGGCCTTGTAGCTGTCGGGCGCCCGGGGGCTCTGGACCAGGCTGAACGATAGCGGCCGTCCCGACGTTTCCACGATGCGCCGCATCATGGCGAATTCCTCGGCCGGGTCGGGGAAGTCCGATACGAACTGCAGCACGCCGCCGCCGGCCCCGTTGTTGGCCGCCGCCATGCCCAGGGCGATGCCGGTCAGCTCGTCCTCTCCGGCGGTCAGGGTGGCGATGGGCGAGCCGTCCGAACTGCGGTGGTTCAGGGTGCGCGAGGTGCCGAAGCCGATGGCGCCCGCCTCCATCGCCCGCCTGGCCAGCGCCGCCATCGCCGCGATGTCGGCCTCCGTGGCCGGCTCCCGGTCCACGCCCCGTTGGCCCATGACGTAGACCCGCAGCGCCGCGTGCGGGAGCTGGCTGCCCACGTCCACGTCGAACCGGCGTCGCGCCAGGCTGTCGAGGTATTCGGGATAGCTCTCCCAGTTCCAAGGCAGCCCGTC
The DNA here is from genome assembly GCF_001724605.1 of Phenylobacterium sp. SCN 70-31. Lineage (GTDB taxonomy): Bacteria > Pseudomonadota > Alphaproteobacteria > Caulobacterales > Caulobacteraceae > Phenylobacterium. Next base: position 155,771 of record NZ_MEEX01000004.1, read on the forward strand.
GGACAGCACGGGGAAGGGAATGTCCTCCACGCCCTCCATCAGCCGGATCAGCCGGTCGTGGTCGTCGGGCCTGCACGGCGCGAAACCCACGCCGCAGTTGCCCATGATCACCGTGGTCACGCCGTGCCAGGACGAGGGCTGCATGCGCTCGTCCCACGTCGCCTGGCCGTCGTAGTGGGTGTGGACGTCGACGAAGCCGGGCGTGACGATCTGGCCCCGGGCGTCGATCTCCTCGGCGCCCACGCCGGCGATGCGGCCCACGGCGGCGATCCGGCCGTCCTTCACGCCGACATCGGCCTCGAAGGGCGCGCCGCCCCCGCCGTCCACCACCGTGCCGCCGCGGACGACGACGTCGAAGGCCTTTTCCATCGCGCGCTCCCTTCGCGTCGTTGTTTCCGGCCATTAGCCGCCGGTGACGCGGGGTCGGTCAAGCGCGGGTCCGGTGCCGCGCGTCCGAAGTTCGTAATGAGGAGGCGCCTCGGACGTGGTTGAGGTCCGGCGCTAACCGGCTTCGCGCGGCATTTCGGCTTCCTTGCCGGCGCAGCCGTGGAGACGCCGGTTCGGCAGGGCCGCCTCGGCGACCCAGGGATAGTTCAGGTCGCTCATGCCGTCCGAACAGTCGCTGGCGTAGACGGTGAGCGTGAGCTGCTCGCCGCCCGGCTCGTGCGCCACCCAGGTGGCGCGGCCCGGCGCCACCGTCGCGCCCTCGGCCCGGTAGACCCGGTCGGTCTCGCCCGGCGCGGAATAGGTCAGGATCCGGCCGTCGGTCACCCGGATCGCCCAGAACGGCTCGGTTCCCCGCGCCATGATCGGCTGGCTGATGTCCATGCCGGCGCCTGCCCCCGCCTGGGACGCATCGGTCGCGGCCTGGCTGTCGGGCGCGACGCCGGCGGCCTCGGGCGGCTGGCAGGCGACCAGCGCCAGGGTGGCGCCGGCGAGAAGGAGGCCGAAGCGCAGCGGATCGGTCCATTGGTGCATCGGGATTCCTTCGGGACAACGGCCACCCCGTCGCGGGAGAGCGACGCGGGCGGCGTACAGAATAGGGACCATCGCAGGGTGAGGGTATTATCGGGCCTTGATAAGGCGAAGCCGGCCGGCGTCTCGCCGGTTCCGACGCCGGCGGCCCGGACGAAGCCGGCTTCCGCGGCGGGGCGACGCGCACTAGCGTCCTGCGTCGTGGCGCAGCCGTTGACCTTCTACGAATTCTTCGCCGGCGGCGGCATGGCCGCGCTGGGCCTGGGCGAGGCCTGGACCTGTGCGTTCGCCAACGATTTCGACGCCCGGAAGGCGGCGACCTATCGCGCGAACTTCCCTGAGGCCGCCCATCACCTGCGCGAGGGCGACGTCTGGGCCCTGACGGCGGACGACCTGCCGGGCCACGCCGATCTCGCGTGGGCCTCCAGCCCATGCCAGGACTTCAGCCTCGCCGGCGGCCGGGCGGGCCTGGGGGGTGGACGTTCGTCGGCCTTCTTCGGCTTCTGGCGGCTGATGGAGGCGCTGGACGACGGGGGCCGTGCGCCGCGCGCCATCGTGATCGAGAATGTCAGCGGCCTGCTCACATCCAACGGCGGCGCCGACTTCGCGGCCCTGGGCGCGGCCCTGGCGGGACGCGGCTACCGGTTCGGCGCGCTGGAGATCGACGCAGCCGCCTTCCTGCCCCAGTCCCGCCCCCGCGTCTTCGTGGTGGCCGCGCGTGAGGCCCCGGCGACCCTGGTCGGGGACAGCCCCTTCCACACCCGCGCCGTGCGCGCCGCGCACGCCCGCTTGCCGGATGCGGCCGCGCAGGCCTGGGCGTGGTGGCGGCTGGTCGCGCCGCCCGCCCGCAACACCGACCTTGCGTCTCTGCTCGAGCCCGACGACGCGGTGGCCTGGCGGTCGGAGGCCGAGACGCGAAGGCTGATCTCGCTGATGGGGCCGCTGCACCGGGCGCGGATCGATGCGGTGAACGGCCGGGCCGTAGGCGCCGTCTTCCGCCGCACCCGCGTAGAGGCCGGCCGGCGCGTCCAGCGGGCCGAGGTCCGCTTCGACGGCCTGGCCGGCTGCCTGCGCACGCCGCGGGGCGGTTCGTCGCGCCAGGCGATCCTGGTGGTCGAGGGCGGCCGGGTCCGGTCGCGCCTGCTGACCGCCCGCGAGGCCGCCCGGCTCATGGGGCTTCCCGACAGCTACGCCCTGCCGACCACCACCACCACGGCCCTCCATGTGGCGGGCGACGGCGTGGCCGCGCCCGTGGTCCGCTGGCTGGCCCGCGAGCTGCTGGAGCCGCTTCTGCATCCCGCCCGGATGCTGGCCGCGGAGTAGGGCGTCAGAAAAACTATCGGCAAGGCCACGGTCTCCCGGCTTCCAATCCCCACCGGAAGGCTTAGGGTTCGGCGCACGTTTCCGAGCCCAGACAGAAGGCCGCTCCGATGGACTCCACCCCTGACAAGGCCTACGACGCCGCGCGCTACAGCCGCTCGGGCCGGGGCAAGATCTACGATTCCGTGCTGGATCTGGTCGGCGACACCCCGCTGGTGCGCCTGCCGCGCCTGACCGCGGCGCTGAAGCCCAAGGCCGAGGTCGTGGCCAAGCTCGAATTCTTCAACCCGCTGGCCTCGGTGAAGGACCGCATCGGCGTGTCCATGATCGAGTGGCTGGAGGCGACCGGCAAACTCAAGCCCGGCGGCCGGATCGTGGAGCCCACCTCGGGCAACACCGGCATCGCGCTGGCCTTCGTGGCGGCGGCCAAGGGCTATCCGATCACGCTGGTCATGCCCGAGAGCATGTCGATCGAGCGGCGCAAGATGCTGCTGATCCTGGGCGCGACCCTGGAGCTGACGCCGGCCGAGAAGGGCATGGCCGGCGCCGTCGCCCGCGCCAAGGAGATCGTCGAGGCCACGCCCGGCGCCGTCATGCCGCAGCAGTTCGACAACGCCGCCAATCCCCTGATCCACCGGGTTTCGACCGCCGAGGAGATCTGGAACGACACCGACGGCCGCGTGGACGCGGTCATCTCGGGCGTCGGCACGGGCGGTACGATCACCGGCGTCGGCCAGGTGCTCAAGGCGCGCAAGCCGTCGGTGAAGATGGTGGCGGTCGAACCGACCGCTTCGCCCGTGCTGTCGGGCGGTTCGCCCTCGCCGCACAAGATCCAGGGGATCGGCGCGGGGTTCGTCCCTTCGATCCTGGATCGCGGCGTGATGGACGAGATCATCCAGGTCAGCAACGACGACGCGTTCGCCATGGCGCGGCGGGTGGCGAAGGAAGAGGGCATCCCGGTGGGCATCTCGTCGGGCGCCGCCCTGACCGCCGCCTTCGATCTCGCCAGCCGCGACGACATGGCCGGCAAGCTGATCGTGGCCATCATCCCGAGCTTCGCCGAGCGCTACATCTCCACCGCCCTGTTCGACGGGCTGTGATCCGGCGCGCGTCATCTCCGGATCACGCCGGGCGACGACGCGCATGAACGGGCCGACCGACGTCTACGGCCCGGAAAAACGCTCGGCGGTCATGCGGCGGGTGAAGGGCCGGAACACGACGCCCGAGATGACGGTGCGCAAGGCGCTGACCCGCCTGGGCGCGCGCTATCGCCTGCATCGCAGGGACCTGCCGGGAAGCCCCGACATCGTCCTGCCCGGCCGGCGGCTGGCCATCTTCGTGCATGGCTGCTTCTGGCACGGCCACGACTGCGCGCGCGGCGCGCGCACGCCCAAGCAGAACCGCGACTACTGGGTGGCCAAGATCGGCCGCAACATCGCCCGCGACACGCGGAACGCCGAGGCGCTGACCGCTGCGGGCTGGCGGGTCGAGACGGTCTGGGAGTGCGATCTCAAGGATGCAGCCGCGCTGGAGGCCCGGCTCGTCGGTGTTCTGTCGCGTCAGCCCTTGATGCCGAAGAGCCGTGCGAAGAAGCCCGGCTTGCCGCCGCCCCCGCTGCTCGCGGTCTCGCGCAGGTAGCGCAACTCGGTGTAGCGGAAGCCTTCGGGTTCCTCGACGCCCAACTGGTAGCCGCAGATGGCGGCGGCCATATCGGCGGGCGCCTCGAACAGCCGGTCGATCCCGGAGGCCTCATCGGCGTCCTGCCGCCGTACGGCTTCGTCCCGTATGGCGGTCAAGGCCGCGGGCGGCGCGCCTGTCATCTCGAGGTGGTCGTCGTCGGGATCGCGAACCACGCGCCAGGTCTCGCTCCCCGCGTCGTAGCCGCGCGCCTCGGCGTGCATGACGTGTTCCTCGATGGCGCAGGCGACGGCCGGCCCCAGAGCCGCGAGCCGCGCCAGCCTGCCCTTGAACGCATCGTCGAAATCGCTGCTCACGACCAGCAACCAGCCGCCGGGCAGAACTCCCATCCCGAGTGTTTCCGGAAACTCTTCGGCGTCGAGCTCGCCCACCACTTCAGCGCCGAGCGCCGCGACGGCGGCGTCCGGCGTGAGGCCCGAGACCGCGATCCAGGAATGCGAGAAACCCATCCGTCACCCCCCTAAGTCGTGATCCTCATTGTCCCAGAGCACCAACCCGCGTGCAAGAACAAAGCAGAAACTAAATTGCGGAAACCTCCTCGACCGTCACCTCGGTCTTCACGGAGTTGGCGATGAAGCACTCTTCATGGGCCTCGTGGTGCAGCCGGGCGGCCTCTTCGGCCGTGGGGCGGCGGCCGTCGTAGTCGACCTGGGGCCGCAGCGTCACGCGGGTGACCGCCATCCGGTCGCCGTCGATCTTCTCCATCACGCCTTCGGCGGCGTCGCGGTAGCGCACGACGGCGAAGCCGGCCAGCCGCGCCCTGTGGAGAAACGTCAGCATGTGACAGTTCGAGAGCGCGGCGACCAGCATCTCCTCGGGGTCCACCGCCCCCGGCGCGGCCCACTTGCCCACGACGTGGCGCGAGGCGGTGGCCGGCACGATGTGCTCGGCGAAGCCGACGGTGTGGCCGCGGCCGTAGCGGCCCTTGAGGAAGTCCTCCGGGCTCTCCTGCAACGCCCACTCGACCGTCGCGCGATAGGTGGCCATCAGGACGATCCCCTCAGAAGGCCTCGGCGGGCAGCTTCATCATCAGCTCGGAGCCTCCCTTGAGCTTGGCCAGGCGGCTGGCGGTCTCGGGCAGGACGCGTTCGAGGTAATAGCGGCCGATCACCAGCTTGGTCTCGTAGAAGGGGTCGGTGTCGCCGGCCGCGATGCGGGCCAGCGCCGCCCGGGCCTGGAGCGCCCACATGTAGGCCAGGGCCGTCAGGCCGAAGAGGTGCAGATAGTCGGTGGAGGCGGCGCCCGCGTTGTCGGGATTGGCCAGTCCGTGCTGCATCAGCCACATGGTGGCCTCCTGAAGCTCGCCCTTGGCCTTGGCGAGCCCGTCCGCGAACGGCTTCATCGCCGCCTCGCCGTCGATCTCGGCCGAGAAGGCGTCCAGTTCGGCGAAGAAGCTCATCACGGCCCGGCCGCCGTCGGCGGCCAGCTTGCGGCCCACGAGGTCGAGCGCCTGGACGCCGTTGGTGCCCTCGTAGATCAGCGCGATGCGCACGTCGCGCAGGTACTGACTGGCCGGGAAGTGCTCGGTGAAGCCCGAGCCGCCGTGCACCTGCATGGCGTCGGAACAGACCTGGAAGCCGCGGTCGGTGAGGAAGGCCTTCACCACCGGGGTCATGAGGGCCATGTAGTCGCGGCCCTTCTGCCGGACGGCCTCGTCCGGGCTGGCGTGGGAGAGGTCGCCGTGGAGCGCGGTCCAGGCCATGAAGGCGCGGCCGCCTTCGACGATGGCGCGGGCGTCCATCAGCATGCGGCGCACGTCGGGGTGGACGATGATCGGGTCGGCCGGTCCGTCCGGATTCTTGGGACCGGTGAGCGAGCGGCCCTGGAGACGCTCCTTCGCGAAGGCGGCGGCGGCCTGGTAGGCGGCTTCGGCCTGGGCGATCCCCTGGAGGCCCACGCCCAGGCGCGCCTCGTTCATCATCACGAACATCAGCTTGAGGCCCTGGTTCTCCTCGCCGATGAGCCAGCCGACGGACTCCTCGTGGCTGATGACACAGGTGGCGTTACCGTGGATGCCCATCTTCTCTTCCAGGCCCAGGCACTTCACCGCGTTGCGCTCGCCGGGGTTGCCGTCGGCGTCGGGGATGAACTTGGGCACGATGAACAGGCTGATGCCGCGCACGCCGGCCGGCGCCCCCTCGATCCGGGCCAGCACCAGATGGACGATGTTCTCGGTCAGGTCCTGCTCGCCGCCGCTGATCCAGATCTTCTGGCCGGAAATCCGATAGGTCCCGTCAGCCTGCGGAACCGCCTTGGTGCGGAGGAGCCCGAGGTCTGTGCCGCAATGCGGCTCGGTCAGGTTCATGGTGCCCGCCCATTGGAAGGAGGCGAGCTTGGGCAGGTAGAGGTCCTTCTGCTCCGGCGTCCCGCCCACCACGATCGCCGAATAGGCGCCGTGGGTCAGTCCCGGGTACATCGAGAAGGCCATGTTCGCCGACGAACTCATCTCGGAGAACGCCACGTTGACGACGTGGGGCAGGCCCTGGCCGCCATAGGTCGGATCGGACCCCAGGCCGGGCCAGCCGCCCTCGACCAGCTTGGCGTAGGCGTCCTTGAAGCCGCTCGGCGTCCGGACCGTGAAGTCCGGGCTCCAGACGCAGCCCTCCTTGTCGCCCACCCCGTTCAGCGGGGCCAGGACTTCGGACGTGAACTTCCCGGCCTCCTCCAGGACCGCATCGACCGTGTCGATCGAGGCGTCGGCGAACGCGGGCAGGTCTGCGTAGCGCTCGAGCTGGAGCACGTCGCGCAGCAGGAAGGCGTAGTCCCGCACGGGGGCCTGGTAGGTCATGGGAGCTCCGGAGTCTGTCCGGCTCCGGTTTATCAGGCCTCCGCGCCGCCCTCCATGCCGTCGAGGCGACGACGCAGCATCTGGTCGTAGGCCTCGGCGCTGGGCAGGAGATCGGGGCGGGTCTCGGCCAGCCGGCTCTCCATCGCCACGACGCCCATCTCAAGCTGAGCGATGGCGTCGTCGATATCCTTCTTCTGCTGCTCCAGGGCCACGATACGCTCCTGGAACTTGCGCAGGCTCTTGGCGGCCTGGGCGACCCCGGTGTCGTCCGCGTCGTACAGGTCGAGGATCTCGGCGATCTCGGCCAGCGAGAGGCCGACGCGCTTGCCGCGCAGGATCAGGACGAGGCGGCCGCGGTCCTTGTAGGAATAGACGCGGTTCATGCCGTCCCGGGCCGGATTGAGCAGACCCTTGTCCTCGTAGAACCGCAGCGCACGCGGCGTGCATTTGAACTCATGGCAGAGCTGCCGGATCGTATAGGTCCGGACGGGGCGGCGCAGATCGTGGGGCATGATGATGCCGTCCTCCCTTGGCTTATCGTTGATAACCAACGTGCGCCCGGGTTCCGTTTACGTCAAGGGGAGCGAACGCGGCGTCAGTCGTCAAAGGCTGTGGACAGCGATGACCGTCATGCTCGATTGCGACCGGGGTATGACGATAGCGCTCCCTACGTCTCGGCCTTTCAGGCCGCGACGAGGTCCCCGGCCAGCGCCCGCCGGATCAGGGCGACGGTGCGGTCGATCCCGAAGATCGCCACGAACGAGCCGAAACGCGGCCCCTGGCTCTGGCCGAGCAGCACCTCGTAGAGCGCGCCGAACCAGGCCCGCAGGGGATCGAAGCCGGCGGCCTTGCCCACCTCGAACACCTCGTTCTGTATCGCTTCGGCGTCGGCGTCGGCCGGCAGCGCCTCGAGCCTGGCCACGAGATCGAGCATCGCCGCGCGTTCGAGGTCGGTCGGGGCGCGGAACCGCTTCGAGGGCTTCACGAAGTCCTCATAATAGTTGAGCGCATAGCCCACGAGCTTGTCGAGCAGCGGCTCGCTCTTCGGCGTCGCGCCCGGCAGATAGCGGGCGATGAAGGCCCACAGGATGTCCTTGGTCGACGCGTCGGCCGCGGACACCAGATTGAGCAGCAGCGAGAACGACAGCGGCGAGCCCTTTTCGGGCGGCGCGCCGCGATGGACGTGCCAGGCGGGGTTGTCGAGCTGGGCGGCGTTGTCGCCCTCGGCCTTCTTGCGCAGCAGGGCGTCGAGCTGCTGGAGGTACTCGTCGGTGGCCTTGGGGATCACGTCGAAATAGAGCCGCTTGGCCGACTTCGGCGACTGGAACATGTAGTAGGTCAGGCTCTCGGGCGCGCCGTAGCGCAGCCACTCCTCGATGGTCAGGCCGTTGCCCTTCGACTTCGAGATCTTCTGGTTGTTCTCGTCCATGAAGAGCTCGAAGTGGAACGCCTCGGGCGGCTCGCCGCCCAGCGCGCGGACGATCTTGTTCGAGACGCGGACGCTGTCGACCAGGTCCTTGCCGGAGGCCTCGAAGTCGACCTCCAGCGCCGTCCAGCGGGCGGCCCAATCGGGGCGCCATTGCAGCTTCACGTGGCCGCCGGTGACGGGAACCTCGGTCGGCGTCCCATCCTCGTCGGCGAACACGATCGTGCCCTTCTCGACGTTGCGTTCCAGCGTCGGCGCCTGGAGAACCCGGCCGCTCTTCGGGCTGATGGGCAGGAACGGCGAATAGGTGGCGCGGCGCTCCTCGCCCAGGGTGGGCAGCATGATCGCCTGGACGGCGTCGAACCGCGCCAGGATCCGCAGCAGCACCTCGTCGAACCGCCCCGACCGGTAGGTCTCGGTCGACGACATGAAGGTGTATTCGAACCCGAAGCTGTCGAGGAACGCGCGGAGGCGGGCGTTGTTGTGGGCGCCGAAGCTCTCGTGCTCGCCGAACGGGTCGCGGACGGACGTGACCGGCTTGTCGCGATCCTCCTCCAGCATCTCGCGATTGGGCACGTTGTCCGGGATCTTCCGCAGGCCGTCCATGTCGTCCGAAAAGACGATGAGCTGGGTCGGGATGGCGTCCTCGGTCAGCGCCCGGAACGCGTTGCGCACGATGGTGGGCCGGGTGGCCTCGCCGAACGTGCCCAGGTGCGGCAGGCCGCTGGCCCCATAGCCGCACTGGAAGATCACCGGCTTCTGTAGAGCGGGTAGGGTCCGGACGGCTTCGGCGAACTCGCCACGGGCGAACAGGGCGGCCGCCAGATCCCGCTCGGCGTCGGTCAGGCGCAGGCGGGTGATGCGGTCCAGCAGGATGCGCGCCTGTTCGAACGGCCAGCTGCGCGCGTCGCGCGCCTGTTGGGACAGTCCTTGGAGAGTATGGCCTTGCATGCCGGGCGGCCTAAACCCCTCGGGGCCCAGGCTCAAGGCCTATCGCCCGGTAGCGGGCCGGCCCAGGGCGTGGCGCTGTCGCGCAGCCTTCGCGAAGCCGTCGCCCGGTTGTCACTCCCGTCCCGTAAGCGCGCCCCATCCGACAAGAGGGGATTTTGTCATGTCTTACGGGAATGCGGGCGGCCAGCGCCGCCGCGCGGCGCTTCTGTCTGCGTCGAGCCTGATCCTGGCCCTGGCCGCCGCTGCGCCCGCGCTGGCGGCCGACGATGCGGCCGACGCCGGCGCCGAGGTCGAGGAGATCGTCGTCACCGGCCAGCGCGAGGCCCAGCGCGCAGCCATCGCCGTGAAGCGCGAGGAATTCGTGGTGGCCGACGTGGTTTCCGCAGACGACATCGGCAAGCTGCCCGACCACAACACCGCCGCCGCACTGCGCCGCATCCCCGGCGTGTCGGTGATGGAGGACCAGGGCGAGCCGCGCTTCCCAGTGCTCCGCGGCCTGCGTTCCACCTACAACCGGACGACCGTCGACGGCGCCATCATGGCGTCGGTGGACGAGAGCAGCCGGACGATCCCGATGGATATCGTCCCCTCGGTGATGGCGGGCCGCCTCGAGGTGATGAAGACGATCAGGCCCGAGGACGACGGCAACGCTATCGGCGGCGTCATCAACGTGACGACGCGCAGCGCCTTCGACGCCGGCCGGCCCTTCTTCAACAGCATGGCGTCCGCCGGCTACTACGAACGCAGCGGCGGCGTGCGGAACGACAAGCAATCCTACCGCCTGGCCTTCGCGGCCGGCCGCACGTTCGGCGCGGCCGACGAATGGGGCGTCGTCGTCGGCGCCTCGCACGAGCAGCTCGACTACGACATTCCCCAGGTGGAATCCCAGGACCCCTCGGTTCGCGAGTACACCGCCGCGGGCGCCCCGGTGAACTCGGGCGCGGCGACCGGCAACGGCATCCAGGTGCCCACCTTCGTGCGCCTGTTCTGGTACAACAACACCAAGCAGCGCAGCGGCCTGAACGCCAAGGTCGAGTACCGCCCGAACACGGACTTCCGCTGGGAGGCCTCGGGCCTCTTCGCCCGGATGGAGGACGACGAGGAGCGGATCGAGTACCGCACCGAGCCGCTGGGCAATGTCAGCAACCAGACCCCCACCAGCGGCAGCTTCGCCCGCGGCCGCAGCGTGATCCAGCTCAATCAGCCGATCACCAAGCGCGAGATCGGCATGGCGCGGTCGGCCTTCGAATGGCGCTTCGCGCCCCTGTGGAACCTGGACGGCGACGTCGTCTACTCGCAGGCTCGCTTGGACGTGCCGAACGAGTCCGTGGAGTTCCGGACCATCGACGCCCAGGGCGCGAACTATGCGTTCGACTACGATACGACGAACGCCTTCTTCCCGATCTTCCGGCCGGTGAACGAGGCCAATCTCCGAAACCCGGCCAACTACAATCTGCAGCAACACCGCTTCGCGGTCACCGCCACCGACGAGGACACCGCCCAGGCGCGCTTCAATGTGGCCTACGACGACGAGGGCGGCGACCGGAACCTCAAGGCCAAGGCCGGCGGCCTGCTGCGCAGCACGAAGCGCGAATTCCTGTCACGGCAGACGAACTACACGGCGCTCCCCGGCTTCACCTACACGCTGGATGCGGTCGACCGGCCCGGGCCCACCGAGCTGATCGCCGGCCGATACCTGTTGAACCCGAGGATCGACCCCAAGGCCGCCAGCGACTTCCTGAACGCCAATCGCGACCGCTTCCGCGTGGCCACCAACCTGCCCACGGGGGACTACGAGGTGTCCGAGGACGTCTTCGCGGCCTATGGCCAGGCCAGCTACCGGATGGGCGATGTCACCCTGCTGGGCGGTCTCCGATACGAGCGGACGAAGGTGGACTCGGACGCGGTCCGCAACACCGGCGGCGTCCTGACGCCCGTCAGCAATTCGGGTTCGTACGACAACCTGCTGCCCAGCGTGCATCTGCAATGGAATGCGCGGGAGAACCTGATCGTCCGGGCGGCGTGGACCAACACCATCGGCCGCCCCGACTATGGTTCGCTGGCCGCCAGCGAGACCCTGAACTTCGATGGGAGCCAGCCCACCCTGTCGCGCGGAAACCCGGACCTGAAGGCGCGAGAGAGCCGCGGCTTCGACCTGTCGGTGGAATTCTATCCCCCCGACGGCCTGATCTCGCTGGCGGTGTTCTCCAAGAGCATCAAGAACGAGATCTTCACCTTGTCGTCCGTCGAGCAGATCGACGTGGGCCGCGGCGTGGAGGCGGTGACGGTCTCGACGCCCCGCAACGCTGAGGACGCCAAGATCAAGGGCGTGGAGTTCGCCGTGCAGCAGGCCTTCACCTTCCTGCCCGCGCCCTTCGACGGCTTCGGTTTCAACGGCAACATCACCTACCTGGACACCGAGTTCACGTTCCTTACGCGGGCGGGACGCCGCGTGACCGGCCTGTTCCAGCAGCCCGAGATCACCACGAACGAGTCGATCTACTATCAGCGAGGCCCGCTCGAGGCCCGGGTCTCGCACAACTACATCGGCGGCTTCCTGGAGACGATCAACGATACGATCCCCAACGCCGACCAGTACTGGAAGGGCCGTCACGTGTTCGACGCCAGCGTGAGCTGGCGGATCAACGACAACTTCACGGTCTTCGCCGAGGCCCAGAACCTGTCGAACACCGGACGCCAGGAAGTGACCGGCCCCGGTCAGCGCTATCTCCAGGAGTGGGCGAACTATGGTCGCACCTACTGGGTCGGCCTGGCGGCGACGTTCTGATGCGGGCTGGTCTCGCAACCGGCGCGCTGCTCGCCATCGCATGGGTCGCCGCCGTTCCGGCGGCGGCGCAGCCGAAGCTGGAAGCTGAAGTCCTCGGGCGCTGGAAGGCGCCTGAGGCCGTCCAGGGCGTGGCGGTGGACGCGCGCCATTTCTACGCCGTCGCCAATTCGCGCATCGGCAAGTACGACAGGGCCACGGGCGAGAAGCTGGCCGAGTGGTCGGGCGACAGGGACCGCTTCCCGCACATCAACTCGTGCGCCGTGGTCGGCCGGGACCTGGTGTGCGCGGCCTCGAACTTCCCGGAGATGCCGATGACCAGTTCGGTGGAGATCTTCGATCCCCGCCGGATGGTTCACCTGCGCACCGTGTCCCTGGGCCAGCAGGTCGGTTCGCTCACCTGGATCGACCGCCGCGACGGCGCCTGGTGGGCCGCCTTCGCCAACTACGACGGCAAGGGGGGCGAGCCCGGTCGGGGCCACGCCCACACCCAGCTCGTCAGGTTCGACGACCAGTGGCGGCGGATGGAGGGCTGGTCCTTCCCCGCCTCGGTCACCTCCCGCTTCGCGCCCATGAGCTCGTCTGGCGGCGTCTGGGGCGCCGATGGCCGGCTCTATGTGACGGGCCACGATCATCCGGAGCTCTATGTGCTGGAACTGCCGAAGGGCGGGTCGAAGCTCGACCATGTCGCGACGATCGGCGCGGCCATCGAGGGCCAGGCCATCGCCGTCGATCCGACGCGGCGCGACGTCCTCTACGGTATCAGCCGACCCAACCGCGAGGTGGTGGCGTTGCGTCTTCCCGGGGTCGAAAGGCGCTGAAGCCCCGACGACGCTTGCGTGGCGGGCGGACCCAAAGCCAAGGTAAGGAGATGAAGATGCCCAGCGTCGACCGCCGCCGCCTGCTGATCCGGGCCGCCGCCCTGGCCGCTGGGGCGATGGCCCCGGCCGGCTGGACCACGGCCTGGGCGCGCACGCGCTTGCCCGAGAATCCCTTCCGGCTGGGCGTCGCGTCGGGCGAGCCCGCGCCGGACGGCGTGGTGCTCTGGACGCGGCTGGCGGTCGATCCCGCGGCGCCGGCCGGGGGGATGCCGCCCGAGCCGTTCGAGGTGGGCTGGGAAGTCGCGGAGGACGAGGCCCTGCGCCGGATCGTGCGCCGGGGCCGCACGATCGCCGCGCCCGAGGCCGGACATTCGGTGCATGTGGAGGCCGCGGGGCTGAAGCCCGACCGCCCGTACTGGTATCGTTTCACCGCCGGCGGACACGCCAGCCCGGTGGCGCGCACCCGCACGGCGCCGAGCCCGGGCGCCGACGTCCGGCGGCTGCGGATCGCCTACGGCTCGTGCCAGAAGTACGAGTCCGGCTTCTATTCGGCCCATGCGGCGCTGGCGGCGGACGATCCCGACCTCGTCGTCTTCCTGGGCGACTACATCTACGAGAAGGCCGCCACCGCGGACGGCGTCCGCCGCCATCCCGAGGAGGATTGCCTGGACCTGGCCAGCTACCGGCGCCGCTACGCCTGGTACAAGGCCGACGCCGACCTCCAGGCCGCCCACGCCTGCGCGCCCTGGATGGTCATGTGGGACGACCACGAGGTGTCGAACGACTACGGGAACGATCAGGACCGCAGCGACCCCGATCCGGCGCTCTTCCTGAAGCGCCGGGCGGCGGCCTACCAGGCCTACTTCGAGAACATGCCGCTCCGCGCCGCGGTGCGGCCGATGGGTCCCGACATGCGGCTCTATCGGGCGACGGACTGGGGCCGCCTCGCGCGCCTCGCCCTGCTGGACGACCGGCAGTACCGCGGCCCGAGGCCCTGCGACGCTCAGTCCCGAGGAAAGTTCATCCCCAAGGCCTGCCCGGAACGCACCGATCCGGCCCGCTCGATGCTGGGCGCCGACCAGGAAGCCTGGCTCCAGGCCGGCCTGCGCGACACCTCCGCCACCTGGAACCTGCTGGGCCAGCAGACCCTGATGATGGAGATCGTCACGCCGGACGGGCGCGTCTCCAACGACGGCTGGGACGGTTACGCCCAGACGCGGCGGCGCATCCTGGAGACCTGGCGGGACGCCGGGACCGCAAACCCCGTGGTGCTGGGCGGCGACGTCCACTGCTTCTTCGCCGCCGATCTGGCGCTGGAACCGGGCGGCAAGCCCGTCGCCAGCGAGTTCGTAGGCGGCTCGATCGCCTCGCTCGGCCGCTCGAAGGAGATCGTGCGCGGCATGCTGGCCCTGCATCCCGACCTGAAGTTCGGCGAGGGCGACATCCGTGGCTACGGACGCGTGGACATCACGCCCGACGCCTGCCGCGTCACCTTCCGCGGCGTGGAGAACGCCCTGGTGAAGGATTCGCCCGTGCGGAACCTGGCCGCCTTCGTGGTCGAGGCGGGCGAGACCGGGTTGAAACGTGCCTAGCGTCGCGCTCCTCGCCGCCGCCCTGCTGCTCTCGCCGCCGCGGCCGCTGCCGCCCGCCGAGGTGCTGTCGCGTCTGCCGGCGCCCGAGGCCAGCCAGGGCGTGGCGGTCGACGGGGGCTTCGTCTACGCGGTCGGCGATTCCGAGATCGGTAAGTACGACCGCGCGTCGGGCGTCCGGGTCGGCCGGTGGGCGGGCGATCCCGCCGTGGTTCCGCACCTGAATTCGTGCGCCGTAATCGCGCGCGAACTGGTCTGCGCCAGCTCGAACTATCCGGCCACGCCCATGAGCAGCACGGTCGAGGTGTTCGATCCCGACACCTTGCAGCACCGCCGCTCGACGCCGCTGGGCCGTCAGCCCGGGTCGCTGACCTGGATCGATCGTCACGCGGGGGCCTGGTGGGCCTGTTTCGCCAACTACGACGGCCGGGGCGGCGAGGCCGGACGAGACCACCGGTTCACCACCGTGCTGCGCTTCGACGACCGCTGGCGGGTGACCGGCGCCTGGACCTTGCCGGACAGCATCCTGGCCAAGTTCAAGCCGCACAGCAGTTCGGGCGGGACGTTCGGCGCCGACGGCCGTCTCTATGTGACCGGTCACGACCGGCCCGAGGTGTACGTCCTGGAAATCCCCCGCACCGGCAACGAACTGCGCCATGTCGCCACCATTCCCGTGGCCGCCGAGGGCCAGGCGATCGCCTTCGACCGCAGTCGTCCGGATGTGCTCTACGGGATCAGCCGTGACCGGCGCGAACTCGTCGAAATGCGCCTGCCATCCGTTGAGGGATCGAAAGGGGAGGGACCATGAACCGTCGCGTCTTCTCGCATCTCGTGGTCACGCTCGCCGCCCTGAGTGTCGCCGCCTGCGGCCGTCCCGAACCGACCGCGCGCAAGGAGGTCGTCTTCTCGATCCTGTCGGCCGAGAGCCAGGCCAGCGCCGAGAAGGACTGGCGGCCCTTCCTCGACGACATGGCCAAGGCGCTGGACCGGCCGGTGAAGGCCTATTTCGCGTCCAACTACACCGCCCTGGTCGAGGCCATGCGCTTCGGGCACACCGACCTCGGCTGGTTCACCAACCAGTCGGGGCTCGAAACGGTGCGCCGGGCGAACGGAGAGGTCTTCGCCCGTTCGGTCAATCCGACGGGGATCGACGGCTACGAAGCGGTCATCATCGTCCCGAAGGGGTCGGGGGTGACGCTGGATCGCATCCTGGCCTGCGACCGCACCCTCAACTTCGGCATGGGCGACATCAAGTCCACCAGCGGCACCCTGGCGCCGATGACCTATCTGTTCGCGCCGCGCGGCCTGGACCCGGCCCGCTGCTTCAAGACCGTGCGTAGCGCCAACCACGAAACCAACCTGTTTTCGGTGGCGGGCGGCCTGCTGGACGCGGCCACCAACAACACCGCCTCGATGGAGCGGTTGGAGCTGCTGAACACCGACACGGCCAGGCGCACGCTCGGCAATGTGGAGATCGTCTGGCGCTCGCCCCGCATCCCCGAGGACCCGCTCATCATCCGCAAGGACCTGGACCCTGAGCTGCGGCGGCGGATCACCGACTTCATCTTCAGCTATGGCGTCGGCGACACGCCCGAGGCGGCCCGCCAGCGCGCGATCCTGGAGCAGATCCAGACGAAACCCTTCGCCCCAGCCGATGCCACCCACCTTCTGCCCGTGCGGGAGATGGAGGCCACCGGCCAACTCCTCGAAGCGAAGAACCGCAAGGACGCGGCCGCCATCGCGCGAGCCGAGGCGGCGCTGGCCGAGATCGCGAAGGAACGCGCGGCGCTGTCGGAATAGGGGCGGCTCTGCGCCCCCTCCGTCTCGGCCCTTCGGCCCGATCCACCTCCCCCGCGTC
Source organism: Phenylobacterium sp. SCN 70-31 (assembly GCF_001724605.1). GTDB lineage: Bacteria > Pseudomonadota > Alphaproteobacteria > Caulobacterales > Caulobacteraceae > Phenylobacterium. The sequence goes on from NZ_MEEX01000004.1 coordinate 171,982, forward strand.
GCAGGAGAGGAGCGGGGAGCCGTGATCCCGCCCTGAGTGTAGCGGATCGGGCTAAACTTCGTTTCGCAGCAGGAAATGGCCGGTCATGCCGGCGACGGGCTTGCTGCGGCTGTCCTGCCAGGCCTCGACCTGCACATTGGCCACGCGCCGGCCTACCTTGCGCAGGATGGCGCGGGCGTAGGTGTCGCGGGGACCGGCCGAGCGCAGGTACTCGATGGTGATGTCGATGGTCTTGGGGATGCGGCGGCCCGGCTGCGCCAGGGCCATCTGGGACAGCGCCGTGAGCTCCAGGAACGCGCCGATCACGCCGCCGTGGATCGCCGGCAGCATCGGGTTGCCGATCAGGTGCTGTGAGAAGGGTAGGACGGCCGTCATCTCGTCGCCCGCCAGCTCCACCCGCACGCCGAGGAAGCGGGCGTAGGGAACCCGCTGGAGAAAGGCTTCCACGCTTTCGAAGGGGCTTTCGCTCATCGGTCGCCTCTCCCGCCTCAGCTTCGCGTGTTGAGCATGAAGGCCGCCTGGGCCGTGGCCACGGGATCGCTTCGGTCCTCGTCCCAGGCTTCGGCGCGCACGAACCCGATGGAGCGGGTCATGCGGTAGGCGTGCGCCTCGCAGGTCAGGCCCGCGCGCGGCTTCGCCGGCCGCATGTAGTCGATCCGCAGATCCAGGGTGGCGATGGGCATGAGCGTGTCGCCGGCGGCGTTGATCGCCAGGCCGCAGGTGTGATCCAGCAGCGCGGTCACCACCCCCGAAGCGATGACGCCCGTCTCGGGGTCGCCCACGAGGTCCTCGCGCCAGGGAGTGGTCATCACCCCGCGGCCTTTCTCCACCGACACCAGGGTCATGCCCAGCGCCTGGGCGTGAGGCGCGAACTGGGTCATGCGCATCTGGATCGGCGCATCGCCGTAGGTCATGCCGGGGGGAACGGGATCTGAGGGGTCGGCCATGATCGCCGCGTAGGTCGCCGCCCGAGCGGAAGTCAATGCGGAGCCTTTCGCCCCGCCCTACATTTCAAGGCGATGATCCGGCCGCAGGACCTGCTCTGCCCGAGGCCCGAGGGCCTCTATTGCCCGCCCGGCGACTTCTACGTCGATCCGGCGCGGCCGGTGGACCGCGCCGTCGTCACCCATGGCCATTCCGACCACGCCCGCGCGGGCCACGGCGCCGTGCTGGCGACGCCCGAGACACTGGACATCATGGCCGAACGCTACGGCCAGGGCTTCGCCGCCCAGGTCCAGGCGGCGCCCTACGGCGAGCCCGCCGAGCGCGACGGAGTGGAGGTGACGCTGGTCCCGGCCGGCCACGTGCTGGGCTCGGCCCAGGCGGTGGTGCGCTGGAAGGGCCTGACGATCGTGGTCAGCGGCGACTACAAGCGGCGGCGCGATCCCACCTGCCCCCCGTTCGAGCCGGTTCCGTGCGACGTCTTCATCTCGGAGGCGACCTTCGGCCTGCCGGTCTTCCGCCATCCCGACGACCGCGAGGAGATCGCTCGCCTGCTGCGCTCGGTGGCGCAGTTCCCCGAGCGCAGCCACATCGTCGGCGCCTATGCCCTGGGCAAGGCGCAACGGATCATCCGCCTGCTGCGCGAGGCGGGCTGGGACCGGACCATCCACATCCACGGGGCGCTGGAGCGTCTGAACGCCCTCTACGAGCGGCGCGGCGTGGACCTGGGGCCGCTGGCGCCCGCCACGACGGCGAAGAAGGCCGACTTCGCCGGGGCCGTCGTGATCGCCCCGCCCTCGGCGCTCCAGGACCGCTGGAGCCGCCGCTTCCCCGACCCCGTCGGCGCCTTCGCCTCGGGCTGGATGCAGATCCGCGCCCGCGCGCGCCAGCGGGGCGTCGAGCTGCCGCTGGTGATCTCGGACCACGCCGACTGGGACGAGCTGACCGCCACGGTGGACGAGATCCGCCCCGGCGAACTGTGGATCACCCACGGCCGCGAGGAGGCCCTGGCCCGCTGGGCCCAGCTCCACGGGATCACGGCCCGCGCGCTGGCGCTGGTGGGGTACGACGACGAGGGCGAAGACTGAGGTGCGCGCCTTCGCCGAACTCCTCGACCGGCTGTCGCTGACCGCCTCGCGCAACGCCAAGCTGACGCTGGTGCGGGACTATCTGCGCGCGACGCCCGATCCCGACCGTGGCTGGGCGCTGGCGGCGCTGACGGGCGAGCTCACCTTCGACGCCGCCAAGCCGGCCTTCATCCGCAAGGCGGTCGAGGCGCGGATGGACGGCCAGCTCTTCGCCTGGAGCTACGACTATGTGGGCGACCTGGCCGAGACGGTGTCGCTGGTCTGGCCGGCGCGGCCGGGCGCGAACCGTGAGCCCGCGCTGAACGAGGTGATCGAGGCCCTGCGCACCGCGTCGCGCGCCGAGGTCCAGCGGCTGATCGAGGGCTGGCTCGACGCCTTGCCGACCCCCCGCGAGCGCTGGGCGCTGCTCAAGCTGATGACCGGCGCGCTGCGGGTGGGCATGACGGCGCGCCTCGCCAAGCGGGCGGCGGCCGAGATGGGGGGCGTGGAGGCGGCCGAGGTGGAGGAGCTGTGGCACGCCCTGCATCCGCCCTACGAGGACCTCTTCGCCTGGCTGGAGGGCCGGTCCGAGCGGCCGTCCGCCGACAATCCGGCGCGCTTCCGGCCCGTGATGCTGGCTCAGGCGCTGGACGAGGCCGTCGACTTCGCCCGGCTCGATCCCTCCGACTACACCGCCGAGTGGAAGTGGGACGGCATCCGTGTGCAGCTCGCCCACGAGGGCGGCCAGCGGCGGCTCTACACCCGCACCGGCGACGACATCTCGCGCGCCTTCCCCGACGTGCTGGAGGCGCTGGCGGACGAGGGCGTTGTGGACGGCGAGCTGCTGGTGGTGCGCGACGGCGCGCTGGCGCCGTTCGCCGACCTCCAGCAGCGGCTGAACCGCAAGACGGTGGACGCGAAGATGCTGGAGACCTTCCCTGCGGCCATCCGCGCCTACGACCTGCTCCACGAGGGGGACGAGGACCTGCGACCGCTGCCCTTCGCCGAGCGCCGGCGGCGGCTGGAGGCGTTCCTGGCGCGCCAGCCCGGCGCACGCCTGGATATCTCGCCGCTCCAGCCGTTCGGGACCTGGGCGGAACTGGCCGCCCTGCGCGCCGACCCGCCGGAGGGCGACGCCCGCCTGGCCGAGGGCGTGATGCTCAAGCGCCGTGACAGTCCCTACGAGGCCGGGCGACCGAAGGGACCCTGGTTCAAGTGGAAGCGCGACCCATTCACCGTGGATGCGGTGCTCATGTACGCCCAGCGCGGCCACGGAAAGCGCTCCAGCTTCTATTCCGACTACACCTTCGGCGTCTGGACACGGGACGACGCCGGCCAGCGGGCGTTGACCCCGGTGGGCAAGGCCTATTTCGGTTTCACCGACGAGGAACTGAAGGGCATCGACAAGTTCGTGCGCGACAACACCGTCGAGCGGTTCGGCCCGGTCCGTTCGGTCCGCGCCGAACCGCACCGGGGCCTGGTGTTCGAGGTGGCCTTCGAGGGCCTCCAGCGCTCGGCCCGCCACAAGTCGGGCGTGGCCATGCGTTTTCCTCGCATCAGCCGCATCCGCTGGGACAAGCCTCCGGGCGAAGCCGACGACCTCGAAGCGCTCGAACGCCTCCTGGCCCAGATCGAGAGGCGATAGGGCGGGTCGAAGGCCGACGAGCCTCGCCACGAACCCACACGAAAAACACCAATGAAGGGACCATCCCCGAGCCTCCGCGCGAGCGGGGGCCTCCGTCATGGAAACCACGGAAAACACAGAAGGACACGGAATCTCAGCTTCGCCTTCTGTGGTCTTCCGTGTTTTCCGTGGTTCTTCGATTCGTAGAGGCGGCGCTTCGCGGCCTCGCAGGACCCAACGCCGGCGCACGCCGCCCGTTCGTGTTTTCGTGTGGGTCCGTGGCCTGGAAAGACGCGGCCCTACGGCAGCAGGGCTTCCTTGGCGAGGAACGCCTTCAGGTCGCCGCCCTCGAACAGGACCCCGCGGATTCCCGCCCGAAGCGCGGCTTCCAGGTCCGACGGCTTGTCGCCGATCAGCATCGAGGCCTCGCGGTCGATGGGCCAGTCCTGAAGGGCCTGGAGGATCATCCCGGGATTGGGCTTGCGAAGGGGCGGGTCGGGATGGCGATAGGCCGGATCGGCGGCCTCGGGGTGCTGAGGCGCATGGTAGAAGGCGTCGATCCGTCCGCCTTCGGCCTTCAGGTCGTCCTGCATCCGCGCGTGCAGGGCATGGACCGCGTCCTCGGTGTAGTAGCCCCGGCCGACGCCCGACTGGTTCGTCACCACGATCACCAGCCAGCCCGCCCGGTTGAACGCCGCCACGGTCTCGCGCGCGCCGGACACCCAGGTGAAATCCTCCCATCGGTGCACATAGCCGCGGTCCTCGTTGAGCACGCCATCGCGGTCGAGGAACAGGGCCGGTCGGAGGGTTGAGGAGTCGGGCACGGCGTCAGCCTGGCGGGAAGATGTGGACAGCGGATTTCAAAAAGTCCGATTCCCCCTCTACGGTCGTGCAGGTTCTGTTGGCGAGGCGAAGTTGGCCGTTCTTACGATCCGCGACCTCACGGTCGATTTCGACACCCACGATAGCGTGGTCCGCGCCGTGCGAGGGGTCTCCCTGGAGGTGGGCCGGGGCGAGACCCTGGGCGTGGTCGGCGAGAGCGGATCGGGCAAGAGCCAGACCTTCATGTCGGTCATGGGGCTGCTGTCCCGCAACGGCCGCGCGTCGGGCTCGGCGCGGCTGCACGACCAGGAGCTGCTCGCGCTCTCGCCGCGCGCGCTGAACAAGGTCCGGGGCTCGAAGATGACCATGATCTTCCAGGACCCGCTCACGGCGCTCACGCCGCATGTGCGCATCGGCGAGCAGATCGCCGAACCCCTGCGCCTGCACCTGGGCCTCTCGGGCGCCGACGCCGAGCGCCGCGCCCTGGACTGGCTGGAGCGGGTGCGCATTCCCGACGCCCGCCGACGCCTGCGCCAGTATCCCCACGAGCTGTCGGGCGGGATGCGCCAGCGGGTGATGATCGCCGCCGCCATGGCCCCCGGCCCCGACCTGCTGATCGCCGACGAGCCGACCACGGCGCTGGACGTGACGGTGCAGGCCGAGATCCTCGACCTCATGGCCGAGCTCCAGCGCGACACCGGCGCGGCCATGGTGCTCATCACCCACGACATGGGCGTCATCGCCCGCCTGGCCGACCGGGTCTGCGTGATGAAGGACGGCGCCTATGTGGAGGAGGGGCCGGTGGCCGACATCTTCCAGCGCCCCGCCACCGACTACACCCGCGGCCTGCTGGCGGCGATCCCGCGCCTCGACCGCGCCGACCGTGGCGGACGCCCCGAGATCGGGCCTGTGGCTCCCGAGGCGCCGGTCGTGGTCGAAGGTCGCGACGTGAAGGTCCACTTCACCGTCCGCGAGGGCCTGCTGTCGCCGTCCCGCACCCTGCGGGCGGTGGACGGGGTGTCGTTCCAGGTGCGCGAGGGCGAGACCCTTGGGATCGTGGGGGAAAGCGGCTCGGGCAAGTCCACCCTGGCGCGTGCGGTCCTCAATCTGCTGCCGGCCAGCGCCGGCGCCGTCACCCTGCTAGGCCGCGACATCACCCATGCCGACCGCGAGACACTGCGTAAGGCCCGGCGCGATCTGCAGATCGTCTTCCAGGATCCGCTGGCCAGCCTCGATCCGCGCATGACCATCGGCGATTCCATCGCCGAGCCGCTGAGCGTCTTCCGGCCCGAGCTGACCCGCGCCCAGCGCGAGGCCGCGGCGCGCGAGATGATGGCGGCGGTCGAGCTGAACCCCGCGCTCATCAACCGCTATCCCCACGAACTGTCTGGCGGGCAGAACCAGCGCGTGGGGATCGCGCGCGCCATGATCCTGAAGCCGCGCCTGGTCATCTGCGACGAGGCTGTCTCGGCCCTCGACGTGGGCGTCCGCGCCCAGATCATCGACCTCCTCATCCGGCTCCAGCGCGAGATGGGCCTGGCGATGATCTTCATCAGCCACGACCTGGCGGTGGTGCGCGAGATCAGCCACCGGGTGCTGGTGCTCTACCTGGGCCGGGTCATGGAGTTGGCTGATCGTGATCAGATCTGGCAGGCGCCGCAGCACCCCTACACCAGGGCGCTCCTGTCGGCCGCGCCCATCCCCGATCCGGCCGTGGAGCGCACCCGCAAGCGCCTGCGCCTGGAGGGAGAGCCGCCCAGCCCGATGGATCCCGCCGCCGCCTTCCGCTTCGCGCCCTCGAAGGCCGCCGGCGGCGTCCCGCCCGACCTGAAGGAAGTGGCTCCGGGCCATCTGGTGGCGGAGTTCGACCCCGTCCCGTGAGCGCGCGGCCGGTGGGGATCGCGAGAGTCAGGCGTCTCGGGAAGTCCGGCGGGTTTCCGGGGCTTTCGCTGCAACGCGTTGCTCCCAAGCGCCGCCATCGTTAGGTTGCGCGCCTTTCCGCTCCCCGGCTTCAAAGACGCCTGATCCCATGACCCTCGACTTCGAAGACATCCTCGCTGCCCAGGCGCGGCTGGAGGGTCATATCGAGCGCACGCCCTGCCGCCATTCGCGGACGCTCTCCGAAATCACCGGCGCCGAGGTGTGGGTGAAGTTCGAGAACCACCAGTTCACGGCCGCCTACAAGGAGCGCGGCGCGCTCAACAAGCTGCTGCTGCTGGGCGAGAACGTCCGCAGCCGCGGCGTGATCGCCGCTTCGGCCGGCAACCACAGCCAGGGCCTCAGCTACCACGCCGCGCGGCTGGGCATCCCGGTCACCATCGTGATGCCCAAGGGCACGCCCTTCGTGAAGGTGCAGCAGACGCGGGCCCACGGCGCCGAGGTGCTGATCGAGGGCGACAGCTACGACGAGGCCTCGGCCCACGCACGCAAGGTCTGCGACGACCGCGAGCTGACCTTCGTCCATCCCTTCGACGACGTGGACGTCATGGCCGGCCAGGGCACCGTGGCGATCGAGATGTTGCAGGATGTGCCCGACCTGGAGGTCCTGCCCATCCCCATCGGCGGCGGCGGCCTGATCGCGGGCATGGCGACCGCGGCCAAGCACATCAAGCGGGATATCCGCATCGTGGGCCTGGAGCCCGCCATGTTCCCGTCGTTCACGGCCCGCATGCGCGGCGTCCGTACGGCCCAGGTGAACGGCGCCTCCACCATCGCCGAGGGCATCGCGGTGAAGGAGGTGGGCGAGCACACCTATGCGATCGCACGCCCGCTGATCGACGAGGTGCTGCTCATCGAGGAGCCGCACTTCGAGCGCGGCATCGCGCTATACTGCAACGTCGAGAAGACCGTGACCGAGGGCGCCGGCGCCGCGTCCCTGGCCGGGCTGCTGGCCTATCCCGAGCGCTTCCGCGGCAAGAAGTGCGGTCTGGTGATCACCGGCGGCAACATCGACACCCGGCTGCTGGCCTCGGTGCTGACCCGCGAGCTGGTGCGTGAGAGCCGTATCGTCTCGCTCCGCATCATCGGCGACGATCGTCCGGGCCTGCTCGCCAACGTCTCGCTGATCATCGGCCAGATGGGCGCCAACATCATCGAGGTGGCGCACAACCGCCTGGCGCTCGACGTGCCGGCCAAGGGCGCCGAGTTCGACGTCATGATCGAGACCCGCGACGCCCAGCACACCAACGAGGTGATGGACGCGCTGCGCGAGCGCGGCTACCCGCCCCGTGTGGTCTGACCCTGGCGCTTCCGCCGCGCCGACAACGCCCCGGAGAGTTCCATGAAGCGCATGTTCGTCCTGGCCGCCGCAGTGCTGGCGCTGGCCGCCTGCGACCGCACGCCCAAGGTCGCCGAGCCCGGCGTCCCGGTCCCGCAGTCCGAGGCCTCCAAGGCGTTCATGGCCAAGGTGGGCAAGGAGGAGGGCGTGAAGGTCCTCGAATCGGGCCTGGCCTACAAGGTCGTGCGTTCTGGACCGGAAGCGGGCCTGAAGCCCGGACCGGACGATGAGGTGAAGGTCCACTACGAAGGCAAGCTGGAGGACGGCTCGGTCTTCGACTCTTCGTACGAGCGCGGGCAGCCTGCCGCCATGCCGCTGAACCGCCTCATTCCGGCCTGGCAAGAGGCGCTCCAGCTCATGCGACCGGGCGACGAATGGATCCTCTACGTGCCGTCCAACCTGGGCTACGGCGAAGAAGGCTCAGGGCGCATCCCGCCGGGGGCGCCGCTCATCTTCCGGATCGAGCTGATCGACGCCCTGCCGGCGCCGGGCCGGGTCCAGCGGGGATAGATGGCCGGGGCGGAGCCGCCGCAGGTCTTCCTCGTCACCCTCGAAGCCGTCGAGGCGCCCGGCGACGTCCCCCTGACGGTCCTGGCGTTCGCCCGGGCGGGTGACGAGGCCGCCGCCCAGGCTGCGGCGGTCGCCGAACTCGAGGGTTTCGGCTGGCGTGACATCCGCCCCCTGCGGGTCGGTGAACTGATCGACCGTGACGCCCTTCCCGACGACTTCCGCGACGCCGTCGCCAATGCAGACCGCTTCGGTTGCGGGCTGATCGTCTATGACGAGCCCTGAACGTCGGCTTTCCTTTGAGCCTCGCGTCCCGCGGAGCTAAGTCTTGCCGATGACCTCCGACCTCTATCCCGCGGCGAGGGACCTGCTGGCGACGCTGATCGGGTTCGACACGACGTCGCGCGGCTCGAACCTGGCGCTTGTCGAATGGGTCGAGGGCTATCTGGACAGGCTTGGCGCCACGCACCGCCGCGTACCGAACCCCGACGGGACCAAGTCGAACCTGCTGGCCACCCTCGGTCCCGCTGCGCCCGGCGGCGTCGTCCTGTCGGGACATACCGACGTGGTGCCCGTGGACGGCCAGCCCTGGTCCAGTGACCCGTTCGTCCTCACCGAGCGCGACGGACGCCTCTATGGCCGGGGGACGTGCGACATGAAGGGCTTCCTGGCCCTGGCCCTCGCCGCCGCGCCCGAGTTGGCGAGGACCGCGCGCCGTCCCGTCCACCTGGCCTTCTCGTACGATGAGGAGATCGGCTGCCTGGGGGCGCCGGCCATGATCGAGGTGATCCGGCGGGAACTCCCCGCCCCCGCCGTGGTCGTGGTGGGCGAGCCCACCAGCATGGAGGCGGTGAACGGCCACAAGGGGATCGCCACCTTCCACGTCACCGTCACCGGTCGCGAGGCCCATTCCAGCCAGACGCATCTGGGCGTCTCGGCGATCATGGAGGCCGTTCCGCTGATGGCGCGCCTGCGGACGCTGGCCGAGCAGCTCCAGGCCGAGGCCGACCCCGCCTCGCCGTTCATGCCGAAGGGGCCCACCCTGACCATCGGCATGATCGAGGGCGGCACCGCGCACAACATCCTGGCGCGGGAGTGCCGCTTCGTCTTCGACCTGCGCACACCCGGCGGTCGCACGCCGGCTGAGATCGTCGTCCCGTTCCTGGCCGAGGCGAAGGCGCTGGACGCGGCGCTCAAGGCCAGGGCGCCCGAGGCCGGCGTCACGGTCGAGATGCGCACCGACGTGCCGGCCTTCACCCCCGAGCGCGACGGGGCGGCCGAAGCCTTCGTCCGTCGCCTGACCGGCGACAACGGCCCACCGCGCGTGGTGGCCTACGCCGCCGAGGCGGGCCAGTTCCAGCAGGCCGGCTTCTCCACCGTCATCTGCGGCCCGGGCTCGATCGACCAGGCGCACCAGCCGGACGAATACGTCGACATCTCCCAGATGCAGCGCGGCGCCCTCTTCATGCGCCGCCTGATCGAATGGGCTGCGGAAGGCTGAATGTCCCCCACCCTCCGCGTGAGCGGAGGCTCAGTCATGGAACCACGGAAAACACAGAAGACATGGAAGTCGCGGCTTCGCCTTCTGTATTTTCCGTAGTTCCTCAAATTCGGGAGATCGCCGCTCCGCGGCCTCGCAGGATCATCTGCCGGCGCCCCCGCCGCACGTTCGCGTTCTTTCGTGTTTTCGTGGTCAGTCCCTACGGCGAGGCGGTGGCCTCAGGGGTCGGATCACCGGCCTGCGGCCCGAGAGATCGCGGGGGTTCCAGGTCATGGCCTTCGCCACCTGCAAGACCGACGCCGTGCGTAGCCGCTGCACCTCGCGGCGGGCGCGGAACATGGCCGGCGCGCCCGCGAAGGCCGCGCGGACGGCGCGCAGGATCAGCCGGATGTGCGGCCGGTTCTCCCGCCGAAGGTAGATCGCCGTCAGCGCCAGCAGGTGCAGCGGGACGACCAGCGGCAGGAGCAGGGCTGGCGTGTTCTTGAACAGCACCCAGAAGCGGTTCCGCGTGCCGTGGAAGACTGCGAACTCCGACTTTCGCCCCCCGCTGGACGCCGAGCCCTCGTGCAGGACCACCGCATCGGGGACCAGCAGCGTCGGCTCGTCGGCGAGCTGAAGCCGGTAGCCCAGGTCCACGTCCTCGCCGTAGCAGAAGAACGCCTCGTCGAAGCCACCCAGGCGCAGGAACAGAGCCCGGTCGATCATCATCGCCGCGCCGCAGGGGCTGAACACCTCACCCTCAACCGCCTGGCCGCGGTCCGGGTTCAGGTAGCCGCCGCGGTAGGGGATGCCGGTGATGCTCATCACGTCGCCCAGGCCGTCCAGCATCCCCGGCGCGTCGGCCGCCATCTGGCGAGAAGTGAAGGACGAGACCTGCGCATGGCGTTCCGCCGCCGCCACGAGACGCGCCAGCCAGTCGGGCTGCGCGTAGGCGTCCGGATTCAGCAGCACCAGCCAGCGGCCTCGCCCCTCGCGCGCCGCCTGGTTGCCCGCGCCGGTGAACCCCAGGTTCTCCGCGTTGCGGATCAGCCGCGCCCAGGGAAAGGCCTCCGCGATGGTCGCGTCGCCCGGGTCGGGCGAGGCGTTGTCGATCACCAGGGCCTCGAAATCGCGGAAGGTCTGGGCGCCCAGATGCTCCAGGCAGGCGCGCAGCGTCGGTCCCGAGTTGTAGGCGATGACGCACACGGTGACGGCCGGGGTCTTGTCATCGTCCCTGCGCTGCGTCATGCGACGGCCACACCTGTCACTGCTGGATCCGAAATGACGACGATCACGCCGCTCGCCATCCCCGACGTGCTGCTTATCACGCCCAAGCGTCATGGCGATGCGCGGGGCTGGTTCGCCGAGACCTGGAGCGTCAAGGCGCTGGCGGGAACGGTCGCCGACACCACGTTCGTCCAGGACAACCAGGCGTTCAGCGCGGCGAAGGGCACGTTGCGCGGCCTGCACTTCCAGCTCGCGCCGAACGCCCAGGGCAAGCTGATCCGGGCGCTCAGGGGCGCCATCTTCGACGTGGCGGTGGATATCCGCGTCGGCTCGCCCACCCACGGCCAGTGGGTCGGCGCCGAGCTGACCGCCGAGGGCGGTGAGCAGCTCTGGGTCCCCCGGGGCTTCGCCCACGGCTACTGCACGATCACCGACGACTGCGAGATCTTCTACAAGGTCGACGGCCCCTACGCGCCCCAGAGCGAGGGCGGGATCATCTGGAACGATCCCGACCTTGCGATCCCCTGGCCGCTCGACGGCGAGCCGCTGCTTTCCCAGAAGGACACCGTGCTGCCGCGCCTGAAGGACCTCGGGCCGGTGGCGTTCTAGCCGCCCCACTCCTCCAGCACCGACGTGTCGGCCTCTGCGGGCGTCCGGACGGCTCTGAGCGTCGCGAACGCCTCGGGGGCCAGACATTGCGACAACGCCCAGACGGCCGCCCCTCGCACCAGCGGCGAGGGGTCGTCCAACAGTCGTTCGGCCTCGGTCGTCAGGTTGGCGACGCCCGAGTTGCCGATGGCGTAGAGGACGTTGCGGACGAACCGGTCGCGGCCGATCCGCTTGACCGGGTTCTTGCGGAAGAGGTCGCGGAAGGCCGGGTCGTCCAGGCGGGCCAGGTCGGCCAGCGCCGGCGCGTTCAGCGCCTCCCTGGCGGCCAGCTTCTGCTCCCGCCCCTGCTGGGCGAACTTGTTCCAGGGGCAGACCGCCAGGCAGTCGTCGCAACCGTAGATGCGGTTGCCCAGGGCGGGGCGGAATTCCCGCGGGATCGGCCCCTTAAGTTCGATGGTCAGGTACGAGATGCAGCGCCGGGCGTCGAGCTGGAACGGCGCTGGGAAGGCGTCGGTAGGGCACACGTCCAGACACGCCCGGCAGGTCCCGCAGGTCATCGATTCGGGAGCGTCGGGCGTCAGCTCCAGCGTGGTCAGGATCGAGCCCAGGAACAGCCAGGAGCCGAACTCCCGGCTGACCAGATTGGTGTGCCGCCCCTGCCAGCCGACGCCGGCGCGCTCGGCCAGCGGCTTTTCGAGCAGCGGCGCGGTGTCCACGAACACCTTGAGCTCGCCGCCGAACCGCGCCTGGAGCCAGCGACCCAGCGCCTTCAGGCGCGCCTTGATCACCTCGTGATAGTCGTCACCCCGGGCGTAGACGCTGATCGCGCCCCGGGCCGGCTGCGCAAGGACGGCCATCGGGTCGTCGTCGGGGCCGTAGTTCACCCCCAGCACGATGGCCGATCGCGCGTCGGCCCACATGGCGCGCGGGTGACGGCGGCGCTCGGCCGTCTCGGCCATCCAGCCCATCTCGCCGTGACGGCCGGCGTCCACGAATTCGAGCAGGCGCGCCGCGGCGGGCCAGGCTTCGTCGATGTCGGTGAAGCGGCAGAGGTCGAAGCCCAGGGCGGCGGCCTCGGCCCGGATCAGCTCTTCGCGCTCAGAAGTCGAGGTCGTCATAGTGGCCGGCGGGCGCGAGGCCCGGCCAGCGGTCGGCCAGGAGCGGCCGGAAACACGGCCGGGACTTCATCTTCATGTACCACGTCTTCACCGCCGGCGCGTCGCGCCAGGGCACGTCGCCGAAGTAGTCGATGACCGACATGTAGGCCGCGGCCGTGAAATCGGCGAGCGACAGGCGCTTGCCCGCCAGCCACTCGCGCGCCTGGAGCAGGTCGTCCAGCATGAAGAGATGCGATTTCAGAGCGTCCTTGCCCTGGCGCAGGTTGGCCAGCTCGGGCGGCCCAAGCCCCAGCAGCCGCTTCTCGATCTTCTCGTGAAGGATGTAGCCCGAGGCCTCGAACTCGAACTTGCGCTCGAACCAGGTCATCAGCCGGCGGGCTTCGGCCCGCTCTGCCGGCGTGTCGGCCATCAGCGCGGGTTCGGGGCAGGACTCCATCAGGTGGTCCACGATCGCGCGGCTCTCGCACAGGACGAGGGGCGGCGCGTCGCCGGCCGTCTCCACCAGCACCGGGACCATTCCCGACGGATTCAGCTTGGTGAGGTCCCGCGGGCGTTCCCAGTAGCGAACGGACACGTCGGTGAACGCCAGCCGCTTCTCGCCCAGCACGAGGCGCGCGAGCCGCGAGGCGGGGTCCAGCGGGAAGTGGTGGAGGGTGCGTTCGACGCTCATGCAGGCCGCGCCTCTTACGCGAATCGACGAAACGCCAACAGACGCTCCGGGTCTTAAGGGCTCGTTTACTTCGCCACGTCGGGTGCGCAGCCCCACTCGCCCGTGAGGCGAATGAAAGGCTTTCCGGTCGGCCTATCTCGCGACGCTGGCGCGCGCCCGCTGCAGGGTGCGGCGGGCGCCGGCCGGCTCGGATTCAGCGTCGTTCAGCGTCGTCAGCAGGGCGGTCTTGAGCGCGTTGCCTTTCCGCGCGTCGGTGAGCTTCTGGCCCGCCGCGTCGACGACGTAGAAGGCGTCCACGGCGCGCTCCCCGTAGCTGTCGATGTGGGCCGAGGTGATCTGGAGTCCGGTGTCCGAGAGCGTCCGGGCGAGGCCGGCCAGCAGGCCGGTGCGGTCGCGGCCCGACGCCTCCACCACGGTGGCGGTCTCGGACGCCTCGTTGTCGAGCATCACCGTGGGCGTGATGGCGAAGGCGGCCGCCCGTCCGAGATCCTGGCGGCGGCGTTCCTGAGGGGTTGGCTCGCCCCGCGCCGCGCCGGCCAGGGCATCGGCCAGCCGCTGCAAAGTCCTGGGATCGTCGGCGCCGAACGGAGCGCCCGTCACGTCCTGGACGTAGAAGATGTCGAGCGCCTGTCCCGAGCGCGAGGTGAAGACGCGCGCGCCCATGACGCTGGCGCCGGCTCCGGTGATCGCCTCGGCGAGGTCGACGAACAGGCGTGGGCGGTCGGCCGCCGCCACCACGACCTCCGAAGCGTTCAGGTCCGGGCGGACGCGGCCCTCGGCGGCGCTGCCCGCGGCCTTGGCCGCGCGGGCGAGGCGGGCGTGGATCAGCACCTCCTCGTCGCTGAACGCCGTGAAGTAGGCGTCCTCCATCGCGTCGCCCCAGCTCTCGGCCGCCCGGTCGGCCTTGGCCAGGCGGACGCGGGCGTCATAGGCCGCGTTCTCCTGATAGCGGCGCAGGGCGGCGGCGGCGTCCGAGCCGCGGCCCCCCCGGAACACCGCCTCGGTGGCGTTGTAGAGCTCGCGCATGAGCTGGCCCTTCCAGCCGTTCCAGACTCCCGGCCCCACGGCGCGGATGTCGGCCACGGTCAGGACGAGGAGAAGGCGCAGGCGTTCGGGCGTCTGCACGATGCGCGCGAAGTCGGCCACGGTGCGTGGATCGGAGACGTCGCGCTTCTGGGCGAAGTCGCTCATCACCAGGTGGTGTTCCACCAGCCAGGCGACCAGCTCGATCTTCGAGCGGTCCAGGCCCAGGCGCTCACCCGCCTGGCGCGCGGCCCGGGCGCCGGCCACTTCCTGTCCCCCGGCGCCGCCCTTGCCCGTGTCGTGCAGAAGCATGGCCAGGAACAGCGCCTCGCGGTCGGCGATCAGCGGCATGATCTGCGTGGCTAGAGGGTGGTCTTCGGTGAGCCGGCCCGCGGCGATATCGGCGATCACCCCGACGGCCCGCAGCGTATGCTCGTCCACCGTGTAGGAGTGGTACATGTTGAACTGCATCTGGGCGACGATACGCCCCCACTCGGGCAGGTAGCGGCCCAGAACGCCCGCCTCGTTCATCAGCGTCAGCGTGGTGCGCGGATCGCGCCCCCGGGCCAGGATGTCCAGGAACACCCGCGCCGCGTGACCGTCTCGTCTTACGGCCGAGGTGATCAGGTTGATGTTGCGCGACGCCGCCGTGAAGGCGTCGGGATGCAGGTCGAGGTTCCGCTGGTCGGCGATCCTGAACAGTCGCAGCAGGTTGACCGGGTCCTGCCGGAAGAGTTCGGGATCGACGTCCAGCCGGCCGCCTTCCTCGGAGAAGCCGGGCTCGTCCAGCGGCTTGCGCTTGACCTTGCGGTTGGGGATGAAGCGGCTGATGCCCTTGGGCGCCATCTTCATCTGCTCGGCTTCGAGCTTGGCGGCGAACACCCGCGTCAGGGCGCCCACGTCCTTGGCGATCAGGAAGTAGCGCCGCATGAAGCGCTCGACGGCCGGCGCGTCGCCGCGGTCGCCATAGCCCATGCGCCGGGCGATCTCGGGCTGGAGGTCGAAGGAGAGGCGCTCTTCCGGCCGGCCGGTGGTGAAATGCAGATGGCTGCGGACCGCCCAGAGGAAGTCGAAGGCCACGATGAACGCCCGGACCTCGCGCCGGTCGAACATCTCCAGCTGCATCACGCGTTCCATCGTCTCGCCGGGATGCAGGTACTGGGCGATCCAGAAGAGGGTGTTGAGGTCGCGCAGGCCGCCCTTGCCCTCCTTGAGGTTGGGTTCGACCATGTAGCGGCTGGCGCCCGCGCGGGCGTGGCGTTCGTCGCGCTCCTTCAGCTTGGCCGCGACGAACTCGGCCCCCGTGCCACGGACCACCTCGTCGCGGAACCGTCGGACCAGTTCGGCCGCCAGGCGCTCGTCTCCGGTCAGGCGCCGCGCCTCCAGGATCGAGGTGCGGATGGTGTAGTCCTCGCGGCTGAGCTTGAGGCACTCCTCGACGGTCCGCGAGGCGTGGCCGACTTTGAAGCCCAGATCCCACAGGGCGTAGAGCATGTATTCGATCACGCTCTCGGCGTGCGCCGTCTGCTTGTAGGGCCGCACGAACAGCAGATCGATGTCGGAATAGGGCGCCAGGGTGCCGCGTCCGTAGCCGCCCACCGCCATCAGCGCCAGCCGCTCGCCCTCGGTGGGATTGCGGGCCCGGAAGATGTGGACCGTGGTGAAATCGTAGAGCGCCGAGATCACCTCGTCGGTCACGCCCGAGAGCAGGCGGGCGGTCTCGATGCCGCCGGCGCCGTTCTCCAGGCGCTCCTTGGCGATCATGCGGCCGCGGAACAGCGCCGCCTTCAGGATGTCGAGCGCCGCCTTGCGCTGCGCCTGCTCGTCGCCGAGGTTCTCAAGCGCCGCCGTCGAAAGCTGCGAACGCAGCTTCACGCCGTCGACGACGTATTCCAGACGGGTGGGTTTCAGGCGCGTGGGCATGGGCGAAGAGCCATATAGGCCCTTTCGTTAACGGGCGCAGGAGGTTCGTGCTTTTCCTCGCGCGCGCCGCCCGCTATCCCGCCCGCCCAGTATGGCGTCGGGGTGACATGGGCAGGGGATCGTACCGCGGCGGATCGACCAGCCTGGGCTGGAACGCCAACCGCTATGTCGCCCCGTCGCTGACCGGCCGCACCCGGCGCGGCAAGGCCCTGGTCGAGGATCTGACCGCGCGCACCGCCCAGAGTCGCGCCGAACTGGCCGAACAGGACGAACGCGCCCGCAAGCGCCACGGCCTGGCGCCATCGAAGGGCAAGCCGGTCGCGACCACCGCCACGGCGGCCAGCGCGGGCAAGTCCGGTGTGGCTCAGGAGGTTCGCAGGCGCCTGAAAGCCGGTGGGCGGCAGGCGTTCACCGTCACGGTGGTGAAGCGGAAGCGGCCGAAGCGATGACGGCGCCGGCGCGGCGCAGGACCGCGTCGAGCGGCTCGGTCCCGTCCCAGAGCGCGCCGCCCCAGCCGGCGGCGCGGGCGGCCTCGACGTTGGCGGCCCTGTCGTCCAGCAGCATCAGGTCCGGCGGCGCGTAACCCGTGCGCGCCTCGACCGCCGCGAAGAACCTGGGGTCGGGTTTGCCGAAGCCGAGGTCGGCGGCGTAGTGCATGGCGTCGAACCGATCGCGGAAGCCCAGGACGTCCCACAGGTAGGCGGCCCGCCGGTGCTCCTGGACGGTGGCCAGATGGAGCCGGAGGCCGCCCGCGCGCAGGGCGGCGAGATCGGCCAGCAGGCCATCGTCGAGCCGGGCGTCCTTCGCGAACCAGTAATCGGCCAGGGCCTGGCTGGTCAGGTGCGGCGCATGTTCGGCCAGGACCGGGGCCAGCCGGTCGTGCAGGTCGGCGCGTCCCATCACCACGTCGTCCCAATGCGGTCCGAAGAAGTGCGCTTGCAGCGTGGCGATCGGGAGGCCGAGATCGGTCTCCATGTCGACCGCCCAGCCGCCGGGGCGCGTCGTGACGATTACGCCGTCGACATCGACCATGAGGGCCTTCAGCGCCATGCTGAACTCGTGATCGTCGCAGGGCGCCGTGCACGGGAGTGTCGGCGCGAAAGTTGATACCGCTTTCCCGTCGCTGCCTCTTGTCCGCCCCCACGGACGCTTCGCGTTGGAACGCGGTGCTCAAGGTCCGCCAACTGGCCGGGGAACCCGGGTCCGATGACCCGCAGGGCCTCGATCACATCAGTCCCTTCAGCCGGTACAGCGCGTCCATCGCCTCGCGGGGGCTCATGCCATCGACGTCGAGGACGGCCAGCGCCTCTTCCACCTTGCTGGGGCCGAACGTCGCCTCGGGCTCGGCCACGGCGGCGAACAGCGGCAGGTCGTCGAGGTTGGCCGGGCCCGCGGCCTCCTTCTCCAGGCGCTCGAGCACCTGGCGGGCGCGGGCGACCACCGGCGCCGGCACGCCGGCCAGCTTGGCCACCTGCACGCCGTACGACCTGTCGGCCGGACCGGGCCCCGCCTCGTGCAGGAAGATCAGGTCGCCGTTCCACTCCTTGGCCTTCAGGCTGAGGTTGGAGACATAGGCCAGCCGGCCCTCCAGCACCGCCAGCTCATGGTAGTGGGTGGCGAAGAGCGCCCGGCTGCGGTTGGTCTCGTGCAGGGCCTCGGCGCAGGCCCAGGCGATGGCGAGGCCGTCGTAGGTGGCCGTGCCGCGGCCGATCTCGTCGAGGATCACCAGGCTGCGCGGCGTGGCCTGCGAGAGGATCGCGGCGGTCTCCACCATCTCCATCATGAAGGTGGAACGGCCACGCGCCAGGTCGTCGCCCGCGCCCACGCGGCTGAAGAGGCGGTCGACCACCCCCAGCCGCAGGCGCTTCGCCGGCACGAAGCATCCGGCCTGGGCCAGCACGGCCAGCAGCGCGTTCTGGCGCAGGAAGGTCGATTTGCCCGCCATGTTCGGGCCTGTGACGATGGAGAGGCGCGCGCCGCCGACGCCCGCCCCGTCCAGCCGGCAGTCGTTGGGGGTGAAGGCGTCGCCCGCGCGGCGGACGGCGGCCTCGACCACCGGATGGCGCGCGGCCTCGGCCTCGAAGGCGGTTGACCTGTCGAGCGTCGGCCGCGTCGCGCCGACGTCGTCGGCCCATTCGGCCAGGGCGGAGCCCACGTCCAGCGTCGCGGCGGCCAGGGCGGCGGCCTGGATCTGGGCGGCGACGCCCGTCGCAGCGTCGCGCCAGGCCTCGAAGGTGTCGAGTTCGATGGCCAGCGCCCGGCTCGCGGCCTGGGCGATCTTGGCGTCCAGCTCGGCCAGCTCGACGGTGGTGAAGCGCACCTGGTTGGCCAGCGTCTGGCGGTGGATGAAGGTGGCGTTGAGCGGCGGCGTCATCAGCGGCTCGGCGGCCTTGGCCGTGCATTCCACGAAATAGCCCAGCACCGCGTTGTGCCGGATCTTGAGCGCCACGCCGCTGTCGGCCGCCAGGCGGGATTCCAGCGCCGCGATCACCCGCCGGCTGTCGTCCCGCAGCGCCCGGGCCTGGTCCAGCTCGAGCCGCACGCCCTCGGCCACGAAGCCGCCGTCGCGGGTCAGGGCGGGCAGGTCGGCGCCGAGGCCTGTGGCCAGGTGCTCGCGGAACGTGCTCAGGCCTTCGTCGCGATCGACGTCGAGCGCCTCCAGGGCGTCCAGGATCTCGGCGGGCGGACGGACCAGCGGATCGGCGGTTTCCTGGAACAGCCGGCGCACCGTGGCGCCGGCGGCGAGCCCGTCGCGCAGCGCGCCCAGGTCGCGCGGACCGCCGCGTCCCAGGGCCAGGCGGGACAGGGCGCGGGCCATGTCGGGCAGGCCCTTCAGCGTCTCCCGCAGCCGCTCGCGCTGCGCCCGATGGCCCACGAACCAGGCCACGGAGTCCAGCCTGGCGTCGATAGCGGTCGGGTTCAGCAGCGGTCGGGCCAGACGGCTGGCCAGCAGGCGCGCGCCGGGCGCCGTCACCGTGCGGTCGATGGCCGCGAGCAGCGAGCCGTCGCGCGCCCCGGCGGTGGTCTTCTCGATCTCCAGGCCGGCGCGGGTGGCCGGGTCGATGACCATGACGTCCGACTCGCCCGCGCGGCGGGGCGCG
This sequence comes from Phenylobacterium sp. SCN 70-31, assembly GCF_001724605.1. GTDB lineage: Bacteria > Pseudomonadota > Alphaproteobacteria > Caulobacterales > Caulobacteraceae > Phenylobacterium. The sequence goes on from NZ_MEEX01000004.1 coordinate 191,372, forward strand.
GACAGCGCCGGAAGCTTGCCGGCCTGGGTGGTCTCCAGATGGGCGGCGATCAGGCCCAGGGCCGAGACTTCGGCCCCCGAGAGCGTTCCGAACCCGTCCAGGGTCTCGACGCCATACAACCGCTTCAGCCGCGCCTCGGAAGCGCCGGGCTCGGCCAGCGCGCTGGGCATCGGCTGGACGAAGCCGCCGGCCTGCTTCAGCGCGGCCGAGACCTGCTCGTCGGCGAACAGACGGTCGGGGACCAGCACTTCGGACGGGCCCAGCGCCGCGAGCGCCGAGGCCAGCCCCGCCACGGTCACGGCCAGGCACTCCACCTCACCGGTGGACAGCTCGACGCTGGCCACCGCAGCGCCCCCGGCGCGCACGCTCACCGCCGCCAGGCGATTGGCGCCGCGCGCATCCAGGAGGCCGTCCTCCGTCAGCGTGCCCGGCGTGACGACGCGCGTCACCTCGCGCCGGACCACCGCCTTGGAGCCGCCGCGCCGCTTGGCCTCGGCGGGGTCCTCCAGCTGATCGCAGACCGCCACCTTGAAGCCCGCCCGGATCAGCTTGGCGAGATAGGCTTCCATGGCGTGGGCGGGCACCCCGGCCATGGGGATGGGCGCGCCGGCGTGGTTCCCCCGCGCCGTGAGCGTGATGCCCAGGGCCGCGGCGGCCTTCTCGGCGTCCTCGAAGAACAGCTCGTAGAAGTCGCCCATGCGGAAGAAGACCAGCGCGTCCGGCTGGCGCGCCTTGGCCTCGAAATACTGGGCCATGACCGGCGTCGCGCCGGCGGCGTCGGGAAGGGGGGTCGCCTGGACGTTCATAGGAACCACGGAGGCTAAAGGATGCGGCGGTGCCCCGCACCCCCTTGAAAGCCGGCCGGCGAGCGCCAAGCTGTGGATGAATGGCGCAGGGACGTGACGATACCGGCTTCGTCGTCTTTCCCGCCGGCCCGGCCGACGCCGAGGCCCTGGCGGCCGTGCACGTGGCGTCGTGGCGCCAGACGTACCGCGGGCTCCTTCCCGATGCGTACCTGGCCCGGATGTCCGAGCCGGTGTTCGCGCGCCGGTTCGGCCACCGACTGTTGCGGCCAGGCCCCGACGAGGTCGTTCTGGCCGCGGCCGACCGGAGCGGCCTCGTGGGCTACGCCGAGGGTGGTCCGTCGCGGCGTGGCGCGCCTGGGGAAGCCGAGATCGCCACGCTCTACCTGCTGGGCGCCGCCCAGGGCCGCGGCTTGGGGCGGCGCCTCATGATCGAGACGGCGCGGGTCCTGCAGGTCCGCGGCGCGCGGTCGCTGGTCGTCTCGGTGCTGCGCGACAATGTGCGCGCGCGCCGGTTCTACGAGCACCTGGGCGGCTTGGGCGAAGCGCGCCGTCACGAGCCCGGTCCCGGCGGCCGCAACTGGGAGATCGCCTACGTCTGGCGCGATATCCACGAGCTCACAACCCCCCCTTGAGGGCGCCCGGGCTACGTGGCTTCGGAGGTCAGCGAGACGAAGACGTCCTCCAGGTCCGGGTCCTCGGTCGAGATGTCCTTGATGTGCAGGCCCGCGGCGCGGATGGCGGCCAGCACCTGCTCGACGCTGGACTGCCCGGTGCGGTAGCCGACCGAGAAGCCGCCGGCCTTGATGAGCTTCGTCTCGAAACCCGGCAGTGTCGGGGCGGCGGTCACGGGCTCTTCGGGCGTCACCAGAACGTGGCGGGTGTCCATGCGGCGCAGCAGGGTCGTGGTGGGTTCGCAGGCGACGACCTGACCCCGGCTGACGATGGCGATCTCGTCGCAGAGTTCCTGCGCTTCCTCCAGGTAGTGGGTGGTGAGCACGATGGTCACGCCGCGGCGGTTCAGTTCCAGCACATAGGCCCAGAGCTGGCGGCGCAGCTCCACGTCAACGCCCGCCGTCGGTTCGTCGAGGATCAGGACGGGGGGGTTGTGAACCATCGCCTTGGCCACCATCAGCCGCCGCTTCATACCCCCCGAAAGCTGGCGTACGTAGGCGTTCGCCTTGTCGGCCAGACCCAGGGCGGACAGCAACTCGTCGGTGCGACGCTCCGACGCGGGCACGGCGTACATCCCCGCGGCCACGTCCAGCGATTCGCGGGGCGTGAAGAAGGGGTCGGCGGCGATCTCCTGCGGCACCACGCCGATGGCGGCGCGGGCGTCGCGCGGGCGTTCGTCGATGTCACGCCCCCAGATCTTCACCGTGCCCGACGTCTTGCGGCAGAGGCCGGCCAGGATGTTGATGAAGGTGGATTTCCCGGCCCCGTTCGGCCCCAGCAGGCCGAAGATCGAGCCTCGCGGGACCGCCAGGTCGATGCCCTTCAGCGCCTTCATTTCGGGCGTGGTCTTGGTGGCCGCGTAGGTCTTGGTCAGCCCCCGGGCCTCGATGGCGAATTCGGGAAGGTCCATGCGGAGGGGTCCTGGCCAGTCGTTGACGCGCGGCCTGTCGTTGACGCGCGGAGCGTGGGTCGCATACGTAGGGCCGCGCCGCCTCGCAGCCAAGCTGGGCGGCTGAAGGTGTTCGAGATCATGGCCCGCAAAGTCGCCGCGAAGTCTTCCGAGGCAGAGCCCCAGATCCCCGCGTCCGCGGACGCGTACGTGGCGGAAGTGGTCCATGTCCGTACGCGGCGGATCGCCTGCGACGGCGTCGGCGGCGCCCTGGGCCACCCACGGGTGTGGCTGGAGATGGGCGAGGCGGATTTCGTGGAATGCCCGTATTGCGACCGCCGCTTCGTCCTGGCCCACGGCCACGAGCGGCCCGAGGACGAGCGCCTGGCGCCGGGCGTCTACGAGGGCGCCGGCGGGCACTGAGGCTCTCCCGCGCCTCGTCGGCGATTAAACCCTGAGCGGCATCAGGATGTACTGGACGTCCGCATCGGCGGGGTCGAGGACAAGCGCGGGATCGTTGGGGCCGCCGAAGCGGAGCTCCATCGTCCCGCCGGAGATCTGGTCGGTGATGTCCAGGAGGTAGCGGGCGTTGAACGACAGTTCGAAGGCCTCGCCATCGTAGTCGATCTCCAACTCTTCCACCGCCTGGCCGGCTTCCATGTTGCGGACCGTGAGGACGACGCGGCCGGATTCGATGGCCATGCGCACCGAGCGGCTCTTCTCGGCCGAGATCGTCGCCACCCGGTCGACCGCCTGGGCGAACAGCTTGGCGTCCGCCAGTACGGTGCGATGGTTGTCCTTGGGGATCACGCGCGCATAGTCGGGGAAGTTGCCGTCGATGACCTTGGACGTCAGGGCCGCGCCGCCCAGTTCCAGCCGCACCTTCTGGGGGCTGACCTGGAGGTCCACGTTCTCGCCCGCGTCGTCCAGGAGGCGACGGATTTCGCCGATGGTCTTGCGCGGCACGATCACGCCCGGCGCGCCCGCCGCGCCTTCGGGCGCGGGCATGTCGGCCAGGGCCAGGCGCGAGCCGTCTGTGGCCACGGCGCGCAGCCGCGGACTGCCGTCCACGATCAGGGTGTGGATGTAGAGGCCGTTCAGATAATACCGCGTCTCCTCGGCCGAGATCGCGAAACGGGTCTTGTCGATCAGGCGGATGAGGTCGTTCACGTCCACCGACATCCGGCCCGCGAAGCCCTCGGCCGACATCACCGGGAAGTCGCCGGCCGGCAGCACCGGCAGGTTGAAGCGGCTGCGCCCCGCGGCGACGGTGAGGCGTGGATCCTCGCCTGTGAAGCTGAGCGAGACGTCGGCGCCCTCGGGCAGCTTGCGGACGATCTCGTAGAGCGTGTGGGCGGGCGCCGTGATCTGACCGGCCTGATCCACCTGCGCCAGCGCCTCGTCGACGATCTCCATGTCCAGATCGGTGGCCGAAAAGGTCAGCCTGTCCCCCGTCGCCGACAACAGCACGTTGGAGAGGATCGGGATCGTGTTGCGGCGCTCCACGGCGCTCTGCACGTGGCCCAGCGCCTTCAGGAGGGCGGCGCGTTCGATCGTCAGCTTCATTCCAGGTCCCGACTCGCCTGACGCCCTCGGGGGCGAATCACCGGAAACGGTGCTCGCCCCGAGTGGCGGGGACTGCGGACATTAGCGATTTCGCAAGGCTGTGAAAGGGGACGGGCCCCTTGTCCCACAGCAAAACGAGGCCGTTGAGCGCCGCTCAGGCCCGCGTATCGACCGATCCGCCCGGATCGCCTTCGCCGCCGGCGCCATAAGGATTGCCCCCCGACGAGGACGAAGGTCCGGCCTGGGCGCCGCCCCCCTTGGCGGCAACGACGACCATCGCCGGGCGCACGAGGCGCCCCAGCAGTTCGTAGCCCGCCTGCAGCGTCTGGATGACGCCGCCCGGCTCGACGCCGTCGGCGGCGGGTTGCTCCATCATGGCCTGGTGCTTGTGGGGGTCGAATTTTTCGCCCTTGGGCGGATCGATCTTCTTCAGGCCGTTCTTGTCGAAGGCCGACTGCAATTCCTTGGCCGTCATCTCGACGCCGACGACGAAGTTCCTGACCACATCCTCGCCGCTCTGCGGTGCGGCGGTCAGGGCCCGGTCGAACGTGTCGGCCACGCCCAGCAGGTCGCGGGCGAACTTGGTGATGGCGTAGGCGCGCGCGTCGTTGGCCTCGCGCTCGGCGCGGCGCTTGGTGTTCTCGGCCTCGGCGGCGTAGCGGAGCACCTGCTCCTTCAGCGCCTTGATCTCGGCGGCCATCTGCTCGACGTCCAGGGCGTCGGCCTGGGCGGCGTCGGCTTCGAAATCGGCGGGCGTCAGATCTTCGGACATCTCTTCCTTGCGTTCCTATGTGTTCATCACCTGGCCCAGCACGCGGGCGGTGTAGTCCACCAACGGAATCACGCGCGCATAGTTCAGGCGGGTGGGTCCGATCACGCCGATCGCGCCCACCACCTTCTGGCCGCCCGTCATATAGGGCGCCGCGATCACAGCGGAACCCGAAAGGGAAAAGAGTCGCGTTTCGGCGCCGATGAAGATGCGGACGCCTTCACCGTCGCGGACGCCGTCCAGAAGCTGGATGAGCTGTTCCTTCTGCTCCAGGTCCTCGAACAGCGAACGGACGCGCTCCAGGTCGTCCAGCGCCTCGCGATCCTCCAGCAGGTTGGCGCGTCCCCGTACGATCAGCGCCCGCTCCTCGACGTCGCCGCCGCCCCAGGCGGCCAGGCCGTCCTCCACCAGCCGCGCGGCCGTGGCGTCCAGTTCGCGGCGCGCCCTGTCCAGTTCGACCCGCAGGTCCGCCTTGGCTTCGGTGAGGGTGCGTCCGCGCAGCCGGGCGTTCAGGAAGTTGGACGCCTCCTGGAGGGCCGACGGCGTCACGCCGATGGGCAGCCGGATGAGGCGGTTCTCCACGCTCCCGTCGTCGAAGACCATGATGGCCAGGGTCCGCTCGCCGGAAAGCGGCACGAACTCCACATGCGTCACGCCCGCGTCCCGCATCGGCGTCACCACCACCCCGGCCCCGCCGGCCAGGCCCGAGAGGATCGCCGAGGCCTCGTTCAGCGCTTCGTCGTAGTTGCGGCCGTGCGCCTTCAGGCGCGCCTCGATGTTGCGCCGCTCGTCGTCGCCGACGTCGCCCACCTCCATGAGCCCGTCCACGAACAGGCGCAGGCCCGCGTGGGTCGGCAGCCGGCCGGCGCTGACGTGCGGCGCGCCCAGCAGGCCGAGTTGGGTGAGGTCCTGCATGGTGTTGCGGATCGAGGCGGGCGACAGCGAGACGCCACCCTTCGACAGGGTGCGAGAGCCGACGGGCTCGCCGGTCTCCAGATAGCTTTCGACGATGCGACGGAAGATGTCGCGGGCGCGCGCATCCATGTCGGCCAGACTCGGCCCGCGGGAAAACGGCGAGGGCGTCACGGCGGCTGCTTCATCGGCCCATGGACGGGATCATCGCGATCTAGGATAAGCCCGACCTTCCCCGGCGCAAGGCGCCGACCGCTTCTGACCCTGCCGAAAGCCGAGCCATGCGCCCCTCCGAACGCGCCCCAGACCTGCTGCGCCCGATCACCCTCGAGACCGCCGTAACCCGCTACGCCGAAGGATCGTGCCTGATCACAGCGGGGCATACCAAGGTCCTGGTCACCGCCAGCCTGGAGGAGGGCGTGCCCGGCTTCCTGCGCGGCAAGGGCCAGGGCTGGGTCACGGCCGAGTACGGCATGCTGCCGAGGGCCACGCATACCCGCGGGCGGCGCGAGGCCGCCGCCGGCAAGCAGAGCGGGCGCACGCAGGAGATCCAGCGCCTGATCGGCCGCTCCCTGCGCGCCGTCACCGATCTCAAGGCCCTGGGCGAGCGCCAGATCACCGTGGATTGCGATGTGCTTCAGGCCGATGGCGGCACCCGCACCGCCTCGATCACCGGCGCGTGGGTGGCCCTGCGCCTGGCGACGAAATATCTGCTGGACGAAGGCGTCATCACCGCCGACCCCATCCTTGACCAGGTCGCGGCCGTGAGCTGCGGCATCTATGCCGGCGCGCCGGTGCTGGATCTCGACTACGAGGAAGATTCGAACGCCGAGGCCGACGCCAACTTCGTGCTGACGGGCTCGGGCGACATCGTGGAGGTCCAGGCCACGGGCGAGAAGCGGGGCTTCAGCCAAGGGGAGTTCGACACCCTCTTCGCGCTGGCCCGCAAGGGTATCGGCGAACTCTGCACGCTCCAGAAGGCCGCCACGACCGCCTGACCCGCGGCCACGGTCGTCCCGAGCTGGGCGCTTCCCCAAATGAAAACGGCGCCGCCCGAGAGGGCGACGCCGTTGATCTGTCCAAAGCTCTCCCAGGGGGGAGGAGGGGGGAGAGCGTTCGGATCAGAAGAACACGTTGAAACGCATGGCCTGCGGGGGCAGGCGCTCGAGTTCGCGCGCCAGAGGGGCGAACAGGGCGTCCAGGAACTTTTCGATCATCTTGATCATGGGACACTCCATTGTGCAGTGCAGCATTGATGGAGAGATAGGCGTCCGCCTTGGAAGATTCAAGTATTTCGTCGAAGGATGAAATAATCTGCGCTGCAATGCCGCATGCGCTATCTCGCGCTGCAACGGGGTCGGGCCCTGTGTTCGGATGCATTGGAGGGGGCAAGGCTCGGCTGCGGCCGCGAGCGCGATCGATCCCGCGCCCGCCGCGATTCGACGATCAGCCCCAGCCGAACTCGGAGTAGGGTCGGCCCGCGGCGACGTGCTCCAGCACCGCGCGGATATAGGGGATCGTCGGCTTGGGTGGCTGGTTCATCGCAAACCAGCCCAGGTCGTCGCACTTGTCTGGCTCAAGGTTCGACGGCTCTCCCGACCAGCGCGCCGCGCGGAAGAAGAACCCCAGGCGCTCCTCCTCCGCGCGGCGGTGCAGGGTGTGGACAAGGGTCAGGTCCCGTCGTCGGATGGTCAGGCCCGCCTCCTCCTTCGCCTCGCGGGCCACAGCCTCCGCCAGGGTCTCGTCGCCGTCGACGTGACCGGCCACCAGGCTGTAGCGCCCGTCTTCGTAGCCGGTGTTGAACCGTCGGGACATGAGCAGCCGGTCGCCGTCGATGAGGAGGAGGTACACCTCGGGAACGATCCGGAACCGCGCCACGGGCGTGCTCGATCGCTCAGGCGTCGTCGTCGCCGCCGCGCCGGCTGGCGGAGCGGCGGGCTTCGCGCGCCTTCTGCTCTTCCCAATAGGCCATGCCGTCATCGGGCCTGAACATGGTCCGCGGGGCGCCCTGGGCGGTGCGGATCGCGAAGACGTTCCCCTTCGGATCGTAGAGCAGCGTGTCGCCGTTGCTCCGGGGCAGGGTCAGCGTCCCCCGCGGCGGGCTGTTGACGAAGGCGTGGGCCTTGCGCACGAACGTATCGACATCGGCCGCGCCGAACGCCTCGCCGTTGCGGCTGAAGGCGCGCTCGGCGTTCTCCTGGGCGGAGTAGCGTCGGGTGGACGACCACATGGGCCGGCCGTCGATCTTCGGCGTCGCCGTATCGCGCCGATCCCCCGGCGCTTCGGCCGTCTCGACGCCCGCGTTGTCGCGTCGGGGTTCCTCGAACGTCTGCGACCGTCGCTCGTCCGCCGGCTTCTGAGCCACGGCCGAAGGGCCGTTGTCGCAGGCCGTCAAGGCCAGTCCCGCCGCGGCCAGCAGCACAATCCTGATACCGGACACCTCGCCCCTCCATCCTGAGGTTGTTGGAACAAAAAAAGAACACAAAGGCCGAGGTTTGTCGAGTCCCCCGCGATGACCTAAATCGGGCGCACCAGAAGGTGGGGCGCGTACGTGGCCGAGAAGCGGGTTCTCCTGATCGTGGGCGGCGGCATCGCCGCCTACAAGGCGCTGGAGCTGACGCGCCTGCTGCGCAAGGCCGGTGTAGGGGTGCGTCCGATCCTGACGCAGGCCGGCGCCCGGTTCGTCACGCCGCTCAGTCTGTCGGCGCTGGCCGAGGACAAGGTCTATTCCGAGCTGTTCGACCTGACGGCCGAGGCCGAGATGGGCCACATCGAACTGTCGCGTTCGGCCGACCTGGTGGTGGTGGCGCCGGCCACCGCCGACCTGATGGCCAAGGCGGCGGCGGGGCTGGCGGGCGATCTGGCCTCGACCACGCTTCTGGCCACCGACAAGCCCGTGCTGATGGCGCCCGCGATGAATGTCCGCATGTGGGAGCACCCGGCTACCCGCCGGAACCGGGCGCAGCTCCAGGCCGACGGCGTGCTGTTCGTCGGGCCGGACGAGGGCGCGATGGCCTGCGGCGAGTACGGCCCAGGGCGGATGGCCGAGCCGTCGGCCATTTTCGAGGCGATCATGACGGCGTTGTCCGGCCCGGCCGCCCGGCCGCTGGCGGGTCGCCGGGCGGTGATCACGGCGGGTCCCACCGCCGAACCCATCGATCCCGTACGGCTGCTCACCAACCGCTCCTCGGGCAAGCAGGGCTATGCGATCGCCCAGGCGCTGGCCGTTCTGGGCGCCGAGGTCACGCTGGTCAGCGGGCCCACGGCCCTCTCGGCGCCCGCGGGCGTCCGCCGCGTGCTGGTGGAGACGGCGCGCGAGATGCTGGCGGCGTGCGAGGCCGCCCTGCCCGCCGACATCGCCGTCTGCGTGGCCGCCGTGGCCGACTGGCGTCCCGAGACGGTCGGCGTGGGAAAGATCAAGAAGGCCGGTGGCGACGCCCCGACGATCCGGTTGGTCGAGAACCCCGACATCCTGGCCACCCTCTCCCGTTCGGCGCGGCGACCGAAGCTGGTGGTGGGGTTCGCGGCCGAAACCGACGACGTCGAGGCGCACGCCCGGGCCAAGCTCGCGCGCAAAGGCTGCGACTGGATCGTGGCCAACGACGTCAGTGTCGAGGGTACGATGGGCGGCGACGAGAACGCCGTGGCCATAGTCTCCGGAGCGGGAATCGAGCGATGGGACCGCATGGCCAAGGGCGAGGTCGCCCGCAGGCTCGCCGCCCGCATCGCCGAGGAATTCTGAGTGACTCCCACCGTCCCGATCACCCGCTTGCCCCACGGACGGGACATCCCGCTGCCGGCCTACGAGACCGCCCAGGCCGCCGGCATGGACCTGCGCGCCGCCGTGCCGGAGGATGAACCCCTCATTCTCCATCCGGGGGATCGGTTCGCGGTTCCGACCGGCCTCGCCTTCGCCTTGCCGCCGGGGTTCGAGGGCCAGGTGCGTCCCCGTTCGGGCCTCGCGTTCAAGAACGGGATCACCTGCCTGAATTCGCCGGGGACGGTCGATGCGGACTACCGGGGCGAGGTGAAGGTTATCCTGATCAACCACGGCCCGGAGGCTTTCACCATCCGGCGTGGCGACCGCATCGCCCAGCTGGTGATCGCGCCGGTGGTCCAGGCGCAATGGGCCGAGGTCGACAGCCTGGACGATACGGCCCGCGGCGCCGGCGGCTTCGGCTCGACCGGCCGCAGCTGAAGCGAGGGCTCTGTCTTTTGCGTCAGGCGCCGTAGCGCGCGCGGGCCAGGCGCTCGGCGAGGCCGCCCATCCAGGCGCCGGGCCTCAGGCCGGTGGTCGCCTTCCAGCTCTCGAAACGCATGACGTCCTCGATGCGGCGATCCACGAAAGCCAGGGCCTCCTTGCGGCCGGAAGCGCTGCGGATGGCTCCTGCGGTCGAGAGGATGCCGGCCAGGATGGCCCGCTTGGTGTAGTGGTTCTCGTCTGTCGCGGTGTCGCCCGCCCAGCGCCACAGGACGTCGGCGCTCTCCCACGCAAGCCGTGAGCCCAGGCTCAGGTTCTGCGGGAGGGCCAGAAAACCCATCCAGCGACGCAGCGCCGGCTCGTCCGGGGCGGCGGCGTCCAGCCGCGCCTCGACCGCGCGGCGGATGCGCTCGCGGATCTTCAGGTTCGACGGATGGACATCGGCCAGGGCCGCCAGCGCCCGGGCGTCGTGCCGGCGCGAGAGCAGGGCTGCGAGGTCCGCGGGGCCGTGGGGCAGCAGCAGGCCGGTCTCGCCCTCGGACATGCCCAGGGCCTTGCCGGCCAGCCCGACGGTGCGGCGGGTCCAGCCGTGGACCGGCGCGAGCCGGAGGGCTTCGTCCAGCAGCCTCTGCTCGGCGGCTTCGGCCCAGGCCTGTGCGGGGGTTGTCATGGGACCATCTTAGCCTTCCTCGTCTGCGGATGGGGAGAGCCCCTCGGCGTTCGGCGGAAATCCGGCCCCGCCGATGAGGGCCAGGACCTCGTCCGTGGGACGGACGTCGCCGAACGAGCGGTAGATGGTGTGGAGGGCGGCGTTGTGCTCGGCGTCGGTGCGCGCGGCGCAGGCGTCGGCGACCACGATCACGCGGTAACCGAGGGTGCGGGCGTCGCGCACCGTGCTTTCCACGCAGACGTTGGTGACGGTCCCCGTCACGATCAGCGTGTCGATCTCCCGCGCGGCCAGGCGCAGGTGCAGGTCGCAGCGGCCGGGAAAGAAGGCGCTGGCGGCCCGCTTCTCGGTGAAGAGGTCTTCGCGGGCCGATGCGAGCCCGGGGCACAGCCGGTCCGGCAGCGGCCCTTCGCCGCCGGAGCGGCGATAGGCGGCGGCGCCCTGCGCGCCATTGAAGGCGACCGACAGGTCTTCGAAGGGCTCGGGCGCAGGCAGAACCCACGCCACCGCGCCGCCGGCCGCGCGTAGGGCCGCAGCCAGGGCGTTGATCGGGGCGATCGCGGCCCGGCAGAACGGGTTCTGGTCGGCGAAGAAGGGGACCATATCGACCACCACGAGGGCGGTGGCGCGGGGGCTCACCGTCTCGAAGGCGAAGCGGCGGCCGCGGCGGGCCTCGTGACGGGCGTACTCGCGTTGCGAGAGGGTCCAGGCGTGGCCCATGGGCGCCTCAGAGCTTCTGGGTGGCGAGAAGGATCGAGGTCTCGGTGGCGGCGATGCCCTCGATCCGGCTGTTGCTGTCGAGCGCATCGCTGAAGGCGGACAGCGTCTGGACCGCCAGCTCGGCCACCAGGTCCCAACGGCCGTTGGTAGTGTGGACGGCGGCGACCTCGGGCAGGCCCCGGAGGGCGCGCACCACCGCGCCCGAACGCTCGTCCTCGACGGCGATAGTCATGATGGCGCGCACGCCGTCGGCGGTGTCTGGACGCGTCTTGATGGTGAAGCCCTGGATCGCGCCGTCGCGGGCGAGGCGGTCGATGCGGTTCTGGACCGTGCCGCGCGAGACGTTCAGCGCCTTGGCCAGGGTGGCCGCCGGCTTGCGGGAGTCGGCCCGCAGCAGGCCGATCAGTTCGCGGTCCAGGGCGTCGATCATTCGCCACTCCGATCTGACGATACGCCAATTCGATGCGCACGACGTATCAGGTCGAACGCTATTCGCTAGCAGACATTGGAGGGAGGATCGGGGATCCAGCGCCGCGCAGGAGCTCGCATGGACCACCCCACCTTCCTGATGACCGATCCGGCCGGCTTCGACGTCAGTTACCGCATCAATCCATGGATCAAGACCGGACGCCTGGGGTGACGCCGATGCGCAGGCGGCGCGGGCCGGCTCGGACGCACTGTGGCGGGCGCTGGAGGGCCTGGGCGCGAAGGTCGAGACCATCGGCGCGGTGAAGGGCCTGCCGGACCTCGTCTTCCCGGCCAATGCCGGCGTGGTGCTGGACGGAACGGTGACGCCCGCACGCTTCCGTCACCCCGAGCGCCAGGGCGAGGAGCCGGTGTTCCAGCGGCTGAAGGCGGCAACCCGCTGGCCTGCGCGGTGGCGCGCGCGGCGCTGCAGGCCCACGGCCTGCTGGCCAAGGAGACCCACGACCACACCATCCGCATCGCCCCGCCGCTGATCCTGACCGACGGGCAGGCCGACTGGATCGTGGAACAGTTCGCCGCGACGCTGCCCCGACGCGACCCGGGCCGGCGTCTCTGGCTACGCCTGGACGCCGGTGCGGGCGTCCCGGAACAGATCGGCGAGCAGCCGGCCTTCGGCCCGGCGGTTCGAGCCCGCGCGCCAGGCCACTACGATCTCCCGGGCCGGGTGATCGGCCTCGATGGGACGCACCGCCACATGCGCAGCCTCGGCGAGCCCCGCGCTCACCGCCATCTGCGGCAGGAAGGTGACCCCCAGGCCCGAGCCCACCATCTGGACCAGGGTCGGCAGCGAGGTGGCGGCGAATGGCTCCTCCCTCGTCCCCGCGCGCGATGGCGTCAGTCTGCAGGCTGAGAGCGCATGTTCGCGCAGGCAGTGGCCGTCCTCGAGCAGGATCAGGTCCTCTCGCTCGAGATCCTGGGACGACACCGACGCCTGCCGCGCCAGGGGATGGTCGGCGGGCGTCGCGGCGAGCAGTTCGTCGTCGGCCACATGGGCCCATTCCAGGCCGGCCATGTCGAACGGCAGTGCGATGAGGGCGGCGTCCAGTCGGCCGGCCTTGAGCTGGGCGATCAGGCGTTGGGTCAGATCCTCGCGCAGGAAGAGGCGCAGCTTGGGGTAGCGCTCGCGCAGCAACGGCAGGGCGCCGGGCAGGAGGAACGGGGCGATGGTCGGGATCACGCCCAGGCGGAAGCGGCCGGTCAGCGGCTGGCCGGCGTTCTTGGCCGCCTCGACCAGTTCCTCGGCCTCGTTGAGGATCACCGTCGCACGACGCAGCGCCTCCTCGCCCACCGGCGTCAGGATGACGCCGGTCCGGGCGCGGTCCACCACAGGCGCTCCGAGGGTTCGCTCCAGTTCCTGGATGCCGGCGGAGAGCGTCGGCTGCGTGACGTGCGCCGCGTCGGCCGCGCGCCCGAAGGCGCCGTGCTCGGCGAGCAGCTTCAGGTACTGGAGTTGGCGGATGGTCGGGAGCATTCGCGCATCATAGGGTTACTCTATTCCAATCGCAAAAACTATCGATTGGAATTGTATCGAAGCTGCGCCTACCTACCTGTCCTGGCGGTCGTCGAGGTTTCGGCGACCTCTTCCGCCGAAGGTCGCGCCAGCACACCACGCGACCTCCGACGTGACCCGGGCGGCGCCGTCCTTCTCCCCCTGAGCGTCGTCCGGGTCCTTGTCGCGTCCCCTACCTCAGCGCTGCGGCGAGGCGCGCCACGCCGGCGTCCATCGCGGAGGCCGGGAAGCCGGTGAACCCCAGGAGCAGGCCTTGCCGCGCCGGCGCCGCATGGTGCAGGGGACTGATGGCCCGTACGGTCACTCCGCCCGCCAGGGCTCGGGCTTCGGCCTCGCCATCCGCCAGGCCGTTCCTCGTATAGGCGATGAGGTGCATGCCCTGGTCGGGCGTATCGACGTCCAGCTTGTCCCCGAGCTGTGCGTCCAGCGCCTGGGCCAGGGCGTCGCGCTGGGCCTTGTAGGCCAGCCGCCGGCGGCGGATGTGGCCGGCGAACTGCCCGCTCTCCATGAAGTCGCGCACGATGGCCTGAGTCAGTGTCGGGGGCTGCCGGTCGGCCAGGCGCCTCAGGGCGGACAGGGGCGCGGCCAACGCGTGGGGCGCGACGAGGTAGCCCAGCCTGAGGCCCGGGAAGAGCGACTTGTTGAAGGTGCCCACGTAGATGACGCGTTCGCCGCCATCCAGGCCCTGAAGCGAGGCGAGCGGCGCGCCCGCGTACCGGAACTCCGAGGCGTAGTCGTCTTCCACGATCCAGGCCCCGGCCTCGCGCGCCCAGGCGATCAGTTCCAGCCGACGCGCCATCGACATGGCCACGCCCAGCGGAAACTGGTGCGAGGGCGTGACGAAGGCGGCCTTGGCGTCGTCCGCCTGTGCGACGCCTTCGGACACGACGAGACCCGAACGGTCTACGGGGACGGGCACGCCCCGCGCCCCGGCCGCCTGGAGAGCCTGCCAGGTGTTCGGATAGCCGGGGTCCTCCAGCCACACCCGATCGCCGGGATTCAGCAGCGCGCGCGCGGCCAGGTCCACGGCGTGCTGTGCGCCGCTGGTGACGATCACCTGTTCCGGTGTGCAGACCACCCCGCGCGCGGCCCGCAGGTAGTCGGCGATCGCCGTCCGGAGACCCAGGTCGCCCGCCGGATCGGAGTAGCCGAAGTGTTCTGCGTCCAGCCGCCGCAGAGCGCGGCGCGTGGAGCCCGACCAGGCGTCCTGAGCCCGCGCATCCATCAGCGTGCGGCCGTTCGAGAACGTCCGCGCCGCCAGCGGCGCCTCGGGCAGGCTCAGGCGTCCCAGAACCTCTGATGGCGCCGGCGCCGCAGCCGGCGCCATCAGGCGGTCGGACTCCACCCTGGACGCAGCGACCTCGGCCACCCCCGACAGGTCGGCCGAGACATAGGTTCCCGAACCGGCGCGACCCTCGGCATAGCCTTCGGCCAGGAGTTGCTCGTAGGCGGCCACCACCGACGCCCGCGCCACGCCCAGACGGGCCGCCAGGTCGCGGCTGGAGGGCAGCCGTCCGCCCGGCTTCAACGCGCCGGCGTGGATGGCTGCGCGCACCTGATCGTAGACCTGCCTGACGACGGGCCGGCCGGGCGTGGGCGCGGTCCAGGGATAGACGTCGGCCCAGCTCATGGATCCTCCGGGTGGTCTGATATTCTATCGTAAAGTGGATCTTTCGAGCAGACCAGGTAGCGCATAGACCAACGCGCCGAAAGGAGGCCGTGCAAATGGCCGTGTCCCACCCGAACCTGTCGCCCTTACATCCGCCGCTCGGGCGGGTCTGGTCGTGAGCCCGCCGGCCGACGACGGCGTGGCGTTTCAGCCGACGCCACGTTCGCGCGTGCGTCGGCGGCCTCAGCGCGCCCGCTACGACGAAGCGACGGTCTTCGCGCTGCTGGACGCCGGGGTGATGGCGCATGTGGGCTATGTGATCGACGGCCAGCCGTTCGTGACGCCCACCGCCTACTGGCGCGAGGGTCGGCGGCTCTACTGGCATGGCGCCGCCGCCAGCCGGATGCTGCGCACGCTGGCCGGGGGAACGCCGGTGTGCGTCACGGTCAGCTTCCTGGATGGCTTCGTCGTCGGGCGCTCGGGGTTCATCCACTCGCTGAACTATCGTTCGGTGATGGCTTTCGGTCGCGCGCATGCCGTCGAGGATGCGGCCACGAAGCGCCGGGCGATGGACGCCTTCATCGACCGCCTCTACGCCGGTCGCTCGGTGAAGCTTCGCCCGGCCACGGACGGCGAGCTGGCCCAGACGTCGCTGGTCGAGATGGAGATCGAAGAGGCCTCGGCGAAGGTCCGCGAGACGGGGGTGGCCGACCTGCCCGCCGATGCGGGCTGGGCCGCCTGGTGCGGCGTGTTCCCCGTGGAGACCCGCATCGGGACACCACGCCCCGAGCCCGATATGGGCCTCGGCGGCAGCCCGACGCCCGATCTCGCGCCCTATCGTGACGGCGTGCGACTGGATGCGGCTCTGGGCGAGGCCGCCGTCAGGGCTCAGGCGTTCCCGTCTCCACATAGCGCGTGAGGCGGTCCCAGGCCGCATTCAGGACGCCGTCGACAGCGGGCGCGGCCTTCAGGATGAAGTCCCGCGCTCCGCCGACGTGATAGGCGGCCGTGAGTTCGGTGCCCCCGTCCTTCGCTCTGAGTTGAAAGCTCAGCACGGCCGAGACGCCTTCGTCCTGAAGCGGCCCCAGCGGCGCGTCGAGCCGCAGCATCCCCTGCTCTGGCCAGGCCAGGATCACTGTCCCGTGTCGGACGCCGCCGCCCGGCAGGGCTTCGCACCAGCAGCCGCCGGGTTCGAGACGGACGCTCATGTTCTCCGCCTTGCCCGAATAGCTGTGAGCGCCGTCCCACCAGCGGCCGATCTCGCCCAGAGCCTCGTAGACGCGCCCCGGCGGCGCCGCGATCTGGCGCATGGCCTTCAGGCGGAAGCCCTGAGGCCCCGTATCGAGCACTTCGGCGCTGGCGGCGCCTGGCCCCATGCAGACCGGCCCAATACAGAAAAGGGCGGCCACGGCCGCAGCTTTCGTTCGACGCACCGTCGTTCTCCGCGCCATGTTCCCGTAGCCTGCCCTCAGGCCGGTTCGAAACTTAGCGGGCTACCCCAGAAGGTCTCAACCAGACCGTTCTGCGCGCCCGGCGCGCCGGTGGTCAGGAATCGGCGAAGGGCGTCCTGGCCGGGGTCCAGTTCGGGGTGCCGCGCCAGGTAGCGCTCCAGCGCGTCGGCCGTGGCCTCGGGCTGGCGGATTAGCGGCGTCCCCGCCGGCAGGGCCGCCCGGAACAGGTCGGCGACGATCTCGTAGTGGGTGCAGCCCAGGATCGCGCGGTCGGGGGCGCGGCCGATACGGGCGGTGAGCGCCTTCACGTGGCCGGAGATGACCTCGGCCAGCGCCTCGCGCGCCGCGCCGGCTTCGATCATCCGAGCCAGTTCGGGGCAGGGTTCGGAAAAGACGGCCACGTCCTGCCGGCGCTTGTCGATCTCGATCTCGTAGACGCGGCTAGCGGCGGTGGCGGGCGTGGAGAAGACGCCCAGGATATCCAGTTTCTCGACCTTTTCGCCGCGCCGCTCGGCCTCGTGCTCCCACGGCAGGCCGGTCGCCGCCTCTATGGTCGGCACGACGATACCCAGGATATTGACCGGTCGCCCCAGCTCCCGCCGGTAGCCCGGCAGCCAGGTCTGTTGCAGGCGTCGCAGCGCCACGCTGGCGGCGGTGTTGCAGGCCAGGACCACCAGGCTGCACCCCTCGTCGAACAGGCGCATGCAGCCGGCGCGGGTGAGATCCACGATCTCCTCCCCGGGGCGGCCGCCGTATGGGGCGTTGGCCTGGTCGGCGAGGTAGACGAAATCAGCCCGCGGGAAGCGTTCCACCAGCCGGTGATGGACGGTCAGACCGCCCACGCCGGAATCGAACACGCCGATGCTCATGACCCGGTGTTAGAGCGCGTCGGCGCAGGTGTCACCGTGGCTCGCCGGGGAGATTCCGTGCAGACGGAAGCTTCAGCGCCAGACCTGGCCGGCGCGGACGATCCGGGGTGTCGAGAGCCGTTCGCCCACCGACCCGCGCGCCGTGCGGCACATCGCGACGGCGCCGTCCTCTTCCCGGCCTACGATGCGGCAGGTGACGTCCTGGCCGAAGCTGGCGGCCATGAGCGCCCCGCGGCCGGCCTCCGCGATCTCGGGCGCGTCGGCGAGTCGCACCGGGACCCAATTCCTCGGATCGGGGCTGAGCGCCACGCACAGGCGCTGGCCGTCTAGGACGTGCAGGACAGGCCCGCGCATCTCCTCGCCGGCCATCGGCGCCTCGCCGCGGCAGACGTCCGCCTGCGCCACGCCGGATGCGGCGAGGGTCAGGAGGGCGGCGATGGCGAGCGGCTTCAGCATTCTGCGAGGACCTTAGGAGTCCCAACGCCGGACGGGCAGTCGGGTTCGCCCCCTACGCAGCAATACGGAGGCCAGGACGCCGCAGACGCTGGTCAGGTGGCGAACAGGTCGGCCTGGGCCGCCGCCGCCGCCCCCTCGATCGCCAGCAGCTTCAGCTTGGTGTTGACGCCGCCCCGGGCCGAGAACCCGCCGGGCTTGCCGCCGGCGGCCGTCACGCGGTGACAGGGCACGACGATCGGCCAGGGGTTCTTGCCCAGCGCCGCGCCCACGTCGCGGGCCAGCAGCTTGTCGCCCAGGCGTTCGGCGATCTCGCCATAGGTCATCGTCTGTCCGGGCGGGATGCCGCGGGCGATCCCGTAGACCTTCGCGTGGAACCCGGGCGTGCGCGACAGGTCCAGCGGCGCGGCCGTGAGGTCGGCCTTCTCGCCGCGCATGAGGCGCCGGACGCCTTCGACGGTCGCGGCGAGGCGGTCGGGGATCTCGGCTTCGGCCGCATCGGGGAGCCGGCGCAGGACGCCGCGGCGGCAGGTTTCCGCGTCGCGCTCGGGGAGATGGCAGGCCACGAGGCCGACATCGTTCCAGGCGACGCCGGCCACGCCGATGGCGGTGTCGAACAGGTTGAACCGAATGGGGGCGAACCGGATGGGATCGGGCTGCGTCATGCATGGAAGATAGCGTCGTTCGCCGATCTTCGCTGGCGGCTTTCGGACGTGAATGGGCTCAGCACGCCACGGCGAGATACAGGGCGGTCGCGACCATCATCCAGTCCGCGAGATCGTTGTGGAAGTCACCGGACGCGTGTGGAACAAAGGTCGCGGAGGGCCGTCCGCTTGACGAGTTGGGTCAGCTTGGTGAGCAAGGCCGCGTTGGTGCTTTTCCTCATTTCCACGCTGGTCACCTTCTGGCTCACGACGAAAATCCTCGACCACCGACGCGGTCGCCAACTCTCGGCGCTCCGCGTGATGCTCAACCCTATGATACTTGACGCTGCGGCGCTGACCGACGAGGGACGGCGCTATCATCGACGGCTTGTTCAGGTTTGGAGCGTCGGTCTGGTTTCTGGCTCATCGCCCTGTTCGGGATGATTTTCGGCGCCTAGTGTCGTTCCTTGACCTGATCGCCCCTTGAGCGCATAAGCGCGCCCTTCCGGCGCCAACCTCGGTCAGCGCCCTCCACCGCTACGACCCCCATCGCATGGGACGAGAGCGGCGAGGCCCCCCGTCCACGCAATCGTGCACGGGGGTCAACTGCGTTTGGGCCACAGGAGAATTGCGTTTGTTCGACGCGCTGACAGATCGGCTGACAGGGGTCTTCGACCGGCTTTCCGGCCGCGGCGTGCTGTCCGAGAAGGACGTGGCCGAGGTGATGCGGGAGATCCGCGTCGCCCTGCTCGAGGCCGACGTCGCCCTGCCCGTCGTCCGCGACTTCATCGCCAAGGCCACCGAAGCCGCCACCGGCGAGGCGGTGATCCGGGCGGTGAAGCCCGCCGACCAGGTGGTCAAGATCACCTATGACGGCCTGGTCGAGATGTTGGGAGGAGACGGCGAGCCCGAGGGCCTGAACCTCTCGCTCAACCCGCCCACCGTGATCCTGATGGCCGGCCTCCAGGGGTCGGGCAAGACCACCACCGCCGGCAAGCTGGCGCTGAAACTGGTCAAGGACCGCAAGAAGGTCCTGCTGGCCTCGCTCGATACGCGCCGCCCGGCGGCCATGGAGCAACTCGGCATGCTGGCCGAGCAAGCGGGCGCGAACTTCCTGCCCATCGTCGCCGGCCAGTCCGCCCCCGACATCGCCCGGCGCGCCATGCAGGCGGCGAAGCTCCAGGGCTTCGACATCCTGATCCTCGACACCGCCGGCCGCACGACCATCGACGAGGCGATGATGTCCGAGGCGGCCGAGATCGCGAAGATCTCGACGCCGTCCGAGACCCTGCTGGTCGCCGACGCCCTGACCGGCCAGGACGCGGTGCGCACGGCCAAGGCGTTCCTCGAGCGCCTGCCCCTGACCGGCCTGGTGCTCACCCGGGCCGACGGCGACGGCCGCGGCGGCGCGGCGCTGTCGATGCGCCAGGTCACGGGCCTGCCCATCAAGTTCCTGGGCGTCTCGGAGAAGATCGATGGCCTGGACGCCTTCGACGCCCAGCGGGTCGCCGGCCGGATCCTGGGCCGTGGCGATGTGGTGGCGCTGGTCGAGAGAGCCGCCCAGGAACTGGACATGGCCAAGGCGGAAGCCACGGCCAGGAAGCTGGCCAAGGGCCAGTTCGACCTCGAGATGATGGCCGACCAGCTCGGCCAGATGAAGCGCATGGGCGGCATGGACGGGCTGATGGGCCTGCTGCCCGGCGTCCAGAAGATGAAGCGTCAGATCGCCGACAGCGGCCTGAGCGACAAGACCTTCGACCGGCAGGTGGCGATCATCTCGTCGATGACGAAGGCGGAGCGGAAAAAGCCCGACATCCTCCAGGCCTCGCGCAAGCGCCGCATCGCGGCCGGCGCCGGGGTGGACGTGGCCGAGGTGAACCGCCTGCTGAAACAGCACCGCCAGATGGCCGACGCCTTCAAGGCGATGAGCAAGAACGGCGGCAAGGGCTTCGGCCAGATGGCCAAGATGCTGGGCGCCGGCGGGCTCGACATGGGCAAGCTGGGCCAGATGGCCGGCGGCGGGCAGCAGCCCACGCCCGAACAGATCGAAGAGATGGCCGCCAAGCTCAAGTCGATGCCCGGTGGCCTGCCGAAACTTCCCGGATTGGGGGGCGGCCTGCCTCCCGGCTTCAATCCCTTCAAGAAATAGCTTCCAGACCAAGGACTTACGAAAATGCTGAAGATCCGTCTCGCCCGTGGCGGCGCCAAGAAGCGCCCCTACTACTCGATCGTCGTCGCCGACAGCCACTCGCCCCGCGACGGCCGCTTCATCGAGAAGGTCGGTTCGTACAATCCGCTGCTCAAGAAGGACGACCCGAACCGCGTCGTGCTGAAGGTCGAGCGCATCCAGGAATGGATCAAGAAGGGCGCCCAGCCCACCGACCGCGTCGCCCGCGAGCTGGGCAAGGTCGGCGTCGTGAAATGGGAAGCCAGCAACAACCCGAAGAAGGGCGAACCCGGCCAGAAGGCCAAGGAACGCGTGGAAGAACGCGCGCAGCGCGAAGCCGACCGCAAGGCCGCCGAGGAAACCGCCGCGGCGGAAGCGGCCGAAGCCGCCGCCGCCGCAGCCGCCGCCCCGGCTGAGGAGCCGGCCGCCGAAGAGGCTGCTCCGGTCGAGGCCGCCGCCGAAGCCGCGCCTGCCGCTGAAGCCGCCGCCGAGGAGGCTCCGGCCGCCGAAGCCGCGCCCGAAGGCGAACAGCAGGCCTGAGGCGACGTGGACCAGGGCCCGATCGAGGTCGGCCTGATCGAGGTCGGGCGGGTCGCGGGCGCCTTCGGCGTCCGCGGCGAGGTGCGGATCACGGCTTACACGGCCGACGCCCTCGCCCTGATGGACTACCGGGACCTGAAGCGTGCGGACGGCTCGCCCGCCCTCACGCTGGTCTCGGGGCGCGCGGCCAAGGGCGGCGTGGTGGCGCGCGCCCGCGAGGTGGAGACGCGCGAGGAAGCCGAGGCGCTGCGCGGCCTCAGGCTGTACGTCCCCAGAACGGCCCTGCCGGAGCCGGACGAGGACGAGTTCTATATCACCGACCTCGTGGGCCTGTCGGTCCGAGACCCCGATGGCGTGGTGCTCGGCCGGATCCGTTCGGTCCAGGATTTCGGCGCGGGCGACCTCCTGGAAATCCAACCCGAGGCCGGCGCGAGCTGGTATCTGCCCTTCACCCGCGATGCCGTGCCCGAGGTGAGGATCGCCGAGGGCGTGGTGGTCGCCGTGCGGCCTGAGGAGACGGAATAATCCCTCCCTATCAAGGGAGGGACTTTTTGCGCATCCGCATCAGTCCCTCCTGGGCGCAGCTTGCGACCAGCGCGCCGTCCGAGGCGCGGTAGATGTAGCCCAGGTTGAAGCCGCGGCCGCCCGAGGCCGAGGGGCTTTCCTGGACGTACAGGTGCCATTCGTTGAAGTCGGTGGGCCGGTGGAACCACATGGCGTGGTCCAGGCTGGCCGACTGGAAGCCCGGCGTGCGCCAGCTCACGCCGTGGGGACGGATCGACGTTCCCAGCAGGCTCATGTCGGAGGCATAGGCCAGGATCACCTGATGCATGTGGGCGTCGCCGCCGATCGGATGGCGGGCGCGGAACCATACCTGCTGGTTCGGCGGCCGGGGGTCGGGACTGGCGCTGTCGAAGCGGCCATCGACCGTACGCATCTCGATGGGGCGGACCCTGTCGATCCAGTCGTCGTCCTCGTCGGGCGTGCTTTCCGCGAGGCGCCGGCGCATCGCCGCGTCGTCTTCCACGGCCTCCCAGGCTGGCGCGTCCGGCATGTCGGCCTGGTGCTCGAAGCCTTCTTCCTCCGTCTGGAACGAGGCGGCCAGGTTGAAGATCTGCTGGCCCTTCTGGACGGCGATGACGCGCCGGGTGGTGAAGCTGCCGCCGTCGCGCGAACGGTCCACCTCGAAGATGATCGGGATGGTCGGGTCGCCGGGCCGGATGAAGTAGCAGTGCAGCGAGTGGCAGATGCGATCCTCGACCGTCTCATAGGCGGCCAGAAGCGACTGGGCGATCACCTGACCGCCGTAGATGCGCTGACGCTGTTCCTTGTCGGGCGTCGTTCCCCGGAACAGGTTCACTTCCAGGCGCTCCAGCTCCAGCGTCTGGGCGAGGGTCTCGGTGTCCATGGCGTCCGCGATGCTGCAAGTGCGAAGGGCGAGGGGATACGCCCCCGCCGGACAAGCGGCAATCCCTCGCCATTGCAGGCAAGAGGCTACTTCGGCGGGCGCATCCGCATCAGACCCTCCTGCGCCACGCTCGCCACGAGCGTTCCATCCTCGGCGTAGATCGCACCGCGGATCAGGCCGCGGCCGTCCGAGGCCGACGGGCTGTCGTGGACGTAGAGGTGCCACTGGTTGAAGTCTGTGGGGCGGTGGAACCACATGGCGTGATCCAGGCTGGCCGACTGGAATCCCGGCGTGTTCCAATGGACGCCGTACGGTCGCATGGCGGTCGACAGCAGGTTCATGTCCGACGCATAGGCCAGGATCACCTGGTGCATGTGGGCGTCGCCCCCGATGGGCGTGCGGCAACGGAACCAGTTCTGCGAGACCGGCTCCTTGGGGCCTGTCTTCCAGTAGGTGCGGGCGTCCTGGGACCGCATCTCGATCGGCATCGGCCGGGAAAGCCAGCGCTTGGCCTCTTCGGGTGCGTTCTTCAGCAGTTCCTTCATCACCTCGACCTGGTCCGGGAGTTCGGACCAGTGCGGGCCGGCCGGCATTCCGGCCTGGTGACTGAAGCCTTCCTCCGGGTCCTTGAACGAGGCCGCAAGGTTGAAGATCTGTTTGCCGTGCTGGATCGCCACCACGCGCCGGGTGGTGAAGCTGCCCCCGTCGCGCGACCGGTCCACTTCGAACACGATCGGTACGGTCGGGTCGCCCGGCCGGATGAAATAGCAGTGCAGAGAGTGGCAGACGCGGGCGTCGATGGTCTCGTAGGCCGCCAGCAACGACTGGGCGATCACCTGCCCGCCGAAGATACGCCCGGGCGCGGTGTCGGGCGAGGTTCCCCGGAAGAGGTTCTCCTCGATCCGTTCGAGTTGCAGGGTCTCCACCAGGGTCTCGTCCTGCGCGGCGTGTTCGGGAGCGGCGCCTGAGGCGGTGATCTCGGTCATGGCGGCGCCCTTACGCTCCGCACCTGGGACCGGCAAGGTGTTGCATCGGCGCAAATCGTCGCCCCATCTAGGCGCATGGGGGAGACCGCGGATCACCCGAGGCCGATCTGGCGCACGCCGCTGGCCGCGGCGCTGGCGGCGTGGATGGCCGGGATCGTGGGCGCGACCCTGGCGGCGCCCGCCATCCTGGAGACGGCGCCTGGCGCCGCGGGCCCGGTGATCCTGGCGGCGATCTTCGTCGTGCCCCCGCCGGTGCTGGCGGTCTGGAGCTTCTGGACGCTGCTGAGCGATCCCGAGACGGGCTGGATCGCGCCCACGGTGCTGATGAGTTTCCTGGGCGCCTTCGTGCCCGGCTTCCAGCCGCTTCTGGACGCCGGGGTGCGCCTGAATTTCGAGGCCCGGCGACCGGCCTACGAGGCCATCGTTGCGGAAACGCGTTCCGGTCGGCTGGTCGGTGTGGCGGATTCCGCCGGCTGGATCAGCGGAGAGAGCCGGGGCGTGCGCTTCCGGTACCGCCCGCAGCACCCCGGTGTGGTGGATTTCGTCTGGTATCGCGCCTACGGCGTGCGCGTGGGCGTCCGTTACGACGACAGCCCCTGCGTGGCCCGGCCCGGCTTGAGTTGCGTGGCGGGCGGCGAGCCGCTGGACGGACCGTTCACCTACTACTTGCGGGTATTCGAGGTTCGTCTCTGAGGCCTGCCCACTTGACGTGAGGGCGACGGCGGCGGCTTTGGGCGCCATGTCCTTCGACTGCACCGTGCTGACCATGTTCCCGGAGGCGTTTCCGGGCCCGCTCGGCGTCTCCCTGATCGGGACGGCGTGGCGAGACGCCGCGCTCTGGTCCTTGGAAACAGTGGACATTCGGGGCTTTTCCACGGATAAGCGCGGCTTCCTCGACGACACCCCTGCGGGTGGCGGGCCGGGGCAGGTGATGCGGGCCGACGTGATCGCCTCTGCGCTCGACAGCGTGGAGCGGGGCGGACGCCCGCTTTTGTACATGAGCGCCAGGGGTCGCCCCCTGACCCAGGCGCGCGTGAAGGAATGGGCCCAGGCGCCTGGGCTGATCGTCCTGTGCGGGCGGTTCGAGGGGGTGGACCAGCGGGTGCTCGACGCCCGGGGGTTCGAGGAGATCTCCGTCGGAGACGCGGTGCTCGCCGGTGGCGAGGCGGCGGCGATGGTGGTGATCGAGGCGTGCGTACGGCTCGTTCCGGGTGTGCTGGGACAGGCCGAGAGTCTGAGTGAAGAAAGCTTCGAGGACGGGCTTCTCGAACACCCGCAGTACACGCGACCGCGGACGTTCGAGGAGCTGGAGATCCCCGAGGTGCTGCTGTCCGGAAACCACGCGCGGATCCGCGGGTGGCGCCAGGATCAGCGGGAAGCAACCACGCGGGAGCGGCGTCCGGACCTCTGGGCGCAGCGTTCCGCCAATCAACAGGCAAAGGGCGGCCCGACCCAAGACGGCGGGTAAGCCCAGTAAGGATGAGACCGATGAACGTGATTGAACAACTCCGCAAGGAAGAGGCCGACCGCCTCCTGGCCGTCCGCAAGATCCCCGAGTTCCGCCCCGGCGACACGGTGCGCGTGAACGTGAAGATCAAGGAAGGCGAGCGCGAGCGCGTCCAGGCTTATGAGGGCGTCTGCATCGCCCGCGCGGGGGAAGGCGTCGACGAGAACTTCACCGTCCGCAAGATTTCGTTCGGCGAGGGCGTGGAGCGCGTGTTCCCGATCCTGTCGCCGAACATCGAGAGCATCGAGGTGAAGCGCCGGGGCGTCGTGCGCCGCGCCAAGCTCTACTACCTGCGTGACCGTCGCGGGAAGTCGGCCCGGATCGCCGAGCGCCAGATGACGGCGACGACCAAGGAAGCCGCGCCCGAGAAGACCGAGGGCTGAAGCTCCAGGAGCAACGAAATGCGAACGGCGGCTGGAGCGATCCAGCCGCCGTTTTTGCATGCGCTTCCGCGCCGACGGCGCGGATGTCGGAAAGCGACATCTGAAAACCCGCAAAAAAGCCGGAACCGCTCCAGCTCCTCATCGGGAAGCGTAGCCCCTCTTTCCAGGCAGGGAATTGTGGGGATTCGCCACTCGCTCAGGTCGTGGGCGGGCGGATCGAATGACCGGCGCGCTCAAGGACCTCGCCGCACGGACAAATCCCGTCGCCTTGCCCAGAAAAGTTGTGACCGATCGTGCCCTTTTCTGATTTGCAGGGCGTCTGTGCTCTGGGCTTCATGGCGATCAGCGGAAGGAGGCCGCCCCATGGCCCGCGTCGAGTTCTTCTTCGATTTTGGAAGTCCCTACAGTTATCTCGCCCATAGCCAGCTCTCAGGCCTGGGCGTCGAGGTGGTCCTGCGCCCGATGGCGGTGCTGAAGGTGATGGAGGCGGTGGGCAACCAGCCCACCACCTTGCAGTCGGCGGCCAAGGGCCGCTACGCCCGCGCCGATCTCGGCCGCTGGGCCGGGCGCTATGGCGTGCCCCTCAACCCGGCGCGGGCGCAGACCAACGACGGCCAGGCCTGCGCCCGCGCGGTCCTGGCGGCCGGGCGGATCGGAGCGGCGCGTGAGGCGACCGCGGCCCTGTTCCACGCCTTCTGGGGCGTCGGCGACCCGGTCGGGACCCTGCCCGAGATCCTGGCGGTCCTGGCCGCCGCCGGCCTGGATGTCGAGGCGCTGGAGCCGCTGATCGACAGCCCCGAGGTTGTTGCGGAACTGGAGGCCAACACCCGCGAAGCGGCCGAACGCGGCGTCTTCGGCGCTCCCACCCTCTTCGTCGGCGACGACATGTACTTCGGCAACGACCGGCTCGATTTCGTCCGCGAGCGCCTGGCCGCGGAGATCGCCGCATGAAGCCCTTGGCCCTCGTCACGGGTGTCGGTCCCGGGACCGGCGCGGCCATCGCCCGACGCTTCTCCGACGGCGGCTACCGCGTCGCCATGCTGGCCCGCGACGCCGACCGGCTGGCCGCGCTGGCCGCCGAGATCCCCGACAGCCTGGCCGTCCCCTGTGACGTAAGCGATCCCGCCGCTCTTCAGGCCGCGATCGAACGCATCGGCGCGCCGAAGGTGGTCGTCCACAACGCCGTCGGGGGCGCGTTCGGCGCCTTCGCCGATATCGATCCGGCCGTGCTGGAGCGGAACTTCCAGGTGAATGTCATGGCGTTGCTGCATCTGGCGCGTCTGACGACGCCGGCCATGATCGAGGCGGGCGAGGGCGCGCTGATCGTCACCGGCAACACATCGGCGCTGCGCGGGCGGGCCAACTTCGCCGGCTTCGCGCCCACCAAGGCCGCCCAGCGCATTCTGGCCGAGTCCATCGCCCGGGACGTGGGGCCGAAGGGCGTCCATGTGGCCTATCTGGTCATCGACGCGGTGATCGACCTGGCCTGGACGCGGGCGCGCTACAAGGATGCTCCGGACGACTTCTTCATCCAGCCGGCCGACATCGCGGGCGAAGTGTTCCACCTGGCCCACCAGCCGCGCACGGCCTGGTCGTTCCTGTCGGAGGTGCGGCCGTTCCGCGAGACCTGGTAGGCGCTCAGGGCGCCGATCGGCCCAACTCGCCTTGCTCCCCATCCGCCACATAGTCGGCGAACGCCTTCACCAGATGGTCGAACATCAGGCGCATACGCGGGGCGCCGCGCAGGGTCTCGTGCATGCAGATCCAGATGTCGAGGTCGAACCTGAACAGGTCGGGGAGGACGGCCACCAGGCCCTCGCGCCGGCCGATCAGGGTCTGGCAGGCGCCGATGCCGACGCCGGCCTTGATGGCGGCGAGCTGGGCCACGTCGTTGTCGGTCCTGTAGGTGAAGAGATCGCGGGTGATCGGCTGGCCGATCGAGATGTCCTTGGCGATCTCGGGCAGGTCGCGGTCGAAGCCGATGAGCGTGTGCTGCGCCAGCTCCTCGAAGCTGGCGGGTACGCCGTGCCGCGCCAGATACGCCGGCGTGGCGTGGAAGCCGAGGCGGAGGGCGCCCACCTTGCGCGCCACGAGACTGTTCTGCGTGGGACGCGACATGCGCACGGCGATGTCGGCGTCGCGCCGGCTCAGATCGTCGTTCTTGTTGTTGAGGGTGAGTTCCACCGTCACGCCCGGATGCGCCTCCCGGAACCGCGCCATCATGGGCGGGATCACCTCGATGCCGACGATCTCGCTGACGGTGACGCGGACGACGCCTCCTTCGCCGCTGACGATGCCGTCGATGTCGCGCCCGGCCGCCGCCGCGGCGGCGGCCATGTCGTCGAGATGCGGCCGGAAGGCCAGCGCCAGATCGGTGGGCTGGAGCCCCCGAGGACTGCGCAGGAACAGCGGCGCGCCGAGCTGGCGTTCGAGCTGGTCGATGTGGCGGCCCAGCGTGGGCTGGGTCAACCGGCGCAGGCGCGCGGCGGCCGAGAAACTGCCGGCCTGAAGGACGGCGTGCAGGCTCTGGAGCAGGTCCCAGTCGGGGGTTCCGGGCATGCGTCATCGAATAGCTGTTCTGCTGGATTGCGCAATTCTGATCGGCTTTGAGCCGTGGCTTCTGGGGGTGAAGACGGAGGCTCCGATGAACCGACCCACGATCGACGCCGCGACGGCTCGCCAAGATGGTCCCCTGGCGCTGGTGATCGGCGCGACCGGCGGAATCGGCGGCGCCCTGGCGGAGCGTCTGCTCGCGGAGGGTTGGCGCGTGCGTGCGGCGCACCGCGATCCCGAGCGGGCCCGTTCGACGAATGTCCCGGCGGGGCTGGACTGGGTGAAGGCCGACGCACTGGACGCCGGCGCCGTCACGGCCGCCGCCGACGAGGCGGAGATCATCGTCCACGCGGTCAACCCGCCCGCCTATCGGAACTGGTCCGGCCTCCAGATGCCG
The DNA here is from genome assembly GCF_001724605.1 of Phenylobacterium sp. SCN 70-31. GTDB lineage: Bacteria > Pseudomonadota > Alphaproteobacteria > Caulobacterales > Caulobacteraceae > Phenylobacterium. Next base: position 219,537 of record NZ_MEEX01000004.1, read on the forward strand.
ATGCTGGAATCCAGCCTCGCCGCGGCTCGGACGAGCGGCGCCCGGATCCTGTTTCCCGGCACGGTCTACAACTACGGCCCGGATGTCTTCCCCCGGATCGGGGAGGAGGCGCCGCAGAATCCGGTCACGCGGAAAGGGGCCATCCGGGTGCGGATGGAGACGGCGTTGCGCGAGGCGGGCGTTCGGTTTCTGATCGTCCGCGCCGGCGACTTCTTCGGTCCGAGGCCGGGCAACAACTGGTTGTCGCAGGGGGTGGTGCGCGCCGGCCGGCCCGTCGCGGCCGTCAGCTATCCCGGCCCCCTGGAGGTACATCACGCATGGGCGTTTCTGCCCGACGTGGCCGAGACCTTCGCGCGGCTGTTGAACACCCCGCTGGCGGATCAGGCGGTGTTCCACATGGAGGGGCACGCGATCACCGGCCACGAACTGGTCGCGGGCCTGGAAGCGGCCGCGGGGCGGCGGCTCGCAGTGAAGCGCACGCCCTGGCTGGCCCTGGCCGCGGTCGCGCCATTCAACGAGACCCTGCGCGAACTCCAGGAGGTCCGATACCTCTGGCGCGAGACCGTGCTGCTGGACAACACGCGCCTTCGCGCCAGCCTGGGCGAGGAGCCTCGCACCCCGCTGATCGAGGCGCTGCGCACGGCCCTCGCCGGCCAGGGTTCGCTTCCGGCAAGCCTGATTGACGCCGCCTGAGAAAATTTTTGCTGCGTTCGCACCTGGACTGCGGCGCCGCAGCACTAGACGTGCGCGCGGTCGGCGACCTACATGCGGGCCATGCCCGGCAAGACGCTCTACGACAAGATCTGGGACGCCCACGTCGTCGACGAACAGGACGGCGAGGCGATCCTCTACATCGACCTGCATCTGATCCATGAGGTGACGACGCCCCAGGCCTTCGCCGGCCTGCGCGCCAACCGTCGGGGCGTGCGGCGGCCGGATCGCACGCTGGCGGTGGCCGACCACAACGTTCCCACCGAGGACCAGGATCTCGGCGTCGACGCCGTTCAGGACGAGGAGGCGCGCCTCCAGCTCCAGACGCTGGGCAAGAACGTCGCCGAGTACGGCATCGAATACTTCCCCATGGGCGACGTTCGGAACGGCATCGTCCACGTGGTGGGTCCCGAACAGGGCCGGACCCAACCGGGCATGACCATCGTCTGCGGCGACAGCCACACGTCCACCCACGGCGCGTTCGGGGCGCTCGCGCACGGGATCGGCACGTCCGAGGTCGAGCACGTTCTGGCCACCCAGACCCTGCGCCAGAAGAAGGCGAAGAACTTCCGCGTCCGCATCGAGGGCGAGCCGGCCCCCGGCGTCGGCGCCAAGGACTTCGCGCTGGCGGTCATCGGCGTGATCGGCACCGCCGGCGGCACCGGATATGTCATCGAATACGCCGGCTCGGCGGTGCGCGGCCTATCGATGGAAGGCCGCATGACGCTCTGCAACCTGACCATCGAGGGCGGCGCCCGGGCGGGTCTCGTGGCGCCTGACGAGACCACCTTCGACTATCTCCGGGGACGGCCTTCGGCGCCCAAGGGCGGCGGCTGGGAGATGGCGGTCGGCTACTGGAAGACGCTGTTCAGCGACGATGACGCCGTCTTCGACCGCGAGATCGTGCTGGACGCCGCGCAGATCGCCCCCAGCGTCACCTGGGGCACCAGCCCCGAGGACGTGATCCCCGTGACCGGAACCGTGCCTGCCCCCGACAGCTTCGCGACGCCGGACAAGCGCGCCTCGGCCGCCCGGGCGCTGGACTACATGGGCCTGGCCGCCGGCCAGCCCATCACCGAGGCCAAGGTGGACGTGGTCTTCATCGGGTCGTGCACCAACAGCCGCATCGAGGACATGCGCGCGGCGGCCAAGGTGGTCGAGGGGCGCAGGGTCGCCGACGGCGTGCGCGCGATGGTGGTCCCAGGGTCGGGCCTCGTGCGCGCCCAGGCCGAGGAAGAGGGGCTGGACGAGGTGTTCAAGGCCGCCGGCTTCGAGTGGCGCGAGCCCGGCTGCTCGATGTGCCTGGGCATGAACCCCGATCGCCTGACGCCCGGCCAGCGCTGCGCCTCGACCTCGAACCGCAATTTCGAGGGCCGCCAGGGCCGCGGGGGCCGCACCCACCTGATGAGCCCCGCCATGGCCGCCGCCGCCGCCGTCACCGGCCATATCGTGGACGTGCGGGAGCTGCTGTGAGCGTCCGGCCATGATCACGGGCCTGGACCACATCGCCGTCGTCGTTCGCGACCTGGACGCCGCCGCGCGCGGCTATAGCCGCCTTCTGGGCCTGGAGGCCGACTGGATCGGGTCGGGCGGCGGCGTGCGCCAGGCCTGGTTCCAGCTTCCCAACACGGCGCTCGACCTCATCTCTCCGGACGGAGAAGGCGCCTTCTCCGACGGCCTGCGCAAGCGGCTGGAGGCCCGGGGCGAAGGCGTCCTGGCCTATGCCTTCCGGACGCCCGACATCGCGGCGGCGGCGAAACTGATGAACCGTCGGGGACTGCCCGCTTCGACGCCGACGCCGCTGACCCTGACGGCCGCCGACGGCCGCACCCGAACCTGGACGACTTCGAACCTCGACCCGGCCGCGACCGGCGGGCTGCCGCTGATCCTCACCCAGGCCGCCGAGCTGCCGCTCTCCCCGCCGTCGACGGATGCGGCGATCACCCGTCTCGACCACGTCGTGGTGCTGACCGAGAACGTGGACCGGGCCCTGGCGGTCTATGGCGCGAAGCTGGGCCTGGACCTGCGGCTCGACCGCGAGAACCCCCAGTGGAGCGCGCGCCAGCTCTTTTTCCGCTGCGGGGACGCAGTGGTGGAGATGGCCGCCCGCATCGGTGGCGAGGCCAAGCCTGAGTCCAGGGATCGCTCGGGCGGCCTCGCCTGGCGGGTGGCCGATCCGCACGCCGCCCAGGCCCGCATCGCCGCCGCTGGCTTCGACGTCTCGGAGGTCCGCGTCGGCCGAAAGCCCGGCACCCACGTCTTCACCGTCCGCGACGCCCCCGAGGGGACGACGCTGGGCGGCGTGCCCATGATCATGCTCAGCGCCGAGCCCAGATTGGAAACCGCCTGATGGAAGCCTTCACGCGCCTCGACGCCGCCGCCGCGCCCCTGCCGTTGGCCAACATCGATACGGACCAGATCATCCCCAAGCAGTTCCTCAAGACGGTGGAGCGCGCGGGGCTGGCGAAGGGCCTCTTCTACGAATACCGCTTCGACGAGCAGGGCCGGGAGATTCCCGACTTCGTGCTGAACCAGCCGGCCTACAAGGGTGCGGGCGTGTTGATCGCCGGCGACAATTTCGGCTGCGGATCGAGCCGGGAGCATGCGCCCTGGGCGCTGATGGACTTCGGCATCCGTTGCGTGATCAGCACCAGCTTCGCCGACATCTTCTACAACAACTGCTTTCAGAACGGCTTGCTGCCGGTGGTCCTGAAGGCGGACGAGGTGCGTCAGCTCATGGACGAGGCCCGGGGCGGCAACCACGTGGTCTCGGTGGACCTGGAGGCCCAGACCGTCACCTCGCCGTCCGGCGCCGTCTTCCGCTTCGAGATCGACCCCAAGCGCAAGGCCAAGATGCTGAAGGGCCTGGACGCCATCGGCGAGACGCTGGAGGCGGCCCCGGCCATCGACACCTACGAGATGAAGCGCGCGCTCTCCCAGCCCTGGCTGGAAGGCGCGTGACCGCGGGGCGGCGCCTGTTGGGGGTTCCGGATCGGAACCTCAGCCTGTACGAGGACGCCGCCGAACGGCCGCTCTAGCTTTCCGGGGATATCCATGACCGACCTGCTCCTCCTGCCCGGCGACGGGATCGGGCCCGAGGTGACCGCGCAGGTGCGCCGCGTGGCGCAGGCGCTGACGCCGGACCTGAAGCTGGACGAGCGGCCGTTCGGCGGCGTCAGCTACGACGCCCATGGCGTGCCCCTGACCGACGAGGCTCTGGCGACCGCGAAGGCGGCGCGCGCGGTGCTGATGGGCGCGGTGGGCGGGCCGCAGTGGGCCGGTGCGCCGCGCGACAAGCGGCCCGAAGCGGGGCTCCTGAATCTGCGTGCGGGCATGAAGGTGTTCGCCAACCTGCGCCCGGCCCTGTGCTTCGGTCCGCTGGCCGAGGCATCCAGCCTCAAGCGCGAGCTGGTCGAGGGCCTGGACATCATGATCGTCCGCGAGCTGACCGGCGGCATCTACTTCGGCGAGCCGCGGTTCATCGAGGACCTGCCGGGCGGCGGCAAGCGCGCCGTGGACACCCAGGTCTACACCACCGCCGAGATCGAGCGCGTGGCCCGGGTGGCCTTCGAACTGGCCCGGGGACGGCGCAACAAGGTGCACAGCGCCGAGAAGTCCAACGTCATGGATTCCGGCCTGCTCTGGCGCGAGGTGGTCACCGACCTGCACCGCCGGGAGTACGCCGACGTCCAGCTCGAACACATCCTGGCCGACAACGCCGCGATGCAGATCGTCAAGGCGCCCAAGCAGTTCGACGTCCTGCTGACCGACAACCTGTTCGGCGACATCCTGTCGGACGCGGCGGCCCAGCTCACCGGCTCGCTGGGCATGCTGCCGTCGGCGGCGCTGGGGGTGGCGGGAACGCCGGGCCTCTACGAGCCCATCCATGGCTCGGCGCCCGACATCGCGGGCCAGGGCGTCGCGAACCCGCTGGCGGCGATCCTGTCGTTCGAGATGGCCCTGCGCTGGTCCCTCGACCGGGCGGCCGAGGCCGACCGCCTGTTCGCGGCGGTCGAGGCGGCGCTCGCCGGCGGCGCCCGCACCCGCGACCTGGGCGGCGCCCTGACGACGGTGCAGATGGGCGACGCTGTGCTGGCTGCGCTCTGACGTCGAGCTGCGCGTAGGCCCTCGTTAAGGGGCCTCGCCTATACGGTCGCCCACGGTCGCGTTCCGGACCGGAAGTTCGACGGGCAGTCCGCCGTGCGCGACGACAACGAGACACCGAAGCCGGTCCATCGCCGCGCCGGCGACGCCGATGTCCTGGCGCTGGCCGAAGGTCTGGCGTCGGCTCTGGGGCGCACGCTCGACCGCACCGATCTGGATGTGCTTCGCACCGTGGCGGAAAGCTACCCGGACGTCGGCCGCGACGGCGCCGGCGAGGTGGTGGCGAGCCTGAAGGGCCTGATCGACGACTTCCTGGCCACCGACGCCTACGACCGCGAGGCCGTCTTGGTGCATGTCCGCGCCTGGCGCTTCATGGTCAGCCGCAAGCCCGACAAGCGCGAGCGCCTGAAGATCCTGTCGGGCCTGGGCGAGGTGCGCGACCTCTACGCGGCCTCCCGCGCCGCGTGATCGACCCGCGCCGTTGACGCGCGCCCCGGGCCACCGCCATCGTGCGGTCGATCAAAGCCGGAGACCGCCTCGTGGCCGCATCCCATTGGCTCGTGAAGTCCGAGCCCGACGCCTACGCTTTCGCCGACCTCCAGCGGGACGGCAGGACCGTCTGGGACGGCGTCCGCAACAACGCCGCCGCCCTGCACCTGAAGGCCATGAAGGTGGGGGACCCGGTGCTCTACTACCACTCCCAGGAGGGTAAGGCCGTGGTTGGCGTGGCCGAGGTGGTCCGGGAGGCCTTTCCGGACGCCAGCGATCCCGCCGGCCGGTTCGTGGCCGTGGAGCTGAAGCCCGTGCGTCCGTTGCGGCGTGAGGTCACCCTGGCGGACATGAAGGCCAACCCGGCGCTGGCCGGCATGGCGATGCTGCGCCAGAGCCGGCTCTCGGTGTCGCCGGTTTCCCCCGAAGAGTGGGCCGAGATCCAGAGGATGGCGGGGGAATAGGATGGGTCGGCGCCGGACTGTCCTGACCTCGGTCGCGGTCCTCGCGGCCTTTTGCGCCACGTCGGTGTGCGCCCAGCCGCGACCGGAGGATACCGAGGTCCACGCGCCCGTCCCGGCGATCGTCACGCCGGGAGACGCCCCGGGCGCGCCGCCCTCGGACGCCGTCGTCCTGTTCGACGGCGCGAACCTGGACGAATGGGTGAGCGTCCGCGACCAGGGCCCGGCCGGCTGGACGATCGTGGAGGGGACTCTGGAGGTCCGTCTCGCCGCGGGAAACATCGAGACCAAGCGGCGCTTCGGCAGCTATCAGCTTCACATCGAGTGGCGCGTGCCCGAGGGGGTGACCGGGACGGGCCAGCTCCGCGGCAACAGCGGCCTGTTCCTGGCCTCGACCGGACCGGGTGATGCGGGGTACGAACTTCAGATCCTCGATCCGTTCGAGAACCCCACCTACGTCAACGGCCAGGCCGCCAGCGTGTACAAACAGGCGCCGCCGCTGGCGAATGCGGGTCGACCGCCTTGGCCGGTGGCAGGTCTATGACGTGGTCTGGACGGCGCCGCGCTTCGCCGCCGACGGTCGTCTGGAGGCGCCGGCCCGCGTCACGGCGTTCCACAACGGCGTGCTGGTGCAGAACGACACGGAACTGAAGGGGCCGACGCGGTTCATCGGCCCGCCGCAATACGTCCCGCACGGCCGTTCGCCCATCAAGCTCCAGGCCCATGCCGGCGGCGGTCCCGTGAGCTTCCGCAACATCTGGGTCCGGCCTCTCGACTGAGCCGGCGAGCTTACTTCGGCGCGGATCGACCTCTAGCAGGCCGGCCCTCTATGGCTTACGCGGGCGTCCGACAGATCAAGGAGGGACGCTCATGGAACTGAAAGACAAGGTGGTCGTCGTCACCGGCGCGGCGAGCGGCATCGGCCGGGCCATGGCGGTGAAGTTCGCGCAGGCGGGCGCCAAGGCCGTCGTCTGCGCCGACCGCGACCTGGCCGGCGCGGAGGAGACGGCGAAGATGTGCGGCGGTCGCGCCATTCGCACCGATGTCTCGAACGAAGCCGACATCCAGGCCCTGATCGAGACCACCGAGGCCGAGGTGGGCCCCATCGACCTGTTCTGTTCGAACGCCGGCATCGGGGTGGGCGGCGGCGCCGAGGCGGCCAACGACGACTGGCAGCGTATCTGGGACATCAACGTCATGGCCCACGTGTGGGCCGCGCGTCATCTCGTGCCCCGGATGGCGGCGCGGGGCGGCGGATACCTGGTCAATACGGCCTCGGCGGCGGGGCTGCTGTCACAGATCGGCTCTGCGCCCTACGCGGTGACCAAGCACGCCGCGGTGGGCCTGGCGGAGTGGCTGGCGATCACCCACGGCGACGAGGGCATCAAGGTCTCGGTCCTCTGCCCGCAGGCGGTGCGTACGGCCATGACCGCCGACAATCCCGACGGCGTCGCCTCGATCGACGGCATGATGGAGCCCGAGACCGTCGCCGACGCGGTTGTCCGCGCCATCGGCGCCGAAGAGTTCCTGATCCTGCCGCATCCGGAGGTGCTGCAGTACATGCGCAACAAGACCGACGACTACGGCCGCTGGATCGGCGGCATGCGCAAGCTGAACCGGCGGTTCAGGGGATAGCTCCCGCGCGCCCCCGGCGTCGGCGCAGGCCGGCGCCGGCGAGCCCGAATCCGCCGATCATGAGCGCCCAGGCCGAAGGCTCGGGCACCATGGCGCTGCGGATGAAGTCGGCGTGGAGGAACAGAGGCACCAGGCCGTTGAATTCGCCGAAGGTGCTGTTCAGGACATCGTCCACATCGCCGAAGGCCGAGCCGAAACTGAGTCCGTAGGAGCTGATGGAGGCGATGCGGCCGTCGATGAACTGCGGCCCGCCCGAGTCGCCGGGCGCCGTGCCCACCTCGAGGCCGCCGACGCCCAGGCCGCAATACTTGGCGCCGCCCAGGCCGAAGGCGGCGGCGACGCGGCACGAGGTGTCGTTGAGGGCCAGGCCGCTGTCGAAGTCGGACAGGTAGGAGAAGGTGACGTCGGCGGTCCCGAAGAAGCCGTCCCAGAAGCCGCCGAAGTCGTCGTCGCCCAGGCGGAAGGCGTACGCGTTGTCGCCCTGACGGAGGATGCCGGAGCCCAGGTTGTGCCCGACCTCGCCGCCGGTGTCGGAGCGGCGGCCCACGCCCGCGACGTTGAAGCCCTGACCCGTGAGGTCGCCGCCGTCGTAGATGTCGTAAGCCGTGGCGTAACCGGGAGCGAATTCGGCCAGCCGCAGCACGGCCACGTCGTTCTGGTCGATGACCTCGCCGGTGTAGTCCGGATTGACGAAGTAGTCGGTCACGGCCACGGCGGTCGCATCGGCGTTGGCGTGCAGTACGGCGTCGGGGTTGTCGCCGCCATAGAAGAAGACTGTGGTCTGGTCGGGCCTGCGCAGGTCGTCGCCGTCGGTCACGCAGTGACCGGCCGTGACGACGGACCGTCTGTCCGAGAGCAGGGACCCGGTGCAGATGAACGAGCCGACTCCCGCATAGGTGGAAATGATCGAGACGACGCCGTTGTGCTGCGGGCGAATGGGGCCGTAGATCGGATCCCCGCCGCCCAGCGCCGTGGCCGACGAACCCAGACCGACGATGGTGTTGGCCGCGGTCCAGGTCACGCCATTGAACTCGCCCGATATTAAGGCAGAGCTTGCAACGGCGGGAACGCAAGCCAGCGCCGCCGCAGCGGCCACGACCCGATTGCGCATCGACATGTCTCGCCTCTCCCGCACGGCGGAATCGCCGTTCCAGGAACGCTGCAATACTTCGTGGCCGAATGCACCAAAAAGTTGATCTGGTGCGCGCCTCGGCCTACCGGCGCCGCCGACGCGCGCACAAACGCGCACGGCGTGCGGAATCCGCGCACCGGTCCGATCGCCCTGCGTCCGGCCTCTCGGCGCCGAAGCGCGTGGGGCGCGCCCCTTCTGTTCCCGTCAGGCCTTCAGCATGTCCGGCGTGAGCGGCAGGCTGCGGATGCGCTTGCCGGTGGCCGCGAAGATGGCGTTGGTCAGCGCCGGGATCGCGGGCGGCAGGGCCGGTTCGCCCAGGCCGGTGGGGTTGAAGTCGGTCTTCAGGAACTTGACCTCCACCGGGCAGGCCTCGGAGATCCGCATCAGCGGATAGTCGCCGAAGTTGCTCTGTTCCACGGCGCCGTTCGCCACGGTGATCTGCTGGTGCAGGGCCTCGGACAGGCCGTCCAGCACCGAGCCCTGGACCTGGTTCAACGCGCCGTGGGGGTTGATGATCTGGCGGCCCACGTCGGCGGCCACCCAGACCTTTTTCACCTTCACGCCGCCCTCCGCCGAGACGCCTACGTGACAGACCTCGGCGAAGTAGCCGAGGTGGCTGTAGTAGCAGCCTACGCCCAGCCCCTCGCCCTTGGGCAGCGTACTGCGGCTGGCCCACGGCGACATGTCGCGCACCGCGCGCAGGACGCCGACCATGCGGCCCGCGCCATAGGCGGCCGGAGCCTGCCCCACCACCTCCTGGTCGCCCAGCAGCTTGATCTGGAATTCCAGGGGGTCGGCGCCTGCTGCGTGCGCCAACTCGTCGATGAAGGACTGGAAGACGAAGGCCAGGGCGTTCGACCCGGGCGCCCGCAGCGGGCCTGTGGGGACGCCCAACGGGATCATGCTGACGTCGAAGCGGAGGTTCGGGACGAAGCGCGACGGGAACTCGGCCGCCGACATGCCCGCGCTGGGGGCGATGGCGTCCTTGTTGGAGAAGGTGACGAAGTGGTCGGCGAGCGCGACCAGATTCCCCTGCGCGTCCAGCCCGCCCTTCAGGTAGTGGAACCCGGCCGGGCGGTAGTGGTCGTGCTGCATGTCGTCTTCGCGGGTCCACAGCACCTGCACCGGGGCGCCCACCTCGCGTGAGATCCACGCGGCCTCGACCATGTAGTCGTTGGCCAGCCGCCGGCCGAAACCGCCGCCGCCGCGCACCATGTGGACGGTGATGTCCTCGGGCGCCAGGCCCAGCGTCTTGGCGCAGAGCTGACGGCCCGGCTCCGGATTCTGGGTCGGCGCCCAGACCTCCAGCTTACCGTCCTTGAACTCGGCCGTGCAGTTCTGCGGTTCGAGGTTGGCGTGGCTGAGGAACGGATAAGCGTAGGCTGCTTCGACCGTCTTGGCTGCGCCCTTGAGGGCGGCGTCGACGTCCCCGTCATTGCGGAGGTTGCGCTGGGGCTTTCCGGCGTTGAGCGTGGCGGCCTTATCGGCATAACCCTTGGACGACTGCTGCGAGGTCGGATGGTCGGCCCAGCTCACGTTGAGCCGGTCCCGGCCCTTCTTCGCCGCCCACCAAGTGTCGGCCACGACCGCCACGCCCGGCATGAGGCCCTGGCCGATGTTGCCGGGGCCGGGGGCGAAGGCGTCGGGATGTCCCTCGACGATGAAGGCCGCCTTCACGCCCTTGACGGCCCTGGCCGCTTCGAGATCGGCGCTGGCCACCTTGGCGCCGAAGACCGGCGCCTTGACGTAGGTTGCGAACAGCATGCCCGGCCGACGCTGGTCGATGCCGAACAGAGGCTGGCCGGTGACGATCTTCGCCGTGTCGTACTGCGCCAGAGGCCGGCCCACGATCCGGTAGTCCTTGGGCTCCTTCAGCGTCAGGGTCTTGGGATCGGGCGGCGTGACCGTCGCGCAGGCCAGCGCAAGCGAACCGTAGGTGCGCTTCTTGCCGGTCGGCTTGTGGATCACCGCGCCAGGTTCGGTGACGCAGTCGCCCGGCCCGCAGTTCCACGCGGTGGCCGCGGCCTGGATCAGCATGGCGCGGGCCACGGCGCCGACCCGTCGATGCTCGTCCCAATGCATCGGGGTGGCCATCGATCCGCCGGCGAACTGGCGGCCGTAGGTCTTGGGATCGTTGGGGGCCATCTCGACGCGGACGTCCTCCCACGGGACGTCCAGCTCCTCGGCGATCAGCATGGGCAACATGGTCTTCACGCCCTGGCCGACGTCGGGCGCCTTGGCCAGGATGGTGACCTTCCCGTCCGGCGCCACGGTCACATAGGCGTTCAGCGGGCGGATCGCGTCGTCCTGGGCGTCGGTCTGGGCCTGGGCCTTGCCCGCGACGACGAAGCCGAGCGTCAGGCCGGCGGCGCTGACCGAGACCAGCACGTCGCGACGGCTGGCGCCCGTCTGCTGGCCGGATTGGGGAAGGTGCTTGTCATGATAGGTCATGGCTCAGGCTTCCTTCTGGCCGGAGGCGCGCTTGATGGCCGCGCGGATGCGGACGTAGGTGGCGCAGCGGCAGAGGTTGCCCTCCATCGCCTCGTCGATCTGGGCGTCCGTGGGCTTCGGCGTCGCGGCCAGCAGCGCGGTGGCCGACATGATCTGGCCCGCCTGGCAGTATCCGCACTGGGCCACGTCCAGTTCGGTCCAGGCCGCCTGGACCTTTTTGCCGACACGGTGGACCGCCATGCCTTCGATCGTGGAGACCTTCGCCTTGCCGACGGCTTCGACCGGGATCTGGCAGGCGCGCATGGCCTGTCCGTCGATATGCACGGTACAGGCGCCACAGGCGGCGACGCCGCAACCGTACTTCGTTCCCACCAGTCCCAGGGTGTCGCGCAGCACCCAGAGCAGCGGTGTGTCGCCGTCCACGTCGGCGCGCAGCGCCTTCCCGTTCACGTTCAGGGTATAGGCCATGGCGCGTCGTCTCCCGCTTATCCCGTAAATGCTAACGCCGGTTTCGGATGCGGCAAAGCGCGGGAATGATGACAGGCCCGTAACCTTCGCCGCTGCGCCGCGATCCTATGCGCTGGGAAGGACCACGACGGCGTCGGACAGCTCGTTGGGATTGTCGTCCGGGTGGGCCGGAAACCGTTCGGCCAGAACCTTGCCGCACAGGTCAACCGCGGCGGCGAAGCCGGCCCCGGGCTGGCCCCGCTTCAGGCCGTCGGTGAGGGCCGACATGGCGCGCTCCCACGCGCTCGCATCGACCTGCGCGTCGATGCCCTCGTCCGCGATCAGCTCGGCCATGTGCTCGGCCAACGACACATAGATCAGCACGCCGGTGCGTTCGCGGGTGGCGTGAAGGTTCTTGGACAGGAACTGTTCCTCGGCCCGCTGGCGGACGCGGTCGCGCTTCATGCCGCGAGGCGTCAGCGCGCGCCGGATGGGGGGTATGGCCACGACGAACAGGGTCGTGAAGAAGAGTGCGGCCTGCAGCGCCAGCGTTCCGATCAGGGCGGCCCGCGCCGTGGCTTCGCCCACGTCCTCGACCTGTGCGGCGGTCCAGCCGCCGAAGGTCGAGATGTCGGGCGCCGTCACCTGGACGCCGGCCAGCAGCAGGATCGCGGGCGCCAGGAGCGCCACGCCGGCCGCCCAGGCCAGGGGCGTGGCGTGGTAGTCCGCGCTCTCCTCGGCGACGACGCAGTAGATCTCGCCGGTGGTGCGGGCCTCGGCGGCGCGCACGGCGGCTTCGATCGCGGCGAGGTCCTCGGGGCTCAGGGGCTTCACGGCCATGTCGCCAGCATTCCTCTACCAGCTTCCCGAGGCGCCGCCGCCGCCGCCGGAGCCGCCGCCGCCCGAGAATCCGCCGCCGCCGCTCCAGCCGCCGCCTCCTCCGCCGCTCCAGCCGCTTCCCCGGCCGCCGCGATGGCTGGAGTTGGACAGGATCAGCGGCAGCAGCCACCAGAGGCCATGGCCGCCGAACCGCTTGCGCCCGCCGAACGCGCGCATCACGCCGCTGAGCAGCCAGAAGACGACAAAGATGACGAACAGCGCCACGACCAGGCCGCCGCCGCCCTCGTCCCCGGCGGCCTGCTGTTCCGCGGCGGCCTGGGCGACGGCCGCTTGCGCCTCGTCCGAAGGCAGGCCGATCTGGCGCACGATGGCGCCCGCGCCGTCGACGATCCCCTTCTCGAAATCGCCGGCCTTGAAGGCGGGCAGGATCTCGCGGCGGATGATGACGCTGGAAAGGGCGTCGGTGAGCACGGGCTCGAGGCCATAGCCCACTTCGATCCGCACCTTTCGCTCGGCGGGCGCCACCAGCAGGATGACGCCGTCGTCCTCCTTGGCCCGGCCGATCCCCCAGGCGCGCAGGAGCTGGTAGCCGTACTCCTCGATCTCGTAGCCCTGGAGGTCGGGCACGGTGGCGACCACGACCTGATGGCCCGTCTGGGCCTCCAGGGCGGCCAACTCGTCGCTCAGCTTCGTCTCGGTCGCCGGCGAGAGGAGCTTCGCCTCGTCCACGACCCGGCCGGTCAGCGGCGGGAAGTTGGGCGCCGCGAACGCCAGGACGGGAATCAGGAGCAGGAGCGCGACGAGCGCCGCGGAAAACGCGAACCTCCGCGGAAGGGCGAGCGCGCTCCGGACGTCCATCTCCATCACTCCGGCGCCGACGAGTCGCGAACCCCAGGCGCCGGCGCGGCGCCCCATATCGCCCGTTTCGCGTAACAGGCTCTTTTCCGCGATCCGGCGCATCGCCCTACTTCGGCGGGGGTGAGCCGGGCGCGCCGAAGTCGACCGTCGGCGCGGACTGTGCGGTGGCCGTAGCCTCGAAGAGCTGCATCGGCTTCGATCCGCCGTGGAACGTCTTCGCCCAGATGATCTGCGGGAAGGTCCTGAGCGTCGTGTTGTAGACGCGCACGGCCTCGTTGTAGTCGCGCCGGGCGATGGCGACGCGGTTCTCGGTGCCTTCGAGCTGGCTCTGCAGCGCCAGGAAGTTCTCGTTCGACTTCAGGTCCGGATAGGCCTCCTGCAACACCCGCAGAGGCGCCAGCGCCAGTGACAGGTTGTTCTGCGCCGTGGCGTACCGCTGGAAGGCCGCGGGGTCGGTGGTGATGCCGGCGTCGGAGCGCACCTGGGTCGCGCTGGCGCGGGCTTCGGTCACCGCGATCAGGACGTTGGCCTCCTGGGCGGCGTAGCCCTTCACCGTGGCCACCAGGTTGGGGATCAGGTCGGCGCGGCGCTGGTACTGGTTCTGCACCTCGGCCCACTGCGCCTTGGCCGCTTCTTCCTGGGTCGGGATGGTGTTGACGCCGCAGGCGGCGAGCGCCAGCGGCAGGGCGACGATCAGCGCCAGCCGCGCCAGGTGTCGGGTGAGGGTTTTCATCGGTGTCCCCATGTGCAGGCGAATGCAGCGCCTTTCGAGCCGTCGATTATGTGGCCTGCGCATTGATCGCGCGCAACGGGGACGGCAAAAGCGCATCATGGCCAAGGCCAAGCCCTACTACGCGCCAGGTAGCCTCAGCGCCGCCCACTACGACGCCGTGACCGCCGCCGACGCGCGGCTCGCGGGCGACGTTGATATCTATGCGGCCCTCGCGCCGGCCGGCGGGTCGATCCTGGAACTGGGCGCCGGTTCGGGTCGGCTCACCTGCGGTCTCGCGCTCCGGGGGTTCGACGTCACCGGGGTGGACATCGCGCCGGCCATGCTGGCCCAGGCCGAGATGCGGCGAGCCGCGCTGCCGGAGGACGCCGCCGCCCGCTGCCGGTTGGTGCGCGGCGACATGACGGCGTTGAAGCTGGGGCGGACCTTCGATCTGGTGATCTGCCCCTTTTTTACCCTGGCGCACATCCCGGCGGGCGCGGCGTGGCGGAACGCCTTCGCCTCGATGGCGTGGCACCTCGCCCCGAGCGGTCTGGCGGCGGTCCATCTGCCCCGGCGCGAGATCATGGCCATGCCGGGCCCGAGCCGGCCGGAACTTCCGGTCCTCGACGTGCCTGTGGAGACCGGCCGCCGCCTGCGACTCTATGTGCGCGAGCGCAGCTTCCGCGACGACCTGGGGAAGCTGGAGCAGGTGCTGGAGTACGAGGTCGTCGATGCGGCCGGACGCGTCGTGGCGCGCAGCCCCGAGCGGCTGACCTACTGGATGGCCGATCCCGCGCCCTTCGCCGAGGTCGCCGGCCTCACGGCCGACCGGTCTCCGGTCCCGCTGGGCGGCGTGGGCGACATCTGGGTGTTCCGGAGGGGATAGACGGCGGCCGGGTCGGCCTGCCGTCCGCGGGGGTCGAGCGGGTCAGGCGGCCAGCTTCGCCGGGGTCACCACCGTCACCGCCCGGGCCGGCGCCGGCGGTCGCTGGCGGATCTTCTCGCCCTTCAACCAGATGAACAGCGCCTCCCAGTGGATGGCGCCCAGCACGCCGACGGTCATCCAGGGGTGGGTCAGCCAGGCGCGGAGGAGATTGCGGTCGGTCAATGGCTGGCGCGCGGCCACGAAGCCGGTGCTCAGCACCCGGCCCTCGGCGTCGTCCACGTCCACCAGCACCTGCACGGGCTCGCCATCGACTCCGCTCGGCGGTCGGACGCGGAAGGCGTAGCTGAGGTCCATGTCCATGAACGGCGAGACGTAGAAGCCCTTGTCGCAGGCCTGCGTCACGATCGGCCCGGTGTGCTGCACAGGGATCAGGTAGCTGTGCCGCTCGCCGAAGGTGTTGTTCACCTCGTAGAGGATGGCCGAGAGTGCGCCGTCCGGCAGGTGGCAGAAGTAGACGGTCAGAGGATTGAACCCCGTCCCCAGGATGCGCGGCATGGCCAGCATCCGGACAGGTCCGCCGTGCGCGACGCCAGCCGCCGCGAGGCGGGCCTCCACCTGGTCCTTCAGCGGCGTGTCGGAGCCGTCGCCGTGGCGGCGGGGGTCGAAACCCACGAGGTTGAGCCGCCTCAGCGAGAACAGCTTCAGGCGCCGGTCCACCGCATCCAGTCGATCCAGGTCCAGCAGCAGCATGAAGATGCGGTATCGCAGCGTATGGCGCCGCGGCTTCAGCCGAGCGTGGGTCACGACCCCCGCGTAGAGGCCGCAGCCGTCCATGTCAGGCGGCCTGGTCCGCGAAGGCCGGCGCCCTCACGTGGATGCGGCCGTTCTCGTCCGGCACGGTCCACGGCCGGCGCACGCCGCCGAGCTGCTCGGCCACGGCGAGGCCCGATTGCAGCGAATCCTCGTGGAAGCCGTGGCCCAGGTAGGATCCGCAGAACCAGGTGCGGCGCACGCCCTGGATGTCCCAGATCTCACCCTGCGCAGCGATGGCGGCGGCGTCGAAGAGGGGATGCTCGTAGACTTCGGTGCGAATGAGCCGGGCCGCATCGATCTCCTTGCAGGGATTGAGCGTCACGAACAGGTCCGGGGCGTCCTTCAGGCCCTGCAGCCGGTTCATCCAGTAGCTGACGGCGCCTTCGTCCGGCGCGTTGCGGCGGCCGATGTGGTTCCAGCTCGACCAGGCCCGGCGGCGCTTGGGCATCAGCACCGGGTCGGTGTGGAGCGCCACCAGATTGCGGCTGTAGCGGAAGCAGGAGAGCAGGCGCGTCTCCTCGGGCGTCGGGTCGTCCAGCAGGCTCAGGGCGGTGTCGCCATGAGTAGCGAGGATCACGTGGTCGAAGCGCTCGCGCGCGCCGCTGGCCAGCCGCACCTCGGCGCCGCCTGCGTCGCGGCGGACGCCCGCCACGCGGACGCCCTTGCGCACGGCGCCGCGGAATTCCTGGCTCAGTCGCTCGACATAGGCCCGGCTCCCGCCCTCGACCGTGCGCCAGAGGCCGCGGCCCAGGATGCTCATCATGCCGTGGTTCAGGAAGAAGCGGATCAGCGAGGCGGCCGGATACTGGCCGATCTCCTTCAGCGGCGTCGACCAGATGGCCGCGGCCTGGGGCAGGAGGTGATCGTCGCGGAACGCCTGGCAGTAGCCCTTCTCCTCGAGATAGGCCTCGAGCGAGGTGAGCGGCGTCTCCAGGTTGGCGAGATCCTTCGGCGCGTGGCGGTAGAAGCGGGTGATGTCGCGCAGCATGCCCCAGAAGCGGGCCGAGAACAGGTTGCGTTTCTGGGCGAAGACGCCGCGGGCGCCGTAGCTCGAATATTCGAACGCCCCGTCGTCCAGCGACACCGAGAGACTCATGTCGGCGTTCAGGCTGGGGACGCCCAGATGCGCGAGGAGGGCGGTGAAGTTGGGGTAGTTCGCCTCGTTGTAGACGATGAAGCCGGTATCGACCGGAACCGGGCCCTTGAGGCCGGGCGCCTCGACGGTGTTGGCGTGGCCGCCCAGCCGCGGATCGGCCTCGAACAGGGTGACGTCGTGCCGGCCCGAGAGGAGCCAGGCGGCGGCCAGCCCGCCGACGCCTGCGCCCACTACGGCCACGCTCAGGCGCTCGCCACCACTCATGTCCACGGAATCAACCCTTGTCTGCACGTCGCGGGCGACGCGCCATCCCACGCCGGCCTGCTTAGCAAACGCTACGGCGTCATCACAGCGCCGGATGCGTCTTCCGCCCGATCGTGGTCGTATGGCGACGGGAGTGCAACGCATGCTTTTCGAGATCGTCCTTGGGGCGCTGGGCGCCATGCTCGCCGTCATGTTCGCCGCCTGGGCGTTTGGACTGGCCGTCCGAAACGGCGGCTGGACCGATGTGTTTTGGAGCTTCGGAACCGGCGGCGTGCTCGCGGTGGCGGCGCTCTGGCCCCTGGACGGCGTCGGGGCGTTCGCCCGCCAGGCGCTGGTCGCAGCCTTCATGCTGGCCTGGGGTCTGCGACTGGGCGGTTACCTGGCGCCGAGGGTGGCCGGCCACCCCGAGGATCCCCGCTACGCCGCATTCCGCGCCGGCGACCCGGGGACCTATCCCTTGCGGATGCTGTGGGTCAGCCTGCCCCAGGCGCCGGCCTCGGCGCTGCTGGCCCTGTCCGTGGTGGTCGCCGCGCGCCGACCCGAGGCGGCTCTGGACATCCGGGACGCGCTGGCGGGCGGGCTGTTCGTGATGGCGCTGGCCGGCGAGACCCTGGCCGACGCCCAGATGAAGCGCTTCCGCGCCGATCCGGCCAGCAAGGGGCGAGTCATCGAGACCGGCCTGTGGGCGTGGTCGCGACACCCCAACTACTTCTTCCAGTGGCTCGGCTGGTGCGCCTATCCGGTCATGGCGCTCGATCCCGCCCGTCCCGTCACCTTCCTGACCCTGGTCGCGCCGGCCGTCATGTACGGGCTGCTTCGCCATGTCTCGGGCGTCCCGCCGCTGGAGGACGCCATGTTGAGGTCGCGCGGGGACGCCTTCCGGGACTATCAGCGGCGCGTCTCCGTCTTCTTCCCTCTTCCGCCCAAGAAAGCCTGAGTTCCGCATGAGTCTGACCGCCGCCGTCATCGACACCTTCGAGGGCGCACCCCTGCCCGACGCCGTCCGCCGCACGGCCATCGAGCTGCTGGTCGCGAACGCCCGTCGCCAGCTTTCCGCCGCCGGCTCGGACGCCGACGCCGTCTTCGCGCGCGAAATGGCCGAGCGGCCGATCGCCGAGCACGCCGACGCGGCCAACGCCCAGCACTACGAGGTGCCGGCGGACTTCTTCCTGAGGTGTCTGGGACCGCAGCTCAAATACTCCTCGGCCCTCTACCGGCACGCCGGCGACACCCTGGCCCAGGCGGAGGAGCATGGCCTGGCCGAAACGGCCGCCCACGCCGACCTGCGCGATGGCCAGCATATCCTGGAGCTGGGTTGCGGCTGGGGATCGCTGAGTCTCTGGATGGCCAGGACCTATCCCGGCGCCCGCATCACCGCCGTCTCAAACTCGGCCAGCCAGAAAGCCTTCATCATGGACCGCGCCCGCGAGCGGGGGCTGTCGAATCTGGAGGTCATCACCTGCGACATGAACCACTTCGAGGCGCCGGGCGCCTTCGACCGCGTGGTCTCGGTGGAGATGTTCGAGCACATGGCCAACTGGCGCGCGCTGCTGTCCCGCGTGAAGACATGGCTGAAGCCGGACGGCCGGCTGTTCATCCATGTGTTCACCCACCGGACCACGCCCTATCGTTTCGACGTGGACGACGAGGCGGACTGGATCGCGAAGCACTTCTTCTCGGGCGGCGTGATGCCCAGCCACGGCCTGATCGCGCAGTTCCCCGACCTGTTCGTTCTCGAGGACGACTGGCGCTGGAACGGGACCCACTATCAGAAGACCGCCCTGCACTGGCTGGAGAACTACGACCGCAACATCGCGGCGATCCGGCCCGTGCTGGCCGACGTCTATGGAAGTCAGGCGACGCTCTGGCATCGGCGCTGGCGGCTGTTCTTCCTCGCCACGGCGGGCCTGTTCGGCCATCGTGGCGGGCAGGAATGGGGCGTCAGCCACTACCGGCTCCGGCCGGCTTAGGGCGCCGCAAGGGGGACCCGAGGAGACATGCGATGATCCGGCTGATCGCCACCTACCTGGCCATGGGCCTGGCCTTCGCGGCGGTGGACTATGTCTGGCTGACGCAGTTCGGGCCGAAGGTGTACTTCCCGACGCTGGAGCCGGTGGCCCTGCCCAGCGCGCGGCTGGGACCGGCGGCGGTCTTCTACTTCGCGTACATCGCCGGCGTGATGGCGCTCGCCCTCTGGCCCAACCGCGACAAGCCGCTGATCAAGACGACGATCACGGGCGGGATCCTGGGCGCGCTCTGCTACGCCACCTACGACCTCACCAACCAGGCCACACTGAAGGTCTGGTCGACCCACATCACGGTGATCGACATCGCCTGGGGGACGCTCATCACCGCCTTCGGGGCCACCGTCGGCGGCTGGGTGTGGCGGCGGATGGCGCCGGCCGCCTAGCCAGACCGGCCGGTCCGGCTCGGCCCGGCGACGTGGCCACCGGCCCGGACGGGCGTCAGAACTGGAAGCGGACGGTCGCGCGGACGTCGTAGGCCGTGTACTCGCTGTCCACGGTGGCGCCGCCGTTCACCGCATAGGCGAAGCGCGAGCCGCCGCCCCGGAAGCCGGCCCGGGCCACCACCCCGCCGTCGAAGGCGTCCTCCGGCGTGAGGGTGAAGTCGGGACCGCCCTCGAAGCGGGCCGTCGTCTTGCCCGGCCCGCCCGCGAGACGGGCGGGGTAGCCCACCTTGAGTTCGGGGGCGAAGTAGACCTCGTCGCCGAACCGCCAGCCCAGGGCCAGCAGGGCTTCGCCGGTCAGCATGTCGCTGGTCCGCTTGTCGACCGAAAGGTCGAAACCCGCGCCGCCGCCCGCCTCGGCATAGCCGTCCTCGGCCAGCCGCATGTAGCTGAGCGACAGCTCGGGCCGGGCGTAGAAGGCCCCCACGCCGACCTCGTAGGACACCGCCGCATAGGCTTCGGCCATCCAGGCGTTCCAGTCGGCCTTCGTCCGCAGTTCGACATCCGGCGCCACCAGGCGGCGGTCGCCGTCGAGGAAGACGTATCCCAGGCCTCCACGCACGGCCGCCTGAAGCGGACCGCTGTCCAGGCGCCAGTAGAGGCCGGCGCCCAGGACGCTCATGGTGATCTCCTCGCCGGCTGCGGCCCCGCGGTCCCTGACGTCGGCGCTGACGAAGCTGACGTTGGCGCCGATCGCGCCCGAACCGGTGTCGACATCGGCGCCGGCGGCGAACCCGAAGCCCTGGCTCTTGAAGCCGGCGGCGTCCCGGGCGTCGCGGCGGATGTGGAATACGACTTCCTGGGCCCAGAGCCCGGCGCCGCTCGTGTCCGAGCCGCCGGCGTGGGCCACGGCCGACGAGACCGCCGACGAGACCTGGGCGGCCGACATCATCACGCCGCCGGAATGGTCCGGCAGCATCTGCTCGTAAAGGGCGTCGAAGCCCGCCTGACTGGCCGCGCCCAAGAAGGCGGACTCGACGGCGGCGTTGCGGTCGAGGGCGTCGAAGACGGCCCCATACGCCTCTGCGCCCGACCTGTTGAGCCCGAGTTCCACCGCCGTCTTCGGCCGCAGGTCCACGAACAGCGCGCCCGCGGACGTATCGGCCCTCAGATTGGCCTGATAGAGCCAGGGCGCGCCGGCCAGCGAGAGCCCGGCTCCGTCGACCGTGAGGCTCCCGGCCTGCACCAGCTGGTACGAGCGCTCGCCGCGGGAAAGCCCGGTCAGGGTGACGTCAACCTGAGCGCCGGTCGCAAGGCTGGCGCCGCCGGTGACGTTGAACCGCGGCGTCGCGTTGTCGGGGTCGAGGGAGACCGCGAGCACCGCCTTCGCGCCCAGCGCCAGCGACGTGAGGGTCAGGGTGTCGGTGTTGGCCACCGCCAGGCGCCCTTCGCGCACGTCCACCGTGAGGCGTCCGTCGGCGTCCACGATACGGCCCGTCGCGGTTGCGCCGCCGTCGATGACGAGGGTGTCGGCGCCGGCGCCGAAGTTCATCTCGCCCCTCAGAGTCCCGGCCAGAAGCTCCAGCCGGTCGTCGCCCGCGCCGAACAGCACCTCGCCCACGATCGCCGGGGCGTCGGTGGTGTTGATCTTCTGCTGGCGCAGCGTGACTCCGGTGGTGTTGACCGTGAGATCCGCCGCGATCGCGCGGCCCGTCTGGGTCACCCCGCTCGCCGGCGTCACCACGGCGCTGAGGGTTCCCGAGGTCTCGATCAGGCGCAGCGAGCCCGAGAGATCGACGAGGGCCCGGGCGTCGTGCAGGCCGCCGGACTGCGCCGCCGTGATGGCGCCGCCGTTGCGCAGGGTCGCGACATCGGCGCCTTGCGCGATCAGCACCGTGGTCGCCTGGGCCGAATAGGCCTGGGACGACATCGTGGCGCCGGCGACGTTGTGGACTCCGCCCTGGACCGTCACGCCCGAGCCGATGCGCAGGGCCGTGGCGCTGACGCCGTCGTTGACACCCGCGCCCGCCACGGCGCCCCGGTTCACGAAGCCGTAGGCCAGGTCGCCGGTTCCGACCGCGCCCAGGGTGATTGGCGCGGCGCCGCCGATGTCGATGGCCGGGGCCGCCCCGAACGACACCACCGACGCCGTACCTTCGGCGGCGTCGGCCACGCCGTCGTTGTCCTCGTCGGCGTTGTCGGCGTCGGTGTCCGTCGGCGGTCGGTCGAGGAGGACGCCGCGCGCGACGCTGCCGGTGATGCGCAGCGCCGAGCCGCCCTGCTTGAGATCGTCGGCGTCCAGTTTGGCGCGCACGGCCTCGGTCGCCCGTTCGGTGCTGCGATAGCCGGTGGCGATCAGGGTGTTCTGGATGACCAGGGCGCCGTCCACCGGTCCGGTCTGTACGCCGACGCTGCCTTCGCCCTGGACGGAGATGGCGCCGGTGACCTTCACGTCGCCCGAGACCGAGTCCGCGCGGATACCCACGCCGCGGTCGCCGACGACGGTGATCGCGCCCGAACTGCTCAGGTCGCCGACCAGTCGCATCTCCACCGAGATGGCGCCGGAGTCGTTGCCTTCGATCGAGATGGCGCCGTTGTTGACGATGTCGCCGATGACCGACGGGCCGCCGGTCGCGCGGATGCCGAAGCGCCCGCCACCCTGGGCGAACGGCCCGTCCAGGTCGCCGTCGCCGTCCGTGTCCGTGGCGGTGTAGTCTTCCAGGAGACTGATCGTGCCGGCGTTGACGACCGCCATGGCCACGCCGGGCGCGATCAGGATGCCGGTGGCGTTGCTGACGTCGTCGAACTTGATCGCGCCCGCGTTGATCACGGCGTTGGAGCTGTCGACCGTGACCGCGGCGCCCGACGCCGTGGGTGCGATCGAGCCCGCCGCCTCGATGGTGATGTGGTCGGGCTGGCCGTCGGCGATGGTCGAGGTCCGGACCGGGGCGGTCGTCGCCGTCGAGATCTTGGTCTCGGCGTGGGCCGCGGCCTGAAGAAGCGGCAGGACGGCCGCGGAGAGGAGGAGGCGCTTCATGGCTTTCCTGGAAGGGGGGTGCGTGGTAGTCCGTGACGAGCGGCTACACGTCGCGTACGAGGTTGTTGCGTAATTACTGTATTATCGGGCCGAGCGCTGTCCTGCAAGGGTGTCGCGACGCCCCGGAGTTCCTGATGCCGAGACCCGCCGCCGATCCTGCCAAGGCCGCCCACACCAAGGCCCTGCGCCAGCAGGCCGGCCGCTGGCTGAAGACCGCCCGGGAGGCCGCGGGCCTTACCCAGGCGGAACTGGCCGAGCGGGTCGGCCTGCGGTATTATACCTTCGTCTCGCAGGTCGAGAGCGGGCTGGGCCGGCTTCCGATCGAGACCCAGGGCGCCTGGGCCGAGGCGCTGGGCCTGGAGCCCGGCGATTTCGCCAAGACCCTGCTTCGCTATTACGAACCCGAGTTGTACCGGCTGCTCTTCGGCGCCGACGCTGCGGGCCAGTCCATGAGCCAGTCCCCGGCGCTGCGGATTCAGCCGGGTCGGGCCGCGGTCTAACCGTCTGGAGAGGCTTTCTCAGCCGATGGGTCAGGTCGTTCCCTTCATCGCCCGCATGCGCGACAGCGGCGACTGGTCCGCGGCGGAACGCGCGCGTCTGGAGGCCCTCGCCGACCAGCTCGCGGCGGCGGGCGTGAACGTCGAGGTGGTGTTCGGCGCCACAGACGATGGCGATCCCTGGTGCGTGGTGACCGACGAGTCCGGCGATGTGCTGATCCACGTGGCCCGCATCGGCGGCCGGTTCGTGGTGCATTCGGCCGTCGACGACACGGTGGGCGAGAGCGCCGACCTGCACACGGCCCTGCGCGATCGCCTGCTGGCCACGGAAGACGCCGTGGCGCCGCAGTCGGCCACCATCCTTCCGTTCGGTCTCACGGCCCGCCAGGGCCAGACCTTCCTGGCGCTTCTGGCGGCGACGGCGTTCTTCTATGAGACCGCCGGCATCGGCGATACGGCCCAGGCGGCGCCGGCCATCGACCTTCCGCCCCAGGCGGATACGCCGCCGCCTGTCGAGGAGGACGCCGTCGGCCATACCCGCGAAGCCGTCGCCCAGGCCGCTGCGCCGCAATCCGCGCCCGAACGCGCGACGACGCTGGTCGCCTCGACGCAGACGGCGCCCGAACCCGCGGCTATCCTGACGCCGGATACACAGGTCGAGGCTCCAGCCGCGCC
The DNA here is from genome assembly GCF_001724605.1 of Phenylobacterium sp. SCN 70-31. Classification (GTDB taxonomy): domain Bacteria; phylum Pseudomonadota; class Alphaproteobacteria; order Caulobacterales; family Caulobacteraceae; genus Phenylobacterium. The sequence goes on from NZ_MEEX01000004.1 coordinate 243,052, forward strand.
GCAGGCGGAGATGGCTCCTGCGGCCGCCGCAGAGCCTGACCTGACCCTCGCCTCACAGCGCGAACCGGGCGAGGTCTTCACCCTGCGGGGCGGAGACGGCGACGACAGCATCCAGGGCACGGCGGCGAACGAGCATATTCTCGGTGGTGCGGGGAACGACACCCTCAGCGGGGGCGGGGGGCAGGATACGCTGGACGGCGGCGCCGGCGACGACCGCCTGGAACTGGACGGCGGCACGGTGGCGATCGGCGGCGCCGGGGCCGACACGTTCGTGATCAAGGCCCCGGTGGTGATGGGACGTGGCGATCTCCTGCTGGGGACGATCGCCGACTTCGCCGCGGACGAAGGGGACCGGATCTTCTCGTTCACCGGTCACGCCATCAGGCCGCCGCCCTACGATCCGGCGTCGAAGCCGCTGCGTCCGACACCGGACGGGGACCGCAGCGGATCGGAGGGCCTGACGGGCCAGATGAACCCGCCGTTCGATGGGGCGACGCCGCCGGGCGGCGGCGACGGGGTCGCCGTGACGCCTGCGGACTGGACACGGATGGAGCTGGATCTGGACGGCGACGGGGTGGCGGACGGCTACATCCTGATCCACGTGCGCGGCCCAGGGGCCAGCGCAGAGGGGCCCGGCGCAGAGGCGTCGGGCGTCGCAGGGCCGGGCGTCGGGCCCCCGATCGGTGTGGTCGGTCAGGGCTTCGTCCCGCCCGATCCGTTCGCCTGAACCCGACCTCGGCGGATCGGCGCGGATCTTAGGCGCAGGGCGCTCTTCGTTCGGGCGCCGGAAAATGCGGAAGGGCGGAAACCGGCGGCTTCGCCTTCCGCGCCTGCCGGTCTCCTTCCGCGGTCCCGAACCTTCAGAACCGCGGAAGCGCAGGGGTCGTCAGTGCAGCCCCTTCACGATGCCTTCGACCATCTTCTTGGCGTCGGCGAACAGCATCATGGTGTTGTCGCGGAAGAACAGCTCGTTCTCCACGCCCGCGTAGCCCGCCGCCATGCCGCGCTTCACGAACAGCACGGTGCGGGCGTTCTCCACATCCAGGATCGGCATGCCGTAGATGGCCGATTTGGGGTCGGTCTTGGCGGCCGGATTGGTGACGTCGTTCGCGCCGATGACGAAGGCCACGTCGGCGGTGGCGAACTCGGAGTTGATGTCCTCCAGCTCGAAGACCTCGTCGTAGGGCACGTTGGCCTCGGCGAGCAGGACGTTCATGTGTCCGGGCATCCGGCCGGCGACCGGGTGGATGGCGTACTTCACCTCGACGCCTTCCTCCTTCAGCTTGTCGGCCATTTCGCGCAGCGCATGCTGGGCCTGGGCCACCGCCATGCCGTAGCCGGGGACGATGATGACCTTGGAGGCGTTCTTCATGATGAAGGCCGCGTCCTCGGCCGAGCCCTGCTTCACGGGGCGCGTCTCGACCCGGCCGCCCTCGGCCGCCGCGCCGTCGTCGGCGCCGAAGCCCCCCAGGATCACCGAGATGAAGCTGCGGTTCATCCCCTTGCACATGATGTAGCTGAGGATCGCGCCGGAACTGCCCACCAGGGCGCCGGTGATGATCAGCGTCACGTTCTCCAGGGTGAAGCCCAGGGCCGCGGCCGCCCAGCCCGAATAGCTGTTCAGCATCGAGACCACGACCGGCATGTCGGCGCCGCCGATCGGGACGATCAGGGTCACGCCGATCAGCAGGCTGAGCGCGAAGATCGCCCAGAACGCCCAGATGGCCTGGCCGCCGCTCATCACCAGCACCACCACCAGAGCCACGATGGCCAGGGCGATCAGGATGTTCAGCAGATGGCGGGCCGGCAGCAGGATCGGCGCGCCGCTCATGTTGCCGTTCAGCTTGGCGAAGGCGATCACCGAGCCCGAGAAGGTGATGGCGCCGATGGCCAGGCCGAGGCTCAGCTCGACCAGCGAGACCAGATGGATGGCGCCCGGCTGGCCGATGCCATAGGCGTCGGGCGTGTAGATCGCCGCCACCGCCACGAGGCAGGCGGCCATGCCCACCAGGCTGTGGAAGGCGGCCACGAGCTGCGGCATCGAGGTCATGGCCACGCGACGGGCGATCACCGCGCCGATCCCGCCGCCGACCACGACGCCGCCCAGGATCAGGCCGACCGTCAGGGCGTCCAGCCTGGGACCCAGCAGCCATAACGTGGTGCCGACGGCGATCGCCATGCCGATCATGCCGTTGCGGTTGCCGGCCTGGCTGGTGGTCGGCGAACTCAGGCCGCGCAGGGCCAGGATGAACAGCACCCCGGAGACGAGGTACAGGATGGCTGCGATATTGGCGTTCATCAGGCGCGGCCCCCTCTGGCCCGTGCATAGGCAATGGCGCATCGGCCAATAAAATAAGCTGCGGCCACAGCGAGGCCGCCGATCAGGTATGGGGAAGGCTCGTCAGCGACGCTTGCGCCGACGATGAGTGCAATTCCGACGGTCGAGAGCAACAGGGGGAGCTTCCGCTTCAGGTCGCCCTGGTTCCAGATCAGAGCGACAGCGACAAGCGCCGCTCCTATGGTCATCAGAAGGTCTGGAAGAAGCGGAAGGCCGCTCACTTGCCCTTGTCCTTCTTCTTGTACATGGCCAGCATCCGCTGGGTGACGAGGAAGCCGCCGAAGATGTTGACCGCCGCGAGCGCGGCGGCGACTGCGCCGGCGCCCTTCGAGACCAGGACGTTCTGCGTCAGGTCGCCGCCAGAGCCGCTGGCCGCGGCGGCCAGCAGCGCGCCCACGATGATCACCGAGGAGATGGCGTTGGTGACGGCCATCAGCGGCGTGTGCAGCGCCGGCGTCACGCTCCACACCACGTAGTAGCCCACGAAGATCGCCAGCACGAAGATCGCCAGGCGGAAGACGGTCGGATCGACGTCCATGATTGTGTCTCCGGACTAGGCCTTGAGCGAGGGATGGACCACGGCGCCGCCGTGGGTGACGAGGCTGGCCTTCAGGATCTCGTCCTCGAGATCGGGCGCGAAGGCGCCTTCCTTGGTCCTGAACAGGTCGGCGAAGGCCACGAGGTTGCGGGCGTAGAGGGCCGAGGAGTCGGCGGCGATCCGGCCCGGCAGATTGGCGTGACCCATGATCTTCGCCCCGTTCGCGGTGACGACGGTCTCGCCCAGCTTGGCGCCCTCGACGTTGCCGCCCTGCTCGACGGCCAGGTCCACCAGCACCGAGCCCGGCTTCATCGACGCCACCTGGGCGGCGGTCACCAGCCGAGGCGCCGGCCGGCCGGGGATGAGCGCGGTGGTGATCACCACGTCCTGCTTGGCGATGTGGCCCGTGATGAGCTCGGCCTGCTTGGCCTGATACTCGGCGCTCATCTCCTTGGCGTAGCCGCCGGCCGTCTGGGCGTTCTGGAACTCTTCGTCCTCGACGGCGATGAACTTGGCGCCCAGGCTCTCCACCTGTTCCTTGGTCGCGGGCCGTACGTCGGTGGCGGTCACCACGGCGCCCAGGCGGCGGGCGGTGGCGATGGCCTGGAGGCCCGCGACGCCCACGCCCATGATGAAGACCTTGGCCGGCGCGATGGTGCCCGCGGGCGTCATCATCATAGGCAGCGCCCGACCATAGGCCTCGGACGCCTCGATCACGGCGCGGTAGCCGGCGAGGTTGGCCTGCGACGACAGCGCGTCCATGACCTGGGCGCGGGTGATCCGCGGCACGAACTCCATGGCGAAGGCGCTCGCGCCCTGCTTGGCCAGCGCCTCGAGCGTCGCCTTGTCGTTGTGCGGGTTCAGCAGCGCCACGACGTAGGCGCCAGACTTCAGCGCCTTGATCTCGTCGGCCTCGGGGCCACGGACCTTGAACAGCACGTCGGCCCGGCCGGCGGCGTCCGCGGCCGTCTTGGCGAGCGTGGCGCCGGCGGCCTCATAGTCGGAATCCGGGATCGAGGCGCCGGCTCCCGCGCCGGCCTCGACCACTATCGAGAACCCTGCGCCGATGAGTTTCTTCACCGTCTCGGGGGTGACGGCCACCCGCGTCTCGCCGGCCCTGCGCTCCTTGGTGACGGCGATGACGGCCATGTGCGCAAGTTCCCCCTCGCAAGCGCGCCCTCGGCGCGGCAGCGGCGGACCATAGGGGGCGTTGTCGCGGCTTGTCCAGCCGGCGTCCCGCAGATTTCAAACAATCGTTTGAAGGCTTTCTGGCGCCCGGGTGACCGGCTCCGGACATGACAAGGCCTCCGCCTTCGCGGAGGCCGGTCGGGATCGGGCGTTCGGCGCGTCAGTGCGCGGCGGCGTCCGGCTTGCTGCGGAGGAGGAACGTGCCCGCCGCGATCAGCACGGCGGCTGAGACCAGCGAGCCGATGAAGCCCGTCTGCGTGCAGAACAGCAGCGTGAAGAAGAAGACGCCGGCGGCGGTGTAGAGCGACCCCCACTTGGTCAGGGCCATCACCAGATTGTAGGTGGAGGTCTGCTCGGCGATGTCCATCGCGCCGCGGTGGTAGTCGGAACCGTCTCCGGCCATCGGGATGTCACTCTCGAAGCTGCTTAGTGTGCAGGGGCGATACACGAACCGTCCCTGCGGTTCAATGTGGCGAAGCGTTCAATGCGGCCAGGTGGCCAGAAGGGTCCGGAGCGCCGCCACGAGGGCCAGGGGCTGGTCGATCATCACGTGGTGGTGCGAATCCGGAATCTCGATCTCGCGGACGATCCGGGAGAGGAAGCCCGGCTCGCCGGAACCCCGCCGTTCGATGATCAGGCTCCTGTCGCCATACAGGTGGATCATCGGGACCTTGAGGTCAGGCGGCGCGCCGTCGTGCGTCATTCCGTCCGAGCGGTCCAGCTTCTCCCACATGTTGGGGTCGAACTTCCAGCACCACCCCTCGCCGCCCTCGGGCAGCGGCGCGCGCTTCAGCGAGCGGCGGGCGATGAAATCCAGCACATAGTAGTTCTCGGCCGGCTGCGGCGGCATCAGCCGGAAGCGGGCGAGGGCGGCGGCCAGGCTCGGATAGACCCGGCTGGGACGGTCGGGGCTGGGGTTGTTGGCCAGCAGCTCGGCGCGCTTCTTCCGCTCCTCCAGCACTTCAGGCGGTGGTCCGCCGAAGCCGGTGTCCACGAGGATGGCGGCGTGCATGTGCTCGGGATGGCGCGCCGCGGCGTAGAAGACCTGCCCGCCGCCGAAGGAGTGGCCGATGTAGATGGGCTTGCGCCCGCCGTCGTAGAGGCCGGTCGCCCGGCTGACCGCCTCGGCGTCGGCGGCGAAATCCTTGAAGCGGTAGGAGTCGCGCCAATCCGAATTGCCCATGCCGGCCAGCGACATGGACGTGACCCGGTATTCCTTGGCCAGGTACGGCGCGAGCGGGCTCCACCATTCGGCGTGCGCGCTGTTGCCGTGGACCAGCAGCAGGCCCGGCTTGCCCCGCTCGCCCCAGGACAGCGCTTCCAGCTTCGTCCCCAGCGATTCCACGAACGCACGCTCGGGTTCCTGGGCGACGGCCCATCGGAACCAGGCGGGGGTCGGCGGCTCCTCGCCGTTGAAGGGCGCCAGGGGCGCACGGACTTCCGGCGGCAGGCCGTCCGAATGGAAAGGCCGGTCGTCATAGGTTTCCCCGGGGCCGGCCTTCGCCGCCGCGCCGGTCTCCGGCGCAGGGATCTTCGTCACGTCGTCTGCCATCGTCCAGCGGTCTAACGGCCGTTCGGGAAATGGCAAGCCGTACCTCTTCTTCGGCGAAAACGCCGCGCCGCCACGGTCAGTCGATGTCCAGTCCCAGGGCGAGGCGACCGGCCAGCCGCGCCTGCGCCGGCTCCTGCAGCGGGTGGTGTCGCGCCGCCTGGACGTCGCGCCAGATGCGCTCCAGGCCGGCTGCGCGATAGAAACCGGCGCCGCCGGCCGCCGCCATCGCCCGATCCACCGTCGCGACCGCCGCCCGGGCGGTCAGCGTGCGGCCGATCATGATCCGGTTCGTCGCCTGCGGCCCGGGTTCGTCCGAAGCCGCGCACGCCAGCATGTCCGTCAGAGCAAGGCGCGCCGCCGTCAGATGGGTCTCGACCTCGCCAAGCGCCGCGACAGTGTCGTCGGACGCCTTGGCGCGCGGTCGGACCAGCTCCAACGCCCTGTCTCGCGCCGCCTCGGCCAGGCCCACATAGACACTGTAGATCAGCGGGAAAGCGATGAGGGTCACCATGTGCATCAGCGGGGCCCACTTGCCGGCCGGACGCCGGACGGTCACGGCGGCCTCGGGCACGAAGACGTCCGTGAGCTCCAGGTCCTGCGAGCCCGTGCCGCGCATCCCCAGCGTTCGCCAGGTGTCGAGGATCGCCACGCCTTCCGCCTTCATGGGGATGGCCAGGTGCAGCACCGTTGGCCCTTCGGGCGTGTCCAGCACCGCCATGGTCACGAGCAGGTCGCCCTGCTCGCAGCCGCTGGCGAAGATCTTGCGCCCACTGACACGAAAGCCGCCCGCGACAGGGACCGCCCGGCAGGAGCCGTCCAGCCAGTCCGAGCCGCCGGAGGACACCAGGGTGAGCTTCTCGGCCACGACGCGCTTCAGCAGGCCTTCGACCGCTTCGGGCGTCCGTCGCCACCGCCACGCCGGCAACGCCACGGCGTGGGTGTGCATGGCGAAGGCCAGCGCGGTCGATCCGCAGTGACGGGCCAACGTCCGCAACACCGCCGACAGCTCGGCGTGGCTGGCGCCCCCACCGCCCAGCTGGGTCGGCACGGCGGCGGAGTGGAATCCCTCGGCCTTCAGGAGTGAGAGGTTTTCGGCCACGAAGGTGTCGGCCGCATCGGCCGACGCGCCGCGGGCGGCGATCTGCGGTCCGATTTCTCCGGCGCGCCCCACCCAGTCCATCGCTTCGGCCTTCATGTTGATGGTCATCGGACATCCTCCGCAAATTCGAGGACGGCCTCATGGGCCACGATGCCACCTCGCCTCCAGTTCGAAGAATGAACTTGTCGAACAGCGGTCTGGCGCGCTCATCATGCCGCCATGAAGGGCTATGGACAGTTCTGCCCCGTCGCGAAGACGGCCGAAATCTTCGCCCAACGGTGGACGCCTCTGGTCGTCCGCGAACTCTGCTTCGGACCGCGCCGGTTCACCGAGATTCATATGGGCGTGCCGCTGATGTCGCGCGCTCTGCTGGTTCAGCGGCTGGCCGAGCTGGAGGCCGCGGGCGTCGTCGCCACCCAGCCGCTCGCCCAGGGCAAGCTCTACAGCCTCACGCCGGCTGGACGGCAGATGAGCGAGCTCATCGCCCTGATGTCGGACTGGGGCCAGCGCCACGGCCAGGGCCGGATCGCGCACGAGGACCTGGATCCCACCCTCCTGATGTGGGGCATGAAGCGCCAGATCGACCCGCGGGAACTGCCTCCCCGCGACGTGGTGCTGCGCTTCGAGTTTCGCGGGCTGCCTCGCGTCCATGCGGCGCGTCGCTACTGGTGGATGATCCTGCGCGCCGACGACGTGGAAGTTTGCCTCAAGGATCCCGGCCGCGAGGTCGATGTGGTGGTGAACGCCGATCTCGAGGCCTTTGTTCGGGTCTGGATGGGTCACCGGGGACTTGCGGACGCCCTGGCCGCCGGCGACATCGGCTTTTCGGGCGAACGGATGCGCGTCGTCGAACTGAAGCGGGCGCTGCGCATGGAGGACCGGGCCGCCCTCAAGACCCTGGCGTTCCGCCCGGCGGCCTGAAGTCGACCGGGTTCACTCCCCCGGCCGGTAGTCGCGTCGGATGTGGCCGGCGAGGTCCGCCTCGGTGAATTTCACCGGCTTGGTCTTCATGGCGGCGAAGACCGGCGTCTGGTCGGCGTAGTGGGGCGAGGTCTCGTCCAGGGTGGCCGTGCCGAACTGGTGGACGCTGCGCGACGAAAGCGTTCCGTCGCGGTCCCAGGTCACGAACATCACCAAGGTGTCGCCGGCCACCGCGCGCAGCCGCCCGTCCGGGTCGGGGCGCCCGTAGATGGCGCGGAAGATGTCGGGGCCGCCGTCCACCGCCACGTCGACCTTGCCGCGGCGGATGCGGTTCACCTCGCCCCACGTCGGGTCGATACGGCCGAACTTCGCCTTCAGCTCGGCCATCACCGCCTTGAGGACCTCCAGGGGCGGCTGGCCCGGCGACTGCTGGAGGCGCAGCACCGTCAGCACGCCCAGCGCCGCCGCGCGGCTATCGACGTTCGTGCGCCGGTCCCACCCTCGGAACAATGCCTGGGCGGCGGCCAGTTCGGCGTCGTCGCCCGCCGGAATCGCGAGCAGCAGCGCCAAGCCCTTCGCCAGGTCGGATTTCTCGCTGTAGGCCAGATCGTACTTGTAGGCGTCGAACTCGGCCTCGGTGATCGACGTATCCGCCCCATAGGTCTCCAGCGCCCGCCAGGCGCGGTTGGTCATGTTGGTCTGCAGGCCCAGGGTCGCTGGGAAGGCCTCGGGCTTCAGGTCGTCGGCCGGGTCGGTGGCGTGGAAGGGAGTGTTGTTGGCGTTGAAGGTCCAGCCCGATTGCGGATTCCAGACCTGCGGGATCTTCGAGAAGGGAAGCTGCGCGGTCCAGATCAGGTCTGAGCGGTCGCCGGGCACGGTTCCCGACCAGTCGATCCCCGCCTTGCGCACGGGATAGCGGGCGTTGTGGACATAGCCCACGTTGCCCTTCGCGTCGGCGTAGACGTAGTTGATCGAGGGCAGCACGCCCATCGCCATCGCCGCCTTCCATTCCGCCAGGTTCCGCGCCTTGTTCATGGCGAAGTACTGGGCGTTCTGGCGCACCTCGCCCAGGCCGGAGAAGCGGATGGCGAAGACGCCGCGGTCCGAGCGCACCACCGGCCCATGCGCCGAACGGCTCACCTCGCGGCGCACCGTCTCGAACGTCCCGTCGGGGCGCTTCACCCGGATCTCGACCCAGCGGCTTTCGAGGCGCCGCCATCGTCCGTCCAGCCGGTACTGGTCCCGGTCGGCGGGATTCACGGTCAGTTGGTAGACGTCGGTCAGGTCGGGGTTGTTGACCGTGGAGGCCCAGCCCAGGTGGGCGTTGTGGCCGTGCAGCATGAACGGTGAGCCGGGGAAGAATCCGCCGGCCACGTGCCAGCCCTCGTTGCTCTCCAGCACCGCTTCGTACCAGGCCAGCGGGCCGGTGAAGGGCTGGTGCGAATTGACCAGCAGGCGCGTGGCTCCGTCGGCCGAGCGCGAGGGCGCCACCGCGACCCCGTTCGAGCCGATCTCGATCGGTAGGTCCAGGGACGCCGTCTTCGCCGCGTCCGGCCTGGACTCGGTTCGGGGGCTGGGCCGCATGGTCTGACGGAAGACAGCGTCGGCGCCGTAGAATGTCGGCCCGCGATAGGTCGTGCCGGCGACGAGGTCCCGCCCCGTGACCGGCAGCAGGCCCGGCGCGACCTTGTCGGGATGGCGCGCGGCGTAGTCGTTGAGGCCCGCGGCGTAGGCCTCCATCACCCGCCGGAGCGACGCCGGAAGACCGGCGTAGCCCTTGTTGACCGCCCCCCATACGTCCTGGAGGTGGACGAGATAGTCGCTCTCCAGGCCTTCGGAGCCCTTGAGTTCGGCCAGGCGACCCCGCGCGGTGAAGACCGCCTCCTGCATCGTCGCGAAGTCGTCCTCGGAATGGGCCCAGGCCAGGCCATAGGCGACGTCGGCGTCGGTCTCGCCCTTGATATGCGGCACGCCCCATTCGTCGCGCCGGATGCGAACGTCCCAGTCCGCCGGGGCCGCGTGCGCCGCCACGCCGTCCAGCCCGATCCAGATCGCCAGTGCGACCGCCGCCCCTCGCATGGTCCGCCTCCCCCCTGTCGTCGCCGTCACTCTCGCGAACCCGGCGCTCGGAGGCAATCGGCCGTGGCCAGGGCGGCGGCGCGGATTATGGTGGCGCGATGGACGAGCGGTATCTCGACGACATGGTGGCGATCCTGCCGCCCCTGCTCCAGGCGCTGGACCGCCTGGGCTTCCTGGCCCGTCACTTCGATCCCGCGCACTACGGCGAACTCCTGGCCGCATTGGGCGAACCCGAGGCGCCGCTGGCCGCCGTCCGACCGAGGCTGGACGCCTGGCCCGAGGCCCTGGCCGACGTCCGCGCCGCCCTCGCGACGGCGACCGACGCGGCGCTGTCGGCCTACGCCGGCCTGCGCGCCGCGCCCGACAGCCAGGACGGGATGACCGCCGTCTTCCGGGCGCTGCGGGAACAGCCGCGCGCGCTGGAGGCGTTGTATCCGCTGGCGCGCGCCCTGCCGCCGGTCAGCCGCTTCTTCCTGGACCCCGCCCGGCGCGACGACGCCGGACTGTCGGCCGCGCTCATGGCGGCTCCGCCCAGGCCCGATACCGGGGTCCTGCATGGCGGCGGCGAGCCCGGCGCGCGGGGCGGCTGGTCGGCCTATGTCCCCGAGACCTGGTCGCCCGACCGCGCCTGGCCGGTGGTCTTCGCCCTGCACGGCGGGAGCGGAAACGGCCGGGACTTCCTCTGGAGCTGGCTGCGCGAGGCGCGGACCTGGGGCGCGATCCTGGTGGCGCCCACCGCCGTCGGCCGAACCTGGGCGTTGCAGGGCGACGACGCCGACACGCCGAACCTCGCAGCCATCCTGGATGTCGTGCGGACCCGATGGACCGTCGACCCTGCCCGGATACTTTTGTCGGGCATGAGCGATGGGGGAACCTTCAGCTATGTCAGCGGGCTGGAGCCCGCTTCGCCCTTCACCCATCTCGCGCCGGCCGCCGCGGCGTTCCACCCGATGATGGCCGCCTTCGCCGACCGGGAGCGGATCGAAGGGCTGCCCATCCACATCGTCCACGGCGCCCGAGACTGGATGTTCCCGTTGGAGATGGCGCGCGAGGCCGCCGACGTCCTGGCGCGCGCCGGCGCCGATGTGGCCTATCGCGAACTCGACGACCTCAGCCACGCGTTCCCGCGCGAGCTGAACGGCGAGATCCTGGCCTGGATGACGCGCACCGCAGCCGGACGCGAGGGGTAGACACCGGTTCGCGCGCCGCGGACGGGCCGGCGCGTTCGCGGCATCAACAGTCGGTCAACCTGGGCGAGGCAAGGTGATCGCTGGCGGACCGGCCGGCGGTTCCCCAAGACCAAGGAAGACGGCGTCCGTGAGCGCCCCGACTTCAACCTCCTCAGCACCCCCCACTTCGACAACGCCCGTGAGCGCTTCGGCCAAGGCTCGCCCCGCCCCCGCCGGACCCACGATGGGTCAGCTCGTGGGCTTCGTCTTCGCCAGCGCCGACATGGTCCTGGAGATCGGCCCCGGCGGGCGCGTCGGCTTTGCGACGGGCGCCGTGCAGCGTCTGCTGGGCCGCACCGCCGAGGCGCTGGCGGGCCACCTCTGGCAGGAACTACTGGCGGACGGCGATGTGGATCTGGTGGACGCCGCCCTGGCGGACCTTCGGCCGGGCGAGCGGCGCGGCCCGTTCACGGTCACCCTGGTCGGCGCCGGCGCCGGTGCCGGCGGCGGTCAGGCGGTGAACCTCTCGCTGTTCCAGATGCCCCAGCGGCCGGGCTGCACCGCGGCGGCGCTCAGCCTCTGCGCTCCGGCGGTGAACGGGCTTGCGGTCGACGAGACCGGGCTGGCCAATCGCGAAGATTTCGAATCCGCCGCCGCGGTCATGCTGCGCGAGGCCGAGCGCAGCGGCGCATCCCTCCGGGTCGACCTTCTGGAGTTCGGCGGTCTGGCCGAGGCGCTCGAGGCGATGACCGCGCCGGACGCCGAGGCGGCGCGGCGCAAGCTGGCCGGGACCCTGCGGGCCGCGTCGTACGGCGGCTTGCCGGCGGCGGCCCTGGGCGACGAGCGTTTCGCGGTTCTGCGCGACGCCCAGCGAGACGATGCGGCGCTGCTGGAACGGGTGCGCGCCTATGCCGGACCCCTGGTGCAGGTCTCGTCCGGCGAGCTGACGCTGGACGTCCATGCGCCCGGTGAGAGCTTGCGGGCGATCCGCTACGCCCTGGACCGCTGCATCGACGAAGGGCCGCAGGCGGCCGCCCGCAGTTTCGAGGCGGCGTTGCGCCAGACGGTCACGGAATCCGAACGGTTCAAGGAGATGCTGCGCGCCGGCCGCTTCGAGCTGGTCTACCAACCGGTCGTCGCCCTGACCTCGCGCGAGGTGCGCCACTACGAGGCCCTGACCCGGTTCGAGGGCGGCGGAGGCCCGGCGGCCACTATCCAGCTCGCCGAAGAGCTGGGCCTGGTGCTGGAGTTCGACATGACCGTGGTCCGCACGGTGGCGGCCGTGCTGGCCGAAGTCCGGGCCGATATCCGCGTGGCGGCCAACATCAGCGCCTATTCGCTCCAGTCTCCCGGCTTCGTTGAAGATCTGCTGGCCGTCACCGAGGCCACGCCCAGCGTGCGGCCGAGGCTCCACCTGGAGCTGACGGAAAGCCACAAGATCGCCGACCTCGCCCGCGCCAACACCCTGATCCAGAAGCTGCGGCGCGGGGGCCATCTGGTCTGTCTCGACGACTTCGGCGCTGGCGCGGCGTCCATGGACTACCTGCGCGAGATCGAGGTCGATGTGGTGAAGTTCGATGGCCGGTTCGTCCAGTCGCTGGCCGCTCGACCCCGCGACGCCGTCATCCTCAACCGGATGGCGTCGCTGTGCCGGGAACTGGGCATGACGACCGTGGCCGAAATGGTCGAGACCGAGGACGCCGCGCGACGGCTCTGCGACCTGGGCGTGGATTACGGCCAGGGCTGGCTGTTCGGTAAGCCTGTGGCGCGCCTGCCGGGCCTGGAGCGTCCGCTGGGTCCCGTCGCGGTGCGTCGCAAGGGCGCCGTCGAATCCTGGCGCTAACCGGCCGGCGCGGCTTCCGTCGGCCCGCGCGGGTTCGCCTCCTGGGCGCGCAGGTTTGCCGCAGGCCCGGATTTTGCCTAGAACGCCCGGCAGCCTGCCGTCCGGTCCCGCAGAGGGAACGGCGGCGGGGTTTTCGTGGGAGCGCGACGCCTTGGCCGAACGCCGGAAAAAGCCGATGCAACGCCGGTTGGCCGAGACCGGAATCGTCGCGGCCGCGGGCCTCAGCGCCGTGGCGGTCGCGCACGCGTCACTGCTGCCCCTGCCGGTCGCGAAACCGGAACCCGTCGTCCTCACCAATGCGCCCGTCACGGCCGTCGCCGAGGCGGAGGACGACATCCTCATCGCCTTCCGCGAACCCGTTCCCGGCCATGCGGTGGTGTCGCCCTTCGGCCTGCGCCAGCTTCCCTGGGAAGGTTCGGGCCGCTTGCACGAGGGCGTGGACATCTCGGCCGACGCCGGCGTGCCCGTGATCGCGGCCGCCGAGGGCGTCGTGGTCGAGGCGGGTGAGAAGGGCGGTTACGGCCGCTATGTCGCCGTGCGCCACGCCGAGGGTCTGACGACCTTCTATGCCCATCTCGGCGCCATCGGGGCGGGCGTGAAGCCGGGTCTGGCGGTCGCCGCCGGCCAGCCGATCGGCCGCATCGGTTCGACCGGCGTGTCCACCGGCCCGCACCTGCATTTCGAGATCCGCGACGCCCAGGACCGGCCGCTGAACCCCGCCATGTTCCTGGGCAAGGCCTTCGCCGAAGCCGGCGACCTGCCGCTGGACAAGGCCAAGCGCTATTCGGGCCGCGTCCGCATGGCTCAGGTGTCCTCCATCCCGGAGAGCAAGCGCCACCTGATGGAGCAGCGCGAGGCGGGGACGATCATCGTGCGTCGCAAAACCACCGACGCCCAGGACCTAGCCGCCGCCGAGCGCAATCTCGAAGGTCAGGTGCGCGACGCCGCCAAGGGCGAAAAGATCGACGGCCTGCGGTCGCTCTCCATCGGCGCAGACGGCCGGCCGCGGGCGCAACTGGCCCTCTAGGTGACGCTTCCGGCTTCCTGCCGCGGCGAACTGGTCGACATCGGCGGTCGCCGCCTGCGCGTGGTGCGCGCGGGGCCGACGGGCGGCGCCCATCCCCTGATCGTTTGCGAGCACGGCGCCTTCGGGTGCGCGTCGGACTGGGCGGTCGTGCAGGAGAAGCTGGCCGTCAGGGGGCTGCGCAGCCTGGCCTACGACCGGGCGGGCCTGGGGCACTCCGACCCTGGCCCGGCGCCACGCGACGGACGGGCGATCAACGACGATCTCGAAGCGCTGTTGGCCGCTGTGGGCGAAGCCGGGCCGGTGGTGCTGGCGGGCCATTCGATGGGCGGTCTGATGGTCCGTCTCTTCGTGTTGGAACGCACGTTTCCTGTGGCCGGGCTGGTGCTGGCGGACGCCGTCACGCCGGACGTCTTCAGCCTTCCAGGCGGCCCTCAGGCGATCCGGGGATTTGGCCGCCTGCTGCAGCTGACCAGCCACGCCGCCAAGTTCGGGGTGATGGTTCCTATCTCGCTCATCAACGGCAACCTGATCGGCCTGCCGCGTCCCGTGGCGGGCGAGAAGCGACGTATCCACGCCTCGGCCTCGCATGCGCACGCCGCCGCGGCCGAGGTCATGTCCTGGCCCGAAACCTCGCGGATGGCCGGCGCCGCGGACCTGCCCCGGGATCTGCCTGTCGCCGTGGTGACCGCCGGACCTCATCGGGGGCGGGAGGCGCTGAAGGCCATCCAGGAAAAGGCCGCCAGGCATGCCCGCCGCGGCCACATCGAGCACGTGGCGCCGGCCTCGCACGCCAATCTCCTTGGGCCGCGCCATGCCGACGCCGTCGTGCGCGGCGTGGAGTTCGCACTTCAGGCCGGCTCGCGCTGAACCCTTCCCGCGGCGGCTTGCAGCCGTGCGCACACCAGGCTGGGGGTTCCGGCCAGCGCGGGACAGGTCACGGCGCCGTCCGGACCGACACGCGCCGGCAGGGCGCTGCGCGCCGCCGGCGGGATGTTGCGGAGCGCCGCCTGTTCATCGCGCGGCAACCGGTTCGCAAGGCCGTGCAGGCGTCGCACCTCGCCCCCGCCGCCGACCTCGAAGCGGCCGTCCCACACCCCCGGCGCATGGATCGCGGCCAGTCCCCCGCGTCGAAACTCTCCGGGTTCGCGCATGAAGGCCACCGTGGACTCGCCCGCCTCGACCCGGGCGCCTGCGAGGGTGGCCAGCACGGGCCCGGTGGTACGCAGCTTGACAGCGAGACGATGGCTACGTTCGCGGGCGGGCGCCCGGTCCCCGCCGCCGGCGCAGACCGCCGCCAGGCCCGTCAGGCGCGCCACATCCTCCGGCGACGCGTCTTGCAGGGTGCTCCGCGGGATACGGAGGACGCCGGCGTGTTCGGTCACCGCCGCGGCCAGAGCCAGCGGCGGCGGTTCGAGCCGGGGGGCTGGCGTGGGTCGCGCACACCGCGCGCGGGCCCGGGCGAAGCGGAGGTCCTGATTGGCCGGGTCGTCGATCCAGGTTTCGCCCTGGGCGGTCAGCCAGGCCCGGATGTCCTCCCGGCGGGCGTCCAGCAGCGGCCGCAGCAGGAAAACGCTACGACCCTGGGGCCACGCCGGCGACGGCGCCCAGGCCTTTGGGGCGGGGACCGTGGAGCCGCATGACCGCATGACGGCGGCCTCGGCCACGTCGTCGGCGGTATGGCCCATGAGCACGACCGCGGCCCCCGCGTCGCGCGCAGCGTCGGCCAGAAGGGCGTGACGGGCGCGCCGCGCCGCCGCCGGCATCCCCCGGGTGGGCTTGTCGCCAACCCACGGCAGCGCCTTGAACGGGCGATCCAGGCGGTGGGCCAGCGCCGCGCATCGCGCCGTCCAGCCGACGCTTTCGGGTCGCAGGCCGTGATCGGCCGTGAAGATCAGCAGGTCGCGCCCCAGCGCCTTCGCCCAGCGGTCGGCGATCAGGGTCAGCGCCACGGAGTCGCCTCCGCCCGAGAGCGCCACGGCCACGGGACGCGAGCTTTCAGGTCGCAGGTGGCGGGCGAACGCCCCGGCGGCGACGGCCTCTAGGCCGCGCACTTGGCCTGGGTTCGGGCCGCGGCGGCGCGGCTGGCCACCGGCGCCGGAGCCTTGGGATAGCGACGGGAGAATTCGGCCAGGGTCTGGCAGGCGTCGGCCGGCTTCTTCAGTGCGATCAGCGTCCGTGACAGCTCGACCACTGCGTCCGGCGCCCAGGTCGTCTGGGGCCAGCCGCGGATGGCGCCGATGTAGGCCCGCGCCGCGTCGTTGTAGGCCCCGCGCACGCCCAGCGTCTTGCCCAGCCAGTAGTTGGCTTCCGGGGTCCTCTGGGTGTCGGGATGGTTCTGGACATAGGCCGCGAAGGCCGCTTCGGCCGCGTCGTAGTCGCCCGCCAGCATCAGTTGCCGGGCCTGGGTGAAGTCGGCGGCCGGGTCGCCGGCCGGGACCGGAACCGCAGCGCCGCCTCCCGGTCCGCTGCCGAGTCCGCCGCTGCCGACGTTTGTCGCCTCGGACGCCGGTTGCTCGGCGGCCGTCAGACGTTCGTTCAGGCGATCGACCTGACCTTTCAGGGTGATGTTCTCGCGCCGCGCCTGGTCGAGGTCGCGCGTGAGGCTGTCCAGCGTGCTGTTGAGGCCGCGAAGCGTCTGTTCCATGTCGGCCAGCCGCTCGCCCATCTCGGCCATGCGGGCGTCGGTGTCGGCCGGCTGGACGACGACCGGCTTTCCGGAATCCCGGAGCTGGAAGACGATGGAGCGCAACTCGCGCACCACCCGCTCCATCCGCTCCACGCGGCGCGCGTCGCGGGCGTCGAGCGGATCGGCCCCTTGCGGGGGGAGGGGAGTCTGGGACACCGCCGGCCCGGCCGTCACGAGGACGGCCAGAGCGGCGGCCAACAGGAACGGCCGGCGGAACATCTGAACCTAGCGCGCGCCCGAGACGATGGACGTGCGGCCGTTGCGGTTCTTCTGCCAGGCTTCCTCGCCCGTGCCGGTGTCGATCGGCTGTTCCTTGCCGAACGAGATCGTCGAAATCCGATCCGACGAGACGCCGCGATTCACCAGGTAGTCGCGGATCGCATTGGCGCGGCGAGCGCCGAGAGCCAGGTTGTACTCGCGCGTGCCGCGTTCGTCGGCGTTGCCTTCGATGCGGACCCGCACCGAGCCGTAGGTCCGCAGCCATCCGGCCTGGGCGTCGAGAATTGGGCCGGCGTCGGCGCGGACGTCGTGCCGGTCGGTGTCGAAATAGACGCGATCGCCCACGTTGACGATGAAGTCCTGGGCCGAGCCGGGGATCGGCGCGGTCGCCTGGCCCGTCACCGGGCCGGGCGCGGACGGCGGCGGCTGCGAGGGACCGGCGGCCGGCGGGGCCTCGGTCGGATACGTCGGCTTCGGCTTGGACGTGCAGGCTGCAAGCGAGACGGTGGCCGTCGCGACAAGGGCGAGGCGCATCGCGGTGCTGCCGGTGAAGCGTACGACCATCGGGTTCTCCTGGGTTTCGAGGTTGCGAATCAATATTGTGAGGTGTCGGGCCAGATTGAGGCGCAAGACTAGTTAAGCAAAGGCGACCAGGCCGGATCCGATCCGGCCCCCGGATAGGGCACCGGCTGGAGGATTCGGCCCGTCACATCCACAGTCCATAACCGCGGAGGCCCTCCAGGGGTTTCGCGGGAGAACATCAGGACCCGCCCATTGGGCGCCCAGGTGGGGCCTTCGTCCATATAACTGGTCGTGAGCAGGCGTTCGTCCGTGCCGTCCGGCCGCATGACGCCGATGTGGAACTGGCCTCCGGTCTGCTTGGTGAACGCGATGAACTCGCCGGTCGGACTCCACACCGGCGTGGTGTAGCTGCCGCCGCCCGAGGAGACCCGCCGCTGGCCCGAGCCGTCTGCGCCCATGACATAGATCTGGGGCGAACCCGACCGGTCCGAGTTGAAGGCGATCCGCGCGCCGTCCGGCGAGAACGACGCCGAGGTGTCGATGCCGGGATCCGAGGTCAGCCGCGAACTGGACCGGCTGGACAGGTTCATGACGAAGATGTCGCTGTTGCCGCCGCGCTCCACCGAGAACGCCACGCGTCCCCCGTCGGGCGAGAACCTCGGAGCGAACGCCATGCCCTGGAAGGAGCCCAGGCTCTCGCGACGGCCGGATTCCAGATTGAACAGATACACCGTGGCCGAATCCGGCCGCAGCGACATGTAGGTGATTTCCTGGCTCGTCGGCGAGAACCGCGGCGTCATCACCAGCGTGTCGCCCGAGGTGATGTAGCTGGGGTTGGCGCCGTCCTGGTCCATGATCGCCAGGCGCTTGGTCACCTGCCCGCGGGCGCCGCTTTCGGCCACGAAGACCACGCGGGTGTCGAAGTACCCCTTCTCGCCGGTCAGGCGCTCGTACACCGCATCCGAGATCTTGTGGGCGACGCGCCGCCAGTTCTCGGGGCTCGAGGTGAACTGCAGGCCGAGGAGCTGTTCGCCGCGGAAGACGTCCCAGAGGCGGAAGTCCACGCGGAGGCGTCCGCCCTCCACCGTCACCTGTCCGTTCACCAGGGCCTGGGCGTTGATCGTGCGCCAGTCGGGAAAGCGCGGCTGGACGTTGGCCGACAGGTCGCGCTCGATGAAGCTCGCCGGGTCCAGCGGCCGGAACAGGCCCGATCGCTGGAGGTTGGCCGAGATCACGTCTGCGATCTCGGCGCCCTGCTGGCCGCCAAAGGCCGGGATCGCCACCGGCAGCGGCTGGACGTCGGCGCGGTTGACGTTGATCTCGATCTGGGCGCTGGCGGGCGCGGCCGTCAGGGCCAGGGCGGCGCCGGCGAGCAGCCCCATCATCAGCATGCGGAAGCGCGGAAGGGTCCGGATCATCGGGCGCAGGCCTCTCGGGCGTTGAAGTTCACGGAAAACCGCTGACCGTAGTACTCCCGGGGAAGGCCCCGGAACGGCGCGGCGGCGTAGACGGCGCGGACGGCGCGCTCGGCGGCGGCTGTGGCGACCGGGCCGCGCGCGCTGGTGATCTGCGAGGTCACCTCGCCCACCACCTGGCCGGTGACGCCGAGCTGGAAGAAGACCTTGAGCTGGACGTCGCGTCCGCCCTCGACGTCGCAGTTGGGGTTCCAGCGGCGCTGAAGCTCCTCGGTCATGCCGGTGACGGCGTCGCCGGCGGCCAGGCCCGTCCCTGTGGTCTGGCGCGCGACCGGGGCGGTCTCGGCGCGGGTCGGTCCCTTGGGGGCGGCGCTGGGGCGGGGGGCGTTTCGGGCCGGCGCCTGGAGGCTGTCGTACAGGCTGTCGAGGTCCAGGCTGGACTGGCTCTGCTTGGGTGCGGGCCTGGCGGGTGGTGTCTTTGGCGCCGGCGTCTTGGGCGCGGGGGTCGGCGCCGCCTTGGGCGCGGGTGTCGGCGCAGGTGGCGGCGGCGGCGCAGGCTGGGGCGGCGTGGGCGCCGGTGTGGGGGCCGGCGGCTCGGGGTCGGGCGCGGCGTCGGGAACGGGCGTCTCGGTGGCGGCCGACACCGTTTCGGGCGCCTGGATGGCGGGTCGGGCGTCGAGGTCGGGTGCGCTGGAGACGATGGTCACCGGCACGACGGCGCCCACCTTGAGGTCGCGCGACCCCCAGCTGATCATGAAGGCGGCGGCCAGCGCGACGTGCAGCCCGACCGACCCCAGGGCCGCGGGCGAAACCTCGATCCGTCTGGACGCCGTGCGGCTCAAGGCGCGGACTCTTCCCGCGCCCCCCCACCTGACGAGGGGCCGCCGGTGTCGGTGATCAGATTGATGGCGGAGAAGCCGGAGGTGGAGAGGGAGGCCATCACCCTCGCGACCATCTCGTAGCTGGCCCGCCCGTCGGCGCGGACGTAGATCGGTCGGGTGGTGTTGTCGGCCATGGCGGTCAGCCTCGGCGACAGGTTGGCGAACGGCACGGCGGTCTCGCCGATGTAGATCTCGCCGTCCGGGCGGATGGAGATGGTGATCGGATCGGGCACGTCCTGCATCGCGCCCGCTTCGGTCTTGGGCAGTTCGATGGGAACGCCCGCCGTCAGCAGCGGCGCCGAGATCATGAAGATGATGAGCAGCACGAGCATCACGTCCACCAGCGGCGTGACGTTGATCTCGCTGAGCGCGCCGCGCCGTCCGCGGCCGTAGCGGCGCCGGCGCTTGCCGCCCCCGGTGGCGGCGAAGGCGTCGTTGGCCGACAGCGCCATCAGCCGCGCTCCGTCAGGCGACGCTGGATGGCGGTGGACAGATCGTCGGCGAAGCCCTCCAGCCGGGCGGCGTACTTGCCCGCGGCGGTCGAGAAGGCGTTGTAGGCGATGTAGGCCGGGATGGCCGCGGCCAGGCCGATGGCGGTGGCGAACAGCGCCTCCGCGATCGCGGGCGCCACGATCGCGAGCGAGGTGTTCTTCTGGATCGCGATGGCCTGGAAGGCGCGCATGATCCCCCACACCGTGCCGAACAGGCCGATGAACGGCGAGGCGGTGGCGACGATGGCCAGGACGCCCAGGCCGCTTTCCACGCGCGCGGCCTCACGGGCGATCGTGGTGTCCAGGTGACGGTCGATGCGCTGGATCAGGAAGGCGGTCTGCCCTTCGCTGGCGACGCTCTTCGAGCGCGCGTCACGCCATTCCTTGAGGGCGCCCTGGAGCATCCGGGGCAGGGCGTGGGTGGGGCGCTCGCCGGCGTCCGCGGCCACATCCTCCAGGCTGCGGCCGGAAGCGACCGAGTCCTCGAAGGCGTCCGCCTCACGGTTCAGCTTCGAGAAGCGGAACAGCTTGTCCAGGATGATGGACCACGACCACAGCGAGGCGAGCGCCAGGCCGATCATGACCAGCTTCACGACCCAGTCGGAACTCATGAAGATGGAGAAGAAGTCGAAGCTCTCGGGCGTGATGGCGGCCGGGTCCATCGGGTCTCCTGGGTGGCGCCGGGGGGCGTGTCCGGGCGTGGTGGCGGGTGTCGGTGGCGATCTTATGGCGTAGCCTTAGGGGGCGTGAGGTAGGGGCGAAGCTGCTCGACCATGGCCTTCGGCGGCTTCCTCGCCCGGCCGCGAAGGTCGATGCACACCGCCTGAACGTGCGCCTCGGCGATGAGTTCGTCGCCGCGGGCGATCTGCTGGCTGACCAGCAGGCGCGGGCCGCGCACTTCGTCGTAGGTGGTGCGCACCAGGAGCGCATCGTCGACGCGCGCCGCGCGACGGTAGTCGATCTCCATGCGCACGATGGTGAAGGCGGTCGGCTGCTCCTGCTCCAGCAGTTCGGCGTGCCGGATGCCCACCATGCGGAAGAAATCGCTCCGCCCGCGCTCGAAATAGCGCAGGTAGTTGGCGTGGTAGACCATGCCGGTGAAGTCGGTGTCCTCGTAGTAGATCCGCACCGGCAGGAAGTGCTCGCGGCCCTCCAGCCAGCCGGCGCTGGGGTCCCGGCTGGTGTCGCTCATTCGAACAGGTCCCCGGCCGGGGGCTGGCCTGCGCTTTTCGGCGCCGCAAGGCCCAGGTGGTCGTAAGCGCGGGCGGTGGCCATCCGGCCGCGCGGCGTCCGCTGGATGAAGCCCTGTTGCAGCAGGAAGGGTTCGATCACGTCCTCCACCGCATCGCGCGCTTCGGCGATGGCGTAGGCCAGGGTCTCCACGCCCGCGGGCCCCCCCGCGTAGTTCTCGATCAGGGCGCGGAGGTAGCGGCGATCCAGCGCGTCCAGGCCCATCTCGTCCACGTCCAGCCGGGCCAGGGCGCTGGCGGCGGCCTTGCGGTCGATCACATCGGCGCCGTCGGCGGCGGCGAAGTCGCGCACCCGGCGCAGCAGCCGCCCGGCCACGCGCGGCGTTCCCCGGGAGCGGGTGGCGATCTCGAGGGCGCCGTCGGGCGAGAGATCGGTCCCCATCTTGGCCGCGGCGCCCAGCAACACGCTCTGCAGTTCGTCGTGGGTGTAGAACTCCAGCCGGATCGGGATGCCGAAACGATCCCGCAGCGGCGTGGCGAGCAGGCCCGCGCGCGTCGTGGCCGCCACCAGGGTGAAGGGCGCCAGGTCGATGCGGATGGACCGCGCCGATGGTCCCTCGCCGATCATCAGGTCGAGGACATGATCCTCCATGGCCGGATAGAGAATCTCTTCCACATTGGCGGCCAGGCGGTGGATTTCGTCGATGAACAGGACGTCGCGCGGCTCCAGGTTGGTCAGGATCGCCGCCAGGTCCCCGGCCTTGGCCAGCACGGGCCCCGAGGTGGCCCGGAAGTTCACGCCCAGTTCGCGCGCGACGATCTGGGCCAGGGTCGTCTTGCCCAGGCCCGGCGGACCGAACAGCAGGACGTGGTCCAGCGCCTCGGCGCGGTTCTTGGCCGCCTCGATGAAGACGGTCAGGTTCGCCTTGGCCTGCTTCTGGCCCACGAACTCGGCCAGCGTCTGCGGCCGGAGCGCCCGGTCCGAGCCTTCGAACGGCTGGGGTTCGCCCGAAACGATGCGGGTCATGGGCGACGCCCGCGTTCGGAAGTCCAGGAAGACACGGACGGGGGCGCCCCGCCCGCGCAACGGGCGATCCGGTCCTTGAGGGTCGTGGGCCGAATCCCGCGAGCCGACCGCGTACGCGGACGTCCCAGGACGTTCCGCCTTCTGTGGCCTTCCGTGCTTCCTGCGGTTCCGATCCTCACCGCCCCAGCTCCTGCAGGGCGGCCTTGATGAGCGCCGGAGGCTCGGCGCCTTCGCCGAGGCGCAGGGCGGCGGCCTCCACCACGCGACGGGCCGCGGGTTCGGCGACGCCCAGGCCCATCAGCGCGGCCACCGCTTCACCGCTGGCCGACGGTCGCGCGGGTTCGGCGGCGGGCGTCTGGGCGTGGAAGGCCGCAACCGGGCCGTCGTGCAGCGGCTTGCCTTTCAACTCGGTGACGATCCGGAGCGCCAGCTTCGGCCCGACCCCGTTGGCCCGCGCGACGGCGGCCTTGTCGTCGCGGGCCACGGCCGAAGCCAGGTCCGCGGGGGCCAGCACGTCCAGGACCGCCAGCGCGGCCTTGGGGCCTACGCCCTGGATGGCGCGCAGCATCAGGAACGCCTGGCGCTCGTCGCGGCCGAGGAAACCGTAAAGGGTCAGACCGGTCTGCTCGGCCCACTGGGTCTCGACATGGATCAGGGTCTCGCCGCCGATCTCGGGCAGGCGCGACAGCGTCCGCGACCCGCAGCGCACCACATAGCCGACGCCCATCACGTCGATGAGCGCCTCCTCCTCGCCGACCTCGGCGACGGCCCCGCGCAGGCGTCCGATCATGTGCGAATCACGTTCGGCATGTGTTCGCCCTGAGTAGCGGATGGGCGAGTCCGGGGGAACAATGTGGGGCTTATGCGCCGGCGCTCCGGCGGGTAACATCGGCGAGAGCGCGGGAGAGACGGGCGATGGGCTGGATTGCGGCGATCTCGATGGCCCTGCTCCTGGCGGGATCTGCGCCCGCAGGATCTGCACCGGCGGGAGCCAGCCTGCCGGGAGCCGGGACGCCGCGCGCGGAGATGGTGGTCGATACCGCCTGGGTGGCCGCCCGGCTGGACGCGCCGGACCTGGTCATCCTCCAGATCGGCGATGCGGCGGCGTATGACGCCGGTCACATCCCGGGCGCGCGCCTCCTGAACCTGGCCGATATCTCGGCCCCGCCCACCGGATCCGATCCGCTGTTCCTGGAGATGCCCGAGGCCGAGGCCCTGCGCGCGAAACTCGAGGCGCTCGGCGTTTCCGACACGTCGACGGTCATCGTTTATCCGACACGCGACATCCAATCCGCGACGCGGGCGGTCTTCGTGCTGGACACCGCGGGACTGGGCCCGCGCACCCGGCTGCTGGAAGGCGGCCTGCCGGCCTGGAAGGCCGAGGGGCGCCCCCTCTCCACCCGACCGCGCGCCGTGGTCCCCGGCCGGCTGTCGCCTATCGTGTTCCGTCCGATCGTGGTCGACGCCGACTATGTGAAGCGCCACGTCCGCGCGCCCGGTTACGTGGTGGTGGATGCCCGCGCGCCCGAGTTCTATTCCGGCGAGAAGGCTGGCGGACCACCGGGAAAGCCGCACCGGGCGGGCCACATCGCCGGCGCCCGGAGCGTGCCGTTCTCGAGCGTCACGACACCGGACCTGATGCTGGCGCCCGAGGCGGAGATCGCGGCGCGCTTCGAAGCGGCGGGTGTGAAGCCGGGCGACAGGATCATCGCCTATTGCCATGTGGGCCAGCAGGCTTCGGCCACCCTCTTCGCGGCGCGCTCCGTCGGCCTGGACGTCCTGCTCTACGACGGCTCGTTCGAGGAGTGGTCGCGCCTGGGCGGCGAAGTCGAAGCCGGAAAATAGGGCCGCTGGGCGCCGGCCCCCGGACACCCAAGAGCGGACACCCCGGCGAGCGACAGAGTCGCAGGGGGTCGCCGAAACGTCGGCGATCTGCTATCTCCATGACGTTCCCCGCCTCTTCGGCGGCTGGCGCCGGCCCTTGCAGGGCCCGATGCAGAGGCGTCGCGCCGGCACAACCGCCAATTGCCGCGACAGGCTGTCACTCGGGGAATCTACTTAAGCAATCAACCCGAATTCCCAGCCCCCGAATCACTGTGGTTCCTTGCCGTTAACCAATGGGACGTCCGGGGGCGAGGGGCCGCCGGACAGCGGAGATGGCGTGTCGAAAAGACGCGCCAGGAGACGGCGTGCTGGGGGACGACTTGAACGGCAAGGTGCTCATCATCGATGACGATCCGGCGCTGTTGCGCCTGATGTCGATGGCCTTCGACCGCGCGGGGTTCGCGACGGTCTCGGCCGAGAACGGTCGCGCCGGCGTTGCGATGGCCCAGACCCACCATCCCGACCTCGTGGTGACCGACATCGTCATGCCCGACGTGGAGGGCATCGGCGCCATCCGCGCGATCAAGCAGGGCGCCCGTCCGCCGAAGGTGGTGGCCATCTCGGGCGCCGGCCGCACGCGCGGCGTCGACTATCTCTCCTGGGCGCGCCACCTCGGCGCCGACGCCGTGCTCGCCAAGCCGTTTCGGATGGCCGAGCTGGTCCGCGTCTCCCAGGGCGTCATCGAAGCGGGCGCTCAGCTCCCGCCCGCAATCCAACCGTAGCGACAACCACACCGACACCGGAGACACCGCGCCATGCATATCCTGATCGTCGAAGACAACGCCAACGCCGCCCGCAGCGCCGAGCTGATCCTGTCCGGCGCCGGCCACAACGTCGCCGTCACCGCCTCAGGTGAGGAAGCCGTCGAACTTGCCGAGATCTACGACTACGACGTCGTCCTCATGGACATCGACCTGGAGGACATCTCCGGGATCGAAGCCCTGCGCACGCTGCGGCTGAAGAAGAACGCCACGCCGGTCATCATGGTGTCGGGCGCCGCCGAGATCACCGCGAAGGTCGAGGCCCTGGCCGCCGGCGCGGACGACTACATGACCAAGCCCTACCACAAGGACGAACTGTCGGCCCGCATCACCGCGGTGGTGCGCCGTTCGCGCGGCCACACCTCGTCGGTCATCCGCACCGGCCCGATCGAGCTGAACCTGGACACCCGCCAGGCCGCCGTCGCCGGCTATCCGGTCCACCTGACCCCCAGCGAGTACAAGATGCTGGAGGTCCTCTCCCTGCGGAAGAACACGGTCCTCACCAAGGAGGCCTGCCTCAACCATCTCTACAACGGCGCGTCAGAGCCGGAGCCCAAGATCATCGATGTCTTCATCTGCAAGCTGCGCAAGAAGATCGCGGCGGCGACGGGCGGCGAGGTCCTGATCGAGACGGTGTGGGGCGGCGGCTACATGCTCCGTGATCCGAAGGCGGGCGAACAGCGAATGGCGGCCTGACGGGCCGCGACGTCCCGAGGGCGCGGACATGGACGCCATGCGGGTGCTGGACGAGGCGGAGGCGGCCGACGTGCGCGCCGAGGTCCTCGTCCACGACCTCAACAACCTGTTGAATGTGGTCCTGGCGGCGGCGGAGGCCCTGGCGCTTCAGGCGCCGCCCGGTACGGACACGCACGAACTGGCGCGGATCAGCCAGTCGGCCGCCGAACGAGGCGGGGTGTTGCTGCGCAAGCTGGCGGACTTGTCCGGCGATGCGCCCGCGCCGGCGGAAGGGGTGGACTGCGCCGAGGCGTTGGTTACGACCGCGCGCCTGGCCAACGTGACCACCTCGGGAACGGTGACGGTCGTGGCCCGGGGAATGTCCGCGCCGCTCGCCTGCCGCGCCGACCGCGCCGATCTTGAATCGGCTCTTCTGAATCTCTGCGTGAACGCCGCTCACGCGATGCCGCGGGGCGGCGTCATCCAGATCTCCGCCTACCCGCGACGCCCGACGGACGCCTGCGCGCGCCGGCTTGGCCTGGCGCCGAACCTCTACGCCGCCTTCTCTGTAAGCGATCCGGGCCTGGGGATGACTCCCGAGGTGCTGGCCAACGCCGTCCGGCCCGGCTTCTCCACCCGCAAGGGGCGCGGAGGGCGGGGGTTGGGCCTGGCCGGAGTCGCCGACTTCGCCCGACGCAGCGGCGGGGCCCTCGACCTGGCGTCCACCCTGGGTCGGGGAACGACCGCGACGCTCTATCTCCCGTTGGCCTAGAGACGATCCAGGGCTTGCGGCCTCACGAAGCGCCGGCGGCGATCGTGGTGCGGATCAGGTCCGAGAGGCTGTCGGCCCGCATCTTCGACATGACGTTGGCGCGGTAGATCTCCACCGTGCGCGGGCTGATGGCCAAGGTGGCGGCGATCACCTTGTTGCTGGCGCCCTCAAGGATCAGATCCAGGACCTGGCGCTCGCGACCCGTCAGGCTGTCGAGCCGGCGCCGCACGCGCGAGCGCGCCGCGTCGGCGTCGGCGGCGGCGTCGTTGTCCTCCAGGCAGCCCCGCACCGCCCGGAACAGGTGCTCGGCTTCGAACGGCTTCTCCAGGAAGTCGCTGGCCCCGGCCTTCATCGCATCCACGGCGCGGCTTACGTCGGCATGCCCCGTTATCACTATCACAGGTAGAAGGGAGCCCATTCCCTTGAGCGTCCGGATCAGTTCGATCCCGTCCATGCCCGGCATCTTCAGGTCGGTGACGATGCAGCCGCGGGCCGCCGGATCGAACATGGCCAGGAAATCGTGGGCGGACGCGAAACTCCGCGTGGGCATCCCGTCGGACTTCAGCAGCATGACCAGGGAATCGCGCGCGGCGTCGTCGTCATCGACGACGTAGACCGTCCGATCGGCCGCTGACGTCAGCATCGCCCCCCACCCGCGCCAGTAGAAAACTAAAAGCGGCGCCACCCAGGCGGCTGGGCTCGGCCCAGATCCGTCCTCTGTGATTTTGGACTATAGCACTCGAAATCGACAATCCTAGCCCCATCCCTTCGGGCTTTGTGCTGGCCAGGGGTTGGAATAGGCGATCGGCGACCGCGTCGTCGATGCCAGGCCCGCTATCCTCGACAGTCGTGATGACGGCGTTGTCTGAATCGAGGCGCGTCGAGATTTTGATTTCCCGGTTCGGGTACTTGTTGACAGCTTCGATGGCGTTGCGCGCGAGGTTGACGAGCAATTGTTGAATCTGAATGCGGTCGGCCATCACCACGTCGTCGCCCTTGGACAGGTCGTACGTCACCCGCGCGTTGGCCTCGCGCGCCATCAGGGTGATGATGAAGTCCACCTCGCCGATCATGGCCGACAGGCTCTCGGGCTTCTGGAGGGTGCCGCCACGGGCCGCCAGGTCGCGCATGGTGCGGATGATCTCGCCCGCGCGGACGGCCTGGTCTCCGGCCCGGGCCACGGCGTCGATCAGGTCGTCGTCGTCCAGCTCCAGCCTCGCGATAAGGTTGCGGGCGGCGCGCAGGTAGTTGGCCACGGCCGACAAGGGCTGGTTGAGTTCGTGCGCCAGGACCGAGGCCATTTCACCCATCGAGTTGGCGGACCAGACCTGTGTGAGCTGGGTGCGCAGCTCGTCGGCGCGCCGTTCGGCGTCGTGCGCCGATGTCAGGTCGTGGATCAGCATCGTGAACAGGCGCCGGCCGGCCACCTCGACCTCGCTCACGCGAACCTCCATGGGGAAGTCCGCACCGTCCTTTCGCCGTCCCGTGAGCTGTCGATAGCTCGCGCTGGCGCCGCTTTCGTCGGCCTGGAGGAGGGCCGTCAGCAGCCCCGCTTCGTCCGGCGGGGCCAGGCGCGACACCTTCTGGCCGACGATCTCGGTCGCCGACCAGCCGAACAACCGCTCCGCCGTTTGGCTGAAGCTCTGAATCTCGCCGAGATCGTCGGTCAGCACCAGCGCGTCGGCCACGATCTCCAGGTTGGCCTGCAGCAGGGCCTCGCGTTCGGCCTGGTCGGCGATCAGCTCGGCGGCCGCCCGTCTCTCTCCGGCGAGCCGGCGCAGGAAAGCCGTCATCCCCGCGCCCAGCGCCGCCAGCGCTGCGGCGCCGAGGGCGACCTCGGGCATGGGGAGGCCGGCGGCGCGGCCGATCATATAGGCGCCGGGGGTCAGCAGGACGGTGGCGGTCAGCGCCGCGCCCGCGCCGCCCAGGACGCCGCACGCCAGCAGCACTGGCGCGCAGAGCGAAAGCACCGAGTGGCCGAGGGTTGGGCTCAATAGATGAAGCGCGCCCAGCAAGGCCGCGGAAACCCCGATCGCCAGAAGCTGTCCCCGGACACCTCCCAGCGGAAACCCCAAATTCGCCACGCCGGCTGTGCGATGTCCCGTCCACAACCCTGGCATACGATCTACATTCCTGCCGGCCCCGAACCGGCGTCCGCAGTTGTGCGGGAAACGAGAAAGCGAAGCAATTACGTAGGATTACATAAGGGGACTGTTCGTTCGATTGTTCGCGCCAAAGGCGAATTCAGAGATTCGATCTCAACATCTACGCGAACACTTCGGTCATCTGTCCGACAGATCGACGCCGGGACCGGCCGGAGCGACCGTGTCGCCGCCGTTCAGGCCCTTCTGCATCCAGACGATGTCGACCCATCGTCCGTGCTTGAAGCCGAGAGCCCGTCCGACGCCTGCGTCCGTGAAGCCCAGCGATCGATGCAGGCCGATGGACGCCGCGTTGCCGCTGTCGCCGATGACCGCCACCATCTGGCGCACGCCCATGCCCTCGCAGGTGTCGATCACGGCGGCCAGCATGGCCCGGCCCACGCCGCGGCCCACGGCCCGAGGCGCCACATAGACGCTGTCTTCCACCGTGTAGCGATACGCGGCCCTGGGTCGGAATGGGCCGGCATAGGCGAATCCGAGGACAGCGCCGTCTCCTTCGGCGACCACATAGGGTAGGCCGCGGGCGGCGATGCCGAGGCGGCGGCGCTCCATCTCTGCGGCCGAGGGGGGCGTCTCCTCGAACGTTCCGAATCCGTTCAGGACGTGATGCCCGTAGATGGCCGCGATGGCCTCGGCGTCGTCCGGTGTCGCGGCTCGGACGATCATACCTTGCCGTCTCCCTCCACCGCCCAGAGGGCGAAGGCGTAGTCGAGTGCGATTTCCTTCAGGAAGTCGAACCGGCCCGACGCGCCGCCGTGACCGGCCTCCATGTTGATCTTGAGCAGGATCGGCGCGTCGCCCGTGGCGTGCTCGCGCAGCTTCGCCACCCACTTGGCCGGCTCCCAGTAGGTGACCCTGGGGTCCGAGAGACCGCCCGTCGCCAGGATCGGGGGATAGGCCTGCGCCGAGACCTGGTCGTAGGGGCTGTAGCCGGCGATGCGGTCGTAGGCCTGGGCGTCCTCGATGGGATTGCCCCACTCCGGCCACTCGGGCGGCGTGAGGGGCAGGGAAGTGTCGCTCATGGTGTTCAGCACGTCCACGAACGGCACGGCGGCGACGATCGCGCCCCACAGGTCCGGGCGCAGGTTGGCGACCGCGCCCATCAGCATTCCCCCGGCCGAGCCGCCATAGGCGGCGATCCGGCCCCTGGACCCGTATCCCTGGGCGATCAGGTGTTCGGCGCAGGCGATGAAGTCGGTGAAGGTGTTGGTCTTCTTCTCCTTCCGCCCGTCCAGGAACCAGCCCCAGCCCTTGTCCGAGCCGCCGCGGATGTGGGCTGTGGCCCAGATCCAGCCGCGGTCCACGAGGCTCAGATTGCGGATCGAGAAGCTGGGCTCCATGGCGTGGCCGTAGCTGCCGTAGCCGTAGAGCAGCACCGGCGCCGAGCCGTCCTGCGGCGTCCCCTTGCGCATCAGCAGCGTCATCGGCACCTCGGCGCCGTCGGTCGCCTTGGCGAAGATCCGCCGCGCCACATACTGCGACGGATCGTGCCCCGAAGGCACCTCCTGGGTCTTGCGAAGCGTCCGCTCGCGCGTGGCCATGTCGTAGTCGAACCACTGCCGGGGCGTCGTGGGCGACTGGTAGACGAAGCGCGTCGCCGTGGTCGCGTACTCGTATCCGCCTTCCAGATTGAGGGCGTAGGCCTCCTCGTCGAAGGCCACGACGTGTTCGGTCCCATCACGCCCCGTCACCACCAGACGGTCCAGCGCCTCCACCCGCTCGGCCCGCACGAGGAACTCGGCATAGGTCGCGAAACCCGCCAGGTAATGGCCCGGCCGATGCCCGATCCAGTCGCGCCACGAGGCGCGCGCCGGGACCGCGGCGTCCGAGACGCAGAGCTTGAAATCCACGGCGCCGTCGGCGTTTGTGCGGATGACCCACCGGTCGGTCCAGTGGTCCAGGGCGTACTTCACCCCCACCTGCCGCGGCTCGGCCACCACCGGCGCGGCCGTGGGCTCGGCGGCCGGGATCAGCCAGAGCTCGGTGGTCTCCTGATCGCCCACGTGGATCAGGATGTGGCTGTCGTCGGCCGCGACGCCCACGCCCAGGAACATGCCGTCGTCGGCCTCCTCGTAGACCAGCGCATCCTCACCGCCTCTCGCCGCGCGCCGGAAGACCTTCGCGGGGCGAGCGTTCTCGTCGCGCCAGATCCAGAACAGCCACTGCGAGTCCGGCGAGAAGCAGAAGTCGCCGTAGGCGCTCTCGACTGGTGCGCCCACGGTCTCGCCGCTGGCCAGGTCCTTCACGTGGATGCGGTAGTATTCCGAGCCCTGCGTATCCGCCGCCCAGGCGTACAGGGCGTGGTCCGGGCTGTGATGCGCGGCGCCCACCTGGAAGTAGGCGTGATCCTTCGACAGCGCCTCTTCATCCAGCAACACCGTCTCGGGGCCGCCGCCCCGGGGACGGCGGGCGTGGATGGGATGCTCGGCGCCCAGGTCGTAGCGCACGTAGTACTCGAACGGCCCGTCGGGCGCCGGGACTGAACTGTCGTCCTCCTTGATGCGCCCCTTCATCTCGGCGAACAGGCTGGCCTGCAGCGCCTCGGTCCCCGCCAGCATCGCCTTGGTGTAGGCGTTCTCGGCTTCGAGGTGGGCGCGGATGTCGGCGCGCAGGGCCTTGGGGTCGCGCAGCACCTGCTGCCAGTTCTCGTCCTTCATCCAGGCGTAGTCGTCCACGCGGACGCGGCCGAGCTGTTCGATGCGATGCGGGATCCTGGGCGCGACGGGCGGGACGGGTTTGGTCATGTGGGCTAGATGCGCCGCCGCCGCGCCAGGCTCAAGCTGGCCGGTCACGATTTCGAGCGGCGGGCGGGGTGAGACTCATTGGCGCCTTGCTGGCGCGAGGTCTTCGGCTATTCACTGTTTGTGCATCCACTTCGCGCATCAAGACGCGAGGGGCTTCATCGAGTATCAGGGGCCGGCAATGGTCATGGACCTTGCGGTAGAGTTGATCCACGCGACCGTTCAGCTCGAGCAGCCGCTCGGCGACGGCACGCGGACCGTGGGCACGGGGTTCCTGATCTCGGCGCCCGGACCCGACGGCGCGCCGCGCACGGTGCTGGTCACTGCCAACCACGTCCTTCACAAGATGCAGCAGCCTGAAGCGCGCATCGGCTATCGCCTCTCCAATCCGGACGGAAGCTGGTCGTACGCCCCCAAGCCGCTGAAGATCCGCGACAAGGACGGGGCGGAACTCTGGACCCAGCATCCCAGCCGCGACGTCGCCGCCATGGTGGTCAAGGCGCCGCCCGAATTCGCCCGTGCGGCCATTCCGCTGAACTACCTCGCCGGCGACGACACCTTCGAAGCCTGGCGCGTGGGCGCGGGCAACGAGATGATGGCGCTGGGCTTCCCCCGTGGCCTCTCGGCCAATTCGGCGGGTTTCCCGATCCTGCGCTCGGGGCGGGTGGCGTCCTACCCGCTGGGGCCGGCCGCGGCCTTCCCCACCTTCCTCCTCGATTTCTCGGTGTTCCCCGGCAATTCCGGCGGCCCGGTCTTCGTCAGCCGCGCTCAGAACGCCACGGGCCTGACGCCCATCTCGGACGCTGCGCCGGGATCGGGCTTCATCGCAGGCCTGCTCACCCAGCAGGTCGAACTGAACAACGAGCGGCTCGAGATCGGCATCGTCACCCACGCCCGCTACATCCGCGAGACGATCGCCCTGCTTCAGGGGCCCCTGCCGCTCGCGCCTGCGATCGTGGCCGAAGCGCCGCCGGTCGCAGGCGCCCGCGCCGCGGCCGCCCAGGCGCAGGAGTAGTTTTCCCCGGCTTGCCGGCGCCCGTCTGCGAGGCCGAATCTTCAGAACCACGAAAGCGCGCGGAAAGACGCGGAAGGCGCCGCGCAATTCCGTGTCTGCCGCGGCGCCATGGCCGAGCCCCACTCGCGCGGGCGTCCCAAGCGGAACGCCCGCCCGTCGGTCGATCAGCCGCCGTACAGAACTGAGATCGTCTCGGCGATGCAGGCGGGACGCTCCTCGCCCTCAATCTCGATGGTGCACTCGTTCTTGATCTGCATCCCGCCGGCCTTGGCTTCGGCGCCGATCAGCTTCTGGCGCATGCGCACGCGCTTGCCCACGCGCACCATGTTGGTGAAACGCACCTTGTCCGAACCATAGTTGATGCCGCGGGTCACGCCCTTCACGGGCAGCATGCCCGCGCCGAGGAACGGGATGAGCGACAGGGTCAGATAGCCGTGGGCGATCGGGCCGCCGATCTCCCGGGTGGCGCGCTCCACATCCACGTGGATCCACTGATGGTCGCCGGTGGCCTCGGCGAACTGGTTCACGCGCTCCTGGGTGACCTCGACCCAGTCCGACACGCCCACTTCCTGGCCCACCAGTCCGGGCAGGTCCTTGATCTCGACCGGGTTCATGCGTTCGCTCCCTCGCTTGCAACTGGAGCCTGTCGTCTAACATCTGTTTGGATCGGGGCAAGAAGGACGCGGCCGAAGAATACCGGGCGATCGCCGGACAGGCCCGGATCGGCCGTCAAGCCTGGCCAGGGTCCGGAGGCGCAGCGGATGTGGGATCCGGATGTCTAGCGGCCTCTCTCGCGAGCGCCGTGCCACACCGCCATGATGGTCACGGCGTCGCCTTCCGCGTCGTAGCGATAGCGGATGATGCAGGGGCGCACGAAGGTCAGTTCGCGCAATCCCCGGCCCGCCGGACGCCCACGCTCGGGCAGTGTCTCAAGACTGTTGACGGCGTCCAGGATTTCCTGCGCGAAAGCCTCTGCGGTGCGAGGCCTGTCGACAGCAATTCAGTCGTAGATTTCCTCGACGCCGCGAAGCGCGGTGTCAGACCAGGTGACGGTCGCCAATCCTCAGCGCGACCGGGGCCGGGGCGCACGCTCCCCGCGCGCGAGCTTTTCCAGCCACAACTTCACCTCGCTGTGCGGCACGACGCGTCCGGCATCGGCGTCGGCCAAGCCGCGCGCGGTAGACGCCTCGAGCGAGTCGCGTTCGTGGCGAGGGAGGGCGGCCGACTTCACCGGGCGCTGCGTCATACCGGCAGGTTAGCATGCCGTCTCGCCAGAACAAAACGCGACCTCACACGATCCGCGAGCCCTCCTTGCCCCAGTAGGCGTCGCGGATGAGGCGCTTGTAGAGCTTGCCGGTCGGATGCCGCGGCAGTTCCTGCATGAAGTCCAGCTTCCGTGGCGCCTTCACGTGGCTCAGGTTGGTGCGGGCGAAGGCGAGGAGTTCGTCGCGCAGGGCGTCACCCGCCTCGGCCCAGTCCGCCGGCTGGATCACGGCGACCACCTGTTCTCCCATCTCCTCGTGAGGGGCGCCCACCACCGCCACGTCGGCGACCTTTGGGTGGCCGATCAGCAGGTTCTCGATCTCCTGCGGATAGATGTTCACCCCGCCCGAGATGATCATGAAGCTCTTGCGGTCGGTGAGATAGAGGTAGCCCTCCTCGTCCACCCAGCCCACGTCGCCCAGAGTGGTCCATCCGTGCTTGTTGGTGCCCTCGGCGATCTTCTCGGGCGCGTTGTGGTAGGCGAGCGGCGGGCCGTTGGCGAAGTGCACCACGCCCTCGCTCCGCGGCGGCAGCGCCTCGCCGTCCTCGTCGCAGATGCGCAGTTCGCCCATCACCGCCTTGCCCACCGAGCCCTTATGGGTCAGCCATTCCTGGGCGCTGATGAAGCAGAAGCCGTTGCCCTCGGTGCCAGCGTAGTACTCGTAGATCACCGGCCCCCACCACGCGATCATCTGTTCCTTCACGGGGACCGGGCACGGGGCGGCGGCGTGTACGGCCGAGACCATCGAACTGACGTCGTATTTCGCCCGCACCTCTTCGGGCAGCTTCAGCATCCGGACGAAGTGGGTGGGCACGAACTGGCCCACATTGACCTTGTGCGCCTCGATCAGGGCCAGGCATTGCTCGGGATCGAACTTCTCCATCACCACGACCGTGCCGCCCATCTTGTGGACGCTCATGCACCAGCGCAGGGGCGCGGCGTGGTAGAGGGGCGCCGGCGAGATGTAGGTGCAGCCCGGCGGGAAACCGAACAACCCCTGGGCCATCATCCCCAGCGCGGTCGGCTCGTCGATGGCGCCGCCCGTCAGCGCCGGCTTGATGCCCTTCGGGCGCCCGGTGGTGCCCGAGGAGTAGAGCATGTCCGACCCGGCCGTTTCGTCGGCGATGGGCGTGGTCGGAAACGCCGAGCGCGCCGCCTCGAAGCTCTCGTAGGGCGCACGCGTCTCGCCCGCCATGTAGAGCTTCACCGACTTCGGCAACACGCCGGGCAGTTCGTCGACGACCGCGCCCACGCCGGCCGACGCGATCAGCACCTGCGCGCCGCAGTCGCCGACGATGTACTCCACCTCGCCCGCCGTCAGCTTGGACGAGATGCAGGTGTAGTAGAGCCCGCTGCGCTGCGCCGCCCAGGCGATCTCGAAGTAGCGTGGACTGTTGTCCATGAACACGGCGATGACGTCGCCGGGCTTCAGGCCCAGCGCGCGGAACAGGTGCGCGGCCTGGTTCGAGCGTTCGTCGAGCTGTCGATAGGTCACCGTCTCGCCGGACCCGGCCATGATGTAGGCGGCGCGGTCAGGGTCGGTCTTGGCGTAGGTCGCCGGATGCATCTCGTCACTCCCCTGGCGGTCTGAGCTGCCGCCGTCTTGGTCCGAGAGTAACGGGCCGTTGACGTCGGGTGCGTCAAGCGGAGCGGAGAGCATCCGAGGTCATGACGCCTCCCCCTTGACCTCCCGACCGTCAACGGTTCCGAACTGCGGCCACGGAAACAAGGAACCGCCCATGCCCACGTTCGAGACGCTGCTCTATTCGGTGGACGACGGGATCGCTACGATCACGCTCAACCGCCCCGACAAGCTGAACGCCTTCAACACCACCATGATGAAGGAGCTGATCGCCGCGTTCGACGAGACCGACGGCGACGACGCGGTTCGCGCGGTGATCGTGACCGGCGCGGGCCGGGCGTTCTGCGCCGGGGCCGATCTCTCGGCGGGCGGCGCCACCTTCGACTACGACAAGCGGGGCGGCGAGGATCAGGCGGCGCGCCAGGAAGCCGGTGTCCACCGCGACGGCGGCGGCCTGGTCACCCTGCGCATCTACGACAGCCTGAAGCCTGTCATCTCGGCCTGCAACGGGGCGGCCGTGGGCGTAGGCGTCACCATGCAGCTGGCCATGGACTTCCGGCTGGCGTCCGACAACGCCCGCTATGGCTTCGTCTTCGCCCGCCGCGGCATCAATCCCGAGGCCTGCTCCTCGTGGTTCCTGCCCAAGCTGGTCGGCGTCCAGACGGCGCTGGAGTGGTGCTACACCGGCCGCATCTTCCCGGCCCAGGAAGGCCTGGAGAAGGGGCTGGTCCGTTCCGTCCACGCGCCCGACGACCTGCTGCCCGCCGCGCGTGCGCTGGCGCGGGAGATCGCCGACAACACCGCGCCCGTCTCGGTGGCCCTCACCCGCCAGCTCATCTGGCGCATGGCCGGCGCGTCGCACCCGATGGAGGCGCACCGGGCCGACAGCCGCGCCATCCAGTCCCGCGGGCGCTCGGGCGATGCGAAGGAAGGCGTGACCTCGTTCCTGGAGAAGCGCGCCCCGGTCTATCCCGACAAGGTCTCGAGCGATGTCCCCGACATCTGGGACCACTGGAAGGCGCCGACCTTCGGTTGAGGTCAGGAGAGGCCGATTGAACTGTGGCGGCGTGCTCTTGCGGGCGCGCCGCCTGTCATTTGAACACAGCGGATTCAGTCATGTGGCGCAGGGACCTTGGAACGCAGGTAGTCCATTCTTCCGACTCTGAGGGGTGCGCGCCAATTGTCTCTGTCGAACGATACTCCACTTCATCGGAACGCTTATTCACGTAACTGTATTTCGCTGTTGTGCCGCTGCGGCTATGCCGATAATGACAGGCCACTGTTCTTGTGAATCGCTGGGCGTTGCGCAGGACGCTAACAACTTCGGAATCAAGTGAAATGGACGAAAAGACGGACGTCATCGAGATGACGGCGGACATCGTTTCCGCCTACGTTGGCAACAACACTGTGGCGGCCGCCGATCTCCCGGGCCTGATCCAGAGCGTTCACCGCGCGCTCGCCGGCGTGTCCTCGGGCGCCGAGCCGGTGGAAGCCGCGCCGAAGGAGCCGGCGGTGCCGATCCGCCGTTCGATCACCCCGGACCATCTCGTCTGCCTGGAAGACGGCCGCAAGTTCAAGTCGCTGAAGCGTCACCTGCGCACCAAGTACAACATGAGCCCCGAGGAATACCGGGCCAAGTGGGGCCTGCCCAAGGACTATCCGATGGTGGCGCCCAACTACGCCAAGGCCCGTTCCGACCTGGCCAAGCAGATGGGCCTGGGTCAGGGCGGCCGTCAGGCGCCGCGCAAGAAGCGCTGAGCTGCACACCGCTTCGACAGACGCCCGCCGGACCTCCGGCGGGCGTTTTTGCATGGCGCGTTAACCACTTTCGCCTTGCCGCCGATTCGCCGTTCGGGCGACATGCGATTCGTCATGAATCCAAGTCGTTGTCAGGACAGGTTGTGATGGCGGCTCAGCTTGCGGCGCCCGCGGCGGCCATCCGCGCGCACGAGGAGTTGTTCGCCTATTGGAACGCGTTGAGGGCCGATGCGTCGGCCCCGCCGCGTCGTCGGGTCGACCCGCGCCGCATCAAGCGTCTGCTCCCGACCGTCAGCCTGATCGACGTGCTGCCCGGCGGCGACTACCGCATGCGGCTGGCCGGGACCGGCCTCTACAACGTCTATGGCGGCGAGATCACCGGTCGCCGTCTCGGCGAAGTCTACAACACCGCGGCCGCCGACTACTGGCGCGCGGAACTGGGGCGTGTCGTTCGCGACCGTCGGCCGGGCGCGGGTGTCCACAATCTCGCCTGGAAGGGTGCGTCGCACCTGTCGCTGATCTGGCTCCGCCTGCCTCTGGCCAGCCAGGGCGACGAGGTGGACATGATCCTGGGGTACGACGCGGTCGTGGGCCTGGGGCCCGTGCAGAGCGGCATCCGGCCGGCCTCGGCGGCGGCCTGACCCGTCCGCGGGCCGTGCGCCCCGAATTCCGCTCCTCGCGACTCCGGCCCTCGCGACTCCGGCCTGGTGTTTCCGCTTTCGTCTTCGCGCCGGTTCTCGTTGTCGCCCCGGCCAAGCGATCCGCCCCGAACGGGTCCGTCGTCATGGCGCGGGCCCGTTCGGCGCAGGCCAGGGGAGCCGGCCGGAGCCGGCCCCCGGCGGTCAGGCCGCCCGACGCTGTTCGCGGGTCAGGTCGAAGCGGTCGGCGTTCATGACCTTGGTCCAGGCCGCCACGAAAGCGCGGACGAATGTCCCGGCCGCATCGGCCGACGCATAGACCTCGGAGAGCGCCCGGAGCTGGGCGTTCGAGCCGAACACCAGATCGGTGCGCGTGGCCGTCCACCGTTCCTCGCCGCTCGCCCGGTCCGTCCCGACGAACACCTCGTCGCCGCTGTCGTCCACCTGCTTCCACGCTGTGCCCATGTCGAGCAGGTTGACGAAGAAGTCGTTGGTGAGCTGCCCCGGCCTGTCGGTGAAGACCCCATGCTTCGAGCCGCCATGATTGGCGCCCAGCACACGCAGGCCGCCGACCAGCACCGTCATCTCCGGCGCGGTCAGGGTCAGCAGCGAGGCCCGGTCGATCAGCAGTTCCTCGGTGGGCACGTTGAACGCCACCTGAAGGTAGTTGCGGAAGCCGTCGACGCGCGGTTCCAGCACCTCGAAGCTCTCGGCGTCGGTCTGCTCGGCCGAGGCGTCGGTGCGGCCCGGCGTGAAGGGAACCTCCACGTCATGGCCGGCGTCCTTCGCGGCCTTCTCCACCGCCGCCACGCCGCCCAGGACGATCAGGTCCGCAAGCGAGACCTTCTTGCCCCCGGCCGCCTGGCCGTCGAAGCCGGCCTTGATCCCCTCGAGCGCGGTCAGGACACGGGCCAGCTGTTCCGGCTGGTTGACCTCCCAGTCCTTCTGCGGAGCCAGTCGGATGCGCGCGCCGTTCGCGCCGCCCCGATGGTCCGACCCGCGATAGGTCGACGCCGAGGCCCAGGCCGTCTGCACCAGTTCCGGAACCGTCAGGCCCGAACCCAGGATCTTCGCCTTCAGCGCCTGGATGTCGCCGGCGTCGATCAGCGGATGATCCGCCGGTGGGATCGGGTCCTGCCAGATCAGGTCCTCGGCCGGGACTTCGGGGCCCAGGTAGCGAGCCTTGGGTCCCATGTCCCGGTGGCACAGCTTGAACCACGCCCGGGCGAAGGCGTCCGCGAAGGCGACCGGATCCTTGCGGAACCGCTCCGAGATGGCGCGGTACTGCGGGTCCATCTTCATCGCCATGTCGGCGGTGGTCATCATGGTGGGCAGGCGTCTGTCGGGGCTGTGCGCGCCGGGCGCCATGTCCTCCGGCTTCTGGCCGATGGGCTGCCACTGCTTCGCCCCGGCGGGACTCCGCACCAGCTCGTACTCGTAGTCCAGCAGCATCCGGAAGAAGTCGTTGTCCCATTGGACCGGATGGGGCGTCCAGGCGCCTTCGATACCGCTGGTGATGGTGTGATCGCCGAAGCCGCTCTCGTGGCCGCTCTGCCAGCCCAGGCCCTGCTGGGCGATGTCGGCGCCCTCGGGCTCGGCGCCGATCTTCCCGGCGTCGCCGGCGCCGTGGGCCTTGCCGAAGGTGTGGCCTCCGGCCGTCAGCGCGACGGTCTCCTCGTCGTTCATGCCCATCCGCGCGAACGTCTCGCGGATGTCGCGGCCCGACTGGAGCGGATCGGGATTGCCGCCCGGACCCTCGGGATTGACGTAGATCAGGCCCATCTGGATTGCCGCCAGCGGGCTCTCCAGGACCATCTCCTTCTCGGGCTGGATGCGGGTCTGGTTGCCTTCCTGGCCGACCCACTGCTCCTCGGTTCCCCAATAGATGTCCCGCTCGGGCTCGTAGACGTCGGCGCGGCCGCCGCCGAAGCCGAACACCGGGCCGCCCATCGACTCGATGGCCACGTTCCCCGCCAGGATCATCAGGTCGGCCCACGACAGCTTGCGGCCGTACTTCTGCTTGATCGGCCAGAGCAGGCGCCGCGCCTTGTCGAGGTTGGCGTTGTCCGGCCAGCTGTTGAGCGGCGCGAACCGCTGCGAGCCCGAAGAGGCCCCGCCGCGCCCGTCTCCGGTGCGGTAGGTGCCGGCGCTGTGCCACGCCATGCGGATGAAGAACGGGCCGTAGTGGCCGTAGTCCGCCGGCCACCACGGCTGGCTGTCGGTCATCAGCGCGGTGAGGTCGCGCTTCACGGCGGCATAGTCCAGCGACTGGAATTCCCGGGCGTAGTCGAAGTCGTCGCCCAGCGGATCGCCTGTGGCGCCGTGCTGCGGAAGGATCTGGATGGAGAGCTGGTTCGGCCACCAGTCGCGGTTGGTCCGGCCCAACAGGGACCGGAGCGCACCGGGTTGCTTGGCGGGGCAGGAGAGCGGGCTACCATCGTCCATGGGGCTTCCTCCGTATGTGGTTGTGGACGAACCCTACGCCCCTCGCGACCGCGCTGACAAAACGGAAAACCCTATCGGCTGTAGTGGCAAAATCTATCCATGGGAAAAACCCCATAGACCTTGCCCGGAATCCACCCGCTCGACGCGCCGTCACCCCGACTTTGCAGGGATCAGCGCCGTCTCGATCTGACCGATCGCCTCGGCGACCTCACTGGCCTCGTCCGCGAACACGCCGTCCCAGGCCATCTTGAGGAAAGGCCCGGGTTGGCGGGCGCGGTCGGCGTCGTGCTGGGCGATCCAGGCCTTGAGGCGGGCCAGCAGGTCGCCGAGCGCCGCTGCGTCCAGGTCGGTTGCGCCGCGGTGCGCTCGCCACCAGGCCAGATCGTCGGCTATCCCGCCCGTCCGCATGCTCGCCTCTCCCGCCGCACCCAAGGACAGGCGGATACTCGGTCATTCCGGCGCGTTGTGGAAAGCCAGAACGCACGTGGCGTCCGCCGTGCGGCTCAGCCCGCGACGGCGAAGCGCGGCGAGGGGGGCGCAGCCGCTTCGCGCAGCATTGCGTCCATCTGGTCTGCGGGCATGGGGCGCGCGAAGAAAAAGCCCTGCATCCTGTCGCAGCCCGCCGAGCGCAGGAACAGCGCCTGGCCTTCGTCCTCGACGCCCTCCGCGGTGATGCGGACGCCCAGCGAGCGGGCCGCATGCAGCATCGAGGCGACCAGCTTCGAGACCCGAGGATCGCGGCCCACATCGTCGATGAGCGAACGGTCCAGCTTCACGGTCTGGATCGGCAGGTGCATCAGCGCCCGCAGATTGGAATAGCCCGTGCCGAAGTCGTCGAGGGCCACATTCACGCCCCGCGACGCCAGGCGCTCGATATGGCGACGTGCGAGATTCATGTCCTGGAGCAGGAAGGTCTCGGTGATCTCGACGGTCAGGGCGGTGGCGGGCAGGTCGGTGTCCGCGAGCCGGCCGATCAGCTTGCGCGAGAACCCGGGGTCCAGGAGGTCGCGCGGGCTGACATTGCACGACACCAGCTCGATCAGGCCTTCGCGGACCCACGGTGCGGCGTGCGCGCAGGCGGACTCGAACACGGCTTCGTCGATCGTGCGGATCAACCCCAGTTCCTCCGCCATCGGCACGAAGGCCGCGGGCGACAGCAGTCCCTTGTCCGGATGGCGCCAGCGCGCCAGCACTTCGACACCCACGAAGCGTCCGGTCATGGTGTCGACGATGGGCTGGAACCAAGGTTCGATCTCGCCCGCCGGGATTGCGCGTCGCAGCTCGGATTCCAGGGTCCGGCGTCGTTCGGACTCGGCGTGGAGTTCGGCGTCGAACCCGTGCCAGCGTCGTCCCCCGCACGATTTCGCCCGATACAGCGCCATGTCGGCGTAGCGCTGGAGGTCGGTGGCGTCGCTGGCGTCGCGCGGGAAGGCCGCCACGCCCACCGAACCGCCCGAGGCGATCGTACGCCCATAGATGAGGTGGTGCTGGCTGATGGCGTTCACCAGCCGCTCGGCGCGGCGGGTGATGTCCGGGTCGCCCGACACGACCGCGAACTCGTCGCCGCCGAGACGGGCCACCAGTTCGTCGGGGGCGGCGTCGTCGCGCAGGCGCCGGCCGATCTCCGCCAGCAGGAGGTCGCCGGCATGGTGCCCCAGGCTGTCGTTCAGGCTCTTGAAGCGGTCCAGGTCGATGACGAAGAGCGCCACCACGCCGCCCTGCTCGCGGGCCGCCTCGAGGCGTTCGCAGAGGCCGGACGTGAAGGCGCCGCGGTTCACGAGCCCGGTGAGGGAATCGGTCTGCGCGAGGCGCAGCGTCATCTCGCGCTCGGCCTCCAGCTCCGCGACGCGGGCGGCCAGTTCGGCAAGGCTCTTGGAAAGTGGCGGCACGTACGTGTCCGGGTCGTTCTGGACGTCCCGAAACATCTCCGGACGGGGCTAACACCGCGTTGAGGGATAGGGTTACCGGGCGTTAGGAGCCTCGGCCGACAGGCGCGCCCTATTCGACCGGCTTGGCGCGGTAGGCCTCCTCGTCCAACTCGTTCTCCATCTTGGCCACCGTGACGGCCACAGCCAGGTCGGACGTGGAGTTGGCCACCGTCCGGGTCATGTCCAGCAGGCGGTCGAAGGGCAGGACGAAGCCGACCACCAGCGCGGTCTGTTCGGCCGAGAGGCCCACGCTGCCCAACACCGCCGACAGCATGAACAGTGAGGCCGATGGCACCGGCGCCGTGCCGATCGCCACCAGCGTGATGGTGAGGCCCGCGATGAGGAACTGGACCGGCGTCAGCTCGACGCCGAACGCCTGGACCGTGAACATGGTCAGGAGGCCGATGTAGAGCGCCGTGCCGTCCATGGAGATGGTCGTCCCGATGGGCAGGGCGGTCGAGGCGACGGTGTGGCTGACGCCGAGGTTCTTTTCCGCCACCCGCATGGCCACCGGCAGGGTGGCCGCCGACGACGACGTCGAAAAGGCCACCAGGATCGCGTCCGAGATGTCCCGGAAGAAGGGCAGGACCGGCAGGCGGGCCACCAGGCGCAAGAGGCCGCCGTGCACCAGCAGCACCTGGAGCACGCAGCCCACGACCAGGGCGAGGGCGAGAAGGAAGACGTGGGTGAACACCGCGAAGCCCTGGGTGCCCATGACCCACGCCACCAGGGCGAAGACGCCGAACGGCGCCACCTCCATCACCACGCGGGTGATGAAGAGGATCATCTCGACGCCGCCGTCGAACACCTTCTTGACCGGCTCGGCCTTCTCGCCGACCGCCAGAATGGCCGCACCGAGCAGGATGGCGAAAAAGATGACCGCCAGGATGTCGCCGTTGGCCAGGGCCTCGACGGGATTGAGCGGCACGATGCCCAGGAGTTGTTCCGAAACCGACGGCGCTTCCCCCACGGGTCGCGCTTCGACGCCGGTGAAATCGACGCCCACCCCCGGCTGGAACAGATGGCCCAGCACCAGCCCCAGGATCACCGCGATCAGGGTGGTGGCGAAGTAGAAGCCGAGCACCTTGCCGCCGATCGAACCCAGCCGGCGCGGGTCGCCCATGGCGGCCATGCCCGAGGTTATGGAGAGAAAGACCAGCGGCACCACGACCATGCGGATCAGCCGGATGAACAGGTCGCCCAGCCACTTGAGCGAGGCCGCGGCCTCGCCCAGCGCCAGCCCGACGACCGCGCCCAGGACCAGCGCCAGGAGGATCCGCTTCCACAGCACGACGTCGAACCACCAGCGCTGAAGGAAGCTGCGCCGGACCGGGGCATGATCGGGCGCGCCCGGCGGAGTTTCGTTCAAGGTCATTGCGGCGTCCGACCGTGGAGGAGATGGTCTTTGTGGCGGGGATGGTGGCATTCGTCCAGACGACCACGTCCCGACCGAGTCGCAAGCGTCACCGAGCAACGCTATAAGGCGCCCGATGAAGAGACAGAACGCAGCCGGCATCGTCGATCGGCTGGAAGCTGAATATCGCAAGAGCGTCGATCAGCTCCGAACCGCCCTGAAATCCTTCCTGGCCGGCGGCCCTCCGCCCGATCCGGCCCTCCGCCGCGAAGGCGCCTTCGCCTACCCGGAGCTCAGGCTGAGCTGGGCCCCGGGCCTTCCCTATCCCCGCACCAGCCGCGCCTACGCCCGGATTCCCGCTCCGGGCCGCTACGCCGTGTCGGTCACGCGCCCCGACCTGTTCCGCGACTATCTGATCGAGCAGCTCAGCCTGCTTCAGCAGGACTTCGAGATCGAGCTGGAGGTGGGGCGTTCGGACCAGGAGATCCCGTTCCCCTATGTGCTGGACCCGGCCGACATGGCCGTCGCCGACGTGGGATCGGTCGAGATCGCGCGTTACTTCCCGACCACGGAACTGGCCTACATCGGTGACGAGATCGCCGACGGCGAGTGGATCGGCGTCGGTGGCGACACCCGTCCGCTGGCCCTGTTCGACGGCCTCCGAACGGATTTCTCGCTGGCGCGGCTCGCGCACTACACCGGCACGCCGATCGAGCATTTCCAGCAGTACATCCTGTTCACGAACTACCACCGCTATGTCGACGAGTTCGTGGCCTGGGGGGCCAGCCAGCTCCGGGCCGGCGGGCCGTATTCCGGCCTGTCGGCGGCGGGCCACGTGCTGATCGACGCCGACACGCCCGATCCCGAGGCCAAGGTCGCGGCCGGG
The DNA here is from genome assembly GCF_001724605.1 of Phenylobacterium sp. SCN 70-31. Classification (GTDB taxonomy): domain Bacteria; phylum Pseudomonadota; class Alphaproteobacteria; order Caulobacterales; family Caulobacteraceae; genus Phenylobacterium. The sequence goes on from NZ_MEEX01000004.1 coordinate 287,102, forward strand.
GCCTGGCGTCGGCATCAGATGCCCGCCTACCACCTGATGGCGCCGGGCCGGGCCGGCATCACCCTGGTGAACATCGGCGTGGGGCCGTCCAACGCCAAGACCGTGTGCGATCACCTGGCCGTGCTGCGCCCCCAGGCCTGGCTGATGATCGGCCACTGCGGCGGGCTGCGCGGAAGCCAGAAGATCGGCGACTACGTCCTGGCCCACGCCTACCTGCGCGACGACCACGTGCTGGACAAGCTTCTGCCGCCCGAGATCCCGATCCCGCCGCTGGCCGAGGTCCAGGTGGCCCTCAATTCGGCCGCCGAGCAGGTGACGGGCGAGACCGGCGACCTGCTCAAGCAGCGGATGCGCACCGGCACGGTGGTGACCACCGACGATCGGAACTGGGAGCTGAAGTATTCGTCCAGCGCGCTCCGCTTCAACCAGAGCCGGGCGGTCGCCATCGACATGGAGAGCGCCACCATCGCCGCCCAGGGCTATCGCTTCCGCGTGCCGTACGGGACATTGCTCTGCGTGTCGGACAAGCCGCTGCACGGCGAGATCAAACTGCCGGGCCAGGCCAACGCCTTCTACGACCGCGCGATCGCCCAGCACCTCCAGATCGGCCTGGCCACCATCGGTCTTCTGCACAAGGAAGGCGCCCGTCTGCACTCGCGAAAGCTGCGCAGTTTCGACGAGCCGCCGTTCCGATGACGTCACGGCGAGGTGGAGAGTCCCGCGAAATCCCGCTAGATCGAGGCCCGTCATGACCCGTCGCATCACTTTCGAAGCCATCGACAACTTCCGCGACTTCGGAGACTACGTCGCCGGTCCCAAGCGGCTCAGGCGCGGCCTGCTCTACCGGTCGGCCAGCCAGTCGCGCGCCACCGACGCCGATCTCGAGAAGCTGTCCGGCCTGGGCATCGCCGTCATCGTCGACCTCCGCCGTTCGAACGAGCGCGAGCGGGAGCCATCGCGGCGCTGGACCGGGTTTGCGGCCCAGGTGATCGAGAACGACATCGGCCAGGAAAACGCCGACGAGTGGGCCACCTTCATCCAGACCTCGGACCTCACGGTGGCGTCGTTCCGGGAGTACATGCTGGAGTATTATCGACGGGCCCCGCATCAGGTCCGGCACATCGACCTGTATCGCCGCTATTTCACCGCCCTGGCCGAGACCGAAGGCCCGGTGCTGGTGCATTGCGCGGCCGGCAAGGACCGCACCGGCATCGCGTGCGCCCTGACCCACCATCTTGCCGGCGTCCACGACGACGATGTGATCGAGGACTACCTGCTCACCAACGAGCCCGAGCGCCTGGAGCGACGCCTGCCGCAGATGCGCGAGGTCGTGCGCGAGAGCACGGGTCGCACCGCCACCGACGAAGCCCTGCTGACCGCCATGCGCGTCGAACCCGAGTACCTGGCCGAGGCCTTCGCCGTGATGCGCCAGGAGAACGGCTCGCTTGACGGATACCTGGACCAGGTCCTGGGCCTCGACGACCGTGTCCGGGGCCGTATCCACGACCGCCTTCTCGCCTAGGGACACCCGAAATGCAGACCTTCCAGCCGCCCCGCCGGATCCTGATGGGGCCGGGTCCCTCGGATGTGAGTCCGCGGGTGTTGGCCGCCCTGGCGCGGCCGACCGTCGGGCACCTCGATCCCGCGTTCCAGGACCTGATGGAAGAGATCAAGGCGGCGCTGCAACGGCTGTTCAACGCGCCCGACCATGCCTGCATCCCGCTGCCCGCGCCCGGCACCGCCGGGATGGAGGCGGCCATGATGAATCTGCTCGAGCCGGGCGACCGGGCGGTGATCGCCGTCAACGGCGCCTTCGGCGGTCGCATGGCCGACATGGCCGACCGCGCAGGGGCGACCGTGACGGTCGTGGAACACGAATGGGGCCGGCCCGTCGATCCGGCCCGCGTCGAGGCGGCGCTGGCCGAAGCTCCGGCGAAGGTCCTGGCTTTCGTTCACGCCGAGACGTCGACGGGCGCCCGCAGCGACGCCGCCGCGCTCTGCGCCCTGGCCCGGAAGCATGGCGCGCTTTCGGTGGTGGACTGCGTGACGTCGCTGGGCGGGATCTCGGTGGACGTCGCGGCCTGGGACGCCGACGTCGTCTATTCGGGCACGCAGAAGTGCCTGTCGGCGCCGCCCGGCCTGTCGCCCATCGCCCTCAGCCCGCGGGCGCAGGCGGCCATCAAGGCGCGGAAGACCAAGGTCCGGAACTGGCTGCTCGATTTCAACCTGATCATGGCCTACTGGGGCGGCGAGGGCGGGCGCACCTACCACCATACGGCTCCTATCAATGCGCTCTACGGGCTGCACGAGTCGCTCGTCGCGCTCTTCGAGGAGGGCGTGCAGGCCGCGACCGTCCGTCACGCCCGGATGCACGAGGCGCTGGCTGCGGGCCTTGAGGCCGCGGGCCTGAAGCTTCTGGTCGATGAGACATGGCGCCTGCCGCAACTCAACGCGGTGCGGGTTCCGGAAGGCGTCGACGAGGCCGCTGTTCGAGCCCATGTGCTGGAGGCCTGGGACCTCGAGATCGGCGCGGGCCTGGGGCCGCTGAAGGGCAAGGTCTGGCGCATCGGCCTGATGGGCGCGTCGGCGACCCCCTGGCATGTGCGGCTCTGCCTCACCGCCCTGTGCGACGCGCTGGCCGTCCAGGGCGTCGCAGTGGACCCGGCCGCCGTTCGCGCCGCCGCCGAGGCGAGGCTGGCGGCGTAGGCCATCGGACTGGCGGGCGCCCACGCGCATTCGGCGTGATCCGGCGCCGCCTCTTCGCAAGGCCCGCCAAGGTGCTACCGTGCGGCCGGGGCCGCAGCGAAGAAGGCCCGAGGGGAGAGTCGCTTGACCGGATCGAGCGCCGAGGCCGCCGTTCCAGCATCGTCGGGCGGGGGCGGCCGACTGGACCGCGGCGGCGTCGCCTGGTCGGTCTTCGAGGGGGGCCGGAACCCCTACGTCATCCTCATCACCATCTACATCTTCATGCCCTATGTGGCCGCCTCGATGGTGGGCGACCCTGTGAAGGGCCAGGAGACCATCTCGCGCTGGCAGCAGTGGGCCGGCTGGGTGGTCATGGCCACGGCGCCCTTCATCGGCGCCTCGGTGGACAAGCTGGGCGGGCGCAAGCCGTGGCTCGGCCTGACCGTGGGCCTGATGGTCCCGCTGACCGCCGCGCTGTGGTGGGCCAGGCCGGACGGGACCGGCCTGTCGGTGGCGACCACCATGCTGTTCGCCATGACGGTGCAGGTGTTGTTCGCCTACAACGAGATCCTGCACAATTCGCTGCTGGTGCGCGCGGCGGGCCTGTCGGGCGCGCACCGCGCTTCGGGTCTTGCGCTCTCGCTGGGCAACCTGTTCTCGGTCCTGGCGCTGGCCTTCACGGCCTGGGCGTTCGCACTGCCGGGCCAGGTGGACTGGACCTGGGTCCCGAAGGCGCCCCTGTTCGGCCTCGATCCGGAAAGCCATGAGCCCGAACGGGTCGTGGCGCTGCTGGCCGCGGGGCTTCTTCTGCTCGGCGCGATCCCGCTGTTCCTGTTCACCCCCGACGCGCCCCGGACCGGCGTCCCCGTCGCCCGCGCCTTCGCCCAGGGGGCGGCCCAGCTGGTGCGGATGGTGCGCACCGTCGGCCAGTTCCGGGACGCCGCCGTCTATCTGGGATCGCGGATGTTCTTCGTGGACGGGATGAACGGCGTCCTCGTCTACGCCGGCGTCTACGCCGTGGGCGTGATGAAGTGGGGCGCGCTGGAGATGCTGGGCTACGGCATCCTGCTGAGCATCTTCGCGGTGCTGGGCGGCTATGTCGGGCGCTGGCTGGACGCGGGCCTGGGCCCCAAGGGCGCGTTGCGGATCGAAATCTTCATGTCGATGCTGGGCCTTCTGGCGATGCTCGGCATGCGGCCCGACCTCATTCTCTTCCTGTGGCCGTACGATGTGGCGACGCACGGGCCGATCTGGGACGGGCCGGTCTTCCGGACCCTTCCGGATTTGATCTTCGTGCTGGTGGGCTTCTCGAACGCGATCTTCATCACGGCCCAGTACGCCTCGGCGCGGACGCTGCTCACGCGCCTGACGCCGCCGGATCAGACCGGGGCGTTCTTCGGGGTGTACGCCCTCTCGGGCGTGGCCACGGCCTGGCTGGCGCCGCTCCTCGTAAACCAGGGCACGCGGATCACCGGCACCCAGCAGGGCGGCTTCGCCATGCTCCTGGTCTTGCTGGTCATCGGTTTCGCGGGTCTGTTCCTGGTGCGCGGTGGCGGCCGCGTGTTTCCAATGGACGCCGCATCCATCTGAAATAAATGCTCTTTTAGAGAAGGGATAACCGGTGTTCACGATGAATCGGCGCTAATCGTGTATCCATATTAGGCATTCGGTTTCATGCGGCCTTAAACGCGGCCGGCGACATTGGGCGTGTTCTTAGGGGCGAGCAGGCGGAAGCTTGAAGGCCCCATCCCGTCTGCTCGCTAGAAACTGGAGATCAACCCCATGTCGAAGTTCGTGACCCGCTTCCTGAAGGACGAATCCGGCGCCACCGCCATCGAGTACGGCCTCATCGCCGCCCTGATCGCCGTGGTCCTCGTCGGCGCGCTTCAGGCCGTCGGCGGCAGCCTGCAAGGCGCCTTCACCACCATCTCGGACTCGGTCACCGAAGCCACGGCCGGCTAAGGCTCGACCCGTCCACTGAAGAGGCCCCGGCGGCGACGCCGGGGCCTTTTTCGTTGCGAGCTTGGCTGCAACGGTCCGTTCATCCGCCCGGGCGCATAAGGCGCGGGAAGAGGTTCTCATGCCGCCTGTCCTCGCCGCCGCGTCCGTGCTCCTGCTCCCGGCCCTCGTGCTGACGGCCGCGGCGAGCGACGTGGCCACGTTCCGCATTCCCAACTGGATACCCCTGGCCCTGATCGCGGCGTTTCCGCTCGCCGCTCTGGCCGCCGGGTTGTCTCTGCCGGCCGTGGGAGTCCACCTGGCGGTCGCCGCCGCCGCGCTGGCCCTGGGCATGGCCATGTTCGCCCTGCGCTGGATGGGGGGCGGCGACGCCAAGCTGTTCGCGTCGGTGGCGCTCTGGATGGGATGGCCGGCGACCCTCACCTTCGTGGGCGCTGCGGCGCTCGCGGGCGGCGCCCTGGCCATCCTGCTGCTGAGCCTGAGGTCGGCGGCCGTCCGTCCCCTGGTCCTCACCGGTCCACGCTGGGTGAGCCGTCTCGCCGATCCGGCCGAGGCGATCCCTTATGGCGTGGCGATCGCCGCGGGCGCGCTGGCCGCCCTGTCGGCGTCGCCCTTCGCCCACGTCCTGGGGCTGTAGCTTGCGGCCTGTGCTCCCATCGGCCACACGAGGCGTCATGACCATCGCGAGGCGGCCATGACGGACGTGATCCTCGACGCCTGGGACGACCCGGCGATCCCGGTCCATGCCCTGACCGAGGCCGCCGTCGCGGCGGCCCTGGCGGCCGACCCCGTCCTGGCGGCGTTGGCCAGGACCGCCGACTTCAAGGGCAAGGCCAGCCAGGTCCTTCTGGTTCCCGGCGCGGACGGCGCGCCGGCCAAGGCGCTGTTCGGCCTGGGGTCTGGAGAAGATGGCGCCTCGACCGGCGACGGGAGCGCGGTCTTCCGCATACTGGCCGCTCGCCTGCCCGCCGGGGTGTTCGAGGTCGTCGAGGCGCCGGCTCACGTCGCGCCCGCCCGGATCGCGCTGGCCTTCGCGCTCGGCAGCTACAGGTTCGACCGCTACAAGCCCGTGAGGGGCGAACCCCGCGAGCGCGCCCGCCTGCTGGTCCGCGGCGCGGACCTGGGCGAAGCGCGCCAGATCGCCCAGGCCTGTGCGCTCGCCCGCGACATGGTCAACACGCCGGCCAACGACATGGGGCCGCGGCAGATCGAGACCATCGCCCGCGAGATCGCCGAGCAGTACGGCGCCCGCATCACCGTGATCGAGGGCGAGGGCCTGCTGGAGGCCGGTTACCCCGCCATCCACGCGGTCGGCCGCGCGGCCGATCCGACCCGGGCGCCGAGGTTCATCGAAATCCAGTGGGGCGCCCCGGAGAGACCGCTCGTCTGCATCGTCGGCAAGGGCGTGGTCTTCGACACGGGCGGTCTCGACATCAAGCCGTCGGCCGGCATGCGGCTGATGAAGAAGGACATGGGCGGCGCCGCCCACGCCCTGGCCCTGGGCCGCATGATCATGGCCGCGGAGCTGCCGGTCCGCGTCGCGGTGCTGGTCCCGGTGGTGGAGAACGCCATCAGCGGCGACGCCATGCGTCCCGGCGATGTGCTGGACTCGCGCAAGGGCCTGTCGATCGAGGTCGGCAACACCGACGCCGAGGGCCGCCTGATCCTGGCCGACGCGCTCACCCGGGCCGGCGAGCTCGAACCGGCGCTGACGATCGACATGGCCACCCTGACCGGCGCGGCGCGGATTGCGCTGGGACCGCAGCTTCCGCCCTACTTCACCGACGACGACGACCTCGCCGCGCAGATCGAGGCGGCGGCCCGGGCCGAGGCCGATCCCGTGTGGCGTCTGCCGCTCTGGAAGCCCTACGCCGACGCCCTGGAGTCGGACGTCGCCGAGATCAAGAACGACCCTGACGGCTGGGCTCAGGCGGGGTCGGTCACGGCCGCCCTGTTCCTCCAGAGGTTCGCGCCGAAGGGGCCGTGGGTCCACCTGGACATCTTTGCGTGGAACCCCCGGGGCCGTCCGGGATTCCCCGGTGGCGGCGAGGCGCAGGCCATCCGCGGCCTCTACCGCATGATCCGCGAGCGTTTCGCATGAAACACGATCCCCGCATCACGCCCTGGCGCGACGGCGTGGCCGCCCGCAGCCTGGAGGGGATCCTCGAGGCCGAGGTCTATCTCGATCCGAAGGCGATGGGCTGCGCCGTGGCCGCCGCCGCCATCCGCGCGGCGCCCGGCCACGGGGCCGAGCAGATGGACCAGCTCCTGTTCGGCGAGCGCTTCGAGGTGATCGAGGAAGAGGGCGACTGGCTGTTCGGGCAGGCCGCGCGCGACGGCTACGTGGGTTTCGTGGAGGCGGCCGCGCTGGCGCCGGCGGGGCCTCTGCCGACGCATCGGGTTTCGGCGTTGCGCACCTACGCCTTCGCCGAGGCCAGCATCAAATCCCGCGCGATGGGTCCCTATTCCCTCAACAGCCTGGTCTGTGTCGAGGCGGTCGAGGGCAAGCTGGCGAAGGTTTCCGGGGCGGGCTGGATGGCCGCCGACCACCTGTCGCCCATCGGCGCCTTCGAGGAAGACTGGGCCGCGGTCGCCGAGCGTTTCGTCGGCGCGCCCTATCTGTGGGGCGGCCGCGAGAGCCTGGGCCTGGACTGCTCGGGCCTGGTCCAACAGGCGCTGTTCGCCTCTGGCCGGGCGTGCCCGCGCGACACCGACATGCAGGCGGCGCTGGGCGCGGAGATCGGGGCCGGCGACTTCGGTCGCGGCGATCTCGTGTTCTGGAAGGGTCACGTGGCGCTGGGCGTCGGCGACGGGCGCATCGTCCACGCCAACGGCCATCACATGGCGACGGTGATCGAGCCCCTGGCCGAGGCTGTCGCGCGCATCGAGGCCGCCGGCGTCGGCGCGCCTACCGCGTTTCGGCGGCTGTAGCGCCGAAGGGCGTCCCAAATGCAAATGGCCGGGACGAGCCCGGCCATCGCGTAATCCAGAAGCTGTCGCCGCTACTTGGCGGGAGGCGCCGCGGGCGCGGCTTCAGGGGCTGCGGCGTCCGCTGTCGCGCCTTCCGCGGCCGGCGTGGCCGCGCCCTCGGCCGGCGCTTCCGCCGTCGCCGCGCCGGGCTGGCGCGAGGGGTCCGGCGCCGGCAGGGCCAGCTTGCCGCCCTGTGAGGCCAGATAGGCGATCACATTGATCCGCTCTTCGGTCTTCTTGATGCCGACGAAGGTCATCTTGGTGCCGGGCATGTGCTTCTGCGGCGCCTGGATGAACTCGTTCAGCTCGTCGTAGCTCCAGACCGGGTGCTCGCCGGCGAAGGCGCCGATCGCCGGCGAATACGCGAAGCCGGCGTGCTGACCCGGCTTGCCGCCGACCACGCCGTACAGGTTCGGGCCGGTGCCGTTCGCGCCGCCATTGTTGATGGTGTGGCACGACTTGCACTTGGCGAAGGCGGTCTCGCCCGCGGCCACGTCGGCGGCGGGAAGGACCGTGCCCCAGTCCGGCGGCAACTCGACGGTCGCGCCGCCCGACGCTTCCTCGGCCACCTCCACGAGGTATCCCGGCTTGTCGGTCGGCTGCGGCGCGAAGACGCCCGCGGACAGTTCACGCAGGCCGACAATGGCCAGACCCGTCGCCAGGACGGCGCCGGCGATCTTGTTGAAGGTCAGATCGCTCATAATCCCCTAGTCACGCCTCTCAATCGGACGGCGAGGCAGGCTGCGCGTCCGCAGGAATCCCGCCCCTTATTGCGTGCGGCTCTCTTACACGCTACCGGCGCTCGCGCAACCATCCCGGCACCGATGAACCCGATCGTCCTCATCCCGGCCCGCATGGCCGCAACCCGCCTGCCGGGTAAGCCCCTGGCCGACATCGGCGGCGTACCGATGGTCGTCCGTGTCATGCGCCAGGCGCTCGCCGCCGGCGTGGGGCCGGTGGTCGTGGCGGCGGGCGATCCCGAGATCGTGGAAGCCGTCGAGGCGGCCGGAGGACAGGCCATGGCCACCGACCCGGACCTGCCCTCGGGATCGGATCGCATCCTGGCCGCGCTCGACCGGCTGGATCCGGACGGGCGGCACGACGCCGTCATCAACCTCCAGGGAGACATGCCGTTCGCGGACCCGGCCATCGTCCGCGCGACCACCCGGCTTCTGGCCGAACAGCCGTCGTGCGACATCGCCACGATCGTCGCGCCTGAGGACACGCCCGAGGACCGCGCCAATCCCGACGTGGTCAAGGCGGTGATCGCCGGCGACGGCCGGGCGCTCTATTTCACCCGATCCACACTCTACGGTGACCAGCCGGTCCTGCGGCACGTCGGGATCTACGGCTATCGCCGGGCCGCGCTCCGGGCGTTCAACGCCGCTGCGCCCTCGCCCCTGGAACGGCGCGAGAAGCTGGAACAACTGCGGGCCATGGAGCTGGGCCTTTCGATCTGGGCCGCGCCGGCTGCTGCGGCCCCCATCTCCGTCGACAGCCCCGCCGACCTCGAGCGGGCTCGCCAGTACGCAAGGACGCTGACATGACCAAGGGACGCATCGCCTTCCAGGGCGAGCTGGGCGCCAACAGCCACGAGGCGTGCATGGCGGCCTTCCCCGAGATGGAGCCCGCGCCTCACGCCACCTTCGAAGAGGCGTTCGAGGCGGTGCGGGCGGGCGACTGCCAGTTGGGCATGATCCCGGTCGAGAACTCGATCGCGGGCCGGGTGGCCGACGTCCACCACCTGCTCCCCTCGTCGGGGCTCAAGATCATCGGCGAGCGGTTCAAGGCCATCCACTTCCAGCTCATGGCCAATCCCGGCGTGACCCTGGACCAGGTGACGACCGCTGTCTCCATGCCGATCGCGCTCGGCCAGTGCCGCAAGACGCTCCGTCGCATGGGGTTGAAGACCGAGGCGGCCGGCGACACCGCCGGCGCGGCCAAGGCGCTGGCCGAGCGTCCCGACCCGACCCGCGCCGCGGTCTCGCCCGCCCTGGCCGCCGAGATCTATGGCCTGGAGATCCTGGCGCGCGATATCGAGGACGAGCACCACAACACCACGCGCTTCCTGGTGATGACGGCCGACAAGGCCCCCCCGCCGCCGCCCTTCACGGCGCCCTGCGTGACCAGCTTCATCTTCCGGGTGAAGAACATTCCGGCGGCGCTCTACAAGGCGCTGGGCGGGTTCGCGACCAACGGCGTCAACATGACCAAGCTGGAAAGCTACATGGAGAACGGCGCCTTCACGGCCACCTTCTTCTACGCCGAGGTGGATGGCCGGCCCGAGGACATCGGTCTCGCCCGCGCCTTCGAGGAGCTGACCTTCTTCTCCGAGCGGTTCGAGATCCTGGGCGTCTACCCCGCCGACCCCTTCCGCGCCCGCGCCTGAGCCTCACCTGAGTCTGACCTCGCGCGGACGTCCGTCGACGGGGCGCATCGCCTCCCACGTGCGGGCGCGGCGCTTTTCGCCTATATGGCGCCGCATGGCTCGTCCGTTCCTCAAGATGAACGGGCTCGGCAACGACTTCGTCGTGGTCGAGACCCGCTCCGGCCCCTTCGCCCCCACGCCGGCCGACGTGCGCGCCATCGCCGACCGGACCTCGGGCGTCGGCTGCGACCAACTCATCGCCATCGACAAGGCCGAGGACGCCGACGCGCGCGTGCGCTTCTGGAACGCCGATGGCGAGGAGGTGGGGGCCTGCGGCAACGGCACGCGCTGCGTCGGCTGGCTGCTCATGCAGTCGTCCGGCAAGGACGAAGCCGTCATCGAGACCCGGGCCGGGCGCCTGATCGCCACCCGCGCCGGCGAACGGCTGGTGAGCGTGGACATGGGGCCGCCCGGCCTGGACTGGGACCAGATCCCTCTGGCCGCCGAGCACGACACCCGCGCCCTGGACGTGGCGCTCTTCGACCATCCGGCGCTGTCGGCCGCGCCCGGCTGCGTGTCGATGGGCAACCCCCACGTGGTGTTCTTCGTGGACGACGTGGACGCCACGCCGATCGCGACCATCGGTTCGGCGGTGGAGGTCCACCCCCTGTTCCCCGAACACGTGAACGTCGGCTTCGCCCAGGTGCTCGCGCCCGACCGTATCCGCCTGCGGGTTTGGGAGCGGGGCGCGGGCCTGACGCAGGCCTGCGGCACCGGCGCCTGCGCCGCCCTGGTGGCCGCCAGCCGCCGGGATCTCGTGGGCCGCCATGCCGTGATGGTTCTGGACGGCGGCGAGTTGCACATCGAATGGGACGACCGCGGCCACGTGATCATGACCGGCCCGGCGGCCGTCGACTTCGCGGGCGAGCTGCCGTGAGCCAGACCCTGCCCTTCCGTCCTCTGGAATCGGACGATGGGCCATCGGACGTCGACATCGTCACCTTCGGCTGCCGGCTGAACGCCTACGAGAGCGAGGTCATCCGCAAGCGGGCGGCCGAGGACGGCCTCAGCGACGCCATCGTCTTCAACACCTGCGCGGTCACCAACGAGGCCGTGCGCCAGGCCCGGCAGGCCATCCGCAAGGCGCGGCGCGAGCGTCCTGGCGCGAAGCTGATCGTCACCGGCTGCGCGGCCCAGATCGACCCCGCCGCGTTCGCCGCCATGCCCGAGGTGGACCTGGTGCTGGGCAACGCCGAGAAGAGCCAGGCCGGCGCTTACGTCCCATCGCCACCCTCGAACGAACCGGCTCGCGTCCGCGTCAACGACATCATGAGCGTGCGCGAGACGGCCGGGCACCTGATCGACGGCCTGAAGGACCGGGCGCGCGCCTATGTCGAGGTGCAGAACGGCTGCGATCATCGCTGCACCTTCTGCATCATCCCCTACGGCCGGGGGAACTCGCGTTCGGCCGCGGCGGGCGAGGTGGTCGAACAGGTGCGCCGGCTGGCGGCCCAGGGCTACCGCGAGGTGGTGCTCACCGGCGTGGACGTGACGAGCTGGGGCGCCGACCTGCCCGGCCAGCCGACGCTGGGCCAGCTCGTGGCGCGGATCCTGAAGCTTGTGCCCGAGCTTCCCCGCCTTCGCCTGTCGTCGATCGACGCGGCCGAGATCGACCCCGACCTGCTGCGCTGCCTCGCGACCGAGCCCCGCCTCATGCCCTATCTGCACCTGTCGCTTCAGGCGGGCGACGACATGATCCTGAAGCGCATGAAGCGGCGGCACAGCCGCGCCGACGCGCTGAAGCTGGTGGCCGACGTGCGGGCCGTGCGGCCGGACGTGGCCTTCGGCGCCGACCTGATCGCGGGCTTCCCCACCGAGACCGACGAGATGTTCGAGAACACCCTGCGGCTGGTGGACGAGGCGGGCCTGGCGTTCCTGCACGTCTTCCCCTTCAGCGCCCGGCCGGGCACGCCGGCGGCGCGGATGCCCAAGGTGAAGGGCGGGGCGGTGAAGGCCCGCGCCGCGCGCCTGCGGGCGGCGGGCGAGGCGGCGCTGGCCCGGCATCTCCAGGGCCAGGTGGGGCGAACCCTGAGCGGTCTCGTCGAGCGGCCCGGGGTGGCGCGCGCCGAGGACTTCACCGAGATCGCCTTCGAGGGCGCGGCCGAGGTGGGCGGCGTCTGCGACCTCGTCGTCACGGGGCATGACGGCCGGCGCGTCCTGGCCAGAACCCTGGCGATGGAGCCCGCATGACGGTGACCGGCGGCTGCCAGTGCGGCGCGGTGCGCTTCCGCGTGGAGGGCGGCCTCGGGGAGGCCAGCATCTGCCACTGCCGCATGTGCCAGAAGGCGACCGGCGGCCTGTTCGGACCCTATGTAGGCGTGGCCGAGCTCGCCTGGACACGCGGCGCGCCCAGGCGGTTCCAGAGTTCCAACAAGGTCTGGCGCGGGTTCTGCGAGGCCTGTGGCACGCCGCTGACCTGGGAGTATGTGGGCGGCCTGACCTCGGTGATGATCGGGACGCTGGACGATCCGTCCGCTGCGCGCATCACCCTGCAGCTCGGAAGTCCCAGCAAGCTGGCCGCTGTCGACGCGCTGGCGGCCCTGCCCACGCACGAGCCGACCGAACCGCGCGCCGCGGCGCATCTGGCCAGCATCGTCAGCCTCCAGCATCCCGACCGCGACACCTGAGTGGCTTGGCGGCTGATCAGATGGCGCGCGGATGACCCGTGTTGCCGTCGTACTTGAGCACTTGAGGGGCTGAAAACAGAGTCGCCTTCACCGCGAAGAGGCGTTCTTGGCGTTCGCCTCCGACGTTGTCGAACGTCACGCGGTACCTGCGGAACAGGGTATGTGGCCCGAAATCGGCAGAACCGTCTCGAGAGACTGAAGCGACGGTTCTGCCGGGACCCTCAAGACGTACGCGCAGCAGCGTCTCTTCTCCTGGCCGAGCTCGTCCTCGTATGAGCAGCCATCCGACAAGGCCGAGAGGCCACTGGGTAAGGGCGATAAAGCAGGCAAAGACCAGGGGCGAGCGCGGAAAAATCTGGGCGAAGAGCAGTAAGCCGCCAAAGCCGACAAGACTTGCCACGACGCTCAATTGAACCAGCCGGTGCGCCCACATGAATTGCACACTATCGGCCACGAAGCTTGGCTTTCAAGATCGTCTCTACGCCTTCCCCTGGAAGGCCGGAAGCTGCCAGTGGAAGAGGATCGCGCCCGAGCGCACGGCGAAGGCGGTGAGGAAGCCCAGGCCGCCGCTGACCGCGATCGGCGCTTCCAGGGCGTTCAGGGCGACGAACGTCGCCGAGCCGAGCAGGGCGGGGGTGACGTACAGCTCGCGTCGCAGCAGCACCGACGGCTGGTTCGCCAGGACATCGCGGATCACCCCGCCAAAGCTCGCGGTCAGCACGCCCATGATGACGGCCGAGATCGGGTGGACGCCCAGAGACGTGGCCTTCAGCGCGCCGACCACCGCATAGGCCGCCATCCCGAGCGCATCGAACCACAGGAGCAGCCGGTCGCGGCTCCGGCCCCAGCCCATCGTCCACACCGCGACCGCCGCGCCCACGCAGACCAGGATGTATTCCGGCCGCGCCACCCAGAACACCGGCGCGTCGATCAACAGGTCGCGCAGCGTGCCCCCGCCCACCCCGGTGACGGCAGCGAAGAAGCCGAAGGTGACGATGTCGTGCCGCGCCCGAGCGGCGGCCAGCGCGCCCGAGGCCCCGAAGACGGCCACGGCGGCGTAATCCAGCACCACCAGGGCGGTTTCGAGCGGCTCCATGCCCCTTGATGCGGTGGCGCGTGACGCCGCGCAAGCGCCCCGCTAGAAGGCGCCCATGGCAGAACCCAAACGCGGCTGGTTCCAGCGCCTCACCGAAGGCCTCACCAAGTCGTCGAAACAGATGGGCGACCAGATCGCCCAGGTCTTCGTCGCGAAGGAGCCGCTCACCCAGGCCAAGCTGGACGAGCTGGAGGAGATGCTGATCGAGGCCGACCTCGGTCCGCATTCGGCCGCGCGCATCACCGAACGCTTCGCCGCCGAGAAGTTCGGCAAGGACGTGGACGAGGCCGAGATCCGCGAAGCGCTGGCCAAGGCCGTCGGAGACGAGCTGACCACCCGGGAAGGCGCGTTCGAGCCGATGTCGGGCCCGCGTCCCTACGTGGTGCTGTTCATCGGGGTGAACGGTTCGGGCAAGACCACCACCCTCGGCAAGGTGGCCACCGACCTCGTGCGCCAGGGCGCCAAGGTCCTGGTCGTCGCCGGCGACACCTTCCGCGCCGCGGCGGTGGAGCAGCTCAAGGTGTGGGCCGAACGCGCTGGCGCCGAGTTCATGGGCCGTCCCACCGGTTCGGACGCGGCGGGCCTGGCGTTCGACGCGGTGCAGACGGCGAAGGAGAAGGGCTACGACGTCGTCCTGATCGACACCGCCGGCCGGCTGCAGAACAAGCACGGCCTGATGGACGAACTGCTGAAGATCATCCGCGTCGTGAAGAAGGTGGACCCCGACTACCCGCACGAGACGCTGCTGGTGCTGGACGCCACCGTGGGCCGCAACGCGCTGGCCCAGGAGAACATCTTCGGCAACCAGATCGGCGTGTCCGGCATCGTCATGACCAAGCTGGACGGCACGGCCCGGGGTGGCGTTCTGGTGCCCGTGGCCCAGGCCTCGGACAGCCCCATCAAGCTGATCGGCGTCGGCGAGGGCGTCGACGACCTGCAACCCTTCAACGCCCGTGCATTCGCCCGCTCGCTGGTGGGCCTCGAGGAACCTGTTCGATGAGCGATCGCAGCCGGCGTCATTGGGTGCGCTACTTCGTCGATTATTCGGCGCTCGTGATCTTCCTGGCGGCCTACTTCCTGACCGGGCGCGACATGGTGCAGGCGTCGTGGGCGCTGGTGGCCGGCTCTGTGCTGGCGCTCCTGGTGGGCCTGATCGTGGAGCGCCGGATCGCGCCCTTTCCCGCCATCGCGGGTGGCGCGGCGCTGGTGTTCGGCGGGCTCACCATCTTCTTCGACGATCCTCGCTTCCTCAAGCTGAAGCCCACGATCATGAACTCGATCTTCGGCGCCGCCCTGCTGGGCGGGCTGGCGATGGGCAAGAACCCGCTGAAGCTGGTGCTGGGCGAGGCCTTCACCATGCCGCCCTCGGCCTGGAAGCGGCTGACGCTGAACTACGCCCTGTTCTTCTTCGCGCTGGCGGGCCTGAACGAGATCGTCTGGCGCACCCAGCCCGACACCACCTGGATGCTGTTCCGCTTTCCGGGACTGATGATCCTGACGCTGCTGTTCTCGATCGCGCACGCGCCCATGCTGATGCGCTACATTCCCAGCGACGAACGCCCGCCGCCGCCGACGGAGTAGGTCGCCCGAGACCGGTAGCGGCGGCTATCGCTTCGGAAAGACGATGTTGGTCGGACGCAGGTGCGGCGTCGCGAGGCGCTCGTAGCCCGACGGGGACAGGCCGCCCACGATCATGCTGAGCAGGCCCTGACCATCGACGTTGGCCGGCGGGGGCGCGTCGTAGAGGCTCCGCCACAGGGCGGCCGCTTCCTCGTAGAGCCTGTCGTTGTGTTCCGACATCCGATCCCCAGGGGCTTCGCAAAAGCAGAACCCCGGCGAGCGTCGGCTGTTCCCGAATAAATTGCGGTTAATTTCCACGCTTTACGCGGACGAACTTCCGTAACGTCAAACGCGGATGTCCAGGATCGATCCGGGACGTAGGATCTTCTGCGGCGGGTCCGCGACCTCTGCGACACGGTTCACGGTCGGGGGCGGGACGCGGGGCGTCTCGGCGGCGGGCGCGGCCGCGGGCTGGGCCCGACCGGTGGCGGCGGCGAAGAACGCCCGCTGGGCTGCGAGGCGGCCGGCCTCTTCGCGTGCGGGCGCCTGTGGGGGCTGTGCTTGCGAGGCGTGGGCCTGCGGAAAGGCCTGCGCAAACGGATTCGGGCGGATCGTCGTCACGGCGCGGCGCGTCCCCGGGTCGGTTCAACATGGTTAACGGCGCCCCCAACCTGACGGGCCGTCCTCAACGCGGGGTTAACGGAGCTGCTGCGCCAGGCGTCGGGCGTCGGCGTCGGTGAGCGGTCCGGTATGCTTGGCCTGGATCACGCCATCGGCCGAAACGGCGTAGGTCTCGGGCACGCCGGTGACGCCGAACTCCACGCCCGCGCGCCCGTCGCGGTCGGAAAGCGTGACGGCGAAAGGGTCGCCGAGGCGCACGAGGAAGGCCTGGCTGTTGGTGGGCGCGTCCTTGTAGGCCACGCCCACGATGCGGACGCCCTGGCCCCGCGCGCCCATCAGCACGGGATGCTCGACCTCGCACGGCGCGCACCACGAGGCGAAGAAGTTGACCAGCATCGGCCCGTCGGCGGCGAGGGCGCGCAGGCGCACCGGCTGGCCGGTGGTCAGGCTCGGCAGTTCCAGGTCGGGCATGGGCTTGCCGACCAGCGCCTGGGGCTGGACCTGCGGGTCGCGCTTCAGGGCGTAGAAGTAGAAGAGGCCGCCCAGGGCGATCAGCGCGGCCAGCGGCAGGAACGCCAGCCAGCGGGTCACGGCCGATCTCCGCCGGCGCGATCTGGGCCGATGCGGTCGAAGTCTTCGAATCGCCGCTTCCACCGTCGAGCGTGGTTCAGGCTGAAGGCGACCATGCCGGCGAAGACCACCGCCGTGATCGCGAACGCCGGGACGATGAATTCCGCGTACTTGCCGTCGAACATGCCCAGCTCCGCGCCCTAACCCCTGGCGGCTCTGGCCGCCGCGGCCTCGGCCCGCCGGCGCCACAGCTCGCCGCGGATGCGGACCAGCCAGAGCGACCCGAACGCGGCCACATAGGCCAGCCCCATGAAAGCCAGCGGCCACAGGTAGACCGGCGCCAGGGTCGGGCCATCGGCGCGGAACACCGAGGCGCCCTGGTGGAGCGTGTTCCACCAGTCCACGCTGAACTTGACGATCGGCAGGTTGATCGCGCCCACCAGCGCCAGGATGGCGGCCGCCCGTGCGGCCTTGGCCTCGTCGTCCAGCGAGGCGCGCAGGGCCATGTAGGCGAGATAGATGAGGAACATCACCAGCACGGACGTCAGGCGCGCGTCCCAGACCCAGTAGGCGCCCCACATCGGCCGGCCCCAGAGCGCGCCGGTGACCAGGGCCAGGAAGGTGAAGGCCGCGCCCAGGGGCGCCGCCGCCTGGGCCGCGGCGTCGGCCAGGGTGTGGCGGAAGATGAGCGCCAGGAAGCTGGCGCCCGCGAGGCAGACGTAGGCGAACATCGACATCCAGGCCGCCGGCACGTGGATGAACAGGATGCGGACCGTCTGGCCTTGCTGGTAGTCGTCGGGGACCGAGAACCCCAGCCAGAGGCCGACCAGCCCCAGGATCACCGCGATCGCGCCGAACATCGGCGCCGCCCAGCGCGAGAACGCCATGAAGCGCTCGGGATTCGACAGGAAGGCGGGCGCCCAGCTCATGCCTGCGGCATAGGGCCGCCGCGCCCGGCCTGCAAGCCTACGAACGCGGCGCGCGCGGGGGCTCGGGCGGCCGCGGGGGCGCCGGCGCGTGCGCCACCGGAACCAGCATCGGGCCGAAGCCAGGGCCGGCGAACATCAGCATGGGGAGGGCGTCGAACACCTTGCGCTGCTTCTCGTCGAGCTGGGCGTAGAATGTCCGCGTCGCCGCGATCCGGCTCTTCATGGCCGCCTGCTGCTCGGCCATCCGGGCCTCCATCTCCGACAGCCGGTCGGGAGTTGTCCGGGCGTCGCCGCCGCGGTCGAAGCGGACCATCTGTTCGCGGCCGCCGCCCTTGCCGACGGCTTCGGCGTACGCCTTCAGGGCCGGCTCCTGATCGGGACGGAGCTGGAGCAGCGTGCGCAGGCGTTCCGTGCGCTCGCCGCCGCGGGCGACCACCACATCCCTGTCGCCATGGCGGTAGACCCGAACCTCGCGGCGCGCCGTCTCCTTTGACGCGTCGCGGGATTCGCCGGCCGCGGCGCGGGCGTCCTCGGCGGCCTGGCGGATGGTTTCGTGGGGATCCTGGGCCTTTTCGCGCGCCAGGGCGTGGCCGGCCGACAGCGCGACGGCGGCGCCGGCCGCGAGCCAGGTGAGGGTCTTCCGCATCTCTAGATCTCCCGCTTGGGCGTTCCCTTCGCGCAACAAGCTGGAGCGCAGGATGGGGCGGAAAAGCGGCGGGCGGGATTAAGCTTTCGTCATGTGCCGACCGGTGTTCGGCGGCATGATCGGCTCCTGACAGGTCGCCCCGGCCGGATGGTCGGGATCAACTCAGGGCGTTGCGGCAGGCGGCGGCCATGGCGAGGGGGCCGACCGCGACCGCAGCCGCGGCGTAGGCGCCCAGGAAGGCGAAGCCCCCGGTCCAGGGCAGGCCGCTGGCGAAGGCGTCCAGCGCGCCGCCGCCGAAGATCACCGGCGGCACGAACAGCGGCAGCACGATCATCGCGGTCAGCAGGCCCCCCCGCCGGGCGCCGAGGCTGAGCGCCGCGCCGATCCCGCCCACGAAGGCGAAGGCGATTCCGCCCAGGAGCGCGCAGGCGAACACCAGCGGCGCCAGGGCCGGCGAGGCGCCGAGCGCGATGGCGGCCACGGGCGCCGCCAGGGCCAGGGGCGCGCCGGCGGCCAGCCACTGGCCCAGGCACTTCGCGAGGCACGTCAGCTCCAGCGGAACCGGCGATAGGGCCAGGAGGTCGAGCGCGCCGTCCTCGTAGTCGCGCTCGAACATCCGCTCCAGCGAGAGCAGCGAGGCCAGCGCCAGGGCCACCCAGGCCGCGCCGGGCGCGATGGCGGCCAGACGCTCGGGCTCGGGCCCGATCGCCAGCGGCAGGAAGGTGGCCACGCCCGCATAGAAGCCGACCGCCACCAGCGGCCCTCCGCCACGGCCCCAGGCCAGCGCCGTCTCGCGGGCCAGCAGAGCGAGCAGCGGCCTCATGCGCCCAGGTCCAGGCTGCGTTGCGCGCCGGGCAGGGGGTCATGGACGGCGGCCAGGACCAGACCGCCCCCGTCGAGGTGGTGCCGCATCATCCCGGCGAAGGCGGGACGCCAGCGGGAATCCAGCGGGCTCATGGGCTCGTCCAGCAGCCACAGCGGGCGCGGCGCGGCGACCAAGCGGGCCAAGGCGAGCCGCCGCCGCTGACCGGCGGAGAGACGGCGCACTTCGAGATCCAGCAGCGGGACGAGTTCCAGCGCCTCGGCGGCCTCGCGGACGGCCGCTTCCGACCCGCCGCACCAGCGGCTCCAGAAGGCGAGTTCCTCCCGCGCCGTACGGGCGGCCTTCAGGCCGTCGGCATGGCCCACGAGGTGCAGGCCGCCCCCCTGCGCGTCGGCCGGATCGGCGCCGCCGAAGCCGATCTCGCCGGCGTCCAGCCGCACGAGGCCGGCCACCGCCCGGAGCAGGCTGGTCTTGCCAGACCCGTTCGGTCCCGTCAGGGCGCAGGCTTCGCCGGCCGCGAGCGCGAGCGACAGGCCCTCGAAGAGCAGCCGCCCGCCCCGCCGCACGGCGGCGTCCCGGATGGTGAGGGCGGTGATCACGCGTCGGCCTCCGGATGGGCGCGCGGGCGCCGTCCCACCGTGTCGGCCGGGCGACTCTGCGGCCGGAAAGTCGGCAGTCTTCCCCTTTGCTCACCCTCGGCGGCATGCGCGCATGGACGGCGGCATAGGTCGGGTCTATGAAGCGCTCGCCGCCGGGGACCTGGGGAGCCAACGCCGCGCGGGGACGAACGCTGTGTGTCCGTCCTCTCAACGAGCGCGCGACCCTCCGGACCATCCTGGGCGATAACGAACAGAGAAAGGATCTCCCGACTATGGCGTCCGTGGACACCCTCAAGGCCCGTCGTCAGCTGACGGTGGGCGACAAGACCTACGCTTACTACAGCCTCCCGGCCGCCGAGGAAGCCGGTCTTTCCGGCATTTCGCGCCTGCCGATCTCGATGAAGGTCCTGCTCGAGAACCTTCTCCGCAACGAGGACGGCGACACCGTCACCGAAGCCGACCTGAAGGCCATTGCGGCCTGGGCCGACAATCGGGGCTCGGTCGAGCACGAGATCAGCTTCCGCCCGGCGCGCGTGCTGATGCAGGACTTCACCGGCGTGCCGGCGGTGGTCGATCTGGCCGCCATGCGCGACGCCATGACGGCGCTGGGCGCCAACCCCGAGAAGATCAACCCGCTGAACCCGGTCGATCTCGTCATCGACCACTCGGTGATGATCGACTACTTCGGCACCTCCAAGGCGTTCGGGCAGAACGTCGAGCGCGAGTACGAGCGCAACATCGAGCGCTACAACTTCCTCCGCTGGGGTTCGTCGGCCTTCAACAACTTCCGCGTGGTGCCGCCCGGCACCGGCATCTGCCACCAGGTGAACCTCGAGTACCTGGCCCAGACCGTCTGGACGAACGCGGACGAAGGCCCGGAAGTGGCCTATCCCGACACCGTCGTCGGCACCGACAGCCACACCACCATGATCAACGGTCTGGCGGTGCTGGGCTGGGGCGTGGGCGGCATCGAGGCCGAGGCCGCCATGCTGGGCCAGCCGATCCCGATGCTGATTCCCGAGGTCATCGGCTTCAAGCTGGAGGGCGCGCTGCCGGAAGGCGCCACCGCCACCGACCTCGTGCTCACCGTCACCCAGATGCTCCGCAAGAAGGGCGTCGTCGGCAAGTTCGTGGAGTTCTACGGCTCGGCGTTGGCCAACATGACCCTGGAAGACCAGGCGACCATCGCCAACATGGCCCCGGAATACGGCGCCACCTGCGGCTTCTTCCCCGTCACGCGCGCGACCATCGATTTCCTCGCCGCCACCGGCCGGACCCCGGAGCGCGTGGCGCTCGTGGAGGAATACGCCAAGGCCCAGGGCATGTGGCGTGAGCCGACCGATCCCGAGCCCGTGTTCACCGACACGCTGGAACTGGACCTTGGCACGGTCGTGCCGTCGATGGCCGGCCCCAAGCGTCCTCAGGATCGCGTCGAGCTGACCACCGCGGCGTCCGAGTTCAAGACAGCGCTGGCGGGCGACTTCGGCAAGGCCGACACCATGGCCGAGCGCTACAAGGTCGAGGGCGAGAACTTCGACCTGGGCAACGGCGACGTGGTGATCGCCTCGATCACCTCGTGCACCAACACGTCGAACCCCTCGGTGCTGATCGCCGCCGGCCTGGTGGCCAAGAAGGCGGTCGAAAAGGGCCTGCGGGTGAAGCCCTGGGTCAAGACCTCGCTGGCGCCCGGATCGCAGGTCGTCACCGACTACCTCAAGGCCGCCGGCCTCACCAAGTCGCTGGACGCCCTGGGCTTCAACCTGGTCGGCTACGGCTGCACCACCTGCATCGGCAACTCGGGCCCGCTGCCCGAGCCGGTCTCCGAGACGATCCAGAAGAACGACCTGGTCGCCGTTTCGGTGCTGTCGGGCAACCGGAACTTCGAGGGCCGGGTGAACCCCGACGTCCGCGCCAACTACCTGGCCAGCCCGCCGCTGGTGGTGGCCTACGCCCTGGCCGGCTCGATGCAGACCGACATCGTCAACGAGCCGCTGGGCGAGGGCAAGGACGGCAAGCCCGTCTACCTCAAGGACATCTGGCCGACGGCCGCCGAGGTCAGCGCCCTGCAGCGCAAGCACGTGACGAACAAGATGTTCGCCACCCGTTACGCCGACGTGTTCAAGGGCGACAAGAACTGGCAGGGCATCAAGGTCAAGGGCGGCCAGACCTACGAGTGGAACCCCGGCTCCACCTACGTGAAGAACCCGCCCTACTTCGAGGGCATGACGATGGAGCCCGCGCCCGTCACCGACATCGTCGAGGCGCGCGTGCTGGGCGTGTTCGGCGACTCGATCACCACCGACCACATCTCGCCGGCCGGTTCGATCAAGACCACCTCGCCCGCGGGCCAGTACCTGATCGAACGCCAGGTGCCGCCCAGCGAGTTCAACGGCTACGGCGCCCGCCGCGGCAACCATGAAGTGATGATGCGGGGCACCTTCGCCAACATCCGCATCCGCAACCGCATCACGCCCGACATCGAAGGCGGGGTGACCAAGCACTTCCCCTCCGGCGAGCAGATGTCGATCTACGACGCCGCCATGCGCTACCAGGGCGAGGGCCGTCCGCTGGTGGTGTTCGCGGGCAAGGAGTACGGCACCGGCTCGTCGCGCGACTGGGCGGCCAAGGGCACCAAGCTGCTGGGCGTCCGCGCCGTGATCGCCGAGAGCTTCGAGCGGATCCACCGTTCGAACCTGGTCGGCATGGGCGTGCTGCCGCTCCAGTTCCTGCAGGAAGGCTGGCACAAGCTGGGCCTGACCGGCGAGGAGATCGTGACCATCCGCGGCCTCACCGAACTGGCCCCGCGCAAGCAGCTCATCGTCGAGATGTACCGTCCCAGCGACGGCCGCATCGCCCGCTTCCCGGTCCGCTGCCGGATCGATACGCCCACCGAGCTGGAGTATTTCAAGCACGGCGGCGTCCTGAACTACGTCCTGCGCAGCCTGGCCGCGCCGGCGTAAGCCCGAAGGCGCGCGCGCCGGGCTCCCGTCCGGCGCGCGCAGACCTTCCATTCCCGTGCGGCGTCCGTTTCGCCGACGAAAGGGCCGGATTTGCCGGCCATCTCACGCCTTGTTGTGATTTACAGGGTCGGGAACACGCCCTAAGTCGATGGCGATGCGGACGGCCGCGCTTCTCAGCCTGATCCTGCTCGCCTGGCCGGCGGGCGCGGCGGCCCGGCCTCCCGTGCTCGTCGAGCTGTTCACGGCCCAGGGTTGCGGATCGTGCGACGACGCCAATCCCTATTTCCTGAAGCTGGCCGAACGTCCGGGCGTGCTCGCCCTCACGTTCTCGGTCGACTACTGGGACTATCTCGGCTGGACAGACACCTTCGCCAAGCCGGCTTTCGCCGAGCGTCAGCGAGCCTACGTCACCCGCCTGGGCCTGCGCGAGCCCTATACGCCCCAGGTGATCGTGAACGGGCATGAAGAGACCCAGGGCCTGAAGAACGCCGAGGTCGATCGCCTGGTGCGTGAGGCCGCCGCCGCGCCGCGCAACCCTCCGGACGTGGCGTTCATCGGGCCGCGACGGGTGGATGTGGGCTCGGGCCGCGCGCCGCGGGGCGGCGCCGACGTCTGGCTGGTGCGCTACGATCCGCGTGAGGTCGAGGTGGCGGTGAAGGCCGGCGACAATCGGGGCGAAACCTTTGTCCAGCGTAACGTGGTGCGCCAGATCGACCGGCTGGGCAGCTGGACGGGTAAGCCGCGGGCGTTCCGGATTCCCCCGGCCGAGGGCGAAGGCCTGCGGATGGCGCTGGTCGTCCAGCATCCGCACGGTGGGCGGATCGTCACCGTGGCCCAGCCGCGCCCCTGAACCTGGATCTCGTGGGCGAACGAAAGCCCGCGCGGCTGGAGAGATCCGCGCGGGCGTACGCTTGGGGGAGGGGAAGCGCAAGCGTCAGGTGTCGGTTGGCCGGGGAACCGATCCAGGGGGGCTGGGGGGCTGTTCAGGATCCGGGACCGGCCTAACCGCCAACCAACCGACACTCACACCATCCCTTGCGCTTCGGGCGGACACGGGACCGAAATAAGGTCATTTCGCGGCGGATCGGGCCGCGATTTCGGGGTGGCCGGACTCGCAAATTTCAGACAGGCTCGCCTGCGATGGCGTTCGATCCGAGCTATTCGGCCCCGCGGCAGGCCCGCGTGTTCTTCGAGCGGCGCGAACTGGAGCGCCTCCTCCGCCTCTATGGCCGCATGGTGGCCGCCGGCGAGTGGCGCGACTACGGCATGGATGGACTGGCCGACTGCGCCGTCTTCTCGGTGTTCCGCCGCACGGCGGAAGCCCCGCTCTATCGGATCGAGAAACGTCCGTCTCTGGCGCGTCGACAGGGCGCCTGGGCGATCGTCGGCCAGGGCGGCCATGTGCTGAAGCGCGGACACGAACTGGACCAGGTGCTGCGCTTCTTCGACAAGGGCCGCTTCACCGTCGTCGAGTAGCGGACTCAGATCGCGTTCTTCTCCAGGGCCGCGAGGGTCTGGGTCCGCAAGGCCTTGCGGTCGACCTTGCCCCGCTCGTTGCGGGGAATACCCTCGGCCCAGGCGAACCGCACCGCCGGGAGTTCGAATCCGGCGCCGGACAGTCGCTGCACCAGGGCTTCGCGGCTGACGTCGCTGTCGGCGACCACGGCGATCCAGCATTGTTCCACGCCGTCGGGCCCCGGGATGGCGAAGGCGGCGGCGTCCCGCACGCTGGGATGGTCCATCAGCGCCCGCTCCAGGGCGTCGGGCAGCAGCTTGCGCCCCCCGAGGTTCATGAGTTCGTCGGCCCGCCCGTCGATGACGATGAGACCGCCCGGCAGGCGTCGCGCCAGGTCGCCGGGGTGGAACCAGCCGTCGCGGAAGGCCTGTGCGCTGGCCTCCGGGTCGTCCAGATACCGGCCGACGTTGCGCTCGCTGCGGATGCGCACCTCGCCCTGCGCCCCATCGGGAACGGGCGATCCGTCGGCGTCGACCAGTTCGACCGAGACGCCCGGAACCGGCCAGCCGACCGCGCCCGGCGTCTCCTCCAGATGGATAGCGGGACCGACCGTCGCGCGGCCCGTCTCGGTCGAGCCGTAGATGACATGGATGTCCGGGCTGATCCTGCGCCGCGCCTCACGCGAGAGCGGCGCGGGCAGAAGGGCGCCGGTGACCACGATCCGCCAGTCGGGCTTGAGGTCGAAGCCGGCCGGCAGGCGCCGCAGCATCTCGCGCAGATGCATGGGCGTGAGGCCCAGGAGGCCGGTCGGCTGGCGCTCCAGCAGGAGCGGCAGGTCCTGGGGCGCGTAGTCGACGGCCACGGCCGCGCCCATCGACCAGGCCAGGGTGGCCATGCTGTAGCCCAGGGACGAATCGACGCCGGTCCGGATGGCCCAGACACCCAGGCGACCTGCGGCGTAGGCGTTGAGCGCGCTGAGGGCGTTGGCTTCCATGCGTCGCCAGGACAGGGGCACGCGTTTCGCCTCCCCCGTCGTGCCCGACGACAGCAGGACACGCGCCAGGCCGGCGGGATCCCGCGGCGCCGAGGGGACCTCGACCGGATCGGCGGCTTCGACCTCCGCGATCCAGGCGGCGTCCAGGGGGTGGAGATTCTGGCCCTTTGCGCCCGGTCGGTCGCTGAGCCTGAGGTCGGCGCGCGTGTCGGCCGTGGCGGTCGTGGCGACGCCGATGCGGGCCAGAGCCATCAGCATGACGTGGTGGCGGTAGGCGCTGTTCCCGTGGACGGCCACGATCCCGCGATCGGGCGTGATCCCCAGCCGCAGGAACGCGGCGGCGTAGCGGTTCACGTCGGCGTCGAACTCGGCGTAGGTCGCACGGCGGCGCGGCGTGAGCAGAGCCAGCGCGCGGGGCCGGGTCCTGGCCTGGAAGGCGAGATAGGCGTCGAACATCGCCGGCGAAGCTAAACGAGGCTTCGGATACGAAAAACCCCGGCGGTCGCCCGCCGGGGTCCGTCGTTCCGGTCTGCGTGAAACCTAGCGGCGGTCGCCGAAGAGTTGCAGCAGGAATTGGAAGAGGTTGATGAAGTTGATGTACAGGCTGAGCGCGCCGTAGTTGGTGGCCACGCCCATGGCCGCCTGGTCGCCGCCCAGGTCGTAGTACTGCATCTTCAGACGCTGGGTGTCGTAGGCGATCAGGCCCGCGAAGATGAACACGCCCAGCACGCTGATGATGAACTGCATCATCGAGTTCTGCATGAAGATGTTCACCACCGAGGCGATGATCAGACCGATCAGGCCCACCAGCAGGAAGCTGCCGAAGCCGGTCAGATCCTTCTTGGTGGTGTAGCCGAACAGGCTGAGGCCGCCGAAGGCCGTCGCCGTGATCAGGAACGTCTGGAAGATGGACGCGCCCGTGTAGACCAGGGTGATGCCGCCCAGGCCGGCGCCGATCAGCGCCACGATGGTCCAGTAGAAGACGCCCGAGCTCTTCGGCGAGGCGTTCTTCATGGCGAACATGCCGAACAGGATCACCGCCAGCGGCGCGAAGGCCACCACCATGCCCAGCGTGGTCATGCCCCAGCCGCGCGCCGTCTGTACGTAGAGCAGGTCGCGGACCGGCGGGAACTGGCCGGTGATGTAGGCCAGGACGGCCGAAACCACGAGGCCCAGCGCCACCTTGTTGTAGACGCCGAGCATGAAACTGCGGAGGCCCGCGTCCACCGACATATCGGCGCGATCCGCCGGGATCGAGCGCGCGTAGCCGTGGTTGTAGTCGCTCATGAGAGCAAAACCCTTGAGGTTGCGCGTCCCCAACCGGACGCGCGTGAAATATCGGGATGAAACCGTTGCGAGGCAAGGGCTGCCCGATCACGACAAGGTCAGGCTAGAATGCGCGCATGATCCGCCTCTTCGCCGCCCTGGCCATCCCGGAGGACATCGGCCTCGCGCTCCAGGCGCGCCAGACCGGTATCGAGGGCGCCCGCTGGCGGCCGCTGGAGGCGCTGCACGTGACGCTGCGGTTCTATGGCGAGATTCGACAGGACGTGGCCCGCGACCTCGACGCCGAACTCACGACGATCGCGGCCCGGCCCTTCTCCATCGAACTCGAGGGCGCGGGGGCGTTCGACGACGGCTCGGACATCCACGCCGTCTGGGCCGGGGTGGCGGCGAACGCCGAGCTGTCGCACCTGGCCGAGGCCTGCGAGACCGCGGCGCGCCGCGCGGGCCTGAAGCCCGAGAAGCGCAACTACAAGCCGCACGTCACCCTGGCCTACCTGCGGCGGCCCGACCCGGCCGAGGTGGGCGGCTGGATCCAGGCCAACAACCTGCTCCGGTCGCCGCCCATCTTCATCGACCGCTTCGGCCTCTATTCCAGCCACCAGAGCCGCGACGGCAGCCACTACCGGCTGGAGGCCGAATACCGGCTCTGACGCGCGCTCGCGCACGTCCGCGAGCGATCCGCCCAAAGCGCAGGCGTGCTCGCACATGCAATCAGCAGTAGGGGTCGATTAAACCAATACGGGAATTTTTTATACACCAATAGGTCGAGCTATGTGGACTTCGTCACAATCAAAAGTAATGGTTACCGCGCGTCCGGCCTCGGTATCCGCGTGAGTTTCGATCGTGGGGATGGCGCATGTTTCAACCCACCTCCAAGCCCCTCGGAGCCTGTCCCCCATGAAGACGAGACTTCTCGCAGCCCTCACGGCCGCCACGGCGCTGGCGGCGGCCGGAACCGCCCACGCCCTCACCGTCATCGATTTCGAGGGCGATGTGGTCGGGTCGGTGGCTGAAGGCTTTTCCGCCGCCGGCTTCCCGGAGCTGGTCTTCTACTCGGACCTCGGCGCCGGCCTCGAGATCGGCGACTACGACGTCCAGTCGGACGGCAAGGCGCTGCTCGCCCAGTCCGACACCAACGGCAACTTCATCCGCGGCGAGTTCACCGACGGGGTCCACTCGTTCCTGTCGATGACGTTCGGCAACGACGATCCCATCTTCACCAACCCGGGCGACCGGGCGGTGCTGACCGTCTTCCTGGGCGGGGCGCTGGTGGGGCAGACGTTCGTGATTCTCAATCGGAACGACGTGATGGATCAGACTATCGCCTTCACCTCCGGGCCGTTCGACAGCTTCACCTTCGCCTACACCGACGCGGCCGGGAATCCGTTCACCGGCGGCGGCGGGGCCGGCGTGGGGCTCATCGAGATCATCGACAACATCACCTTCGACACCCTGTCCGCGGCGATCCCCGAGCCGTCGGCCTGGGGGATGATGATCCTGGGCTTCGGCGGCGTGGGCGGGATCCTGCGCCGGCGCCGCGACCTGGTGGCCGCGCCCTCACGGGCCTGACCGCGCGAACCGCCGGGCGGCGCCGCCGAACCGCACCCCTCGGCGGCGCTCGCCTCGCTTTAGTCCGCCGCGGCCTCGATGGCGTCGATGTCGCCGTCCGACAGGCCGAAGTGGTGGCCGATCTCGTGCACCAGCACGTGGGTCACGAGCTCCTCGAGCGTCACCTCGCCGTTCTCGGCCCACTCGTCGAGGATGGGCCGGCGGTAGAGGAACACCCGGCTGGGTTCGGAGGCGGCCAGCACCGAGCGGTCGGCCAGGCTCACGCCCGAATAAAGGCCCGTCAGGCCGAACGGGTCCTCGATCCCGAGGTCGTCCAGGACGTCGTCGGGGGGGAAGTCGTCGACCCGGAAGATCACCTCGCCGGCCAGCTGGCGAAAGCCTTCCGGCAGGGCGGCGAAGGCGCGCGCGGCCATCTCGGCCATCTCGTCCAGCGACGGTGCGCGGCCCCAGCGGAGATCGGCGGGAGGTTGGGAATCGTCACTCATCGGGCATCACGATATGCGGGGCTTCGGGCGGACGCACCTCGAAGAGGCCGATGTCGAGCGGCTGCTGCGGCTTGATCGGCCGCAGCGGCGCCCGGGAGATGGCGCGCAGGGCGTCGGCGTCCAGCGACTGACCGCCCTTGCGCGCGGCCCGCGCCTGAGGGGCGTCGAGGGGGCGTTCGGCCGTGCCGACCCGCCAGTAGGACACGCTGAGTCGCCACACCGTCCGCGTCGCCCGGGGCGGATCGGGCCAGCGGCGACCCTCGGCCATGACCGGCGCCAGCGGGCGCGGCGGCGGCGGCGC
The DNA here is from genome assembly GCF_001724605.1 of Phenylobacterium sp. SCN 70-31. Classification (GTDB taxonomy): domain Bacteria; phylum Pseudomonadota; class Alphaproteobacteria; order Caulobacterales; family Caulobacteraceae; genus Phenylobacterium. The sequence goes on from NZ_MEEX01000004.1 coordinate 315,667, forward strand.
GCCTTCGGCCACCTGCTCCACCAGACGGCAGAAGCGGTCCTGCGGCTCTGGGGCGGCGCCAGTCCGCTCGTCCTCCACCCGGCCGGCGTAGGCGTCGAGCGCCGCCTCCCGGGTGGCGAAGGCGGGACCCACGGCGTCGGTGGCGAACACGACCGCCTCGCCGGCGCGCCGGCGGGCCTCGCTCTCGCGGGCGGCGCGGCCCAGCGGGCGACCGAGCGCCAGCTCGGCGTTTCCCGCCACGGGATAGAGGATCGCGGTCATCGGGCGCATTCTCGCTGAATTTCCCTGCCGATAGAACGGCGGGCGGGCCTTAAGCTCGCGGAGACTGATTCGCCGGGGCGTCGATGAACGCGCAAGACCTGATGCTGGCGGCGGCGGCCGGGGCGGTGAGCCTCGCCATCTCCGCCGTGCTCTGGGCGCTGGCCCAGCGGCGCGCCGGCGACCGGCGCGTGGCCGACCTGCGGTCGCGCATCCGCGCGCTCGAGGCGGGGGCCGAAACCGCCCAAGCCTCGGTCGAGGCCTTCGACTCGGCGCTGCTGGCGGTGGAGGACGGCCAGGCGCTGCTGGCGTCGGGCGACGAATCCCTGGGCCTCTGCTGCGAGGCTCTGGGGCTGCCGCATGCGGACGCCCAGTCCCTGCTCAACGCCCTGATGCGCGCCGACCCCGACCATGCGCGGCGGCTCCGCGGCCTGATCGAGCGCGGCGAGCCCTGCGCCTTCGAGGTCAAGGGGCCGGCAGGCGTGGTGACGGTGGAGGGCCGCGCCTCCGGGGCCCTGGCCTGGCTGCGGGTCTCTGCGGCGCCGGGCGACGACCAGGGCCTGCCGACCGCGCCGCGCTTCGCCGCCTTCCTGAACGCGCGCGCCTGTCCCGCCTGGATCGCCGCGGCCGACGGATCGCCGGTGTGGGTGAACGCGGCATGGCTGAAGGCGGTGGACGCCGGCAGCCTGGACGAGGCCGTCCAGCGGGGCGCGGCCTTCGACCGGGGCGCCGACGCCATCGCCAGCGAGGCCGCCAACCTGGGCCAGCGGCGCGAGGCCGTGCGCTGGCTGTCGTACGGCGGCCGCCGCCGCGCGTTCCTGATCGCCGCCCAGCCGCTCGAGGGCGGCGGCGTCGCGGTCTGGACCGAGGACCATACCGACCTGGAGGAGGCGCGCGAGGAGACCAAGCGCAACCTCGCGGCCCACGACGAGACGCTGAATCACCTGGACGACGCCGTGGTGATCTTCGACCGCGCCAAGCGGCTATCGTTCCACAACACCGCCTTCGCCGAGCTGTGGGGCCTGGAGCCTGCCTGGCTGGGCGAACAGCCCACCCACGGCGAGGTGCTGGACCGCCTGCGACAGCGCCGCCGCCTGCCCGAAAGCGTCGACTACGCGAAGTGGAAGACCGCCGAGCTGGGCCGCTACGAACGGCTGGAGCGCCAGCCGGACGACATGTGGAGCCTGCCGGACGGGCGCACGCTGCGCGTCGTGCGCCAGCCCCACCCGCTGGGCGGCCTCCTCCTCCTGTTCTCGGACATCACCGGCGAACTGAAGCTCAAGACCCAGTACAACGCCCTGATCCAGGTGCAGCAGGCCACGCTGGACAAGCTGTCGGACGCCGTGGCCGTCTTCGGCTCGGACGGGCGGCTGCGCCTGCACAACGAGAGCTTCGAGCGCTTCTGGAACATCACGCCGCTCCAGCTCGAGGCGGCGGCCGACTTCGAGGGCGTGGTCGAGCTCTGCGTGCACAAGCTGCACGACATGGCCTTCTGGAAGGAGCTGAAGGGACGGGTCGCCGACCCCGACCCGACGGCTCGCATGCCTATCGGCGGCGAGGTCCAGACCTCGGACGACCGCATCGTGGAGTACCGCACCCGGCCACTGCCGGACGGGGCGACCCTGATCGCCTTCACCGACATCACCGACGCGCGACGCCTGGAGACCGCGCTGGCCGAACGTGAGCAGGCGCTCACCGAGACGGAACGGCTGAAGCGCGACTTCGTCGGCAACGTCTCGTACGAGCTGCGCACGCCGCTCACCACGATCATCGGCTATTCCGAGCTTCTGGAGCTGCTGGGCGAAGGCCTGCCCGACCGGGCAAAGGCCTATGCGGCCGCGGTGAAGGCGGCGGCGACACAGCTCGCCCGGTCGATCGACGACGTGCTGGACATGGCCCAGATCGACGCCGAGGAGATGGCGCTGGACCTGGGCGACGTGGACGTGGCCGAGCTGTTGATCGAAGTGGCGGCGCGCTGGCGGTCCGAGGCCGAGGCCAACAAGGTCTCGATCGTGCTGGAGCGGCCGGGCGACGTGGGCGTGATCCGGGGCGATCGCCGGCGGCTGGCCCAGATCCTCGATCACCTGATGGAGAACGCCATCGGACAGACCCCGGCCGGCGGATCGGTCTCGGTGTCGGCGCGCAAGGCTTTGGGCGAGGTCCAGCTCCAGGTGTCGGACACCGGCCGGGGCATTCCCTTCCACGTCCAGGCCCACATCTTCGACCGGTTCATCGGCCGCGAGCGCGGCGGGCCGGGCCTGGGGCTGGCGCTGGTCAAGGCGCTGACCGAGCTGCACGGCGGCTGGGTGGCGCTGGAGAGCGAGCCGGGCGCCGGCGCCACCTTCACCTGCCATCTTCCCGAGGAAGCGCACGCCGTCACCCAGCCGGAGCTGGGCTTCGCGAGCTGACAGGCTATCGGCCATGCGGACGCGCCGCCTCGCGGCGTCGCCGGGGGCGGACGTCGGGCGGTTTCGTTCGGCCGGTGTTGTTGGGAATGTCCGGTGCGGGCTGGAGGCTGTCAGGGACCGGCAAGGTGAGAAGAGCGGGTTGTCGCCTCACCGTCCTCCGTCCGCGCAGCAGGGTGGGGGGCTTGCCCGGGAAGGTCGAGCCTGAGACTCGCCCCCTCCCCCGCCCTGCGGGCGGTCCCCCTCCCCCGCCGGGGAGGAGGACGGCGCGCAGAGCCACCATAAGTCTCTAGGGCGGCCCTGTGGCGCGGCGAGCGGGCGGCGGTCGGCCTCGCGGAGGGTTTCCGGAGCCTGGATTTCGGGAAGGGGGCGTTGCGGGGCGGGGCCTCTCGAACGGCGATCCCCCGACGGGCTGAACGACCGGGGCAGGCTGGGCGGCGTGCGCGGTCTGGCGGGCGACGCCGGCGAGAAGTTCGCGCAGGGTTGGAAGCTCGGCGGGGACCGGTCCCGGTAGGGCCGCGGCGTCGTCGGCGACGCGGTTCAGGGTCCTGAGCAGGAGGGGCAGGCTGGCGGGTTCGCGCTCGCGCTCGCGTTCCCGTTCGGTCTCGCGCCAGTCGGGACGCTCTGTTTCGGGACGCTCTGTCTCGGAGGGGTCGGTCTCGGAGCGGTGGGTCGTCTTGGAGTGGTGGGTCTCGGGGCGGGGTATGGCTTCGATCGCCGTCAGGCGGCGCAGTCGCATGCGAAGCGATATGGCCATGCGGACGGAGAAGAAGCAGCGCTCGAAGAGGCGGTAGCACTCGACCTTTTCTGAGACCGCGACGGCGTGCTCGGCCTGTTCGGCGAAGGTCTTGCCGAGGCGATAGGCGCAATCGCCGAGCTCGAGGAGCTGTCCGAAGGCGGGATCGTCGGCCGACATGAGAACAAACATAGAACAAACATCGTTCGGCGTCAAGGCCACTCCCGGCGGGTCCGATTGCGCCGGGTCGGAACAGGCGTTGGTCGGGCTGCGTTGGTCGGGGCTGCGCGACGGCGCCCGGCGACCCGACCGTGGCCAGTCGCCGGGCAGGGGGTCATCGCGTGGCGGTGGGGCCACACGGGCAGGCCGCGCCTCATCTGAACATTGATCAGAAATAATGATGCAACGTCGGTCTGCTGGCTTATGATCACACGTAACGTGAAAATCTGAGATTGAACCTGGCCGGGGCGGAAGATCCCGACGGCGTTCCTGGGAGGACTCTCGACCATGACGAAGGCGCGTATTTTCGCCCTGACCTCGACGGTGGCGGCCCTGAGTCTGGCGCTGGCCGGCTGCGCCAGCGACGGCGGCGCGCCCAGCGCGCTGGACTCGGCCTCGGCGGCTTCGGCCACCGAGGCGATGGCCAGCACCGGCCTGCCCGCGACGATCGACAATTTCATGCTCGCCGACACCGACTACATCGGCCACGAGCTGTTCCGGATGAGCAACGCCAAGGCGATCGTGATCGTCACCCACGCCAACGGCTGTCCCATCGTCCGCAACCTGGCCCCCGCGCTGCGCGACCTGACCGCGAAGTACGAAGGCAAGGGCGTCGAGTTCCTGATGCTGAACTCGGCCAACCAGGACAGCATGGACGCCATCGCGGCCGAAAAGGCCGAATACGGCTTCAACCTGCCGATCCTGAAGGACGCCAACCAGCTCGTGGGCGAGCAGCTCGGCGTGACGCGGACGGCCGAGTTCATCGTGGTCGATCCCAAGACCTGGAAGATCACCTACCGCGGCCCCCTGGACGACCGGCTGGACTACGGGGTGCAGAAGGCCGTCGCCACCCACACCTGGGCCGCCGACGCCATCGACGCCACGCTGGCCGGCCGCCCGGCCATGGCGGCGACCAAGCCCAGCCCCGGTTGCCTGGTCGATTTCCCGTCGCGCACGCAGACGGCGAAGATCTCGTACGCCAAGGACGTGGCGCCGATCCTGGAGGCCAAGTGCGTGGCCTGCCACGTGGAGGGCGGGATCGGGCCGTTCGCCATGACCAGCTACGACATGGTCAAGGGCTTCTCGCCGATGATCCGCGAGGTGATCCGCACCGACCGGATGCCGCCGTGGAACGTCAGCGCCCACGTGGGCCAGTTCGCCGACGACAAGAGCCTGTCCCCGGCCGAGATCAAGACCGTGGTCCACTGGATCGAGCAGGGCGCGCCGCGCGGCGACGGGCCCGACCCGCTGGCCAAGAAACGTCCCGCGGTGGCCCAATGGCCGCTCGGCAAGCCCGACCTGATCCTGGAGATCCCGGCCTACACCGTCCCGGCCTCGGGCGTGGTGGACTACCAGCGGCCGATCATGGTGAACCCGCTGACCGAGGGGAAGTGGGTGAAGGCCTCCAGCTTCGTGGTGAACCAGCGCCAGGCGGTGCACCACTTCCTGACCGGCTACATGAGCGAGATCCCCAAGGACGGCGTGGGCAACGAGTCCCGCTGGGGCGCCTCGATGGGCGGCTACGCCGTGGGCGCCGAAAGCACCCTGTGGCCGAAGAACGTGGGCACCTTCCTGCCGCCGGGCGGCGCCATCGGCGTCCAGGCCCACTACACGCCCTTCGGCAAGGAGGTGACGGACTCGTCCCTGCTCGGCCTCTACTTCTACAAGGACGGCGAGAAGCCCGGACTGGTGATGCGCAACTCGGTGATCGTGGACCCGACGATCTCGATTCCGCCGGGCGCGGCGCGGCACAAGGAGACCGCCTACGTCGAGTTCCCGAAGGAGGCGCTGCTCTACTCGGCGTTCCCGCACGCCCACTATCGCGGCTACGCCTCGGACCTGTGGATCGAATACCCGAACGGCGAGAGGAAGCGGCTGCTGGCCATGCCGCGCTACGACTTCAACTGGCAGCGGGAATACACCTTCGCCGAGCCGCTGAAAGTGCCGGCCGGCTCCCGCCTGATCGCCAACTACTGGTACGACAACTCGGCCCAGAACCCGGCCAATCCCGACCCGAAGAAGCATGTGGTCTGGGGCGACCAGTCGTGGGAGGAGATGTTCTACACCGCGATCCGCTACCGCTGGGTGGACGAGACCTCGTCGAAGCTCACCGACTACGACGACCAGATGAATCGCGGCCGGATGCTGGGCATGCTGGACGACAACCTGGACGGCAAGCTCCAGAAGTCCGAGCTGCGCGGCGAGATGGGCCAGCGGATCAGCCAGTTCTTCGCCATGATCGACAAGAACCAGGACGGCGAGCTGGACCGCGCCGAGCTGGCGGCGATGCAGGCGATGATGGGCCGCCGCCGCGAACAGGCCGCCCAGCCCTCGCCGACGGCCCAGGCTCCGGTGCAGGCTCCGGCGCAGACTTCCGCTCCGGCGGCCAAGGCGGGCGGCGGGCGCTAGCCTTACCGGTCGCTCCCCGGCTAGACAGGGCTCCAGCCGGGGAGTGACCGATGCGCCTACTGATCTACGAACCTTCGTTCCGCCGGCTCGAGGCGGAGATTTCGGCCCTCGGTTCGGCGGTCGAGCCGCTGCTCATGTCGGACTCGGGCGAGGTGACGCTGAACGGCGCGCCCGTCGCCGAAGACGCCGTGAACGCCGAGGCCGCCTGGACCAACGCCGACGTGTTCTTCGGGCCGTGCGCGCGGGCCTTCATGAGGGCCATGCTGAAGTCCCCGGACCTCAAGTGGGTGCAGAGCGGCGCGGCGGGGTTCGACAACGCCGTCTTCGGCCAGATCGTCCAGAAGGGCGCGACGCTGACCACCAGCCACGGCCAGGCCGTGGGCATGTCGGAGTACGTGCTGGCCGGCGTGCTCGACGCCTTCCAGAACGGGCCGCAGCGGCGGGCGCACCAGGCGGCCGCACAGTGGGAACGCGTGCGGTTCCGCGAGATCAACGGGTCGCGCTGGCTGATCGTGGGCTTCGGGGCCATCGGCAAGGGCGTCGCCGACCGGGCGCGGGCCTTCGGCGCCCAGGTCACCGGGGTGCGCCGCAGCCAGGAGGCCGATCCCTCGGCCGACCGGATCGCGCCGATGGCCGACCTGCCGGCGCTGCTGCCGGAGAGCGACGTGGTGGTGCTGTGCTGTCCGCTGACGGCCGAGACCCGCCACGTGGCGGACGCCGGCTTCTTCGCCGCCATGAAGCCGGGCGCCGTGCTGGTGAACGTGGGCCGCGGCGGGCTGGTGGACGAACCCGCGCTGCTGGCCGCCCTGGACCGGGGCGTGCCCGAGCATGCGGTGCTGGACGTCTTCGAGACCGAGCCCCTGCCGGCCGAAAGCCCGTTCTGGCGCCACCCCCGCGTCAGCCTGACCCCGCACGCGTCGGGAATCACCGATGGCCAGCACGTGCGCAACGACCGGCTGTTCGCCGAGAACCTGCGCCGGTACGTGACGGGCGAGGGGCTGCTGAACGTGGCCGATCCGAAGGACGTGCTGGCCGGACGCTGAGGGGCTGTCGCGGGCGCGACAGGCTCCTTCAGCGCTTGCGCGACGCCTTCTCGGCCAGGCCCGAGGTCCCTTCGCGGGCCTCGAGGCGCTCGGCCACGTCGTCCAGGCTGACGCCGGCGGCGGCGATCAGCACCAGCCAGTGGTACATCAGGTCGGCGCTCTCGGCGGTGAGGGCGTCGCGGTCGCCCTGGGCGGCGGCGATGACGGTCTCGACCGCCTCCTCGCCCATCTTCTTGGCGGCCCGGTCGATGTCGGCCAGGAGCTGGGCGGTGTAGGACGTGGAGGTATCGCCGTCGCGGCGGCTCTCGATGGTGGCGGCCAGCCGGCCGATGACGTCGGTGAAGCGGCTCATGCGGCGACCCCCTCGATCCGGCGCACGGGCACGCCGGCGGCGGCCATGACGGCCTTGGCCTCGCCGATCCCCACCTCGCCGAAGTGGAAGATCGAGGCGGCCAGAACCGCGTCGGCGCCGGCCTTCACGCCGTCCACGAGATGCTGCGCGTTCCCCGCGCCGCCCGAGGCGATTACGGGCACCGGAACGGCCTGCGAAACGGCGCGCACCAGGTCGAGATCGTAGCCGGTCTTGGCGCCGTCGCGGTCCATGGAGGTGAGCAGGATCTCGCCCGCCCCGTGCTTCACGGCGTCGACGGCGTAGTCCACGACGTCGAGGCCCGTGTCCTCGCGGCCGCCGTAGATGAACACCCGCCAGCGGTCGCCCACGCGCTTGGCGTCGATGGCCACCACCGTCGCCTGCGATCCGAAGGCGTCGGCGCAGCCCGAGACGAGCGTCCGGTCCTTCACCGCGGCGGTGTTGATGCTGATCTTGTCGGCGCCGGCCAGCAGCAGGCGGCGCGCGTCCTCGACCTGGCGGATGCCGCCGCCCACGCTGAGCGGCATGAAGCACACCTCGGCGGTGCGGGCGACCACGTCGAAGATGGTGCCGCGGTTCTCGTGGCTGGCGGTGATGTCGAGGAACATCAGCTCGTCCGCGCCGGCGGCGTCGTAGGCGCGGGCCTGCTCCACCGGATCGCCGGCGTCGCGCAGGCTGACGAACTGGACGCCCTTCACCACCCGGCCGTCCTTGACGTCCAGGCAGGGGATGAGGCGCACCCTGAGGCTCATCGGGGCAGGCTCAAGCGGCGATCCCCAGCGCCTGCGCGGGGTCGATGGCGCCGTTGTACAGCGCGCGACCCAGGACGGCGCCGGCCACGGGCACGCCCTTGCGCGCCTTCAGCTTCACGATGTCGTCCACGCTGGCCAGGCCGCCGGCGGCGATGACCGGGATCGAGACGGCGTCGGCCATGGCGCCGAACGCCTCGACGTCGAACCCCATGACGGTGCCGTCGCGGTCGATGTCGGTGACGATGAGGGCGGCGACGCCCGCATCCTCGAACCGCCTGGCCACGGTGATCGCCTCAAGGTCGGAATCGGCGGTCCAGCCGTCGACGGCGACCTTGCCCTTGCGCACGTCGACGCTGACGGCGATCTGCTCGGGGAAGAGGCGCGCCGCCTCGAGCACGATCTCGGGCTGTTTCACGGCCACCGTGCCCAGGATGACGCGGCTGACGCCCGCCTCGATCCAGCGCTCCACGTCGGCCAGGGTGCGGATGCCGCCGCCGAGCTGGACCGGCACGGAGACGGACGACAGGATCGCTTCGACCGCGGTGGCGTTGACGGCCTTGCCCTGGACGGCGCCGTTGAGGTCGACCACGTGGATCCAGTGGAAGCCGGCGTCGACGAACGCGCGCGCCTGGGCGCCGGGATCGGTGTTGAACACCGTGGCGGTCGACAGGTCGCCGTGCAGCACGCGCACGCACTGGCCGTCCTTGAGGTCGATGGCCGGGTAGAGGATCAAGGTCGCCACTCCAGGAAGTCGGACAGCAGCCGCAGGCCCGCAGCCTGCGATTTCTCGGGGTGGAACTGCACCCCCGCCAGGTTGTCGCGGGCGACGGCCGCGGGGAAGCGGCCGCCGTGGTCCACATAGGCCGCCACGTGCGCGGAGTCTTCCGGGAACATGGCGAACGAGTGGGTGAAATAGACGGGCGCGCCGGCTTGCAGGCCGGCCAGCACGGGATGGTCCGTCACGCCTTCGAGATTGTTCCAGCCCATGTGCGGAACCTTCAGGGCGGGGTCGGACGGGGCGATGCGGCGCACGTCGCCGGGAATCCAGCCCAGGCCCGGCGTTTCGCCGAACTCCAGCCCGCGGCCGGCCATGAGCTGCATGCCCACGCAGATGCCGAGGAACGGCGCCCCGCGTTCCAGCACGGCGGCGTTCAGGGCCGCGATCACGCCGTCGCGGGCGGCCAGGGCCGCCATGCAGGCGGCGAAGGCGCCGACGCCCGGCAGGACGATGCGATCGGCGCGCGCCACCGTGTCGGGATCGTGGGTCACGACGATGTCGGCGCGCCCGTCGGCCGCGCGCACCAGAGCCTTTTCGGCCGAGCGCAGATTGCCCGACCCGTAATCGATCAGGGCCACCCTCTGCATCGCGATGATCCTAGAGGACGCCCTTGGTGGAGGGGGCGTGGCCGTGGGTCTTGGGGTCGATCTCGACCGCCTGCCGCACCGCCCTCGCCAGGGCCTTGAAGCCGCTCTCGGCGATGTGGTGCGAATTGGCGCCGTACAGCGTCTCGAGGTGCACGCAGGCGCCGCCGTTCATGGCGAAGGCGTGGTGGAATTCCTTGAACAGCTCGGTGTCCATGTCGCCCACCTTGGGCGTGCGGAACTCGACCTTCCAGATCAGGTAGGGCCGGTTCGAGAAGTCGATGGCGCACCGGCTCAGGGTCTCGTCCATGGGGATATAGGCGTGGCCGAAGCGGCGGATGCCCTTGAAGCCGTCCAGGGCCTCCTTGATGGCCTGGCCCAGCACGATCCCGGTGTCCTCCACCGTGTGGTGCATGTCGATGTGCAGGTCGCCCTTGGTCTCGACCTCGATGTCGATGCCGCCGTGGCGGGCGAAGCTGTCCAGCATGTGGTCGAAGAAGCCGATGCCGGTGGACACCTTGGCCACGCCGGTCCCGTCCAGGTCCACGGCGACGCGGATCTGGGTCTCCTTGGTGTTGCGGACGACTTCGGCCTTGCGGCTCATCGCTTCAGTATCCTTTCGACGCGGCCAGTTCGGCCAGCGACACGGCCGGACGCGGCCCATAGTGCGAAATCACCTCGGCCGCCGCCAGCGACGCCAGCTTGCCGCACTGATGGAGAGGCCGGTTGCGCGACAGGCCGAACATGAATCCGGCCGCGTATTGGTCGCCCGCGCCGGTGGTGTCCACGACTTTTTCCACGGGCGCGGGATCGATCGTCAGGCGCTGGCCGTGGTCGATGACGACCGAGCCCTTCTCGCTGCGGGTGACGGCGGCGATCTTCACGTGCGGGCGGAGCTGGTGCAGCGCGTCGTCGAAGCGGTCGGTCTCGAACAGCGCCTTCAACTCGGCCTCGTTGGCGAACAGCAGGTCCACCTGGCCCTTGATGAAGCCCAGCAGGGCGGCGCGGTGGCGCTCGACCACGAAGCTGTCCGAGAGCGTCAGCGCGATCATCCGGCCCGAGCCGTGGGCCAGGGCCGCGGCCTTGGCGAACGCGCGCCGCGCGGCCTCGGCGTCGAAGAGGTAGCCTTCGAGGTAGACGATCTTCGAGGCCTCGACGACCGCCTGGTCCACGTCGTCGTCGGTGAACTCGACCGAGGCGCCGAGGTAGGTGCACATGGTGCGCTGGCCGTCGGGCGTGACGTTGATCATCGAGACGGCGGTGGCCGGCCCGCCGCTCAACGGCGCGTTCTCGAACCGGGCGCCGATGGCCCGCATGTCGTGGGCGAACACGCGGCCGAGCTGGTCGTCCGCCACCTTGCCCATGAAGGCGCCCCGGCCGCCGAAGCTGGCCAGGCCCGCGATAGTGTTGGCCGCCGAGCCGCCCGAGGCCTCCACCGCCTGGGCCATCCTGGAATAGATCGCGGCGCTCTGGTCGGGATCGACCAGCATCATCGCGCCCTTGGTCAGGCTGTTCTGCGCGAGGAAATCGTCCGTGCAGGGCGCGATCACGTCGACGATGGCGTTGCCGATGGCGGCGACGTCGTAGAGCTCTGACATGGCTGGCGGAATTCCCCTCGCGTAGGCGGCGGGGCTTACAGGGAAAGCGGTGGAGTGGCTACCCTCACCCGCCCCAGCGGCTGCCCGAATAGCTCCGGCTGCTCATGTTGCCGCCGAAGCCGCCGCGGGAGATGACGCCGGCGCGGCTCTGGACCTTGGCGGGCGGCTGGTAGGCGTCGGGGGGATCGAAGCCGCGGGTCCCGATGCGGGTGCGGCCGGTGGTGTAGTCGGTCCAGACCCGGCCGCCGGAGCCCGTGTAGAAGCCGCCGTCGCGCCAGTCGCGGTAGAGACCCCGGCCGCCCCAGCCGCCGTCCAGCATCCGGCCGACGACGAAGCCGGCGACGAGCGGGCCCCAGAACGACCCCCCGCCGTTCGCCTCGCTGCGCGGTACGCACTGGCCGGCGCCGTACACCTCCTCGCAGGCGCCCTGGGCGGCGTAGCGCGGCGCCTTGTCCTGATCTTCGAGGGCGGCCGTCTCGGCGGCCTCGCAGGCCGCGTCGGGCACCTCGTCGCGGTCCTTGCACTCCTGGAGCGTCCGGTAGGCGTAGGCGTCCACCGAGGCGCCGGGGTTCTCGATCCGCACCGTCGGCGTGGCGTTGTCGCCGCAGGCGGTGAGCGAGACGCCGCCCGCGGCCATCAGGGTGGTGAGGGTGAGCGTGCGCGAGCGCTTCATGGCGAGGCTCCGCCGCTCAGGCCGTCATGCAGGCGGCGTTCAGCACGCCGACCACCAGGGAGATCGACAGCAGGTAGAGGGCCGTCGACATCTCGCCGCGCGCGATCCGCTCGGAGACGTCCGGCAGCGCGATGCGGCGCACCAGCCAGAAGGTCGCGATCTGGATCGCGCCCGCCAGGACCGCCCAGGCCACGAACTCGGGCAGGCTGGACGTATGGGTGAGCGCCGAGGCCAGCGGGATCACATATCCCAGCAGCGCGCCGCCCAGGGCCACGGCCGCGGCGCTGTTGCCGGCCCGGATCAGGGCGCCTTCGTCGTGCGGCGTGATCCAGCGGTACAGCGCCTTGAAGATCAGGGTGAAGCCGCCCGCGGCGAGGAAGGCCAGCGCGAAGCTCAGGGCGCCGGACCCGAAGGCGTTGGGGTCGAACATCATGCCTCGAACTCTCCGATATCCAGCGGAATGCCCACCATGACCTCGTGGGTCAGGTCGCCGCCCTCGGGCTCCATCGCGATGGCCAGCAGCAGCTCGCGGCCCTCGCCCGGCAGATCGCGGGCGAAGAGCATGCAGGTCTGGTAGATGCGCCGGGCGTGGCGGCCCGACCGGTCGTCGAAGACCTCTTCCCAGAAGCTCACCGGCTCCTGGCGCGCGTCGCCGTCGCCAAACCAGTAGCGGCGGAACGCGGGCAGGCCCTCGTCGTCGAAGGCCGGCGCCCGCAGGCGGTCGGCCCATGTGCGCTTCGCCCGTGCGTCGGGCGGCCAGACGCTGGACCATGGCATGAAGAGGGTGAAGTCCTGGGCGCCCCTACCGTCGGGGTCCGGGCTCACCATCTGAAGCATCAGATGGTCGTCGGTGTAGAAGCGATGGACATAGCCGTCGGCGCCCAGGTCCACGAGGCCCTGGGCCGTGATCGCCAGCACGTCGTGGTCCAGGCGGAACCGCGCCTCGGACCCCAGGCGCCGCCAGGCCAGCGGATCCAGGCGGACCGAGCGGCCGATGGTGACGTTGCGCACCACCGGGATGGCGGCGTCGGCCGCCGCCGTGTCGCGTCCGCCGCCGAACAGCTTCCGGAAGATCACGTCATGGGTCCTCTCGACGACGGAGCATAGACCCGTCTTGCGCCATGTCAAACATACGCGTATGCATATCGCGAACGCATGGCACGGTCGAGCGACAAGGCGGCGGGCCTCAGCCCCGCGGAGCGCACCCGGCTCTGGCGCAAGGAACGCCAGCGCCTGGGCCTCGTGAAGCTGGAGCTGTGGGTCCCCCCCGGCGCCAAGGCCGACGTCCAGGCCGCCGCGCGCGCGATCATCACGGCGTCGAGCCGCGGACCGGCGCTGTCGAGAAACCCCGACCCTCCGCAGGAACCCAAGCAGATGGATCATGTCATCGACACCGACTGGTCGGTGAAGAGCCTGGCCGAGGCGCTGGCCGCCACCCGGCTGTTGCGCGAGGGCGAGCTGACCGCCCGGGTGATGGAGGGCGCCGAGCCGGTGCTCCAGGTCACCATGCACGAGTTCGGCGACCTGCCGGTGTTCGTCTCGGCCGGGTCCGAGCAGATCGTGGTCTCGGCCCTGCTGTGGCCGGTGGACGAGCAGAAGGACCAGGCGGCGTTCAACGTCTTCCTGCTCAAGGCGCAGAAGCTGGTGCCGCTGTCGAACTTCGGCATCACCACGGTGGCCGGGCGCGACTACTACGAGGTGTTCGGCGAGCTGTCGTGCAAGACCACGCTGCAGACCGTGGTGATCGAGCTGCGCACCCTGGCGGAGAACGCCATCCAGGCGGCCGACGAGCTGCGCGACACCTTCGCCTCGGCGGCCTGAGGAGACCCCATGTCGATCTTCGCCAAACTCATCACGCTCTTCCGCGGCACGGCGCACGAGGCCGGCGCCGCGGTGGTCGACGCCAACGCGCTCCGCATCCTGGACCAGGAGATCCGCGACGCGGACGCCGCCCTGGGCCGGGCGCGCGACGACCTGGCCACCCTGGTCGCCAAGCGCCGCATGCTGGAGAAGGAGCTTCAGAACCTGGGCGACCAGGCCACGCGCTACGAGGGCTCGGCCCGCGCCGCGCTCGACAAGGGCGACGAGGCCCTGGCGCTGGAAGTGGCCCAGCGGATCTCGGAGCTGGAGACCGAGGTGGGGCTGAAGACGCCCCAGCTCGCCGAGATGCGCGCCGCCGAGGCGCGGATGCACGAGACGATCGCCCAGACCCAGCAGAAGGTCGAGACCCTGCGCCGCGAGATCGACGTGGTGAAGGTGAACGACAGCGTCCAGCGGGCCCAGGCGGCGGTGGCCTCGCGCGGGGCTGGCGCCCAGGCGTCGCTGGGCTCGGCCGCCGACAGCCTGAAGCGCATCAAGGAGCGCCAGGCGATCCAGGACGAGAAGTTCAAGGCCGCCGCCGAGCTGGAGGATCGCCGCACCGGCGCGGACCTCGACGCCAAGCTGAAGGCCGCCGGCATCCTGCCCGGCCACGCCTCGGCCAGCGACGTGCTGGCCCGGCTCAAGGCCCCGAAGGACGAGCCGCTGCAGATCGAGGCGCCCCGTCTCCAGATCGAATCGCAGCCGGTTCCGGTCGAGCGGGGGGAGAAGGGCTGAGCGCTTTCCCGATCCGCCGCGTCGCGGGGGCGCTGAGATGAAACGTGTCCGCACCGCCGAGCGCCCGGGATGGGACGCGCGCGCCGACGCGCTGGGGTTCACCTGGCGCCATCTCGACGGCGCGCGCTACTGGGACGAGCGGGCGTACTACGCCTTCTCGCTCGAAGAGGTGGAGCGCGACCTCGAGGCGCCGGCCCTAGAGCTGCACCAGATGTGCCTGGCGCTGGTGGACGAGGCGGCGCGCAGCGAGGCGCTGATGGCGCGGCTGGCGATCCCCGAGGCCTCGCGCGACGACGTGGCCGACAGCTGGCTGCGGCGCGATCCCTCGCTCTACGGCCGCTTCGACTTCGCCTACGACGGGACGGGGCCGGCGAAGCTGTTCGAGTACAACGCCGACACGCCCACCAGCATCTACGAGACGGGCACGTTCCAGTGGATCTGGCTGGAGGACATGATCGCCCTGGGCGCCCTGCCGTCCGACGCCGACCAGTTCAACAGCCTGCACGAGAAGCTGGAGCAGCGGTTCCGGGCCATCTTCCCCGGCGGCGGCTTCGTGCATTTCGCCGCCGATCCGGAGTCCGTCGAGGATCGTCAGACCGTCCGCTACCTGGAGGACATCGCCGCCCAGGCGGGGCTGGAGCCGAGGTTCGTCCCCATCGGCGAGATCGGGCTGGACGCCGACGGCCGGTTCGTGGACGCGGACCGCTACATCATCCAGGCGATCTTCAAGCTCTATCCCTGGGAAGAGATGTTCCGCGAGCCGTACGCCGCGAACATCGCCGGGTCGCGGACGCGGTTCCTGGAGCCGCCGTGGAAGGCGGTGCTGTCGAACAAGGGCCTGCTGCCGCTGCTGTGGGAGCGTCATGCGGGCCATCCCAACCTGCTGCCGGCCTTCTTCGAGGACGATCCGGCGATGGCGGAGCTGGGCCGTTCCTACGTGCGCAAGCCGCTGTTCAGCCGCGAGGGCGCCAACATCGAGCTGGTCCAGCGCGGCCGCCGGGCGAAGGTGCTGGACCAGGGCTACGGCGCCGAGGGCCACATCCGCCAGGCGCTGCATCCCATCACGGCCTTCGACCGCAACTATCCCGTGATCGGCGCGTGGATCGTCGGCGACGAGCCGGCCGGGATCGGCGTCCGCGAGGATCGCAGCCGCGTGACGAAGAACCTCAGCCGGTTCGTGCCCCACGCGATCCTGGGATAGCCCCGGCCCGCCTCAGACCGCCGTGCCGCCGACCGTCAGCCCGGTGATCTTCAGGGACGGCTGGCCCACGCCCACCGGCACGCTCTGGCCCGACTTGCCGCAGACCCCGATGCCGGGGTCGAAGTCGAAGTCGTCGCCGATCATGGTCACGCGGGTCAGGGCCGAGGGGCCGTCGCCGATCAGGGTGGCGCCCTTGACCGGCGTGGTCAGCCGGCCGTCCTCGATCAGGTACGCCTCGGTGCACTGGAAGACGAACTTGCCGCTGGTGATGTCCACCTGGCCGCCGCCGAAGTTGGCGCAATAGAGGCCCTTCTTCGTCGAGGCGATCATTTCGGCGCGCGTGTGGCCGCCGGCCAGCATGGCGGTGTTGGTCATCCGCGGCATGGGCATGTGGGCGTAGGACTGCCGCCGGGCGTTGCCGGTGGGGGCCAGCCCCATCAGCCGGGCGCTCATCCGGTCGTGCATGTAGCCCACCAGGACGCCGTCCTCGATGAGAATGGTCCGCTCGGTGGGCGTGCCCTCGTCGTCCACGGTCAGCGAGCCGCGGCGGCCGGGGATGGTCCCGTCGTCGAAGACGGTGACGCCCGGCGCGGCCACCCGCTCGCCGATGCGGCCCGAGAAGGCCGAGGTGCCCTTGCGGTTGAAGTCGCCCTCCAGGCCGTGGCCGACGGCCTCGTGCAGCAGCACGCCGTTCCAGCCGGGGCCCAGGACCACGTCCATCTCGCCGGCCGGGCAGGGGACGGCGTCCAGGTTGGTGAGCGCCTGGCGCAGCGCCTCGTCCACCTGGGCCTGCCACTTGTCGGGGCCGATCCAGGCTTCGAAGCCGGCGCGGCCGCCGGCGCCCGTGTAGCCCGACTCGCGTCGGCCATCGCGCTCGACGGTGATCTGCACGTTGATGCGGCTGAGCGGGCGAACGTCGCGGATCAGCCGCCCGTCGGCGCGCAGGATCTCGACCGTGCGCCGTTCGCCGGCGATGGAGGCCATCACCTGGACCACCCGCGAATCGCGGGCGCGGGCCCAGGCGTCGATCTCCTGAAGCAGGGCGACCTTGTCGGCGAAGGCGGGCGAGGCCAGCGGGTCGTCCTCTCCGTAGAGCTTCGCATTGGTGGCGCGGGGCGCCTCGGCGGACGTTCCGGCATAGCCGCGCTTCGCCAGGCGGGCCGAGTCGGCGGCGCGGCGGATGGCGGCCTCGGACACCTCGGAGGCGTGGGCGTAGCCCGCCGTCTCGCCGGCCACCACGCGCAGGCCGAAACCCTCGGTCGAATCGTACGAGGCCGACTTCAGCCGCCCGTCGTCGAACAGGAACGACTCGCTCTCGGACTTCTCGACGAACAGTTCGCCGTCGTCGGCGCCTGCGAGGGCGTCGCCGAGAATGGCCTGGGCGCGGGCGGGATCGACGCCGGCGGCGTCGAGGAGGGAAGGAGCGGAGACGGGCGCGTTCATGAGGAGAAGATAGTGAGTGGCGGGCAGGGCGTCACCCATTGCGCGGCTGGGCGCGTGTCGCGGTCGGAGAGGCCTCAGCGCTTCAGCGGGTCGTGACCCCAGTTCATCAGGCTCCAGCGCCAGCGGGTGTGGGTGATGTCGCCGCCCGTCTTCCAGGCGTAGGGGCGCTGGGCCAGGTGGCGGCGGCAGTAGCCGATGACCTTCCTCATGTGGCGGTAGTCGGCGTCGGTCAGGTCGGCGGCCGGTGTGTCCCGGATCGCCAGGATCCGCCTCGCGGACTGACGGCCCACGGATTCGGTCTCGCCCTTCCGCACCATGCCGACCTTGCGGCTCTCGGGGGTCTCCAGCCAGGCCCGCAACTCGGCCTGGGTCATGTTGGTCAGGCGGTCGAACTCGCGGCGGATCGCGCGGTCTTCGTCGGGACTCGTGTGCATCGGGCCGATTCCAGTGCGGTTCCGGGGAACGGAGGCGTCCAGAATAGCCCGCGAGGGCCACGAAGCCGCATCCGTTCCACACGCGAAAGCCACAGACGCCCCTTGCACGTGCGACAAGGGCCGCGGACGCCTTGGCAAGCCCCGGCGATGCGCGTATGGACCCCCGCGAAGGGGCCGGTCGGGCGTCGCGCACGTCGCGTCCGTGCGTCCCGTTCCGAAGTCGTCGGAGGTGTTCCGCCTGTCCATGGGGCGCCGCCGGCCAAGCTGACCGAGGGGACATGAAGTCGAGCTTTCACGCATGGCGGACGCGGGCGGCCGGAGCCCTCGCGGGCGCGACGGCGGCGTTCTGGGGCGCCACGGCCTGGGCCGTGGACAACATTGGCGAGCCGACCGACAGGGCGATCGACCTGCAACCGGGCGTGACCCAACTGCGGCACGACGCGATCTTCTTCCACAATGTGATCCTGCTGCCGCTCATCACGCTCATCACGCTGTTCGTGCTGGCGCTGCTGATCATCGTGGTGGTGAAGTTCAACCGTAAGGCCAATCCGGTCCCCGCGAAGTTCAGCCACAACACCGCGCTCGAGGTCGCCTGGACGCTGATCCCGGTCCTGATCCTGGTGTTCGTGGCGATCTTCTCGTTCCGGCTGCTGTTCGCCTACAACGACATGCCGAAGCCCGACCTGACCGTGAAGGCCACGGGGTACCAGTGGTACTGGGGCTACGAGTATCCGGATCAGGAGATCGGCGAGTTCATCTCCAACAACCTGCCGGAAGAGCAGGCCAAGGCCGAGAAGCGTCCCTACCGCCTGGCCGCCACCGAGCCGCTGGTGGTGCCGGTGAACAAGGTCGTGCGCGTCCAGGTGACCGCCGCCGACGTGATCCACGCCTTCGCGGTGCCGTCGTTCGGCATCATCACGGACGCCATTCCGGGCCGGTTGAACGAGATCTGGTTCAAGGCCGAGCGCATCGGCGTCTACTACGGCAACTGCCGCGAGCTGTGCGGCGTGGACCACGCCTTCATGCCGATCGAGGTGCGCGTGGTCAGCCAGGCCGACTTCGACGCCTGGGTCGCCAAGAAGGGCGGCAACCCCGCGGGCGCCGCCGCGGCCCTCGAGGCCCCGGCCGCCGACGCGGCGGCCACGCCGGCCGCGGCGACCGAAGCCGCCCCGGCCGCTCCGTCTCCCGCCACGCCCGAGCCCCAGGCTCCGGCCGCCACCCCGACCGCGCCCCCGGCGCCGGCCGCGAACTAACCGGTAGGACCTGCGTAAGATGGCTCAAGCCGCCGCACACGATCACGACCACGGGCATGACGATCACGGGCACACGCCCGGTTTCTTCACCCGCTGGTTCCTGTCCACGAACCACAAGGACATCGGCACGCTGTACCTGATCTTCGCCATCATGGCGGGGATCGTGGGCGGCGCCCTGTCGGGCCTGATCCGCTGGGAACTGGCCGAGCCGGGCATCCAGGTGTTCACCGAGGGCTCCTGGCTGGCGCAGATCAAGATCGCCGGGGTCAGCCTCATCGAGCCCAGCAAGCACGGCTACAACGTGGTCGTGACGGCCCACGCGCTGATCATGATCTTCTTCATGGTCATGCCGGCCATGATCGGCGGGTTCGGGAACTGGTTCGTGCCGCTGATGATCGGCGCGCCGGACATGGCCTTCCCGCGGATGAACAACATCTCGTTCTGGCTGCTGGTGGCCGCGTGGGTGCTGCTCTGCTGCTCACTGTTCGTCGACGGCGGGCCGGGCAAGGGCTTCGGCGGCGGCTGGACGGCCTATCCGCCGCTCTCGACCTCGGGCCACACCGGCCCGGCCATGGACCTGGCGATCCTGTCGCTCCACCTGGCCGGGGCCAGCTCGATCCTGGGCTCGATCAACTTCATCACCACCATCTTCAACATGCGCGCGCCGGGTATGACCCTGCACCGGATGCCGCTGTTCGTCTGGTCGGTGCTGGTGACCGTCTTCCTGCTGCTGCTCTCGCTGCCCGTGCTGGCCGGCGCGATCACGATGCTGCTGACGGACCGCAACTTCAACACGCACTTCTTCGACGCCGCGGGCGGCGGCGACCCGGTCATGTACCAGCACCTGTTCTGGTTCTTCGGCCACCCGGAAGTGTACATCCTGATCCTGCCCGGCTTCGGGATCATCTCGCACATCGTCTCGACGTTCTCGCGCAAGCCCGTCTTCGGCTATCTCGCCATGGCCTACGCCATGGTCGCCATCGGCTTCATCGGCTTCGTCGTGTGGGCCCACCACATGTACACGGTGGGCATGCCCATCGAACTGCGGGCCTACTTCGTGGCGGCCACGATGGTCATCGCGGTGCCGACGGGCGTGAAGGTGTTCTCGTGGATCGCCACGATGTGGGGGGGCTCGATCAGCTTCAAGACGCCCATGCTGTGGGCGATCGGCTTCATCTTCCTGTTCACCGTGGGCGGCGTGACGGGCGTGGTCCTGGCCAACGCTGGTATCGACTACAGCCTGCACGACACCTACTACGTGGTGGCCCACTTCCACTACGTGCTGTCGCTGGGCGCGGTGTTCGCGATCTTCGCCGGCTTCTACTACTGGTACGAGAAGATCTGGGGCGTGAAGTACAACGAGTTCCTCGGCGCGCTGCACTTCTGGATCACCTTCGTCGGCGTGAACCTGATCTTCTTCCCGCAGCACTTCCTGGGCCTCCAGGGCATGCCGCGCCGCTACGTGGATTTCCCCGACGGCTTTGCCTACTGGAACCACGTCTCGTCGATCGGTTACGCGGTCACGGTGGCCGGTGTGGCGGTCTTCATGTTGGTGCTGATCGAGTCGGCCATCCGCCGGCGCAAGGCGGAAGCCAACCCGTGGGGCGAAGGCGCCACGACGCTGGAGTGGACGCTCAGCTCGCCGCCGCCGTTCCACCAGTTCAACGAACTCCCGGTGGTGAAGCCCGACGTCCACTGAGGGCCGACACCGGAACCATATCGGGGGGCGCGTTCCGGAAACGGGGCGCGCCCCTGCGACATTCTGAGAGTAAGATCGATGGCCATGGCCACGACTGAGACATCCCGGGACGCCGCGCGCTGGCAGGACTTCCTCCAGCTCCTGAAGCCGCGCGTGATGTCGCTGGTGGTGTTCACCGCGCTGACCGGCCTGGTCTGCGCCCCGGTCGCCGTGAACCCGATCCTGGGCGCGGTGGCGATCCTGTGCATCGCCGTGGGCGCGGGCGCGTCGGGCGCGCTCAACATGTGGTACGACGCCGACATCGACGCCAAGATGCGCCGGACCCGCGGCCGTCCCGTCCCGTCGGGTAAGGTCCAGGGCGCCGACGCGCTGACGCTGGGCGTGGTGCTGTCGCTGTTCTCGGTGATGCTGATGGGGATGGCGCTGAACTGGCTGGCCGCCGGCCTGCTGGCCTTCACCATCCTCTTCTACGCCGTCGTCTACACCATGTGGCTCAAGCGCTGGACGGCGCAGAACATCGTCATCGGCGGCCTGGCGGGCGCCCTGCCGCCCGTCATCGGCTGGGCCGCGGCCAGCGGCGATGCGCCGCTGAACGCCTGGCTGCTGTGCGCGATCATCTTCATGTGGACGCCCCCGCACTTCTGGGCGCTGTCGCTCTACACGTCGGAGGACTACGCCAAGGCCGGCGTGCCGATGATGCCGGTGGTCAAGGGCGCCTCGTCCACCCGCACCCAGATCCTGGTCTACAGCCTGCTGCTCGTGCCGGTCTGCATCGCCCCGTCGTTCACGGGCCTGGGCGGGCCGGCCTACCTGAGCGTCTCGGCCCTGGGCGGCCTGGTCTTCCTGCTGCTGGCGTGGCGGTTGTTCCGCAGCCGGGCCGGCGACGCCGCCGACCCGCGGCGGACCGCGCAGTCCCCCGGGGGCCTCTACGATGTGCGGGCCGGCGCGCGCGACGCCCGCAACCTGTTCGCGTTCTCGATCCTCTACCTGGCCCTGCTGTTCGCGACGCTGCTGGCCGAGCATCTCATGGGCGTCGCCCCGCTGGAGCTTTTCGCATGAGCGATCCCAAGCGCGAGGACGAAGCCGCGGCCCGGGCGCGGCGCGGGCGCAATATCGCCATCGCGGTGGGCCTCGTGGCCTTCGCGGTCATCGTGTACGTGGTCACCATCGTGAGGTTGGGCGCCAATGTCGCAGACAGGTTCTGAACCCGCCACGCCGCAGGGCGACGCCGAGCGCCGGCGCAACGTCCGCGTCGCCACGATCTGCGCGCTGACGTTCTTCGGCATGATCGGCGCGGCGTTCGGTTCGGTGCCGGCCTATCGCGCCTTCTGCCAGCTCACCGGCTTCGACGGCACCCCGCGCCGGGCCGACACCGCGAGCAGCCAGGTGCTGGACCGGACCCTGACCGTGCGGTTCGACGCCAACGTCCGGGGCGACCTGCCGTGGCGCTTCACCGCCGAGCAGACCAGCCAGGACCTGAAGGTCGGCGAGACCAAGATCGCCTTCTTCAAGGTGACGAACAATTCGGACAAGCCGGTCACGGCGCGGGCCGTCTTCAACGTCGTGCCGTCGCAGGCGGGACGGTACTTCCAGAAGCTCCAGTGCTTCTGCTTCGAGGACCAGACGCTGCAGCCGGGCGTCACGGTGGACATGCCGGTGCTCTATTACATCGACCCCGAATTCGCCCAGGACGTGAACACGCGGGGCAAGTCCGAGGTGACGCTGAGCTACACCTTCTTCCGCTCGACCGAGGCCGCGCCGGAAGAGGCCGAGCGTCCGCATACGAAGGGCTGAGCTTTCCGGAACGCGTCCCGGGAGTGTCCCGGGACGTGCTCCGGGCGACCGAGGGGGCATTCCCCCTTGGCGAACCGTCGGCGGGGCGGCTATAGCGTCCCGCAAAGTTGACTGCGCCGGGTCCCGATCCGCGCAGGGGGATTTGTCGAGGGGTTGAGACCGCGATGGCCGCTGGCGTGAAGCACGACTACCACCTGGTGGACCCGAGCCCGTGGCCGCTGGTGGGCTCCATCGCCGCCACGGTGATGGCGCTGGGCGGCGTGGCGTGGATGAAGGGCCTGTTCGGCCTGCCCGAAGGCACCTCCTGGCTGTTCTTCGCCGGGTTTGCGGGCGTGCTGTTCACGATGCTGGGCTGGTGGGCCGACGTCGTGAAGGAAGCCAACCGCGGGGACCACACGCCCGTCGTCTCCATCGGCCTGCGCTACGGCATGATCCTGTTCATCGCCTCGGAGGTGATGTTCTTCGTGGCCTGGTTCTGGGTCTTCTTCGAGATGGCCCTGTTCCACGAGGTGCGGACGCACAGCCCGATCGAGGATGTGCGCGCCGCCTGGGCCACCTGGCCGCCGCAGGGCGTCGAAACCGTCCCGGCGTTCCAGCTGCCGCTGGTGAACACCCTGATCCTGCTGCTCTCGGGCACCACGGTGACCTGGGCCCACCACGCACTTCAGCAGGGCGACCGCAAGAGCACCAAGATCGGCCTCGTGCTGACCATCGCGCTGGGCGTGCTGTTCACCGCCGTCCAAGCCTACGAGTACCATCACATCTTCAGCCACAACTACTTCTTCGGTGGCGAGAACGCGGGCAACTCGGGCCTCTACGGATCGTCGTTCGTGATGGCCACCGGCTTCCACGGCTTCCACGTCCTGGTCGGCACCCTGTTCCTGATCGTCTGCCTGATCCGCCTGATGGGCACGGGGATGACCCAGAAGCAGCATTTCGGCTTCGAGGCCGCCGCCTGGTACTGGCACTTCGTCGACGTGGTGTGGCTGTTCCTGTTCGCGTTCGTCTACGTCATCTTCGGCGGGCCGGCGCACTAGGGCCACGAGATGAAGTCCCATCCGCTTCTGTCGGGGTTGGCCGGTCGCTGCCCCAACTGCGGAGAGGGCTTCCTGTTCGAGGGCTTCCTGAAGGTGGCGCCCGCCTGCGAGGCCTGCGGCTGCGATTTCTCCAAGGCCGACTCCGGCGACGGCCCCGCGGTCTTCGTGATCCTGATCGCGGGCTTCGCCGTGGCGTTCGCGGCGGTCTTCACCGAGTTCACGATCCATCCGCCGATCTGGGTCCACCTGATCCTGTGGCTGCCGGCGACGCTCATCCTGTCGCTGGGGCTCATGCGGCCCCTGAAAGGCGCCATGCTGGCGGCCCAGTTCATGAACCGTGCGGCCGAAGCGCGGAACGACGACTGACCCCGATGACGGCCATGCCCCGATGACGACGAAATCCGGGGCCCGCTTTCCCGTCGGCCTGACCCTGACGACGGCGGTCGCGTTCGTCATCCTGGTGATGCTGGGCACCTGGCAGGTGCAGCGCCTGAGCTGGAAGCGCGACCTCCTGGCCCGGATCGAGGCGCTCCGCGACGCGCCGGCCCGACCCGCAGACGCCGTGCTGGCCACCGTGTCCGAGGCCGGGGGCGCGGACGGCGACGGCCTGGCCGCGGCCGACTTCACCCGCGTGACCGTCGCGTGCCCCGGCCTGGGCTCGGCCCCCTTCCTGGAACTGTACGCCGTGCGCGAAGGGCAGGCGGGCGCGCGCCTGATCTCGGCCTGCGCGATCGAGGCCGGCCCCTATCGCAGCGTCCTGGTGGACCGCGGTTTCGTGGCCGACACCATCTCGGCCCGGCCGCCGGTGAGGGCCGATGTCGAACCCATGACGGTCACCGGCGTCCTGCGAAGGCCCGAGCCGGGCAACGCGTTCTCGCCGCCCAACACGCCCGAGCGCTGGTTCACGCGCGACGTCCCGGCCATGGCCCGGACGCTGGGCGCCGCGGCGCCGGCGCCCCTGGTGCTGATGGCCGAGACCTCGACCAATCCCGGCTGGCCCGCGCTCGACCCCGCGCCGATCCCGGCCGACATCGCCAACCGGCACCTGGAATATGCGCTCACCTGGTACGGCCTTGCCGCGGCATTGCTCGGCGTCTATGCCGCCATGCTCGCAAGACGCCGGAAGACCTGAATGCGCTACATCTCCACCCGCGGCCAGGCGCCGGCGGTCGGCTTCACCGACGCGGTGCTGGGGGGGCTCGCCCCGGACGGCGGGCTTTATGTGCCCGAGGCCTGGCCGACGTTCACCCGCGACGAGATCGCCGCTTTCGCAGGACAGCCCTACACCCGGGTGGCCGCCGCGGTGCTGGGCAAGTTCGCCGACGGCGAGGTGGCCGAGGCGGACCTCGCGCGGATGTGCGACGAGGCCTATGCGTCGTTCAGCCACAGGGCCGTGGTCCCGATGGTCCAGATCGGCCCGCAGGCCTTCATCGCCGAGCTGTTCCACGGCCCGAGTCTGGCGTTCAAGGACGTCGCCATGCAGATGCTGGCGCGGCTGTACGACCACTTCCTGACACAGCAGAACCGCCGCCAGACCATCCTCTGCGCCACCTCGGGCGACACCGGGGGCGCCGCGGTCGAAGCCTTCCGCGGGGCCAAGGCGGTGCGCATCGTGGCCATGTTCCCCGAGGGCCGGATCAGCGAGGTCCAGCGCCGGTTCATGACCACGGCCAGCGAGGACAACGTGGCCTGCCTGTCGGTGGCCGGCACGTTCGACGACTGCCAGGCGATCCTGAAGGACGCCTTCCAGGACAAGAGCCTGCGCCAGGCCGTGGACCTGGCGGCGGTGAACTCGATCAACTTCGCCCGGATCGTGGCCCAGGCGGTCTACTACTTCACCACGGCCGCGGCCCTGGGCGCGCCGGAGCGGGCGGTGAACTTCGTGGTGCCCTCCGGCAACTTCGGCGACGCCTTCGCGGGCTATGTGGCGCTGCGCATGGGCCTGCCGGTGAAGCGGATCGTCGTGGCGACCAATTCGAATGACATCCTGGCCAAGGCGTTCTCCACGGGGCGCTACGCCCGCGGTCCCGTCCACGCCACCCTGTCGCCCGCCATGGACATCCAGTCGGCCTCCAACTTCGAGCGGCTCTACTTCGAAGGCGTGCGGCGCGAGGCGACCGAGACCGCGCGGGCGTTCGAGGCGTTCGCCCAGGCCGGGGCGCTGGACATCCCGCCCGCCGCGCTCTCGGCCATGCAGGCGGTCTTCACCGGGGTGGCCATCGGCGAGGACGAGACGGCGCGCACCATCCTCGCCACCCTCAACGAGACCGGCGAACTGATCGACCCGCACACCGCCGTCGCGGTGGCGGCGCTGCGCCATGTGGAGTTGGACGGGCCCACGGTGGTCATGTCCACGGCCCATCCGGCCAAGTTCCCCGAGGATGTGGCGCGGGCCAGCGGCGTGACGCCCGCCCTGCCGCGCGGGACCGCCAGCCTGGCGGACCGGCCCGAACGTTTCCAACACATCGCGGGCGAGGCCCAGGCGGTGAAGGCCTATGTCCGGGCCTTCGCGGAGCGCTGAGGCGGTGACCCCGCGCGTCCACACCCTGGGCAACGGGGTGCGGGTGGTCTGCGACCCGCTGCCCGGCTGGCAGACGGTGGCGCTCTCGGTGGTGGCGGGTCGGGGCGCGCGCTTCGAGGACGAGCACCGCTCGGGCTGGTCGCACCTTCTCGAGCACATGGTCTTCAAGGGCGCAGGCGGGCGTTCGGCCCGGGACATCGTCGAGGTGATCGAGGCCGAGGGCGGCCACATCAACGCCGCCACCGGCTACGAGCGCACCAGCTTCCAGGTGCGCGCCCTGAAGGACGGCCTGGACCTGGGATCGGCGGTGATCGCCGACCTCGTCCAGCGGCCCGCGATGGACGACGGCGACCTGGCGCGCGAGAAGCAGGTGGTGGGCCAGGAGATCGCCGAGGCCGCCGATACGCCCGACGACCTGGTGTTCGAACTGGCGCAGGCCGCCGCCTTCGAGGGCCAGCCGCTGGGCCGCCCCATCCTGGGCACGCCACGCTCGATCGGCCGCGCGACGCCCGAGGCGCTGAACGCCTGGCGCGCCGCCCTCTACGGCCCCGAGACGCTGGTGGTGAGCGCCGCCGGCGCGGTCGACGAGGACGCCCTCCTGGCGCTGGCCGAGCGCGATTTCGGCGCCGGGGTCGGCTCGGCCCTGCCCGAGGCGGCGACGGCCGTCTTCCGGGGCGGCGTGCGCACCAGGGCCAAGCGGCTGGAGCAGGCCAACGTCGTGCTGCTGCTGCCGGCGGTGGGCGTGCGCGATCCGGACTATTTCGCCCTCCGTCTCCTGGCCGAGATGCTGGGCGGGGGCATGGCCTCGCGCCTGTTCCAGGAGGCGCGCGAGAAGCGCGGCCTGGCCTACGCCATCGACGCCTATTCCGAGACCTACGCCGACACCGGCGTCCTGGGCGTCTTCGCCGGCTGCGACGCGGCCGACGCGGCCGAACTGGCCCAGGTGACGGCCGGCGAGATCCAGGCCCTGACCGCGCCGGTGGGCGAGGCGGAGCTGGCGCGCGCCAAGGCCCAGCTCAAGGGCGCGATGTTCATGGGGCGCGAGTCGGCGCTGGCGCGCGCCGAGCAGGCGGCCGGCCAGGTTCTGCTGTTCGGCCGCACGCTGGACCCCGAAGCCGTGGCCACCGAGGTGGATGCGGTCACGCCGGGCCAGATCGCCGCGCTGACGGCGCGCATCCTGGGCGCCCGCAAGGCCGCCGTGGCGGTGCTTGGGCCCAGGCCGGCCCTGGCGGCGGCCGACCGTTTCCAGGCGGCGTTCGCGGGCTGACGCTCACGCAGCGCGGATCGTGCGCCGTTCCGTCGCGCGCCGCGCCAACGCTCTTGACCATCGCCGCGATTGCGCGACGTTTCCGCGCATGGCCCTGCTGGACTGGATCGCGCCGGAGAGCGGCCTTCGCGTGGAAGGCGAGGGCGTGTGGCTGCGGCCGCCGCGAGCTTCGGACTACGCCGAATGGCGCGATCTGCGCGAAGCCAGCCGCGCCTTCCTCCAGCCCTGGGAGCCGATCTGGCCCGCGGACGACCTCAGCCGGGCGGCGTTCCGGCGCCGGCTGCTGGCCTATGCGCGCGACCGGGAGGCGGGCGCGGCCTATCCGTTCTTCGTCTTCCGCGCCTCGGACGACGCCCTGACCGGCGGCATCACGCTGTCGAACGTGCGGCGCGGCGTCGCGCAGATGGGGTCGGTCGGCTACTGGTGCGGCGAGCCCTATGCGCGGCAGGGCCAGACCCTGGCCGCGGTGCGGGCGCTGTGCGATTTCGCCTTCGGCCCGCTGTCGCTCCACAGGCTGGAAGCCGCCTGCATTCCCGAGAACGTCCCGTCGCGCAGCCTGCTGGCCAAGGCCGGCTTCCGGGAGGAGGGATTCGCGCCAGCTTATCTTAAAATTAACGGCGCTTGGCGAGACCATGTGCTGTTCGGACGCTTGACCCCGCACGTGGGGCGCGAGGGGCCGGACGAAGGGGTGTCGGTCTAATTCCACCGGCGCCTTCGGCACAGGCTCAGTTTTCAGGACGTCATGGCGAACGATCGCTGGATGTGGGACGCCACGGCCACGCTCGAGGCCCTGGGGGCGGCGGAAGTCGCGCTCTGGGTCTGGGAGCCGGAGAAGGACCGTCTGCGCCTCACCGGGGCCACCCGCGCCCTGGGCCTGGGGCCGCTGGCGCCCGACTGCTCGTCGGCGGCGCTCCGCGCGCTCGCCCTGCCGCAGGACCGCGCCCTGGCCGAAGATGTCCTGCGCGTCCAGGAACCCGGCGGCGAGGTGGCGGCGCGCCTGCGCCTGCGCGGCGGCGTCCCCTGTGTCTGGCGCGGGGTGTGGCTGGAAGAGGGCGTGCGGGCCGCGGGCGTGGTGGCCGCCGAGGTGCGCTTCGCGGCGCCCGGCCTGGACCATCTGACAGGCCTGGCCGACCGCAAGAGCTTCATCAACCTGGCCCGCGAACGGTTGCAGACGCCCGGCCGCCACGAGCTGATCGTCGCCGATCTGGACCGCCTGCGCCGGCTGAACGAGGCGCTGGGCCACGAGCGCGCCGATCTCGTGCTGGCCGCCCTGGGCTCGCGGCTGGCCGCATCATATCCGCCGGGCGCCCTGCTGGCGCGGATCGGCGAGGACGAGTTCGCCGCCCTGGCGCCGGCCGAGGGGTCCCCCGGCCCGGAGGCGCTTCGCCGGGCGCTGGAGCAGCCGCTGCGCGTGGCGGGCTTCGACATCCACCCCACCCTGTCCATCGGCGCCGTCGAGGCGCACGGCGGCGAGGATGCGCCCGAGGCGGCCGAGCTGCTGCGCCGGGCCGAGCTGGCCGTTGAAGCGGCCAAGAGCAACGGCCGTGGCGGCGCGGCGGCCTACGGCCGCAGCCTGGAGACCGACGGCCTGTCGCGCCTGGCCCTGGAGGCCGATCTCAAGGGCGCCCTGCGCCGGGGCGAGATGACGCCCTTCTACCAGCCGATCGTGCGGCTCTCGACCGGCGCGCTGTCGGGCTTCGAGGCGCTGGTCCGCTGGCGGCACCCGCGCCGCGGCCTGCTGATGCCCGAGCAGTTCCTGCCGCTCTGCGACGAGATGGGCCTGATGCCCGAGCTGGGCGCCATGATGATGCGCGAGGCCGCCCGCCAGCTCGCCGCCTGGCGCCAGCGCCACCGGGCCGCGGGCGAGCTGACCGTGGCCGTCAACCTTTCCACCGGCGAGATCGACCGGCCGGACCTGGTCTCGGACGTGAAGGCGATCCGCGCCGAGACCGGCCTGCCGCCCGGGGCGCTGAAGCTGGAAGTTACGGAAAGCGACGTCATGCGCGATCCCGACCGGGCGGCCGTCGTCCTGGGCGAGCTGCGCGCCGCCGGCGCCGCCCTGGCGCTGGACGACTTCGGCACCGGCTTCTCGTCGCTCAGCTACCTGACGCGGCTCCCCTTCGACACGCTGAAGGTCGACCGCTACTTCGTGCGCACCATGGCCACCAACGAGGGCTCGGCCAAGATCGTGTCGTCGGTGGTGAAGCTGGGCCAGGACCTGGCGATGGAGGTGGTGGCCGAGGGCGTGGAGAACGCCGGCATGGCGCGGCACCTGCTGTCGCTGGGCTGCGACTACGGCCAGGGCTTCGGCTACGCCCCGGCCCTCTCGGCCCAGGAAGCCGAGGTCTACCTCAACGAAAGCTACGTGGACGGCGCCGCCCCGGTGAAGGCCCGCGGCTGATCCGGATAGGGCCGCGAAGCGGCGCCTCTCGAATTTGAAGGAACCACGGAAGGACACGGAAAACGCGGAAGACGAAGCTGCGACTTCCGTGTCCTTCCGTGTTTTCTGTGGTTCTCCATGACGGAGCCTCCACTCGCGCGGAGGCTCGGGAGGTCAGGCTCTGCCGCCGGCTTCGGCGTTGAGGAAGGTGGGATCGACGCCCAGCTTGGCCAGGGCCCGCGCCCATTTGGTGTCGTGGTCGTCGTCGAAGACCAGGGCCTCGTCGGCTTCCACCGTGAGCCAGACGTGCTCGCGGATCTCGCGCTCGAGCTGGCCGGCGCCCCAGCCGGCGTAACCCAGGGCGAGCAGGGTCTTGCGCGGTTGGCGGCCCGGGGCGCCCATGACCTCCAGCACCTCCCGGGTGGTGGTGAGCGCCAGCCCCCCGTCCACGCCCAGGCTGTGCTCGGCGCGATAGTCGTCGGTATGCACAACGAAGCCGCGCTCCACCTCGACCGGACCGCCGAACAGGACGAAGTCGGGCGCGACCGGACCGGCGGATTCGATCTCCAGGCGCTCCAGCAGGTCGGGCACCGTCAGCCCCTCCACGGGCCGGTTCACGGCGACGCCCATGGCGTGCCGGTCGTCGTGGGCGCAGATGAGAATCACCGAGCGCTCGAACCGGGAATCGCCGATCCCCGGCATGGCGATGAGGAGCTGGCCCGTCAGGAACGCGCTGTCCATACGGCAGAGATTCAGCGGGATCGTGGCGACTTCAAGGGCGTGCGCGCCGAAACCCCGGAATTGAGGTTACCCATCCCGGCTTTTCGCGTTTATGTGCCGGCCTGAACAGGCAAAGCATCCGAGCGAGGAGACCCTTCGATGACCATCAAGGTTGGCGACAAGCTGCCCAGCGCGACCCTCACCCAGGCCACCGCCGAAGGGCCGAAGCCGGTTCAGACCGACGATTTCTTCAAGGGCCGGACCGTGGCCCTGTTCGCCGTGCCGGGCGCCTTCACCCCCACCTGCTCGGCCAAGCACCTGCCGGGCTTCAAGCAGCATGCCCCCGACCTGAAGGCCAAGGGCGTCGACGCCATCGCGTGCCTGTCGGTGAACGACGCCTTCGTCATGAAGGCCTGGGGCGAGGACCAGGCGGTGGGTGACGACGTGATCATGCTGGCCGACGGCAACGGCGACTTCACCAGCGCCATCGGCCTGTCCATGGACGGCAGCCGCTTCGGCATGGGCCAGCGTTCGCAGCGCTACTCGATGATCGTCAACGACGGGATCGTGAAGGAGCTCAACGTCGAGGCGCCGGGCGAATTCAAGGTCTCGGCCGCCGACTACATGCTGGCTCAGCTTTAGCGGGAGAAGGGCCGGCTCAGGAACCGTGAGCCGGCCTCTCCGAACCGCCAGGGCTTTTCCGCCGCCTTGGTGATCCCGATACGAGGTCCCGCGACGACGGCGCCGGCCGGGCCTTCACGGAGTTCGAACGGCGGCGAATCCAGCCGCAGGCCGTCGTGTTCGCGGGTGACCGCCAACGCCTGGCACAGCTTTCCGGGGCCCGAGCAGAGCGCGCGGGGATCGTCCCGCCCACGGCGCGCCCGCATGACGTCCAGGCCATGCCGCGGCTCGATGGCGCGTATCAGCACCGCCGATCCTTCGCCCGATGCGCCGGACACGAAATTCATGCACCAGTGGACGCCGTACGAACGGTAGACGTAGAGGCGCCCCGCCGGGCCGAACATCGCCGCGTTGCGCGCGGTCGGGCCGGGATAGCTGTGCGAGGCCGGGTCCTCCTGATGATAGGCCTCGGTCTCGACGATGCGGCCGCCCACCCCGCCCACATAGACCTCCCAGCCGATCAGGTCGCGGGCGACATCGGTCGGATGCCGCTCCCAGAATCCTTGACGCCCGGAATTTGAAGGTTCGGAATGCCGGCCAACGAGAACATGCATTCGGGGAGGATGCGCCATGGCGTATGTCGAAGGCCAGACGATCCACGACGCCGACAGTCATATCATGGAGCTGCCGGGCACGATCCACCGGTACCTCGACCCCAGGGTCCGCGACGACTTCATCGCCAAGACCGGGAAGAAGGACGTGCTGCCGGAATGGTTCGCCAAGGCGGCGGACCGACACGAGGATCCCGAGTTCCGCGCCGGGGCCGAGGCGAACATCCTGCTGCGCAAGAACTACGAGGCCCTGGGCGCGTTCCGGGCCGACGACCGGCCGGCGACGCTGGATCACCTGGGCTTCGCCAGCCAGCTCGTCTTCACCACCGCCTGCCTGTCGAACTGGGGCCTGGAGCAGGCGGGCGAGATCGACCTGGCGGTCGAGGCGGCGCGCGCACACAACCGGATGATGACCGACTTCTGCTCGGTGGATCGCCGGCTGCTGGCCACGGGCTATGTGCCGCTGGCGGACCGGGCGCGGGCGCCCGAGATCGCGCGCGAGGCCATCGCGCTGGGCGCCAAGGGCCTGGTGGTGCCCTCGCGCCATCCGCCGGGCTTCTCGCCCAGCCACGTCGAGCTGGATCCGCTGTGGGCGCTGGCCGAGGAGGCGGGGCTGCCGATCCTGTTCCACGTGGGCGGCGAGGAGAAGATGGCCCAAGCCTATGCCGAGAACGGCCTGCCGCAGGTGAAGGATTTCCACGGCGGCGACGAGAACTTCACCTCGGTCACCTTCATGGCGATCCCGCTGAGCATCTGGCAGACGCTGTCGGTGATGGTGATCGACGGGGTGTTCGACCGGTTCCCCCGGTTGAAGTTCGGGGCCATCGAGCTGGGCGCTTCGTGGCTGCCCAGCCTGATGAAGTTCCTGGATTCCGGCTGCGCCGCCTTCGGCAAGGAGGAGCGGCTGCAACGGCTTTCGGCCCGGCCGTCCGAGATCCTGCGCCGCCAGCTTCGGGTGACGCCCTACCCGCACGAGGACGTCGCCTGGATCATGGCCAACGCGGGCGACGAGATGGCGCTGTTCAGCTCGGACTTCCCGCACGTCGAGGGCGGCCGCAATCCTCTGAAGCGCTTCAACGAGAGCCTGGAGGGCGTGAGCGCGGCGCGGAAGCGGATGTTCTACCGCGACAACTTCATCGACCTGATGGGCGCCGGACTCGATCCCGCGCTCCACGATCTTCCGGCCCTGGCGGCGTAGACGTCGAGCGGGCCAGGCTTCAGGCCGCGCGCTCGGACGTCCGGTCCGGTGTCGCGGCCGTCGCCCGGACGATCGCGTCCAGCAGTTCCTGGAGCTGGATCGGCTTGGACGCGTGCTCGGTGAAGCCTTCGTCGAGATAGCGTTGCCGGCCGCCCGAGACGACGTCGGCGGTGAGGGCGATGACCGGAACGGACCGGTTCGGCCCCTGGGTGGCGCGGATGTGCGCCAGAAGCTGCGAGCCGTTCATGGCCGGCATCTGGATGTCGGTGAGCACCAGGTCGAAGCTCTCGTCGGCCAGGGCGTCCAGGGCCGCCTCTCCGCCGGGAGCCTTGGAGACCGCATGGCCCAGGCTGGACAGGAGCTGTTCCAGCACCATCAGGTTGATGGCGTTGTCGTCGACGGCGAGCACCCGCAGCGGGGTCATCGTCAAGGTCTGCGGCGCGGTCCCGGCGTCATCCTCCCCGGCGCCGTCGGTCGCCGCGGCCGGATCGAGATCGAGCTCCACGTGGAAGGCGGACCCCGCCCCGACCTCGCTCTCGACCCAGACACGCCCGCCCATCAGCTCGACCAGCTCACGCACGATGGCCAGCCCGAGGCCGGTGCCGTCCGTCCGGCGCGCCGCCGGACCTTGGGCCTGGGAGAAGCGGTCGAAGAGCGTCGGCAGATGGTCCGCAGGAATGCCCGGCCCGGTATCGCGCACCGTCAGGTTCAGCCGGACCCGGCCGTCGCCGAGATCGCCGGCGCGCGCCTCGACCGTGACCGACCCGGCTTCGGTGAACTTCAGGGCGTTGCCCATCAGGTTGAACAGCACCTGGCGCAGGCGCAGGGCGTCGATCATCAGCCGGTCGGGCAAGGCGTCCGGCGCCGCGAGCGACAGCGCCACGCCACGTTCGTCCGCGCGAGGGGTCCAGAACAGCACCGCGCGGTCCAGGAGGGCGCGGAGGTCTTCGGGCGCGGTGACGATCTCCAGCTTGCCGGCGTCGATCTTGGAGGCGTCGAGCACGTCGTTGAGGATCTGAAGCAGGTATTCGCCGGAATCGATCAGGGCGTCGAGGCGCTCGATCTGGAGGGGCGCGCGTTCGTCGCGGCGCAGGAGCCGCGCCATCCCCATGACGCCGTTCATCGGGGTGCGGATCTCATGACTCATGGTGGCCAGGAAGCTGGCGCGGGCCAGACCGGCGTCATGCGCGGCTTCCCGCGCCGCGTCGGCCGCCGCCCGGTCGGCCACCGAGGCGACGTAGGCGTCATGCCACCTTGCGATCGTTGAGGAGGCATGGACCGAGATCGATCGCAGTATGACGAACAGAACCACGGCGTTGAGGAGCAGCCCGGCCGTCGTGAGCGGGTCGAAGCGGAGCGCGCAGATGCCGAGGATTCCCGCAGCCATGGGTGAGACGGACGCCCAGAACACCAGGCGGGAGAGGCTGCTCAGGCCCACCGCCACGGCCATCAGGGTGGCGAGCTGGAGCCCGTAGAACGCAAGTTCCGCCAGGCCGCCGGTGAACGCCATGAACCAGGTGGGGAGTGTGTAGACCGTCATCCGCACGGCGGAGAGGGCCGCGAGGCGGCGCAGGCCCTTGTGCTCGTCCAGCTCCGGTCCGGCGGCCAGCCATCGCTTCACCAAGTGCTGCTGGGCGGTGTCGAACGCCGTGGCGGCGACAAGGAGGACGGCCGCCACCCAGGGATGTCCCAGAAGCAGGGCGCCCAGCGCGGCCAGGGCGTTGAAGAGAACGTGCGCCGGCAGCGGCATGCGGAAGGCCGCCAGGCAGAGCTGAAGACTGGTGACGTCGACGTTCGGGACCAAGATGGCCGCCGCCGGATACCCCGCCTTGGCTCTCCACATGGGCTATCCCCCTGCGGCTATCCCCCTGCGGCTGAGCCTAAATGCCGCAGGTAAACCGTTCGCGAACGGTGATCGGCGGTCGCCCTAGCCGGCCAGCGCCGTCGGCTGGGTGGATTCGAGGTCGAGCGCGCCGTCGGCGAGGCCGTCGGCGAGGCCCGGGGCCTGGGTCAGCACCTGGCTGGCCCAGAGCCGGGCCAGGGCGCCCTTCGCCGCCAGCCAGGGCTGGTCCTCCGAGCCCGAGGCGGCCAGGGCCTGGAGGCCCAGGATCCACCCGCCGGTCACGTCGCCGGCCAGCTTGAGATAGGGGGTGGCCGCCGCCTGCGCGGCGATGTTGTCGGCGTCCAGCAGCCAGCCGGTGGCGCGGTCCAGCGCCGCGACGCCCGCGCCCAGGCGGGCGCCCACGCCCTCGAGCCCGGCGGCGGCCGAGAGCCGGTCGGCCGTCGCGGCCATGTCGGCGCACAGGGCCTTCATCGTCTCGCCGCCGTTCGCGCGCACCTTGCGGCCGATCAGGTCCAGCGCCTGGATGCCGTTGGTGCCTTCGTAGATCGGGGCGATGCGGGCGTCGCGGTAGTGCTGGGCGGCCCCGGTCTCCTCGATGAAGCCCATGCCGCCGTGGATCTGGACCCCGGCCGAGGCCACGTCGACGCCGACGTCGGTGGACCAGGCCTTGGCGATGGGCGTCAGAAGCTCCTGCCGGGCCTTCGCCGCGGCCCGCTCGGCCGGGTCGTCGGCCAGCCGCGCCACGTCGGACAGGACGCCGGTGGTCAGGCAGATCCCCCGGGCGGCCTCGATCCGCGCCTTCATCAGCATCAGGGTGCGGCGGACGTCCGGGTGGCCGTAGATCGCCCCGTCGCCGGGCAGGGCGGTGCGGCCCTGCCGGCGCTCCTGGCTGAAGGCCAGCGCCTGCTGGAAGGCCCGCTCGGCGATGGCCACCCCCTGGACGCCCACCTGCAGCCGCGCGGCGTTCATCATCACGAACATGTGGGCCAGGCCCTGGCCCAGTTCGCCCACCAGTTCGGCCTCGGCGTCCTCGTAGAGCATGACGCAGGTGGGCGAGCCGTGGATGCCCAGCTTGTGCTCGATGGAGGCGGGCCGGAAGCTGTTGCGCGGCCCCAGCGCGCCGTCGTCCTTCACCTGGAACTTGTTGGCCAGGAACAGGCTGATCCCCTTGATCCCGGGCGGCGCGTCGGGGGTGCGGGCGATGATCAGGTGACAGATGTTGTCGGCGGCGTCGTGGTCGCCCCAGGTGATGAAGATCTTCTGGCCCGAGAGCCGGTAGCCGCCCTTGCCGTCGGGCCGGGCGACGGATGTGAGAGCGGCGAGGTCGGAGCCGGCCTGCGGCTCGGTCAGGCACATGGCGCCGGTCCATTCGCCCGACACCAGCTTCGGCAGCACCAGCGCCTTCTGCCGCTCGGTCCCGTGCAGGGTCAGGGCCTCGATGGCGCCCTGGGTCAGCATCGGGCACAGGCCGAAGGCCATGTTGGCGGCGTGGACCATCTCGAAGACGGCCAGCTCCATCGCCTTCGAGAGGCCCTGGCCGCCGTGCTCCGGGTCGGCCGAGAGCGAGTTCCAGCCCTGCTCGACGAAGCGCCGGTAGGCGTCGGCGAAGCCGGGGGCCGCGGTGACCGTCCCGTTCTCGTAACGGGCGCCCACGAGGTCGCCCTGGCGGTTGAGGGGCGCAAGCTCGTTGTCGGCGAAGGCGGCGGCGGCTTCGAGCACGGCCTGGACCGTGTCGCCGTCGAGGTCGGGATAGTGGCGCGCCAGCAGGTCGGGATGGCCCACGGTCTTCAGGGCGAAAGCCAGGTCTCGGACGGGGGCGCGGAACGTCATGGCGGGCTCTTCTCTCTCGCGGGTCTTCTGGTCGGTCTCTCGTCGGCCTCTGGCCGGTCTCTGGCGGACTGGGCGTCTTCTAGTGGCTGGCGGGGCGGTTCGATAGTCGCCGGGACGTCAATGTGCGCGCAGTTCGTGGGGGACAGTCTCGCCGGGCCGGTGTAACCGCGCCGTCGTGGACGATCCCCCGACAGACCCGGCCGAAGCGGCGGCGCGCGCATTGCGCGGCGGCGGGCTCGTGCTGATGCCGACCGAGACCGTCTACGGCCTGGCGGGCGACGCGGCGGACGCGCGCGCGGTGGCGGCCGTCTACGAGGCCAAGGGGCGGCCCAGCTTCAATCCCCTGATCGCCCACGTGGCCGACGTCGGCATGGCCCGGCGGATCGCCCGCTTCGACGCCCGCGCCGAGGCCTTGGCGGCGCGGTTCTGGCCCGGGCCGCTGACCCTGGTGCTGCCCGTCGCCGATCCCGCGGCGGTCTGCGACCTGGCGCGGGCGGGACTGGACACGGTGGCCGTCCGCGCGCCGGCGCATCCGCTGGCCCACGCCCTGATCGCGGCCTTCGGCGGGCCGGTGGTGGCGCCCTCGGCCAACCGCTCGGGGCGGCCCAGTCCGACGAGCCTCGCCGACGCCCTGGAGGAGACGGGAGCCTTCGTGCAGGCCGCCCTCGATGGCGGCCCCTGCGCCGTGGGCCTGGAATCGACGGTGGTGGGTCTGCTGGACGAGGCGCGCCTGCTCAGGCCGGGCGCCGTGACCCGCGCGCAGATCGAGGCGGTGATCGGCCCCCTGGCCGAGGCGGCGGACGACGCCAGACGTTCGCCCGGCCGGCTGACCCCCGACGCGCCGGTGCGGCTCGATGCGACGGCGCCGCAGCCGGGCGAGGCGTGGCTGTCGTTCGGCCCCGCCGGCGCGGGACCCTGGAACCTCAGTCCCACGGGCGACCTGGCCGAGGCCGCCGCCAACCTCTTCGCCTACCTCCGCGCCGCCGACCGCACGTCGCCGGCCGGGATCGCCGTCGCGCCGATCCCGCACGAGGGCCTGGGCGAGGCGATCAACGACCGGCTGAAGCGGGCGGCGGGGTTCGTGGGGTAGGGCGTGTCAGCGGACGATCCCGCTCCGCCGAAGAGCGGTTGTGGAGTCCCGACGCGGACGGCTATCCCTATCCCGAGGCCCGCGACGCCTCGTCCGAGGAGGCGCAGGCCACATGACCAAGCCCATGAGGATCGACTTCGTCTCCGACGTCTCCTGCCCCTGGTGCGTCATCGGCCTGGGCGGGCTCGAGGCGGCCCTGGCGCGGGTCGGCGACCTCGTCGATGCGACGATCACCCTGCAGCCGTTCGAGCTCAACCCCCACATGCCGGCCGAAGGCCAGAACATCGGCGAGCACGTCCGCGAGAAGTATGGCGCGACGCCCGAGCAATCGGCCCGGAACCGCGACCATATCCGCGCCCGCGCCGCCGAGGTGGGCGTCACCATCGCCACCACGCCTGAAAGCCGGATCTACAACACCTTCGACGCTCATCGGCTGCTGCATTGGGCGGGCCTCGAGGGGCGCCAGCTGCCGCTCAAGCACCTGCTCTTCGAAGCCTATTTCACCCGTGGTGAGAACCCCGGCGACCCCGAGGTGCTGGTCGCCGCCGCCGAACGTGCGGGGCTCGATCCCGTCGCCGCTCGCGACGTCCTGGCTTCGGGCCGCTTCGCCGACGACATCCGCGCGCTGGAGGCCCAATGGTACGAGGCCGGCGTCAGCTCCGTCCCGACCGTGATCATCAACGAGACGTACGTCATCTCCGGCGGGCATCCCGCCGACGCTTTCGAACGCGCGCTACGCAAAATCGCGGCCGAGATTTAGCCGCCCGAGGTCGCCACGGCTCGTTCAACACCCCGATCGGTCACGACAGACCCATGTCTGCGCGGCGCCAGGCGCCCGCGAACCGCCCGTTTCCGACACCGGCCGGGCGCCCATGTCTCAGAGCGCCGAGCGAATGTCGGTCAGCGAAAAGTCGTCGCCCTTGTAGAGCAGCGGCGCATTGAGGCGTTTCGCCAGGGCGTAGGCGAAGCAGTCGGCGAGGTTGAGCCGGGCGGGATGGTGGCCCTTGCCATAGCGAAGGTACGCCTGGAGCGCCGCCGCGCCCAGCTTCCTGTCTTCTTCGACTCCGACTTCCAGGCTCGTAAGCCAAGCATCGAACTGCGCGAAGCCGGGAAAGAGGCGGCGCCGGCAAAGCACGATCCCGGCTTCGACGTAGTTGATGTCCGTCATGCGGATGACGTCGGCCTGCCGGATGACGTTCGAAAACGCCTCTTCCTCGGCCTCTCCCTGAGCCATTGCGACCAGGGCCGACGCGTCCACGACGATCAAACGTCGTCCTCCAGGCCTGGGATCTCGTTGATCTCATCCCACTCGGCCTTGGTCACGGGCGGCATGGGGCCGGCGACGCCAGCGCGCTCCCGGAAGCGCCGGGTCATTTCCATCATCTCTTCGACCGTAAGGCGACGCCGCTTCGACTGGATCTCCGCCAACGCCCGATCCAGGGCGCCCTCGATCACCGCCGTCAGGGTCTGCCCCTTCAGGCTCGCCAACGCGCGCGCCTTGCGCTCGACCTCGGGGTTCTTGATCAGGATCGCCATGGCGCTCTCCGGTATATATTCGAGTATATACTGGCGAGCGGGCCTGCGGAAGCGTAGGCTCGCGCCATGACTGCGCCTGTTCCCGCCGATGTCGTCTCGCGCCTCAAGGCCGTGCTGGGAGACGGCGGCTGGAGCGAGGACGCCGAGCGCATCGCGCCCAAGCTGGTGGAATGGCGCGACCGGTGGGTGGGCGCGACGCCGTTCCTGGCGCTGCCCCGGAGCACCGAGGAGGTCGCCGCCGTGGTCGGGATCTGCTTCGAGGCCGGCCAGCCGCTCACCGTCCAGGGCGGCAACACGGGCCTCGTCGGCGGCCAGATCCCGCAGGGGGAGATCCTGCTCTCGACCGAACGGCTGCGCGCCATCCGCGACGTGGACGACCGCGACGACGCGCTGACCGCCGAGGCGGGCGCGACCCTGGCCGAGGTGCATGCCGCCGCCGCGGCGGTGCGCCGTCGTTTTCCCCTGGGCCTGGCGTCGGAGGGCTCGGCCACGGTGGGCGGCGTGGTCTCGACCAACGCCGGCGGCACCCAGGTGCTGCGCTACGGCATGGCCCGCAACCTGGTGCTGGGCCTGGAGGCCGTGCTGCCGAACGGCGAGGTCTGGAACGGCCTCAAGCGCCTGCGCAAGGACAACACCGGCTACGACCTGAAGCAGCTCCTGATCGGCGCCGAGGGGACCCTGGGCGTGGTGACGGCGGCAGCGCTGAAGCTCTATCCCGAGATGGCCTCGCGGGCGGTGGCGTTCATCGCGGTGGCCGCGCCGGCCGACGCCATCGCGTTGCTGGCGCGAGCCAAGGACGAGACGGGCGGCGCGGTCGAGGCCTTCGAGCTGATGGGGCGGACGGGGATCGACTTCGCGCTGCGCAACATCGCCGGGACGCGCGACCCGCTGGTCGCGCCGCATCCCTGGTACGTGCTGGCCGAGTTCGCGTCGGGCGAGCCGGGATCGGCCGAAGCGGCGATGGAGCGGTTCCTGGCCTCGGGCCTGGAGGACGGCCTGGTGCGCGACGCCGTCGTCGCCCAGACCGAGGCCCAGGCGAAGGCGCTTTGGGCCATCCGCGAGAACCAGTCGCCGGCCCAGAAGCCTGAGGGCGCCACCTGGAAGCACGACGTGGCTGTGCCGGTGAGCCAGGTCCCGACGTTCCTGGCCGAGGCCGACGCCGCTATGCAGGCCTTTGCGCCCGGCGCGCGGATCGCCGCCTTCGGCCATGTGGGCGACGGCAACATCCACTACGACGTCCTGCGGCCGGACGGCGGGTCCGACGCGCAGCATGCGGCGCGCCGCGATGCGGGCTCGCGCATCGTCCACGACCTGGTGGCGCGGCTGGGCGGTTCGATCAGCGCCGAGCACGGCCTGGGCGCGATGAAGACGGCCGAGGCCGCCCGCTACAAGAGCGCGGCCGAGCTGTCCGTCCAGCGGGCGATCCGCCAGGCGATGGATCCGAAGCGGATCCTCAATCCCCGCGTCCTGTTCTGAGGTCCCTGCCGCTGGCGTCGCTTCAGGCGTTCCGGCCGACGGTCTCCTCGTCCAGCACCTGGCGGACCTTGAGCGCGAGCTGCTCGACCGTGAACGGCTTGGCCAGGAAGGCCACGTCGGCGTCCAGCATGCCGTTGTGGACGATGGCGTTGCGCGTGTAGCCGGTGGTGTAGAGCACCTTCAGGTCGGGACGCGCCTCCCGCGCCCGGTCGGCGAGCCGCCGGCCGTCGAGGTCTGGCATCACGACGTCGGTGAACAGCAGGTCGACCCGCGCCTGGAGCCCCAGCACCGTCATGGCCTGCGCGGCGTCGGCGGCCTGGGCGACCGTATAGCCAAGCTCGCGCAACGCATCCACGCTCAGGCGCCGCACGCGCTCGTCGTCCTCGACCACCAGCACGACCTCGCCGTCGCGGGCCTGCGGCAGTTCGCCCAGCGGTCGCGGCGCGTTGTCCTGGGCGCTCGGCTCGCCGGCGTTGCGGGGCAGGTAGATCTTGATCGTGGTCCCGACGCCGGGCTCGGAATAGATCTTCACGTGACCCCGGGACTGCTTGACGAAGCCATGCACCTGGCTGAGCCCCAGGCCGGTCCCGCGACCCACGCCCTTGGTGGTGTAGAAGGGGTCGAAGGCGCGCTCGATCACCTCGGGCGGCATGCCGCTTCCGGTGTCGGTCACCGAGATCATCACATACTGGCCGGCGGCCACCTCGGCGTTGGCGGCGGCATAGGCGTCGTCGAGGTGGGTGTTGGTCGTCTCGATGGTCAGCTTGCCGCCTTCCGGCATGGCGTCGCGGCCGTTCACGCACAGATTGACGATGGCGTTCTCGAGCTGGGCGGGGTCGGCGAAGGTGCGCCACAGGCCCCCCGCGAGCACGGTCTCGACCCTGAGGTTCTCGCCGATGGTCCGCCGGAGCAGCTCGGACATGCCGCCCACCAGCTTGTTGACGTCGAGCACGCGGGGCGCGAGCGGTTGCTGACGCGAGAAGGCCAGCAGGCGCGAGGTGAGCTGGGCGGCCCGGTCGGCGCCTTCCAGAGCGTTGTCGATACAGGCTTCGGCCTTTTGCGGGTCGCTGGTCAGCCGTCGCTTGGCCAGGTCGAGCGAGCCGATGACGATGGCCAGCATGTTGTTGAAGTCGTGGGCGATCCCGCCGGTGAGCTGGCCGATCGCCTGCACCTTCTGGAACTGGCGGACCTGGGCCTCGGCCGCCTCGCGCTGGGCGATCTCGGCCTTGAGGTCGGCGTTGGCCTTTTCCAGCGAGCCGCGCGCCGTCTCGGTCGCCCGCAGTCGGCGCCGCCCGTCGGCGAAGACGAACGCCCCCAGCAGCACCACCAGGGCGGCGGCCAGCAGCTGTCCGCCACGGACGAGGAGGGCCTGCCGTCCCGAGCGTTCCACGCGGCGCTCCAGGAGCGTCGCCTCCTCGGCCTGCATGCGCAGGATGATCTCGCGCACCTGGTCCATCGCCGCCCGGCCCTTGACCAGCGCGGCGAGGAGAGAGGCTCCGGCCTCGCCCGGCCTGTGGCCCTCGACCTTGAGGGTCAGCAGGTCCATGCGTGTGCGGATCGCGGACTTGAGCGCCGCCATCTCGGCCTGCTGGGACGGGTTGTCGGAAATGCTCGCCGCCAGGATCTGAAGCTCTTCGTCGAGGACGGCGATGGCCCGGCGGTACGGGGCGAGGAAGCCGACGTCCTCGGTCAGCAGGAAGCCGCGCTGGCCGGTTTCGGCGTCCTGGACGATCGACAGCACGGAGGCCAGCCGCATCTCGACGGCCAGCGTATGCTGAACCAGTCTCTCCGAGCGGCTCTGCTGTTCGCCCAGCCAGAGCGTGGTCGCCACGATCACGACGAGCACCGCGAAGCCCGACAGCAGAGCGAACAGCGGGCGATCGGTTCGAACGGGACGCATGGCGCACTCTTCGCCGACCCTTCGGGGGCAGGCAACCCACCGGCGTCCGAATGCCGGCCCCCCGGTCTTGGCGCAGCGGCCTTGGCGCAGCGGCCTTGGCGCAGCGGTCTTGGCGCCGGGGCC
Organism: Phenylobacterium sp. SCN 70-31; assembly: GCF_001724605.1. Lineage (GTDB taxonomy): Bacteria > Pseudomonadota > Alphaproteobacteria > Caulobacterales > Caulobacteraceae > Phenylobacterium. Next base: position 358,064 of record NZ_MEEX01000004.1, read on the forward strand.
AAGTCGCGGCAAAGGGAACCACGATGCTCATCGTGCTTTCCCCGGCCAAGGCGCTGAACTTCGAAGCCGGGCCGGACTCCGCGCCGCTGACCGCGCCGCAGATGACGGATCACACCTCCGAACTGGCGAAGGCGGCCCGGAAGCTTCGCGTCAGCGACCTGAAGCGGATGATGTCGCTCTCCGACAGCCTGGCGACGTTGAACCGGGATCGCTTCCAGGCCTTCGACGCCGACAGCGAGGCCGGGGTGCAGGCGGCCTTCGCGTTCAATGGCGACGTCTATCTCGGGCTGCGCGCGCGTGAGCTGGACCGCAAGGCGCTGGCCTGGGCGCAGGATCACGTGCGCATCCTCTCGGGCCTCTATGGTGTCCTGCGGCCGCTCGACGCCATCCAGCCCTATCGGCTGGAGATGGGGGTCAGGATGAAGACCCGCCGGGGCGGGAGCCTCTACGACTTCTGGGGGCCCCGCATCGCCGAGAGCCTGAATGCGGCGGCGGAAGGCCACAAGGACCCGACGCTCGTGAACTGCGCCAGCGAGGAGTACTTCGGCGCGGTGGACCGCAAGGCGCTGACGCTGCCGCTGATCTCATGCCGGTTCCTGGAGGAGAAGCACGGCGAGGCCCGGGTGATCTCGTTCTTCGCCAAGCGCGCCCGCGGCGCCCTGGCCCGCTTCGCCATCGACGGCCGCATCGACCGCGCAGCGGACCTCCGCGCCTTCGACCGTGACGGCTACACGTTCCGGGCCCAGCTTTCGACCGACACGCTCTTCACCTTCGCCCGACCCCAGCCGCCGCCGCCCAAGCCGGCGAGCCGCCAGCGCAAGGAGGCCTGACATGGCCGTGGACTTCCGCCTCGACGGCCAGGTCGCCGTCATCACCGGCTCCACCAGCGGAATCGGCCAGGGCATGGCGCAGGCCCTGGTGGGCCAGGGCGTCAGCGTGGTCCTGAACGGGTTCGGCGACGCCGCGAAGATCGAGGCCGACCGCGCCGCGATGCAGGCCGCGGCGCCGACAGGCGTCCGGGTGCTGTATCACGCCGCCGACATGACGAAGCCCGGCCAGATCGCCGACCTGATCGGCTTTGCGCATCGCGAGCTGGGGCGCCTGGACATCCTCGTCAACAACGCCGGCATCCAGCACGTGGCCGCCGTCGACGAGTTTCCGGACGAGAAGTGGGACCAGATCATCGCGATCAACCTCTCGTCCGCCTTCCACGCCACCAAGCACGCCCTGCCGATCATGAAGGCGCAGGGCCGGGGCCGGATCGTCAACATCGCCTCGGCGCACGGCCTGGTCGCCTCGCCGTTCAAGTCGGCGTACGTCGCGGCCAAGCACGGGGTGGTGGGCTTCACCAAGTCCACCGCGCTGGAGGTGGCCCGCGCCGGGATCACCGTGAACGCCATCTGCCCCGGCTATGTGAAGACGCCCCTGGTCGAGATGCAGATCGGCGATCAGGCCCGCACCCGCGGAATCTCGCCCGAACGCGTCGTCGAAGAGGTGATCCTGGCCGCCCAGCCCAACAAGGCTTTCGTGGAATACGACCAGCTCGCGGGCCTGCTGCTTTATCTCGTCTCGGACGTCGGCGCTTCGACCACGGGCGCCGCGCTGACCATCGACGGCGGCTGGACGGCGGCCTGACGCGGGCGGGTCTGGGCGCTCAGGCCACGCGGACGCCCGCGTCGGCCCGCCAGCCGCGCCGCACGCGGAACCGCCATGCACGTTCGGCGCCCGGCAGGTCGCGCGCGCCCCACAGCACGTCGGCCTCGCCCTGGAGCTGGGTCATGCGGCCCGTCGCGAAATCCACCAACAGCAGGGCGGCGCGGGGCTCGAGGACCAGGTTGCCCAGGGTGTTGAAGTAGCGGTTGCCGCGGTAGTCCGGGATGGTCAGGACATCGCCCTCGGCCCGTACGAAGCCGGCGGGGCCGCCCCGGTGCGAGACGTCGACGCCGCCGTTCTCGACGCCCTCGCCGCTGGCCGTGGCCACGAAGAAGGTGTCGGCCGCCGCGACCGTCGTGCGGGCCGCGGCGTCGAGGCCCTCGAAGTGTTCGACATCGGAGCGGGCCGCGGCGTCGAACAGGACCTCGCGCGGGTGGATGTACTGCGGGCAGTTCCCGAAGCTCTGGTCGACGCGCACGATCAGCCCCTCAGGGCCGGCGTAGGCGATCCGGCCGTTGACGCGGTTGCGGCGGCGGGTGTGCGGCTGCAAGCCCAGGAGGCCGATCGGGGCGTCCCGGATCATTCGCCGGCCCGCCGGGTCCTCGCGGACGGCCGCGATGGCCAGGGTCCGAGGGTCGGGGCTGGCGACGAACCCCGCTCCGCCCGCCAGCAGGGTGGCGGTCGGGCTGCCGGCTTCGTCGAGCGTCGCCGCCACGAGGAAGGGCTGCTGGGCGAAGAACAGGCGGTGCTGATCCGGCATGAAGGGGCGTACGCCGCCGCCGCCCGGCGCCTGCTCCACGCCGGCCAGCCGCCGCGCCGCGTCCTCGCCGCGATGCCAGGGCGTCTCAAAGGCGGTTTCGGCGGCCATCGCAAATCTCCAGCCCCTCAAGTGGGGTTCCGCCTTCCGCGCTGGAACCCCGACGCCGCCGACATTCTCTGCGGCCGCGCGGAGAACCGTGACCGCCGCTGACCCCGCGTCATGGTTTTCAACGATAACCTGGGGCGCCATCCTGTCCGCAACGAACGGGAGGACCGACGATATGACCCTGCGCACGCCGCTCTGCGACCTTCTGGGGGTCGAGCATCCGATCATGCTGGCCGGCATGGGCGGGGTCTCCTACGCCGAGCTCGCCGCGGCGGTTTCGAACGCCGGCGGCTATGGCGTGCTGGGCATGGCGGGCCGCCAGCCCGAGTTCATCCGGGAACAGATGCGGCTGGTGCGCAAGCTCACCGACAAACCCTTCGGCGTGGACCTGCTGGCCGCCTCGCCGGAGAGCCTCACCGCTTCGGTCGAGATCATCATCGAGGAAGGCGCCTCGTCCTTCGTCGCCGGCCTGGGCGTGCCGATGCCGATCATGGAGAAGTTGAAGAAGGCCGGGCTTAAGGTGATGGTCGTCTGCGGCGCGGTGAAGCACGCCGTGAAGGCCGAGCAGGCCGGATGCGACGCCGTCATCTGCCAGGGCGGCGAAGGCGGCGGCCACACGGGCCTCGTCGGCACCCTGCCGCTGGTGGCCCAGGCGGTCGAGCAGGTGAAGATCCCCGTCGTCGCCGCGGGCGGCCTCTATGACGGCCGGGGTCTGGCGGCCGCGCTCAGCCTGGGCGCCGTCGGCGTCTGGATGGGCACCCGCTTCATCGCCTCGCAGGAGGCGCATGCCGGCCGGATGTACCGCGACACCATCCTCGAGGCGACGGACGAGGATACGGTTCGCACCCGCTGCTACTCGGGCAAGCCCATGCGGGTGAAGAAGAACCCCTACGTCGCCGACTGGGAGAGCCGCCCGCAGGACATCCAGCCGTTCCCCCAGCAGGCGATGCATTCGTCGAAGGCGGGGGTGATGGGCGGTATCGGCGGGCAACTGGAAGGCCTGGACGCCGACAGTTCCTGCTTCGCCATGGGCCAGTCCGCGGGGGGCGTCCGCGACGTCCTGCCGGCCGGCGAGATCGTGAAGCGCCTGGTCGCCGAAGCCGAGGCTGCGATCGACCGGGTGGCCGCGATCCGGAAGGCGACGGTTCCGGCCTGAGGACGTTCAGCGCCCGTCGACGGCGGGCGTCAGCGACAGGTCGACCATGATCTCGCCCGAGATGGCCTCGAGCGCTGTCGCGACCGCGGCCGCGGCCAGCCCCGGCGGCAGGCGCAGGGCGGCGTCCATGTGGAACAGCGGCGCGCCGGAATGCGGCTCGGCGGTGATCCGGGTGTCGAAGGCCTCGATGTTGACGTCCAGTCCGCTGAGCGCGGCGGTCACCTGTCGCACGATGCCCGGCCGATCCTGGCCCACGAGGCTCAGGCGGAGCGCCTCGCCGCCGGCGCCGGCGGCGTCGACCGCCGCGGCGATCCGCACCTCCAGCCCCCGGGCGTCCACCGCGCGGACGGCGTCGCGCAGGCCGTCGATCCCGTCCGCCTCGAGTTCGACCAGCACAGAGCCCACATAGAGGCCTCCCAGTCGGCTGAGATGGCTTTCAAGCCAGTTGCCCCCGGCCGAGAACACAGCGCCCGCAAGAGCCTCCGTGAGGCCGGGCCGGTCGCTGCCGATCACGCTCAGGATCACCGAGGGCATGGGAAACTCGCTGTTGGGGAACTGCCGGTTCCCGGGGACGGTAGCAGACGCGAAACGCCGGGTGCGAGCCCTCTCGCCGTCGCGCCGAATTCTAGGCTGCGTTGGCGAGGTAGGCGACGGGATCGCGCGAGAAGTCGTGGGCGTCGGACAGGCAGCCCTGCCACGCCAGCAGTTCGTTCGAGGCGTCGTCGCGGCTCATGGTGCGGGACAGGAGCGTCGAATAGAGCACGTGCGGAACGCCGGCCCGGTCCTGATACAGGCGGCACATCACCGAAGTCTGGTTGAAGCCGTTGATCTGGGACGAGGTCGCGGAGCCCTTCGGCAGGGCGGCGTCCAGCAGGACGGCCCGGCAGGCGCGTCCCTGGGCGTTGCAGCCGGCGAACTGCATCGAGAAGGCGGCCGCGGTCGACGTCACGGCGATGAACACGGCGTCGTCCTCCTTGCGGCTGGTCTGAACCTTGGCGCCCGCGGCGCCCAGCACGTCCATGAGGCTCTGCGGGTTCGTGGCGTCGAAGGCGGTCGCGACGGCCGCCGGCCGGGCCGGAGCCTTCGGAGTCGCAGCCTTGGAACTCTGGGCTTTCGGACTCTGGGTTTTCGAGGCGGCTGTCTGCGCCTGGGCCGGGCCGGCGGCCAGCGCCAGGGCGATTATCAGGACGGCAGCCGGGAATGGGCGATCGAGCATGGCGGAGCGCTAGCAGACCTCCGATTGCGGCGCGAGCGTGACGCGGATCCCGCGGCGCGTCGGTTTCCGTGGCGGCGTGGTCCGCGCGAAGGTAGAGTTTCGCCGAACGAGGCGGGAGGGACGAAATGGGTTTGACGATCGCCGGCATTTTCCTGGTGCTGGCCGCATTCGTGGCGTTCGGCGCCATCAAGATCGTGCCCCAGGGGCGCGAGTTCACCGTGGAGCGGTTCGGCCGCTACACGCGCACGCTGAAGCCCGGCATCAGCTTCCTGACACCGTTCGTGGAAGGCGTCGGCCGCCGCGTGAACATGATGGAGCAGGTGCTGGACGTTCCGCGGCAGGAAGTGATCACCAAGGACAACGCCGTGGTCCAGGTGGACGGTATCGTCTTCATCCAGGTGATGGACGCCGCGGCCGCGGCTTATCGCGTGGACAACCTGAACTACGCCATCGCCCAGCTCGCCATGACCAATCTGCGGACCGTGGTCGGCTCGATGGAACTGGACGAGGTGCTGTCGCAGCGCGACGCCATCAACACGCGTCTGCTGAACGTCATCGACGAGGCCACCAGCCCCTGGGGCGTCAAGGCGGCCCGCATCGAGATCAAGGACCTCCAGCCGCCGCCGGACATCACCAACGCCATGGCGCGTCAGATGAAGGCGGAGCGCGAGCGGCGGGCGGTGATCACCGAGGCGGACGGCGAGCGCGCCGCCGCCATCGCCCGGGCCGAGGGGGCCAAGCAGGCGGCGATCCTGGAGGCCGAGGGCCGCCGCGAAGCCGCCTTCCGCGACGCCGAGGCCCGCGAGCGCGAGGCCGAGGCCGAGGCCAAGGCGACCGAGATGGTCTCCAACGCCATCGCCGCCGGCGACGTGAACGCCATCAACTACTTCGTCGCGCAGAAGTACGTCGAGGCGTTCGCCCAGCTCGCCCGGAGTCCGCAGCAGAAGACGGTCATCGTGCCGGCCGAGATGGGCGCCCTGGTGGGAACCATCGGCGGGATCGGGGAACTGGTGAAGACCATCAACGCCGATAGCCCCCCGCCGTCCCGGCCGCAGACCCGGGGGCGGGGCGCCGTGCCCACGACCGGAGCCTGATCGGAATGGGCGTCCTGACCGATCTCTACGCGGCTCAGCCGTTCTGGGTGTGGGCCGGCCTGGCGGCGGCGATCCTGGCGGTCGAGGTCGGCACGGGAACGGGCTGGCTGTTGTGGGCCTCGGCGTCCGCTGCGGTGACGGGCGCCGTCGTGGGCCTGGTGGACATCTCGGTCCCCACGGCCGTGCTGGTCTTCGCGGTGCTGACCATGACTTCGGCCCTGCTGGCGCGCCGCTACTTGCCGCGCCGGGTGATGGCGTCGTCGGACGGCGACATCAACGACAACATCGGTCGCCTGATCGGCCGCCGTGGGGATGTGGTCCAGGCCTTCAAGGGCGGTTCAGGCCGGGTCTTCGTGGACGGCAAGGAATGGTCGGCCGAGGTCGCTGACGACGACGCACTGGAGGCCGGCGCCCATGTGGAGATCGTGGGTGTGGAGGGCGCCAGCCTGAAGGTGCGGCGGACCTGAGGAGTCCAGCAACCTAAGCCGTTGGAATAACGTCACACTTCGGCCGGGTTCGCCGTTCATCTTGACCGCCGCGACGTCGCGGCGCTTATGTGCGCCCCAACCCCCCGGACCCCAAGGGTCACGATCCAGGAGAGAGCAAAGGTGAAGACGCCCAAAGCAGTCGGGCTTGCGATGGCGATGGCGGCCGCGTTGTTGGTCCCCGCCGCCGCCGTGTCGCAGGGCAAGAAGCCCGCGAGTATTCCCGAAGCGGCCCGCAAGACCGGCATGGCCCAGGCTCCGGCCGTGGTGCAGGCGGCAGGCCTGACCTGCGAGGTGTCCGACGCCCGCCTGATCGGCGAGGACAAGAAGGCGAAGACGTCCTACTTCGAAGTGGCCTGCGCGCCCGGCTCGATGGGCTATGTGCTCCAGAAGCCGGCCGAGGGCGAGGTGGGGGTCTTCAGCTGCGTCGAGGCGAACACGCCCCCGGCGCCCGGCCAGGCCCCCTCCGCGCCGTGCCTGCTGCCCGGCAACGCCGATCCGAAGCTCGCGCTGCAGCCCCTGCTGAAGACGGCGGGCGTGGAATGCCTGCCCGAACAGGCGCGCGGCATCGGCCAGACCAAGACCAACACCTATGTGGAAGTCGCCTGCCAGGGCGGCTCGGGATACATCGTCGTGGCCAGCGCGCCGTTCGACGGCGGGAAGCCGGCCCAGGCCCAGAGCTGCCTGCTGTACGACGAGGCCGAGTCCAACATCAAATGCACCCTGACCGACAAGGCCACGCGCCTCGCGGTCATCGACAAGTATGTCGCCCAGGCCGCCAACGGCTGCGTCGCGAAGGGCAAGCGCTTTGTCGGCATGGCCCGCGACAACTCCACCTACTATGAAGCCGCCTGCGAGGACGGCAAAGGCTACATCTACAAGGTCGCCACGACGGGGGCGCTGGACGAGACGATCGAGTGCGCGAAGGCGACCCAGATCCTGGGCGGCTGCACCCTCACCGACGCCCGCCAGGCGCAGACCGAGCAGGCCTCGCTCTACACGCGGCTGGTCGCCAGCGCGGGCGCCAAGTGCGACGTCGACAAGTACGCCCTGTTCCCGGCGAAGCCCGGCGAGGAAGTGGCCGAGCTGGTCTGCAAGGACGGCTCCGGCGCGATCCTGATGTCGAAGGCCGGGCAGAAGAGCCAGGTGGTGGACTGCGGCCGCGCGCCGGTCGCCGGCTACAAGTGCTCCATGGGCACGGACAAGGGCCTGCAGAACCTCACGGCGGACCTCAAGAAGTTCAACTTCAACTCGTGCGAGGTCTCGGACTACCGGGTCGTCGGCAAGACGGACAAGGGCACGACCTATGTGGAAGTCGCCTGCGCCGACAAGCTGAAGGGCTACGTGATCGAGTATCAGAGCGCGCCGTCCGTCTCGGCGATCGGCGCCATCGGCTGCGCCTTCGCGGGCACCTGCAAGCTGCCGACGAACACCTGACCGGACCCCGTTCCGGAGGTTGACGAGGGCCCGCGGCGTAAGCCGCGGGCCCTTTGCGTCGGGCGCGACACCGTAGACGATGGCGTTTGCCGCTTGGCGGACGTCGCGTGAGGGCGGCGAGCTTGCCGAAGCCAATCCGAGGAGAGCGCCGCGATGCCCGCCTACGTCATCTTCATCAAGAACAGGACCGTCGACGCCGACGAACTCAAGACCTACAGCCAGAAGGCGGCGGCGGCCCGCGGAGATCATCCGATCAAGCCCCTGGCCTTCTACGGTCCCGTGGAAGTGCTGGAAGGCGATGCGGCCGAGGGCGTGGTCCTGATCGAATTTCCCGACAAGGCTGCGGCGAAGGCCTGGTACGACAGCCCCGCCTATCAGGAGGCCAAACAGCACCGCCTCAAGGGCGGCGACTATCGGATTATCCTGGTCGAAGGCCTGGGGTGAGCCGGCGGACGGCTCAGGCCTTCGCCAGTTCCGCGTCGCGCCGGATACGGGCCACCATCGAGGCCAGGCCGTTCGACCGCTGCGACGACAGCGCGCCCGAGAGCCCAAGTCCGTCGATCGCCCCCTTCACGTCGAAGTCGAGGATCTCGGCGGCGGGCCGGCCGGAATAGAGCCGCAGCAGGACGGCGATCAGGCCGCGCACGATGTGAGCGTCGGAATCGCCGCGGAATCTCAGCGTTCCGTCGTCCTGAGTTTCGGTGACCAGCCAGACCTGGCTCGCGCATCCGCGCACCTTGTTGGCGTCGTTGCGCTCGGCGTCGCTGAGCGGGGCCAGGTCGCGGCCCATGTCGATCACATAGCGATAGCGCTCTTCCCAGTCGCCCAGGAGGTCGAACTCGTCGCGAAGTTCGGTGAAGGCGTCGTCGATGGCGGCCATGGCCCGCGCGACTTAAGGGCGGGCGTCTGCATGCGCAACCGTCGTCAGTCCGCAGCCGGCAGCCGCGCCGTCGCGGTGAGGCCTTCGCCCGCGACCGAGGCGAGGCTCAGCCGTCCGCCCATGGCGATGCAGGTCAATTCGGCGATGGGCAGGCCCAGGCCGGCGCCTTCGCTTTTTCGCGTGAGGGCGTTTTCGCCCTGTTCGAAGGGCGCCATCAGCCGGTTCAGTTCGGCGGCGTCGACGCCCTCGCCCTGGTCGCGGATCGTAATTTCGACCGTGTCGCCGGCCCGGACGGCGGCGACCGTCACGTCGCCGCCGTCCGGCGAAAAGACGATGGCGTTGTGCAGAAGCTGCATCAGGAGCGTGCGCAGACCGCGATGGTCGGCCATCACATGAGGCAGAGCCTCCTGGTCCGTCACCGAGACCGTGACGCCGCGGGATGCGAGTTCGGGCTTCAGATTGGCCAGGACGTCGTCCAGGGCGCTTTCCAGTGACTCGGGCGCGGGATCGAACTCGATGGCTCCGCCTTCGAGGCGGGCGATCTCCAGCACCTGATTCACAAGTTTCAACAGCTTCTGGCCGCTGCCGTGGATGATCTCGGCATATTCCTTGTACTGGGACGCTCCCAGGGGGCCATAGAGTTCCGAGGTGAGAATCTCGGAAAAGCCCAGAATGGAGTTCAGCGGCGTGCGCAGTTCATGGCTGACCATGCGCAGGAACGAACGTTTCCGCTCGTCCATCGCCGCCTCGAGGCGTGCGCGTGCGCGTGTCCTCGCGCCGGAAGGAAGGTCGGCTTCTTGAGCCATGCAACGGCGATACGCCCGGTCAGCTGGGAGCCGCAAGGTGGCGCATGCCGCTTACGAAAGTCTTTCGGGCGATCGCCCGCTGGCGTGGCGGGGTCGTCCGCTCGCGCGAATCCGCCGTCGCCGCTAGGATCGGCCGGCGGACCTGACGGGGGTTTCTGAGAGATCGAAATGGCCGGGGCCGGAGCGAGATCCGAGATGGCGCGCCGCCGCAGGGACGCGGCGTTCGGCGCCGTCTGGCACGGCGTCTGGCTGGCCGTGGTCGCGGCGGCCGCCGCCGGCCTGCTGCTGGCGGGGCTGTCCCCCGGCGACCCGGCGATCCTGGCGCTCGGCGTCGGCGGCGTGGGCGCGTTGGCCGGCGCGGGGCTGTGCGCCTTCGGGGGCCGCGGCCAGGCTGCGGCCGTGCTCGCATGGGGGTTCGCCGGGGCGGGCGCTTGCCACCTTACCGGCGGAATCGCAGGACCCTTGGCGGCCTGGTGCCTGGCGCCGGCCGCCGCCGCCACGGCCTTTCGCAGCCGCGACCTGATCGCCCTGGGCGCGGCGGCGGCTCTCGCGGCGACGGCGGTCTCGGCGTTCGACTCCACGCTGCTCACCTTGCCGTCGGCCAACCCGGCGGCGGCTCCGTGGCTCAGCCTCCTGGCGCTGGCCACCATCACGCTCGGGTTCTCGGCCGGGCTGGTGGCGCGTCAGGGCGCGGGACGTCGCGACGAGGCGCGCCGCGCACGGGCCGAACAGATCCTGGAGCTGATCGAAGGCCAGCCGCTGTTCCTCTCGGTGCTGGATCGCAACGGTCGAATCCTCTCGGCCGCGGGCGCCGTCGTCGCAGGTTTCGCGCCCCGTCAGATGGAGGGACGCAGCCTGGGTCACATGGTGGCGGAAGCGGAGCTGCCCCTCCTGGCCAGCGCGCTGCACACCGCCGCCCAGGCCGGCGACGCCAGCCTCTACGTCGCGCCGCCCGGCGATCCCGATGGCTGGCTGGAGATCACGCTTCGCGCCACGCTCTCGGGCCGCATCGTGGCGGCGGTGCGCGACGCCAGCGGCCAGCTCGCCCGCGAGCGCCGGCTGGAGGCCGAGCGCGTGACCGCCGAGCAGCAGAACGCCGGCAAGTCGCGCTTCCTGGCCAACATGAGCCACGAGCTCCGCACGCCGCTGAACGCCATCATGGGCTTCTCCGACATCATGCGGCAGCGCCTGTTCGGCCCGCTAGGCGACCGCTACGCCGAGTACGCCGAGCTGATCCACGAGAGCGGCGCGCACCTGCTGGAACTGATCAACGACGTGCTCGACATGTCGAAGATCGAGGCCGAGCGTTTCGAACTGGCCATCGAGTCCTTCGACGCCCGGGACGCCGTCTCGGCCGTGCTGCGCCTCATGCGGGGGCAGGCCGATCGGGCGGGCGTGAACCTGCGTGGCGTCCTACCCATCACTCCGCTCCACGCCGACGCCGACCGGCGTGCGGTGAAGCAGATCGCCATGAACCTGATCTCGAACGCCCTGAAGTTCACGCCCAGCGGCGGCTCGGTGACGGTCACGGTCCAGGGCCGCGGCGACGTGCTTGAGCTGATCGTGGCCGACACCGGCGTGGGAATCGCCCAGAACGATCTGGCCCGTCTTGGCCGTCCCTTCGAGCAAGCCGGGGACGCCGATCAGCGCGCCGCGGGCTCGGGGCTGGGCTTGTCGCTGGTCCGCGCGTTCGCCCGCCTGCACGGCGGCGAGATGAGCGTGGAGAGCGCGGTCGGCGAAGGCGCCACCTTCACTGTCCGTCTTCCGGTCCTGGGCGCCACGACCGAGGCGGAGCCTCTGCGCCGCCAGGGCTAAGCGCCGAAGCGCTATCTGGCCACGAACCCGCACGAAAAACACGAACGGACGGCGGCGGGCGCTCGCGTCCGGTCCTGCGAGGCCGCGAAGCGGCGTCTGCCAACTTAAAGGAACCACGGAAAACACAGAAGGACACGGAAGGCGAAGCTGCGATTCCGTGTCGTTCTGTGTTTACCGTGGTTGCATGACGGAGCCTCCGCTCGCGCGGAGGTTCGGGGATGGCCCACACGTCCGTGTTCTTCGTGCGGGTTCGTGGCCGGATCCCCGCGGCGGCGGGCGCGCGCGCGGAGCCGTTGCGTCCTACCGCGCCGCGACCTGGAGGAAGGCGCGGCCGGCGGCGAAATCGCCCACTTCGACATAGGCCGTCCGAACGCGGTCGCCGGGGAAGAGGAATTCGACCGCGATCGCTTCTCTCGGGTCCAGTTCGGCCAGAGCCTGGGCGGCGGCGGCCGGGAAGCGGAACGCCCAGCCGCTGGCGGCGCCCTTGGGCAGAAGCTCGGTCTCTGCGCCCGCGCGGGCCTCGGCCATGTAGGCGCGCGTGGACGACCGCGGCGGCAGCTTGCGGGCCAGCGGCTGGTTCGTCGCGCCCGGCAGGTACGGCCCGAACGTCCTGCCGCCGTCGCGCATCACCAGTCGGGCGGCGTACGGCGTACGCTTGTCGGCGAAGTTGGCGACCGCCACCAGGGCGCTGGCGCCTTCGCGTCCGGCCAGGCCGAACACCATGCGATTCGAGCCGAAGTCGGCGCTCTGGGCCAGTCGCCAGCGGGCCGTGCGACCCACCCCACGATCAGCCTGCCAGGCCGAGACATCTCCGCGGTAGGTCATCCGCGTGACGCGCTGATAGGCTGAAAAGGCGTCCTCGACGCGGGCGGCCGCGCTGGTGACCGGCGCGCCGTCGCAGGCGAACCGGGCCGCCCGGCTGCGGGCGTCCCGGGCGACGGCGTCGAGGGTGCGGGTGTCGGAGCCGGCGCGCAGGGCCGCGCCCCGCGCCTGGGCCGCGCCTGCGGCCAGGGCCGCCGACACGCCGGGCGTGAACAGGTTGCAGCGGTCGTCGACCGCGCTCATCACCATACGCTCGAAGAACAGGTCCGCGGGCTGCGCCCGCGCAGCCTCCGGCGCCGCGATCGCGGCGCAGACGAAGGCCAACCCCATCCACCGAGACGCTGGGCGCGCGCTTCTGCGCGGGCTCGTCATGCGTCCACCACCTTGTGCGGCCTTGGGTGGCCGTCTGAAGGTCCGGCTTAGAGACGTGTCCTTTCGTTCGGCTTTATGAGCGGGGTTAACAATTCCTCCCGCCGGCCAGACGCGCTAACTCCAGCCCATGCTGCTTTCCACCGACATCTGGGTCGGCGCCCTGATCCGCCGCGCCGAACTGGGCGGGGGCTTCGCCGTCGTGGCGCGCAAGGGCGATCCGCGGGCCGGGGCCGTCCTGGTCAAGGTGCTGAACCGCTCGAACGGCGAGGCGCGGCTGCTGGCCGAGGCGACCCGCGGCGACGGCGAGCGCGTCTGGATGGAGCCCGCCGCCTCACGCGAGGAGCCGGACCTGGACCGATACATCGAGCGCGCGGTGCGCATCGATCCCGACGTCTGGGTCGTCGAGATCGAAGACCGGCAGGGCCGCCACTTCCTGGTCGAACCCGTGGAAGGTGGTTAGACTTTCGCTTCGATGAACATGGGGCCGCGCTGGTTCATGGCGCCGGCGAAAGCCGCATCGAAGGCCTCGCCGGTGTCGCAGCGCACGGCCGGGAGGCCCAGCCCCTTGGCCAGCGACACCCAGTCGATGTCCGGCTCGCCCAGGTCGAGCAGTTTGCGGGCCGACGGACCGGCCTGACCGGCGCCGGTGCGCTCCATCTCGACGTTGAGGATGCGGTAGGTGTGGTTGGCGAAGACCACGACCGTGATGTCCAGGTTCTCGCGGGCCATCGTCCACAGCGCCTGGACCGTGTACATGGCCGCGCCGTCGCCGTTGAGGCTGAGCACCTTGCGGTCGGGCGCGGCGACGGCGGCCCCGATGGCGAGCGGCAGGCCGATGCCGATGGCGCCGCCGGTCAGCGCCAGGTGATCGTGCGGTCGCGCCCCCGCGGTGGCGACGGCCACGCCTGCGCCGGACGTGACGGCGTCGTCGCAGACGATCGCGCCCTCGGGCATGTGCCGGGCCATGGCGATCCCGGCGAGGTAGGCGTTGAGGCCGCCCGAGGGCGCGGCGTCGGGCAGGGCCAACGCCTGGACTGGACCTTCGGCCGGCGCGCCCAGGGCGTCGGCGAGGGCGGCCAGGCCCGCGGCGGAATCCTCGTTGCGCTGGGTCAGCGTCAAGGTGGCGCAGCCCTCGGGGACCAGGACGCTGGGACGGTCGGGATAGGCGAAGAAGGCGACGGGAACGGTCGTACCCACCAGCACCATCAGATCGACGCCCTCCAACTCGGCCAGGGCCATCTCGCCGAAGTACTGCATCTTGCGCGGCGTGAAGCCGCCGGCGCCGCGCGGCTGGCGGGCGACGAAGGTGTCGGTGAACACCTCGATCCCGGCGGCTTTGAGCCGGGCGGCGGCCTTCAGCGCCTCGGCGCGGCAGGCCTGGCCGCCGAGCAGGACGACGGGTTTCTTGGCGGCCTTCAGCGCGCGGGCGGCGTCGTCGACCGCCTGGCCGGACGGCGCCGGGCGCTGGGGCCGCTGGGCGATCACCGGCTCGCCAGCGGCGGGCAACCAGGCCGAGTCGGCGGGCAGGACCAGGCTGACGGGGCCCCCCGGCGGGCCATAGCTGGCGGCTACCGCTTCGGCCGTCAGGGCGGCCACGCTCTGGGGCGTGTCGGCGGACTTCGCCCAGATCGAGTTGGGCGCCACCAGGGTGGCGATATCGGAGTTCAGCGGCGCGTCGTACTGCCGGTGATAGGTGGCGTGGTCGCCGATCACATTCACGATGGGGGTGTAGGCGCGCCGGGCGTTGTGGAGGTTGGCCACGCCGTTGCCGTAGCCGGGGCCCAGGTGCAGCAGCGTGCAGGCCGGCCTGTCGGCGATGCGGCCATACCCGTCCGCCGCGCCCGTGGCGACACCCTCGAACTGGCACAGCACCGGCCGCATGGCGGGCGCGCCGTCCAGGGCCGCCACGAACTGCATCTCGGAGGTGCCGGGATTGGCGAAGCAGGCCGTGACGTCATTGGCCAGCAGGGTCGCGATCAGGGCGTCGGCGCCGTTCATTCGAACTCCATCACGTCTGAAGGGGCGGGGTCGGCGAAGAGGCGCTCGACCGCGTCGGCGCGCAGGGTGCGCGCCAGGCTCTGGGCGATGTAGCCCTTGTCGGTGATCTCGCCCGAGCCGGCGTTGGGCGGATCGGGCAGCACGAGCGCGCGCGCGATCCGCCCGCCAGAGCCCTTGGCCCGGGCGTTGTGGACGGCGACGCCGGCCCGGACGGCGGCCGCGATGTCGGCGCGCGCCATCGTCGGGTTGGGATAGAGCAGCAGGCCCACGCGATCCTGGTTCTCGCCGCAGACGACGGCGTCGGTGACGGCGTCGCCGATCGCGCCGATGGCGCCGATGCGCAGTTCGCCCACCATCACGAAGGTGCCCGAGGCGAGCTTGAAGTTCTCCGACAGGCGACCGTCATAGATCAGGCCGGCCTGAGGATCGGCCGGATCGACGAACTTCGCCGCGTCGCCGATCCGGTAGTAGCCCTCGTCGTCGAAGGCCGCCGCCGAGACTTCGGGCCGACCGAGATAGCCCTCGGTCACCTGCGGCCCCTTCACGCGGAATTCCAGCTTTCCCGCCTCGGGAACGAGCCGCACCGAGGTGCCCGGCAGGGGTAGGCCGATCATGCCCATGCGGGCGTTGGGCCAGTGGACGTTGCTGGCCGTGGGGCCGGTCTCGGTGGCGCCGTAGCCCGAGCCGAAGCTGATCCGCTGGCCGATGGTGCGGACCGCCACGGCCTGGATGCGGTCGGCGGTCGCCTGGCCCAGGGCGGCGCCCCCGTACTGCATCAACCGCACGCGCGAGAAGAACGACCGCGCCAGCGCCTCGTCGCGCTCCAGCGCCTCGGCGAACAGCATCCAGGCCGCCGGCACCATGTTCTGGTAGGTGGGCGCCACCTCGCGGAGGTTGCGGATCGTCTCGCCGAAGCGGGCGGCGGTGGGCTGGCCGGCGTCGATGTAGAGCGAGCCGCCGCGGTGGGCGGAATAGTGCAGGATCGAATTGGCGCCGAGGCTATGGCTCCAGGGCGCCGAGTGCACCATCACCGGCGGGTCGGGATCGTCGAAACAGGCGGCGATCTGGGCGGCGTTGGCGCTCATGGCCCTGTGCGTGTTGATCACCGCCTTGGGCAGGCCCGTGGAGCCCGAGGTGAGCAGGTACTTGGCGTGCTGTTCGGGGCGCGCCGTCGGCGAGGTCGACGGGCCGCGGTAGAGGTCGTCCACGGCGATGTCGCCGGGCCGCGCGCCGGCGGCGGCGATGACCGGCAGGCCGGCCAGGACGTCGGCCGACAGGCCGTCGGCGAAGAGGCCGGCGTCCTCGGTGAACACCGCGACGGGATCGAGCACCTCGCAGGCGTGAGCCAGGCGCGCGAGGTTGGCGCCGGCCAGGCCGTACTGCGGCGACACCGGGGCCACGGGCATGCCCTGGCCCATGGCCGCATAGGCGACGAGCGCGTGCTCGATATGATTGCGGGCGAGGATCAGCAGCGGACGGTCGCCGACGACGCCCAGCCCCCGCAGGCCGCCGGCCAGGACGGCTATGCGCTCCCAGGCCTCGCCGTAGGTGACCTTGCGCCAGCCCTCGCCCGAGCGTTCCGCCAGCCAGACGCGGTCGGGCGCCGCCTGGGCCCAATGGGCGAGGCTGGCGGTGACCGTCTGGAACGTGGGGTCATAGGGCGTGGGGTTCGAGAGTACGAACTCGCCGCCGGCGCGCGCCTCGACCGTCAGCCGGCGCGGGGCGTAGCGGGGATCGCGGAACGGTGCGGCGGCGACGTCGACTTCGGCATCCATGGGGCGTGACAGTTACGGGCCACGGCGCGGGAAGGGAAGCGGCGATATGCGAGTGTTCCGCCATCCGGTGATCGCCGTGTTCGCGACCCGGCTGGCCGCCCTATCTCGTCTGGAGCTGCAGCAGCGAGTCCCACATGTCCTGGGCGAAGCGGATCACCGACAGGTTGGCCGAAAAGGCGTGCTTGGCCTGGACCATGTTGACGATTTCGCCGGCCACGTCGACGTCGGCCGCACCCTGGCCGTCCATGCCGCGCATGCCGGCGATCTGTTCGGCCGAGGCCTCGAAGCGGCGCGTGGCCGCCATCAGGCCGTATCGGGCGGTGGAGATCGGGTCCATGCGCCCGAGCGTGCGCCCTCGCAGGTTAATGCGGGGCGCACGGGCATGGTGAACAAGGCGCTCCTGTCGCCGAGGCGCCGTCAATCCAGGCCTCTCAAGCCAGGGCGGCGTAGACCATCTTCTGGAACATCGGCCCGCCGATGCGCCCCGTGGGCCGCTGGCCCTGCATGGCCGTCACCGCCTCGGGGCCGAGCGGCATCGAATCCTGGATCAGGTAGATCAGGATCATGTCGTTGGCCGGATCGGCCTGCCACCAGGTGCCGAAGGCGCCGGGCCAGCCGAAGGCGCCCGCCGCGCCGGCGCCCATCCATTCGTGCTTCTGGGCGTCGAGGATCGTCGACACGCCCAGGCCGAAGCCCTGGCTCAGCCAGAACGGCATGCCCAGGAACGTGTGCTCGCGCTGGGTCTCGCTCAGCCGGTTGGCGGTCATCAGGTCGAGGGTCTCGGGCTTCACCAGGCGGACGCCGTCCACCTCGCCGCGGCCCAGCATCATCCGCGCGAACTTCAGGTAGTCGTCGGCGGTCGAGATCAGGCCGCCGCCGCCCGCCTCGAACGCCGAGGGGGCGTCGGTCTGCGGGAACGAGACGTCCTTCAGCGGCGAGCCGTCGATGTTCGCCTCGTACAGCTTGGCCAGGCGGTCCCGCTTCCCGGGCGCCAGCCAGAAGCTGGTGTCCGACATGCCCAGCGGATCGAAGATCCGCGCCTTCAGCACCTCGCCCAGCGGCCGGCCTTCGATCCGGGCCACCAGGAAGCCCAGCACGTCGGTGGCGTGGCTGTAGTGGAAGCGCTCGCCCGGCTGGTAGCTGAGCGGCAGTTCCCCCAGCGCCTTCAGCCAGGCGTCCGGCGAGAGCGAGTTCACCAGCGGCGAGCCCAGCTTGGCCTCGTGCGCGTGGGCGATGGGGCCCATGGAGGTGAAGCCGTACGCCAGGCCCGAACGGTGGGTGAAGAGGTCCTCGACCGTGATGTCGCGCGCCGCGGGGACGGTGTCGTCCAGCGACCCGGCCGGGTCCTTGAGGACGCGCATGTCCTTGAACTCGGGCATCCAGCGGGTGATCGTATCGTCGAGGGTGAGCTTGCCCTCCTCGATCAGCATCAGGGCCGCGATCGACGTGACCGGTTTGGTCATCGAGGCGATCCGGAAGAGGGTGTCGCGCGCCATCGGCAGGTCGCCGGCGATGTCGCGCTTGCCGATCGCCAGGGACTGGACCACCTCGCCGCCGCGCCACACGAGGGTGACCATTCCCGAGAGCGCACCCTGGTCCACCAGCCCCTGGAGGGCCGGCGCGACCGCGCCCATCACCTCGGCCTTAAACCCACCGCCCGCCTGAGTTCCGTCCACTGCGCGTCCTCCTTATCACTGTTCACCTTATACCGCCGGGCGCCGCGCCGGGCGTCAAGGGTCGGGCTGCGCGCCTGCGTCCGGGCCATCGCCCCGGCCGTATTCACAGCGGCCGGCGCGGTGGCTTGCGCGGGGCCGCCATGCTTCGTAGCTCAGGTCCAAATGCCGCCGCCGACCCTGACCAAGCGCCTGACGCTCGCCGCCGCTCCAGCCGTCCTCCTGGGCGCGATGACCGCCGCCTGCACCCCCCTTGGCCTCTTCGCCACCCTGTCGCCCAAGGACCCGTCGGCGGTGGCCGTCCGCGGGGCGGCCTATGGCCCCCATCCGCGCCAGCGGCTGGACGTCTACGCGCCGCGCGGCGCCCGCGGCTCGGCGCCGGTGGCGGTCTTCTTCTACGGCGGCTCGTGGGATTCAGGCCGGCGACAGGACTACAACTGGGTGGGCCGCGCCCTCGCCGCAAAGGGTTTCTTGGCGGTGGTGGCGGACTATCGCATCTATCCGGATGTGACCTATCCGGCCTTCCTGGAGGACGGCGCCCTCGCGGTCCGCTGGGCGGCGGACAACGCCGCAGCCTATGGCGGCGACCCGGGCCGCATCGTCCTGGCCGGCCATTCTGCGGGCGCCTACAACGCGGTGATGCTGGGACTGGACCGCCGATGGCTGGCGGCGGCCGGAGTCGATCCGTCGACCGTACGCGCCGTGGCGGGGCTGGCCGGGCCCTACGACTTCCTGCCGATCGCGAGCCCGATCACCGAGCGGATCTTCGGGGCGACGCCCGATCTCCCGGCGACTCAGCCGGCGGCCCATGTCCGGTCGGACGCGCCGCCCGCCTTCTTGGCCACCGGCGACGACGACGAGATGGTCTGGCCCCGCAACACCAGCCGCCTGGCGGCCAAGCTGCGCGACGCCGGCGCGACGGTGGAGGAGCGCCACTATCCCGGTGTCGATCACATTCGCATCATCCTGGCCCTGTCGCGGCCGCTGAGGGGGCGGGCGCCGGTGCTGGAGGAAATGACCGCCTTCCTGCGACGGCACGCAAGCTGAAGGCCATGCTGCAACGCGGCGCGGGCAAGGCTTGCCGTCGCGCCCCGCCTGAAGAGGTCGATCCGTGAGGGCTTGCATCGCAAGGCGCGGGTCGTTGTTCTTGCCGTAACGTCAATCACGCTGCGCCGCCGCATTGAACGCCGGCGCCCCCGAGCGTATATGCGCGGCGCCCTGCACCCGGGGCGGCAAGCCGCAAGGACGTCGGACGCCCATGTTGCTCACCCTGATGAAGGCCAAGCTGCATCGCGCCACGGTCACCCAGGCCGACCTCGACTACGAGGGCTCGATCTCCATCGACCTCGATCTCCTGGACGCCTCGGGCATCCTGCCGCACGAGCAGGTGGATGTGCTCAACATCACCAACGGCGCACGCTTCACCACCTACGCCATCGAAGCGCCACGCGGGTCGCGTGTGATCGGCGTCAACGGCGCGGCGGCCCGCCTGGTGCAGGCTGGCGACAAGGTGATCGTGGTCGCCTATGGGATGCTGCCGGCCGAGGAGGCGCGCAACTATGCCCCGACCGTGGTTCTGCTGGGCGACGGCAACGAGATCAAACAGGCGGCCTGAAGCGGTCGGCCTCGGCGCGGCGGCCGTACTGGCCGTCGCGGCCTGTTCGCCTTCGGCGCCGCCGGGCGTGGACCGAGACCGGCTGGACGCGGCCGTTTCGCGGGCGGTGGGCGACCCCAACACCTGCGTCCTGATCGGCGAAGCGGGCGGCGGTCGCCAGCTCTATCGTTACAACACCCACACGGCCTGCGAGCGCGAACTGCCGTCGTGCGAGGATGAGACCCTGTCGAAGGCGACCGAGCTCCTGCGGCGCGTGGCCCGCGACGGCCGTCCGGTCGCGACGAGCTGCAACACGGTCGCCGACGCCTCGCGAGGGGTCGGCTGGGCGGCCGGACCGATCGAAGGGACGCGGCTCGTGTACGCCGCCGTCATGGAGGGTGACCGGGCCTTCCCCGGCCGCATGATGGCCGACCGGCTCGAAGGCGCGTTCCGCCGCGCCGAGGTGTCGAAGCCCGCCGACGCCCCGGAGGCGCGTCGCGAGACCCCCTGATCCGCGCCTTCAGGCGACCTGGACGATGGCGTCTTCGACGTCGGCCGCCAGGGTGAAGATGCTGGTGAAGCCCGAGATGTCGAACACCTCGCGCACCGATTCGGTCAGGCCCGACAGCGCGAACTTCCGCCCGCCCGCCCGCGCCGCCTTGGCGCCGATCAGCAGCACCCGAAGGCCGGCGGAACTGACATAGGGGACCTGGGCCAGATCGAGCACCACGCGCTCATGAGCCTGGATCCGCGCGGGCAGCACAGCTTCCAGCGCGCCGGAGGTGTTGGAATCCAGCCGCCCGTCCAGCGCGACGACCAGAACGCCGTCCCGGGTCTGTTCGGTGATCTGCATGACGCCACGCCTCCGCCTCGGAACCAGTATCGGAGCGTTTGCCTTGTTCCGCCAGCCGTCTAGATTGGCGGGGTCTGATCCAGGCGGGCGATATGGCTGCTCGATTCTCCCATACGCTCACGGGCGGCAAGGCGGGCTTTCCGGCCCTGATGACGGCGCTCGAAGCGCATCTCGAGGCATCCGGCGCGCCCCCGGCGGCCGTAAATGCGGTCATGATCGCGATCGACGAACTGGTGACGAACGTCCTCGGCCACGGCGGCGCCCGTCGTGTGACCGTTAACGCGGACGTGGCGGATGGGCGGATCGGTCTCGAGATCGAGGACGACGGCGTCGCGTTCGACCCCCTCGCCGCCGACACGCCCGACACCACCGCGTCCGTAGACGCCCGCAAGGTGGGCGGCCTGGGCATCCATCTGGTGCGCACGATGATGGATGAGGTCGCATATGCGCGAAGGGACGATCTTAACTTGTTTCGGTTCTCCAAGACCTATGATGAAGCTTCAGCGTCCCGCGGCGCCGCGGGCTAACGATCATCTCAGGGTTGTCATGGGGCCGGCCACGGACATTGCAGAACCGCTCGAGGTCCTGGAGACCGACTGCGGCTATGGCCTGGGGGTGCGGAGCCTTGCGGCCTGGCGCGCGGGCGATGTGGTGCATCGCTTCTCGGGGGTCGTGGGCGCCGAACTCAAGCAGCACACCCTTCAGGTGAACGAGCACCTGCATATTTCGGGCACGCGCTACATCGGCTACCTGTCGCACGGCTGCGATCCCAACTGCCGGCTCGACATGTCGAGCTTCGAGATGGTGGCGCTGAAGGACATCGCGGCGGGAGACCTCCTGACCATCGACTACGCCGCCACCGAGGATCGGCTGTTCCGACAGTTCGCCTGCCATTGCAGCGCCCTCACCTGCCGGCGCTGGATCACGGGCCGCGCCGAAGGCGCCGACGCCGAGGGGCGAGCCTACCTGGCGAGGCTGGCGCTCGAGACCGCGGCGTGAGCGAGGCCGCGCGCCGGATGGCCGATCCGGCCTTCTGGTGGACCCGGAACGATCTCGCCTATGTCGACGGCCGGCTGATGTTCGCGGGCGTCGATGTCGCCGCGGCGGCGGACGAGGCCCTGGACCCGCTCTACCTCTACAGCGCGCCTCGCGTGGGGGAGAACCTGGACCGCCTGGCTGACGCCCTGGGGGGGCTGCCCGGGCCGGCGCGCATCTACTACGCCATGAAGGCCAACCGCTTCGTTCCCCTGCTGGAGACGATGGCGCGCCGGGGGCGCTGCGGCGTCGACATCTGTTCGCCCGACGAGATGGACCGCGCGCTCGCGGCGGGTTTTGCGGCCCGCAACATCTCGTTCACCGGCACGGGCGTGTCCGACCGCGACCTGGACCGGCTGCTGGCGCACCCGGACCTGCACATCAACTGCGACAGCGTCAGCATGATCCGCCGGGTGGGCGCCCGCGCGCCGGGCCGCGCCGTCGGCCTGCGGGTGAACCCCGAGCGGGGCGTGGGCTACGGCGGCAGCGCGCAACTCACCTACGCCGGCGCCGAGGTGACGAAGTTCGGCGTCTATCGTCCGCAGTGGCCGGACGCCGTGGCCGCCGCACGGGCGCACGGCCTGCGCCTGACCACGCTGCACTTCCACGTGGGGTGCGGATATCTCGACCGCGAACTGGGCGATTGGGAGGCGGCCGTCGAGGCGGCCCTGGAGTTCCTCGATCTTGCGCCCGAGGTGACGACCGTGAACGTCGGTGGGGGCCTCGGCCTGCCGCAACAGGCGGCCGACGCCCCGCTGGACCTCATGCGTTGGGCTGCGGTGATCGCCCGCCGGATCTCGGCGCGCGGTCTCTCCCTGGCGGTGGAGCCCGGCGACTACCTCGTCAAGGACGCCGGTCTGCTGGTGCTGGAGGTGACCGACGTCGAGGTGAAGCGCGACATCCTTTTCGCCAGCGTGGCGGGCGGCTTCAACCTGGCTCCCGAGCCGGCGCACTACGGACGGCCGTGCGAGCCGGTGGCCTGCGTGCTGCGCGAACCCGATCCGCGCCGGTGGCGGCCGACGACGGTGGCGGGCAACATCAACGAGGCGCTCGACGTCTGGGCGCGGGGTGCGCCTCTGCCCCCCCTGGCCGGCGGCGACCGGATCGCCCTGCTGCACACCGGGGGGTACGGAGCCTCGATGAGCTCGAACCACTGTATGCGCGGCGCCACGGTCGAACGCCTTCTGCACGGCTGAGCTTGCCGCCAAGGTTCCGTTAAGTGTCCGGCATGCTGATTGTCCGCTCGAAACGGAAGGATTCGGCATGATTGATCGCCTCGCAAAGCCCCTGGCCGCCCTGACCGCAGCGGCGGGACTCGCCGTGGCCGCGCCCGCTGTGGCGGCCGACGCCGGCGAGGGGCCGGCGTTCAGCTTCAACCTGGGCGCGTCGACCGATTACGTTTTCCGCGGGGTGAGCCAGACCGACGAGGACCCGCAGGTCTTCGGGGGCGTGGATTTCGGCGACGACCGCTTCTACCTCGGCGCCTGGGTGTCGAACGTGGACTTCGGCGACAGCACCGACGCCGAGTTCGACCTCTACGCCGGCTTCACGCCCCAGGTCGGTGCGATCTCGATGGACCTGGGCGTGTACTACTACGGCTACATCGACGCCCCTTCAGGGTCGGACTCCGACTATTTCGAGTTCAAGGTCGCGGGCAGCATCCCGCTGGGCCCGGCCACGCTGGGCGGTGCGGTGTGGTACTCGCCCAACAGCTACGGCGGCGTGGACAACGCCACCTACTTCGAGGTCAACGGCAGCTATTCGATCGGCGAGAAGCTGAGCCTCAGCGCCGCCCTCGGCCGCCAGCTCTTCGACGGGCCGGGCGACTACACCACCTGGAACGCCGGGATCGGCTACGCCCTGACCGACAACATCGGGGTCGATCTGCGCTACCACGACACGAACCGCCACCGGTTCGGCAAGCTGTACGACAGCCGGGTCACCCTCGGCCTCTCGGTCGGCTTCTAGGTCCGCCATGCCCGCCGACCTCGCCGATGTGGTGGCCGAGGTCGGCCGGGAGATGGAAGCCCATCGGGGCGAGGGGCGCGTGGCCGACTACATCCCCGCTCTGGCCCGGGTGGACGCCCGCCGGTTCGGGCTGGCGGTGGTCACCTGCGACGGCCGCACAGCCGAATACGGTGACGCCTGGGTGCCGTTCTCGATCCAGAGCATCTCGAAGGTGTTCACGCTCACCCTGGCGCTGAAACGCCAGGGCGAAGCGTTGTGGACCCGGGTGGGGCGCGAGCCTTCGGGGTCGCGCTTCAACTCCATCGTCCAGCTCGAGGCCGAGCGGGGCGTCCCGCGCAACCCGTTCATCAATGCGGGCGCCATCGTGGTGACCGACGTGGTGCTGGACGGACGGGGCTTCGACGCCGCGGTCGCCGATATCCGCGACACCCTGCGCGAGTTGGCCGACGCCCCGAACCTCGACATCGACACGGAGGTGGCGCGCTCGGAGGCGGCCACGGGCTTCCGCAACTATGCGCTGGCCAACTTCATGCGCGGCTTCGACAACCTGAAGCATCCGGTCGAGGACGTGCTCCAGACCTACTTCAACCAGTGCGCGCTGCGGATCACCTGCCGCCAGCTCGCGCGCGCCGGACTCTTCCTGGCGGCGGAGGGCCTGGACCCCCTGTCCGGCCGCCGCGTCGTCAGCCCCGAGCACGCCCGGCGGATCAACGCGATCATGATGACCTGCGGCCACTATGACGCCTCCGGCGACTTCGCCTTCAAGGTGGGCCTGCCCGGCAAGAGCGGCGTCGGCGGCGGCATCCTGACCATCGTGCCCGACCAGGCGGCCATCGCCGTCTGGTCGCCGGGCCTCAACGACGTGGGAAACTCGCAGGTCGGCACGCTGGCGCTGGAGCGTCTGGCCTCGAGAATGCGCTGGAGCGTCTTCTAGCCCCACCCGCGCTTCGGCGAGGAGCGGTCAGAACGGGAAGAAGGCCGGGATCGCGATCATCGCGGCGGCCCACGTGATGAGGTTGAGCGGCAGGCCCACGCGGACGAAGTCCATGTAGCTGTAGCGGGCCATGTTGTAGACGAGGACGTTGGTCTGGTAGCCGAAGGGCGTCGCAAAGGCGGCCGAGGCGGCCATCATCACAGTCACCAGAAAGGGGCGTGGGTCCACGCCCAGGCTCTCGGCCACCGCCACGGCTATGGGGGTCATCAGCACCGCCACCGTGGCGTTCGACAACAACTCCGTGGCGAACAGCGTCACGCCGTACATGACGATCAGCGCGCCGAGCGGGCCGAGCGGGCGGATGACGTCGATCAGCCGCTCGGCGCCGGCCGTGGCCAGGCCGGAGACCTCCATGGCCGAGCCGATCACCACCATCCCGGCGATCAGAAGCAGGATCTCGGGGCGCAGGCCGGCGTAGGCTTCGTCGGGCGAGATGACCCTGAGCAGTATGAGGGCGACGGCGCCGGCGAAAGCCGCCGCCGATATGGGCGCCCAACCCAACCCCGCCGCGGCCACCACCAGGACGAACACTCCCAGGCTGATCATCGCGGGCTTGAGCTGGAAGGGGCGGTCGGCGGCCCCGTAGAGCTCGACATTGCCCAGCCGCGCGTCGCCCGAGCCGTCGGTCTGATTGCGGGCCTCGCCCAGCCGGGGCAGGCGGAAGGGAAGCCGCAGCCGGAACCGCCCCGTCGTCCGGCGCCGAGCCTCTTCCTCCTCGGCCGCACGGGCGGCCTCGGCCTCTTCGATCGCGGCGACGCCGTCGAGCTGGCGCGCGCCCACGAAGTACAGCCAGACGCCCCCCACCGCGGCGATGCAGAATCCCACCGGCGTGATCTCGAAGAGGCCGAACGACCGCTGACCGGCGTTGCTGGCCATGTCGTTGACCAGCAGATTGGTGGAGGTGCCGATGAGGGTCAGCAGGCCGCCCATCACCGTCACATGGCTCAGAGGCATCAGGAACCGCTTGGGCGACAGGCCCAGGGACTGGGCGACATCACGGATGACCGGCGCCGCCAGCACCACCACGGGCGTGTTGTTGAGAAAGCCGCCCACGGAGCCGCAGAAGCCGATCACCGCCCAGATGCCCCGGGCGCCGATTCGCGCCGAGACGTCGCTGGCTTTGCGAATCACCAGGCCGAGCAGGCCCGAAAGCTCGATCGCGTAGGCGATCACGAAGAGGCCGGCGAGGGCGACGATCGCCGGGCTGGCGAAGGCCGCCTGGACTTCGGCAGGGCGCACGACACCCAGCAGGAGCAGAACCGCCGCGCCGGTTAGGGCCACCACGTCCGCGCGCATCCTGCCGTGGATCATCAGTCCGACGACGCCGACGAGCACGACCAGCGCCGCGATTTGATCGAAGGTCATGGGCCTTGCAGACTGTCCCTTACCGCCAAGGTCAACTCACAACACCGTCGACCCCCTGAATGGATTGAGCGTGTTAGGGTGGCTCATGTTCCAGACGCCCTCGCCGGTCCATCTCGTCGTCGGCGCCGCGTGCGCCTCGGCCGGGCTGATGCTGGCCGGATGCGACCGTCGCGCCGAACCCGCTCCGCCCGCCGCTCCCCAGGTTCAGGCCCCCGCGCCGCCGACCGTGCCGTTGCCGCCCCCCGCCATGGGGCGGAGCGATCTGCTCGCGGTCATGGAGGCGGCCGCCTCGGACTACGCGGCGGGTCGGACCGCGGAAGGTCAGCCGCCGGCCGGCCGCCGCTTCACGATCCGCCAGGCCTTCGGCTGCGGTGAGCCGTCCCTCTCGTCGCCGGATGATCCCGCCGCCGATGGTGTCGCCCATTGGTCGTGGGGCGGCGAACGCCGAACCGTCGATATCCGCCTCCGCCCGGCCGACTGGAAGGATTCCGCATTGGTCGAGGCCGCCGCCGACCTGGAGGCCGTCGAGGGCTTCTGGCTCACGCGGCCGTGGCTGCGCACCGAGAGCTGCCCCGACGTCCGGGTCGATCCGGTGGTGGGGCAGGCCAGCGAGACGTCCCCCCAGACGATGGGTCTGGCGGCGGTGTTCGAGCCGGGCGGATCCCGCCTCGGCCGGCGCAGCGGCCGGGCCTACGGTTTCACGGTCAGGGGGATCGGCGACCAGCCGGCGCCGGCGCCGATCGGCGGCTATCGCCTTGTGCTGGAAGGCCGCTTCGCGACCTTCTCGGATGGGCGGGTGATCCACTGCCGGGCCGAGAGCCTCGACCAGCGCCCGACGTGCGTCGCGGCCGTGCAACTCGACCGGGTGGCGTTCGAGTCCGCCCAGGGCGCCGTGCTCAGCGAGTGGCGGCCGGGCTGAGCCCGCCGCGCCTGTCTTCCTTGACGCCTCCCTCCGGCCCCGGTCTGCTGGGCGCAAACGGGAGGACATGAGATGCGGCTTCGGCAGATCGCCCTGGTGGGCCGGGATCTGGAGGCGGCCCGCGCCGACATCGTCGCCGTCCTGGGACTGGGTGGCGACTATGCGGACCCCGGTGTCGGGAAATACGGGCTGCACAACGCCGTCTGGCCGGTCGGCGACACCTTCCTGGAGGTGGTCGCCCCGACCCAGGCGGGAACGACCGCGGGCCGGTTGCTGGACAAGCGGGGCGGTGACGGCGGCTACATGGTGATCCTGCAGGTTCGCGATCTGGCGGCGGCGCGGGCGCGCGTGGCGGCGGCCGGAGTCCGGGTCGCCGACCAGTTCGACGGCGACGGCGTGGCCTTCACCCACCTGCATCCCAAGGACGTGGGTGGGGCCATCCTGTCGATCGACGCGATGGAGCCGTGGGAGCGCTGGCACTGGGGCGGCCCCCACTGGCGCGAGAACGTCAGGACCGATGTCTCCGCCGGCATCGTCGGCGCCGAACTCCAGGCCTCAGACCCCGACGCCATGTCGGCGCGCTGGTCCGAGGTGTTGGGGCGCGAGCGCCGGAGGGATGGCGGGCGCTGGACGATCGGCCTCGACGGGTCCGAGCTGCGGTTCGTCGCCGTTACGGACGGGCGGGGCGAGGGGGTGGCGGGCTTCGACGTGGCGGTACGCGACCCGGCCGCCGTGCGGGCGAAGGCGAGGGCGCGAGGACTCCTGAACCCGGAGGGCGGCGTGGTCCTTTGCGGCGCCCGCGTGAACCTCGTGCAGGCGTAGGCCGGAACGTCGCCGCAAGCCGGACGGTCAGGCCTGCGGCGGTGAAGCCAGTCGGGGCGACCGCGCATCGCGGCGATGTCCGGCTGTTGTGGCCCTCCGGTGCGGTTCTCCGGTGCGGTCCTGGGCGATCATGCCGCCGTCACCCATCGGGGCTGTTGATGTCGGCGCCCGCGCCGGCAACGGCGCGGCGGTGTTTCAAAGGCGGGGCATAGATATCCTCATGGCAGTCGGAATTCTGGGGCGCGTCGGCATCGGACTCGCTGTCCTTGTGGCCGTCGCCACGGCATGGCTGTGGCTGATCATCCGCGACCTGCCTGACGCTCTCACGCGCGATCGGACGCGACCCGTCGGCGTTCTGATCGACAACGTGCGTCTGGTTTCGATGGTCCCGGGCGCACCGGACGTCGAGGAGGCCCGCGCCGTCCTCGTGATGGGCGATCGCATCGTCGAGGTCGGAGCGGCGGGCGCTTTGTCGGCGCCGGAAGGGGTCCCTGTCGTGGACGGCGCGGGGCGCACCCTCATCCCCGGGCTGATCGACGCCCACATCCACCTCGGCGACGAGGCGGAACTGGCGGCCTATCTCGCCCACGGCGTGACCGGCGTACGCAACATGTCCGGCTACCCGTTTCATCTCCGGCTCTCGGAGCGCATCGTCACGGGCGAGCTGCTGGCCCCGGACTTCATCACCACCGGCCCGATCCTCAACGGCCGCGGCCCCAATGAGACCATCCTGCAGCGGACGATCGCATCGGGCGACGAAGCCCGGGCCTCCGTCCAGGCGCAGCATGACGCGGGATATCGCGCGCTCAAGATCTACTCGAACCTCACCCGCGAAGCCTTCGAGGCCATCATCGACGAGGCGAACCGGCTCGGCATGAGTGTCGCCGGCCACTCTCCCGAGGGCGTGCGGACAAAGGGCGTTCCGCGGGAGCGGCCGTTCGATATCCCTTGGGAGCAGTCTCTCGGGCGAGGCCTCACCACGCTCGAACACATCGAGACCATCGTCTGGCACGGACTGCGGGACGAGCTGGACGAGGACAGGATGCGGCTGTTGGCCGCCAGACTTTCCGCGTCCGGGGAGGTGGTCACGCCCACTCTGATCGCCCACAGGCGTCTCGTGCTCATCGCGGAGACGAAGGGGGAGTATCTGAGTGGGCCGGGCTCGGACACCATCAACCCGCTGACACGTTTCTTCGAGCGGGGTTCGGAGCGGCGCTGGAGTGGTGTCGATGCGTCGAAGTACGAGCGGCCCCACGCGGACTTCTTTCTCACCGCGACACGCCTTCTTCACGAGGCGGGCGTGCCGCTGATCGCCGGGACGGACAGCGGCAGCTTCGGACTCGTGCCGGGCGCTTCCCTGGCCCGAGAGCTCGAACTCCTCGTGGCGGCGGGGTTGTCGCCCCACGACGCGCTGGCCGCGGCGACGCGCTCAAGCGCCCAGGCGCTCGGCTTCGAGCGGACGGGCGTGGCGGCGCCGGGCTATCGCGCCAATCTGGTCCTGCTGAAGGGTGATCCGTTGACGCGGATCGGCGCGGTGGAATCGCCATCGGGGGTGATGATCGGCGGATATTGGCTCGACGACGACGGACTCGAAGACATGCGACGTTCCGCAAGAGACACGTCGTTCGTTCGCTCGCTGTGGCGAGCGCTGGAGATGAAGCTGTCCAATTGAACCGGGGGCGCGAGGTCCGGCCCGAACGGCTGGCTGTGGCGCACTAGCTCCAGGATTTCATCGGCCATCGCCACAGCGCGGGGGACCTGGGTCATGTCGGATCCCGGGAGCCGCGTTCGCGCCTCGCAGCCTAGGCGACGTCTGCGCCAAGGGCCTGCCGAGCACCGATGCATCGACGCGTCGCTCACTGCCTTCTGAACGGCGCCCTAGAAAAGTTTACCCGGCAGCGGCCGTCCGCCCCATCGACAAGGCATGATCATGCCGGGTAAATGCCCGCGAAATGCACGCGCGACCCCACGACACTGGCTTGGGGCCGTGTTTCAGCGTGCTCGCGTGAGAAATGATGACGACGACGATGCGACCGCCTGAACGGCAAGGACTGTACGATCCCCGGAACGAGCACGATGCGTGCGGCGTGGGCTTTGTGGCGAATATCAAAGGCCGCAAATCGCACGAAGTGATCCAGGCGGGCCTGCAGATCCTGCTGAACATCGACCATCGCGGCGCGGTGGGCGCGGACCCCCTCGTGGGCGACGGCGCCGGAATCCTGATCCAGATCCCGGACGGGCTCTATCGCGAATGGGCCGCCGCCGAGGGCGTCGACCTGCCGCCGCCGGGGCACTACGCGGTGGCCATGTGCTTCCTGCCGCAGGACGCGCTGGCCCGCGCGGCGGCGCTGGAGCAGTTCGAGCACTATCTCAAGGTCGAGAAGCAGCCGCTGCTGGGCTGGCGCGACGTGCCGGTCGACACGGCGGGCCTCGGCGAGGCCGTGCTGGCCTCGATGCCGGTGATCCGCCAGGCCTTCATCGGCCGCGGGCCCAACGTGAAGGACCAGGACGGCCACGAGCGGAAGCTGCTGGCCGTTCGCAAGCAGTTCCAGAACCCGCTGGCCGAACTGGCGGTGAAGCGGAACATGCCGGCGCTGTCCGACGTGTACCTGCCGTCGCTGTCGACGCGGACGGTGGTCTACAAGGGCCTGCTGCTGGCCGGTCAGGTGGGGACCTTCTACGAGGACCTGAAGGACGAGCGCTGCGAGTCCGCCCTGGCCCTGGTCCACCAGCGCTTCTCGACCAACACCTTCCCGTCCTGGAGACTGGCGCACCCCTACCGGTTCATCGCCCACAACGGCGAGATCAACACGGTCCGCGGCAACGTGAACTGGATGAACGCCCGCCGGCGTTCGCTGGAAAGCGACCTGCTCGGGCCCGACCTGAACAAGATGTGGCCGCTGATCCCCCACGGGCAGTCGGACACCGCGTGCCTGGACAACGCGTTGGAACTCCTGGTCGCCGGCGGCATCCCGCTGGTCCAGGCGATGATGATGCTCATCCCCGAGGCCTGGGCCGGCAACCCGCTGATGGACGCCAAGCGCAAGGCCTTCTACGAGTACCATGCGGCGCTGATGGAGCCGTGGGACGGCCCGGCGGCGGTGGCATTCACCGACGGGCGCCAGATCGGCGCCACGCTCGACCGCAACGGCCTGCGCCCCGCGCGCTTCGTGATCACCGACGAAGACCATGTGATCATGGCCTCCGAGGTCGGCGTGCTCGACATCCCCGAGGAGCGGATCGTCCGCAAGTGGCGGCTCCAGCCGGGCCGGATGCTGCTCATCGACATGGAGCAGGGCCGCATCATCGAGGACGAGGAGATCAAGCGCACCCTCGCCGAGGCGGCGCCCTACGAAGAGTGGCTGGCGGACACGCAGTTCAAGCTCGAGGAGCTGTCGCTGGACGACGTGACGGCCGAGCCCCAGCCGAACGACCCCGAGACCCTGCTCGATCGCCAGCAGGCCTTCGGCTACACGCAGGAGGACGTCCAGGCCTTCCTGGAGCCGATGGGCCGGGATGGGGACGATCCCATCGGCTCGATGGGCCACGATACGCCCATCGCCGTGCTCTCGGCCCGTCCGAAGCTGATCTACGAGTACTTCAAGCAGAACTTCGCCCAGGTCACGAACCCGCCGATCGACCCGATCCGCGAGGAGCTTGTGATGAGCCTGGTGTCGATGATCGGCCCGCGGCCGAACCTGCTGGGCCGCGAGGCGGGGACGCACAAGCGCCTGGAGGTGGCTCAGCCCATCCTCACCGACGAGGATCTGGCCAAGATCCGCGCGGTGCACGAACTTCTGGACGGCGCGTTCCGCACGGCGACCATCGACATCACCTGGTCGGCCGCCGAGGGCGCGGGCGGCCTGGCGGCGGCGCTGGACCGGGTGTGCCGCGAAGCCACGGACAGCGTGCTGGCCGACAACAACATCCTCATCCTGTCGGACCGCGGGGTCTCGGCCGAGCGTGTGCCGATCCCGGCGGCGCTGGCCACGGCGGCGGTGCACCATCACCTGATCCGCCAGGGCCTGCGTATGCAGACCGGCCTGGTCGTGGAGACCGGCGAAGCGCGGGAGGTGCACCACTTCTGCGTCCTGGCCGGCTATGGCGCCGAGGCCGTGAACCCCTACGTGGCGTTCCAGACCCTGGAGCAGATCCGGGTGAAGAGCGGCCTCTCGCTCTCGGCCTACGAGGTGC
The DNA here is from genome assembly GCF_001724605.1 of Phenylobacterium sp. SCN 70-31. GTDB lineage: Bacteria > Pseudomonadota > Alphaproteobacteria > Caulobacterales > Caulobacteraceae > Phenylobacterium. The sequence continues at coordinate 389,855 of NZ_MEEX01000004.1, forward strand.
GGAAGAACTACATCAAGGCCGTGGGCAAGGGCATCATGAAGGTGATGTCCAAGATGGGCATCTCGACCTACCAGTCATACTGCGGCGCGCAGATCTTCGACGCCGTGGGCCTGTCGTCCGAGCTGGTGGACACCTATTTCACGGGCACAGCCACCACCATCGAAGGCGTGGGGCTGGCCGAGATCGCCGAGGAGGCGGTGCGCCGCCACCGCGACGCCTATGGCGACAATCCCATCTACCGGACCATGCTGGACGTCGGCGGTCAGTACGCCTGGCGCCTGCGTGGCGAAGCGCACGCCTGGACGCCCGAGTCCATCTCAGGCCTGCAGCACGCCGTCCGCGGGAACCTGCCGGACGAGTACAAGCGCTTCGCCCGAGCCATCAACGAACAGAGCGAGCGTCTGCTCACCCTGCGCGGCCTGATGCGGCTGAAGCCGGCCGAGACCCCCGTTCCGCTCGAGGAGGTGGAGTCCGCCGCGGAGATCGTGAAGCGCTTCGCCACCGGCGCCATGTCGTTCGGCTCGATCAGCCGCGAGGCCCACACCACGCTGGCCATCGCCATGAACCGCATCGGCGGCCGCTCGAACACGGGCGAGGGCGGCGAGGAGCCCGATCGCTTCAAGCCGCTGCCGAACGGCGACTCCATGCGCTCGGCCATCAAGCAGGTGGCCTCGGGGCGGTTCGGCGTGACGGCCGAGTACCTGGTCAACGCCGACGACATCCAGATCAAGATGGCCCAGGGCGCCAAGCCCGGCGAGGGCGGCCAGCTTCCCGGCCACAAGGTGGACAAGAACATCGCTGGGCCTGATCAGTCCGCCGCCGCACCACGACATCTATTCGATCGAGGACCTGGCGCAGCTCATCCACGACCTGAAGAACGCCAACTCCGGGGCCCGGATCTCGGTGAAGCTGGTGTCGGAAGTGGGGGTGGGCACCGTGGCTGCGGGCGTCGCCAAGGCGCGCGCCGACCATGTGACCATCTCCGGCTTCGAGGGCGGCACGGGGGCTTCGCCGCTCACGTCGCTGACCCATGCGGGGTCGCCGTGGGAGATCGGCCTGGCCGAGACCCAGCAGACCCTGCTGCTGAACGGCCTGCGTACGCGGATCGCGGTCCAGGTGGACGGCGGCCTGCGCACGGGACGCGACGTGGCCATCGGCGCGCTCCTCGGCGCGGACGAGTTCGGCTTCGCCACGGCGCCGCTGATCGCGGCCGGCTGCATCATGATGCGCAAGTGCCACCTCAACACCTGCCCGGTGGGGGTGGCCACCCAGGACCCGGTGCTGCGCGCGCGCTTCACCGGCCAGCCCGAGCATGTGATCAACTACTTCTTCTTCGTGGCCGAAGAGCTGCGCGAGATCATGGCCGAGATGGGCTTCCGCACCCTGAACGAGATGATCGGCCGGGTCGATCGGCTCGACATGCAGCCGGCGGTGGAGCACTGGAAGGCTCAGGGCGTGGACCTGTCCCGCCTGCTCTACGCCGATGCGGCCAAGGGCCAGGATTGCCTGTGGAACCGTGACCGGCAGGACCACGGCCTGGAGAAGGCCCTGGATCACCAGCTCATCGCCGACGCGAAGGTCGCGCTGGAAAAGGGCGAGCCGGTGCGCGGCGAGTATGCGATCCGCAACATCAACCGCACCGTCGGCGCCATGCTGTCGGGCGAGGTGGCCAAGCGTCACGGCCACGCCGGACTGCCGGAAGACACCATCGCGCTCACCCTGAAGGGCACGGCCGGCCAGAGCTTCGGGGCGTTCCTGGCCCGTGGCGTCAGCCTGACCCTCGTCGGCGACGGCAACGACTATGTGGGCAAGGGGCTCTCCGGCGGCCGCGTTGTGGTGCGCCAGCCGAACGGTTCGCGGCGCGACCCGACCCGAAACATCATCGTCGGCAACACCGTGCTCTATGGGGCCATCGCGGGCGAAGCCTATTTCGAGGGCGTGGCCGGCGAGCGATTCGCCGTGCGCAACTCGGGCGCCGTCGCGGTGGTCGAAGGCGTGGGCGACCACGGCTGCGAATACATGACCGGCGGCGTGGTGGTCGTCCTGGGCGACACGGGGCGGAACTTTGCGGCCGGCATGAGCGGCGGCGTCGCCTATGTCTACGACCCCGCCGCGCGGTTCGCAGACCTCTGCAACAAGGCGATGGTCGATCTCGAACCGGTCACGGCCGACGGAAGCGGCGACGACGCCCTGAAGCCTAGCCAGCGCTCGATCTCGGTCGAGAACAACGGCATGGGCGATATCCTGGGCCACGACGCCGAGCGGCTGCGCATCCTGATCGAGCGCCACCACCTGCACACGGGCAGCCGGCGGGCGGCCGAGATCCTGGAGAACTGGGATCAGGCCCTGCCGTCGTTCGTGAAGGTGATGCCGCGCGACTACCGTCGTGCGTTGACCGACATGGCCGACGAGCGCCGCGCTGCGGCCGCCGTCGCCGCCGAATAGTCCAGATCGCCAGGGGATTGCGTCATGGGTAAGCCGACCGGCTTTCTGGAAGTCGAGCGTCACGACCGCGGCTATGCGCCGGTCGCCGAACGCCTGAAGCACTGGAACGAATTCGTTCTGCCGTTGCCGAAGCCTGAACTCCAGGCCCAGGCGTCACGCTGCATGAGCTGCGGGATTCCGTTCTGTCACCAGGGCTGCCCGGTGAACAACCAGATCCCGGACTTCAACGACCTCGTGTACCGCGACCACTGGCGCGAGGCGCTGGACAACCTCCAGTCCACGAACAATTTCCCGGAGTTCACGGGCCGCATCTGCCCCGCCCCGTGCGAGGCGTCGTGCACCCTCAACATCCCGGACACGCCCGTCACCATCAAGTCGATCGAATGCCAGATCATCGACCGTGGCTGGTCCGAGGGCTGGATCGCGCCGCAGCCGTCGCCGCGCGGCACCGGCAAGCGGGTGGGCGTCGTGGGGTCGGGGCCTGCGGGCCTGGCCTGCGCCCAGCAGCTCGCCCGCGCGGGCCATGCCGTGACCGTTTTCGAGAAGAACGACAGGATCGGCGGCCTGCTGCGCTACGGCATTCCCGACTTCAAGATGGAGAAGCACCTCATCGACCGGCGTGTCCGGCAGATGGAGGGCGAGGGCGTCATCTTCCGCACCGGCTTCGAGGTGGGCGGGGGCATCGTGTCGGTCCCGCGGCTTCTGGACGACTACGACGTCCTCGTGCTGGCCAACGGCGCCGAGGATCCGCGCGACCTGCCCGTCCCCGGCCGGGAACTGTCGGGGGTCCACTTCGCCATGGAGTTCCTGACCCAGCAGAACAAGCGCAACGCCGGCGACGACGAGGTTCGCGCCGCCCCGACCGGCACGATCAACGCCAAGGGCAAGCACGTGGTGGTGATCGGCGGCGGCGACACCGGCAGCGACTGCATCGGCACGTCCAACCGTCAGGGCGCCGCGTCGGTGACCCAGCTCGAAATCATGCCGATGCCGCCCGAGCGCGAGAACAAGGCGCTGACCTGGCCCGAATGGCCGCTGAAGCTGCGGACGTCGTCGTCGCACCAGGAAGGCGTCGAGCGCGACTTCGCGGTGGTGACCCGGCGCTTCCTGGGCAAGGACGGCAAGGTCACCGGCCTGGAGTGCGCCCGCGTCGAATGGGTGGTCGGCGACGACGGCCGGATGCAGATGCAGGAGGTCGAGGGCTCGGTCTTCGAGCTGAAGGCAGACCTCGTGTTCCTGGCCATGGGGTTCGTCGGGCCGGTCAAGGCCGGCGTGGTGGAGCAGAGCGGCGTCGACCTCGATCCGCGCGGCAACGTTCGGGCCGACACCCTGAGCTATCAGACGTCGGACCCCAAGATCTTCGCGTGCGGCGACGCCCGCCGGGGGCAGTCCCTGGTGGTTTGGGCGATCCGTGAAGGCCGTCAGTGCGCCCGCGCCGTCGACGAGCACCTGATGGGGTCCACGCGCCTGCCGCGTTGATCCCGGACCTGGCGTCCCGCCACCGTTGGGGTGGCGGGCGTCACGCCAGGCGTCAGGCCGCGTCTTCCAGCTTCAGCGTCTCGCGGAGTTCGCGCTTCAGGAACTTGCCGTTGGCGTTGCGCGGCAGGGACTGATCCAGGAGCCAGATGTATCGAGGAATCTTGTGCTTCGCGATCAGGGTGGCGCAGTGCGCCCGCAGCGCCTCCGCATCCACCGCCTGGCCCGGCCGGAGCACCACGGCCGCGGCGACTTCCTCGCCCAGCCGGGGATCGGGCACGCCGAACACCGAGCACTCGGCGACGCCGGGATGCTGATGGATCGTTGATTCGACTTCGGCGCAGTAGATGTTCTCGCCGCCTCGCAGGACCATGTCCTTCTTGCGGTCCACCAGATAGATGAACTGGTCCTCGTCGAGATAGGCCACGTCCCCGGTGTGGAGCCAGCCGTCGGTGATGGACTCGGCCGTGGCCTCGGGACGGTTGATGTAGCCCTTGATGACCGACGATCCGCGCACCCACAGCTCGCCGGGCTGGCCGGGGGGCAGCGGTTGCCCGTCGTCGCCCACCACCTTCACCTCGAAGGTCGGCATGGCCCGGCCGCAGCTCGCGGGCTTGTCCACGAAGAAGTCGCCGGCGATCGAGGTGATGATCCCGGAGGTCTCGGTCATGCCGTAGCCGGTGTTGGGGCGTGCGGTGGCCACCGCCTTGTCGATCTTGGCCACGAGGTCGGGCTGGAGCTGGGCCCCGCCGCCGCCCAGGGTGAGCAGGCTGGAGGTGTCGTACTTGTCGAAGTCGGGGTGGGTGATGATCTCGCGCGCCATCACCGGCACGCCGCTGGCCGAGGTGCAGCGCTCGCGTTCGATCAGCTTCAACGCCTCGCCGGCGTCCCAGCGGTACATCAGCACCATCTTCCCGCCCGCCGCGGTGGTGGCGTAGGCGCCGCAGTTGTTGGCCGTGACGTGGAAGAGCGGCGTGGTGATGAGCGAAACCGGGATCGGCGGCGTGGCCGGGGGCGTGACGCCGGTCGCGCGCTGGGTCGCCAGGCCGCTGACCTGACCGGCGAACATCATGTTCATCAGGTTGCTGACGCAGCTTCGGTGCGTGAGCTGGGCGCCCTTCGGGAAGCCCGTGGTGCCCGACGTGTAGAAGATGCAGAGGTCGTCGTCGGGATCGATGGCTACATCCGGCAGTGCGCCCCCGTGTGCGAGCGCCTCGGACCAGGGTTTGGCCCCCGTCGGCGGGTCCGCGCGGACGGCGACCAGCAGCGTCTCGCCCAGCATGTCGGGCTGTTCGGCGATGCGGGCGATGCGCTCGGCGTCGGCGAAGAGGACCTTGGGCTGGGCGTCCTTCAGGCCGTAGGCCATCTCGGTGGCCGTCCACCACGCGTTCATGCCCACCGCCGCCACGCCGAGCGCCGCGCAGGTCCAGTACAGCAGCATCCACTCGGGATAGTTCCGCATCGCGATGGCCACCCGGTCGCCAGGCTTGACCCCCTGGCTCAGGAGCCAGTTGGCCACCGAGGCCACCTGCGCGTGCGCCTGGGCGTAGGTGATGCGCTCGTCGCCGTAGACGAGATAGTCGCGGTCGGCGAACTGCGCCGTGGACAGCCAGAGCGCCCGCACGTTCGGCGGTGCGTTCCTGAAGGTGCGGATGGGCGCGCCGCGCACCTCCTGCACGGCGATCTCGAAAGGCGCGCCCGGGGCCGTCAGCTCGGCCCAGGCTTCGTTCAGTTCGGCATAATGCATCGTTCCATCCCCTCCGGCGTCTTGTCGTCCGGTCCTTCCCTTTCTCTCTAGCGCGGGTGACGCGGCGGCGGCGAGGGGAAAGCTGATATCCGCGTCATCCGGCCCGGGCGGCGGGACCGGTGTCGTCGGCCGGCGTGATGCGACCGTCGTAGACCGCCTGATCGAGGACGCCGAGTTCCCTGGAGACCAGGGTCGGCACGAGGGCCTGGCCGGCGACGTTCACGGCGGTGCGGCCCATGTCCAGGATCGGGTCGATGGCCAGAAGCAGGCCTACGCCTTCCAGCGGCAGGCCCAGTGTCGACAGGGTCAGGGTGAGCATGACGACGGCGCCCGTCAGGCCCGCGGTCGCCGCCGATCCGATGACCGAGACGAAGACGATCAGCAGATAGTCCGTCGGCGCGAGGGTGAGGCCGTAGAACTGGGCCACGAAGATCGCCGAGATCGCCGGATAGATGGCCGCGCATCCGTCCATCTTGGTGGTCGCGCCCAGGGGCACGGCGAAGGCGGCGTAGGCGCGGGGCACGCCCAGTCCGGTCTCGGTCACGGCCTCCGTCACCGGCAGCGTGCCGATGGACGATCGGGTGACGAAGCCGAGCTGGATCGCGGGCCATGCGGCGCGGAAGAACCGGATCGGGTTGAGGCCGTGGGCGCCCAGCAGCGCCGGGTAGACCACGAACAGCACCAGGGCCAGGCCGAGATAGACCGCGAAGGCGAACTGGCCGAGCTGGCCCAGCGCGTCCCAGCCGTACCGCGCGACCGCCGAGCCCAGGAGGCCCACGGTGCCGAGCGGGGTCAGCCGGATCACCCACCACAGGATCTTGCGCACGACCGCCAGGGCCGAGGCGTTGAAGGCGAGGAACGTACGGCCCGCCTCGCCCGCCTTCAGGGCGGCGACGCCGGCCACGAGGGCGATGACGAGGATCTGGAGGACGTTGAACGAGACGCTCGTCGTGGCCGCGCCGTCCGCGAGCCGCGTGGACGCCGTCAGCCCCAGGAAGTTCCCCGGGATCAGGCCGGTCAGGAAGTCGAGCCATGAGCCGGTGGTGGACGGCGCCTTGGCCGTCTCGGCGGTCACCGCGGTGTGGAGACCGGGTTGGAGGACGACCCCCAGGGCGATGCCGATGGCCACCGCGATCAGGGCCGTGACCGCAAACCAAAGCAGCGTGCGCCAGACGAGCCGCGCGGCGTTCTGGAGTTCGGCCAGATTGGCGATGCTGGCCACCACCGCGGTGAACACCAGCGGCGGCACCAGGGCGCGGAGGAGCTGGACGAAGCTGGAGCCCAGGATCCTCAGCGTCTCGGCCAGGGCGAACCCTGCCTCGCCCTCGGCCACGCCCAATCGCCGCGCCGCTAGCCCCAGGAGCACCCCGACCACCATCGCGGCCAGCACCTGAAGCCCGAACCCGCTCACGAAACGGGACCCCGCCGCCTGCGTCATCTGCTGCCCGCCGTCGTCACCGCCTTTCGTTCCGGGCGGCCGCCAATGGCTACCGCAGTCGTCGGGTTCGTGCGGCGCCCGAAAGTCTGCGGGTGGATTCAGCCGACCTCGGCGCCCGCTTACTGGGCGGTGGCGATGCTCAGCGCGTCCCGTCCAGCGCCGCTCGCACCGCCTTCTGGCTGGTCGGCTGAAGGGGCGGGAAGCCCGGTCCCATCAGCCGCTGGACCAGGCCCACGAACACCAGCCGGTTCTCGGGATCGACCCAGAACCAGGTGCCGGCCGCGCCATCCCAGAGGTAGCTGCCCTTGCCCATCGCCACGCCCGCCTTGGCCGGATCGGTGACGACGACGCCGTTGTAGCCGAACTCATATCCCGGCCGGATCTGCTGCATGCCGATGCCGTACCTCCCGCCGAGCAGTTCAGGCGACAGGTGGTTGCTCATCATCTCGGCCGCGGCCTTGCGGCTGATGATGCGGCGGCCGTCCAGGGTCCCGCCGCCCAGCAGCATCCGCGCGAAGCGGGCGTAGTCGTGAGCCGTGGTGACCAGCCCGCCGCCGCCCGATGCAAAGCCGGGAGCATTGGCGTAGTCCGACAGGAAGGGGCTGCCGGCCGCGGGCGCCTGGAGCTTGCCGTCACGCCACTCGTAGAGGGCGGCGAAGCGGCCGCGCTTCTCCGCGGGCACATGGAATCCGGTGTCGGTCATCTTCAGCGGGCGGAAGATGCGGGCGTCCATGAACTGCGCCAGCGACCGGCCGCTCAGGCGCTCCACGATCACGCCCTGGATGTCCATGGCGATGGAGTACTTCCACTTCGTCCCCGGCTCGTAGGCGAGCGGAAGGTCGGCCACCCGCCGCAGGAAATCTTCGGTGGACGTGGCGCGCATCGGCCCGTTGTCGCTGCGATAGATCGCATCGACATCGCTCGCCTCGAAACCGTAGAGGAAGCCGGCCGTGTGGGTCATGAGCTGGCCGACGGTCGGCGGCGTGGCCGGCGCCTCGAGGATCGGCCGTCCGTCGGCGTCCTTGCCCTTCCAGACCTTGAGGTCGGCCAGTTCGGGCAGGTGCTTCGAGATCGGGTCGTCGGGTTTCCAGCGGCCCTCGTCGCGCAGGATCATCATGGCGACGGCCGTCACCGGCTTGGTCATGGAGAAGGCGCGGACGATGGTGTCCATCTCCATCGGCGCGCCCGTCGCCAGGTCGCGGACGCCATAGGCCTCGGCATGGACCATCCGGCCGTCCTTGAACGCCAGGGTGATCATGCCCGGAAGCTGGCCCTGGTCGACGAAGGGATGCAGGGCCGACTGCACCGGCGCCCAGGTCGGCGAAGCGGCGTCGGCGACCGTGGGCTTCGGCTGGCTCCAGGCGGCGGGCGCAGGACAGCTCAGCGCGACCGCGAACAGCGCGGCGGCCAGGTGATGGCGACGGATCATGCGGGGGCCCTCCCAAGCCCGGGAGCGCCAGCATGGCCCGGAACGGCCGGTCGGCGCCAGCCGCTCCCGCGGCCGGCGCCGGTTAGGCGATCAGACCAGCTTGGCCAGGCGGTCTTTGATGATGCCCTCGGCCTCGGACATGATCCGGTCGACCAGTTCCTTGACCGTGGGCACGTCGTGGATCAGGCCCGCGACCATGCCGCAGCTCCAGCCGCCGGCGTCCATCTTCCCGTCCTTCATGATCGCGGGATAGACGCCCGCCACCTCGGGCGCGATGTCGGCGAAGGTCAGCTTGTCCCCCAGCGTGCGCTCCTTCTCCAGCAGGCGCTCGACGCCGGCGTTGACCAGCACGCGTTCGGTGTTGCGCAGCGGGCGCATGATCAGTCGCGTGTCCAGCTCGCTGGCCGCGATCAGGGCGTCCTTCACGTTCTGGTGGACCGGCGCTTCCTTCGTGGCCATGAAGCGGGTGCCCATGTTCATGCCTTCGGCGCCGAGCGCCAGGGCGGCCACGAGGCTGCGGCCGTCGGCCATGCCGCCCGACGCGACGAACGGGATCTTCAGTTCCTCGGCCGCCCGCGGCAGCAGGATGAAGTTCGGCACGTCGTCCTCGCCCGGATGGCCGCCGCACTCGAAGCCGTCGACGCTGACCGCGTCGCAGCCGATGGCCTCGGCCTTCAGCGAGTGGCGGACCGAGGTGCATTTGTGGATCACCTTGATCCCGGCTTCCTTCAGCGCAGGCAGCCACTTCTGCGGATTGTTGCCGGCGGTCTCGACCGCCTTCACGCCGCTGTCGATGATGGTCTTCACGAGGCCCGGATAGTCGGGGGGCGTCACGGCGGGCAGGAACGTGAGGTTCACGCCGAACGGCTTGTCGGTCATCTCGCGGCAGCGCGCGATCTCGTTGGCCAGCTTCTCGGGCGTGCCCTGGGTCAGGCCGGTGATGATGCCGAGACCGCCGGCGTTGGAGACGGCGGCCGCCATCTCGGCGTAGCCCACCATGTGCATGCCGCCCTGGATGATGGGATGTTCGATGCCGAAGAGTTCGGTGATGCGGGTCTTCATGTCTGACGTTTCCTGTTGGATCTCTGGTCGTGGCTGTATCTTTTCGGGGCCGCCGATGGTCAGCGGCCGTTGAACACCGGCGCGCGCTTCTCGAAGAAGGCCTGACGGGCCTCCTTGGCGTCTTCGCTGGAGAAGGCGATGCGGATATTGGAGACCTCGTAGCGAAGCTGCTGCTCGAGGTCGCTGGTCTCCAGGGCTCGCACCATGCCCCGCTTCAGCAGCCGTAGGGTGATCGGCGACCACGCGCAGAGCTGCTGGCAGTAGGCCGACAGGCGGGCGGCGAATTCGCTGTCGTCCACCACCTCGCCGGCCATGCCGAGCGCCACGGCCTCGTCGCCGGTGGCGGTGCGGTTCTCCATCATGAAGCGCATGGCCTGCTCGTAGCCCATGGCCTGGGGCAGGGTGATGGTCAGTCCCGCGTCGGGCGAACCGCCGATACGGGTGTAGCCGGCCATCAGCCGCGCGCTGCGCGTCACGAGGCGTACGTCGGTGGCCATGGCGAGGCCCAGGCCGGCGCCGACGGCGACGCCGTTGATCCCGCCCACCACCGGCTTGTCGCAGACCTTGCGGATCGACAGCAGGAAGCGGCCGACCCAGTGGACGTCGTCCAGTTGCGCCGACTGCGGCGTCAGCGGCGAGTACCGCTCGGGGCCCGTGAGATCCAGGCCGGCGCAGAAGGAGTCGCCGCTTCCGGTGATGGCGACAACCCAGACATTGTCGTCGCGCGCCGCCGCCTCGACGGCCTCGATGACGCCCCAGGCCAGCTCGTCGCTGAGCGCGTTCTTCCGCTCGGGGCGGTTCAGCGTGATCGTCCGCACGTGGCCGTCGTCGACGACCTTCACCAACTGGGCCATGGCGCCCTTCCTCCCGTTCGTGTTCCTCTAGCCCTGTCACAGACCGTGGGGTCGTGACAAATATTGAATGAGAATACCGGTTCCGGTATCAAGGTCGAGCGGCGATGTGACCGCAGGTAAGAACGACGGGCGTCCGCACGGCGGCGGCCCGCGCAACGGGAGGCGGCGTATGCGTTCGAAACTGGCTCTTCTCACGGCGACGGCCATGCTGGCCGGCCTGGCGCCCCAGGCTGTGGCCCAGGCTCCGGCCCATGTCCCCGTGGACCGTCCGGTGATCAACGCCGGCCCGCCGCGCGACGTCACCTGGCAGCCTGGCCCGGTGCGGCCCCCGTCCGGCCGACGCGCGCCCAACGTCATCGTCATCCTGGTGGACGATCTCGGCTACAACGACCTCAGCTTCAACGGCGGCGGCGTGGCCGGGGGGGCTGTGCCGACTCCCAACATCGACGCCATTGGCCGTCAGGGCGTGCAGTTCGAGCAGGCCTATTCCGGTCACGGCACCTGCGCCCCCTCGCGCGCGGCGCTTCTGACCGGACGCTACCCCACGCGCTTCGGCTTCGAGTTCACGCCGACGCCGCTTCGCTTCGCCCGCCAGGTCCGGGCCCACCACTACGGCAAGCTGAACCCGGTCTATTTCGCCGACCGCGAGAAGGACGTGATCCCGATGGTCGAGATGGGCGTGCCCACCGACCAGATCATGCTGGGGCAGGTTCTGCAGAATGCGGGCTACCACACGATCCAGCTCGGCAAATGGCACCTGGGCGAGGCGCCCAAGTTCCAGCCCCAGGTCCGCGGCTTCTCCGAGACGCTGGGCTTCACGGGCGGCGGCTCGATGTTCCTGAAGAAGGAGGATCCGCGGGTCGTCAATTCGATCCAGGGCTTCGATCCCATCGACATGCAGCTCTGGTCGACGCTCCAGTTCTATGTTCGCAAGGATGGCGGCGAGCCGTTCGAGCCCAAGCGGCACATGACCGACTACCTGACCGACGAGGCGATCGCCGCGGTCGAGGCGAACAAGAACCGGCCGTTCTTCATGTACCTGGCCTACAACGCCCCGCACACGCCGCTGCAGGCGACGCGCGAGGACTATGAGTCGCTCTCGTATATCCAGGATCACAAGCTGCGCGTGTACGCCGCGATGATCCGTCAACTCGACCGCAACGTCGGACGGTTGACCCAGGCGCTGCAGGAGCGCGGCCTGGAGGACGACACGCTGGTGATCTTCACCAGCGACAACGGCGGCGCCTACTACCTGGGCCTCGAGGACATCAACCGGCCGTTCCGCGGCTGGAAGCAGACGTTCTTCGAGGGTGGGATTCGCGTTCCGCTGATGATGAAGTGGCCGGCGGCGATCCGTCCGGGCAGTGTCTATCACGCGCCGGTTTCGCACTTCGACATCTTCGCCACCAGCGTGGCGGCCGCGCGCGGCGCGATGCCCAGGGATCGCGCCATGGATGGCGTGGACCTGATGCCCTACGTGACCGGCAAGAAGCTGGGACGGCCTCACGAGGTCCTCTTCTGGCGCACCGGTCCCTATCGCGTCGTGCGGGCCGGCGACTGGAAGCTCCAGGTGACCGAGCGGCCGCAGAAGGACTGGCTGTACGATCTGTCGGCCGACCCCACGGAACGCGTGAACCTGGCCGAGGCCATGCCCGAGAAGGTGGCTGAGCTGAAGCGCCTGCTGGCCACGCACGACGCCCAGCAGGTGAAGCCTCTGTGGCCCGAGCTTGGCCAATCGCCGGTGATGCTGGATCATTCGCTGATCCTCCCGCAGGAGGAGGGCGAAGAGTACGTGTACTGGGGCAACTGAGTCCGGCTGCCGCTCCGCGGCGCATCGGCTCTGAAGCTGGGGAAGCGCCGGCCGATTCGTCGGCCGGCGGGCGCGGGAGCTGGACGTTTGGCGGTAGATAACTCGATCCTGACCGAACTCGATGGCGTCTTCCCCGCCAACCAGGCCCGTAGTCGTGAGGCCCAGGCCCGCCTGCTGGCCGCCGGTGAGCGGGTGTTCGCCGAGAAGGGTTACGACGAGGCCCACGTCAGCGACATCGCCGCGGCCGCCAACTGCTCGGTCGGCAGTTTCTATCGGCGTTTCCGGGACAAGGAGGCGTTGTTCCGCGCCCTCCATATGCAGTTCATCCTGCGGATCGGCCGGAACATGGCCCGGTTCCTGGCCATGCCGGAATGGTCCGACAAGCCGACCTACGAGATCCTCCGCACGCTGATCGGGAACTCCGCGCGGGTGATCGAGCGGCATCACGGCTTCTTCCGGGCGCTGTTCCAGCGGACCCTGGCGGGTGCGGGCTCGTCCTACATCCTGGCGCTGCGTGTGGCCGACAACGAATCGGGCCGGCTTCTGGCGGCGTTCCTGCGAGAACGCGGCGAGGGGGTCGGCGAGGACCTGGACGAAACCTGCATCCTGGCGCTCCGGACGGTGGACGCTGTCCTCATCAATCGCGTCCTGCGCCGCCAGATCACCGGCGATACGGTGGCGCCGCCGCTGGTCGTCGACATGTTGACGCGCATGCTGGCCGCCGGTGTCGGCGTGACGCCGCCCGATTGACGGGATCTCTCCGCGTCGCCCTTTACGGAACAGTAGTTCCGATTCATAAAAGAACCCTGAGACGAGGAGCGGTGAATGATCGACCTGCATTTCTGGCCGACGCCGAACGGCTGGAAGATCACCATCATGCTGGAGGAGACAGGCCTCCCCTACCGGCTGGTCCCCGTCGATATAAGCGCCGGGGCCCAGCTCGAGCCCGCCTTTCTGGCGTTGTCTCCGAACGGCCGGATGCCGGCCATCCACGATCCCGACGGACCGGGCGGAGAGCCGATCGCCATCTTCGAGACGGGTGCGATCCTCCAGTACCTTGGGGACAAGGCGGGACGCTTCTATCCGGCCGAACGGCGGGCGCGGTCGACGGTCGAGCAGTGGCTGTTCTGGCAGTGCGCCGGGCTGGGGCCGATGGTCGGCCAGGCGGCGCACTTCAACTATCAGAAGGAGAAGATTCCCTACGCGATCCAGCGCTACACCAATGAGGCGAAACGGCTCTACGGCGTCATGGATCGGCGGCTGGGCGAGGCGGACTATCTGGGAGGCGACTATTCCATCGCCGACATGGCCACGTGGCCGTGGACTCGGGGCTACAAGGCGCTGGGCATCGATCTCGGGGACTTCCCCAACCTCCAGGCCTGGTTCAAGCGCGTGGGAGCCCGGGAGGCGGTCCTGAAGGGCGCCAACATCGGCAAGGACGACTTTGCTCAACGCCAGCGCGAACTGAGGGGTGCGAACCCTCCGGGCTGACCCGAATTGGGTGGGGGCGGATTGACAATTTCGGGCCGCGGCGTAGGTTGAACCGGAATTCACATTCACTTACGCACAACAAGAACAACGCACGCATCCAGGGGAGTTAACGACCATGCCAGGGCGCAATCTTGCTCGGACTCTGCTCGCCTCCACCGCGCTCGCGGTGGCCGCCACCGCCACGCCGGTGATGGCTCAAGGCGACGTGGCTGAGATCGAGACACTCATCGTCACCGCGAACAAGCGGGCCGAGAACATTCAGGACGTCCCGATGTCGGTGACCGCCGTCAGCGGCGACTTCCTCGAGAAGACCGGCATCAGCAACGTGACGGAGCTGTCGCGCTTCATCCCGTCGGTCTCGATCTCGCAGTCGAACAACAACCGCAACACCACCGTCTTCGTTCGCGGCATCGGCACGTCGGGCACCAACCCCGGCATCGAGGCGAGCGTCGGCATCTTCATCGACGGCGTCTACATCCTCGCCGCCGGCCCCATCCAAGGGAACCTTCAGGACATTTCGACGGTGGAAATGCTGCGTGGCCCCCAGGGCACGCTGTATGGCCGCAACACGCCGGTGGGCGCCATCAACATCACGTCGCGCGAGCCCTCGCAGAAAGCCGAAGGCATGCTCACGGCGCGGGTCGGCAACTATGAGGACCGCGCGCTCAGCGGCTTCGTGGGCGGCGGCATCTCGGAAACCCTGGCCGGCCGCCTCTCGTTCTGGGCGACGGACCGCGACGGCTACGAGCACAACCTGTTCACGGGCAAGGACGTCAACGGCTCCAAGCAGTACGGCTTCCGTGGCCGCCTGAAGTGGACGCCCACCGACAACGTCACCGGTAACTTCATCGGCTACTACGCGAACATCGATTCGCAGTGCTGCACGCCCGAAACCCTGGCGCCCAGCACGGCGACGGGCATCGCCACGCCGGGCTTCCTGGCGGCCGCGAACGCCGTGGGGCGGCCGTTCCGCAACTTCGACGACCGCGACCACGTGGTCGACGACGATGTCGTGGGTGACAACGTGACCGACGTCTACGGCGTTTCGGCCACCTTCGATATCGAGCTGCCGGGCGGCCATACCCTGACGTCGATCACCGCGTTCAACGGCTACGAGGACAAGATCAAGTCGCTGGCCGCCGACGGCCTGCCGCAGAACACCGCCACGGGCTCGCAGCGGCTTCGGCGCGAAGGCTACTCCGAGGAGCTGCGGATCGCGTCGCCGGTCGATCAGCGCCTGTCGTATCTCGCGGGCGCCTACCTGTTCTCAGAAACGGTGACCTACACCTCGCAGACGCGTCTGGGCGTGCACGCCAACCGGGTGCTGCCGAACGGCCGCGCCTTCACGCCGGGCGACACGAGCACCTTCTACTACACCCAGGACACCAAGAGCTGGGCGCTGTTCGGCCAGGCCACCTTCAATGTCACCGACAGCTTCCGCCTCGTCGGGGGCCTGCGCTACTCGTACGACAAGAAGAACGGCTACATCGACGCCGACCTGAACCCGACGGCTTCGCTGGCGGCCCGGGCGGTGTTCTCCGTCAACCACCTGGGCAAGGTGCGTCGGAGCGAGGACAAGATCACCTGGTCGGCCACGGCCCAGTACGACGTGGCGCCGGGCGTCATGGTCTACGCGCTCGCCGCGACGGGCTACAAGACCGGCGGCTTCAACGCCCGGACGGCGGCGGTGGGCGTCCCGGTGGAGTTCGACGCCGAGAACTCGGAGACCATCGAACTCGGGATCAAGTCGATGCTGCTGGGCAATCGTCTGGTCCTGAACGCCGACGTCTACCGGATGAAGCTCACGGACTTCCAGGATTCGATCCTGAATCCGCTGACGGGCTCGGGCTTCATCGTGGCCAACGCCGGCGACCGGAAGGTGCAGGGCTTCGAGGCCGACGCGGAATTCCGGCCGATCCGCGAACTGACCATCAAGGGTTCGCTCGGCTACATGGACGCCGAGTTCACCGACTACACGGCGGGCCAATGCTATCCGGGCCGCGCGGCGAACGGGACCCAGCCCGGCACCTGCAACTTCAACGGCCTGACGCCGTCGCACAGCCCCAAGTGGACGTGGAGCCTGGCGGCCCAGTACCAGGCGCCCCTCGCCGGCACCGGCCTGGAGGTCTTCCTCAACGGGGACATCAGCTACACGAGCGGGAAGATGCTGGAGCCGCTGCTCGATCCGCGTGGCTTCCAGGACTCGGTGACGCTCGTCGGTCTGCGGGCGGGGATCGCGCCGGAGAACGGCAAGTGGCGGATCTCGGCCTACGCCAGGAACCTCTTCGACCGCAGCTACTTCGTCCAGAGCACGCTGCAACCGCTCAACGCCTTCATCTCGGCGGGCGGTTCGGCGCAGGCCCAGGGCTTCGTCGGCTGGTACGCTCCGCCGCGCACCTACGGCGTCGAGGCCACGGTCAGGTTCTAAGGAGCCGCGGGGCGGCGGGCCGGGGATGAGCGTGTGGCGCCCCCGGCCCGCGACCTCCAGTTCGATGAGACGAGCAGGTAGCGCGAGGCCGTGATGCTGACGTACGATCTCTACTGGTCCTTCCGGTCGCCGTACTCCTACTTCATCGCGGGCCGGTTGCGCGCGCTAGAGGAAACGTTCGAGTTGCAGTGCAACGTGCGGCCGATCTTCCCGATCGCCGTGCGGACCCCCGAGTTCTTCGAGAGCCGCGATCCGCTGTGGTTCAGCTACTTCATGGCCGACATCCGGCGTGAGGCCGAGTTCCTGGGCCTCCCCCTGCAATGGCCGCGTCCCGACCCTGTCTATCGGGCGCCGGACGGAAGCTATCCCAAGGAACAGCCCCACATTCATCGCCTCACCTATCTGGGCGTGGCCGCGGCGGAACGGGGGCGGGGCCTGCCGTTCCTGGACGAGGTGAGCCGCCTGATCTGGAGCGGTGAGACCACCGACTGGCACGAGGGCGATCATCTCCGCCTGGCGACCGAGAGGGCGGGGCTCGACTACGGCGAACTCATGTCCGCGGTGGAAGCCGACCCGGGGCGTTACCGCGCCATCGTCGAAGAAAGCCAAGCCGCCCAGCGGGCCGGGGGGCATTACGGGGTGCCGATGATGGTCTTCGACGGCGAGCCCTTCTTCGGCCAGGATCGGTTCGATCAACTGAAATGGCGGATGGAGCAGAAGGGCCTGAAGCGTCGGGCCCTGCCATGACCTCGCCTGCGCCCGAGGTCTTCCTCTACGGCGCGCCGGCCTCGCTCTACACGGCCAAGGTTCGGGCGTTCTTGCGCGTGCGAGGTGTTTCGCATGTCGAGCGGTTTCCGTCGCATCCGCGCTATCGCGAGGTGGTCAAGCCGACCGTGCGGTCCCACCGGATTCCTGCGGTCGAGTTCGCCGACGGGCTGATTATCCAGGACTCCGCAGCCATCCTCGACGAACTCGAGCGTCGCTACCCCGACCCCATCACCCTGGGGATGGGGCCGCGTCAGGCGCTGGCGACCCATCTTCTGGAGGTGATCGCGGACCGCGGCCTCGCCAAGCCCGCCATGCACTTCCGCTGGAACTTCCTGGAGGAGAACCAGGCCTTCCTGGTCGGCGAGTTCGGCCGCTCGCTTCGGTTTCCGGCCCCGGCGGAGGATGTCGAGCGCCTGGGCCTGCGGGTGGCGTCCAAGATGTCGGGCTATCTGCCGATGCTGGGGATCGAGCCCCGGACGGTCCCCGTCATCGAGCGGGTCTATGGGGAAACGCTGGCGCTTCTGAACGACCATTTTTCCCTGCACCCCTATCTCCTGGGGGACGCACCCAGTCGCGGCGACTACGCCCTGATGGGGCCCCTCTACGGACATCTGGGCCGGGATCCGAAGCCGCTGCACATGATGCAGCGCACCGCCCCCCTGGTCTATCGGTGGACCGAGCGCATCAACGGAGCCGAGGCCGAGACCCCCGAGTTTCCGGGTCGTCCGCGCGCCCTGCCCGACGAAGACCGGATACCGCCGACACTTGTCGCCTTCATGCGCCACCTGCTCCGCGGATACGCCGACGAACTGGTGCTGAGCGCCGAGCGGTTCAACGCGCTGCTGGCGACCCTGCCGGATATCCCTGCGGGGGGCTTCGTCTCGCACGAGGGGGCGGATCAGCCGACGCTAGGCCCGATCACGTTCGACTACCACGGCGTGACCGTCCAGCAGCAGGCGCTGGGCCATTCACTCTGGCTGCTTCAGCGGGCGCTGGACCATGTGGCCGGCCTGGACGGTGCGGCGCGCAACGCCGCGCTGGCGTTCGCCGACGCCCTGGGCGCGGGCGACGTCATGAATATCCGGCTGACGCGGCGGCTTATGCGCGCCGAAGGGCGACTGGCCGTCGTCTAACCCCGAATTGACACCCCCCGGGGCTCGGCTAAATTGAACAGGAATTCTTGTTCCGTTTTGGGCGAGAATGGAGGAAGCAATGACGGCTACGACCCCACCGGCCGCGACCGGTGTCTCGCGCGGCTATGCGCGATACGCGCTCGGCCTCCTGCTCCTCGTGTACGTGATCAACTACGTCGACCGGCAGGTTCTTTCGATCCTGATCGAACCGATCCGCGAGGAACTTGGCCTTACCGACACTCAGATCGGTCTTCTTTCCGGTCTCGGCTTCGCGCTGTTCTACGCGGCGGCGGGTCTGCCGATCGCGCGCCTGGCCGACCGTACGTCCCGAAAGGGCATCATCGCGGGCTGCCTGGCGCTATGGAGCGGGGCCACGGCCGTCTGTGGACTGGCGATGAACTTCCCACAGTTGCTGGTGGCGCGAGCGGCGGTGGCGATCGGCGAGGCGGGCGCGGGGCCGGCCGGACACTCGATGCTGGCCGACATCTTCCCGCATGGGAAGCGGGCCACGGCGCTGGCGATCTTCTCCTGCGGCGTGCCGATCGGCATCCTCGTCGGCCTGCTGGCGGGCGGCTGGCTGAACGAGATGTTCAACTGGCGGACGGCCTTCGTCATCGTCGGTCTGCCTGGCGTGCTCGTGGCGGTGGTGGTGGCCTTGACATTGAAGGAGCCGCCGCGCTCGGGGGTAGCCGCGACCGAAGCCCCGCTATCGACGTCCGAAACGCTGCGGACGCTCATGCGCATCCCGGCCTTCAACTACCTGGTGGCGGGCGCGGCGCTTCACGCGTTCACGTCCTACGGCGCGTTGCAGTGGAACCCCGCCTTCATGATCCGCTTCCACGGCCTCTCGACGGCCGAGGCCGGCCTCGCCCTGGGCCTGATCTCGGGCGTCACGGGCGTCATCGGCACCCTGGCCGGTGGTTGGTTCGCCGATCTCCTGGGGCGAAGGGACAATCGCTGGTACGCGTGGCTGCCGGCCCTGATGATCGGTGTCCGCGCGCCTCTGTTCATCAGCGCCTACATGGCGCCGACGCCGGCGCTGGCCATCGTGCTGCTGATCCTCCCGGGCTTCCTCGGCAACAGCTTCACCGGACCCGTTTTCGGCACGATCCAGACCATCGCGCCGGCCCGGGTCAGGGCGTTCGCCTCGGCCTGGACCCTCTTCATCATCGCGCTCGTGGGCTTCGGCCTGGGGCCGCTGGTGATCGGTGTCGCCAGCGACGCCCTGGCCCCGACGTTCGGGAACCGAAGCCTGGGCTACGCCATTGCGCTGGCGGCGATCGGCGAAGTGGTCTCCGTGATCTTCTTCCTGATGGCGGCGCGCCGTCTGCCGAGGAATTCCGCAGCGCCGGCCGCCCACTGAGGCGACGTCGCCTCAGCCTGTGCAATCTGCACGCGCAGGCGGTAGAGGATAACAGAGTTTCGAATCGAGAAGACCCCGTCCCTGATGGCCAAAGACAATCCAGAAGACACGCCATCCGCCGATCCGGCCTGGGCGCTGCCCGCCTACCAGACCCGCAGCCGGGAGCAGCGCGACAGGCTGCTCAAGGCGGGGGAACGTGTCTTCGCGGAGCATGGGTTCTGGCAGGCCCACGTGGCCGACATCGCGCGCCGGGCGGGCTGTTCCGTCGGAAGCTTCTACCGCCGCTTTCAGGACAAGGAGGCGTTCTTCTTCGCCCTGCAGAACTACATGGCGGAGAGGTCCGAGGAGAACATCGCCACCTTCTTCCGAGATCCGGCGTGCGAGACCGATCCGCTCGACGTCATGTTCCGCCGGCTGGTGGCGAACTCTGCGCGTTCGATGGGCCGCATCGAAGGCTACTTCCGGGCGCTGTTCGAACTCAGCCTGCGCGGCAAGGGCGTCTGGCCGTCCATGCGCCGGCTCGAGATCTTCGAGGCCGAACAGCTCCTCAGCCTCCTGGAGCGCCGGGGCATTCAGGCCGAGCCCGGCTTCGACGAACGGGCCCAACTCGCGATCCGGATGATGCACGGCCAGATCATCACGCAACTCCTGCACGGACCGGGACCTTTCGAGATCAGCGATCCGCGCCTTGCCGACGAACTGGGCCTGCTTCTTCTCCGCTACCTCGGCCTCGAGAACGAGGCCCGCTGACCGCGCTCAGAGCTGGCCGAACCGGATCTCATCGCTGCCCGCGGGCAGGTCGATGGTCATGCCGTCGCGAGCCAACCGCCAGTCGAGCGGCCCGCCGGCGTCCATGCCTCGTCCGAACGTCTCGGGATTGAACATCGGCAGGCCGGCTTGGGTGAGATGGTACAGCACCAGCCGTTTCGCCCCGGCCGCGCGGGCGATCTCGGCCGCCTCGACCGGCGTCGCGTGATAGGTGAGCGTATCGGCCATCAGGGCGCTGGTCCGAGCGGCGCCCGTGTTGTTCAGGACCTGGGAGACCTGTCGGGTCATGCCGTCGTGCTGAGCCTCGTGAAGCATGACGTCCACGCCTCTCGACGCTTCGGCGAACGGCGGCCACTTGCGGGTGTCGCCGCTGATCGAGACCGAGCGGCCCCTGTAGTCGAACCGGTAGCCCAGCGCCGGCTCGGCCGGCTCGTGGGCCACGCGGATGGCGGTGACGGTCAGCTCGCCGTCTCGCCACGCCTGGGCCGTCGTCGCCTTCGCCGGAATGGCGATCGTCTTGGGCGTCAGCTTCCCCGCGGCCAGCGGAAATCTGAACTCGCCTCGCTCATGGTGGGCGCGGCGGAAGGCGTGGTCGTCCTCGTAGGCCAGGTTGAAGCCGCGGGCGACCTTGTCGACCCCTCGTGGCCCGACCAGCGGTAGCGGTTGAGCCCGGCCCTGGACCCAGCTCTGCATGTTGAACTCGCCCAGGTCGCCGATGTGGTCCGAGTGCATGTGGGTGAGGAACACAGCCCGGGCCGAACTGAGCGGGAGCCGCCACATCATCATGTTCTCGGTCGCCTCGGAGCCGATGTCGACCAGGTAGAGGCCTTCGCCGGCCAGGATGGCGATGCAGGGCTTGGCGCGGTCGCGGACGGGCAGAGGCCCCGAAGTGCCGACCATCACCACTCGGAGTCCGTCGGGACCTCCCCGGCCTGGAGCCTGCGCCCGTCCTTGGCCGGGGTCCGGATTCGGACCTTGGGCGTGCGCCGTCACGGGGCTGACCATGGTCGCGGCGATCGCCGCCATCACCTGCCGCCTGTCCATCGTCCTCGCCTCCCATTTCCCGTCGCCGGGATTGTTTTTACGCCACGGTCCCGAAGCGGCTTGCAGCGGGTCGAAGCGCCCGCCATGATAATCGGAACTCCGGTTCACGTTAAAGCGCGAAGACCACCGGAGCGCAAATCAGGAGGAAGTCCGTGAGCGAAGGCGTTTACCGCATCTATGGGTCGGAGATGTCGCCCTACTCTGTGAAGGTGCGGTCCTACTTCCGCTACAAGGGCGTTCCCCATCTCTGGATCGCACGCAACGGCGACAACGAGGCCGAGTACAAGGCCATCGCGCGGATCCCGATCGTGCCCACGGTGGCCACGCCGTCGGGCGAGGGGTTGCAGGATTCCACGCCGATCATCGAGCAGGTTGACGCCCTGCATCCCGAGCCGTCCATCCACCCTTCGGACCCCGACCTGGCGTTCCTCTCGGCGCTGTTCGAGGAGTTCGGGGACGAGTGGGGAAACAAGCTGATGTTCCACCATCGCTGGTGGGACAAGGTGGATCAGGAGGCCTCAGCGCTGACCCTGGCCCGCCTCTCGGCGCCCCGGGCCGAAGCGGCCGAGGTGGCGATGCGGCAGAAGATGATCCAGGAGCGGATGACCGGCCGCGGCCATTTCGTCGGCTCCTCCGAGGCGACGGCGCACCTGATCAGCGACTACTGGTTCGAACTGCTGGACCTGCTGGAGCCGCATTTCGCCGACCGGAAGTACCTGTTCGGCGGGCGGCCGTCGTTCGGCGACTTCGGCCTGTCGGCCCAGATCTACGAGGCTTCGGTCGATCCCACCTGCGGCGCCGGCATCCTGGCGCGCGGCCCTCGCGTGCTGGCCTGGTGCCACCGGATGATGGAGCCGCGCGACGACGGCCCGTTCGAGAGCTGGGAATCGCTGGCGCCGACGTTGGCGCCTGTCCTGGCTTATGTGGGCCGTTACTTCCTGCCTTGGTCGCAGGCCAATTCCGACGCCCTGGCGTCGGGGCAGGCGGAGTTCTCGGTCGACCTGGCCGGACGCGCCTACGTTCAGCCGCCGCAGAAGTACCATGCGAAGTCGCTGGCGGCGCTCAAGGCCCGCTACGCCGGCGCCCGGACGCCTACGCTGGACGCCATCCTCGAGGCGGCCGACTGCCGCCGCTGGCTCGCCGGATAGGCAGGCGCGAGGTCCGGAACGCGAAAGGACGGAGCGGCCCGCGCCGCTCCGTCCTTTGCATTTCCGGCCGGACCCCGGGGTCCGGCGCGTCTCAGAGACCCTGGAACAGCACCTCGCAGCCGGTGCCGGCGAGGGCGGCGTCGGCGGCCTTACGGTCGGCAGGCGCCAGCGCGGCGTACTCCTCGCGCAGCCATTGCAGGCACTTGCCCTGGTAGGTGAAGGGCTGCTGCACCCAGCGGCCGCCGTCGATCACCGTCTCGACCTGCTGAGCGCCGTCGCGCAGCGCCTTGGCGTTGGCCAGCAGCAGGGGCGCGTAGACCCGGCCGATCTCGGTCAGGATCGCCTTCGTCGTCTCGGGCAGGGCGTCGGGCGCGAACCAGTCGGCCTCGGTGGGCTCCAGGCCGGAGAGATCCTCCACCGCGCCGGTCCAGGCGAAGACGCGCGGCGCCCGCGCCTCGGTCACGGCCATCGAGGTGGGATCGAAAAGGGCGAGCTGGGTGAGCTGGCCGTAGCAGCCGAAATCGCCGGCGCCCGGCCGCGCGCCCAGCATGAAGGAATGACTGCGCAGGTGGGCTTCGAAGGCGTCGAGGAAGCGGGCGTAGCTGGCTTCGATGATCGGGCCGGTCACCTCGTTCGAGCCCACATAGCGCAGGCGCGGGATCTGCCGGCCGGCGATCTCGTCGCCCATGACCTTGAGCTTGTCGTCCGACGTGCGACCGCGGGTCCAGGCCGGCAGGATCGCCGAGGCGCGGGCGATGTCGGGGGCGTAGGCCCAGCGGAAATGGAACATGGCCTTGGTTAGCCACTCGTCGCCGTAGTCCTCGATGAGGGCGTCGAGGAAGGCCAGCGCCGGGTTCGACGGTCGCGCCTCACGGCCGGCGTGCTCGCCTTCCAGGCGTCTGAGGATCGGCGTGGAATCGGTCGCGGGCTGGAGGGCGCCGGTCTGGTCCTTGAAGTAGAAGGTCGGCAGCAGGCTCACCTTGGTGGTGGGGAGCCCGGCGGCCGCTCCGTGCGAAGCGAGGATCAGCCGATAGGGGATGCGGCGATAGCGCAGCAGCGCCAGCATCTTGCGGGTGTAGGGCGAGCCCGGGACCCCGTTCAGGGTCACGAGGTCGGTGGTGGTGTCGGTCATCATGGGCCTCGTTTCAGCTCACGGCCCGGGCCTGGCCGGCCCAGTAGGGTTTCCGAAGGTCACGGCGAAGGATCTTCCCGGCCGGGTTGCGGGGAATGGTTTCGACGAAGTCCACGCTCTTGGGGGCCTTGTAACCGGCGAGGTGCTGCCGCACCCCCGCGATAACGGCCGCTTCGTCCCGGGCGGCGCCGGGGCGGATTACGACGATGGCCTTCACCGCTTCGCCCCACCTCGGGTCGGGCACGCCGATCACGGCTGCGTCGGCGATGTCGGGATTCTTGGCCAGCGCGTTCTCGACCTCGGCCGGATAGATGTTCTCGCCCCCCGAGACGATCATCTCCTTCACCCGGTCGTGGATGTAGAGATAGCCATCCTCGTCGAAATAGCCGGCGTCGCCCGTGTGGAGCCAGCCGTTCACGATGGTGCGCGCGGTGGCCTCGGGGTCTTTCCAGTAACCCGGCGTCAGGGCCGCCGAGCGGGTCAGCACCTCGCCGACCTCACGGGGCGCGCATTCGGTTCCGTCGGGCCGCACCACCTTCACGTCGATGCCGGGCAAGGGCTTGCCGCAGGCGAGCAGGCGGCTGTCGTCGCGATGGTCCTCGGGCGAGAGCATCGCCACGGCGCTCGAGGCTTCGGTCATGCCGTAGCCCTGGGCGAAATCGCAACGGAACACATCGCGGGCGCGCCGGAGCACCGTCTCGCTGATCGGCGAGCCGCCATAGGTGATGAGCGTGAGCGCAGAGAAGTCGCGCTCTTCGACGCCAGGGACTTCGAGGCACATCTGGATCATGGCGGGCGCCAGCGCGGCGCGGGTCACGCGTTCGCGCTCGAACATCTCCACGATTTGGGGCGGCCGGAACTGGTCGCAGGTGAGCATCATGCTGCCCGCCATGAGCGACCTGAGGACGGCGTTCAGACCGTTGACATGAAAGAACGGGGCCGGCGCGAACACGATGTCGTCCGGCCCCACCGCGTTCCAGGCCAGACGCTCGAGGGCGCCGAAGCTGGCCGCGTAGTTCGCGTGCGTCAGTTGCACGCCCTTGGGGAGGCCCGTGGTCCCGCTGGTGTACATCTGGACGAAGACATCGTCCCGATGAGCGGGGAGAAGGGGGTCGTCGGCGATCTGCGCATCGCGCCACGCCGCGTAGGATTGCTGGGACTCGCCGTCGATCACGATGACCTGCGCCGGGCCGCGCAGCTTGTCGCGGACCTGGGCGGCGACGTGCGCGAACTCGGCCTCTACGAAGAGCATCTCCGCATCGCCGTGTTCGAGGATGTAGGCGATCTCGGGCGGGGCCAGGCGCCAGTTGACGGCCAGCAGGACGGTGGACGACTTCAAAGTCCCGCCGAGGATTTCGACATAGGCGGCGGAGTTCTTCGACATCACCGCCACGCGGGATCCCGGCCGGCAGCCGGCGCCGATCAGGCCCAGCGCCACCTGGTTCGCCCGGCGGTCCAGCGCGCCATAGGAAAGGTCTGCGCCCTCGAAGCGGCAGGCGATGGCGTCGGGGCGGATGCGCGCCTGCTCGCGCACGAAATCCGCATAAAGTTCGGTGGCCATTCGGCGTTTCTCCCTCTCCTTATGCGAACCGAAATTCCTATTTCGGTCAAGGCGGAAATGCGGGGCTTCCCGAGAATTCCTTGGCGCGGCTGGAGACGAAAACCGCAAGAGCTGGAGAGGTGGAGAAACGCGGGGCGAGGATTCCGCAGGGGCGGAGGCGTCTGCGGACTTTCAGCGGGGGACTACGATCCCCGATGTGGGCTGAGTCGCCGCCTGGGCGGCTTCGCGCTCGGCCATCAGGCGGATCACCTCGCGCTCGGCGGCCCGGACCATGGTGACGGCCGCGGCGGCCGCCCCCTCGCCGTCGCGCGTCTCGATCGCGCCGACGACGGCTTTCCACAGGCCGACCGACTCGCGGCGGCGTTCGGGTCGGTTGAAAACGGCGAAGTGGAGCAGGGCGCGGCGATTCAGGCGCTCGGTCTCGGCGATCAGGGTGCGGTTGCGCGCCGCCATGTAGACGCTGGCGACGAGGGTGTTCCGCGCCTCCATGAAGTCGGGCTGCTCGGCGTCGCGGGCGACTGCGGCCGACAGGGCGTCGAAGGCGGTTCGGACAATGGACAGTTCGTCGGCGGTCGCGCGCGTCGCGGCCAGGCGGCAGGCATGGCCGAAGAGAAGGCCTCGCAACTCGTAGATCTCTTGCGTCTCGTCGACCGAGAGGTCGGTGACGATCACACCGCGCCGGGGGCGGAACTGCACCAGCCCCTCGCGGGCCAGCAGGTGAAACGCCTCGCGCACGGGCCCCCGGCTGACGCCGAAACGCGCCGCGATCTCGGGCTCGGGCAGACGCGCGCCGGGCTGGTAGTCGCCGCCCAGGATCGCATGGGTGAGCCGCCGCGCGATCTGTTCGGGCAGGGATTCGTCGCTGAGGAGATCCTGGCTCAAAAGCGATCCTGGCTCAAAATTCGACCCTGAGCGGCGCTCTGCGGACCGGACGGCCCGGCGTTTCGAGACCTGAAGCTATCTCGACTCGCCGGGTCGCGTCACGTGGACCCGAGCGGGACCCATCGCTCGCCATCCTGAGGGCAAGCATCCTAGTCGCGCCGGGCCTCGGCCAGGCCGGCCTCGAGGTTGCGGCCGCACAGATAGAAATGGACCGCCGCCCAGAGGTGCGCTCCCGCAAAAATGATGAGGGAGTAGCGCAGGGATTCCTGGCCCAGCGATGGCCGTAGCATGTCGCTGAAGACGCCGATCAGCATGGGACCGATCCCGAGACCGAAGAGGTTCACGCAGAGCATCTTGACCGCTGCCGCGACCGAGCGCATCCGCAGCCGGGCCAGGCTCTGGACCAGGGCGAGGGATGGGCCGAGGTAGAAGCCGCTCAGAAACGCCGGCAGGGCGAACAGCGCCAGGGCCACATAGGGCGAGGACGAGAGGAAGGCCGCGATCTGGAACGGGATCATGACGAGCTGGCTCACCGCGATCATCCAGACGCCCCACGGCACGCGCCGCTGCTGGAGCCTGTCGGTCAGCCACCCGCCGGTGACGGCGCCGAGGCCGCCCATGACCCCGAAGACGCCGGCCAGCATCACGCCGACCTGGGCCGGCGTCAGCCCGAACGAGCGCATGAAGAAGGCCGGCTGCCACTGGCCCATGCCGTACGAGATGGTGGCGGCCACCATCGAGGCGGCGATCAGGTGGCGCATGGCCCGGTTGGACCAGAAGTAGGCGACCGATTCGCGCAGGG
The DNA here is from genome assembly GCF_001724605.1 of Phenylobacterium sp. SCN 70-31. Lineage (GTDB taxonomy): Bacteria > Pseudomonadota > Alphaproteobacteria > Caulobacterales > Caulobacteraceae > Phenylobacterium. Next base: position 416,636 of record NZ_MEEX01000004.1, read on the forward strand.
GCGGCGGCTCGACCGCGGCCGAGGCGCGGCCCTCGGAGAAGCCGCGCGGCGCCTCCTTCAGGAAAAAATGCACCGCCAGGGCCAGCAGAACGCCGGGCAGGCCCACCACGAAGAACGCGGCGCGCCATCCGTACTGGTGCGCGACGAACCCGCCCAGGACGAGACCCAGCAGCATCCCGACGTTGGCGCCCAGCGCGATGATCGACATCACGCCCGAACGTTTCTCGGGCGGGTAGTAGTCGGCCAGGATCGAGTGGCTGGAGGGATTCACGCCCGCCTCGCCGATGCCGACGCCGAAGCGCGCCAGCAGCAGGTGCCAGAAGTTCTGGGCCAGGCCGCAGATCGCGGTCATGGCCGAGAACGTCGCCAGCGAGAAGGTGATGATGGTCTTGCGGCCGCCGCGGTCGGCCATCATGGCCAGCGGCAGGCCGAGGGTGACGTAGAAGGCGGCGAAGGCCAATCCGCCCAGGAAGCCGAGCTGGGTGTCCGAAAGGCCGAACTCCAGCTTGATGGGCTCGGCCAGGATCGAGACGATCTGGCGATCCATGATGCTGAAGGTGAAGGCCAGGAACAGCAGGACCAGCGCCGTGCGCCGCTGGCGCAGGAAGCCGGGGTCGTGGGTGGGCGCAGGACGCTGGGTTTCAGGCATGGTGACAGGCGCCGCGTCTGCGGCCACGGATTCCGTCATGATGATTCCTCCCCTGCCGCCGCGCGTTCGCGCGGTCAGCCGTTGTCGTCGTGTAAGTTGAGCATCAGCACGCGCTCGGGCCCGACGCGCCCCGCCAACAAGTCTGTCCACGCCCGCCGGCACGCTTCGGCGCCTCCGACCGCCTCGACGGTCCGGAGGTGGGCGGTGGCGCGCGCGATGCGCAGGGCCTCGACCTGAGCCCGCTGACGCATCACGCCGGGACCCCATTCCGCATCGCGCTTGGCGGCCTGACCGGGACCGAAGAAGAACGTCGGCTTGGGGCCCGGCAGATCGGCTCTCTGGCCCCGCTTGTCCCAGTGCGTGACGCCCACGACGCAGCTGTGGGTCAGCCGGTCGCGGAAGTGGCCGTGGACCCGGGCCCGGACCTCGGCCGACCCGGCCATATCGACCACGACGGTGGGAACCTGCGGGTCCAGCGTCTCGATCTCGTCGTAGCTCACCACCTGGTCGCAGACGTCCAGAGATCCCACGAAGTCCCGGTTGCCAGCCGAGGTCGCGCCGACCACGCGCACGGGCTTGCCGTCGCGCCGGCCGGCGAGGTCGGCCAGGCCGAAGCCCGTCTTGGACGAAGCGCTGAGCACCAGGAGCTGACGCGCCCCGAACCAGTCGTTGTCGGCCAGGAAGTCGTCGATCATGAAGCTGGTGGTGAACAGGGGGACCAGGGCCGAGCGCTCGGCCTCCAGGCCGGCCAGTTCCGGCGGGTCGGCGCGGGTGCGCTGATAGCGATTGTAGACGTCGGCCAGTCCCTGGCGGTGCGCGGCGACGTCGGCGAAGCCCCGCTCGCTCACCTCGCCGGGTTCGAGCACCGCGTGCGAGGCCATGGGCAGGAAGCCCCAGATGCGCTCGCCCTCGGCCAGGGCCTCGCAACGGGAGCGGACCACGGTGGCGAACCCCCAGACCGGCAGCACACCCCACGGCTCGGGGCAGGGGAAGAACCGCCAGTAGCCCAACATGTCGCCCGAGACGGCGTAGCTGACGTTGTTGGCGGTCAGGGCGAACGTGTCGATCCGCGCCAGCACCTGGCCCGGCGCCAGGTCGGGCAAGGCGTGTTCGGTGATCCGGCTGCGGGCGAAGTCGTCGCGGACGACCTCGATCTGCTTAAGGGTCGGGTCGGGCATGGTCAGGCCTTCCGGCGCAGCGAGAGGGCGAGGAACAGCGCGGTCAGCGGGAAGACGACCAGGCTGGTGTAGTGCTCGGGCGGGTGGTGTCCGGACGACGGGGGCGCATAGACCCACCACCGGGCGATCAGCATCCCGCGCTCCATCAGGAGCATCAGCAGGAACAGCGGCGTCAGCGCCGGATAGCGCAGGGCCACGACCAGCAGGACGATGCCGAAGGGGATCTGGGTGGCGCCTTTCCAGGCGAAGAGGCCCACCACAGACTCCCGGCGGGCGCCCATTTCCAGGCCCGCGATCACGCCCGCGCCCCCGTCCGGCAGGTAGCTGTGGATCAGGCCCGGCACGATGGTGAGCAGCGCCATGAGTCCCAGGAAGATCCGGGCCGCCCGGCCGTCGTAGCCTTCGCCTTCCAGCCGCGGCAGGAGGGGATTCATGCCGTCCTCGCGATGAAGGCGTTGATGTGCTCGACCAGTTCGTTGGGCACGTCCTCCTGCAGGAAATGGCCGGCGGTGGGGAACACGTGGTGCGGCTGGCCCTTGGCGCCGGCGATGCTGTTCTGCAGCTTCACGTTCCCCCCGCGGGCGACGGGATCCATGCCGCCCCAGAGGGTCAGAAAGGGGCGGTCGTAGGCGCAAAGCTTCGGCCACGCCGCCTGGTTCAGAGGCGCGCCGGGGTTGTCGGGCTGGACCGCGATCAGCACCGGGAACTGGGTGACGCCCGCCTCGTAGCTCGGGTCGGGGAACGGGGCCTGGTAGGCGGCGGCCTCGGCGTCGGACATGGCGTGCGCCTTGGCGGGGCCGAACCGGTCCCATGGGAAGGCGGTGGCGTTGCGCATGACGCCCACCCACATCTTCATGAACTCGCTCTCGCCCTCGCCCCGCGGAAGGCCGGTGTTGGCGGCGATCACGCGGGCGAATCGCTCGGGGTGCTGGGAGACCAGGTAGAGGCCGATGGTGCCGCCCCAGTCCTGGCAGAAGAGGGTGATGTCCTTCAGGTCCATCGCCATCAGCCAGTCGGCCATCCACTGATAGTGGCGGGCCAGGGTGTAGTCCGCCTTGTGCGCCGGCTTGTCCGAACGCCCGCAGCCCACCAGATCCACCGCGATCACCCGGTGGCCGGCGGCCACAAGGCCGGGGATCATCTTGCGATAGAGAAAGCTCCAGGAGGGGTTGCCGTGCATCAGCAGGACGGGCGCGGCGTCGCGTGGCCCTTCGTCCACACAGGCGATGCGCAGGGGTGTCCCGTCGCCGGCGTCGATCTCGGTGTAGTGCGCGGCGTAGGGGAAGTCCGGCAGGTTCTCGAACCGGCTGTCGGGCGTGCGTACGATGTCCATGGGATCCGTCTTCTTGCGGGGAGTGTGGGCGGGGCGAGCTAGGCGCGGGCGTGCTTCAGGACGAGTTCGGCGATGCGGGCGCCGTGGGTGTCCTGGAGGAAGTGGCCGGCGTCGGGCAGCAGGTCGAAGGTGGCGTGCGGGTAGCGTCCGGCCCAGGCGCGGCCCCAGGCCTCGGGAAACACCTCGTCCTCGGCGCCCCAGATGAAGTGGATCGGCCGGGTCCAGCCGAGCAGGGTTTCGAAGTGGCGGGCCTGATCGGCCGCCGCGCCGCCCTCCGGGTTGTCGAACGGAATCGAGAGGGGGAACCGGCGGGCGCCGGCGTGCCCGGCGTGGCCCAGGCCCTCGAAGGGGGCGTCATAGGCCCGGCGGACGGCGTCGTCGGAGGGCGAGAGCGCCGGGGCCGGCTGGCCCCCCGCCATCGCCGCGAGCGCCTCGCGGGTCGTGCGCCCGGTGGCGGCCATCATCAGCCAGCCGATGGTCAGGCGCTCGGGCACATTGCCGGCGTAGAAGCCTCCGGGATGCCAGCCGGCGTTCCAGCGCCGGACCGCCGGCGTGTAGTCGAAGGCGTCGTGGTGCAGCCAGGTGTTCATGACCACCAGGCGGGCGAAGCGCTCCGGGAACTCGGCGGCCTGGGCCAGCCCGATCGGGCCGCCCCAATCCTGGCAGAAGAGAGTGATGTCGCGCAGGTCCAGTTCGGCGACGAGCTGGGCCATGGCGCGCACGTGGCGCGCGATCGAGTACCAGCTGTCCAGGATCACCTTGTCCGACCGGCCGAAGCCGATGTGGTCGGGCGCCACGCACCGGTACCCCGCCGCCGCCAGTGCGGCGACGAGGTGGCGGTTCAGGTAGCTCCAGGTCGGCATGCCGTGCATCAGCAGGGCGACCGGGCCGTCCGACGGACCGGCCTCCACATAGTGCATGCGCAGGCCGTCGATCTCGACGTAGCGGGGCGCCCACGGATAATCGGGCAGCCCCTCGAACGCGGGCTCGGGCGCGCGGACGAAGGGGACGCCGGCGTAGGTCTCGTGCACTTCGAGCCGATCCGCCGGCGCGTGCGCCTCAGCCAGGCCAGTAGATATATTCATCGGCTGTCGTCGCCTTCTCTTCGAGCGTCTTGTCGATCGTCACCGGCATGGCGCCGGTGGCGGGGAACAGGGCCGAGCGTCCGCCGCGGCGGTGCTCGGCTATGGCCGCCTTGAGTTCGGCGACCTTGGCGGGGTTGGAGGCCGCCAGATTGGTCTGCTCGGTCGGGTCCACGGCGACATGGAACAGCCAGTCCTTCTTCGGATTGTCCGAGGTCTGGAGTTTCCAGCCGTCCTTGAGCACCGCGAGGTAGAAGCCGTCCTGCCAGAAGATGGCCTGGTGAGGCGGCGCGGCCGGCCGCGGGCCCATCAGCCAGGGGAGCAGGTTCTTGCCGTCGATCGGTCGGTCGGTGGGCGGCGTGGTCCCGGCGGCTGCGGCCACGGTGGGCAGGAAGTCGATGTGGCTGACGGGGTCCTCCAGCCGCGTGCCCGGCTGGATCCTGCCCGGCCACGAGATGAAGTAGGGCACCCGGATGCCGCCTTCGAAGAAGGTCAGCTTCCAGCCGCGGTAGGGCTTGTTGACGTCGGGCAGGCCGATATAGCCGGCGCCGCCGTTGTCGCTGGTGAAGACCACGATGGTGTTGTCCGCCAGGCCCTCCTCGCGGAGCGTCTGCATCACGCGGCCGACGCTGCGGTCCAGGGCGCGCACCATGGAAGCGTACACCCTCAGACGGTGATCCTGGATGTGCGACAGGGCGTCATAATCGGCCTTGGACGCCTGTAGCGGGCTGTGGACGCCCCAATGGGCCAGGTAGAGGAAGAACGGCCGGTTCCTGTTGGCCTTGATCACCTTCACCGCTTCGTCGGTGTAGTAGTCGGTGAGGTAGCCGCGCGGCGAGAACACCGGCCCGTCGTTGAACGAGGCCGCGTGGGTCATCCGAGCCCAGATGAACTTGTCGATCGGATCGAACGGCAGCTTGGCGTTCACCACCTGAGGGTCGTCCTCGGGCAGGTACAGCCCGCTCGCCATCAGTAGGCTCTCGTCGAAGCCCTGGGCGTTGGCGCCGAACTCCTTACCGCCGCCCAGATGCCATTTGCCGATATGGGCCGTGTGATAGCCGCGGGCCTTCAGCACCTCGGCGACCGTGATCTCGGAGCCCGGAAGCCCTTGCTCGGCCATGGGCGGCTGCGCGGCTTCCGCCTTGGCGTCGCGGAGCATGTCGTGGGGCCGCGAGCCGTCGTTGTAGAACATCGTCATGATGCGCTGCATGCCGCCGGGCGTGGGCGTGAATTCGAACCCGTGCCGGGTGGGATAACGGCCGGTCAGCAGCATGGCCCGGGACGGCGCGCACGCCGCGGTGCCCGAATAGGCCTGGGACATGATCGCGCCGCTGGCGGCCAGGGCGTCGATGTTGGGCGTGGGGACCGTACCGCCCGCGACACCGCCGCCGAACGTCGAGAGGTCGTTGATCCCCAGGTCGTCGGCCAGGATGAAGACGATATTGGGCGGCCGGTCTCCGGCCACGGGCGCGTCCGGACCGCGGTTCCAGGCCACCTCGATGTTGGCGACCGGATTTTCCTTCCCGCGCGACCCCACCACGAACAGGATGATCGAACGGAAGTTGGCGGCCGCGACCGCGCCCAGGGCCACCACGACCAGCAGGACCGCGCCCAGGGTGATCAGGGTCTTGCGCGCCCTCATGACCCCAGCGCCTCGACCAGCAGGTTGCGCTCGATCTCGACCAGCAGGACGTAGGAGTCGGCGCTGTCCACGCGACGGCGGCTCTTGAGCTGGTCGCCGACCGTGGCCGACAGCATGTGGATGCGCGACTGGGCGTACTTCCGGGAGTCGCCGATGATGGTGTCCTCGACGTCGAAGACGGCCACCGGGGTGGCGTCGAGCCCTTCGGCGTAGTCGGGCGCGTTGCGGTCGGCCACCACCTGGACCAGCAGCATCGGGGCTTCGCCGAGCCGGGGCGGGGCGGGCGGGGCGCCGTCGGGCCGGAAGGTCGCCAGCACGATGGTGAAGTCCATGCCGGCGATCTTGTGGATGTGGCGTTCCTGGAACTCGGGCAGGCGCTGCATGTCGAGCTGCGATACCCGGGTCGGATACTTGGCGATCGCCACGCGATCCCAGCGGGCGCCGTCGCCGACGAGCTGATGGACCACCGGCGCACGCAGCGCGCCCAACGCGCCCACCCGGCCGAGTTCTTCCTGAGGCGAATAGAGGTCGTCGGCCTCCCAGCCGGACAGCGTCGTCTGCCGGCCATCGGGATATTGCGCCACGGGATGGTAGCGCATGAGGTTGAGCGCCCACATGGGACGGGTGTCATCCGTCCGCTGCCGCCAGCCCCGGATGTAATCCGTATTGGGCGTTCCGTAGCTCATCATGGGGTGCTCTTTCCTCGTCAGTAGCGTTTGCTGATTGCGAACTTGACCACCCGGCCGACGGCCGAGGCGGTGAAGGGGTCGTAGTTGAGGCTGAGGCGCGCGAACGGCGGCGCCTCGTCGAAGACGTTGCTGACCGACAGCGACGCCCGGGTCCGCCAGGGCAGTTCCGCGCGGACGGCGATGTCGTGAGTGACGAAGGCCTTCACGGTCTGGCCGGCCGTGACGGTGAAGAGCTGATTGCGCTCGTCGCGGTAGATCAGAGGATCGAAGACGCCCGAGCGCCGGTCCTCCATCTTGCCGATGTAGTTGAGCGTCCAGCGCACGCTCAGCCGGTCGTTGCTCCATTCCGCGAAGGCCGAACCCTTGAGATCGGGCATCGGATAGATGCTGGTCTGGGCGTTCAGCGCGCCAGCGCCGTCGAAGGCGGGGGCCACCTCGATGCCGGCGATGCGCGTGCTGCCGACCTTGAACTTCGAGACGTGGGTCAGGCTGGCGCCCAGCGCGACGTCCCCGCCCCAGATGTCGCGCCAGCGGTACTCTGCGCCCACGTCCACGCCGGCCAGCGTCTGGTCGGCGCCGTTGGCGTTGCGGACCAGCAGCCGGCCGATGTTGGCCGCGCCGCACGCGCCGTTGAAGGTGAAGCGGCCGACCAGTTCCGCAAAGGCGGGATTGGCGCAGTTGTTGGTCCCGGCGGCGCCGTTCGGGAACACGGCCGAGACCAGGCCCGCCACGGGTTCGGTGGCGATCGGGTTCTCGAAGTCGAACCGCCAGAAGTCGACGGTGGCCCGCAGGGCGCCGGGGGTCAGGATCACGCCGACCGAATAGGTGGTCGCGGTCTCGGGCTTCAGTGCAGGATCGCCCTGGATGTCGATGGTCCGGAACGACCCCAGGATGCTCTGCAGCGAACTGGCGATGTCGGAGTTGCGCTGGGTGAGCGGCGGCGCGCGGAAGGTGGTCGAGGCCGACCCGCGGAAGGCCAGCCAGTCGGTGGCGCGGAAGCGGAGGGCGAACTTCGGGTCGAAGGTGGTCCCCGCCTGGCCGCCGTAGTCCTCGAACCGGGCGGCGAGCTGGGCCTGGAGCCGGTCGGAGACCGGCAGCTGCAGCTCGGCGAACACCGCCTTCACCTCGCTGGAGATGTCCTGCGGCCGGCCGGTGGGGGTGAAGGCGAACGGTCCGACGCGGGCGTTGCCGGTGCAGGTCGTGACTCCGAAGTCCGGCGTATTCACGCAAGGCGAAACCAGGTTGTCCCGGAACGCGCTGAAGGCCGTCTCATGCGTGTTGCGGCGGAACTGCGCGCCGGCCGCCCAGCTCACGGGGCCGCCCGGCAGGTCGATCCCCGTCTCGCCGTCGAACACCGCGTCGAGCACGAGCGTGGTGGCGAGCAGGCTGGCCGACCCTTCCTGGAAGAACCAGGCCGTCACCTCCTCGCTGTTCGCGACGGCCGGGTTGTAGCCGGGATTGGCGACGCCGGTGTTGGGGTTGCCGGCGATCGCGTTGGAGAAGGGGTTGTAATAGAGGCAGCCGTTCTGGCCGGGCGTGTTGAGCGCACGGTTGCAGTTGGGCCCGCCCAGGCCGCGCAGGGCCAGCTGGTAGCGGTTGATGAGCGTGTCGTAGGCGGTGTTGTAGGCGTCGTCCTCGCCGTAGGTGACCGCCAGGTTCCAGCCCAGCCTGTCGCCGAACGCCCGGCCGCGCAGATCGGCCGAGATCCGGAACAGCTCGTACTCGCGCACGCCCTTGGCGCCCCCGTCGTCGAAGATCGGGTTGCCGCCCAGGCCGAAGGGCCGATTCAGCAGCAGGCGCACGCCGCCGGCGGGTAGGCGATGAGGCCCGGGTGGCTGGCGGGGACATAGTAGGCGCCCGCCTGGGCCGGGATGGCCTGGGCCTCGGCCGTGGGCACGCCCAGCGCAGGGTAGGATGGAGCCGTCGCCCAGCGGGGCACCTCGGTGCGCCCCCAGAGCCCCTCGACGTGCAGCAGGACGTCGCCGGGCAAGTCGAAATTGACCTCGGCGTAGACCTGATAGTGCTCTTCCTTCTCGACCAGATTGTCGAAGGGCGTCGCCTGGGCCAGGCAGGCCGGCGTCGTGGCGTTGGCGAAGCCCGCGAAGCCGCCCAGGAGCGCACAGGCCACGTCGCGTTGAGGCGTGCCGGCCGGGTTCAGCCCGTTGGCCGCCAGCGGCAGGAAGCTGTGCGGGCTGGAGATGGGATTCCAGCCCCCTTCCGGGTTGTCGGCATAGGACTTCACCGCCCAGTCGCGGTCGCGGACCGACAACTCGGAACGGTGCTGCCAGCCCGCGCTGATCAGCACGTTGGCCCGTTCGCCCACCCAGCCGTAGGTCGCCGACAGGCCCCAGTTCCCGCGGGAGCCCTCGATCGCCGAATAGTCCGCGTTGACTTCCAGGCCCTTGAAGTCGCGCCGGGTGATGAAGTTGACCACGCCGGCGATGGCGTCCGAGCCGTAGGTGGCGGCCGCGCCGTCCTTCAGGACCTCCAGGCGGCCGATCGCCGCCACCGGGATCATGTTGGTGTCGACGACACCCGTGCCGCCCTGTCCGGCCGGATTGATCGGCATCCGGCGGCCGTTCAACAGCACCAGGGTCCGTTGGGGGCCGATGCCCCGCAGATTGACGCTGCCCGTGCCTTCAGAGGCCAGGGCCCGGTTGTCGAACTGGTTGCTGTCGCCCAGCACGCCGCTGCTGGCCGGCAGGTTCTTGAGCAGGTCGACGACCGTCGGCGAGCCGCGGCGCTGGAGGTCTTCGGCGGTGAGCACATCGACAGGCAGGGCGTTCGTCTGCACGCCTCCCCGGATGTACGAGCCTGTCACCACCACTTCCTCCACGGTGGAGCGTGACTCGGGTTGAGCTTGGGCCGCCCCGGCGGCGCCGAGCAGCCCTGAGGCCGCCAGGCCGACCGACGAAGCAAACAGCCGCGATCTGTGGGTCACGTTCTTTCCTCCCCCATCATGGCCCGGCTTCGCGAGAATGTGAACCGGGACTCTTATTCCTATTGCGCGAACCATTGCCTTGTCGCATAAAACTGTCAACAGAAGACAGTTGTCGAAATGCACGATAGCGTGCGGACGTGTTGAGAGGGAGCGCCATGGGGCGAGGTTTTGGGGCGGGCCGGACGGCGGCGATCGTTCTGGCGTTCGTGGCGGCCGGGTCCGCGCAGGCGGAAGAGGAGCCCAAGAACGATCCCAGCCAGTGGTTCCGGATCGCCCGGCCGGACGACCGGGTGGACGTGTTCACCCACTACGACCGGATTTTCCCGGTGGATCGCCTGACGCCCTCGCCCCGGCCTCGCGCCTACGCCCGCGACGTGAAGCCCCTGGAGGCGACGCCCTATGTGTTCGAGGGGCGGGAATCGACGGTGGGCGACTACATGGCCCGCGCCAACGTCAACGGCCTGATGGCGCTGAAGGGCGGCAAGGTCGTCTTCGAGGCCTATCGCAACGGCGTGGGACCCACGACGCAGCACTCCCTCTGGTCGGCGTCCAAGAGCTACACGATCACCGTGCTCGGCGTGGCGGTGCGCGAGGGCAAGATCAAGAGCATCGACGACCCCGTCGAGACGTACGCGCCGCAGTTCAAGGGGACGACCTATGGTCCCGTGTCGATCCGGCACGTGGCGATGATGTCGTCAGGCATCCAGTTCTTCCACGACCAGGGCCGCCCCAACCGCAACGACATGTACCTCGCCCTGCTGGGCGGCAAGAACCTGGATGATTTCGCCGCCGAGCGCGGGCCGCGCGTTCCGCCGGGGACCGACTTCAACTACCTTGCGACCGACACCCACGTTCTGTCGGCGGTTCTGCGCGGCGCTTACGGGAAGCGTTACGCCGACATCGTCCAGGAGAAGCTGTGGACGCCCGCCGGCTTCTCGAGCGGGGCGTCCTGGTCGAAGCACGCGCGCGGACCCGAGGGCGTGAACTTCGGTCACTGCTGCCTCCAGGCGACGCTCCAGGACTTCGCGCATCTGGGCCAGCTCTACCTCGACGACCTCGTCGTGGGCGGGAAGCCCCTGACGCCAAAGGGGTGGGCCGACCTCGTCACCCGGCCCTCGGCGCCGTTCCAGGAACCGGGCGAGAAGGCGCGCGGCTACGCCATGCAGTTCTGGGTTCCCCAGGGCCACCAGGACGAGTCGATGGCGCTGGGCGCCTTTGGTCAGATCCTGTGGGTCGACCGCAAGCGGGGGGTGGTCGTCGCCCAGCTCGCCGCCAACGGCGACAAGCCGCCGACCGACGCCGAGGAGAACGCCGTGTTCCGCGCCATCGTGGATGCGGCGCTCCGCAGCCAGTGAACCCGATCCGAACCCGCAAAACCTTCGCGTCCCAGGGAGCGCCCGAATGAACATCGCCGACATCACCGCCAGCATCGTCCGCATCGCCGCCAAGATCCCCTACCGCATGGGGCCCATGGAGGACGGCGGGGACGAGTACTACGGCCTCATCGTCACCGTGACGACCGACCAGGGCGTCAAGGGATACGGCGAGGTGTTCCTGACCCCCGGCTGGTACGCCCCCGACACGCCGATGGGGATGATCGGGATCGTCGAGCGCACGTTCGCGCCTGCGCTCAAGGGCGTGTGCGTCATGGACACCGAGCGGGTCGTGGCGGTGATGGACAAGGCCTGGGAGCTGGGCAACCTGTTCGCCAAGTCGGCCGTCGAGATGGCCGTGCACGACGCGGCCGCCCGCAGCATCGGCCGCTCGGTCTGCGACCTGATGGGGGGGCGGGTGCGCGACCGCTTCGCGCTCTCGGGCGGCGTGGGGCACGACACGCCCGACCGTATGGCGGCCACGGCCAAAAAGCTGGTCGATCGGGGGTTCAGGACGATCAAGCTGAAGATCGGCGCCAAGACCGACCCCGAGTTCGACGTCGTCCGCGTGCGCACCGTGCGGGAGGAGATCGGGCCCGACATCAAGCTGCGGCTGGACGGCAACGGCGTCTTCACCGTGCCCGAGGCCATCCGTCTGATCCGCAAGCTGGAGCCCTACGACCTGGAGCACGTGGAACAGCCGGTGCCGGGCTGGAACGTGGACGGTATGGCCGAGATCCGCTCGAAGATCGGGGCCCCCCTGATGGCCGACGAGTCGGTCCACAGCGTCCAGGACGCCATGCGGGTGGTGAAGGCCGGCGCGGCCGACGCGGTGAAGATCAAGATCGCCAAGACCGGCGGCTATCGCCGCAGCCAGCAGATCGCCGCCATCTGCGCCTCGGCGGGCGTGGATGTGCTGATCGGCCAGGGAATCGGCACCAGCCTCCAGGCGCTGGCCGAACTGCACTTCGCCTGCTCGCACGCCGCGGTGAAGCCGGCCGCCGAGTTCATCGGCTCGGACAAGCTGACCGACGACATCCTGAAGTCGCCCATGACCATCGAGGACGGGCACGCGCTCCTGCCCGAGGGCCCTGGCTGCGGCATCGAGGTGGACGAGCGCAAGCTGGAGTCGCTGGGCGTCTCGTTCTCCGCGAAGCGCGCGGCCTGAAGCAGGGGAGGAAGGCCATGAACGTCATCGACACCCTGAACCGGCCGCACCAGCCCTACGGCCGCGCCTGGGTCGACCGGGTGCGGCGCGAGATCGGAGCCGACCTGATGGGCGTGCTCGCCGTCACGCCCGAGTCGCATCCCGACTTCATCTACGGCGTCCAGGCCTTCCTGCCGACCGCGAAGGCGGCGGTGCTCCTGGCCAACGAGATGGCCTCGGAGACGGTCAACCTCGTGAAGCCGCCGGCCAAGTACGCGGGCAAGGTGAAGACCGGCGCGCTGCTCTCGCCGCACGTGGTCCAGGTGACGTCCGAACTCGACCACGCCAGCTCCGCTTTGGCGCGGATGCTGAAGCAGGAGGGGTTCCGCACCCTGGCGCTGCCCAGCCGGGGCCTGCCGTTCCGCCCCGGCCAGTTGAAGGCCACGCTGTCGTACTGCCACATCGCCGAGGCGGCCGGCATGGGCACCGTGGGCACCCACAGCTTCCTGATCACGCCCGAGTTCGGGACCCGCGTCCGCCTCACCTGCGTGCTCACCGAGGCGCCGCTGCAGACCACCGTCCGCATCGATCCGGTGGACGACTGCACCCATTGCCTGGACTGCGTGAAGATCTGCCCGGTGGGCGCCATCTCCTCGCCCGGCCCGGGCCGGCGCTACGAGGTCGATGGCATGCGCTGCAAGATGTACCGCGACATGGTCGACAACTGCGGGCTCTGCCAGAAGGTCTGCAGCTACTCCACCCATCACTCCGAGATCGGCGACGGCCCGCTCGTCGCCAAGGTCCATTTCCCGGCTCAGCCGGTCGCGGACTACGACCAGGTGGACGCTCCTTGAGCGAGGGGTCGAACCGCTTCGCGGAACTGCTGGTGGAGGACGACGCCTACCACCTGATGTCGCGCGGGGTCCTGCGGGTCCGCGGCCGCAAGGGACGCGAGGCGTTGCAGAGTCTTCTCACCAACGAGATCCCCGAGGGTGTCCGGGCGGCGACCTACGGGGCGGTGGTGGACGCCGAAGGTCGGGTGGCCGGCGACATGCTGGTGGTTCCCGACGACGGCGACCTCCTGATCGACTGCGACCGCGGTCAGGCGGCGGTCTGGATCGACCTTCTCCGCGCCCGGGGCGGCGACGGTGTGGACGTGGTCGACGAGAGCGGTCGATGGCGCGTCTTCGGGCTGCTGAACAACCAGTCGGTGTTCGACGACGGCACGCCCTACATCCGCTACGCCGACCCGCGCCGTCACGAACTGGGCAGCCGCGTGCTGCGGCCGGTCGAGGCGCGCGAGAGCCTGTCCTGGCGGCACGAAGGCAAGTGGCGGGCGCACGCCTATCGCCTGGGCGTCCCCGGGAGCGAGGCGTTCGGGCGCGCGCGGCTGGACGTGTTCGAGGCCGGCCTGCACGGGCTGAGCGCGCTGCATCCCGCGCGGCTCGAGTCGCTGGGCCTGCCCACGCTGGAGGCCGGCCCGTCGGCCGCGGTCCGCCGCTTGCTGCCTTTCCGGGTCGAGCCCTCGGGGCCGGGTGTCCCAGCGATGCTGGGCGAACCCATGATGGGCGGCGCGCGGGAGGTCGGCCGGGTGGTGGCGATCCAGGGTCTGTTCGGCCTGGCGGTGATGGCGCTGGAGTCCTGGCGTGCGGCGCTCGAGTCCGAACCCCTGCTCCGCTGCGCGGGCGAGCAGGTGCTGCCGACCTGGCCCACCTGGCTGGGGCGCGAGAGCACGGGGCGCGCCAGCCCGGCCGCGCGGGCGTGATACGGCGGGCGGCGTCGGCGGGATGAACGGGCTGGAGCCGTTCCAGCTCGGCCTGATCCTGGCGGCGATCTTCCTGTCGGGCGTGCTGCGAGGCCTCACCGGCTTCGGCTTCGCCATCGCCGCCGTGCCGCTCCTCTCGCTGGTCCTGGAACCTCGGGCCGCCGTCGCGACGGTGGTGTTGCTCCAGCTCGCCATCGGCCTGATCGACGCGCCGAAGGCCTGGGGCGAGGCCTGGCGCGCCCCACTCCCCTGGCTGATCGCCGGCGCGGTCGTCGGCACGCCGGCGGGGATGGCCGCCCTGCGTCTCCTGCCGGCCGATCCGGCGCGCCTGATCGCCGCGTCGGCGGCGGCGCTGGCGCTCGCGGCCGTCTGGCGCGGCCCTGCGCGGTCGGATCTCCCACGCGCCCATCCGGGCTGTGTCGGCCTGGCGTCGGGCCTGCTGAACGGACTGGCCGCCATGCCCGGGCCGCCGGTGGTGGCGCATGTGCTGAACGCCCCGGTCGGCGAGGCTGCGGCGCGCGCCGCGCTTATCGTCTTCTTCGCCGCGACGGCGGTCCTGGCCACGATCTCCGGCGCCGCCCTGGGCGTTCTTGGTTGGCCCGACGCCGCGCTGGCCGCGACAGGCCTTCCAGCGCTGCTGGCCGGCGCCGCCCTGGGCGCCTGGCTGTTCCGGCGCGGCCCGCCGACGCTTTACCGCCGCTCGGCGCTGGCGGTCCTGGCCGTCTCGGCGCTGGCCGCCGGACTCAAGGGGCTGGCCGGCCTGGCTTAGGGCCGGTGGCGACTGCGCTGGCGGCCCGGGAGGGACTCGAACCCCCGACCTTGGCTTTAGGAAAGCCCTGCTCTATCCGGCTGAGCTACCGGGCCGCGCTTGCGAGAGGGGCTGCTTAGCCGAAGACCTCGCGAACCTCCAGCGCCGGAGGCGACATGCGGCGCCGGCGCTACAGGGCGCCCAGGGCTCCCGGAGTCGCCGGCCGGTCGTGGTCGTCCGCGCAGAGGCTGTGGTCGCCCAGGGCCTCGATCACCCGGCAGTCGCCGGCGCGACCGTCGCAGTCGGCGCGGGCCATCCGTCGCAGTTCGTGTCGCAGCGCCTGAAGGCGCTCGATCTTCGTCTCGACGACCGCGAGTTGCTCGGCCGCAAGGGCGTTGGCCTCGGCGCAGGGCCGGTCGGGGTCGTCGGCCAGGGCCAGCAGGGACCGGATGGCCTCGACCGCGAACCCGAGCTGACGGGCGTGCTTGATGAAGGCCAGCCGCCGGACGTCGGCCTCGCCGTAGAGCCGCCGGTCGCTTTGCGTGCGCTCGGGTTCGGGCAGCAGGCCGATCTGTTCGTAGAAGCGGATGGTGGGGACCTTCACGTCCGTGGCGCGGGCCAGCCGACCGATGCTGAGCGACGTCATGAGAATCCTTTCGCGGCGCCGCCGAAAAATAGGCGCTTGATCCTCTAGCGGCTAGAGGATGCAGGGTGCCGGCATGTCGAGCTGTTCTTCTTCGGAAAGCCACGCGGGGTCCGGCGGCTGCGGCCACGACGCGGTCTTCGACGGCGCTTCGCCCGGCTATCGGCGCGCCCTGACGGCGGTGATCTGGATCAACGCGGTCGCCTTCGTCGTCGTGGCGATCGGGAGCTGGCTCGCCGGCTCCGCGTCGCTGGCCGCCAACACCCTGGACTTCGCCGCCGACGCCGCGACCTACGGCACCAGCTTCTGGGCCATCGGCCGCTCGGTGGAGGTGCGCAGCGGCGCGGCGCTGGCCAAGGGCGCGAGCCTGGCGGCGATGGCGGTGGGCATCCTGGGCTTCGCCGTCTGGCGGGCGTTCACCGGCGCCCCGCCGGAAGCGGTGGCGATCTCGGGCCTGGGCCTCTTCGGCGCGGCGGCCAACCTCGTGGCGGCGCTGCTGCTGATGCGCTACCGCGACGGCGACGCCAACGTTCGCTCGGTGTGGCTCTGCACGCGCAACGACCTGGTCCAGTGCGTGGCCGTGGCCCTGACGGGCGTGGCGGTCTGGCTGACCGGATCGCGCTGGCCGGACCTGATCGTGGGCGTGCTTCTGGCGGCGGTCTTCCTGCGCTCGGCCTGGCAGATCGTGGTCCAGGCTCGCGGCGAGCTTCGGGCGGCCCGGGACCCGGCGCGTAATTTTGTAACGCATTCCCGCAATCCCACGGCCTCGCTATAGGGGCGGCGATGATGCGGTCGTGGACAGGATGGCGGTGGATGGCGGGCCTGATGGCCGCGCTCCTGCTTGCGCCGCTGGGCCTGGCTCCGGCGGCCGCGGCGCCCGCCTGTCCCGACGACCCTGTCTCGCTGGTCCAGTTCGAGGCCGGGAAGGCGCAGGCTCACCAGACGACGCTGTCCGGAGTGGAAGCCGTCGGGCGTACGGCCGTCGAGGCCGGCTCTGGCGTGGACGATGCGGCGGTCCAGGCGTCCGCTGCGCCGGCCGGCGATGTCTGTCCCGACGGATGCGTCGCCTGCGGACATTGTCAGTCGCATCATACGGCGATCGGCGCGCCGGCCGGCTCTGCGGCCGAGGCCCTGCGTTTCGCCCATGCCGAGCGGCGTGGACACTTCGGCGCCACCGCGCCGCTCTCCCACCTGACCGACCGCCTGAAGCGTCCTCCCCGCGCCTGACGACCGCTGCGCGCCTGTCGCGCCCCGTCGTCAATGCAGAGGATTCTCCATGCCTTCCCTATCGCTGGGGGCCCGGATCGCGGGCCTCCTGGCTTCCGTCGCCTTCGTGGCGCCGGCGGCCGCCCAGACGCCCGCAGGGCCTAACCAGACATCCCTCGGGCTTGCCGAAGCGCTGGCCCGTGCGAGCGCAGCCGATCCTTCAGCGGCGGCCGCCGAGGCCCGCCTGGCCGCCGCCGAAGCGGGCGTCCGGCAGGCCGTCGTCCGTCCCAATGCATCGCTCGACCTCCAGGTCGAGAACTTCGCCGGCAGCGGCCCTTATTCGGTCGTCGGTCGCAGCGAGACGACGCTGAGCTACGAACGCCCCCTGGAGCGCGGGGGCAAGCGCGAAGCTCGCACCGCCCAGGCGCGCGCCGAGGCCGCCGCCGTACGGCTGCGCGCCGAGGTGCTGCGCCTGGATTTCCTGCGCGACGTGCAGACGGCCTATGCCGAGGCGCTGGCCGCCGAGGCCGAGCTGCTGATCGCCGACGCCCGACTGGTCGCCGTCCAGGCGTCCCAGCGCGACGTCGTCCGCCGGGTGAAGAGCGCCCGAGATCCCCTGTTCGCCGCCTCGCGCGCCGAGGCGCTCACCGCTCAGGCCGAGATCGAACGCGACCGTGCGCGGGAGGCCGCCCGAACGGCCAGGGCGCAGCTCTCCGCGACATGGGACGGTTCGCCGGACTTCACCCTGAAGCTGGACGACTTCTTCAACGTGACGCCGCCCCAGCTCCCGCCGTCCGGCGGCGTCCTGGCCGGAGAGGCGCCGGACGAGGCGCTTCTGGAAGCCGAACGCGATGTCGCCGCCGCCGGGCTGCGCGTGGCGCGGACCCGCGAGATCGCCGATCCCATCTTGCGCGCGGGTGTCCGCTATTTCGGCGAAGGCGACGAGGCGGCGCTGGTGATCGGCGGTTCGATCCCGCTGGGCGTACGCGCCAGCGCCCGCGCCGGCGTCGACCGCGCGCGCGCCGAGCAACGCGCCGCCGAACAGGAGATCGCCGCCGAACGCATCCTGCGCGGCCGGCGCATCGCCGGGATCGTGGCCCGGATGCAGGCGATGGCGATCGAGGCCGAGCGCATCCGCGCCGAGGTCGTGCCGCACGCGATCCGGACGGTCGAACAGGTGACGGCCGGCTTCAATCGGGGCGGCTTCGAATTCCGCGACGTGGCCGAGGCCGAACGTGCGCTGGCCGACGCCCGCGCGCGCCGCGTCGAGGTGCTGCGTGACTTCCACATGGCCCAGGCCGAACTCGACCGCCTGACGGGTCGGTATCGCGCCCTGGCGAGGACATCTTTCGAGGAGCGGCGCTGATGCTCAGGACGACACCCACCCTGGCGGCGCTGGCCGCCGCCCTGCTTCTCGCCGGTTGCGGGGACGGGGCGCGCGAGGCGAGCGCCGACGCGCATGGTCACGCCGAGGGCGCCGGAGAGGCGGACCATGACTCCGAAAAGGGCCCTCAGGGCGGCCGCCTCCTGCGGAGCGGTGATTTCGCCCTCGAACTGCTGATCTACGAGGCCGGCGCATCGCCCGAGTTTCACGCCTACGCCTATCGGAAGGGTAAGCCGGTCAGCCCGGAGGCGGTGAAGGTCGAGGTCGAACTCACCCGCCTGGATGGCGAGGTCGATCGCGTCGCCTTCGCGCCGCAGGGGGACTTCCTGCGCGGCCTGGGGGCGGTCGAGGAGCCGCATTCCTTCGACGTGAAGGTGCGGGCGTCCGAGGGTGGGCGGTCACATCGGTGGACGTACGGGGCGTACGAGGGTCGCACCACCCTGACACCCGAGGCCGCCGCCGCCGGCGGCGTCAGGACCGAGGTGGCCGGACCCACCACCATGCCGGAAATCGTCGAGATGGCCGGCCGCGTGGAGATCACGCCCGAGGGCCAGGGCGAGGTGCGCGCCTGGTATCCCGGCCGGGTCATGTCGATGACGGCCAAGCTGGGCGAGACCGTCCGCAAGGGCCAGGTGCTCGCCCGCGTGGAGTCGAGCAGCAGCCTCCAGACCTATTCGATCCCCGCGCCGATCAGCGGCGTCGTGATCCAGAAGGGCATGAACGTCGGCGACGTCACCTATGAGCGGCCGCTGTACGTCATCGCCGACCCGGACCGGCTGCACGCCGAGTTCTTCGTCTATCCGCGCGACGCCGAGCGGGTGCGGGAGGGGCAGAAGGTCGAGGTTCGCACGCTCTCGGGCGAAACCCGCGTCCGCGCGCCCGTGGAGGCCGTGGTTCCGGTGGCCGACCTCACCAGCCAGACGCTGCGCGCCCATGTGCACCTGCCGCCCGGCGCCTCCCAGGCGTTCAAGCCCGGAATGGGCGTGGAGGGCGCCTTCGAGGTGGCGTCGCGAGCGGTTCCGCTCGCCGTGCGGACCCGGGCGATCCAGCGCTTCCGCGACGCCGAGGCCGTCTTCGTCAGGGTGGGCGACACCTACGAAGCCCGGTTGCTGGACCTGGGGCGCAGGACGCCGGAGTGGACCGAGGTCTTGGGCGGCCTGAAACCCGGCGCAGAATACGTCACCGACGGCGCCTTCCTGATCCGCGCGGACATCGAGAAGTCCGGCGCGGCGCACAGCCACTGAGGGACGCGCCATGCTGGAGCGGATCATCGCGACATCCATCCGCTGGCGCTGGCTCGTGCTGGCGCTGGCCCTTTTGAGCGCCGTCGTGGGCGTCTGGAGCTTCCAGCGCCTGCCCATCGACGCCACGCCCGACATCACCAACGTGCAGGTGCAGATCAACACCGAGGCTCCCGGCTTTTCACCGCTGGAGGCCGAACAGCGGGTCACCTTTCCCGTGGAGACGGCGATCGCCGGCCTGCCGAGGCTGGACTACACGCGCTCGATCTCGCGCTACGGACTCTCGCAGGTGACGGTCGTCTTCAGGGACGGCACGGACATCTACTTCGCGCGCCAACTGGTGAACGAGCGGCTGCAATCCGCGCGGGAACAGCTGCCTGACGGCCTGTCGCCCGAGCTGGGTCCGATCACCACGGGCCTGGGCGAGATCTTCCATTATACGGTCCAGGCCCGGCCCGGCGCGCGCAAGCCCGACGGGTCGGCCTACACGCCCGAAGACCTGCGGACGCTTCAGGACTGGGTGATACGGCCGCAGCTCCGCAACACGCCCGGCGTCACCGAGGTCAACTCCATCGGGGGCTTCGAGCGCCAGTTCCACGTCACCCCCCGCCCCGAGCGGCTGTCGGCCTACGGCGTGACGATGGCCGAGGTGATCGAGGCGCTGAGGGCCAACAACGCCAATGTGGGCGCGGGCTATGTCGAGCGCTACGGCGAACAGTATCTCGTGCGCGTGCCCGGCCAGGCGAACGGCGTCCAGGACCTGGCGTCCGTCATCATCGTCAACCGGGGTGGGGCGCCGATCCGCGTGGCCGACGTGGCCGATGTGGGCCTTGGCGAGGAGCTGCGCACCGGGGCCGCCACCCAGAACGGGCGCGAGGTGGTGCTCGGCACCGCCTTCATGCTGATGGGCGAGAACAGCCGCACGGTCGCGCGCGCCGCCGCGGAAAAGCTGGAGGAGGCCGCCAGGGCGTTGCCGCCGGGCGTGGAGGCGACTCCGGTCTACGACCGCACCAAGCTGGTCGACCGCACCATACGCACGGTCGAGACCAACCTTCTGGAGGGCGCGCTCCTTGTGGTCGTGGTGCTCTTCCTGCTGCTCGGGAACATACGGGCGGCGCTGATCACCGCGGCCATCATCCCGTTGTCGATGTTCCTGACCATCACCGGCATGGCGCAGTCGAAGGTGTCGGGCAACCTGATGAGCCTGGGCGCGCTCGACTTCGGCCTGATCGTCGACGGCGCCGTCATCATCGTGGAGAACTGTCTGCGCCGGTTCGGCGAGACCCAGCACAGGCTGGGGCGCCTGCTCACGCGCGACGAGCGGTTCGGCCTGGCGGCCGAGGCGACCGGCGAAGTGATCCGGCCCTCGCTGTTCGGCGTGCTGATCATCACCCTGGTCTATGTGCCGATCTTCGCCCTCACCGGCGTGGAGGGGAAGATGTTCCATCCGATGGCGATCACCGTCGTAATGGCGTTGACCGCCGCCCTGGTCCTGTCGCTCACCTTCGTTCCCGCGGCCGTCGCCCTCTTCGTGAGCGGCAAGGTCGAGGAGAAGGACAGTCGGGTCATGCGCGGGGCCCGTCGCGGCTATGCGCCGGCGCTGGACTGGGCCATGAGGCGGCCTCTGCCCGTGGTGGCCACAGCCGTCGTCCTCGTGCTGACGTCGGGCTTCGCCGCCAGTCGGATGGGCTCGGAGTTCATCCCCACCCTCGACGAGGGCGACATCGCCCTGCACGCCCTGCGCGTTCCCGGAACGAGCCTGACCCAGGCGGTCAAGATGCAGGCCGACCTCGAGGCGCGCATCAAGAGCTTCCCGGAGGTGGAGCGGGTGTTCAGCAAGATCGGCACCGCCGAGGTCCAGACCGATCCCATGCCGCCCAACGTCGCCGACACCCTGGTGATGCTCAAGGACCGCAAGTCGTGGCCGAACCCGCGCAAGCCCAAGGCGCAGCTGGTGTCCGAGATCCAGGCGGCGGTCGAGACGGCGCCGGGCAACAACTACGAGTTCACCCAGCCTATCGAGATGCGGTTCAACGAACTGCTTTCGGGCGTGCGCGCGGACGTGGCCGTCAAGGTCTATGGCGACGACATGGACAGGCTGGTGGAACTGGGCCAGGCGATCGAGCGGGTGGTGGCCGGCGTGGACGGCGCCCAGGACGTCAGCAGCGAACAGGCGACGGGGCTTCCGGTCCTCCAGATCACGCCGGATCGGGCGGCTCTGGCCCGTCTCGGCCTGAACGTCCGGGAGGTTCAGGATCTCGTCGCGGCCTCGCTGGGCGGGACGGTCGTCGGCCAGGTCTTCGAGGGTGATCGCCGGTTCGACGTGGTGGTGCGGCTGCCCGAGGATATCCGGGGCCAGGTCGACCGCATCGGAGACCTGCGCGTGCCCCTGCCGGCGCTCGGCAGCGAGCCGCGCCGCTTCGTTCCCCTTGCCGACGTGGCCCGTGTGGAGGTCGAGATCGGTCCGAACCAGATCAGCCGCGAGGACGGCAAGCGCCGGGTGGTGGTGACCGCCAACGTCCGGGACCGCGACCTGGGCTCGTTCATCGCCGAGGTGCGCCGCAAGGTCGACGCCGAGGTGGCGACGCCGCCCGGTTACTGGATCGGCTACGGCGGCACGTTCGAGCAGCTCATCTCGGCCGCCCAGCGACTACAGCTGGTGGTTCCGGCCGCCCTGATCCTGATCTTCGGCCTGTTGTTCATGCTCTTCCGCTCGGGACGGGACGCCGCGATCGTCTTCTCTGGCGTGCCGATGGCGTTGACCGGCGGCGTGGCCGCCCTGCTGCTGCGCGGCCTGCCGCTGTCGATCTCGGCGGGCGTCGGGTTCATCGCGCTCTCCGGCGTGGCGGTGCTGAACGGCGTGGTGATGGTCAGCTTCATCCGCGGCCTCCTGGCCGAGGGCCGACCGCTGCGGGAGGCGATCCGCGAGGGGGCGCTCACGCGTCTGCGTCCCGTGCTGATGACGGCGCTCGTGGCGAGCCTCGGCTTCGTGCCGATGGCCTTCAACACCGGACCCGGGGCCGAAGTGCAGAGGCCTCTCGCGACGGTCGTGATCGGCGGCGTGCTGTCGTCCACGGCGCTGACGCTGCTGGTTCTGCCCGCGCTGTATCTGCTGGCGCACCGACGTCGGCGGGAGGCGGCGGCCTGACGCCTTCGGAGCGTCGCGGCCAGCGCCGCCCGGGAGTTGTGCGACATCGAACGGCCGTAATTTCCGGCGCAGGTGGCGGTTGCTTGGTGGGGACTTTTCAGGTCTGCCGGCCGGGTCCGGATCGTTCAGCCCCAAGGGCTGTGAGCGTGGGGCGGAATCCGGCGGCTTAGGGATGACTACACGCGTGAACGCGATCCTCTGCCCCAACTGCAAAGCGCCGATCTACAAGGTGAGACCGGTGCGCCTCCCCACCGATCCCGACAGTCGCCGATGGGAAGGGCCGGCTCCCGCCGCACTGGGGTTCGTCTGCCCGCAGTGCTCGGTTCTGCTGCCGCTCTCCGTGGTGTGGGAGCCGGAGACGGCGACCGCCTGACGGCGGCCTGACGAGCGGCCTCAGGCGCCGACGCTTAGACGAAAACGCCCGGCGCGAGGCCGGGCGTTCCATGGTCCATGGCTGGCGCGTCGGGATCAGGCGGCCGCGACCACCGTCTTCACCAGCGACTTGTTCAGCATGGCGATGGCCGCGTCCCGGTCGATGCGCTCGATGGCGGCGACCTCGCGGGCCATGCGGTCCAGAGCGCTCTCATAGAGCTGGCGCTCGGAATAGGACTGCTCGGGCTGGTTCTCGGCGCGGTGCAGATCGCGCACCACTTCGGCGATCGAGATCAGGTCGCCCGAGTTGATCTTGGCTTCATATTCCTGGGCGCGGCGCGACCACATGGTGCGTTTCACGCGGGCGCGGCCCTTCAGGGTGGTCAGCGCCTTCGACACCACGCCGGTCTCGGCCAGCGAGCGGAGGCCCGCGGTCTTGGCCTTGGCGGTGGGAACGCGCAGCGTCATCTTCTCGTGGTCGAAGGTGATGACGTAGACTTCAAGCTTCAGACCGGCGACTTCCTGGGTCTCGATCCCCTGGACCTGCCCTACGCCGTGCGCAGGATAGACCACGTGGTCGCCGACCTGGAATTCATGACCGCTCTTGCTCATAGAGATACCTCTCATAACCGTCCGCGGAACCGCGGAACTGCCGTCAGAGCTTCCGGAAGCACGAAAAAGCCATCCCTTCCGCGGAACGGAGCGCGGCGGCCTAAATGCTGTGGAACGGAAGCTGACCTCTTAAGACACCCTTCGCCCGTGCCGACCGCCCTTCAGAGGGAGACCGTCGGCCGGCTCATCTGTTGAAGACCGACCTGGGCGAAGCCTTCGTGTCGTGTCGAGGACGACATTAACACAAAAACGTGCGGAATGAAAGGGTTGGCCCCGCTTCGGCTGGGCCGTGGTCAAGGTCGGCTCAGGAGCCGCGTCCCGGCTTCTCGGAGAAGTATTTCTCGAACTTGCCCGTCTCGCGCTCAAACTCTTCCCGGTCGGCGGGCGGTTCGCCCTTCACCGTGATGTTCGGCCACACCTTCGAGTATTCGGTGTTGATGCGCAGCCACTTGCTGTCCGCATCGTCTTCGGTATCGGGCTTGATCGCGTCGACGGGGCATTCGGGTTCGCAGACGCCGCAGTCGATACACTCGTCCGGATTGATCGCCAGGAAGTTCTCGCCCTCGTAGAAGCAGTCGACCGGGCACACCTCCACGCAGTCCATGAACTTACATTTGATGCAGGGATCCATCACGATGTAGGTCATGGCGGCGACTTGAAACTCCGGCGAGCGTCCCGCGACCAGATCGCGGGCTATTCGGGGCGCGGGTTTTTCACGGTCCAGGCGCCGGATGTCAATGCGACCGGCGGTCAGGATTTCTGGAAGCCGATTCAGGGCGTCGGCGTGCGCCGAATCCAGGGCCCTGCTGTAGCCGGCGGGCCAAAGCGGTTCGCGCCGCCGCTTGCAGGCCAGACGGCGGCCAGCGTCAGGCACGCCCAGGGGAAGACGGCGGCGGTGGCGTAGGCCCAGGACGCGCCGGCGTCTCTCGTTCCGGGGAGGGCGAGCGTCATCTCGACGACCATGGCGGGGGCGATCCACCGACCGGTCCGTGCCAGGTCGTGAAGCCGCCGGATCGTCTGGAAGATCAGCGCCAGGGACAGGACCGACGTCATGTGCGCGCCCCAACTGCCACTGTGGCTATGGTTCAGCTTCTCTCCAGCGTCGAGTACAGCGTCCGGGCCTCCTCCGCGGGGCCGCGGCGTTCGCCCAGGGCGTCCACCTGCACAGCCACCAGTCGCCCGCCCAGGGCGAACACCAGGCGGTCGCCCACCTTCAGGGGGCGGGCGGGCTTTTCCAACCGGCTCTCCTGGCCGCTGCGGATCAGCCGGATCCGGCCGGCTTCCAGGTGCTTGGCCGCCAGCGCACGGGTCTTGAAGAACCGCGCTCGCCACAGCCACACGTCGGCCCGGCAGGACTCGGCGTCGTTCACTTGGAGGCGGCCTTCCGACGCCGGCGGCGCGACCTCGTCCGTTCCGCCGGTCCGGGCGCGGGCTCGCGGAGCGCGGCCAGGGCGGCGAAGGGCGAGTGGGTCCGGGCGGTGGGCGTCAGGGCGGTCGCCGTTTCGCTGCGGCGGCGCCAGGCCAGCGGTTCGCCGTCCCTCGGCTTACGGGCGGGCGCATAGCCCAGGCCACGCAGGATGGCGCCCGTCTCGACGTCGCTCCAGCCCAGGTCTTCGCGCGCGCTGTCGGACAACACGATCCCGCCGCTCTCCCGCGGTGCGGCGCGCATCAGGTCGTCGAGGCGTTCGAGCTGCTCCACCGGAACGGCCAGTCGGCGGACGGCCCGCAAACCCCAGGCCGCCAGCGCGCGGGGCGGCGGCGCGGGGTCGGGCAGGGGGCTCGGGCGATCGGCGGACGGTCGCCACCCCGGCGCATCGCGTCCCGCCAGCGCCTGGAGCAGGCTCCGCGCCTGCGGCTTCAGCAACCCGGGCAGGAACAGGGAGTGCGCGCCGATCCGGACACCCAGGCCGCGAAGCGCCCGTCGCTCCACCTGGCTCAGCGCCCGGGTTTCGGCGCGGACCTCGGCCCGGTCGAGGACTCCTCCGGACTCGATCAGGCGATAGGCGATCCCGCGGGCCAGGCCCCGGATCCGGCCGTCGGCGACCGCCGTCTCGAGCCGGCGCAGGGGCGCCAGCCGCCGACCGGCTTCGGCGGCGACGAAGGCCTCGAGCCGTCGCGCCGCGCGCTGCCGGGCGGACTCGTCGCCCAGGTCGCCCAGCAGCCTGACGCGAGGGTTGAACGGCTGGCCGCCCGCGACCGCCCCGACGACGGCGTCGGCCCACAGCAGCGCGCCGTCCGGTTGCAGCGACAGGTCCTCGTCGGCCGCCGCCGCCAGCCGGCCCAGCCGGCGCGCCACCTCAGGGCCCACCGCATGCGCCGCCGCCGCCCTCAGGGCTTTGGCTTCCAGCACCGTCGCGCCCTGCGCCGCCTCGAAGCTCACGCCGGAGAGGCGGCCGACATAGTGGCCCTCCACCGTCACCGCGCCGTCGGCGGCGACGCCGGCCAGCATGTCCTCGCGCACGCGCAGGCCCCGCATGAGGGCGCTGGTCCGCCGGTCCACGAACCGGGCCATCAGCTTCTCGTGCAGCGTGTCGGAGAGGCGGTCCTCGAGGCTGCGCGTGCGGCCCTGCCACTCGACGGGGTCGATCAGCCAGTCGGGGCGGTTGGCCACATAGGCCAGGGTCCGCACGCTGGCCAGGCGGCCGGCGAGGGCGTCGATCTCGCCGTCGGTGCGGTCCAGATGTTCGTACTGCCGCGCGATCCAGTCGTCGCCGATCCGGCGCCGGCGCTCGGTGAGCTGGAGGAAGAACGCCCGCACCAGGCCGATATGGTCGTCGGCCGGCGCCTTGCGGAAGTCGGGCGTCTGGCAGGCGTCCCAAAGGCGCGCCAGGTTCGTGCGGTCGCGGGCGCGGGTCCGGACCGTCTCGTCCTCGGCCAGCCGCTTCAGCGCCGTCTCGTCCAGCGCCTCGGCCGAAAGTTTCAGGCCCTCGCGGGCGGGTGGCTGCGCCAGGCTCTTCAACAGGGCGGGCAGCGACCCGAAATCCAGCTTCGAGTTGCGCCATTCCGCCCCGGCCACGGGCTCGAAGCTGTGGGTCTCGACGGCCTCGACCAGGTCGGGGTCCATGTCCTCGGCCTCGCCGGTGACGCCGAAGGTCCCGTTGGTCTGGTAGCGGCCCGCGCGCCCGGCGATCTGGCCGATCTCCTGCGGATGCAGGAACCGCGTGCGCCTGCCGTCGAACTTGCGCAGCCCGGCGAAGGCCACGTGGTCGACGTCCATGTTCAGGCCCATGCCGATGGCGTCGGTGGCCACCAGGAAGTCCACTTCGCCCGACTGGTAGAGCGCCACCTGGGCGTTGCGGGTGCGCGGGCTCAGGCTGCCCATCACCACGGCCGCTCCGCCGCGCTGGCGCCGGATCAGTTCGGCGATGGCGTAGACCTGGTCGGCGCTGAAGGCCACGACGGCGCTGCGCCGCGGCAGGCGGGTCAGCTTCTTCGGCCCGGCGTAGGTGAGCTGGCTGAACCGGTCCCGCGTCTGAATCTCGGCGTGCGGCAGCAGGCGGCGGACCAGAGGCGCCATCGTCCCGGCGCCCAGCAGCATGGTCTCGTGCCGGCCGCGCGCGTGCAGAAGGCGATGGGTGAAGACGTGGCCCCGCTCGGGATCGGCGCAGAGCTGGATCTCGTCGACGGCCAGGAACTCCACCTCGACGCTGAGCGGCATCGCCTCGACGGTGCAAACGTAATACTGCGGCCGGGGCGGGACGATCTTCTCCTCGCCGGTGATCAGCGCCACGCAGCGCGGCCCGCGGGCCTTGACGATCCGGTCGTAGACCTCGCGCGCCAGCAGCCGCAACGGCAGGCCGATCATGCCCGAGGCGTGACCCAGCATGCGCTCCACCGCCAGGTGCGTCTTGCCGGTGTTTGTGG
Source organism: Phenylobacterium sp. SCN 70-31 (assembly GCF_001724605.1). GTDB lineage: Bacteria > Pseudomonadota > Alphaproteobacteria > Caulobacterales > Caulobacteraceae > Phenylobacterium. The sequence goes on from NZ_MEEX01000004.1 coordinate 443,653, forward strand.
GCCCCAGGACCGCCACCAGACGCGACGGCGCTGCGCCCGACGGGCGATCGCTCATGCCCTCAACGTGGGGCGGCATGGGGAGTCGGGCAAGCGCCGGCAGGCCCCGGCGGCGCTCTTTCCGCCATGTGCCTCCTCGCCCTGCCGGTCCGACGGCCCTTTGCGCCGGGTCGGCGGGGGCCGCCGTGTCCTGGGCCAGCGCCCCGGAGCGGTTCGGCGTCGCCCCTCAATCGCCCTGCGTCGGCAACCGGAAGCCCAGTGGGAGAAGAGCTTCGATCGCCTGACTCTGCGCCGTCCCGTCCGCGGCGAGGCTGATCACCTCGCAGCCGGGCGCGGCGAACTCCCAGATGCGCTGGCGGCAGCCGCCGCAGGGCCAGATGAAACCCGGCAGGGACGAGGCCACCCAGACGCGGCGGATGGTCGTCTCGCCGTGCGTCACCGCCGCGCCGATGGCGCTCGTCTCGGCGCAGGCGCCCTGGGGATAGGCGGCGTTCTCGACGTTCACGCCGTAGTGGATTTCGCCGCTGCCGCCTTCGACGGCCGCGGACACGCGGCATCCCGAATAGGGCGCGTGGCTGTTCGCCTGGAGCCGGCGCAGCCGGGCCGCGAGGGACGGCAGGGTATCGGCGGTCATGTGCGGACGATGCCCCAGGCAGACGAAGGGACGCGGAAGTCTAGCCGGGCCGCGGGCGTTGTCGAATCCCCTGGATCGGGATTGGCGCGCGATGGCGCCTGCGTCGGGTTCAGTCCAGGGTTCGGCGATAGCGGATCATGGCCAGCGCGGTGACGATCAGCACGAAGGCGGCCAGCGCCGACAGTTCGCGCCACTGGTCGGCCAGCGGCTGGGCCTTGAGCAGCGAACCGCGCACCACCCGCAGGAAATGGGTCACCGGGATGGCCTCGCCGATCCACTGCGCCCACGCGGGCATGCCGCGGAACGGGAACATGAAGCCCGAGAGCAGGATCGACGGCAGGATGTAGAAGAAGCTCATCTGCATGGCCTGGAGCTGCGAACGGGCGACCGTCGAGATGAGGAAGCCCAGGGCCAGCGAGCCCGAGATGAACAGCGCCACGCCCACGGACAGGCCGATCCACCCCGACGCCATCGGCACGTCGAACAGCACGGCGGCCAGCGCCAGGATGATCGCCGTCTGCACCAGACCCATCAGGACGTAGGGCGCGAGCTTGCCGATCATCACCTCGAGGGGCTCCAGGGGCGTGGCCAGCAGGGTCTCCATCGTCCCGCGCTCGGTCTCGCGGGTCACGCTGAGCGCGGTCATCATCACCAGGGTCAGCGACAGGATGATGCCCAGGAGCCCCGGCACGATGTTGTAGGCGGTCACGGCTTCGGGATTGTAGCGGCGGTGGACCACCACCTCGAACGGTTGGGGCGCCGCCCCACGCGCGGCCAGCGCCCCTGTCAGGTCACGGGCCAGCGCCTGGGTGGGCAGGGCGGCCAGGGCGGCCACGGCGCCGCCGGTGGCCGAGGGATCGGTGGCGTCGGCCTCCACCAGGATCTGGGCCTTGTCCCCGCGCGCCACGCGGCGCGTGAAGTCGCCGGGTATGGTCACGGCGAACTGGACCTGGCCGGTCCGGAGCATCCGGTCCAGCTCGGCCGGATTGCGGGCCTGGGCGACCACATCGAAGTAGGCCGAGCTCTCCAGCGCCGCGATCAGCGTCCTCGCGTATCGGCTGTCCTCATAGGTCAGGACGGCCGTGGGCAGGTGGCGCGGCTCGGTGTTGATCGCATAGCCGAAGAGGGTGAGCTGGATCACCGGAATGGCCAGCATCATGGCGTAGGTGATGCGGTCGCGGGTGAGCTGCTTGAACTCCTTGATCATCACCGCGACGACCCGGATCCAGGCGAAGCCGCCCGCGCCCGACGCACCGGTCACGACACGTTGTCCCGGCTGCGGTCCATGAGCTGGATGAACACGTCCTCCAGCGTCGGCGCGGCTTCGGTCCACCGCCAGGGTTCGCACCGCCAGGGCGCGATGGCGGCCTCCAGGGCGGCGCGGTCTGGCCCGCTAACGTGCAACGTCGCGCCGAAGGCGGCGGCCGTCTCCACGCCCGGGCGGCCGGTCAGCTCGTGCGCCAGCCGATAGGCGTCGGGACCCTCGCCGTGGAACGTAACCAGGCCCGAGCCTGCGATCAGCTCGTCCACTGTCCCGCGCGCGATCAGCCGGCCGTAGCTGATATAGGCGATCTCGTGGCAGCGCTCGGCCTCGTCCATGTAGTGGGTGGAGACCAGCACGGTCAGGCCCTCGGCCGCCAGCGCGTGGATCTCGTCCCAGAAGGTGCGTCGCGCCTTGGGATCGACGCCGGCCGTGGGTTCGTCCAGCAGCAGCAGGGCGGGCTCGTGCAGGGTGGCGTTGGCCAGGGCGAGCCGCTGTTTCCATCCCCCCGAGAGCGTGCCTGAGAGCTGGTCCCGCCGCGAGGCCAGACCCAGGCGTTCCAGGGCGGCGTCCACCCGTTCGCGTCGCCGGTCCAGGCCGTGGACGCGGGCCGTGAACGCCAGGTTCTCGGCGATGGTCAGGTCCTCGTAGAGCGAGAACCGCTGGGTCATGTAGCCCGTACGCCGCTTCACCTGGTCGGCCTCGCGGACGATGTCGAAGCCCAGCGCCTGGCCCGATCCCGCGTCGGGGGTCAGCAGGCCGCAGAGGATGCGCATGGTCGTGGTCTTCCCCGACCCGTTCGGTCCCAGGAAGCCGCAGATGCGACCGGGGGCGACCCGGAACGTCACGTCGTCGACCACGTGCTTGTCGCCGAACCGCTTGTGCAGGCCCTGGACGTCGATGGCGTAGGTCACGACGCGTTCCTCGTGTCCGGGCGCCTCACGTTAGGGGTTCCACGTCCACGGGCTGACCGGGCGAGAGGCGGCCAGAGGGGAGGGGCGAGGGGCGGGCCTCCACGAGATAGACCAGCCGGTCGCGGCTCTCGCGGCTGTAGATCACCGGCGGGGTGAACTCGGGCCGGGGGCTCACGAAGTCGATGGTGGCGGTGAGCCCGGCCGGGCAGCCGTCGCAGGTGAAGCGCACCTGCTGGCCCACGCGATAGGCGGCCCGCTGCGTTTCGGGCACGAAGAAGCGCACCTTGATCCGGTCGTCGGGGATCAGGCTCAGGATCGGCTGGTTCGCCGGCGCCCACTCACCGGCCTGGAAGAACACCTCCTCCACCCGCGCGCGGACGGGCGCTTTCGGGGCCACGTCGGCCAGCCGGGCGTTGGCGCCGGCGACGGCGGCCCGCGCCTGGGCCACGCGGGCGTCGGCGGCGCGGATCTGGTCGGGACGGGCGGCCAGGGCGGCGGCGTCGCGACGGCGGCGGGCCTGGGTCGCGTCGGCGTCGGCCGCGTCCGCGGCGGCGCGCGCCGCGTCCAGCCGTGCGGGGGCATACCAGCCCCGGTCCGCCAGGGGCCGCACGCGGGCCAGGTCGGCGCGGGCGTCGCGGGCGCGGGCCTCGGCCGCCGCCACGGCGGCGTCCAGCGCGGCCAGCTCGACCGGCCGCTGACCCTTGCGGACGTCCTCGGCCTGAGCGTCGGCGGCGGCGGATTCGGCGGCGGCCTGTTCGGCGGCGGCGCGGACCTGAGCGGGGTCCACGACGAACAGCGTCTGTCCCGCCGTCACTTCCTGGCCGCGCACGACGGCCATCTCGCGCACCGTCCCCGCGACCGGTGCGGCGAGGTGCAGGGACTCGCCTTCCACATAGCCGGTCAGGGTGCGTGGCGCGCCCAGGCGCGGGGCCAGGACGACGACGGCCACCGTGGCCGCGCCGGCGGCGAGGAGGCCTGCCGCCAGCAGGCGTTGGCGCGACTTCATCGGACGCCCTCCCCAAGGATGCCGTTCAGGAACGTCTCGAGGTGCTGTCCGGCCAGGTCGGTCAGATCGAACGGGCGCGCGCCCACCGGCACGAAGGTCTCGCGCCACAGCACACCCATCAGGATCGGGGAGACCAGTTGCAGGGCGTAGGCGCGGGGGTCGCCCGCGCGGACCTGGCCGCGAAGCTGGGCGGTGGCGATCGCCTCGGTCGCGGCGCCCAGGGCCTTGGCCACCAGTTCGTCATGCCAGATGCGCGCCAGCTCGGGGAAGTTCCGCGCCTCGCCCACCACCATCTTCAGCACCCCGCCCAGCGACGTCCCGGCGGCCACGCCCACGAGCACCCCCAGGAGCTGTCGGATGAGGTCGGGGAAGGGGCCGGGATGCGCGCTCAGGATCGCCCGGAGCGCATCCAGGTTGGGCGCGATGGCCCGATCCACCACGGCGCGGAACACGTCCTCCTTGGTCTCGAAATAGAGATAGACGGCGCCCTTCGACACGCCCGCGCGCCGGGCGATGTCGTCCAGCCGCGCGGCGGCGAACCCCTTCTCGGCGAAGACCTCCAGAGCCGCAGACACGATCTCGTCCGGCCGGTCGGCCTTGCGTCGACGGAATTTCGGCTGACCGGCGTCCATGTCGGCGATTTTTCTAATAACTGACCAGTCAGTTATTAGCATTGGAAATGCGACCCCACAATGCGTCGATCCGGCCGACGGGGCGGCGACCGGTCGCAGGGTCGTTTTGACCGCTCTGCCTATTTTCTGCCCCGGTCCGACGCCAGGACCTCCCGCACCGTTGCGACCGAACGCGACGTTCCCGTCAATCCGCCCTGAAGCCCGGCGACCGTCCGGCGAGGCGCATTTCGAGTGAAGGGCGCCTGATGCCGCGTGGCGTACGTGCTAGATTTGTCGATATGGCCGAACGCCGGCCGCTTCTGCTGCTTTCCCTGATCGGACTCGTGACAACGGGCGCCGCCGCCGCCGCGCCGTTGAGCCAGCCCTACAATCGCGCCGCCCTGGCCAGCGCGGTGGAGCGGGCGGTCGGCGACATATCGGCCGCCGCGCCGCAGGAGCCGCCGATCCTCGAACGCGTCTGGGTCGGGCTGGACCTCGACGGCGACGGCCGCGGCGACTTCGTCAATCCGACCGGGCGCGAGCCGCGCACCGAAGACGCCTACGGCTTCGGCCACTTCGGCGCCCGCCGCGATGGCGGTGTGCGCCGGCACGAGGGCGTCGACTATGTCGCCCGCCCCGGCCAGGTCGTCGCTTCGCCGATCTCGGGCTACGTGACGAAGATCGGCTACGCCTATCCGGGCGAACAGAGCCTGATGTTCGTGGAGGTGACCAACCCGGCGCTACAGGTCGCCGCCCGCGTCTTCTACATCGACCCCGAGGTCGAGGTGGGCCAGGTCGTGGCGATGGGTCGTCCCATTGGCCGGGCGAAGTCGCTGCAGCGGAAGTATCCGGGCGGCATGACCGACCACGTCCACCTGGAGATCATCGACCGGCGAGGCGCGCGCATCGACGCCCAGCAGATCATCACGGCCGAGCACCGCCCCGTGCAGGTCCAATCCGGGGATTGAGCCGGCGGCGGCCCGGGCCCGGCGCGTTCTCTGGGCATCCGATCCATGCGGGCGCGAGAAACGGATTCTGCAGGAACAAGGGCGAAACGAATCGCGTCCGAATCACCGACTCGCAATGATTCAGGCTTCGTTCCCTACGAGATGTGGTGGTTGAATCGCGCCTCGGCACAAGTTGGCGCGCTGTCTAGGCTGACGCAACGGCCCCGTGGCACACAGGCGCCATGAGCCAGGAAACGCCGTGACCCAGGAAACCTTCCCCGAGATCCGCGAGGCCGTCCGCAAGCTGTGCGCGCGCTTCCCCGGCGGCTACTGGCGCGAGCTGGACCGAGAGCGGGCGTATCCGACCGCCTTCGTCCAGGCGCTGACCGAGGCCGGGTTCCTGTCGGTGCTCATCCCCGAAGAATACGGCGGCTCGGGCCTCGGCCTGGGGGCGGCGACGGCGGTGCTGGAGGAGATACACCGGTCCGGCTGCAACGGCGGCGCCTGTCACGCCCAGATGTACACGATGGGGACGGTGCTGAAGCATGGCACGCCGGCGCAGAAGCAGGCCTACCTGCCCAAGATCGCCACCGGCGAACTGCGGCTTCAGGCCTTCGGCGTGACCGAGCCCGACGCCGGCACCGACACCACCCGCATCACCACCTTCGCGAAGAAGGTCGGCGACAAGTATGTCGTGAACGGCCGCAAGCTGTGGATCAGCCGCGCCGAGCATTCCGACCTGATGGTGCTGCTCTGCCGGACCTCGCCGCGCGACGAGGCCAAGACCTCGGCCGGGATGAGCGTGCTGCTGGTCGACATGCGCGAAGCCAGGGGCGCCGGCCTCACCATCACGCCCGTCCGCACCATGCTCAACCATGCCACGACCGAGCTGCTGTTCGAGGACCTGGAGGTCCCGGCCGAGAACCTGGTCGGCGAGGAGGGAAAGGGCTTCAAGTACATCCTGGACGGCATGAACGCCGAGCGGATCCTGATCGCGTCGGAGTGCATCGGCGACGCGAAGTTCTTCATCGACCGGGCCAGCCAGTACGCCAAGGATCGGGTCGTGTTCGGCCGGCCCATCGGCGAGAACCAGGGCGTTCAGTTCCCGCTGGCGCGCGCCTATGTCCAGATGACCGGCGCCAGCTTGATGGTGGACCGGGCGGCGGCGCTCTTCGAGGCGGGCGAACCCTGCGGGACCGAGGCCAACATGGCCAAGCTCACCGCGTCGGAGGCCAGCTGGTTCGCCGCCGACATGTGCCTGCAGACCCACGGCGGCTTCGGCTTCGCCGAGGAATACGACATCGAGCGGAAGTTCCGCGAGACCCGCCTCTACCAGGTGGCGCCCATCTCCACGAACCTCATCCTCAGCCACGTGGCCACCCACGTGCTCGGACAGCCGAAAAGCTTCTGAGCGGGACGGAGTCAGGATCCGGAGCTCAGACCCCGCCGCCTTCGTCGGCCTTCTCGATGGTGGCGATGGTGGCGGCCTCGCGGGAGGCCGGCTTGGGGTCGGCGTTCTTCAGCGCCGTGTTGCGGAAGGCATAGGCCAGCATGGCCGTCATCAGCGCCGTATTGATGAGGAACGGCAGCGGTCCGTAGTGCTGGTAGAGATAGACGAACAGCGGCGCCAGGATGACGTTGATGCCGTTCACGGCGGCGATCAGCCCGGCGACGCGGGCCTGTTCGCCAAGGCCCACGGCGATGGACGACCCGGCGGTGAACCCCGGCCGGGCGAAACCGAAGCCCAGACTGGAGATCGCATAACCGGCCACCACGCCGTAGTAGCCAGGCGACAGCGCGACGACCAGGTTGCCCAGCGCTGCGACCGCAACCCCCCAGCGCAGAAGCTGGCGCGGCGTCATTTCGAACATGCGGATCAGGCCCCACTGGGCCAGCAGACCGGCCACAGCCCCGAACATCATGGCGATGGCGATGAAGTACTGCGCCTGGGCGGGCGACATCGACAGCTTGTCGATGATGAGGAAGCCGAGCGTCTGGGCCTGGGCCGTCTGGCAGGTGGCGACGATGAAGCCGTAGACCAGGAAGGGCGTGACGCGCGGGTCGCGCCACAGGCTCGGTTCCTTCGCGCCGCCCACCACGGGGCGTCGCGGGCGCTGGGCTTCGGGCGCCACCTTCTGATCGGGCAGCCAGCGCCAGACCACGAACAGCATGGCCAGCGCGATCATGGCGAAGGAATAGAGCGGCCCCGCCAGCCCCACGCCCGGCAGGATGAACAGAGGCGCCAGGAACGGACCCACCACCGTCCCCAGACCGAAGGCCCCGGCCAGGCTGGCCATCGCCTGGGTGCGGTTCTCGGGCGGCGTGCGCTCGGCGATATAGGCCTGGGTGGCGGGGTTGGCGGCGGCGCCGAAGAGGCCGAACAACGCCCGCGCCAACAGGAAGAAGACGAAGATCAGCATCGGCGGCGCGAGGTGGGCCAGGCCCGCGCTGACCACCAGGCCGCAGAGTGTCATGGAAGTCATGAATCCCGCCAGGCCCAGCATCATCAGCGGCTTGCGGCCGTGGCGGTCGGAAGCCCGCGCCCAGCCCGGCGAGGAGATGGCCCAGAGCAGCGCCGACAGCGAGAAAATCGCCGAGACCATCGCGTCGGGGATGCCGATCGAGCGTCCGATGGCCGGCAGGACCGAGATCAGGCCGGTGTTGCCCATCGCGGTCGCCGCCGAGACGCCGAAGATGATGGCGAACGAACGCCGCGGCAGGGCTGAGCCGGGATTGGACATCGAGGAATGGCTTAAGGGCAGACGCGGCGGGCGGCAATGTGCGGCGGTGATCGGCGATCACCTTCGACTCCGCTCATCGAGACCCGATCACTGGGTATTAAGCATTAACCGCCATCTTCCCCGCACCTCCGGGGGATTTCATGTTCCAGATCATCGGCATCGTCCTGCTGTTCGCCATGGTGTTCGGCAGCTACCTGCTGCACGGCGGCAACATGGGCGTGATCCTGGCCACGCTGCCGTACGAGATGATGGCGATCCTGGGCGCCGGCGTGGCTGCGTTCCTGATCGGCAACTCGATTCCGACGATCAAGGCGACGGGCGGCGGCTTCGCAAAGGTGTTCGCCGGGCCGAAATGGAAGGCGTCGGACTATCGCGACCTGCTGTCGCTGCTGTTCCTCCTGACCAAAACCATGAAGTCCAAGGGCGTAATCGCCCTGGAGAGCCACATCGAGAACCCCGGCGAGTCCACGATCTTCAACCGCTTCCCGAAGATCATGAAGGACCACTTCGCCATCGACTTCATCTGCGACACGCTGCGCATGATGACCATGAACCTCGAAGATCCGCATCAGGTCGAGGACGCCATGGAGAAGCAGCTCGAGAAGCACCACCACGAGGCGCTGGGCCCCGCGCATGCGCTCCAGCAACTCGCCGACGGTCTGCCTGCGTTGGGCATCGTGGCCGCCGTGCTGGGGGTCATCAAGACCATGGGCGCCATCACCGAACCGCCCGAGGTTCTGGGCGGCATGATCGGCGGCGCTCTGGTGGGCACCTTCCTGGGCGTGTTCATGGCCTATGGCCTCGTCGGACCCATGGCCAACCGCCTCAACCAGATCGTCGAGGAGGAGGGGCTGTTCTACAAGATCATCCAGTCGGTGCTGGTGGCGCATCTGCACGGCAACGCCGCCCAGATCTCGGTCGAGATCGGCCGCGGCAACGTGCCTTCCGGGATGCAGCCGAGCTTCCTGGAGCTGGAAGAGGCCCTCTCGGCGATCCCGGCCGAAGCCTGATTTCACCACCCTGCGATGGCCCCGATCCCCTAGGGGGCGAAAAAGTGATCACAAGTCCGTGATTTTGGCCTTGCTATCACGGCCGCGTGAGGGGTATCTCTATCGGCGCGTCGGGGGGTCAAGTTCGCCCGTTGTCTGGGGGAATTCCGGCCGGCGCCTGACACACCGACCAGAGGACTACGGACATGACCAAGCAATTTCTGATCGCCGCCGCTGCGTTCTCGCTGCTGGGCGTCGCCGCCTGCCAGCCGAAGGCCGAAGAAGCCGCCCCGGCCGAAGCCCCCGCCGCTGAAGCCGCCGCCGACGCCGCGACCGCCGCTGCCGGCGCTGCTGACGCCGCCGCCGACGCCGCGACCGCCGCTGCGGGCGCCGCCGCCGACGCCGCCGCTCCGGCCGCCGACGCTGCTGCTCCGGCCGCCCCGGCCGCCGAAGCTCCGGCCGCGAAGTAAGACGCGCGCCGCGACGCGACAAGCGTTACGGAAGGGCCGCCCCTCGGGGCGGCCCTTTTTCGTTGCCTGCCCTCTCGCGGTCCGGATGCACCCTTGGCGCACGATCCCGACAGCCCCCCGATGTGGTCTCCCTTGACGTGGACCGACGGCGGGCTGCCGCGCTCGCGCCTCTTCGGCGACGTCTACTTCTCGGCCGAGGACGGGCTGGCCGAGACGCGTGCGGTCTTTCTGGCGGGCTGCGGCCTGCCCGACGCCTGGGCGGGACGCCGCCGGTTCGTGGTCGGCGAACTGGGCTTCGGGACGGGACTCAATATCGTGGCCTTGCTCGACATGTGGCGAGCGCACAGGCCGCGGGGCGGCACGCTGCACGTCTTTTCGGTGGAGGCCCATCCGCTCGCGGCTGAGGACGCCGCCCGCGCGCTGGGGCGCTGGCCCGAACTGGGTCCGGTCGCAGACCTGCTGATCGCCCGCTGGCCGGGGCGGGCGCGAGGGCGTCATCGGGTGTCGCTGCCCGAGTTCCACGCGACCCTGGACCTGGCGACCCTGGACGTGATTCCGGCGCTGGCCGGCTGGAGCGGGCAGGCGGACGCCTGGTTCCTGGACGGCTTCGCGCCCGCGGCCAATCCGGAGATGTGGAGCGACGAAGTCCTCGCCCTGGTGGCGGCGCGCACGGCGCCGGGCGCGAGGGCGGCCACCTTCACCGTCGCGGGCCAGGCTCGCCGTGGCCTGGCGGCGGGCGGCTTCATGGTGGAGAAGCGCCCCGGCTTCGGACGCAAGCGCGAGCGGCTGGAGGCCCGACGGCCCGGCGCCGCCGTCGACCCCCGATCCCCGCGGCGGGTGGCCGTCGTGGGCGCGGGCGTCGCCGGCGCGGCGATGGCGCGGGCGCTGCGCGATCTGGGGGTCGAGGCGCAGGTTTTCGAGGCCGAACGCCCGGGGGCGGGCGGTTCGGGCAATCCGGCGGCCCTGGTGACGCCGCGGCTGGACGCCGGCCTGGGCGTCGCCGCGCAACTCTTCGCCCAGGCGTTCGGCCGGGCCGTCCGCCTCTATCGCGGCGTCCCGGGCGCGGTCATCGGGGAGGGGGTGCTGCAACTCGCCGCCGCCGAACGGGACCCGGCGCGGTTCGCGAAAATCGCCGGCGCCGACCTGTTCGAGCCCGGCTCGATGACACGGCTGTCCCCGGAGGCCGCCGCCGCGCGACTGGGAGAATCCACGCCCGCCGCGCTGGAGCAGGCGCAGGCCCTGGTGGTCGATCCCGCCGCGATCCTGGCGGCCTGGGTCGGCCAGGTGACGCCGGTGCGGATCGCGCGCCTGGCGGGAGACGAGAGGGGTTGGGCGCTGTACGACGCCGAGGGTCGCACGGTCGCCGAGGCCGACGCCGTGGTCCTGGCCAATGCGAATGCGGCCTGCGACCTGGTCGCGGGCCTGACGCCGCCGTCCCTGCCTCTGGCGCCTCTGCCTCTGGCGCCCGTGCGCGGTCAGGCGAGCTGGACCGTCGATGGTGCGCAGAGCCCTGCGGCGGCCTGGGGCGGCTATGTGCTGTCCACCCGCGAGGGCGTCCTGTTCGGGGCCACCCACGACCGGGGCGACACCGGGCTGGACGTCCGCCAGGCCGACCACGCCCGAAATCTGCAACTCCTGGCGCGCGCCTTGCCGGGACGGGCGGCGGCGGTCGTCCCGGAAGCCCTGCGCGGGCGGGCCTCGATCCGCGCGGTCACACCCGACCGGCTGCCGCTGGCGGGAGCCTGGGGGGACGACGGCCTGTTCGTGCTGGCCGGTCTCGGTTCGCGGGGGTTCAGCTTCGCGCCGCTCCTGGCCGAGCATCTGGCGGCGGACATCGCAGGCGTCCCATCGCCCCTGGATGCGGCGGCCGTGGCGCTGGTCGCGCCCGATCGGTTCATGCGACGTTCAGCGCGCCGTTCCTAGCCTGGGACCGCGTCTCCATGTTACGCGCTCCGGGGGGAGATACTGGGGCCAGAGGACCTCGACCATGACGATCCGGACCGCTCTCGCCATCGCCGCCGTCAGCCTGGCGGCCGCCGCCGCCGCGCCGCTGGCCGTCGCGCGTTCACCCGACGAACCGGCCGCCGCCAAGCCCGCGCGCCAGTGCTTCTGGACCCGACAGGTCAACAACTTCGCATCCGAGGACGGCCGCACCGTCAATGTCCGCGTCGGCGTGAAGGACGTCTATCAGTTCCAGCTCATGGGGCCCTGCGGCGACGTGGAGTGGAACACCAAGATCGCCATCCGCTCGCGCGGCGGCTCGCAGATCTGCTCGGGCCTGGACGCCGAGATCATCTCGCCCACGTCGATCGGGCCCCAGACCTGTCCGGTCACCAATGTCCGGAAGCTGACCGACGCGGAGATCGCCGCCCTGCCCAAGCGCGCAAAGCCGTAGGGCGGCGGAAAAAACGAAGGGGCGCCGGATTGCGGCGCCCCTCCTCCTTCAGGTGGCGTTCGATCAGAACGTCTTCTTGAATCCGACTTCGAACACCCGACCCAGCGGATTGCCCGACGTGTAGTCGTAGTTGTACTGGCTGGGGCCGTAAGGCGGGTCCTTGTCGAACACGTTCTGGATGCTGGCGGTGACGATCGTGTCCCACGGCGCCTCGAACCGCACGACGAGGTCGTGCTGCCAGAAGTTCTTCGACTTCCCGACCGGTACGAGGTCGCGGCCGGCGCACGAGGTCGAGGCTCCGGCGCAGGCCGCCGGCGCAGTGGTGGCGCCCGCGTTCGGCACGGTCACGAACAGCGGCGAGCCGAACGCCGGCGAGGTGCCCTCGGCGAAGCGGGTCTGCCAGCGCAGCGACAGCGGCCCCCGCACATAGGCGAGGAACGCGTTGGCCTTGATCTCGGGATACGAGAAGAAGTCGTTGATCAGGTCCGACAGCCCGGCCCGGTCCTCCGCGGGGGAGATCGGGATATTCGCGCCCCGCATGCTGACCGCCCCGCGCTTGTATTCGATCAGGTAGGTCGCCTCGCCGCCGATCGCCCACTGGCCGTCGAACCAGCCGTCCCAGTCGTATTGCGCCCGGAACTCGAGGCCCGAGGTGTTGGTGGTGGGACCGTTGATCACGAAGCTGCGCAGCCGTGCGACATTGGCCGCTCCGCAGGCCCCGGCGAACGTGAATCGGGCTTCCAGCGCGGCGAAGGCGGGGTTTCCGCAATTTACGTTCGAAGCCCCCGGGAACATGGTGGCGTAGAGGCGTGAGCCGCTCTCCTCGATCAGCTCCTCTTTGAACTTGAAGTTGAAGTAGTCGATCGTCGCCGTGAAACCGCCGACCTCCACGATCGCGCCGATGTTGTAGGTGTCGGCCTTCTCGGGCTTGAGGTCGGGATTGCCGCAGCTCTGGAACGCGCGATAGGCGCTGCCCAGCACGCGCACGCCGTTGTTGCAGCCGGTGCCGATGAGTCCGGGCCCCGGGGCGCGGAAGGTCGTGCTCGCCGACCCCCGCAGGGCCAGAAAGTCGGCGACCTGCCACTTCACCGCCACCTTGGGATTGGTCGTGGAGCCGATGTTGCCCTGATAGGCCTCGTGCCGGATCGCGAAGTTGACGTTGACGGTGTCCGTCACCGGCAACTGCAATTCGGCGAAGACCGCCTTCACGTTGGCGTCGTCGTCGCGATCGGTGGCCGAGCCGAAGAACTGCAGTGGCCCGCTCTCATCGGCGCAGGCGGCGCGGTCCGGGCAGGGAGTCTCGTCGGCGTTGAACAGGGCGCCGTACTTCCGGACTTCCTGGGTGTAGCGGTACTGGGCGCCGAGGGCCCAGGCCACCGGCCCGCCGCCCAGGTCGATGCCGGTCTCGCCCGAGAATACGACGTCAGCCACGAGCAGCTTGTTGGTCAGCACATTGGTGTAGTTGCCGTAGAGCCAGGCGACCACCTGCGGATCGTTCGCCACCGCCGAGTTGAAATAGGGGTTGGCGGCGCCGTTGACCGCGCTCACGGCGATGCCGTTGGTGAAGGGATTGAAGTAGTGGCAGCCGAGGGCCGCATTCCCCGCCCCGGTCGTGAAGTTGTTGGTCTCGGCGGCGGTGCAGCCCTGAGGATCGTCGGCCCGCGCCCCGAACCCGCGCAGCGCCAACTGGATGTTGCGAACCAGCAGGTCGTTGGTGTTCGCGGTGTTCTTCTGCTCCATGTAGGTCAGCGCGGTGTCGTAGCGGACGCCGCCGAAGACTTCGCCCTGGAAGCCGCCCGAGATGCGGAAGCCCTCGTTCACCACCGCCTGGTGGTCGGCGCCGTCCTTGTTGAGCGGATGCCCCGCGAAGGCGATGGCCCGCCAGCCGAGCTGGACGATGTCGACGCCCCGCGCGCCGAGTGGTGAACCGGGTTGCGCCCCCGTCGCGCTGTTCGCCGTTGCGCGGATCGTGGCGCACTGGGCGGCCGTCAGGGGCGCCTGGCAGGCGTTCAGCAGCGCGACCAGCCCCGGATGATTGGCCGGGATGTTGTAGGGGACCGAGAAGTTGGGCCCGCTGGGCGCCGTCGGCGAATAGGAGGTCCCGCCGATCGCGACCGGCGAGGGATACTGCGCCGTGAGGTTGGCCGGCGAGATGCGCTGTTTCGGAATGTCGTTCTTGGTCCAGGCCACCTCGGCATGGAACGACATGGTGTCCGACAGGTCGAAGTTGACCTCGCCGTAGAGCTGGTAGTGATCCTCGCGGTTCACCAGATCGTTGAAGTTCGAGAACTGGAAGCGGCAGGTGGAATTGCTCGCCGCCGGGTTCTGGGCGCCGACCGGCACGGCGATGGTGGCCGTGGCGCCCTGCCCGAGCTGGCCGTTCAGCGGGTTCTGGAAGGTGACGTTGTTGGTCAGCGTGCCGCCCAGTTCCTCGCAGCCGTTGTCGCGGAACAGATTGGCGCCGGCCAGGAACAGCCCGGGGTTCGATGCGCCGGTCCAGCCGCCGGCGCCGGCATAGCCGCCGAAGTCGAAGCTGCGTAGGGCCCAATCGCGGTCATGGATATCCAGCCGCGAGCGATGCCGGTAACCCGCGGTCAGCAGCACGTTGCCGTTGTCGAAGCGTTTTCCCCAGGCCAGATTGGTCTGGTAGTCGCCGTTCGAGCCGTCGATCAGCGAGTACTCACCCTCGACGTCGAAACCGTCGAGGTCGCGGCGGGTGATGAAGTTGACCACCCCGCCGATGGCGTCCGACCCGTAGGTGGCGGCGGCGCCGTCCTTCAGGATCTCGATCCGGCCCACCGCGGCGGTGGGGATGAAGTTGAGGTTGGCGCCACCGCCCTGGAAGGCGGCCGCGGGACTGTCGGCCAGCCGTCGGCCGTTCATGAGGGTGAGAGTGCGCGAGGCGCCGAAGCCGCGCAGGTTTATCGTCGCCGTGCCCGCGCCGCCGTTGTAGCGGTTGCTTTCGCCCAGGGACGACTGGGACGAGGTGATGGTCTTCACGAGCTGGACCACCGTGGGCGAACCCTGCTTCTCGAGATCCTGCGCGCTCAGCACGTCGACGGGCAGGGCGGCGTTCTCGGGCGTGCCACGGATAAAGGAGCCGGTGACCACCACCTCCTCGACTTCGGGGGGCGCCGAGGATTGGGCCGCGGCCGTGGCGGCCAGGCCGAGGGAAAAGGCGGCGGCCAGCATCGAGCCGCCGCAGAGATGACTGCGTCTCGTCATGGTGTCTTCCTCCCCCACGGACCCGCCCGCGTCTGGTGTGCGAGGGTCGTTCCGTGGCGGAACGATGATCGTCCGACTGCGTTCGGCGGGCCAAGAGGATTCCGCTGGGGAAACGTACCGATCTTCGGAATTTAGAAATTTCGGTGCGCACCTGTTGCGCGCAACACACACCTACAACGTGCATGAAAAAGGCGCCGCCGGCTTGGCCGGCGGCGCCCTGGTTCGGAAATGGTTCGGTTCGGATCAGAAGCGCTTGCGCGCGCCGATCTTGAAGGTGCGGCCGTAGGGGTTGCCGACGAAGGGGTCGTAACCCGCTTCCAGGCGCGCCGCCGACGGGTCGCGGTCGAAGATGTTGAAGACCGAGGCCGTGAGCGTGGTGTCCCACGGCAGGTCCACCCGATAGGTCAGGTCGAAGGTGTAGAACGACTTCACCTTGTTGCCGAGGGTGGTGAGCAGGCAGTTCGTCGCCGTGCCTGCGATGGCGTTGGCGACGTTGCAGTTCGCCGAGGATCCGGTCTGGACGGTGGTCGGCCCTCGATTGTCGGTGGCGCCGCCGATGTAGGTCATGTCCAGCCGCAGGTTGTGGTCGCCGCGGGAGTACTCCGCGTAGGCCGCGCCGCGCAGCTTCGACACCGTGCCGGGGAAGCGGTCGTAGTTGGTGAAGCCCAGCGCCTTGTAGGGCGCCGACACCAGAACGCCATTCAGGTCGAACTGTCCGATGTCGTACTTGAGCAGCCGGCTGAACGAGAGCCCAAATCCGACATCGCCCGAGAGGACGTCGGGCATCTTGTAGTCGATGCTGACGTCGACGCCTCGGACGGTGGCGTCAGGTCCGTTGACGGTGTCGGAACGCACGCGCTGGATGTCGTTGCCGACAGTGACGCCCTGGACGCACACGTTGTTGTTGTTGAACGTGATCAGGTCACGCAGCGCGCTGCCGCAGTTCACGAACTGGGTGCCGTTGCCGACGCCCGCCACCGCGGTCGCCACGATCTGATGCGGCACCTGGGTGATCTGTTCCTCGACCTTGAAGTGCCAGTAGTCGGCGATGACGCGGAGGCCGCCGGTCTGGAAGATGGCGCCGATGTTGTAGGTGAACGCCTTCTCTGGTCCGACGGCGGGATTGCCGGTGTAGTCGACGGACTTGAAGCCGTTGCCCGCCGCCTGGATGCCCGACAGGCCGGTGACGGCGTTGCTGGAGCGGTTGCCCGGCGTTGGGCCGCGGAAGGTGGTGCCCACCGAACCGCGGAGGGCGAAGGCCTCGGCGACCTGCCACTTGACCGCCAGCTTGGGGTTCACGGTGGAGCCGGTGAGGCCGCCGTAGTCCTCGTAGCGGATGGCCGCCTGGGCGTTCAGCGTAAGCCGTAGACCGTGTCGTCGAGCTGCTGCGGCGTGCCCTGGCCCAGGAAGATGTAGGGGCCGGTGGCCAGCGCGCAGGTCGTCACGCCCTGGACGGGACAGGGATTGACCCGCACGTCCTGGAACGGGCTGCGCAGCGTCGACTGGAAGTCGGTGGTCCGGTACTGGCCGCCGGCCGCCCAGCCGATGGCGCCGCCTGGCAGCTCGATGCCGAGTTCGCCGTTGAACACCAGATCGACCACGAACAGGTCCTGCCGCTGACGGGTCTCGGAGCCCCGCTCGAACAGCCAGTCGAGCAGATCGACGCTGTTGGCGTTGGCCGAGACGTAGCCGGGGTTGGTCGTTCCGATCGAGGGGTTGCCGGCGTAGCCGTTGGAGAACGGGTTGAACCAGAGGCAGCCGTTGGCGCCGGGGGTGTTGGTGCGGCAGTTGGCGCCGCCCAGGCCATTCAGAGCCCGCTGGAGGCGGTCGATGAAGATGTCGGGCGTGTGCTGGCGGTTCTGGGTGTGGGAGTAGGTGACCCCCAGGTCGTAGCCGATGCCCGCGAACGGAAGTTCGCC
>NZ_MEEX01000005.1 GCF_001724605.1 Phenylobacterium sp. SCN 70-31
ATGTGCATGTGGCCGTGCGGCGCGTCGGGATCGCCGAACACCTGCTGGCCCTGGACGATCTCGACGCCCTCGGTCGGCAGCGGCACCAGGATCTGCGACTGCTGCAGGTGCGGCGGGGCGTTTTCCTCGCCCGTCTTCACCATGCAGATCATCACCTTGCAGCGCGGGCTGCCCGCGCCCGAGATGTAGTGCTTCTCGCCGTTGATGATGTATTCGTCACCGACGCGGACGGCGCGGGTGTCGATGTTCTTGGCGTCGGACGAAGCCGTGTTCAGCTCGGTCATGCAGTAGGCCGACCGGATCTTCCCTTCCAGAAGCGGTTCGAGCCACTGCTTCTTCTGCTCGGGCGTGCCCACGCGCTCCAGAACTTCCATGTTGCCGGTGTCGGGCGCGGCGCAGTTCATGATCTCGGAAGCGAGGCGCACCTTGCCCAGCTCGACGGCGATGTAGGCGTAGTCGAGGTTCGACAGGCCCTCGCCGGTCTCGGCGTTCGGAAGGAAGAAGTTCCAGAGGCCCGCAGCCTTGGCCTTGTCCTTGGCGGCTTCCAGCACTTCGAGCTGGCCGGGCGCATATTGCCACGGGTCGGGACGGCCCTCGCCGAGACGATGCCATTCCTCGGACGCCGGCTCGGCGACCTCTTTGATGAACGTCTTGACGGCGTTGTAGAGCGGCAGCGCCTTGTCGGACATCCGCAGGTCGTTCAGCTCGTCCTGCGGGCTGAGGCCGAAGCTCGAACGGGCCTCGGTGGCCCGGTCTGCGGTCGTTGTCATGCTGGTCGCTCCCTGCAAATGGCTCTTGCGGGAGTTTTGGCGCACTTTCCGGCAATTTCAAACAACTGTTTTATGAACCGCGGCTCCGGTCCGGCGAAGCTTGCGCCCACCGGACCGGACGCGACCCGTCAGACCGTCGCGAGCGCGGCGCGGCGCGCCCGGCGCAGGATCAGGTACTGCAGATCGGCCACGACCGCCGCGGCCGCCGCCTGGCCCACGATCAGCACGACGCCGAGCGCCGTCGGCTCCACCCAGCCCAGGACGATCACCCCCACGCTCTCGACGGCCCACACCAGGTTGAACGCCACGAGGCCCCAGACGGCCTTGCGCGGGAGGGCGGGGCGCGCGGCCATGACGGCGAGGAGCGCCGCATAGCCCAACAGGAACAGGCCGACAGGCTGCGTGAAGGCCGGAGAAAGGCCCAGCGGGCCGGCCAGCACCGGCGCCGCGAAGGCCAGGCCCGCCCCGCCCGCGCCGCAGGCGGCGGCGTCTGCGGCGATCACGGCGCGGAGGAAGGTGGAACGGACATCAGTCATGAGGCGGCTCCCTGAAGGGTTAGACCCGGACGGGTCGGTGGCTTCAGGGTCGCGCGGCCTGCACGGCGGGTCGATTACCTCGGAGGTAGCGTCACGCCGGCGCGTGGCAGACGGCCTCGATGTTGTTGCCGTCGGGGTCCAGCACGAAGGCGCCGTAGTAGGTCGGGTGGTAGTGGGGCCGCAGACCCGGCGCGCCGTTGTCGCGCCCGCCCGCCGCCAGCGCCGCCGCGTGGAAGGCCTCGACCGTCGCACGCTCGGCCGTCGCGAAGGCGACGTGCGCGTAGCCTGCACGGCCGTCGGACCCGATCCAGAAGAACGGCCTCCCCGCGCCATAGCCGGCGAAGGTCTCGCCATCGCCGAAGAGACGGGTCAGGCCCAGAGGTCCAAGGGCGGCGTCGTAGAACGCCTCGGCCCGGCCGTAGTCCCCAACCTTGAGGGTCACATGGTCGAGGTTCGCCGCCGTCATCGACGGCCCCTATTTGACCGGCGCATGCTCGGCGTGAGGACAGACCGAGGCGATCAGGGCGGTGTTGTCCGCGCCTTCGGCCTTCTTGGGCGTGTCCGAACGCCAGTTGGCCTTGATGTCCAGCGGCTGGTTCGGGCGGTAGTTTGCCAGGGAGATGATGTTCTTCTTCGCGCAGTCGAGGGCGATGACGCTGCCCACGCTGTCGGCCTTGCCGGGCGCCGAGGGGCCGAGGGTCCCCTTGGAGAGCGCCTGCATGACGATGAGGCGGCCCGTCTGGCTGTCCTTGTAGGTGTAGTCGCTGTCGTAGGAGATGTCGGCCCCGTTCTCCATCGTGTGGAACTTGGTCCAGGTCTCGGCGGCGGCCGAGCCGGCCAGGATGGACAGGGCGGCGGCAAGCGCGATCGCGCGGCGCATGTTCAGGCTCTCCAGTGGGACGTTTCCTCAGGTGGTGCACGAGCCTAGCGGCGGTTTCAGGGCGCCTCCAGCCCTTTCCACGGCCGCCGGCATCGGCCGCCTTCGGCACATCAACCCCGAAGAGCACGAAAGGTCGCGAACCGGCGCCTCTCGGATCCGAAGGAACCACTGAAAGAGCGTCCGCTCGCGCGGAAGCTCGGGGATGATTCGCCCTTTCTTGCCCTTCGGGGTTCGAAAGGCGCTTCGGAACCGGTCAGGCGGCCTTCGGCCTGGCCTTGGCGAAGGCGCGTTCGGCTTCGCCGATATAGTCGCGGGTGATGGGAACGGCGTCCACGCGCTTGGCGAGCTGGATCTGGAAGATGAACTGCCGCCGCGCCCGGAAGCTCTGCTCGGCGATCCCCAGGTAGAACTCCCACATCCGGCAGAACCGCTCGTCGTACAGCTCTGCGATTTCGGGCCGCACCTTGCGGAAGCGCTCGCGCCAGTGACGGATCGTCTCGGCGTAGTGCAGGCGCAGGATCTCGACATCGGTGACGATCAGCCCCGCGCGCTCGATGGCCGGAAGCACTTCCGACAGCGCCGGGGAATAACCGCCAGGGAAGATGTACTTGTCGATCCAGGCGTTGGTGACGCCGGTCTCGGGCCGCCCGATGGAATGGACCAGGCCGACCCCGTCGTCCTTCATCAGCCGGGCCACGCCGTCGAAGTATTCCTGATAGTTCGGCCGGCCCACAGCCTCGAACATGGCCACCGACAGGACGCGGTCGTAGGTCCCCTTCAGGTCGCGGTAGTCGGTGAGCGAGAACCGCGCCTTGTGCGCCAGGCCCTTCGCTTCGGCGCGGGCCTGGGCGATCTTGAGCTGTTCGATGGAGAGCGTGATGGCGTCGACCTCGGCGCCGGCCTCCTCGACCAGTTGCAGCGCCATGCCGCCCCAGCCGCAGCCGATCTCGACGACGCTCATGCCGGGCTCGACGCACAGCTTGGCGGCGATGTGACGCTTCTTGGCCACCTGGGCCTCCTCCAGCGTCATGTCGGGCCGCTCGAAGTAGGCGCACGAGTACTGCATGTCCTCGTCGAGGAACCGCCGGTAGAGGTCGTAGGAGAGGTCGTAGTGGTGCGCCACGTTGCGGTGGGCCGCAGCGCGGTCGTTGGCCTCGCGCACGGTGCGCTTCATCCACCGCCGGACCCGGCTCAAGAGGCCGCGGGACCGGGGCTTGTTCTTGGCGTTGGCCCCGATGAGGTCGATGAAGTCGTCGATGTCGCCCTGCTCCAGGACGAGGCCGCCGTCCATGTAGGCCTCGCCCACGCCCAGGCCGGGCTTGGCCGCGATCCGCGCCGCCCAGCTCGCGCTGGTGATCCGCGCCACCAGCGGCGGACCCGCGCCGTTCCCCAGCCGGAGTTCGGACCCGCCAGGCAGCTTGATCGTCAGGTCGCCCTCGCGGACGAGGTTCCGGAGAACGTCTTGCAGCCCCACGCCTACCCTCCCATGTCAGGCGCCAGAGACTAGGTTGATGCGCGCATTTTCCAACCGCGCATTTGTCGCCCCCGGGCTTGACTCCAAAACGCGCTGTTCCTAACTCGCGAGCCGACGTTGGCACTCGTGAAGCCGGACTGCTAACAGCGCCCCTCACGGAGCCGCGTCACCGCAAATTCGACCGTCTCGAACGGAAAAGAGAGAGAACAAATATGGCGTTTCGTCCCCTGGGAGATCGCGTCCTCGTCAAGCGCGTCGAGGAAGAAGAGAAGACCAAGGGCGGGATCATCATCCCCGACACCGCGAAGGAAAAGCCGCAGGAAGGCGAAGTGATCGCCGTGGGCCCCGGCAACCGTGACGACGACGGCGACTACATCGCCCTCGACGTGAAGGCCGGCGACCGCATCCTGTTCGGCAAATGGTCGGGCACCGAGGTGAAGCTCGACGGCCAGGACCTGCTGATCATGAAGGAAAGCGACATCCTGGGCGTCGTCTCCTAAGCGAGCCGCACCCGGAGGGGCCGCTCGGCCCCCGCCTCCTCCCGAAATTCTAGGAAAGAGAACCAGCCATGGCTGCCAAAGACGTCTATTTCGCTTCCGACGCGCGCGACCGCATGCTGCGCGGCGTCAACACCCTCGCCAACGCGGTGAAGGTGACCCTCGGCCCCAAGGGCCGCAACGTCGTCATCGAGAAGTCGTTCGGCGCGCCGCGCTCGACCAAGGACGGCGTTTCGGTCGCGAAGGAAATCGAACTGTCGGACAAGTTCGAGAACCTGGGCGCCCAGCTCATCCGTGAAGTCGCCTCCAAGACCAACGACAAGGCCGGCGACGGCACCACCACCGCCACGGTCCTGGCCCAGGCCATCGTGGTCGAAGGCCTGAAGTCGGTCGCGGCCGGCATGAATCCGATGGACCTGAAGCGCGGCGTCGACAAGGCGGTCGCCAAGGTCATCGAAGAGATCAAGACCAACGCCAAGAAGGTCTCGGCCAACAGCGAGATCGCCCAGGTCGGCACCATCTCGGCCAACGGTGACGTGGAAGTCGGCGAGATGATCGCCAAGGCCATGGAAAAGGTCGGCAACGAGGGTGTCATCACCGTCGAGGAAGCCAAGACCGCCGAGACCGAACTCGACGTCGTCGAAGGCATGCAGTTCGACCGCGGCTACCTGTCGCCCTACTTCATCACCAACCCTGACAAGATGCAGGCCGAGCTGGAAGAGCCGCTGATCCTGCTCTTCGAAAAGAAGCTCTCCACGCTGCAGCCGCTGCTGCCGGTGCTGGAAGCCGTGGTCCAGTCGGGCCGTCCGCTGCTCATCATCGCGGAAGACGTGGAAGGCGAGGCGCTGGCGACCCTGGTGGTCAACAAGCTGCGCGGCGGCCTGCGCGTCGCGGCGGTGAAGGCTCCGGGCTTCGGCGACCGCCGCAAGGCCATGCTCGAGGATATCGCGATCCTGACCGGCGGTCAGCTGATCTCGGAAGACCTGGGCATCAAGCTCGAGAACGTCGCTCTCGACATGCTGGGCAAGGCCAAGAAGGTCACGATCGACAAGGACAACACCACGATCGTCGACGGCACGGGCGACAAGGCCGACATCGAAGGCCGCATCTCCCAGATCAAGAAGCAGATCGAGGACACCACCTCGGACTACGACCGTGAGAAGCTGCAGGAGCGTCTCGCGAAGCTGGCCGGCGGCGTCGCGGTGATCCGCGTCGGCGGCGCCACCGAAGTCGAGGTGAAGGAGAAGAAGGACCGCGTCGACGACGCCCTGAACGCCACCCGCGCCGCGGTGGAAGAAGGCATCGTCCCCGGCGGCGGCGTCGCCCTGCTGAAGGCCTCGAAGGTTCTCGACGGCTTCAAGGGCGACAACGACGACCAGGAAGCCGGCGTCGCCATCGTGCGCCGCGCGCTCCAGGCTCCGATCCGCCAGATCGCCGAGAACGCCGGCGTGGAAGGCTCGATCGTGGTCGGCAAGGTGCTGGAGAACGGCGCCGCCACCTTCGGCTTCAACGCCCAGACGGAAGAATACGTCGACCTGGTGAAGGCCGGCGTCATCGACCCGGCGAAGGTCGTCCGTACGGCCCTGCAGGACGCCGCCTCGGTGGCCGGCCTGCTGATCACGACGGAAGCCGCGATCGTCGAAGCGCCCAAGAAGGGCGGCGCCGGCGGACCTCCGGGCGGCATGCCCGGCGGCATGGGCGACATGGACTTCTAAGTCCGACGCCCGACACGGTATCGAAGGACGAGGGCGGGGCCGCAAGGCTCCGCCCTTTTTCGTGCCAATCAGTTCGCGTCGGCCAGGGCCTGCAGGATCGCCGGCGGACTGCGGCGGCGCTCAGGCCCCGACGGCGTCCGCGACGGCGTCCGCGATGGCCAGGGCGCGGCGGGCCGCCTCCAGGTGCAGCCGCTCGACCATCTGGCCCTCCACGCGCAGCACGCCCTTGCCGGCGTTCTCCGGCTGCGCGAAGGCCTCGACGACGGTCCGGGCCCACAGCACCTCGTCGTCGGTCGGCGCGAACGCCGCATTGGCCACCGGGATCTGGCGGGGATGGATCAGGGTCTTGCCGTCGAACCCGAACTCGACGCCCTGACGGCACTGCCGCCCGAGCCCGTCGTCGTCCTCCAGCGCATTGTAGACGCCGTCCAGGATCACCAGCCCCTCGGCCCTGGCCGCCGCCACGGCCAGCGACAGCGCCGCCAGAAGCGGGCGGCGCTCGGCGTCCAGGCGGCAGCGCATTTCCTTGGCCAGGTCGTTCGTCCCGATCACCCAGGCCGCGAGGGGCAGGGCGCGGGCGGTCGCGGCGATGGCGTCCAGGCGGAACAGGGCGCTACAGGTCTCGATCATGGCCCACAGCGGACGATCGCCGATCGCCGACGCATAGGCCGCCACGTCGTCGGCCGACGAGACCTTGGGCGCGAGGATGGCGTCGGGCCGCGCGGCTGCGGCGGCTGCGAGATCGTCGGCGCCCCAGGGCGTGTCCAGGCCGTTGACCCGTATCACCACCTCGCGCCGGCCGAAACCGCCGGTCCGCACCGCCTCGGTCGCCTGTCGGCGCGCGTCGGCCTTGGCCTCAGGAGCCACGGCGTCCTCCAGGTCCAGGATGACGACGTCGCAGTCGAGACTGCGCGCCTTCTCGATGGCGCGGGCGTTGGCCGCAGGCATGTAGAGGGCGCTTCGGCGAGGCCGCGGGGCGGACATTTCGGAATCTCCTCGCTGGAGCCCGGCGACCGGGCGCCGTGATGGCGTGGCGGCCGGAACCGAGCGGAGTCCGGCGATCGCTTCCCTAGCGGATTCGAGACTCCGGCAGCTAGCCCTGCCGGGCGACCCGGGTGCGTCAGCCGGCCTTGCGCCTGCGGACACGGGCGCGCCACGCCGCCGCGGTGCCGATCACGATGCAGAGGATGATCGCCATGAAGTTGGCGTTGTTGATCATGGCGTGCAGCAGGTCCGGCTTGCGGTCCATCACCAGGTAGTAGGATCGCAGCGCGAACTGGGCGGCATAGATCAGCATGGCCGCGCCCAGCCACATGCGGCCGAACATCAGCGTCATCGCCAGGAAGCCCACGGCGGTCGCACCGTCCAGGACCAGGCCGAAGATGTAGCTGGAGCCGGAGGCCAGGAGGTTGCCCCCGATCAGGGTCAACGCCGAATTGAGCAGGATGATGCCAGCGCCCAGGCGTTCGGGCCGCCCGCCCTTCCACAGGCCGAACGCACAGCCGGCCACCACGAGGGCCAGCAACATCTGAACGAGAGGTGAGGTCGGCATGATTAAGCGCCCCTATTGCGAAATAGAGGCGCCTAACCAGTTAATCTATTGCAATGATCGGCCGTTTACCGGCCGAGCAGCCGTCTCTCGGCTCAGCCGACGTCCCGCATGGCGGTCGAATCGGTGGCCGCGGAGATCGCGGGCTTGTCTTCCAGGCCCATCTTCGTGCGGATGCCGAGGCGAAGCTTCGCATCGTTCAGCTCGGTGTGCACGGCGACCATGGCCGTACGCGCTTCGCTGAGGGCCTTCATGGCCTCCATCATCTTCACCTGCACGTCGTCGGCGAACACCAGCGAGGTGCTGACGTCCTTCCGAGCCTTGAGCATTTCGCCCATCAGTTCCGCCGCTTCGACCAGAGCGCCGTCAACAGCGGCTTCGGTCTCGAACAGCTTCTTGGCCACACGCTTGGCCACGAACACCTTATCCATTGTGGATACACCCCTTGAGTTACCCGACACCCGTTAAGGTAAAGATACGGTTAGCGCACACGCAACAGATTCATGAGTTGTTAACCATATTTTCTTCCGCCAGCAGTTGTATCGTGGCGCCCAGAGCACAGTTTTTTCTGTGTTGCGCCCGAGCGGAGTGATCCTTCAGAAGCGAAGCGTTAGGACTATCGCCCTTAAACCGGCGCCATGGGTGATGCAGGGCAAATCGCCGAGGACGAGGCGCCGACCGGCTCCGCGCCGACGGCGACGTTCCATGCCCGGGTGGCCGGCGTGGGCCTCATCACCACGGTGGTCGTCCTGCTGGCGGCCTGCCTGACCTTCATGTTGCAGCAGTGGGCGGTCGCGCGCACCCAGTCGCACCGCTTCCACGAAGACCTGGCCGCCATCGCCGCCGAAATGGCGACGCCCAGCGTGGCCGCGCCCGGCCGCATCGAGCTGTCCCGTTCCATCGACGCCCTCAAGACCAGCCGCGATGTCGTGGCGGCGCGTGTGACCGACACGTCGGGCAAGGTGCTGGCCGATTTCCAGGTCCGGGAGGCCGGCGACGCCGAGACCGAGACCATCGTGCGGCCCGTGACGGTCGACGACCGCACGGTGGCGCAGTTCAGCATGACCTTCGAGCAGCCGTCCCTGGCGCCGCTGCTCCCGCAGTTCATCGCCCTGACCTTCGTCCTGCTGTTCGGCGGCGTGGGCGTGGCCCTCTTCCTGGCCCGCAGCCTGGCGCATCGGGTGATCCGACCGGTCCAGATCCTGTCGCAGGCCATGGGCGAGGTGGCGGCCACCGGCAGCTTCCGGCCCGTGGAGGTCACCGCCTCGGACGAGCTGTTCAAGAGCCTGACCGAAAGCTTCAACCACCTGCTGGCCAAGCTGGCCGAGCGCGAGGACGACCTGCGCCGCGCCATGCGCGAACTCGAACTCGCGCGCGACGCCGCCAACGCCGCCAACGTGCTCAAGACCCAGTTCCTGGCCAACATGAGCCACGAGATCCGCACGCCGCTGAACGGGGTGCTGGCGATGGCCGAGGTGATGGCTCTGGGCCAGCTCGACCAGGTGCAGCGCGATCGCCTGGACGTCATCCGCCGTTCGGGCGGGCTGCTGCTGGCGGTGCTCAACGACGTCCTCGACCTGTCGAAGATCGAAGCCGGAAAGCTCACGCTGTTCGAGGAGGATTTCGACGTCGAGGCCGCGATCGAGCAGGCGCGCGAGAACTTCGAGATCATGGCGCGCTCGAAGAGCCTGGGCTTCTCGGTCGAGGTGGCCGAGGAGGCCAGGGGCTGGTGGCGCGGCGACGCCGACCGCCTGCGCCAGATCGTCGGCAACCTGCTGTCCAACGGCGTCAAGTTCACGCCCCAGGGCTCGGTGGGCGCGCGGGTCGACCTCTCGCCCTCGGGCGCCCTGCGGATCGTGGTGCGCGACACGGGCGTCGGCATCGCGCCCGAGAAGCTGCCGACCCTGTTCGAGAAGTTCACCCAGGCCGACAACTCCGCCACCCGTCGCTTCGGCGGCACCGGGCTGGGCCTCGCCATCTGCCGCGAGCTGACCCAGATGATGGGCGGCGCGATCAATGTGGAGAGCCAGGAAGGCGTCGGCTCGACCTTCACCGTCGAACTGCCGCTGACGCGGGGCAAGCCCACCTCGCTGCCGGCCGCCGAGACGCCCCAGGCCAACGACGACGGCGACCTGCGCCTGCTGGCCGCCGAGGACAACGCCACCAACCAGCAGGTGCTCGCCGCCGTCCTGGGCTCGCTGGGGATCGACGTCCACATCGTGCCCAACGGCAAGGAAGCGGTCGACGCCTGGCGGACCGGGACCTACGACCTGATCCTGATGGACATCCAGATGCCGGTGATGGACGGGATCACCGCCGCGGCCACCATCCGCGACACCGAGAAGGCCATCGGCCGCCGCCGCACCCCGATCGTCGCCCTGACCGCAAACGCCCTCACCCACCAGGTCGAGGAGTATCTGGCGGTCGGCATGGACGCCCACGTGGCCAAGCCCATCGAGATCGCCAAGCTGTACGACGCCATCTCCAGCGTCCTGAACGCCGCGGCCACGGACGGCGTCTCGCCCGCAGCCCAGGCGACGTCCGCGGCCTGACGGGGCGCGGCCTGATGGGGCGCGGCCTGATGGGGCGCGGCCTGACCGGGCGCTCCCTGACAGGCGCTTCACCAAGCTGAACCTCGCCCAACGGCCGGCTCAGACACTGGTCAGGCGCGGCGTGGTCTCTTCAGTCCCATCGACGGCCGATCCCAATTCCTGGGGGCCGACACGGACCTGGAGGACCGGACATGAAGACCCTGATCGCCACCCTGGCCGCAGCCGCCGCCGTGACGGCCGCGGTCCCCGCGATGGCCCAGCCCTACGGCCACGGTCCCGCGCGTTATGAAACCCAGCGCTGGGATTCGCAGGCGAACGTGAACCAGCGCCAGCGCGAACTCGAGCGCATCATCGAGGCGGCCGCCCGCCGCGGCGACCTGAACCGGCGCCAGGCGAACGAGCTGCGCAACGACATGCGCTCCATCGCCCGGCTCGAGGCCAGCTATCGTTCGGGCGGCCTGAACGCCCGGGAGCGGGCCGAACTCAACCGTCGCCTCGACTGGGCCGAGCGGCGCCTGGTGAGCCGCCTGGACAACAGCGCCCATCGCTACGGCTACGGCTACGGCCACCGCCGCTAGGACGACCCCTGCCGCCGACGCCCCCGGAGTTCCGCTCCGGGGGCGTCTTTGCGTCAGAGCCGCAGGCGGCTCTCGATCACGGTGACGGCGTTTCCCGCCAGCATCACCCGCGCGCCGCGGTGGGCGCAGACGAGATCTCCGCCGCGCCCCGGGAAGGCCTGATGGAACCGCAACACCGGCCGGCCGAGCTTGCCGGCGAACAGAGGCGTCAGGATGCAATGCAGGGAGCCGGTCGTGGGGTCCTCGGGGATGCCCGACCCCGGCGCGAAGAAGCGATCGACCACGTCGTAGGGGGCGCCGGCGTCCGCCAGCGCGGCCACGCCGACGTTGCCCCGCCCGCCCGTGGCCTCGCCGGCGATGCGGTTCAGCGCGGCGAGATCCGGCGCGAGCCCCCGCACCGCCGCATCGTCGGACAGAACCGCCACCAGATAGCTCGACACCCACACTTCGACGGGCTCGGCGCCCAGAGCCTCGGCCAATCCCTCTGGAACCGCCGTGCGCACGGGCGGCTGGGCCGGGAAGTCCATCTCGTAGCCGACCTCGGCGCGGGCGACCGTGAGCGCGCCCGAGCGCGTGTCGAACGTCAGCGTTCCCGCCGTCGCGCCCAGTTCGGCGAACAGGACGTGCGCCGAGGCCAGCGTTGCGTGCCCGCAGAGCGGGACCTCCAGCGCCGGCGTGAACCAGCGCAGGCCGAAGCGCGCGGGATCCGGCGTCCGCAGCAGGAAGGCGGTCTCGGCCTGGTTGTTCTCGGCCGCCAGCGCCTGCATCCAGGCGTCGTCGGGCCAGGCGTCGAACGGCTCGACGACACAGGCCGGGTTGCCGCGAAACGGCGCGGCGGCGAAGGCGTCCACGGTCCACTGGCGCATCGGAAGGCTCCCTGTTGCCGACCGGGTCCTTGCGGCCTGGCCCGCCGCACGGCAATGGCCACTTCCCCGCCTGCGGACATTGGAGCGCGCCTTGGCTTGCGAGATCACCCCCTTCGAAATCACCGGCGATGGCTTCGTGATCAGCGACGACCCTTCCCGCTTCGACTTGCCTCGCGCCCACCGCTGGATCGCGACCGAAAGCTATTGGGCCGAGGGCATCCCGTTCGACACCTTCGCGCGCGCCTGCGCAGGCAGCCTGACCGTCGGCCTGTACGCCGCCGACGGAGAGATGGCGGCCATGGCGCGGGTGGTGACCGACCGCGCGACCTTCGGCTGGGTCTGCGACGTCTTCGTGGACGCCGCGCACCGGGGCGCCGGCCATGGCAAGCGGCTAGTGCGCTACCTGAAGGCCCATCCCGACCTGCAAGGCTTCCGTCGGCTGCACCTGGCCACCCGCGACGCCCATGGCCTCTATCGCCAGTTCGGCTTCACCGACCTGACCGGCGCCGACCGCTGGATGGAGATCCACGACCGCGACGTGTACCGAAGATAAGGCGTTCGAGGCTCACAGCCCACAACGTGGTAGCTGAGGGCCGTGCCACTGGATCATCTCGACGTCCTCCAAGGGACCAGGGCCAGGCGCACCGGTCGAGATGGTTATCTCGGCCCCTTCAACACCTGCTCGCCGCACGCCCACCAGGTTCCGAAAGGTTCCTCGGAGGGTCGCCATTCGCCGTTGACGCGATGAATGAAACTCCGATTGCTTGTCCCAGTCGACATGGATCGCATGCGCGCGTGACTGCGAGGAGCAGTAGTCGCGCCAACTCGAGTAGAGCCCCAGGTTCTCGAACTCTGCGACGACCAGTCCCGTCACTTGAACACGCTGGCCGTCCCAGCGATCCGGATGCGCGCTCAAGTCGATGATGGAGACAACAGCGAGGCCGTCTGGTGCGGGAGGAAGGCTTGCGCACCCCGCCGATATCAAAGCCAGCAGCGAGGCCATTCGCGCGCTCATGCCGACGATAGGAAATCAGGCCTCTGCGATCGTCAATTCCGGCCAGCGTGCCTTGGCCGAGGCGGCGATGCGGGGGAAGTTCTTCGCGCCCCGCCCGGGCGTCGGCCTCAGCACGCGGGCGAACAGGTCGTCGAGGCCGAACGGCGCCACCACCGTCATCGTGTCGTCGGGCTCCAGGCGAACGCCCACGGCGTGCAAGGGGCTTACGAAGCGGGTGAGGGCCTCGGCCGTGCAGGTGAGCGGTTCGTAGGGCAGACCGAACTTGTCTTCGAACCAGACGTGGACGCGGGCCTGGTTGCGCACCTCCACGAGGTCTCGGAGCGGCGGTTCGAACGCGGCGGCGACGCGCCGGATCACCACATCCTCGGCTTCGTAGGAGATGTCGGAGGCGTCAAAGTAACCGACGTCGTAGTCCTTGATCCCGTAGTCGGGATCGCGGCCGCCCAGGTGGTTCAGCACCCGCTGGTAGATCGCGCCCGAGAAGATCAGCCAATCGGGCGGGTCGAGGCTGCGGATCGTCCGCATCACCGCCATCAGCGGGGCCGAGCGCCGCAGGATCGTCTCCAGCTCGGCGGCGTGCTTCACGCGCGCCCCCGCAGCGGCCAGGCGTGGTCCAGCGGGCCGTGACCGGCGCCCAGGCCGGGCGCGCAGAGCATGGCGTTGTGGACGTAGTCCCACGCCCGCGCGACCGCCGACGTCAGGTCGAGCCCCTGGGCCAGCCCGGCGGCGCAGGCCGAGGCCAGGGTGCAGCCCGTGCCGTGGGTGTGGCGGCTGTCGATCCGCTCGCCCTCGAACGCGGTTTCGCCGGCCGGCGTCATCAGGAGATCGACCACCCGGTCGCCGGGAACATGGCCGCCCTTCATCAGGACGGCGCGCGCGCCGGCCGCCAGCAGCGCCGCGCCCGCCCGCCGGAGATCGTCGGTGGTGGCGACGGGCAGGCCGGTGAGCGCCTCGGCCTCGGGCGCATTGGGGGTCAGCAGGGCGGCCCGTGGGATCAGCCGCTCGCGCACCGCCGCCACCGCGTCGGCGGCCAGCAGCGAGGCGCCGCCCTTGGCCACCATGACCGGATCGACCACGGCCGGGACGGCCGCCTCGTCCAGAAGCTCGGCGACCAGGGCGACGACGGCCGCATCGCCCAGCATCCCGGTCTTGATGGCGTCGGCGCCGATGTCGGAGAGGACCGCCCGCGCCTGGGCCGCCACCACGTCGAGCGGGATCGGATGCACGCCGGTGACGCCCAGGGTGTTCTGCACCGTGACCGCCGTGATCGCGGTGGCCGCGTAGCCGCCCAGCGCGGTCACGGTCTTGATGTCGGCTTGAATCCCCGCACCGCCGCCGGAATCGGACCCTGCGATCACGAGAACGCGGCCGAGGGCCGAAGGCGAGGGGGAAGGCATGATCGCCGATAGCGCGTTTCCGACAGCGCATCATATATCTTGACGGTTATATTTCTACATAAGAATATTACCGGGTGAGCCCGTTCGAAGCCCTCGCCGAACCCAATCGCCGCCGGATCCTGGATCTTCTGCGCGGCGGCGAACGACCGGCGGGCGAGCTGGTGGACGCGCTAGCGATCAGCCAGCCGGGCGTCTCCAAGCACCTGAAGTTGCTGCGCGAGGCCGGCCTGGTGCGGATGCGCGCCGACGGCCAGCGGCGGCTCTACAGCCTTGAGCCGGACGGCCTCGCCGAGATGGACGCCTGGCTTGCGTCCTACCGCCATTTCTGGACCCGCCGTCTGGCGGCCCTCGAAGATCATCTGGAGCGCGAGCAATGAACGTCGATCCCGACCTCGGCGAGGTCGTCCGCCAGGGCGAGACCGTCACGCTGATCTTCCGCCGCCGCTTCGCCCGGCCGGTCGAGAAGGTGTGGGCGGCCCTGACCGTCCCCGAACGTATCTCCGACTGGTTCGCCGAGGCCAGAGTCGACCGGCTGGAGCCGGGCGGGACGATCCAGCTCTATTTCACCGGCGCCGACTATCGCAGCCTGGCCCGGATCGAGGTGCTGGACCCGCCCCGCACCATCGCCTGGACCTGGTCCGAACTGGACGGAAGCAAGGCGTCGCGCGTGCGCTTCGACCTGGAGCCCGACGGCGACGGCTGCCGCCTCACGCTCACCCATTCCGAGCTGCCGGCCGACGAGTCGTCGGGCGTGCTCTCGGGCTGGCACGCGCACCTGGAGGCGGTGGAGGACGCCTGCGACGGCGTCTTCACGCCCTGGGACACCCTGATCGCGCGCGAAAAGCGGATCGCCCCGCTCTACGCCCCGCCCGTCTGACGGATCGCGGCCTCAGTCTTCGAGCAGGCGGCGTTCGAGCAGAGCCTGCATGTCTCTTCGACTGTCGGCGACGACCATGACCACGACCGCCGCGTCATACAGACGATAGATCAACCGATATCGTCCGAGGCGCACCTGCCGGTAATCGGTGATCCCCAGCGGAGCCAATTCGCTCGGGATCGCGCCGCGGGCCGGATGCGTCTCAAGCTTGGAGACACAGTCCAGGATCTCGTCGAGAAGCGCGGCCGCAGCCCGTTCGGACCCATGGGCGGCGACGTACTCGACGATGTCGGCAAGATCCTGTTCGGCGGCGGCCGTCAGCCGGACGTCGAACCTGCCGCTCATTCTTCGGGCGCGAGGCGGCGTCGGAGCGTCTCGACCACGGCGCGCGCCGGCTTCGTCCGGCCGCTCTCAACCTGCGCCGACCCCAGGGCGAGCACCTTCAGCAGAGCCAGGGCTTCCTGCTGCTGCTCGAAGCTCGCCACGTCCTGGAGCACGGCCTTGGCTTCGCCGTTCTGGGTGATGACCAGCGGCCGGCGATCTTCAGCCAACTGCGCCAGGAGTTCGGCTGCATTGGCCTTCAGATAGCTGATCGGCTTGACCTGGGTGGAATATCGCACGGCTCGAACCCGACTGAATTCAGTCCGAATTTAGTCCGCTGATCGTCGGAAGGCAATCGGTCGTCTACGCCCCGCCCGCCTGACGGATCGCGGCCCAGACCTTGAGCGCCTGGGCCGTTTCGGCCACGTCGTGGACCCGGACGGCGGCGACGCCGGCCTCCGCGCCGGCCAGGGCCGCAGCGATGGAGCCGCCCAGGCGCGCGTCGGGCGCGGCGCCGCCGTCGAGGGCGCCGATGAAGCTCTTGCGGCTCGCGCCCAGCAGCACGGGGAATCCCAAGGCCACGATGCGGTCCAGATGCGCCAGGACGGGCAGGTTGTGGCGGGTCATGTGCTTGCCGAAGCCCACGCCCGGGTCCAGCCAGATGCGCTCGCGCGCCACGCCCGCTGCGACGGCCGCCTCGGCCCGCTCGGCCAGGAACTCCGCCACCTCGCCGACCACGTCGTCGTAGCGCGGCTCGGCCTGCATGGTCCGCGGCTCGCCCTGCATGTGCATCAGCACCACCTCGCAGCCCAGGCCCGCGGCGGTGTCCAGGCTGGCCGGATCGTGGCGCAGGGCGGTGACGTCGTTCCAGATCGTGGCGCCGGCGGCGACGGCCGCGCGCGCCACCTCGGGCTTCATCGTATCGACCGAGATCGCGACGTCGCTCTCAGCCCGGATCGCGCGGATCAGCGGGACCAGCCGCTCGATCTCCACCCCGGCCGGGACGGGATCGGCGCCCGGCCGCGTGGATTCCGCACCCAGGTCCAGGATGTGCGCGCCTTCCGCGACGAGGCGGCGGGCATGGGCCAGGGCGACATCGGAGTCGAGGAAACGGCCGCCGTCCGAAAAGCTGTCGGGCGTCACGTTGACGATCCCCATCACGCGGGGCGGCGGTCGGTCGGGTCGGAAACTCATCGGGCCTCGCCCTGGTCATACCGCCGGACGCGTCGTCTCTGGAAGCGCGTCAGATGAGACGCAGGAAACAGGCGGCGTAGGGCGACAGTCCCACGGACTCGCCGCGCAGTTCGGCCTCGCCGCTGCGCAGCGGATAGAGGTCGGCGCTGGCGAGGCTGGGGTGCGAGAACACCTGCGGTTCGCCGCTGAAGTTGAAGAGGCAGATCACCGCCTCGTCGTCCTGCTCGCGCACGAAGGCCAGGACCGGCGCATCCAGCTCGGCGAAGGCGATATCGCCCAGGCGCAGGGCGGGCGAGGCCTTGCGGAAGGCGATCATCTCGCGGGCGAAGGCCAGCATCGAGTCCGGGTCGCCGGCCTGTTCCTCGACCGACAGACCCCGGTGCTCGGCCGCGAGGGGAAGCCAGGGCTCGCCTTCGGTGAAGCCCATGTTGGGGCCGGGCGTCCAGGGCATCGGCGTGCGGCAGCCGTCACGGCCGCCGTCGTAGGGCCAGTAGAGGTCGCCCACGGGATCGCGGAGCTGGTCGCGGCGCAGGCTGGCCTGCGGCAGGCCCAGCTCCTCGCCTTGGTAGATCAGCGTCGTGCCCTTGAGCGCCACCAGCAGGGCGAACAGCATCCTGGCCAGTTCGGGCGGCGCCGACGGCCCGCCGAAGCGGCTGGCCGTCCGCGGCACGTCGTGGTTCGAGAAGCTGATCGTGGGCCAGTGGTCGGGGAAGCGCGCCAGGGTCTCGTAGTGCGCGGCGACGAAGCCGGGCTGGAGCTTGCGCGCCAGCAGCATCACGAAGGTGTAGGCCGAATGCAGGCCCTCGTCGGGCGTGCAATAGGCGCCGCAGCGCTCCTCTTCCTCCGAGAACTCGCCGAAGACGAACCGGGCGCCGCCGTTGACGCCGTCGTGGGCCTCGACCCGCCGCCGGATGACGTCGAGCATCCCGATGTTTTCCGCCAGGTTCGAGTCGTGGAGGTGGCGCTGGAGGTTGCCGGCGTGGCTCCAGTTGAGGCCGGTGCGGTCCTCCATCGGAACGGACGGATTGGGCGTCAGCGCCGGGTCGTGGAGATAGGTGCCAGCCACGTCCAGGCGGAAACCGTCCACGCCCTTGAACAGCCAGTAATCCAGGACCGACAGCGCGGCCTCCCGCGCGGCGGGATTGCGCCAGTTCAGCTTGGGCTGCTGGCGCAGGAACTTGTGGTGATAGTGTTGACGGCGCTTGGGCTGGTAGGCCCAGGCCGGGCCGCCGAAGACGCTGAGCCAGTTGTTCGGGGCCGTCCCGTCCGGCTGGGGGTCGGCCCAGACGTACCAGTCGGCCTTGGGTCCGTCCTTGCCGCCGGTCAGGCTCTCCACGAACCAGGGATGGACGTCGGAGGTGTGGCTGAGCACCTCGTCGAGAACCACCTTCAGGCCGCGCGCATGGGCCTCGTCGAGCAGAAGCTGGAAATCCTCGAGCGTGCCGTAGTCGGCCTGGACGCCCTGGAAGTCGGCGACGTCGTAGCCCCAGTCGCGGTTCGGCGAGGGATGGATCGGCGACAGCCACAGGCCGTCCACCCCGAGGCTCTGGATGTAGTCCAGCTTGGCGAGGACGCCCGGCAGGTCGCCGTGTCCGTCGCCGTCGGAGTCGAAGAAGCTGCGGACGTAGACGTGGTAGAGGACCGCGCCCTTCCACCAGGGATCAGCCATCATGACCTCCGCCCTTTCCTCCCCCGCGAAGCGGCGGGAGAGGGGCCGCGCAGGCCTAGACCTCGCTGGTGTCGGTGACGATGCGGCCCACGAGGCCGTACTCCACCGCCTGCTCGGCGTTCATCCAGAAGTTCCTCTGGGTGTCCTTGACGATCTTGTCGTACGGCTGGCCGGTTTCCTTGGCGATCATCAGGTTGACGCGCTTCTGCATCTTGATGATCTCCTCGGCCTCGATCTGGATGTCCGAGGCCTGCCCGCGCACGCCGCCCGCCGGTTGGTGGAGCAGGAAGCGGGTGTTGGGGAGGCAGAGGCGGTTTTCCTTCTTGGCGCCCAGGAAGATGTGCGCGCCCGCCGAGGCCACCCAGCCGGTGCCGATCACCTTCACCTCGGCGCCGCAGAACCGGATCATGTCGTGGATGGTGTCGCCGCTCTCCACGTGGCCGCCCGGCGAGTTGATGATCACGCGGATGGGCTTGTCGCTCTCGGCGGCGAACGCGGTGATCTGGGCCGTGACCCGTTCGGCCAAGCGCATGTCGATCTCGCCGAAGATCAGCACGGTGCGGCTCTTGAACAGCGCGTTCTGGACCGGACCGGCGGTCATGGGCATGTCGGGCAGGCGGCCCTTGTCCTCGTCGTCGCCGTTGTCGTCGTCGAGGTAGGAAGTCCACTTCAGCATCAGGGTCGCCTCAAAGAAGTTCGTCCCTCACGAGTTATTGGTCCGCGGCCCATCCCGCAAGCGCCGAGGCGGCTTTCCCTCGCCGCCACGGCCGCTGAACTCCGGCGGGGCGCCGGCATTCTTTTCCCGTGGCTCGCCCCCTGTTCCACCTGAAGACGGTCTCGCCGCGCGCGCTGGCCTGGGCCGGCGTCGGCGCCCTGGTGCTCGACCTGGCGGTCGCCGCGCTCCTGCTGGGCGTGGCCGTGGCCCGCTGGGCGCCGCCGCAGGACCTGCCCTGGACGCCGCTGCGGCTGGACGAGCCGGTCGGAATCGCCACGCGCGCCAAGTTCGAGGCGGTCGCCGGGGATCCGGCCCGATGCCGCGCGGTCCTGGCCGAGGGCGGTGTGGCCTTCGTCGAGGCGCCGGCGCGCCCGGACGGCGCCTGTCCGACCGAGGGCACGTTGCGGCTGGGACCGGGCGCGCTGCCGCTCTCCCCCGCCCGGCCGACGATGACCTGTCCCCTGGCCCTGGCCTACGTCTTCTGGACGCGCCACGACGTGCAGCCTGCCGCCCGCGCCGAACTGGGCCAGCCGATCTCGCGGATCGGACACTACGGAACCTTCGCCTGCCGCAACGTCTATGGCCGCGCGACCGGAGTCCGGAGCGAGCACGCCGCCGCCAACGCGCTCGACGTAGCGGCTTTCCGCGCCGCGTCGGGGACCGAGATCGGCGTCCTGCGAGACTTTCGGGGGGAGGACGCCGAGGGACGCTTCCTTCGCCGCGTCCGTGACGGCGCCTGCCGCTGGTTCCGCGCCACGCTCAGCCCCGACTACAACGCCGCCCACGCCGATCACCTGCACCTGGATCGGGGACGTTTCGCCGCGTGCCGGTGACTCGAAGGTCCCCACGCCTTGACCTTCCGGCAGGCCGCGTCGCAAATGGCCGCGAACTCAAACAACCGTTTGGAAGGAACGCCCGATGAGCAAGGTTCTCGAAGCCCCGAAGGTCAGCGCCCGCGGGCTCTTCGACCTCACCGACAAGGTCGCCGTCATCACCGGCTCGTCGCGCGGCATCGGCCGGGCCATCGCCGAGCGCATGGCGCAGCAGGGCGCGAAGGTGGTGATCAGCTCGCGCAAGGCCGGTCCCTGCGAAGAGGTCGCCGCCGGCATCAACGCCACCTATCCGGGCCACGCCATCGCCGTGCCGGCGAACATCTCGTCGAAGGAAGATCTCCAGCGCCTCATGGACGAGACGCGCAAGGCGTTCGGCAAGATCGACATCCTGGTCTGCAACGCCGCCTCGAACCCGTTCTACGGCAGCCAGCTCGACATCCCGGACGACGCGTTCCGGAAGATCATGGAAAACAACATCATCGCCAACAACTGGATGATCCAGATGGTGGCGCCCGAGATGCGCGAGCGGAAGGACGGGGCGATCATCATCGTGTCGTCCATCGGCGGCCTGCGCGGCTCGGAGGTGATCGGCGCCTACTGCATCTCCAAGGCGGCCGACATGCAGCTCGCCCGGAACCTGGCCCGCGAGCTGGGCCCCGACAACATCCGCGTGAACTGCATCGCGCCCGGCCTGGTGAAGACCGACTTCGCCAAGGCGCTGTGGGACAATCCGGCGGGCGAGGAGCGCGCCAGCTCGGGCACCCCGCTGCGCCGCCTGGGCGAGCCCGACGACCTGGCGGGCGCGGCCATCTACCTGGCGTCGCGCGCCGGCGCCTGGACCACCGGCCAGACCATCGTGGTCGACGGCGGCAGCGTCAGCTGAGCCACGCAAGCCTTCCCCGCTGTCGAGGTCGGCCTCGGCGGCGGGAACTGGGACCTATGTCCTGACCACCATCTCCAGCCCGTTCGCGAACGGCAGGGTGAGGGTCTTCAGGCCGTTCTTCGGATCGTCCACGAAGGCGAAGAAATCGCGGTAGGCGCGGCGGAACTGGTCGGTGTTGTCGGCCACCACCACCGCGCCCGGCCGCAGATGCGGCGCGACCAGTTCCAGCGCGGGGCGGGCCATCTCGGTCCAGATGTCCATCAGCACGAAATCCACCGGGCCCTCGATCGCCTTCAGGGTCTCGCGCAGGTCGCCCTCGCGCAGGTCGATCCAGGGCGTCAGGCCGGCGGCCTCGAAACTGGCCCGCGCGGCGGCCGCCTTGGCCGGCTCGTACTCGGTGGCGATCACCGTCCCGCCCCCATTCGCCCGCACCGCGTCGGCGAGGTAGAGCGTCGAGACGCCGAACGAGGTGCCGATCTCCACGACGCGCGTGGCCCGCAGCGCCCGGCACATCATGTGGCAGAACTCGGCCTTGACCGGCTCCAGCGCCACCAGCTTGTCGGCCATGTACGCGTGGGACGCGGCGTCGAACCCGTCCCACGACAGCTCGCCCTTCTTCGCCCGTTCCGAGAACCAGGCCGTCATCCCGACCTCCTGGGCGGTGCTCTGGGCCTGGAGCGCGTCCACCCGCGCCTGGAGGGCCGGATCGCTCAGCACGCTCATGGCCGGGCCTCGCGCAGCTTGGCGGCGGCGTCGGTCGAAAGATGTCGCGGGGTTGCGGGCATGATGTCCTCCGTCACGACCTCAGGATAGGACCTCCCATCGACGGCGTGCTTGCGCTAATCGGACGACTTATGTCGCGCGAACGACAGCCTGGTCCCGATCCCGAGGGTTTCGCGGTGCGCGGCCTCGCGCTCACCTACTGCGACGGCCACGTGCTGGACCGCCACACCCATCCGTGGGCGCAACTCGTCTATGCGGCCAGCGGCGTGATGCGCGTCTCCACGCCCGACGCCGCCTGGCTCGTGCCGCCCACCCGCGCGATCTGGGCGCCCGGCGGGACGCCGCACGAGATCGAGATGCGGGGCGCCGTGGCCATGCGCACCCTCTATCTCGCGCCGACCGGCGACGATCCCCGGCTGGCGGCCTGCCGCGCCATCGAGGTCTCGCCCCTGTTGCGGGAGCTGATCCTGCACATCGTGCGGGTCGGGACGCTGGACGCCGCCGACCCGGGCCACGCGCGCATCGAAGGCCTGCTGGTCGACCTCCTGGCTCAGGCCGAGACGGCGCCCCTGGAGCTACCCCTGCCGCGTGACCCGCGGGCGCGGCGGATGGCCGAGCGCATCCTCGCGGCGCCGGGACACGGGGCCCTGCTGGCCGACCTGGCCCGGGACGCGGGCGCCAGCCTGCGCACCCTCCAGCGCCTGTTCCTGGCCGAGACCCGCCTGCCGCTGGAGGCCTGGCGCGCGCGGGCGCGGATGCAACAGGCGGTGGCCGCCCTGGCCGGCGGCGCCTCGGTGACCGCCACGGCCCTCGACGCCGGCTACCAGAGCCCCTCGGCCTTTATCGCCGCCTTCAAACGCACCTTCGGCGTCACCCCGGCGCGGTGGCGGGGACAAGCGCAAACCCGCTGAGCGGCATTGCGGGTCAAGAACAAAATAGGTACGAATTCGAGATCATGGCCGAGCCTTGAGGTAGCATGATGGTTTCCGACTCGTCGAAGAACGCAGCACTGGAGCCCGGCTTCTTCGACGGCCGCTTCATGGTCGAGATCGCCGAGTGGGACTGGGGCTTGTACGTCGGCCTCAGTTCGGGGCTCATGCCCGTCGAGCACCGGTTCCAGGGCGGTCTGAACTACGTCCGGAGCATCGAGATCCTTGGGCGGATCCGGGCGCCCCTCGTTCACCGCGCAAAGCTCATGCGGATATGGATTTCTCCGTTCCGCTCAGACATGCGGTTCGGCGACGAAGGGCTCGATGAGGTTGGACAATTCTACCGGGGTGCGGGTGACGTGTTCGGAACCAGCTTCCAGGCAAGCCTACACCTCCCCGAAGATGCGCTCGCACCCGCCCTTTCGTGTTTGAGCTCCATCTGGAGATTCATGGATATCTGGACAGTCGAGGACGACCCGGACGATCGGGGAAGCGTCACGGCGTTCACCTTCTCTGCGCGCATCCATCCGAACCTCGCGGAGTGGGCTGGGCCGGAGCTGGAGGCTCGCTAGTCACCGGAGATCATCCTGCGAGCGGGATGCCCTGGAGGCCGTTAGGGAACCGAGTCCCGACACGGCGTTGAACAACATGGGCTCGTCATGGCCGGGTGTCCCGGCGACCCATCCCTCAGCCGCAACGCCGTGGGGGCGGGCCGCGCGGCGGCTTGCCGCAGAGGCCTACGGAAGCCGAAACATGGGTCCCCGGGACAAGCCCGGGGATGACGATCTAGAAAGAGAGGGGCGAGCGCCGAATCCCAAAGCGCAGCCCCCCAACAACCTCTAGATCGCCGCCGCCCGGCTGAGTTCTCTCGCCCACGCCAGCCGGCGCACGCCCTCGTCCAGGGTCTCGTCGGCCTTGGCGAAGCAGAGGCGCACGATGCTCGTGACCGGGTCGGTCTCGTAGAAGGCCGAGACGGGGATGGCGGCGACGCCGGCGTCCTTCACCGCCCGCAGGCAGAAGGCGCGGTCGGCCTGCGCCACCCCTGAGGCGGCGAGGTCGATGCTGAGGAAATAGGTCCCGTCGCCGGGCAGGACGGCGAAGCCCTCGCGCGCCAGGCCCGCGGCCAGGCGGTCGCGCGAGCGTTCGAGGCCTCGCGGCATGTCGCGGAACCAGTCGCCGGCGTTCTCCAGCCCCCACGCCGCCGCGCCCTGGAGGTTGGGCGGGGTGGTGAAGGTCAGGAACTGGTGGGCGCGGGCCAGCGCGTGGGTGAGGGCGGGCGCAGCGCAGAGCCAGCCCACCTTCCAGCCGGTGAGGCCGAACATCTTGCCGGCCGAGCCGATCTTGACGGTCCGCTCGCGCATGCCCGGACAGGCGACCAGCGGCCGGTGGCGAGCGCCGGCGAACACCACTTGTTCCCAGACCTCGTCACAGACGGCGATGACGTCGTGGGCCACGCAGAACTCGGCCAGCAGGGCGAGGTCCTCGTCCGGCAAGACGACGCCGGTGGGGTTCATCGGGTTGTTCAGCACCACCAGCTTCGTGCGCGGCGTGAACGCCGCCTCCAGCATCGGCCGCGTGAAGCGCCAGCGCGGCGGCTCCAGGCGCACGAACTTCGGCACGCCGCCGGCGCGGCGGATCAGCGGCGGATAGGCATCGTAGAAGGGCTGGAACACCACCACCTCGTCGCCGGGCTCGATCAGGCCGAGGAAGCTGGCGGCCAGGGCCTCAGTGGCGCCGGACGTGACCGTGACCTCGGACGCCCAGTCCAGGTCCAGCCCCTGGGTGCGGGCGTAGTGGGCGGCGACGGCCTGGCGCAGTTCGGGCAGACCGGCCATGGGCGGATACTGGTTGTAGCCCGAGACCACCAGCTCGCCCGCCTTGACGCGCACCGCCTCGGGGCCGGGATCGTCTGGAAATCCCTGACCCAGGTTCACGGCGCCCAGCGTTCGGGCGAGCCCGGACATCTCCTCGAAGATCGTGGTGGGCAGGGCGGAGAAGATCGTATTGGCCATCGGCGCGACATTGGCGTCAGAGTCGGCCTCTGGCCATCCCGGAGACACCGATGGAGATCGTCGAGTTCGCGCCACGCCACGCCGAGGCGTTCCGAACGCTGAACGAGGCCTGGATCTCGAAGCATTTCGCGATCGAGGCCAAGGACCGCGAGGTGCTGGGCGATCCGCAGCGGAAGATCGTCGCGCCGGGCGGTCGCATCTTCATGGCGATGAACGGGGACGAGGCGGTGGGGTGCGTGGCCCTGGTGAAGATGGCGGACGGCGGGTTCGAGGTGGCCAAGATGACCGTGTCCGAAGCCTTGCGCGGTTCGGGCCTGGGCCGGCGCCTGATGCAGCGCTGCATCGACGCCGGCGCCGAGATGGGGGCCACGCGCCTCTATCTGGAGACGAACTCGGGCCTGGGTCCCGCGCTGGCCCTCTACCGCGCCATGGGGTTCCGCGACCTGGCGCCGGCCGAGACCCCCTACGCGCGCGCCGACGTCTTCATGGAGCGACGGTACTGAGGGGCCCGTCCCGGGCCTCTGCGCGAGCGATGTTTGTCCACGGATGCACACGGAGACACACAGATCGCGCGAGGACCATCATCCGTGTGGATCCGTGGACCTTTGAGATCGGAAGGCGGCGCTTCGCGGCCTCGCAGGAACCGGGTGAAGCGCGCCCGAGGCCTACAGGCTGGCCTGCGTCCGGTGGAGGCGGGCGTAGGGGCCGTCGGCGGCGATCAGGTCGTCGTGCCGGCCCTCCTCGACGACGCCGTCCGCGGCGAGCACCACGATCCGGTCGGCGTTGCGCACCGTCGACAGCCGGTGGGCGATCACCAGGGTGGTGCGCGCCCGGGCCAGTTCCGTGAGCGCCTGCTGCACGGCCCGCTCGCTCTCGTTGTCGAGGGCGCTGGTGGCTTCGTCGAAGATCAGGATCGGGGGGTCCTTGAGGAAGGCGCGTGCAATGGTGAGCCGCTGCTTCTGCCCGCCCGAGAGGCGCACGCCGCGCTCGCCGATGTCGGTGTCGTACCCATCGGGGAGTTCGCGGATGAAGTCGTGCGCGCAGGCCCGCCGCGCGGCGGCCTCGACCTCGGCCCGCGTAGCGTCGGGGCGGCCGTAGCGCAGGTTCTCCAGCACCGTGCCGGCGAACAGATAGACGTCCTGCTGCACCAGCCCGATGTTCCGCCGCAGCGACTCGAGCGTCACGTCGCGCACGTCCCGGCCGTCCACCAGCACCCGGCCGGACGTCGCCTCGTAGAAGCGCGGCAGCAGGGCGCACAGCGTGCTCTTGCCCACGCCCGAGGCGCCCACCAGGGCCACGAACTCGCCCGGCCGGATGTCGAGCGAGACGCCGCGAAGCACCGGCGGCCCGCCGATCCGGTAGGTGAAGCCCACGTCTTGGAAGCGGATTTCGCCCCGCACGCGCCCCAGGGTCCGGGCGTCGGGCGCATCGCGGATGTCGGGCTCGGTCTCCAGCACCTCCATGACCCGCTGGAACCCGGTGTAGCCCTGCTGCCAGAGCCGCACGAAGTTCACCGCCCGGCGCACCGGATCGATCAGGATCGCCACGCAGAGCAGGAAGGTGAGCAGGTCGGCCACGTCCAGCGCGCCCTGGGCCACCCGCACCGCGCCCGCCACGATCACCGCCAGGGTCACGAGCTGGGCGAAGGCCTCCATGCCCACGGAAAAGTGGGCCTCGCTGAGGTAGCCGGCGCGGCGGATGGCCAGGAAGCGATCGTTTTCCACGGCGAACCGGCGGGTTTCCTCCGCCTCGGCGCCGAACGCCTTCACGACGCGGATGCCGGAGAGCGAGTCCTCCACGCGGGCGTTTATGGCCCCGATCTGGGCCTTGCCCTGGCGCAGGATGACGTTCATCCGGCCGTTGAAATACAGCGCGTAGACGACGGCGACGGGAAACGCCGCCAGGATCGCGCCTGTCAGGGTCGGATCCAGCCATGCCAGGATGGCCGCCGCGCCGAGGAACTTCAGCAGCGAGATGGCCAGGTCTTCGGGTCCGTGGTGGCAGAGTTCGCCCACGGCGAAGAGGTCGTTGGTGATCCGGCTCATGAGCTGGCCCGTCCGTTCGCGGTCGTAGAAGCCGAACGACAGCTTCTGCAGGTGCTCGAAGAGCTCCTGCCGCATGCGGCTCTCGATCCTGGCCCCCATGACGTGGCCCTGATAGTCGACGAAGAGGGTGCAGAGCGCCTGGACTCCCACGAGCGCCAGCATGGCGCCGCCCATGGTCAGGATCGCGACGATAGCCGCCTCCGGTCCCGCCGCGGCGGACAGGTTGCGGGTGATCCAGTTCGCGCAGACGGGCAGGGCCAGCGCCGTGGCGGCGATGACGATGGCGCAGGCGATGTCGGCGGCCAGCAACGGGATGTGCGGCCGATAGTAGCTCAGGAATTTGCGGAGCCG
The DNA here is from genome assembly GCF_001724605.1 of Phenylobacterium sp. SCN 70-31. Classification (GTDB taxonomy): domain Bacteria; phylum Pseudomonadota; class Alphaproteobacteria; order Caulobacterales; family Caulobacteraceae; genus Phenylobacterium. The sequence continues at coordinate 26,382 of NZ_MEEX01000005.1, forward strand.
CCGGCGGGCGGCGGGATCGACGGAACGGGCGCTACGGTCGGCGTGGGCCGGCGCCTCCAAGGTTCGCGAAGGCATGTGTGGTCATGTCCTGATGTCGGGAAAGGGCTCCTTTCGGTTGGGACATGACGGTCTGCATCTCGCTCTCCCCGGGCGGACATTGGCGTAGATCACGACGATGACGGCGATCGTCGGTCGGCGCAACCGCGATATCACGACGCCGTGATGATCGAACTTGATTGCGAACGACTCGCAATAGCAATAGGGTCGCGGCTCTGGAGAAGGCCATGATCGACACCTACGCCGGCGATGCGCTCACCCACGGCGAACGGCTCCTGATCCGTACGCTTCGGCTGCTCACCCTGACCACGCCGTGCCACAGCCTGCGGGCCCATTTCGAGGCCGCCTGCGGCTGCGCCGGCGACGAGGCCTATCGGATGCTGGAGGCCTTCGTGCAGCAGGTGGCGGCCCGGGGACGACGACGCCTCCAGCTCTCCATCCCTGTCGATCCTCGCCTGACCGACGACGAAGCGCTGATCCTCGACGTGTTCGGTTGCGCCCAGGCCGGCGACTATCGCGCCATGGACGAGCGGCTGCGCGGCCTCATGGGCGTGGCCCCGCCGGCCGCGACCGGCGCCGCGGCCTGCCTCGTGGCCGAGATCCTCGACATGAGCGGCCTTGTTCTGCGCGCAAGGCCGACGCCCGACACCCTGATCCCCCCCGCCTGCCCCGTGGCCATCTTCCCGATGGCGGCGGAGTAGCGGCTGGAGCCTGTCGCGGCGTGGCGGTCCCATGTCGCGCCGCGACAGGCTCCCCTTTTCCGATCTTCAGTGCTGGGCGGCCAGCACGACGCCCAGCAGGACCGCGGTCCAATGCGCCGCGGCGGCGGCCACCACATGGCCGTGCCAGATCGCGCGGGCGAACTTCAGCTTCTTGTTCACGTAGAAGACGACGCCGGTGGAGTAGAGCACCCCGCCGGTGACCAGCAGGGCCAGGGCGTACCAGGCCAGGGAGTCGATCATCGGCTTCAAGGCGATCACCACCAGCCAGCCCAGGGCCAGATAGACCGCCACCCAGAATTTCCGGTCGATCCCGGTCAGCAACAGCTTGCCCAGTGCGCCCAGGGTGGCGATCGACCATACCGCCGCCGTCATGCCCCACCCCCAGGCGCCCGGAAGGTTGATCGTGAACGGCGTGTACGAGCCGGCGATCATCAGGAAGATGCCCGCGTGGTCCAGCCGGCGCAGAGTGGGACGGTGCTGCGGCCGCGCGAAGTTGTAGGCGGTGGAGAACGCCAGCATGGCCACCACGCCCAGGGCGTAGATCGACACGCCGACGACCTGACTGATGGAACCGCCCAGCACCGCCAGCGTCAGCAGGACAACGCCGCCCACCAGGGCGAGGGTGAGGCCCATGACATGCACGACCAGATCGGCGCACTTGGCCGCCGGCGTGGGATAGTGGCGTGGCGGGTATGGCTTGGCGGGCAGGCTCATGCCCCGGCTTTTACCGCGGACGTGCGACGCAGGTAAGGCGCCGCCTTACCCGGCCACGCGCGCCAGCACGCTCTGGACGGCCGGACGGGCGCCCATGCGCACGAAGTGATCGGCCAGGCGCGGAAAGGCGGCCAGATCCAGCCCATCGCGCGGCAGCCAGCCCGCCACGACATAGAGATAGGGATCGCAGACGGTATAGGCCTCGCCCATCGCCCAGGGCCCCTTGAAGAGGTCGGCGTCGATCAGGCGCATGGCCTCGCCGAACACCTCGGGCGCCTTGCGGCGCATCTCGGCGATGGCCGCGGGATCGTCGGCCCAGCGATAGCCCCGATGCCGGTGCGCCGCGGCCGGATGCGCCCATGAGCAGAGATAGCTCATGAACGACTCGACTTCGGCCATGCCGAAGGCGTCGGCGGTGGGCGCAAGCCCCGCCTCGGGGAAGGTCCGGGCGACATAGCCCAGGATGGCCGGCGCCTCGGTGATGATGCCGCGATCCGTCGCTAGCGCCGGAACCCGCGCCTTGGGATTCACCGCCAGATAGGCTTCGCCCCGCTGCTCGTTCTCCCGGAAATTCAGGCGGACGGCTTCGTAGGGCGCGCGCGCCTCCTCCAGCGCGATCTCGCAGGCCAGGCCGATCGTGCCGGGCGCCGTGTAGAGTCTGAGCATGGCGACCCTCCTGGCCCACGCATGTGCATCGGCGCGGAACCTGCCGCAAGGGCCGGCTTGACCACGAAGGCTCGGGCGTGGAACCCGTGGCGTCATGACCAGCCTCGACGCCCAGCTCCTGGCGCGGACCGCCGAACGCGTCGCCGCCCGCCCCGGGCGGACGTTCCTCATCGGGATCGCCGGCGGCGTCGCGGTGGGCAAGACCACGCTGGCGCATCGGCTGGCCGAGGGGCTGAAAGACGCCGGCTTCACCGTGGAGGTGGTGGCCACGGACGGCTTCCTGCGGCCCAATCGCGAACTGGAGGCCGCGGGCCTGAACCTCAGGAAGGGCTTCCCCGAGACCTACGATCGCGACGCCTTCCACCGGTTCCTGGCCGAACTGGCGGGGGGCCGGGCGGCCGCCAGCCCGGTCTATTCGCACGTCACCTACGACATCGTGCCGGGGGAGGTCCGGAGGGTCCCGGCCCGGGGGGTGGTGATCGTGGAGGGTGTGAACGTGCTGCAGACGCCGCAGGCCCGGGCGGCGTTCGGCCTGTCGCTGTATGTGGACGCCGACCCTGCGGATGCGAAGGCCTGGTACCTCGCGCGACTGGCGCGGATCGTCGCCGAGGAGCCGGACAGCTTCATCGCCAGGATCGACGATCCGGCGCGGCGAGACGCCCTGATCGAAGCGGCCTGGACGCAGATCAACCTGGTGAACCTGCGCGACCATATCGCGCCGACGATGGCGCACGCCGACGTGGTGGTGCGGAAGCGCGCCGATCACGCGCTGGAGGCGGTCGCCTGGCGGTAGGGATCAGTCCTCGCGCGCCCGCTTCTTGCGGAAGCTGGGGTTCAGGACCTTCTTGCGCAGCCGGATGTTCTTGGGCGTCACCTCGACCAGCTCGTCCTCCTCGATATAGGCGATGGCCTGTTCGAGGGTGAGGCGGCGCGGCGGCGTCAGGCGCACGGCTTCGTCCTTGCCCGAGGCGCGGACGTTGGTGAGCTGCTTGGCCTTCATCGGATTGACGTCGAGGTCGTCCGACCGGCTGTTCTCGCCGATGATCATGCCCTGGTAGGTCTTCTCGCCGGCGCCGACGAACATCGTGCCGCGCTCCTCCAGGTTCCACAGGGCGTAGGCCGCAGTCTCGCCGTCGGAGTTGGACACCAGCACGCCCTTGCGGCCGGCGTCGATGGGCCCCTTGTAGGCCTCGTAGTGGCTGAACACGCGGTTCAGCACGCCCGAGCCGCGGGTGTCGGTCAGGAACTCGCCCTGGTAGCCGATCAGCGAGCGCGACGGACTCATAAGGCTGATGCGAGTCTTGCCGGCGCCCGACGGGCCCATGTCCTTCAGTTCGGCCTTACGCGCCGACAGCTTCTCGATGACGATGCCGGTGAACTCGTCGTCCACGTCGATCATGACGTCCTCGATGGGCTCCATGCGCTCACCGGTCTCCTCGTCGGCCTGGTAGACCACGCGCGGGCGGCTGATCGAGACCTCGAAGCCCTCGCGCCGCATGCTCTCGATCAGCACGCCGAGCTGGAGTTCGCCGCGGCCGGCCACCTCGTAGGCGTCCTTCTCGGAGGTCTCGGTGACCCGGATGGCGACGTTGGACTCCGCCTCCTTCTGCAGGCGCGCGGCGATCACCCGGCTCTGCACCTTGTCGCCCTCGCGGCCCGCCAGCGGGCTGTCGTTGACGCTGACGGTCATCGAGATGGTGGGCGGATCGATCGGCTGGGCCGGGAGCGCCTCGGTGACCTCCAGCGCGCACAGGGTGTCGGCCACGGTGGCTTTCGAGAGGCCCGCGATGGCGACGATGTCGCCGGCCTCGGCGCCGCCGTCGATCGGCTGGCGCTTCAGGCCGCGGAAGGCCAGCACCTTGGTGATCCGGCCCCGCTCGATCTCCTTGCCGTCGCGCGACAGCGCCTTGATCGGCATGCCCGGCACGGCCTTGCCGGCCTCGATACGGCCGGTCAGCAGGCGGCCCAGGAACGGGTCGCTCTCGATCAGCACCGACAGGATCTGGAAGGGTTCGTCCTTGCGCGCCTCGGCCTTGGGCGCCGGCACGTGGTCGACGATCAGGTCGAACAGGGGCGACAGGTCGTCGTTCGGCTTGGCCAGGTCCAGCGTCGCCCAGCCGTTCTTGCCCGACGCGTAGATGTGCGGGAAGTCGAGCTGCTCGTCGGTGGCGCCCATGGCGGCGAACAGGTCGAAGGCGTCGTTCAGAACCCGGTCGGGGTCGGCGTGCGGGCGATCCACCTTGTTCAGGCAGAGGATGGGACGCAGGCCCATCTTCAGCGCCTTGCCCAGCACGAACTTGGTCTGGGGCATGACGCCTTCCTCGGCGTCCACCAGCAGGACGCAGCCGTCCACCATGCCCAGGATGCGCTCCACCTCGCCGCCGAAGTCGGCGTGGCCGGGCGTGTCGATGATGTTGATCCGCGTTTCGCCCGCCTTGCCGTTCCACAGCACAGAGGTGCACTTGGCCAGGATGGTGATGCCGCGCTCGCGCTCCTGGTCGTTGGAGTCCATGGCGCGCTCCACCGTGGCCTCGTTGGCTCGGAAGACGCCGGACTGGGCCAGGAGCTGATCGACCAGCGTGGTCTTGCCGTGGTCGACGTGGGCGATGATGGCGATGTTTCGGAGCGACATGGGGCGGCGGGCTTCTTTCGAGGGCGGGCGCTTTTACGGGAATGCGGCCGCGGCCGCCAGAGTGTTGTGCGCCGCATATAACGCAACGTCAGCGTCGCGTAAGGTGATTGCCTGAATCTATTGGGAAAACCAATCCGACGCTCAGGACGCGACGGAATATTTCAGCTTTTTCCCTTGCCGGATTGTGCGTTGCACACTAGATTGAGGATGTGAGGCGTCGCTGACGCCTCGGCCCTTATGGGCGTTTCCTCCCTAATGAACTGCCGCGCCGATGGCGCGGCTTTTTTTTGGCCTGATGGTCACACGGCGGATCGCCCCGCGGGTGGTTTCAAGCCGCGTTGAGCGCACTCCAGTCGGCCTCGGCGAGCGCGCGCGTCAGGATTTCGACGTCGGCCTTCAGGGTCTCGAAGCCCGAGGTGGGCGAGAGCGTCGCCTCGTCCAGGTAGAGGGCGCGGTTGATCTCGATCTGGAGGGCATGGGTCCGCCTCCGTGGCTGGCCGTAGAATTCGGTGGTGTAGCCGCCGGCGTAGGGCGCGTTGCGCGCCACCCGATAGCCGCGCGCCTCCAGCGCCCGCTCCACCCGCGTCGGCAGAACGCCCGCGCACGCGGCGCCGTATCGGTCGCCGAGCACGACATCGCACGGCCGGTCGCGACCCGTCGCACGGGCGGCGGCGGCCGGCATCGAATGCCAGTCGATCAGGATGGCGAAGCCGTGAGCCGACTGGGCCTCGGCGATCAGGCCGGCCAGCGCCTCGTGGTACGGCCGATGCGCCCCGTCGATCCGCACGCGCGCCTCGGCGAAGGTCAGCTTGCGGCGGTAGATCTCCTGGCCCTCCGAGACCACCCGCGCGATGGCGCCCAGTCCGGCCGCCACCCGCGCGGTGCGGGCGCGGGCGAAGGGCGGCAGTTCGTCGGCGAACATGGCCGGATCCAGTTCGAACGGCTCGCGGTTGAGGTCGATGTAGGCGCGAGCGTAGCGGGCCGCGATCACCGCCGCGCCCAGGTCGGGCGCGGAGGCGATCAGGTCGTCCACGAAGGCGTCCTCCGAACGGCGGATCGACACCGCGTCCAGCGCGGCGGCGTCCATCATGTCGGCGGGATAGTCGCGCCCGGAATGCGGCGAGGCGAACACCAGCGGCGTGGGCGGCGCGCCCGGCGGCCCCGCCCGACGCAGGGTGAACGCCGGACCCGACGGCGGTTCTGCGGCCTGCGGCCGATTCAGCGGGTCCATGGTGTTCATCGCGCGCATAGAAGGCCGCCTCGCCCCCAGCGTCAAAGCCTTATGCCGCCGGGCCGAGGCGCGGGCAGCGCGTGGGGACCACGCCGGGCGCACGGCGCTTCATGGCGCCTTTACCCTTCGCCAGTTATTGTGCGCGATCAAGCTCCAGGCCCGATCATGTCCCGCATCCTGCTCGCCGAAGACGACGATTCCCTCCGCGGCTTCCTGGCCCGTGCGCTCGAACGCGCCGGCCATGACGTGACCGCCTGCGCCGACGGCGAGGAGGCTGTCACGTTCCTGGACGAACCGTGGGACCTTCTGCTCACGGACATCGTCATGCCCGGACTCGACGGCATCGAGGTGGCTCGCCAGGCCGCCGCCAGGCACCCCGGCCTCAGGATCATGTTCATCACCGGGTTCGCCGCGGTCGCCCTGGCCGCGGGCGAGCAGGCGCCCGCCGGCTCCAAGGTCCTGTCCAAGCCGATCCACCTGCGCGAGATCGTCTCGGAAGTGGAGCGGATGATCGCCGCCTGAGGCCGGCTCCAAAGTCGCATGCTGCGGCCTTGCTAAGCCCATTTGGCCTCTGTATATCCCCGCCTTCCCGAAAGGGTCCGCCAATGGCTCGGACGCGTAGCTCAGCGGGAGAGCACTACGTTGACATCGTAGGGGTCGCTGGTTCAATCCCAGCCGCGTCCACCATTCCGTCTCTCGACAATCGAAGATCTCGCTGAGAGCCGGCCTCCCCAGGGCAGGCCGCATGGGGCAAGCTGCATGGGGCACGCCGCACCGGCAGGATGTTCCGCGGAGGACCGAAGACCGGCCAGTCCTCAGTTCGGCAGCACCGGCAGGCGGATCCGGAACGTGCTCCCGACGCCGGGCTCGCTGGCGGCCAGCGAGATGGCTCCCGAATGCAGCTCCACGAGCTGCTTGCCCAACGCGAGGCCAATGCCGAGGCCTTCCTGCGCCCGCTCGGTCGGACTCTTCACCTGGGCGAACAGCTCGAAGATCTTCGACTGCATCTCGGGCGGAATCCCGATGCCGGTGTCCGAGACGTCGATCTCGACGAATCCGTCGGCGACCCGGGCCTCGAGCACGATGCGTCCGCCGGCCGGCGTATAGCGCGCGGCGTTGTTGAGCAGATTGCTGACCACCTGCGCGAGACGGGTGGGGTCGGCGTGCAGGCGCACCGCCTCGGCCGGGATGTCGGCCTCGAACGCGTGCCCCGCGGCGTCGATCTGGGGCTTGCTGGCCTCGATCGCGAACTGGAGCACCGTCCCTAGGGCGACGCGCTCCTTGGAGAGCGAAATCTTGCCCTGGTCGATGCGCGAGATGTCGAGCATGTCGTCGACCAGTCGCGTCAGATGGGCGACCTGACGCTCCATCTGGCTGTGAATCTCCTCGGTCTTCTGCGGATCCTTGCGCCGGCGCAGGAAATGGAGGCCCGCGCCCAGCGCCATGACGGGATTGCGAATCTCATGGCCGAGCACCGCCAGGAACTCGTTCTTATGGCGATCGACCGTCTGCAGCGCCTCGGCCAGGACTTCGAGCTCGTCGCGCTGAGCCATGATCTGCCGACGCTGCTGGTGCAGGTCGAAGAACACATTGGCCTTGCTGCGCAGGATGTCGGCCTCGATCGGCTTCTGGAGGAAGTCGACGGCGCCGGCCTCATAGCCACGGAACCGGCGCTGGCGATCCGCCGTGCCGGCCGTCAGGAAGATGATGGGCACGTGGCGCGACACCTCGGCGCCGCGCATGAACTCGGCCAGCTGGAAGCCGTCCATCCCGGGCATCTGCACGTCCAGCAGCGCCAGGGCCACATCGTGAGCCAGAAGCAGTTCGAGCGCCTCGTCGCCGGACCGCGCCTTGAGACACTCCAGCCCCTCGCGCCGAAGCAGCGCCTCCAGAGCCAGGAGGTTCTCCTGGAGATCGTCCACCAGCAGGAAGCGGATCGGTTCGTCGAGGCGCTTCATGCCGCCTCCAGTCCGGCCAGGTACGCGGCGATCGCATCCAGCGACATGACCCTGGCCTCGGGACAGGCCTCGACGGCGGCGGTGGGCATCGCGGCCGCATAAGCGCCCGCGGGGTCCTGAACCAGCGCCACGCCACCCGCGCCCGCCACCGCCTTCAGGCCCTGCGCGCCGTCATGGTTGGCGCCGGTCAGGACGATCGACGTCAGCGCCCCGCCGAAAGCGTCGGCCGCAGCCTCGAACAGGACGTCGATCGAGGGGCGCGAATGGTTCACGAGCTCATCGGACGACAGCGAAAGCGTTCCGTCCGCCTCGACCAGCAGATGGTAGTCGGACGGCGCGAAATAGGCCACGCCCGGGGTCGTCGGCTCCTTGTCCTCGGCCTCTTTGACCGCGATGCGACACTTGCCCTGGAAGAGCGGGACCAGCGCATTCTCCCGGTCCGGCGGCACGTGGACCACGATGAGAATCGGCGCGGGAAAGTCGGCGGACAGGGTCGGCAGGAGACGCAGCAGCGCCTGCACTGCGCCGGCGGACCCTCCGATGGCGATCGCTCCCGTCGAGGCGTCGGTCATGCGTCCTGCCTCTGGTAGATCTTGTCTTCGCGGGAGAATTCGAGAAATGCGGCGGCGTGGGCGGAGAAGCGGAGGCTCTCCTTCGAGCCCAGCCCCAGAAAGCCCTTGCGCGCGAGCGAGTCCCGAAGGAGGCCGATGGCGCGATCCTGCAAGGCGCGGTCGAAATAGATCAGAACGTTGCGGCACGAGATGAGGTGCATCTCCCCGAACACGGCGTCCGTCACTAGGCTGTGGTCCGAGAAGACGACGCGGCTGCGCAGGGACTTGTCGAAGATCGCCCGCCCGTAGTCCGCCGTGTAGTAGTCGGACAGCGAGGATCGGCCGCCGGACTTCTGGTGGTTCGCCGTGAACTTCTTGACCTGGTCGAGCGGATAGACCCCGGCCTCCGCGGCCTGCAGCGCCGCGGGGTTGATGTCCGTGGCGTAGAAGATCGTCCGCTCCTCCAAGCCCTCCTCCCGGAACAGGATGGCGAGCGAGTAGAGTTCCTCCCCGTGGCTGCACCCCGCCACCCAGACCTTGAGCGAGGGATAGGTCCGCAGGTGCGGCAGCACCTTCTCGCGCAGGGCGCGGAAGTACGACGGATCGCGGAACATCTCGCTGACCTGGACGGTCAGGTAGCCGAGGAGCCGGCTCAGGGTCGTCGGCTCGTGCAGGAGACTGTCCTGCAGGGCCGAGATGCTGGAGAAGCCCAACTGGTCGCGCGCCTGGACCAGACGGCGCTTGATCGAGGCGCGGGCGTAGCTGCGGAAATCGTAGTGGTAGCGCCGGAAGAGCGCTTCCAGGAGCAGGCCGATCTCCAGATCCTCGACCCCGTCCCGCACGACGGCGCTCATCGGGGCATCCAGACACGCACGAGGGACAGCAGCCGGTCGACGTCGATCGGCTTGGCCATGTAGTCGTTGGCGCCGGCCTCCAGGCAGCGCTCCTGATCGTCGGGCATCGCCTTGGCGGTCAGCATGATGACGGGAAGGTCCGTCCAGCGCGCTTCGGCGCGAATCCGGCGGGTCGCCTCCAGCCCGTCCATCACCGGCATCATCACGTCCATGAGCACGAGGTCGATGGCCGCCTGGGCGCCGTCGGCCGACTGGGCCAGCGCCACCAGCGCCTCCTGGCCGTTGCGTGCGATCTGCACCGATGCGCCCCGGGGTTCAAGCACGCTGGTCAGCGAATAGACGTTCCGCACGTCGTCCTCGACCACGAGGATGCGACGACCCTCGAGCACGGCGTCCCGGTTCCGCGCCTTCCGGATCATCCGCTGCTGCTCCGGCGGAAGGTCGGCCACCACCTGGTGGAGGAACAGCGACACCTCGTCGAGCAGCCGTTCGGGCGACTTGGCGCCCTTGATGATGATCGAATGCGAGTATCGGCGGAGGCGCTGCTCGTCGTCGGCCGACAGGTCGTGGCCCGTGTAGACGATGACCGGCGGGAAGGCGTGGTCGCCCTGACTCAGGCTCTCCAGCAGCGAGAACCCCGAAGCGTCGGGAAGGGAAAGATCCAGGACCATGCAGTCGAACGTCTGGGACCTGAGCGCCTCGAGGCACTCGGCGGCCGTCCCGACGCCCACCGTCTCCACGTCGCCAGACGCCAGCAGACGGCTCACCGCGTCGCGCTGGACGTCGTCGTCCTCGACGATCAGCACCCGGCGCATGGTGCGGGTGAGCTGCGACTCGAGGTTCTGCAGCACCTCGGAGAGCTGCTCGCGCTGCACCGGCTTGATGAGATAGCCTACCGCGCCCAGCGACAGCGCGGTCTGGCTGTGATCGGTCCCCGAGACCACGTGGATCGGGATGTGCCGGGTGGCGTCGTCCCGCTTCAGCCGGTCCAGCACCGTGAGGCCGGACTGGTCCGGCAACCCGACATCCAGGACGATGGCGTGCGGCTTGTATTGCGCGGCGACGCTGAGGGCCTCCTCGGCGGTGCCGGCCACCAGGCACTGGAAGCCCAGCTCGCGGGAGAGATCGCAGACGATGCCCGCAAACCCCGGATCGTCCTCGATCACCAGAAGCAGGCGACGCGCGTCGGTCAACGCGTCGCGGTCGTCTTCCACCTTTGCGACGGGGGCTTTCCGACGGACCCGCGGCGCGGCGAGGGCCTTCGTCTCGGCGGAAGGCGTCATCGGCGGCTCATGGGCCGCGATCTCGCCGGGCGCATAGACGAACGGAATCGTCACGGTGAAGGTGCTGCCCTCCCCGGGCGTGCTTTCCAGGGCGATGACGCCGCCCAGCAGCCGCGCCAGTTCCCGCGAGATCGAGAGCCCGAGGCCCGTGCCACCGTACCGGCGGCTGATCGTGCCGTCGGCCTGTCGGAAGGCCTCGAAGACGCCCTGCTGCTGCTCGGGCGAAATCCCGATGCCCGTGTCGCTGACGGCCAGCGCAAGCCGATCGACGCCGGTAGGCGCGACCGTGAGCCGCACGACGCCCCGCTCGGTGAACTTGAAGGCGTTCGAAAGCAGGTTCTTGAGGATCTGCTCCAAGCGCTTCCGGTCGGTCTCGATCATGGCCGGCGCGTCGTCGGCGATCGCGATCTCGAAGGCCAGCCCCCGCTCGTCGGCGACCGGCTGGAACAGCGAGCGCAGGTCGTTCGAGAGCCGCGCCAGGGCCACGGTCTCGGGGCGGATCTGCAGCTGGCCGGCCTCGATCTTCGAGAGATCCAGGATGTCGTTGATCAGGGTGAGGAGGTCGTCGCCAGACGAGTGAATGGTCCGGGCGTATTTGACCTGGTCGTCCGAGAGGTTGCCGTCGGGGTTGTCGCTCAGCAGCTTCGACAGGATCAGCAGCGAGTTGAGCGGCGTACGCAGCTCATGGGACATGTTGGCGAGGAAGTCGGACTTGTACTGGCTGGCCTGTTCGAGTTCTCGGGCCTTCAGCTCGATCGCCGCTGCGGTCCGCTCCAGTTCGTCGCGCTGTGTTTCGAGGGTCTGGGCCTGTTCCTCGAGCTGGCTGTTGGTCTGCTCCAGCTCGACCTGCTGCTGTTCCAGGCGGACCTGGGACTCCTTCAGCGCGCGGCCCTGCTCCTCAAGTTCCTCGTTGGAGACGCGAAGCTCCTCGGCCTGGACCTGCAGCTCCTCCGACTGTCGCTGGGTCTCCTCGAGCGCAGCCTGCAGCTGCGTGCGGTAGCGGGCGGAGCGCAGCGCGACGCCCATGGCCGCCTCGCCCTGTCGCAGCAGTTCGAGCACCTGCGCGTCGACGGGCTTCAGGAAGCCCAGCTCGATCACGGCGTTGACGAAGCCGTCCGTCGTCGTCGGCACGATCACGAGATGTCGCGGCTTGTCGCGGCCGAACGCCGAGCCCAGCGTCAGATAGCCTTCCGGGACCTCGTCGATGACGATCAGCCGGCCCTCGGAGGCCGCCTGGCCGAGCAGGCCTTCCTTGATCCCGAAGCGCAGGGGTACGCCCGCATCGGCGGGAACGCCCAGGGTCGCGGCCAGCCGGTACTCGGCGGATTCCCCCTTGAACACCGCGCCGGCGTGGCTGCCGACGTATTGGGCGAAGAAGGCCAGGATGGCTTCCGAGAGTTGTTCGACCGACTTCTCGCCCATCATGGCGGCCGCAAGCTGCACCTGCCCCGCCTGGAGCCACGCCTGCCGCGCCCGCGTCCGCGCGTTGCTGCGGATCAGTCCGAAGACGATCACCGTCAGCGCGGCCCCCAGGAGACCGGAGAGCACCCCGCTCAGCACGGCCGTACGCTGCGCGACCTTCATCTCGGCAAGGCCAACCTCGCGAAGGCGCTGCTCTTCGCGACGCATGGCTTCGTGGCGGGCCCGGATGGCGTCCATCTCGGCCTTGCCGCGATCCGTGTTCACGACCGCAAGAGCCGCCTCGGCGCCTTCCCGCGTGCGCAGGTCGATCGTCTCCCTCAGTTCGGCCAGCTTGGCTTCGAGACTGCGGCGCAACTGGGCGATGTTGTTCTGCTGAACAGCATTGTCGCGGGTCAGGTCGGCGACCGCATCCAGGCGCGGGGCCGCGTCCGCCACGGCGCGTTGATAGGGCTCCAGATAGCGGTCGTTGCCCGTGAGCAGATAACCTCTCTGGCCGGTTTCTGCGTCCTGGATGGTCGACAGGAGATCGTCGATGGCGACGATCACCGCGTGGGAGTGGCGGATGCGGGCGTTGTTCTCCTGCAGCGCGGCGATGTTGAGATACGAGATCGCGCCGCTGACGAGGAAGAAGAGCAGGACCGCGACCAACCCGAGATGGGTCCACACCTCGCCCCGCGACCCGGAAGGTGAATCGAGGCTGGGGCGGGGTGTCGGCATGGATGTCCTGAACGAGGCGGGGGCCTCTCACTTGCCTAGCGGGTCGGCGCCCTGACGGGCAAGAAGTCCGAAGCGCCAAAATGCGTGATCGATTCCCGTGGGGCTCGCGGGCATCGATACGCAACGGGTCAAAAACGATGCGGCCAGGAATTCGGCCATACGCCCCGCCAACACAACGACCGAGCTTCACTGTGGTTCCGCCGGAAAGCGCACATGCGGTCGGAGACTGGGCGGCGCCTCGCCACAGGCCACCCTGCGCCACGTCCATGCCCGGCGTGGCGGGCGGCGAAAGAGGTCCGCCCAGCGCCCCCGGACGCCGCAAGACCTCCGGACTCGGACGGCGGCTAGCGGCCGCGCAGGAAGAGGGTGACGCGGCCGGGCCTCCGCGCGGTCACCGTCACGCTCCGGGCCTCGACGACGGCCTCGGCGTCACCCTCGATCGACAGGTCGAAGCCCGCCGGGAACTGGATCGCCGGAGCGTAGACCTCGGTCGGAGCCGGGATCGCCGGATCGGCGTCCCACGCAACCTCGAACACCCGGGCTTCCCGGTCGAAGCGCACGCGCTCCAGCCGCCCCTGCAAGGCGCGCGCATAGGGGCGGCAGAAGCCTTCGATCGCCCGCCCCCCGGAATCGGCGCCCATCCCGGCGTCGGCCTGGTCGGCCGAGTAGATGGACAGGTCCTCCTGGTTCCAGCCGTCGCCGACCATGAGGTCGTTGCGGTTGGATGCGGTGTAATTCCACTGGGCCGAGTGGATCTGGAGGGTGTCGATGGCGTCGTACATGAGCCCGAGCGCCGCGACATGCGCGTCCCACATCGCCGGATCACGCCGGCCCTCGGCCCACAGGTCGTAGGCCCGGCCGTCGTCCAGGTCGAACGGGATGCCGAATTCACCCAGCAGCGACGGCGCGCCGCCGCCGGGAAAGGTCGCGGCGGGCCGCGTGCTGCGGAAGGCGATCTGGCGCGTGAAGCGGTCGCGCACCTCTGCGGCGGAGGTCGCCTTCTCTCCGGTCGCGAGGTCGAACGAGGCGTTCGGGTCGAACGCCTTGAGATACAGCGTCGCCGAGTCGTACCAGTGGCTGGCGTTGACCGTGCGCTCGGGCAGGTCGGCGGGGAAGGGCCGGCCGGCCGCGGCGCCGTAGGGATCGATCTCGGCGAACACCGACCAGTCGGGGTTCTCGGCCCGGGTGACATCGGCCACCTGACGGAAGAGGGGCCCAAAGCCATCTTCGGAAATGGTGATCCGTCGGCCGCCCCGGGTACGGAAGAATTCCTCGTCCAGCGCCTCCGCACGGTCGCCCGTGAGGCGATAGGCGCCGGCGCGTTCGAACGGACAGTCTCCCGTCCAGATCCGCACGCCGTCGGGGTTCAGCACCGACGTCTCGCCCACGTCGCGCGAACGGCCCGTATGCGGATCGCGTACGAGACGCGGGACCTCGACCGTGAGGCCCTGGGCGGCGGCCAGGGAATCCAGCGCCGACAGCGCCGGGCCGGGGGCCGCACGGCCAGGGTTGTCCTCGCTGGGACCCAGGTGCCGGTAGCTCAGCCGTTCGCCCACCCAGCCGGGCGCCGGCTCGTTGAGCGTATCGAAGCCCAGGACATTGGGGAGATCCCTCACCCGTCGCGCCACCTCGCGCATGGCGCCGAGATACGCCTGTTGCAGCACATCCTGGATATTGCGGCCGTCGACCCGGAAGTCCGGCGTGAAGGTCCGACCGCCCCAGAACAGGGTCCACATGATGGCCGCGGCCGGCAGGCGGTTGTTCCCGCCCCAGCTCATCTGGGGATAGGCGTCCTGGCGGCCGCCCTTCGCATAGTCGTACTTGGCCTGCATCACGTGGGCCGCGCCAGCGCGGTGGAAGCGGGTGAGGTCGAGGCCCGCGGCTTCGAAGGTCCAGCCGGGCGCGCCGTCGCCGCCCGTCATCCGGCTCCAGGCGTCCTGGTGGAAGTCGATGAAGACGTGGAAGCCGTGTTGGCCGGCGCGCCGCGTCACCTCGACGAGGTAGTCGAGATAGGCTTCGTCGTAGCGGCCCGGCCCCGCGTGCTCCACCGCCTCCCACGTGGTGAGCAGGCGCAGGAGGTTGAAGCCCCAGTGGCGGAGCCGGCCCAGATGCTCGTCGGCCTCTTCCAGCGGGAACGGGCGACCGATGAACGACACCTCCCGGTGATCCGAGAAGTCGGAGGGGAAGTTCGTCCCGCCGCGAGGGAACGGGACCTTGCAGTCGCCGCCAAGGTTGACGCCGCGCAGGATCACCTGGCGGCCGGCGGCGTCGAGGAAGAACCGCCCGGACTGGCGAACCGGCGAGATATCCATGCTTCCTCCACGCGTCGCAACGACTGGCAATTTATGTATCTAATATTGCCTACTGGACGATTTCAGATCGAAAATCTAGACAAGGCGCATGGAGCGGCGAGCTTTCGGATCGACAGGCCTGGACATCGGCGTCCTCACCTATGGCGCGATGACGGTCGCGACCGATCCCGGGTTGAGGGACGGGGTCGCGCCTTCGCTGCTGGCCGCCCTGGAGGCCGGGGTGAATCTGGTCGACACCGCGAGGGTCTATCCGGGCTCGGAAGAGATCGTGGGCGCGACGATCCGCGCCTGGAGCGGCCCGGCTCCCCATGTCTCCACCAAGGTGCGTTCGCGGGCGCGGGACGCCTACCGCTTCGCCTGCCCCGTCTCCGAAGCCTATCCGCCCGCAGCCATCCGCGAGTCGGTGGAAGACAGCCTGAAGGCCCTGGGCCGCGACGTCCTGGACATCGTCCACCTGCACCAGTGGCACTACGGCTGGACGCACGACCTGACGTGGCTGGAGATGCTGCACGCCCTCCGCGATGAGGGGAAGCTGCGGCTCATCGCCGTCAGCGTCCAGGACCACGAGCACGACGCGGCGCTGGAGCTGGTGAGCCGCGGACTGGTGGACGGCGTGCAGGCCATCGTCCATCTCTTCGAGAGCCGACCGGCCAATGCGCTGCTGCCGCTCTGCGCCGAACGGGGCGTGGGCGCGATCGCCCGCTGCGTGCTGGATTCCGGCGGCCTGACCGGAGGGCTCAGCGCCGAGGACTTCACCGCGCGCACCTTCCTCAAGCACGCGCCCCATGCTGACTATGCGGCCCGGCTGGCGGCGCTGGAGGCCGCCTTCGTCCCCCGTGTGGCCGAGAGCCTGCCCGAACTGGCGCTGCGCTTCACGGCCTCGCTGCCGGGCGTCTCGACCCTGACCCTCGGCCTGCCCGAGCGCCGGTTCGTGACGGACGCCGCCCAAAGCCTGGCGAAGGGGCCCCTGCCGGCCGAGGCGGTGACCGCAATCCGGCGCGAGCACGTCTGGAGCCGGAACTTCTACGAGAAGCTGCTGTGAGCCGGTCGGTCAGCTTCTGCTTCGACGACGGCTTCCGCCGGACCGCAGGCGGGGTGCGCGAGGTGTTCGAGGCCCGCGGCGTCCACGCGGCCTTCTGCGTGCTGGCTGCGCCGGAGCAGACGGCCGACCCGTTCATCCGCGCGACCCCCGTCGCGGACTGGGGCTGGTGGCGCGAGACGGCGGCGGCCGGACATCCGGTGGAGGCGCACGGCTGGGCGCATGAACGCCTCGCCGACCTGCCGCTTTCGGAAGCCTGCGAGGGGCTGGACCGGACGCTGGACGTATTCCGGCGCGAACTGCCGGGCTTCGAACCGTCGCGGCAGGTGTTCCACCTGGCCTACCTCGCCGCCCCGCAGGCGGTGGTGGATCACCTGGCGCAGAAGTCGCTGGGCGTCCGGCGCGCCCTGGGCGGCGCCGGGCTGAACGCCGCGCCGGGCCGGGACATCGACTGCGTCACCTTCGGCGACCCCGCCGACGAACGGCTGGCCGCCCGGATCGACCGCTTCCTCGCCGAGGAGGACGGTTGGCTCGTCCTGGTGCTGCACGGCCTCGACGGCGAGGGTTGGGGGCCGATTCGCCGGACGACCCTGGAAGCCCAGCTCGACCGCCTGCTCTCGGCCGGCGTGCGCGTGGCGCCGCCGAGCCACGTACTTCCGACCGGGGGCTGAACGCCCGCCGCCGGGGCTTTGCGGCGATGCTAGGCGATCGTCGCCACGCCGGCGTTTCCGTCCTCGTCGCCCCAGGCGACGCGCCGGGCGTCGGGACTCATGGCGAGGGCGGTGATCGCGGCGCCCTTCTCGGCCTTGATGCGCTCGATCCGCTCGCCCGTGACGTCGGCGGCCCAGACCCGGCCGTCATCGAGGCCGGCGGCCAGCCAGGCGGTCTGGGGCGCGGTGGCGATGCGAGTCGTCAGCGCCGCCTCGTCCCAGCCGATCTCGGCGGCCTGCTTGCCCATCGGGCCCGTCGCGCCGGCGAACGGCCAGCAGACCGCGCCGTTGGCGCCCGACGTGGCCATCAGGGCGCCCTTCTGGAGGAAGGCCAGGCTCTTCACCTTCGACGGATAGCCGCCCATCCGCATGTTCTTCTCGTCGGCCACGCGCCAGCCGTGGAGCTGGTTCTCCTGCATGCTGCTGACCAGGAACCGGCCGTCCGGGCTCCAGGCGAGGCCGATGTGGCTGCCGGCCCATTTCAGAACCACCGCCTTCTGGTCGGCAATCCGGGCGTACCAGAGCCAGGCGCCGCCGTAGGTGGCCGCGGCCAGGCGGCGTCCCTTGGGGTCGAAGGCGATGTCGGCCACAGACGCCTCATGGGTGAAGACCCGGGTGAATGACGGATCGGCGGGATCGCGGACGTGCAGGTCGCGCCCGGCGCCGAAGGCGATCAGCTTCGATTCCGCCGACGCCGCCAGCGATTCGATCCACCGGCCCGGAACCCTGGCGACCTCGACCGCGCCCGCGGGCGTCGTCGCCACGACCCGCCCGTCGTCGCCGCCCGTGAGCACGCCATCGCCGGTCGGGGGCAGGCAGGCCGACAGCACCGCGCCGTCGTGGACCTCGACCACCTCGCCGCCCTCATAACGAAGGGTTCCGTCACCGAGGGCGAAGGCGGCGCGACCGGCGCGATCGAAGAGGGCGGCCGTCACATAGGCGTCGAAAGCGAAGGTCATGGCGTCGCTCTAGTCTCTGGGGGGCGGCGCGGGCAAGGCGATTGGCGACAGGATCGGGCGCCGGGCCGCATCCGAACGGCGTTCGGGCGCTTTCGGCTTTACAAGCTCCCGACGGCTTGCCAATGGTCCGGACGACGGGCGCGGACGCGAGCGCTCATGGGAAGGAATTGACGGTATGGGCGCAAAGGTTGGCGGAGGGGGCGGCTCGAAGTTCGACCTCGGCCAGAACGCGGACATGAACGTGACGCCCTTCGTGGACGTCATGCTCGTGCTCCTGATCATCTTCATGGTGTCGATCCCGGCGGCGACGACGTCGATCAAGCTCGACCTGCCGCCCGCGATCCCCCCGCCCCCCGGGACGGTGGTGAAGGAACCCACCCTCATCAACATCCAGCGCGGCCAGGCCGTGTTCATCGGCGAGCAGGCCACGTCTCTGGAGCGCCTGATCCCGGATCTGTCGGCCCGGCTGTCGACGGACGATCCGACGATCCCGCCGACCGAGCAGCGCGTCTACATCCGCGCCGACCGCGACGTGGTCTACGGCGACTTCATGGCCGTGATGAACACGCTGCAAGGCAACGGCTTCTATCAGGTCGCTCTGATCAACGAAGAGATCTAGAGGCTACGCAGTTTAGAGTTCCGAAGGCCCGTCGGGAAACCGGCGGGCCTTTTTGTTGCGCCCAATCTGTCGCCCAAGCCGCCCGACATGCTGTCGCTTGTCATGGGTTACATGTGTGATATATTACATGCGTAACCTTTTGGAGGTCGCCATGGGAGCCGCTCTTTCCGCACGCCACGACGCCTGGGGCGTGCCCCAGAACGCGGACATCAACGTCACGCCGTTCGTCGATGTGATGCTGGTCCTGCTGATCATCTTCATGGTGGCTCTCCCGGTCTCGACGGTGTCCGTGAAGGTGGACCTGCCGCAGGCCTCCGCAGCGCCGCTCTCCGCCCCGCCCCCGGTGGTGGTCAGCCTGACGCTGGCGGGTGTCGTCTACGTGGGCGACCACCGCACGACTCTCGAGGCGCTGCCCGACGATGTAGCCGCCGCCCTGGGGCCACAGCCCGGCGCTCCGCGAATCCATCTTCGAGCGGACGAGGCCGTGAGCTATCGCGCCCTCATGGAGGTCATGAACCGCCTGCGCGAACGGGGATACGAGCGCATAGGCCTCGTGGGCGAGGCGTTCTGACGGCGCTACGCGCCCAGCCGGAACAGCCCGAACGGCCCCCGTCCGGAGATGGCGTGGCCCAAATTCACCATTAACGGCCGCACAACCCTGTGGGGCTACGGTGAGCCTCAAATGGTGGGGCCAGAACGGCCCCGGACAAGCGCGAAAAAGGGCGCGGGCGAACATGTGGCAGACGATCGAGGTCGATATCGGCTCCGAGCGCGTCCGAGGCCGCTACCGGCTGGAGGGCCGTCGACTGGTGCTGGAATGGCGCGGCGGGCGCAACTTCGCCTGGTGCGGGCAGGTCAAGCCGGAGATCGTCGCGGCCAGGACCCTGCGCCGCCTGACCTCGGCACGGCCGCTGGCGGCCTGACCCATACGGCCAGGACCGCCCGGTCCTAAGCCGCCAGACAGTTCTCGAAGCCGGCGCGCAGGGCGTCTTCGTCCAGGTTTCGGCCGATGAACACCAGGCGTGAATACCGCTTGTCGCCGTCGCGCCACGGCGCCTGGAAGTCGCCCTCCAGGATCATGTGAACGGCCTGGAAGACCAGGCGGCGGTCCTCGCCCTTGACGTCCAGGATGCCCTTGGCGCGCAGGATGTCCGGGCCCTGCGTCTGCAGCACATTGTTGAGCCAGGCGGTGATGCGATTGCCGTCCACCTGCCGGTCGGCGGTCAGCGACACCGAGCGGATGCCGCTCTCGGCCACGTGATCGTGGATATGGTCGTGGTCGTGGTCGTGGTGGCCGTGACTGTGTTCGTGGTGATCGTGGCCGTGGTGGTGATCGTGATGATCGTGGTCGCAGTGCTCGTCGTGCACGTGGCCCGCCTCGCCGTGCGGCGGGTTCAGGAAGTCGGGCTGAAGTTCGGTCACCCGCGTCAGGTCGAAGGCGTGGCGGCCGAGGATAGTCTCCAGCGGCACGTTCGACCGTTCGGCCCGCCGGATCGGCGCGATGGGGTTCAGGGTGCGGATCGCGCGCTCGACCTCGCCGAGTTCAGCTTCCGAGACGAGGTCGGTCTTGTTCAGGATGATCTGGTCCGCGAAGGCGATCTGCTCGGCCGCCTCCCTGGAATCCTTGAGCCGCAGCGGAAGGTGCTTGGCGTCGACCACGGTGGTTACGCTGTCCAGTTCGGTCCTGGCGCGAACGTCGTCGTCCACGAAGAAGGTCTGGGCCACGGGACCGGGATCGGCCAGGCCGGTGGTCTCGACGATGATCGCGTCGAACTTGCCCTTGCGCTTCATCAGGCCGGAGAGGACGCGGATCAGGTCGCCACGGACGGTGCAACAGACGCATCCGTTGTTCATCTCGAAGACCTCTTCGTCGGCGCCGACGATCAGGTCGTTGTCGATCCCGACCTCGCCGAACTCGTTGACGATCACGGCGTATTTCTTGCCGTGGTCCTCGGAGAGAATGCGGTTCAGAAGCGTCGTCTTGCCGGCCCCGAGATAGCCGGTCAGCACGGTGACAGGGGTCTTGGTGGCCAGCGCCGGGGTGGAGGGGGTCTCGCTCATGCGCCGACATGTAGTCGTCCGCGAGCAGCTTATGAAGGCAGGACTTATGGCCGGACGCGTCCTGGGCTAGTGTTATCCAATCTGAATGTTATAATATAACATAATGTCCGCCGCCGAGCCCCCTCCCGCCGATCTCCGCCCGCTGGACACGTTCCGCGACGACCGCACCTATCAGGGGCGCACCTACCTGGGCGCGGACCATCGGCGCAACGAGCGCCGCACCTGGCTCGTGACCGGCATCTGCGCCGCCACGCTGGCGGGACTGGTGGCCGGCGGACTGATCACCCAGTCCATGGCCCTGACGGCGGCGGGCCTGCACATGGGCGCACATGTCGCCGCGCTGCTGGTGGCGGCGGCGGCCTACGTCCTGGCGCGGCGCCACGCGGACAACCCGGCCTTCAGCTTCGGAACCGGAAAGCTGGGCTATCTCGCCGGCTTCGCGAACGGAGTCGTCCTGGCCGTGACGGCGGTGCTGATCGGCGCCGAAAGCCTGGACCGGCTGGGCAATCCGCACGAAGTCCACTTCCATGGCGCCCTGCCCTTCGCCGTCGGCGGCCTCGCCCTGACCACGCTCTGCATGCTGCTGCTGCGGCCGACGGGCGAAGCGGCGGCCCGAAACGACCCGCAGGGCGATCTCAATCTCTCGGCCGTCCACCTTCACCTGACCGCGGATGTCGCGGTCGGCGTCCTGGCGGTGGCGGCGATCTTCGCCGGCCGCATGGGGTTCGCCGCCGCCGATCCTCTGGCCGGGCTGCTGGCGGCAGGCCTGGTGGCGCATTTCGCCTGGACACTGCTGCGCCGGGCGGGGGCCGCGCTTCTGGATATCAACCCTTCGCCCGAACTGACGGCCGAGGTGCGGCGACGCCTGTCGGGGGAGGGGGAACAGGTGATCGACCTGCATCTGTGGCGCCTGGGGCCCGGCCACCACGCGGTGATCGCGGTGATCGCGGCCGATCCCCCGCAGGCCGTGGAGACCTACCGCGCGCGCCTCGACGGCCTCGCCGGCGTCTCGCATGTGACCCTGGAAGTCCGCGGGCCGGGCGGCGATCATCACCACGGCCACGCCCACTGACGCTCTGCGCCGCCCCTCCGGGACCCCGCTCAGAGAGCGACGTTCAGGGGCGCTGGATGCCCTTGACCACTGTCAGCCGGATCGGTTCGCCCTCCAGGCTTTTGGACGCCCAGACGGCGCCCACGCCCCCATCGGCCGGAAAGCTGGTGCAGTAGTTGAACGGAATGGGGATGGGCTTGGCCTGCTTCAGGCAGACGCGTTGTCCGTCCCGCTGGGTCCAGTGGCCCGATGACCACTTTCCGCGGCGACCAAAGGCCTCCCATGTGCCGTCGGCGTTGAACCAGAGCCACTGGTAGCGCCCGTCCGGGTACAGCGCTTTCACGGTGTTGCCGAACGCCGCGGCGACGCCCCTGGGCGGCTCCGCGGCCCACAACGGCGTTCCGGCGAATACGGCGGCCATAAGGGAGAGGCTGAGAGTCGTTCGGATCATGGACCTGTGGAATACGCGGCGGGACTTTCGGGTGAGACCCGTCCGTGACGGATCTCACCTGAACCGCAGATGACAGGCTTCGGCGATCGATCTCAACCCCTGGCCTCGACCTCGCGGGGTCAACCCCAGTACGGGCCGACGCCGTAGGGCGAGTAGTAGCCGTAGATGGAATCCCGGGCGCTGAGGTCGTTCCAGCCGCTCAGTTCGCTCTCGTCGATGGTCGGCGCCTTCTCGAGCGCGTCCTTGGCCACGGGAATGACATAGGCCCGCTTGTCGGGGTCGTAGGTCAGCAGGCGCCAGGGCACCGGATGGTACTTGGCGCCGATTCCGAACAGGCCGCCGAACGACAGGATGGCGTAAGCGACCTCGCCCGACACCTTCTCGATCGCGACGTCCTCGATCTTGCCCAGCTTCTCGCCGTCGGGGCTGACGACATCCGTGCCGTTGACGCGGTCGGCAGGGATCAGAGGGCGGATGGGTTCGGTCATGGCGAATCTCCCTGGATGGGTCGTTTCGTGGATTGGCTCGGGGAGAGAACGGGTGAACCCGCCGTCGGTTCAGCGCACGACCACCACGGGACGCGCTTCCAGCGCCGCGCGGCCCACGCCGTCCACCTCGTACAGCGCTTCGAGGGGACGAGCGGACGCGACGCCCAGCATTCCGGCCGTGCGGGGATCGGACACCAGCTCCGCCGCCTGGGCCACGCCGATGTCGCGGGCGCCGGCGACGATCAGGAAGCGGTTGCCCGCGGCGCCGGTGAAGGCCGCCAGATATCCGTAGTCGCGGTTGGGCCGGTCGCCCTGGGCCTTGCCGGCGCCCGACACATAGGTCTCGCCCGTCTCGCGATCGACGAGCTCGTCGTAGGTGGAGCCCACGGCGAAGCGCGAGCGCTCGAACACCGGCTGTTGCAGGACGCGCAGGCCCGAGAGGTAACCGACATAGACGATGTCGGACGTCTTCAGCATGTCCGGCGTCAGATGCGAGGCGGTCACGACCCGCACCCGGTCGGCGCGGCCGGCCGCGTGCCGGACCAGAGGCATGATCTCGCGCAGGGCGACGGTGGCGCCTATGGGCGTGTAGTAGGTGTCCAGGTCGATGTAGCGGGTCTGGAACGCCGGGTTGTCCCGGAGCCAGGCGTCGAGGTCGGCCGGGCTGTTGACCTCGAACGCGCGGATCATCCGCCGGGGTTCGGCGCCGCCTTCGGTGTCGCCGAAGATGTAGTAGTCGCCCACGACGACCAGCACCGGCCGGTCGCGCCCGATCCCCGCCCACAGCGGCGAGGCGGCGGCGAGCGCGAGTGGCCGGGCCGGCGCCGTGCTCCGGGCGAACCACGCCCAGGCCGCCACGTTTCCCGCCAGAACCACGGCGCCGGCGGCCAGCGCCGGGATCAGCCAGGACGGAAGGCGCCGGGGAGCCGGAGCGGCGGATGGCGGGACGGAAAGATCGCCTCCCCCGACCGTCACAAGGTCCAGCCGATACTCTCCCACCGGGATGATCAGCCGATGAGGCTGGCCGGCGCCGGAGCCGTCGTAGAACGCCTCGAGTTTGCGCCTGAGGCGGTGAATGTAGACGCGAACCGACGCATCGCCCGACAGCTCGGGCGTCCGGCCGAAGACGTCGACGGCGACATCGGCCTCGCGCAGCGGACGTCCGCGATTGGCGGGATCGGCCAGGTAGTCGAACAGGCGCTCCAGGCCGTGGCTTCGGCCCAGCACGCGGGCCCTTCGGATCTCGGCGACCTGTTCGGCGATGGCGTCGGCAGCGTCCAAGGCATACCCGGCATTCGAGCGAGAGAGTGTCTGTAACCCCGTGTAACGCCGCTGGAAACCGTAAAGTACGCGCGTACGGACAACAGCCCCTCTAGCGATTTCACAAAAGACTGGCGCGGCGCTTGGCCTGCCACATATGTTATATTATAACATCTACGGGGGCGACATCGATGACCGGCAGAAACTCCGTCGCGGCGTTCGCACTGGGCGGCGCGCTGGCCGTGGCGGGCGGTGCCCCGGCGGGCGCAGCAGACACGACGGTGGATGAGCTGCGGGTCACCGCCCGGCTGGACGAGACCTTGCCTCAGGAGCTGGCTCGCTATGGCGGCGATCTCGAGGTCGTGACGGCCGAGATCGTGCGTCGCAACGCCTATGTCGACGTCTCCCAGGCGCTCCAGATGCAGGCGCCCGGCCTGTTCCTCTCGCCGCGCAACGGGCCGTTCTCCTACGCCGACATCTCGTTGCAGGGTTCGCGCACCGGCGATGTGCTGTGGCTGGTGGATGGGGTGCGGATCAACAACCGCCTCTACACCGCGACCAGCCCGGCCGACACCCTGCCGGCCAGCATGGTCGAGCGCATCGAGGTGCTGAAGGGCGGCCAGAGCCTGTTCTACGGGACCCAGGCGGCGGCGGGCGCCATCAACATCGTCACCCGACCCTATGCGGACGAGCTGAGCGGCGCGCTGACCGTGGGCGGCCACACGAACAGCGGCGTCCACGCCGACGCCCTGGTCCGCGGACCGGCGGGGCCGGCGCGGTTCGTGGCCTGGGTCTCGAAGGATGAAGCCAAAGGGTACCGCGCCTTCGACGTGTTCCAGCCCAGCGCCACGGCGCGCAAGCGCGGCTACGACGTGGTCAGCTTCGGCGGCAAGCTGGGCCTGGACCTGTCCGAGACCCTGGCCCTCAACCTCTACTACCAGCACACCGACGCCCACCTGGACTACCCCAATCCGCGGCTGACGCGGCTGTCGTTCAACGACCGGGACGAGGAGATCGGCAGCATCAGCCTGGACTGGACGGCCAGCGAGCAGGTCCAGCTCTCGGTGAAGGGCTACTATCACGACTGGGACAGCGTCTATTCGACCGTCAACAACGTGCCGGGCAATCCCGCCGCGCCGCCGGTGATCGTCGACGACCTGACCTACTGGGGCTACGAGGACTACGGCGTCGCCGTGCTGGCCAAGCTGAACCTGCACCAGGGCTTCGAGTACCAGCTCGGCTACGACTATCAGAACTTCAACGGCCGCGACGAGGTGCTGCTGATCGCCCAGCAGACTGAGCGGGTGCATGCGTTCGTCGCCCAGGTACGAACCACGGACGACCTCTTCGACTCCGCCCGCTTCGCCCTCGGCGTCCGCCACAACAGGACCAAGGAGAGCGGAAAGACGGTCTGGAGCGTATCCGGCCGATGGGACGCCAACCCGGCGCTGTTCCTGGAGGGCATGGTCGGCACGTCGTTCATCCTGCCCAGCGCCGAGCAGTTGTTCGGGATCGACCCTTGCTGCGCCGTGGGCGACCCGAACCTGAAGGCGGAGCAGAGCCTGAACGCAAATCTGTCCGTCGGCGGCGAGGCTGCGCGGCTCGCCTGGCGGCTCACCGGCTTCGCACGGACGATCGACGACCTGATCGTGGACGACTACAGCCGACCCGGCTTCCCGGACGGGATCTATGTCAACGTGGACCGCAAGGTGCGCTCGCGCGGGGTCGAGGGACAGGCCACGGTGCAGATCGCCGACGGGATCTCGGCCCGCGGCTCGTTCGCGCTGACCCGGACGCGGGCCGAGGGCGCGGGCCGCCAGTTCGACCGCATCCCCAAGGCCCAGGCCAAAGCGACAGTCAGCTATGACTCGCCGGAACATCCCTTCGGCGCCTCGGCCAGCCTGCTGTGGACCGGCGACGTCCACCAGCAGGTCACGGGCTTCGGACGGGTGAACTACGGCGACTACACGGTCGTGGACCTGGCGGCCTATGCCTATGTGGACGGCGACGCGCGCCGCCATCGCCTGACGGCGCGGCTGGAAAACGCCTTCGACGAGGACTACGCCACGCGGGTGAACTCGGCCCTGATCGACCTGTCGACCCAGCGCTTCCTCTTCAAGTTCCGGGGGGCGCCCCGGACCCTGCACGTGAGCTACGCCTATTCCTTCTGACGTCCCATCGGCTGGGGAGGGCCTGCGCCCGACGCGCGCGGCCTGGGCGCCGAAGTGGCTGGTCCTGACCCACCGATGGGTCGGGATCGTCATGGGCCTGCTGATGCTGGTCTGGTTCCTGAGCGGCGTCGTGATGCTGTTCGTGCGCTGGCCCGAGGTGACGGCGCAGGAACGGGCCGCCGGCCTGCCACCGATCGCCTGGAGCGCGTGTTGCGCTCTGGGGGAAGCGCAACCGGCGCAGGAGATCCGCCACGCCACGGTCGAGGATCTGGCCGGCCGCCCCGTACTGCGGTTCGACGGCCGGATGCTGGACCTCTCGACCGGCGCCCCCATCGACCGGGTGACGGCGAACGAGGCGGCGGCGGTCGCCAGGGCGTACGCCGCCGCGCACGGGATCGCGGGGTCGCCCGGCGCGGCCGTGGCGGTGGAGCGCGACCAGTGGACGGTGACGGGGTACTTCAACAGGCAACGGCCGTTCCATCGCTTCCGCTTCGACGACCCGCGCGCGAGCGACGTCTACGTCTCGGCCCGCACAGGCGCCGTGGCCCAGGTGACCGACCGGCCGACGCGCATCCTCAACTGGCTGGGGCCGATCCCGCACTGGCTCTATCCCGAGATTCTGCGCGCCAACACGCCGCTATGGTCCCAGGTGGTGATCTGGACCTCGATCGTGGGGACGTTTCTCACCGCGACGGGTCTCTACCTGGGCCTGCTCGCCTGGCGTCGCCCTTCGCGAGGAAGAGGGGAGCGGCCGCTCACGCCCTATCGCGGCTGGATGGCCTGGCACCATCTGACGGGCCTGGCGGCCGGCCTGCTGACCCTGACCTGGGTGGCCAGCGGCCTCGTTTCGATGAATCCCTGGGGCTTCCTGGAGAGCCGCCCCGACGACCGGGCCGAAGCGCTCACAGGAAGCTTCACCCTCGGCGAACTGGGCCAGGCGATCTCCGCGGCGCGGGACGCCGACATCCCGGCGCGGCAGGTCGAGACGGCGGCGCTCGCCGGCCGTCTCCATCTGATGGCGGACGGCGTGCGGCTGGACGCGCAGGCGCGACGCGCGCCCCTGTCCGCGCCCGAACTGGCCGCCGTCGTCGCCCGGATGGGCCCCGCGGCGTCGACCGGACTCATGACCCGGGAGGACACCTACCATTTCGGCCACCACGACCCGGTGACCCTGCCCGTCCATCGCGTGATCCTCGAGGACGGCGTACGGTTCTACCTGGACCCGGCCTCGGGACAGGTGATCCGCCGGATCGACGGGGCGCGGCGGGGCTATCGCTGGCTGTTCGAGGCGCCCCACCGCCTGGACTTCATCCGCGGGTTCGACCGTGGACCGGCCTGGGCGACGGCCATGGTGGTCCTGTTGATCGGCGCGGCGGCCGGCGTAGCCACCGGCGTCTGGCTGGGCTGGCGCCGGCTCCAGGCGGACGTGGGACGAACGCTGCGACGGTGAGGCGAAGTGCGGCCCCCGGTCCTCCGATCGCCCAAACCGAAGCTCAGATAGACAAAACCCCCGGCGCGGGACGCGCCGGGGGTTCGTTCAGGAAGGATCCAGGCCTTACTTCGGCGCCGGCGGCGTCGCCGGGGCGTCCTTGGCCGCGTCGCGGATGGCGTCGGCCTTGGTGTCCGCGGCGTCCTTGACGGCGTCGGCCTGCTTGTCGAGGGCGTCGGCCGTGGCCGGCATGCCGGCCTGATTGGCGGCGTCAGCCTGGTTTTCCAGCTGGGTGGCCGTCACGTCGGCCTGCGCCTCGACGGCGTCGGCCTTGGCGTCGGCGGTCTTTTCGGCAGGCGAACCGCACGCGGCCAGGCTGAGGGCGCCGAGGGCGGCCGTAGCCGCGATGATCATACGCATGTCCGTCTCTCCAGAATGAGGTGGCTGGACGAAAACACACGAACCCGTGATCGGTTCACGCGAGCCCGCGGATTTTTCCGCCGGCTCCGCCGCCTCACGTCTTCACGAACGGCTGGCTCAGCGTGGGCTGGCCCGTGATCGCCAGGAGCGCGTTGGCCACGGCAGGCCCGATGACCGGCGTTCCAGGTTCGCCTACGCCCGACGGCGGATTGGCCGACGGCAGAATATAGGTCTCCACCGTCGGCGCTTCGGAATGACGCAGCACGCGGTAGGCATCGAAATTACCCTGGTCCACCACCCCATCGGTCAGCGTGATCTCACCGAACAGCGCGCCCGAGAGGCCATAGCAGGTCCCGCCCTCCATCTGGGCCGCCACCTGATCGGGGGCGATGGCGACACCGCAGTCGATGGCCGTGACGACGCGACCGACCTTGGGAACGCCGCCCTCGAGCTTCACCTCGGCCACCTGCGCCACCACCGATCCGAAACACTCGTGGACCGCCACGCCACGGGTCCAGCCGGCCGGCGCCGGCGTGGTCCAGCCGGCCTTCTCGGCGGCGAGATCCAGCACGGCCAGATGCCGGTTGGCCCCAGCCTTCCGATAGAGGGCGCGGCGGTAGTCGATCGGGTCCCGGCCTGCCCGCCGGGCGAGCTGGTCGATGGTGTGCTCCATCACATAGGCGGTGTGGGTGGCGCCCACCGAGCGCCACCAAAGCACGGGCACGCCGACGTCGGGGGTGAGAAGCTGGGCGTCCACCACGGGCGTGGCCTTGAGGTACGGGGAATCGACGACACCTTCGACGGCCGTCATGTCCACGTCGCCGCCCACCGGCGCGCCCGGCGGCGCGTCCTTCAGGATCGACTGGGTGACGATGCGGTGACGCCAGGTGGCCGGGAAGCCCTCGGCGTCGACGGTCACGCGAACCGTATGATGCACGAGCGGCCGGAAATAGCCGGCGCGCATGTCGTCCTCGCGGGTCCAGACCAGCTTCACCGGACGCCGCTTCATCTTCTTGGCGATCTGGACGCACTCGACCACATAGTCCGACCCGAAGGTCGTGCGTCGGCCGAACGAGCCGCCGGCGAACAGCGTCTCGATCTCGATGGATCCCGGCAGGGCGGGCGTCACCATGGCTACGTTGATCTGATCCAGCGTCGGCGCCTGGGAGCCGAAGACCAGACGCGTGGGCCCGTCGCCCACCGTGGCCACGCAGTTCATCGGCTCCATGGCGGCGTGCGCCAGGTAGGGGAAATCGTAGGCCAGTTCGAGCGCGGCCGTCCCGCCGCCGGCCTGGGATATCTGGGAGGCCTGGCCGGCCTCCCCGCGTGTGACGAACGGCGCCCACTTCGCCTTGTCGGGCGCGGCGCGCTTGCCCAAAGCGTAGTCGTGGAACTCGCTCAGGATCCGGTCCGAACCGCGCGTCTCGGCCTTGGTGTCGTCCCACTCCACCTCGAGCGCGTCGCGGCCCAGTCTCGCCGCCCAGGTGTTTTCGGCCACCACGGCGACGCCGCTCGGGATCTGGTGGACCGCCACTACGCCGGGGATCTTCTTCGCCCCGGTGGCGTCGAACCTCTTCACCTTCGCGCCGAACTTCGGCGGGTGGGCGACCATCGCCGTCAGCATCTCGGGCAGGCGGACATCCTGGGTGTAGCGGGCCGTGCCGTCGCTCTTGGCGCGGCTGTCCTTGCGGCGCACCCGGTCGCTGCCGATCAGGGTGAAGGTCTTCGCATCCTTCAGGACGGGTTGCGCCGGCGGCGTGACCTTGGCTGCGGCCTCCAGAAGTTCGCCGAAACCGGCCTGCTTGCCCGACGGGTGCGACAGTACGCCGTCCTTCACCACCACCTCGGCGGCGGGGACGCCCCAGGCAGAAGCCGCCGCCTGGACGAACATGGCCCGCGCCGCCGCGCCCGCCGCGCGCATCTTCGGCCAGGAATCCGAGATGGCCGACGATCCGCCCGTGCCCTGGGTTCCGCCCATCAGGGCGTTGCCATACAGCTTGGCGTTGGCGGGCGCCTGTTCGACCTTCACCTTCGTCCAGTCGGCGTCCAGCTCCTCGGCGACGATGGCCGCGAGGCCCGCGTGATTGCCCTGGCCGAACTCGATGTGCTTCGACACCACCGTGACCACGCCGTCGGGGGCGATCTTGATGAACGCTCCGAAAGCGCCGGGCTCGACCTTGGAGCCGGCCGACAGCATGTCGGGCAGCGAGCAGCCCACCAGAAGGGATCCCCCGGCCAGCGTGGCGCCGACGACCAGCACCTCGCGTCGCGAAGGAGGCGGACGCACCATCCGGTTCATGCCGCGTCTCCTCCGATCGCCGTTCTGGGAATCGCCGTCGCCGGGGCCGTCGCGGCCGCCTTGATCGCGGCATGAATGCGCTGGTAGGCGCCGCAGCGGCAGATATGGCCGTCCATGGCCGCGGAGATCGCCGCATCGTCGGGCCGCGGGTCGTTGTTGAGCAGGCCCAGCGCGCCCATGATCTGGCCAGACTGGCAGTAGCCGCACTGGGGTACGTCCAGGTCCACCCAGGCCTGCTGCAGCGGATGATTTCCGCCGAGCCCCTCGATGGTGGTGATCTTCGCCCCGTTCAGCGCCGAGACCGGCGTGAGGCAGGACCGGATGGGCTGGCCGTCGGCCAGGACCGTACAGGCGCCGCATTGCGCGACACCGCAGCCATATTTCGTACCAGTCAGCCCCAGTTCATCTCGGAGCACCCACAGGAGGGGTGTGTCCGGTGGCGAGTTGACGTTCACCTGCCGTCCGTTCACATCGACCGTCGTCGCCATGAGGCCAAGTCCCTGTTTGCTCGCGCCGATCCTAACGCTGTTCAGACCGCCGCGTAAATCCAGCCTTGGCCGCCCTTGACGCCGCGAGCGTATTGCGTACCGGATTTAGGAAAACAGGAGTTGTCATGCTTCGCGCCGTCGCCGCCGCCCTTGCCCTGGCGGCCACGCCCGCCGTCGCCCAGGACGGCGCTCAGCTCTTCAACATGCAATGCCGCATGTGCCACAACGGCTCGCCGATGGGGCCCTCCCTGGCCGGCGTGGCGGGCGGAGACATCGCGGCGAAGAGCTTCGCCTATTCGCCCGGGCTGAAAGCCAAGGACGGCGTCTGGACCGACGAGAATCTCGACGCCTATCTGAAGGCTCCGACGACCTTCGCGCCCGGGACGAAGATGCTCGTGTCTGTGCCCAACGCCACGCAGCGGGCGGCCATCGTGGCTTATCTGAAGACCCTGAAATAGGCCGATGGACGTATTCCCCGCCTTTTTCCCGCTGGCCGGCCGCAGGGTGGTCGTCGCGGGCGAGGGCGAGGCGGCCGAGGCCAAGGCCCGCCTGTTCGAGGGCTCTCCCGCCGAGGTGTCGCGGCTGAACGGACCCGACGCGCTGGACCCGCGCGCCTACATCGGCGCGACCCTGGCCTTCGTGGCGGCCCGCGACGACAACTGGGCGCTGGCAGCCGCCGACGCGGCGCGCGCGGCCAACGTGCCGGTGAACGTCGTGGACCGTCCCACCCTCTGCGACTTCACGACACCCGCCGTGATCGACCGGGGCGAGGTGGTGGCGGCCATCGGTACGGGCGGCGCCTCGCCCATGCTGGCGACGATGCTGCGCCACGACATCGAGGCGCGTCTGCCCGAGGGGACGGGCCAGGTGGCCGCGCTGTTTCGCAGCCTGCAGGCCGAAATCCGCGACGCGCTGCCCGAGGCCGCCGCCCGTCGTCGCTTCCTGCGCGCCGCCCTCAACGGGCCGCCCGCCGACGCGGCGCGAAACGGCGACATGGAAGCGGCCAAGACACAGCTCCGCGCCGCCCTGTCCGAGGGCGCGGCCACGCAGGGACAGGTTCGCTATCTGGACGCTCGCGGGCCGGCCGATCTCCTGAGTCTTCGCGCCGTCCGCGCCCTGGCGGCGGCCGACGTGCTGGTGGCGGATGCGGACACCCATCCCGATGTGATGGCCCTGGCCCGACGCGACGCCGAGCGACGATCGTCGTGCAGCGCCGCCGAACTGGCCGAGCTCGTCGCCGAGGGACTCTCCGTCGTGCGGCTGGTGACGACGCCGGCGTGGCGCGCCGAACAGACCGCCCTGGACGCCGCCGGCGTGAGCGTCGATGTGCTTCCGGTCGCGTCCCAAAGCCCCACGGCTTGACTTCGGCCGACAGGGCGGATCGCATTCCGTCAGGGTCTCAAGGGAGTTCCGGATGCGCGCGATTTTGGCCGTCGGCGTGACGCTCTCCATCCTGGGAGGCGCCGCAGCCCAGGCGCAGACCCAGACCCAACCCCAGGCGATCGATCCAAAGATCGCCGCGCGGGTCGATCGGGTGCTGGCCAGAACGCCACTGATCGACGGCCACAACGACGTGCCGTGGACCTTGCGGCAGCATGTGGGCGTCCACCCCGAACGGCTCGACTTCGGATCCGACACCTCCGCGATCCGCTCGCCGGGCGGGCCCGGCATGATGACGGACATCCCGCGCCTGCGCGCGGGCAAGGTGGGCGGGCAGTTCTGGTCGGTCTACATCCCCTCCAGCATCGACGGGCCGGCGGCGGTGCAGACCACGCTGGAGCAGATCGACATCGTGAAGGGCCTTTCCGCCCGATATCCCGACGTCTTCGAGATGGCGTATTCCGCCGACGACGTGGTGCGCATCCACAAGTCCGGGAAGATCGCCTCGCTGGTCGGGATCGAAGGCGGCCACCAGATCAACGACAGCCTGCCGGTGCTGCGCCAGATGTACGACGCCGGCGCGCGCTACATGACCCTCACGCACGCGCTCAACACCCGCTGGGCCGACAGCGCCACCGCCAATCCCCAGCACGGCGGACTGACCGCGTTCGGCCGCGCGGTGATCGCCGAGATGAACCGGCTGGGCATGCTGGTCGACCTCAGCCATGTGTCGGAAGACACGATGAAGGATACGCTGGAGATCGCGAAGGCGCCCGTGATCTTCTCGCACTCGGGCGCATCGGCGGTGGCCGAACACGCCCGCAACGTGCCGGACGAGGTGCTGGCGCTGGCGAAGCGGAACCGCGGCGTGGTGATGGTCAACTTCATGCCCACCTATGTCTCGCGCGAGCGGACGGTCTGGGCGGCGAACCGCTCGGCCGAGCTGGCGCGCTACAATTCCCCGCCCTTCGGCGGCCTCTACATCGGCTATCCGGACAAGGCCCGCGCCGCCCTGGCGGAATGGGAGAAGGCCAATCCCCGGCCCCCGGTGACGCTGGCGATGGTGGCCGACCATGTGGAGCACCTGGCCCGGGTGTGCGGCGTCGACTGCGTGGGAATCGGCTCGGATTTCGACGGCATCGGCGACACGCCCGAGGGCCTCGAGGGCGTCGACAAATTCCCCGCCCTGCTCGCCGAGATGGCCCGCCGCGGCTGGAATGACGCCGACCTGGCGAAGCTGGCGGGCGGCAACGTGCTGCGAGCGATGCGTGAGGCCGACGCCGTCGCGAAGCGGCTCCAGGCCGAAACGCCGGCCTCGTACGCGACGATCGCCGAGACCGACGAACCGAAGAAGTAGGCGCCTTCAGGCCGTCTTCCGTGGCCGGCCGCGACCGGCCTTTCGCACGGGTTTCGCCGCCGCCTTGGGCGCGGTCGCCGGGGCCCGACGTCGCCGGGCGCCGCGCTGGCCTTCGAGCGCCTCCAACCGTTGGATGACGATGTCGCGCATCGGCTGCGCCCCGGCGAA
This sequence comes from Phenylobacterium sp. SCN 70-31, assembly GCF_001724605.1. Taxonomy (GTDB): domain Bacteria; phylum Pseudomonadota; class Alphaproteobacteria; order Caulobacterales; family Caulobacteraceae; genus Phenylobacterium. Next base: position 59,851 of record NZ_MEEX01000005.1, read on the forward strand.
ATAGTGGGTGATCAGGTCGTGCAGCCGTTCGCCGTCACGCGCGATCAGGGCGTCGACGATCTCGCGGTGCTCGGCGTGGTGGTCGCGCTCGCGGTCGGTCTCGAAGTCGGCGTAGAGGTTGAGGTAGCGTTCGGCCCGGTCGCCCAGGTTGGCGAAGATGCGCTCCAGAACCGGCGAGCCCGAGCCCGACAACAACTCGCGGTGCAAGGCCTTGTAGGCGCGCTGCCACAACTCGCGGGCCAGCGGATCCCCGTCGGGCAGCACCTTGCGCACCTTCATCGTGCGGTGGAGCATCACGACGACCCGCTCCTCCCAGGCCTGGTCGCCCCGCTCGACGCTCTTGAACAGCACGAGCTGGTAGACGGCCTTGTAGGCGTCGACCACGTCGATGTAGTCGGCCACCGAAACGGGCGCGACGCGATAGCCCTTCTGATGTTCGTGCACCACGAGGCCGGTGGACGACAGCAGCAGGATCGCCTCGCGGATCGGGCTGTGGCCCACCTTGTAGAATTTGGTGAGCTGCTCGACCTTGAGCCGTTCGTCCGGCTGGAAGACGCCGCGGACGATGTCGCGCTGCAACCAGAACGCGGCCTTGTCGGTGGGGCCCGGAAGCTCGGGCGTGAGCGCCTCCAGCTCGGGGCTGGTGAAGGCGGCGACAGAAGGTTGCGAGGTCGGCATTCGATTCCCGGTGGCGGCGATTCTCAGATCCGCGTGCCGGAACCCTAGAGTCTATCGGCTCTGCTTGAAAGCAGACGCGATATGCAGGCATGCGCCAGCTTCATCCGAAGCGGCGCCGCCGGACAGAATCGATCCATTCCGACGACGATCCCCTCTCGAAGCCCGTCCGGCACGTCACGTCAGCCGCAGCGTTCCCTTCACCCGGATGTCGCCCGCCGAGCGCCCCACAAGGATGTCGTACGGACCAGGGTCGATGGGCCAGGCCCCCGTCTCCGGGTCGTACGGCGCGAAGGCTCGGGGTTCGAGCGTCAGCATCACCCGCTGCGCTTCGCCCGGTTCGAGGCGGACCTTGGCGAAAGCCTTCAGTTCCTTCGGCGGTCGCGGCAGGCGCGGTTCGAGCTGGGACACATAGACCTGCACCACCTCGGCCCCGGCGCGGTCGCCGGTGTTCTCCACCAGGACCGACAGGGTCACGGGCGCGCCGGCCGCCGCCGTCCCGGCCATGTCGAGGTCGCGGATCTTGAATCTGGTGTAGGCGAGGCCGTGGCCGAACGGGAACAGCGGTCTGACGCCCGCCCGATCGAACCCCCGATAGCCCATCGCCAGGCCCTCGGCGTAATCGCAGACGGCGGGGTCCGGGCCGGGCGCGTGCGCCGGATGGTCGCCGAAGGCCCGCGGCCATGTGATCGGCAGCCTGCCGCCGGGGTCGCGGTCGCCGAACAGCACGGCGGCGAGGGCGTCCGGTCCGGTCTCGCCGGGCAACCACATCTGGAGCACCGCGCGCGCCTCGTCGATCCAGGGCGCCTCGAAGGGCGAGCCCGCGTTGAGGACGATCACGGTGTTCGGGTTGATGTCCAGGATGCGGCGGGCGAGGTCGTCCTGGCCGCCGGGCAGGCGCATGTCGGGCCGATCGTAGCCCTCGGCCTCTGTCACGATCCCCGATCCCAACACCAGCACCACCGCGTCCGCGTCGCGGGCGGCCTCCAGGGCGCGCTCGACCGGCTCGGGCGGCGGGCGAACGCCCAGCCCGAAGTATTCGTAGCCCGCGGCCTTCGGGACGTAGTCGATCTCGACGCGATAGCCGCGTCCGGCCGTCAACTCGGCGATGGCGAGACGACGCGGCACGGTCTGGCCGATGACGTCGAAATGATCCTCGGCCGCCGCCGTTTCGGGCGTCACGAGCGGACGGCCGTCCAGCGCGACGCGGGCGACGCCGGTCGCGCGAACCCCGAACTCGTAGGTCCCGGTCTCGTTCGGCCAGAACCAGCCGCTCCAGCGATAGGAGCCCACAGGCGCGCGGGTGGCGGCGGCCATGTTGGGGCTGGACCAGCGGACGAAGTTGCGTTCCAGCGTCGTCCGCGCCGGCGCGCCCGAGAAGTCGACGGAGTCGAAGTATTCGGCGTGCAGGCCCTCGGCGTCGCGGGCCTCGGTCGGGCTGAACGCCCAGGGATCGGGGTTGACGGGGAACGGGTCGTTGTCGACGCCCCGCGCCTCCAGCACGGCGACCCCCTGGCCCAGGAAATCCCGCAGCCCCTCCGCCGGGGTCTTCACACGGTCGGTCACCACCCGCGAACTGCCGCCGCCCTGGAGCAGGCAGCGCGCGGCGTTGGGACCGATCAGGGCGACCGACTTCAGTTCGCGCGACAGCGGCAGCAGGCCGTCGTTCTTCAGCAGCGTCATGGCCTCGCAGGCCGCGTCGAGGGCGATGGCCTTGTGGCGGGCCGTGCGCAGCTCTCCCTTCGGCCGTTCCGCGCCGTCCAGCAATCCGCAGCGGAGGATCAGGCGGACCACGCGGGCGGCGTTGTCGTCGATCTGGGCCTCGGGAACGTCTCCCGCCCTGACCGCGGCCAGCAGCTTGTCGCCGAACCACTTCGGCGGCCCGGGCATCTCGAGGTCGAGGCCGGCGTTGGCCGCGGCGGCGGTGGAATGGGTGGCGGCCCAGTCCGAGACCACCATGCCCCTATAGCCCCACTCTTCCTTGAGGATGTCGGTCAGCAGGCGGCGGTGTTCGGAGGCGTAGGTTCCGTTGAGCTTGTTGTAGGAGGCCATGACCGTCCAGGGGTCGGCCTCCGCCACGACCCGCTCGAAGGCGGCGAGATAGAGTTCCCGCAGGGTCCGCTCGTCGACGCGGGCGTCGACGACGAAACGCTCCAGCTCCTGATTGTTGGCGGCGTAGTGCTTGAGCGACGCGCCGATCCCCTCGCCCTGGAGCCCCTGCACATAGGCCGCGCCCATGACGCCGGCCAGGTAAGGGTCCTCGGAATAGGTCTCGAAGTTCCGGCCCCAGGTGGGGATGCGCATCATGTTGATCGTGGGCGCCAGCACCACATGATCGCCCAGCGCATGAGCCTCACGGGCGATGGCCGCGGCGACGGCGCGGGCCGTCTCCGGGTTCCAGGTCGCGGCGACGGCGACACCCACGGGAAAGACCGTCGCGGGGACGCCGCGGATCGATCGTACGCCGGTGGGCCCGTCGGTCATCTGGAGCGACGGCACGCCCAGGCGCTCGACAGGATAGAGATTGAAAGCGCTGGCGCCCGCCAGCAGCGTGACCTTCTCCTCCAGGGTGAGACGGGCCATCAAGTCGTCGACGCGGTCGTCGAGGGTGGCCGCGGGATCGAGGTAGATCTCTGTCATGGAGACTCCACTAGGCCGTGACGCCGGCATGTAAAAGGCCCGGCGCCCCTCGTGGGAAAGACGCCGGGCCGTTGGGCGGCTGAGGAGGGAGCGCCGCCGAACGTCAGTATTTCAGGTCCAGGGACACGCCGACGATCCGGCGGGCCTCGTAGGGATGATAGTCGGAATAGGCGCCGACGCCGGCCACGGTCGGTGTCGAGAACTTGCGGGTGTAGTAGTACTTGTCGGTCAGGTTCCGGCCGAAGACCGAGAGCTTCCAGGCCCCGTCCGTGGGGCCGATCCCGACCGCGCCGTTCACCAGCGCGAAGCCCGGGTGCTGGGTCGCCGGATCGTTCGGCGTGTTCGAAGGATAGTCGGTCCGGTAGTTCACGTTACCGTCGAGGAACAGCGTGTATCCTTCGGCGACTTCGGTCCGGTAGTTGGCGTCGAGGTTGAAGCTCCACTTGGGCGCATAGGGAAGCTGGGCCCCCGAGAGGTCCTGCACCGCGCCGACGCAGCCCTGCGCCACGGTCTGCCCGCGATAGCAGGGCGCCCGCAGGAAGCTCTTGTACTTGCCGTCGGTGTAGGCGGCCGAGCCCGACAGCGTCAGATCGATGTCAGACATCGGGCGCCAGTAGACCTCGGCCTCCACGCCCTTCGACAACGCTTCGGCCGCGTTCAGCAGCAGGAAGAGACCGATGTCGCCCGGCTCGCGCGCCGTGACCTGGAGATCCTCCACCTCGAGCCGGAAGGCGGTGACGTTCAGCAGCAGCCGCTGATCGGGGAACGACGCGCGCAGGCCGATCTCGTAATTGGTGGGCTTCTCGGGCCGCACGTCGAGCAGCGCGGTGGTGCCGATGCCCACGTCGTAGCCCCCGCCCTTGTATCCCCGGGTCAGGGTGGCGAAGACGTTGGAGTTGTCGCTGAGATCGTACTGGAGGCCGAGGCGCCACAGGAACGCATGATCGGTCTTGCCGGCCTGACGGCTTTCGGTCGCGTTGTTGACGGGGTCGAAGCGGACCTTCTCGGCCTCGGCCAATTCCTGCAGGTAGCGCCCTCCGACGATGGCGCGGAAATCGTCGGTGAAGTTGAGGTTGGCTTGGCCGAAGACGGCCATGTTCTCGCCGTTGGTGTAGTTGTCGACGATCCGGTTCGTAAACCGGGTCGGCGCCGCCAGCGGCTGAAGCTGGGTCGATTCCGAATGGACGTCGGAGTTGAAGTAGAAGAGCCCCACCACATAATCGAGGAACGGCCCCTTGGGCGAGGTCAGGCGCAACTCCTGGGTGAACTGCTTCTGGGTGAATTCGGCGAAGTTCACGTTGAACCGGTTGATCGGGGAACTGTCGGTGTCGAGGCCGTCGATCGTCTCCCAGTAGCGGTACGAGGTGATCGACGTCAGGGTGTGGCCGCCGGCGAAGTCGTAGTCCGCCTGGGCCGAGAGGCCCCACGACTTCACGTCCGAGAAGACGTCGCCATCGATGTTCTGGGTGTCGTTACCGGGGCGCAGCGCCACGCCCCGGTCGAGGAACGCCTGCTCGGTGACGCTCAGCGGCGTCCCGGGCGACACCAGGGTCCAGATGCAGCAATCGGCGTTGCGCCGCCACCAGTCGCCGATGATCCCGAGCCGGAAGTTGTCGGACGGGTCCACCTGGAGCCGGCCGCGGACGCCGTACTCGTTGCGGTCGTTCAGCCTGCGGCCGTCGAACAGGTTCTTCACGAAGCCGTCACGCTTGGCCAGACGCGCCGAAAGCAGGAAGCCGACGTCCTCCGAGATCGGGCCGGAGACATAGGCCTGAGCCTTGCGGTCGTCATGCGGCCATGCCCAGCTCAGCTTGCCCGCCGCCTCGAATTCCTTGGACGGGGCCTTGGTGACCACGCTGATGACGCCGGCCGAAGCGTTCTTGCCGAACAACGTGCCCTGTGGACCGCGCAGGACCTCGATCCGTTCCACGTCCGGAAGGTCGGTGAGCGAGGCGCCCGCCTGGCCCATAACCACCCCGTCGACCACGAAGGCCGAGCTGCTTTCGATCGATTCCGACGCGAACGAGGTGGTGCCGATCCCGCGGATGAAGAACCCGAAGCTGCGGGGACCGGCGCTGTTGGAGACGCCGAGGTTCGGAACCCGGTAGGCCAGATCCACCGCCTCGTTGGAGCCAAAGGCCTCCAGCGTCTCGGCGCGAACGACCGCGACCGAGACGGGGACGTCCAGCAGGCGCTCCTCGCGCTTCTGGGCCGTGACGACGAGTTCGCCGATCTCGCTGGCGGTCTGGGCGCCGGCGACGCCCGGCGAAAGGATCGCCGTCAGGACGACGCATGTGGTGAGGCAGCTCGAAAGGCTGAGCCGCGACTTCAAGCCGGACATCGGTTTCCCCCTGTTGCGTTCTTGTCGGCCCCGGGCGGGCTCTCTGCGTTGGGCAAACCCTGATCTAGGTTGATATTAGTGTCAATATTTCATCGAAAATTGTTTCGGAGACATTTTTGTGTGTAGAAATGCCGGTGCAGGCGCGAATCCGTGGCCACGACCGTCCGCACGCGCGGTCGCGCCGTCCTCGTAGGGGCAAGAGACGCCTCAGCGGCCGGGAATGACGCCCGATGCGCGGTTGCGCAGGAACCGCTCGTCCTGGCTCTCGGGCCACGGCTCAGGCTCTGGGATCCGGCCATCGACCAGCGGCCAGACCACCGGCGTCGCGCCGCCGGCGATCCTCGCGCCCTGGGGAATGCGGTCGCGGTCCACCGAGGGATGGGCCCGCTCGCCCCCGCGGGTGCAGCCGTCCTTGAAGTAGATGGCCGTGTAGACGCGCCGCATGTGGTCGGAATGGTTGGCCTTGGCCATGTGGACCGTACGCCCGGCGTGGAACAACACGTCGCCCGGCTGGGCCGGACAGAACACCGGCTCGGCCGCCTGGCGGGCCAGCAGCGCCTCGCCCTGGCCTTCGGCCCGGAAGATGTCGACGAATTCAAGATCGGCTTCGTGGGAACCGGGGACGTAGCCCATGCATCCGGTCACCTCGTCGACCGGGATCAGCGGAATCCAGGCCGTGATGGTGTCGGGCTCGGCGATGGGCCAGTAGGCGTGATCCTGATGGGCTTCGGTCTCGCGACCGCCCGATTCCTTGTAGAGCGCCTGGTCGTGCCAGAGGCGGACCTTCTCGGCGCCGAGCAACGCGCCCAGGGCTTCGCCCAGTCGCGGATGGAACGTCAGGCCCCGGACATCGGGGAAGTCTTCCCAGATGTACTGGCACTGGATGAACGACTGCTCGTAGGGAGTCTTCTCGTCGAGGCCGCGGGTGTCGTGCCCCTTGCGCCGCGCCACGGCCATGTCGACCGCCGGCGCAAGGGCGGCAATGTCCTCGTGTGGGATCAGGCCCCTGGCGTGGACGAAGCCGTCGCGGCGATAGCGTTCGGCGAGGTCCTTCAGCTCCTGCGGCGTCATCGGCGAAACCTCCCTAGCGGCCGCCCTCGAGGATCCTGAACTGCCGGACGGGGTCATTCTGCTCGATGACCTGACCGTCGGGCAGGGTCGTCTTCGCCCCATCGGGCGCATACTGGAGGATATAGGCCTTTCGCACCGTGTCCGGCTTCAGGTTCGGACCCGTCCGGTGCGGCGCCAGGGACGAGAAGACCACGATGTCCCCGGCTCTGGCCGGCGCGGCCACGGCCTCGTCGGCCTCGGTGAGGCACACCTTGCCGATCTCGGTGATCCAGTGCTCGAAGGTTCCCATCCTGTGCAGCTTGGGGGCGATCCACGCACAGCCGTTCTCCTCGTCCACGTCCACCAGCGGGATCCAGAGCGTCAGATATTGCTGCGGCTCGATGTACGTGTAGCCGTTGTCCTGGTGCCAAGGAAATTCCTGAACCTTTTCCGTCTTCTTGTAGACGGATTGATCCCAGTAGAGCCGCACGTCGGGGCCGATCAGGTCGTGGCAGATGTCCTTGATCGCCGGATGGGCGGCGAAGGCCTGGAGCACCGGCGACTTGCCGACGATGTGGGCGGTGAAGGTGATGGCCCCCACATCGGTCAGGCGGAAACGGCCGCCCATGTTCTCGCGCACGCCCTGCTCGTGCGCCTTCTCCAGCGGATCGATCGCGGCGGTGACGGCGGCGATCTCCTCGGGCGTGAAGGCGTTCCGGAAGACGAAGAAGCCGTCCTGGTTGAACTGATCCACCTGCTCGGGCGTCAGGGCGCGCATCCCTGTGCGCGGCGCGTCCTGCCAGGTGAAGTCCCGATTGAGGGGATGAAGGCGTGGGGCGGCGTTCATGGCGTACCTACTCGTCGATCCTGACCGGACCATAAATTGATCGAAAACATCAAGTCAATCGTATTTAAATATAATACATGAATTAGATCGAATTTGTCGCCCCGAAACTCGAACGCGCGGCGGCAGATGCACGGCACGGGATGAGGTCACTCGGGACAGACAAGCCCCCCCCGCCGCTGGCAAAGCCCCCAGGGAACGCTGACACACGCTGGATCCGGGTGGCCCGGGCGCTACGCGGCCCTGCGAATGGGGATCCAGCGGTTGACCCGAGCGAGCGAGACGGCGCTCTCGGGGTTCAGCGCCTTCGTCCCGGCGCGGCCGTAGTGATAGACCATCGCCGAACGACGATAGTCGGCCACGTTGTCGGTCGACATGTGCATCAGGTAGCTGTGGAAGAAGAGCACGTCGCCCGGCTCCATCACCGCCGAGGTGCGGCTCGCCGTGTCCTGCGAGACGATCTCGAGATAGCCGCGATTGGCCGCCGGCCGCAGGTCGGGGACATGCTCGTAGATCTCCTGCGCGGCGTGACTTCCCGGCACGACCCAAAGGCAGCCGTTCTCGATTGTCGCGCGGGTGAGCGCCACCCAGACGCCCACCTGCGGCTGCTTGTCGAACTTGAAGTAGTAGCTGTCCTGGTGCCACGGCTGGCCGATGACGCCGGGGTTCTTGAAGATGAACTGGCTCTGGAAGCAATCCACGTCGGGCCCCAGAAGACCCGCCACGCGATCGGCGATCTGGGGCGATTCCGACATTCGCCGGGTCGCGCCTTCGGCGTGGCAGTTGAAGACCTTGGAGACCAGGTCCTCGGGGTTCGCCGCACCGGGCGACGGGCCGGTCTCGGGATAGATGAGATAATTCTCACCCGACATGTAGGCGACCTCTCCGACGTGACTCGCGGGCGGGTCCGCACGGATGCGGGCGACCACCTCGGCCTCGACCTCGGCCGCGAGCCTGGGATCGATCGCGCCGCGTGCGAAGAAATAGCCGTCTCGATCCCAGGCGGTGCGTTCGGCATCGGTGATCATGGCGTGGCTCCTCCCTGACTCCTCGGGATTTTGTTTTGAAGATCATATTCTGATCAATTGCGATATAATCAATCTAAAATAGGTAATTTCTGCATTTATATCGTTATTTTTGCCATCTCTCGCGTTTTCCGATTGAGAGGCCGGGAAGGGGCCGCCATAGTCGCCCCAGCCGCGCGGAGACGCGGCAGGCCGGGGGAGACGATGTTCAAGGCCAAGGCGGGATTCCAGTTGAGCTTCGCCCGCAAGGCCGGGTTCTCGCTGGGCGACTACGCCTGCAATCTGTACTGGCAGAGCGTCAGCCTGTTCCTGATGTTCTACTACACGGACGCGCTCGGGCTGCCGGGTGCGACGGCCGGGCTGATCTACATGGTCGCCTCGATCTTCGACGGCATCACCGACCCGTTGATGGGCGCCATCGCGGACCGCACCCGCACCCGATGGGGGCGCTTCCGGCCCTACATCCTGATCGGCGCGATCCCGGTCGGCCTGTCGTTCTGCTTCCTCTACTGGGCGCCCGCGGCCACGGGTCTCGGCCTGACCGCCGTGGTCCTGGCGTCGCACCTCGTGTTCCGGACGGCCTACACCTTCGTGTCGGTGCCCTACAGTTCGCTCACCGCCCGGATGACGCGCAACTCGACCGAACGGTCGTCGCTGGCCGGCTTCCGCATGGTGGCGGCCACCCTGGCCGGGATGACGGTGTCGTTCCTCACCAAGCCGATGGTGGACCAGTTCGGCGGCGGCGACCTCGCCACGGGCTTCTTCTACGCGGCGGTCGTCCTTGCCCTCGTCGCCACGGCGATCTTCCCGATCGTCTTCCTGGTCACACGAGAGCCCCCCGAGCCGCCGGGCGAGCCCGTGCGGCTCCGCCTCGCCGACTACTGGCGCGCCACGGCGAGGAACAAGGCGTTCTGGATCGTGATGATCGCCATCAGCCTGGGCGCCATGTCGTCGACGGCGCTGTCCAAGTCGCTGCTCTACTACATGAAGTACATCGCCGAGGACGAGGAGGCCGCCCGCTACGCGCTCTCCATCAAGGCCGCCCTGGGCGTGGCGATCATTCCGGCCTGGGTGTTCGCGACCCGCTTCATCGGCAAGCAGGTCGCCTGGCTGACGGCCGCGGGCTGGGGCCTCGCCTGCGCGGCGGCGCTGCTGGTCTTCGACGTGCAGACGGCGCTCGCGGTCACGGTCTTCTACATGGCGATCCACGTCGCCTCGCTGGGCGTCTCCACCACCTACTGGTCGATGGTGCCCGACACGGTCGAGTACGGCGAGTGGGCGTCCGGGGCGCGGACCGAGTCCTTCGTCTTCGGCCTGGCGATGTTCTTCCAGAAGGTGGCGCTGGGCCTGGCGGCCGCCTTCTTCGGGTGGGCGCTGGATCTCGTGGGCTACGTCCCCAACGTGCAGCAGGCTCCCGAGACCCTGGAGGGGCTGAAGCTGATCGTCGTGGTCTTCCCGGTGATCGGCCTGGGCGGCTCGGCGATCGCGATGCTGTTCTATCCGCTGCGGCGCGGCGTCCACGAGAAGATCGTCGACGAACTGGCCCAGCGGAATCCCACACCCGCGTCCTGAGGAGGTCAGTATGGCCCGCTTGCTCGTCTACCAGGCCATCTGGGGCATGGAGAACCTGCCCGGCGTCGACATGGAGGCCGACATGCCGGGCGTCCTGGCCAGGATCTTCGCCGCCGGCTTCGACGGGGTGGGCGTCAGCCTCATGCGCGCCGATCGCGCCGAGGCGGTGGCCCGCGGCGTCCACGATCACGGCAAGAGCTTCGAGGCTATCGGCTTCGTCTTCACCGCCGCCGACGTGGCCCGCTACGTCGACCGGGCTCAGGCGCTGGGCGCCCATCACCTGAACGTCCAGATCATGGCCCGGCCCGACAAGGTGGACGACGCCGTCGCCCTTCTGACCGAATTCGAAGCCGAGGCGGCGAAAGCCTCGATCCCGGTGAACTACGAGACCCACCGCGGTCGGCTGACCAACGACGCCCTGTTCACCTGCCGCATCCTCGACCGGATGCCGAACCTGCGGCTCACCGGCGACCTGTCGCACTATCCGCTGGTGCACGAGATGCCGCTGCCCGTGCCCGACGCCGACATGGCGCGGATGAAGAAGGTGCTGAAGCACTGCTGGGCGTTCCACGGCCGCGTCCCCGGTTCGCACCAGATCCAGGTCTCGATCAAGGCGCCGCAGCACCATGGCTGGGTCGATCAGATGAGCGCGTGGTGGCGCGAGGGTTTCGCCGACTGGCTGACCCGCGCCGGTCCCGGCGGGGAACTGACCTTCATGCCCGAGTTGGGCCCGCCCAACTACGCCATCACCGGCCTCGACGGCCGCGAACTGAGCGACCGGTGGGAAGAGGCCCTGATGCTCAAGGACATGGCCCGCGCGCTGTGGACCCAGGTCGCCGAGCCCGTCGCCGCCTAGCCTGAAATCCGGTCCGGCCGGGTGAACACCTCGAACCCGTCGTCGCGGGCGACGGCGACCAGGGTGATCCCGGCGGCGTCGGCCGTGCGGACGGCCAGCGCGGTGGGGGCCGAGACGGCGACGACGATCTGGGCGCCCAGGGCTGCGGCCTTCTGCACCATTTCCACCGACACTCGGCTCGTCAGCGCCAGCAGGCCGTCGTCCATCGACGTTCGCATCCTGGCCTCGCTGCGGGCGAGGGCGCCGACCAGCTTGTCGAGCGCGTTGTGGCGGCCCACGTCCTCCCGGGCGGCGACCAGGCCCAGGTCCCGCGTCCACCATCCCGCCGCGTGCGCCGCGCGCGTGGCGCGCCCCAGCTCCTGAGCCGGCGCCAGGGCGGCCAGGGCCGCGTGGATGTCGCGGGCCGCAGCGACGGCGCCCTCGCCGACACGGCGCGGCGGCCGGACGGCCTCGGCCAGGCTATCCACCCCGCACAGCCCACAGCCCGTCGGCCCGGCCAGCCGTCGCCGGCGTGTGGCGAGCGCGGCCGACGCCGGCTGCCTCAGCCACATGCGGACCTCGATCCCCACGAGATCGGCCCCCAGATCGCCCGTAGACACCTCCAGCGCGGCGATTTCGTCCGGGACCGCGATCAGGCCTTCGGTGAGGCTGAAGCCCACGCCGAAGTCCTCCAGGTCGGCGGGCGTCGCCATCATCACCGCCGTCGTCGTCGCGTCGTGGACCAGCGCGACGGGCGTCTCCTCGGGCAGGTCGCGCGATCCCGCCTCCGGCCCGGCGGCGGTCCAGCGCGTGCGGGGGAAGGCGGCGCGGGTCATCGCGCGGGCGCATCCTTCAGGCGCCCCACGGCCTCCAGCGCCACGGGACTGAGGCCCTCGCCGCCGCTCGTTCCCCAGGCCCGGATCTCGGTGCGCATCCCCGGGTCCCAGAAGCTCCTGATGTGGGCGGCGACGCCCTCGGCGGCGTCGCCCGGCTGGGCGGCGAAGAAGCTCGCGATCTGGTTGGCCATGTAGATCAGCCGGTCCGGCCGGGTCATTCCGCCGGCTCCGCCTGGGCTTCGGACGAAGCGATCCGGCGGCTGCGTTCGCTCATGGCCTCGTAGCGCGCCTGCCAGTCGCTGGGGCCGTTGGACGGCGCGACCTGCACCGCCGTCACCTTGTACTCGGGGCAGTTCGTGGCCCAGTCGCTGTAGTCGGTGGTGACGACGTTCGCCTGTGTCCCGGGGTGGTGGAAGGTGGTGTAGACCACCCCTGGCGCGACCCGGTCGGTGATCCTGGCCCGCAGCGTCGTGTCGCCGGCCCGGCTGACGAGCCGCACCCAGTCGCCGTCGCGCAATCCCCGATCCTCTGCGTCCTGCGGATGGACCTCCAGCACGTCCTCCTCGTGCCAGAGGACGTTGTCGGTCCGCCGGGTCTGCGCGCCCACATTGTACTGGGACAGGATCCGGCCGGTGGTGAGGAGCAGGGGAAAACGCGGCCCCACCTTCTCGTCGGTGGGGACGTAGTCGGTCAGCACGAACTTGCCAGCCCCGCGGACGAACCGCTCCAGGTGCATGACCGGCGTGCCCGTCGACGCGGCGTCGTTGCAGGGCCACTGGACCGAGCCCTCGCGCTCCAGCAGATCGTACGACACGCCGGCGAACGTGGGGGTCAGACGCGCGATCTCGTCCATGATCTGCGAGGGGTGATCGTAGGCCATCGGATAGCCCAGGGCGTTCGAGAGCTTCTGGGTGATCTCCCAGTCCTCCAGCCCGTTGCGAGGGCTCATCACCTTGCGCACCCGCTGGATGCGCCGCTCGGCGTTGGTGAAGGTGCCGTTCTTCTCCAGGAAGGTGGAACCCGGCAGGAACACGTGGGCGTAGTTGGCGGTCTCGTTCAGGAAAAGGTCGTGGACGATCACGCACTCCATGGCCGCCAGCCCGGCGGCCACGTGGCGGGTGTTGGGATCGGACTGCAGGATGTCCTCGCCCTGGACGTAGAGCCCTTTGAACCGGCCGGCGACGGCGGCGTCCAGCATGTTGGGGATGCGCAGTCCCGGCTCGGGATCGAGGGGGGCGCCCCAGGCGGCCTCGAACAGGGCGCGGGTCGCGTCGTCCGACACGTGGCGGTAGCCGGCCAGTTCGTGCGGGAACGAGCCCATGTCGCAGGCGCCCTGGACGTTGTTCTGGCCTCGCAGGGGGTTCACGCCCACGCCCGGCCTTCCGATGTTCCCCGTGGCCATCGCCAGGTTGGCGATGGCCATCACCGAGGTCGAGCCCTGGCTGTGCTCGGTCACGCCCAGGCCGTAGTAGATGGCCGCGTTTCCGCCGGTGGCGTACAGCCGGGCTGCGGCCCGCACCTCCGCCGCCGGGACGCCCGTCGTCGCCTCGAGCGCCTCGGGCGAGTGCTCGGGTCGGGCCACATGCTCGGCCCAGGCGGCGAAATCCTCGGGGTCGCAGCGCTCGCGGACGAACGCCTCGTCGAACAGCCCCTCGGCGACGATCACATGGGCCAGCGCCGTCAGGATCGCGACGTTCGTCCCCGGACGCAGGGCCAGGTGGTGCGCGGCCTCCACATGCGGCGTCCGCACGAGGTCGATCCGGCGCGGGTCGATGACGATGAGCCTGGCGCCCTGCCGGAGCCGCCGCTTCATGCGCGACGCGAACACCGGATGGCCGTCGGTGGGGTTGGCGCCGATCACCAGGATGACGTCGGCGTGTTCGACCGAGTCGAAATCCTGCGTGCCGGCCGAGGTCCCGAACGCGGTCTTCAGGCCATAGCCCGTGGGCGAGTGGCAGACGCGGGCGCACGTGTCGACGTTGTTCACCCCGAACCGCGCGCGGATCATCTTCTGGACGAGGTAGGTCTCCTCGTTGGTGCAGCGCGACGAGGTGATGCCGCCCAGCGCATGGGGGCCGTGCGCCGCCTCGATGCGGGCGAACTCGGACGCCGCGTAGGCGATCGCCTCGTCCCAGGAGACGGTGCGCCAGGGCTCGGCCGTCGAGGCGCGGATCATCGGCTCCAGGATGCGTTCGCGATGGGTGGCGTAGCCCCAGGCGAACCGCCCCTTCACGCACGAATGGCCGTGGTTCGCCTTCCCGTCCTTCCACGGGACCATGCGCACCAGCGCCTCGCCGCGCATCTCGGCCTTGAAGGCGCAGCCCACGCCGCAGTAGGCGCAGGTGGTGACTTCGGCGCGCTCGGGCTGGCCGATCTCGATGACCGCCTTCTCGGTCAGCGCCGCCGTGGGACAGGCCTGGACGCAGGCGCCGCACGACACGCACTCGGACGACAGGAACAGCTCGCCCTGGCCGGCGGCGATACGCGAGCCGAAGCCGCGGTCCTCGACGGTCAGCGCCAGGGTCCCCTGCACCTCGTCGCAGGCGCGCACGCAGCGCGAGCAGACGATGCACTTGGCCGGGTCGAAGGTGAAATAGGGGTTGGACTCGTCGCAGGGCAGGCCGAGATGGCTCTCGCCCTCGTAGCCGTAGCGCACCTCGCGCAGCCCGACCGCCCCGGCCATGTCCTGCAACTCGCAGTCGCCGTTGGCCGCGCAGGTGAGGCAGTCCAGCGGGTGGTCCGAGATGTAGAGCTCCATCACCCCGCGGCGCAGCGTCGCCAGCTTCGGCGTCTGGGTGCGGACCGCCATGCCTTCGGCCACGGGGGTGGTGCAGGACGCGGGCGTTCCGGCGCGGCCCTCGATCTCCACCAGGCACAGCCGGCACGAGCCGAACGCCTCCAGGCTGTCGGTGGCGCACAGCTTGGGAATCTGCGTCCCCGCCTCGGCCGCCGCGCGGAGGATCGAGGTCCCGGCGGGCACGGTCACGGGACGGCCGTCGATGGTCAGCGTCACCGGGGCGCCCGAGGCCTGTGGCGTGCCGAGGTCGAACTCGAGAAGGCGGGCCATGGGGATCACTCCGCCGCGGCGCGGGCGGACGCCCGCGCGAAGTCTTCGGGAAAGTGCCGGATCGCGCTCATCACCGGATAGGGCGTGAACCCGCCCAGCGCGCAGAGCGAACCATATTTCAGGGTCTCGCAGAGGTCCTCGACCAGCGCGAGGTTGGCCTCGGGCTCGATCCCGGCGGTGATCCGATCGATCGTCTCGACGCCGCGCTTCGAGCCCAGGCGGCAGGGCGTGCACTTGCCGCAGCTCTCGATGCCGCAGAACTCCAGGGCGAACCGGGCCTGGGCCGCCATGTCCACCGTGTCGTCGAAGACCACGATCCCGCCGTGACCGATCAGGCCGCCCTGGGCGGCGAACGCCTCGTAATCGTAGGGCGTGTCGAGTAGCGCGGGCGGGAAGTAGGCGCCCAGCGGGCCGCCGCACTGTACGGCGCGCACCGGGCGCCCCGAGGCCGTGCCGCCGCCGATGTCCTCCACGATCTGGCGCAGCGTGAGGCCGAACGGCGTCTCGTACAGGCCCGGCCGCGCGACATTGCCCGCGATCTGGATCGGCTTGGTCCCGCGGGAGCGCCCGTGGCCCAGCGCCTCGTAGGCCGGCCCCCCGTTCAGGACGATCCACGGGACCGCGGCCAGGGACAGGACGTTGTTGATCGCCGTCGGCCGGCCGAACAGGCCGCTGTGGGCGGGCAGCGGCGGCTTGGGCCGCACCTGGCCCCGCTTGCCTTCCAGGCTCTCCAGCAGCGCCGTCTCCTCGCCGCAGACATAGGCCCCGGCGCCGATCCGCAGCTGCAGGTCGAAGCCGGGGGTGAGGTCCCGAGCCCGGGCGATCCCGAGCGCCGCCGCCATCGTCGCGTTGGCGTGCGGATACTCCGAGCGCGAATAGATGAAGCCGCGCGCCGCCCCCACGGCCAGGGCGGCGATGGCCATGCCCTCGATGAGGAGGAACGGATCGCCTTCCATCAGCATGCGGTCGGCGAACGTGCCGCTGTCGCCCTCGTCGGCGTTGCAGACCAAGTACTTGAGCCCGCCCGGCGCGTCGCGGACGGTCTTCCACTTCACGCCCACCGGAAAGCCGGCGCCGCCGCGGCCGCGCAGGCCCGACTCGGCGATCGCGGCGATCACGCCGTCGGCGCCCAGGTCGCGGGCCCGCGCCAGGGCCTCGAACGGCGGCGGGTCCAGGGGATCGCCCAAGCCGCAGCGCGCGAAGGTCAGGCGGGTCTGACCCGCCATCCAGGGATGGGCCGCGATGTCCCCCAGCGCCAGCGGGCTGTCGCCCGAGAGGATCGCGGAGACGTCGCCCGGCGTGGCGGGTCCGAAGGCGCGGCGGCCCTCCGGCGTCTCCACCTCGACCAGCGGCTCCAGCCAGAAGAAGCCGCGCGAACCCGTGCGCACTACCTCGCAGCCGGCGTCGGCGAAGGCGCGGGCCACGGCCTCGGCGCCGACGGCCAGGGCCGCGGAGTCCTTCGGGACGAAGACGCGGGTCATCCAAGCACCGCTTCGGAAAGCCGCGACGCCGTCAGCCGGCCGACAGGCTCGCCGTCCACCAGGGCGGCGGGAGCGACCGCGCAAAGGCCCAGGCAGTAGACGGCCTCCACGGTGATCCCGCCGTCGGGCGTGGTGTCGCCCCAGTCGGTCTCCAGGTTGGCGAGCAGGGCCGCCGCCACCGCTTCGCCACCCGTGGCCTGGCACGCCTCGGCGCGGCAGATCTTCACCACCCGTCGCCCGGCCGGAGCCTCGCGGAAGTCGTGATAGAAGGTGATCACCCCATGCACCTCGGCGCGGGTGAGATTGAGCGCCTCGGCCACGATCGGGGTCGCCGCGTGCGGCACGTGCCCGAACGCCGCCTGCAGCGCATGCAGCACCGGCAGCAGGGGTCCTTCCAGCCCGGCGTGCGCGGCCACGATCTCGCGGGCGCGCTCGGGATTCCAGGGCGGGTGTCGGGATGAAATCATGTCACCACATTAAATCGAATGTCGCCATTTTCGACAATATTTCGCAATAATCTGGGGGGCTCGCCTTCCCTTCGCAAACCGCATAGGGAAAGCTGACACCCGGAAGAGTCGAGGAGCAAGAGATGAAGACGCGCGCCGCTGTCGCGTTCGAGGCGAAGACGCCGCTGGAAGTGGTGGAGGTTGATCTCGAAGGCCCGCGCGCGGGCGAGGTTCTGGTCGAGATCAAGGCGACGGGGGTGTGCCACACCGACGCTTACACCCTGGACGGCCTCGACTCCGAAGGGATCTTCCCCTCCATCCTGGGCCACGAGGGCGCGGGCGTCGTGGTGGAGGTGGGGCCGGGCGTGACGTCGGTGGCCGTGGGCGACCACGTGATCCCGCTCTACACGCCGGAATGCCGGCAGTGCAAAAGCTGCCTCAGCCGCAAGACCAACCTGTGCACCGCCATCCGCGCGACCCAGGGGAAGGGCCTGATGCCGGACGGGACCAGCCGGTTCTCGTACAAGGGCCAGCCGATCTTCCACTACATGGGCTGCTCCACCTTCTCGAACTACACGGTCCTGCCCGAGATCGCGGTGGCCAAGATCCGCAAGGACGCGCCGTTCGAGACCGCCTGCTATGTGGGCTGCGGCGTGACCACGGGCGTCGGCGCGGTGGTGAACACCGCGCAGGTGGAGCCGGGCGCCAACTGCGTGGTGTTCGGCCTGGGCGGCATCGGCCTCAACGTGATCCAGGGCCTGAAGCTGGTCGGCGCGAACATGATCGTCGGCGTGGACATCAACCCCGACCGCGAGGAATGGGGCCGCAGGTTCGGCATGACCCACTTCGTGAATCCCAAGGCCATCGACGGCGACATCGTCGCCCACCTGGTCGGCCTGACCGACGGGGGCGCGGACTACACCTTCGACGCCACCGGCAACACCACCGTCATGCGCCAGGCGCTGGAGGCGTGCCACCGGGGCTGGGGCGAGAGCATCGTCATCGGCGTGGCCGAGGCGGGCAAGGAGATCGCCACGCGGCCGTTCCAGCTCGTCACCGGCCGGGTGTGGAAGGGCACGGCCTTCGGCGGCGCGCGCGGGCGCACCGACACCCCGAAGATCGTGGACTGGTACATGCAGGGCAAGATCGAGATCGACCCCATGATCACCCACAAGCTGCCGCTGGAGGACATCAACAAGGCCTTCGACCTGATGCACGCCGGCGAGAGCATCCGCTCGGTCGTCGTCTTCTGATGATCGAGACCGTCTCCGAGACCCGCTGCTTCGGCGGGACCCAGGGCGTCTACCGCCACGCGAGCCGCGAGACGAAGACGCCGATGACCTTCAGCGTCTTCACGCCCCCTCAGGCCCTGGAACAGGGGGCCGGGCCGCGACCGGTGGTCTGGTACCTGTCGGGACTGACCTGCACCCACGCCAATGTGACCCAGAAGGGCCAGTTCCAGCGCGTCTGCGCCGAGCTGGGCCTGGTGTTCGTCGCGCCGGATACGAGCCCCAGAAACGCTTCGGGCGGCGAGGGCGTGCCGGACGATCCGGACGGGGCGTACGACTTCGGCCTGGGCGCCGGCTTCTATGTGGACGCCATCCAGGCGCCCTGGGCCACGAACTACCGGATGGAGAGCTACATCGTCTCGGAATTGCCCGAGGTGATCGCCGCGAACTTCCCGGTCGATATGAACCGCCAGGGGCTGACCGGCCACTCCATGGGCGGCCACGGCGCGCTGACCCTCGCCCTCAAGACTCCCGGCCGCTGGAAGAGCGTCTCGGCCTTCGCGCCGATCGCCTCGCCCATGCGCTGCCCGTGGGGCGAGAAGGCGCTGGGCGGATACCTGGGGCCGGACCGCGACGCCTGGCGCCGCCATGACGCCACGGCCCTGCTGGACGATGGCGCGCGTATTCCTGAGTTGCTGGTCGATCAGGGCGAGGCCGACGACTTCCTCGAAGGCCAGCTCAAACCGGAGCTGTTGGAGGCGGCCTGCGCCAAGGCCGAGGTCCCACTGACGCTCCGCCGCCAGCCCGGCTACGACCACAGCTATTACTTCATCGCCAGCTTCATGGAGGATCATCTCCGATGGCACGCGCAAAGGTTGGCCGGATAGGCCTCGCAGCGGCCTCCGTCGTTCTGCTGGCGGCCGCGTCCGCCACCGCCCAGGCGCCGGCGCCCAAGGCCACCACCCGGGACGGCGTGGTGGTGGGCGAGGCCGCGCCGGGCCTCTCGATCTTCCGCGGCATACCCTATGCCGCCCCGCCGGTGGGGCCGCTGCGCTGGCGGCCGCCCCAGCCGCATCCCGGTTGGAAGGGCGAGCGGCCGGCCCGGACGTTCGGTTTCGACTGCGTCCAGACGCCGTTCCCGGGCGACAGCACGCCCTCGATACACACCCAGTCCGAGGACTGCCTGGCGCTGAACGTCTGGCGCCCCGAAGGCGCGAAGGGTGGCGCGCCGGTGATGGTCTGGATCCACGGCGGCGGCTTCACCAACGGCCTGGGGTCGTCGCCGGTCTTCGACGGCGCCGCCCTGGCGCGGGCCGGCGTGGTGGTTGTGACGTTCAACTACCGGCTGGGCCGCTTCGGCTTCTTCGCCCATCCCGCCCTGACGGCCGACCGCCCGGACGAGCCCAAGGGCAACTACGGCTTCATGGACCAGATCGCGGCGCTGCGCTGGGTGCAGGCGAACATCGCCGCGTTCGGCGGCGACCCGGCCCGGGTGACGGTCTTCGGCGAGTCGGCCGGCGGCGCCTCGGTGAACATGCTGATGGCCTCACCGATGGCGCGCGGCCTGTTCGCGCAGGCGATCGTCCAGTCCGGCGGCCTGGGCGACACCTGGCCGTGCCTGGACGAGGCCGAGCGGAAGGGCGTCGCGCTCGCGGAGGCGCGCGGGCTCCGGAGCGCGGAAGCCGCGACGCTCCGGGCGCTGCCGCTGGAGGTGGTGAAGGGCGACGTCAACCTGTTCCAGGGGCGGCCCGAGACCTATTCGGGGCCGATGGTGGACGGCAAGGTGGTCCCCCGCGCTCTGCCGGCCCTGTTCGCCGCCGGCCAGGTGGCCGTGGTCCCCTATCTGGCGGGCGCCAACACCCAGGAGTTCGGGCCCGCCTCGCCGTTCATCGCCGCCCGCACCGAGGCGGCGCTGAAGCGCCTCCCGGACGAGACCCAAGGAGCCTTGCGGGCGGCCTATGGCGACGACCTCGCCGCCAGCCTGGGCGCGGATGCGGCGTTCGTCGCTCCGGCGCGCCTGTTCGCCGGCCATCAGGCCAGGGTCGCGCCCACCTACCTCTATCGCTTCGACGTGGTCCCGGCCGGACAGCGCAGGCCCGGGGTCGGCGCGCGGCACGCCACCGACCTGCCCTATGTGTTCGGGACCCTGCCGGCGTCGCTCGGCAGGACGGACGAGGCCGACGCTCGGGCTTCCGAGACCATCCGCGCCTACTGGACCAACTTCGCGAAGACCGGCGATCCGAACGGCCCCGGCCTGCCGGCCTGGCCCTCGTACGACACCGGCGACCGGGCCATGACCTTGAGCGCGGACGGCGCGACGACCGGACCGCACCCCCAAGCCGCGCGGCTGGACGCCATCGCCGGGGCGATCCAGCTCACCTGCCCGGCGGATAGGGCCTAGGGAACCTCGGCCACCGCCTCGGGCGGCACGCGACGGCGGGCGGCCAGTTGCTCGACGATGTCCTCGTGGACGCCCTTCTTCAGCGGGTACATCAGCATCGCGAGGCCGCCCAGGGCGAGGCCGGCCATCGGCAGGACGACCATGATGGCCTTGAGCCCGGCCAGGGTCTCGGGCGTCTGTTCCACGTTCGGGTGGAATCCCACGAGATCCAGGCTCCAGCCGAAGATGCCGGCGCCCAGGCCCAGCGCCACCTTCAGGAAGAACTGGCCCAGGCCGAAGATGAAGGATTCGGCCCGCATCCCGGTCTTCCATTCCCCATATTCGACGGTGTCGGGCAGCATCGACCAGAACGTCATGGCCGCGCCCAGCGAACTGATCTGCATCGCCAGCAGAATGGCCATCATCAGCGGCGGGCTGCGGACGTCCATGAAGGCGAAGGCGGTCAGGCAGACGAGGCCCCAGAGGACGCAGACGAACCAGGCGGAGCGCTTGCTGATGAACTTGCTCGCGAAGATCCAGGCCGGGATGATGAGCAGGCCCGAGGCGGCGTTCAGCGAGAGCGCGATCCGGCCGCCTGCCTCGTCGTGCAGGTAGTACTTGAAGTAGTAGAGCACCGACTTGCCCACCGCCGTGGAACAGATCACCGCGGTGCAGATCGCCGCCATGACCGCCCAGAACGCGCGGTTGCTCCGTACGGCGCCCCAGTACTGGCTCATCCGCATGGTCGGTTCGGCCGCGCCCGGATCTTCGGGCGGTTCCTTCGTGGTCAGATAGACGAACGGGAAGATCACCGTGGCGATCGTGGCGTAGACGGCCGCGGTCAGGGTGTACCCCCAGGCCGTGTCGCCGCCGCCCAGGTGGGCCGCCAGGGGCTGGGTGGTGGAGGCGATGGTCAGGCCGGCGAGCGTGGCGAAGATCATCCGGAAGCCGGCCAGGGTCGAACGTTCGGCCGAGCTGTCGGTGATGCGGGCGTTGAGCGACGTATAGGGGATCGACAGCGCGGTGTAGGCCACGCGGAAGATCAGGTGCGCCACCAGGATCCAGGCCACCAGCGCCACCCCTTCCAGCGGCGGCTTGTAGTAGAGCAGGACGAAGGCCAGCCCGAGCGGGACGCCGCCCCAGAGCACATAGGGCCGGTAGCGTCCCTGTTTGGTCCGCGTACGGTCGGCGACGGCGCCCATCACCGGGTCGATCGCACCATCGAAGATCGAGGCGACCATGTAGATCAGACCGGCGGTGGCCGCAGAAAGCCCGACGACGTCGGTGTAGAAGAACAGCAGGTAGAGGGAGACGCTCTGCCAATAGAGGTTGCAGGCGAAGTCGCCCGACGTGAACGAGGCCTTGCGCGCCGGCGAGAGCCGGTGCCCGGGCGGCGGCGTGAAGATGAAGCTCACCGGGCCTCCCCGCGGTTCAGGGCGCCGAGCGCCGCCCTGATGGAATCGTGCACGGGTGTCGTGGTCATGAAGAAGCTGTCGAGCAACTGATGGAGCCGTTTGGCGTCGCGGTCCATGAGCGCATCGACGATGGCGCGGTGTTCGGCGTGATGGTCGCGGTGCCTGTCGCTCTCGAGGTCTGCATAGAGGTTGATGTACCGCTCGAGCCGGGCGCCGACGCTGGCGAACTGATCGAGGAGGATCGGGGACCGGCAGCCCTCCAGCAGGGCGCCGTGAAGGCTAATGTAGGCGATCTGCCACATCTCGCGCCGCTCGGGATCGCCGTCGGGCAGCACCTTGCGGACCCGTTGCGAGCGGTGGAGCTGCACGACCACCTGTTCCTCCCAGGCGTCGTCGCCGCGCTCGAACGCCATGCCCAGGGCCAGGCGATACAGACGCTGATAGATATCGGCCAGGTCGGCATGATCCGCCAGCGACGTCGGCGCCACGCGATAGCCCTTGAGGTGCTCGTGAACCAGCAGCCCGCTGGTCGACAGGATCAGGATGGCTTCCCGGACGGGGCTCAGCCCGACGCCGTAGAACTGCGACAGACGCTCGACCTTCAGGCGCTCCCACGGCCGGAACACGCCCCGCACGATGTCGCGTTGCAGCCAGTAGGCCGTCGCCTGACTGGGGTGGCGGCTGGGGTCCACCGGCGACGTCACGAGAGGATCGGAGAACTGCGAGACCGACACCAGCCGCGGAGCCGAAGCCGCCTCGTCTCCCGACGAAGGGCGGCGCGGGTCGGGCTGACCCGCGCCGGTTCGGGGAAGAAACCAGGTCACGTCAGAAGTCGAAGTCGAGGCCGACGCCCACCACCCGCTGACTCTCGTAGACCTGATACTGGCTGAGACTGCGCGCGTTGCCGAAAGGCGTAGAGAACATGGCCGCGCGGTAGTCCTGGTCGAACAGGTTCTTCGCGAACAGCGACGCCTTCCAGCGCCGGCTGGACGGGCCGACGCCGATCGACGCGTCGACCAGCATGTAGCCCTCCTGCTCGGTGCGGGGATTGTTCGGGAAGGCGATCAGCATCTTCGAGCGATAGCTGGCGTTGGCGTCGAGCGTGAGCCGCCAGTCGGTCGCGACCTCGGTGGCGTAGCGCACGGCGACGTTGCCCTGCCACATCGGCGAGAACGGCAGGCGTGCGCCGGTGAGATCCTGCTGCACCCCGCCGATGCACCCTTCCGCTAGGGTCTGCCCGCCGAAGCACGGCGCGTTCGCGAACGATCCCCATTCGCTGTCCACATAGGCCGCCCCGGCCATGACGGCGAGATCGGCGTCGGCCAGCGGTCGCCACATCACCTCGAACTCGACGCCACGGGTCTTCGCCTCGCCGTTGGCGATGGGATAGGTGGCGGTCAGCGGGTCACGGCCGGCGGACTGGTAGTCCTTCACTTTCGACCAGAACGCCGTGGCGTTGGCGGTCAGCCGTATCGCGGGCCAACTCGTCCGCAGGCCGAGTTCGTAGGTGGTGGGTTTCTCGGGCCGCACATCGCGCAGGGTGCCCACTCCGATATTGGTGTCGTACCCGCCACCCTTGTACCCACGGGTCACCGTGGCGAAGGCCATGATGTCGTCGTTGACGTCGTACTGCGCGCCCAGCCGCCAGACGAAGGCGTCGTCGTCCTTGCCGGCGGTGGCGGAATCGCTCAGGCCCATCCGGGCGTCCTGGCGATACTTTTCGGCGTCCACCTTCTCGTTCAACACCCGCGCGCCGGCGATCAGGCGCAGATCCTCGGAGATGTTGAAATTGGCCTGGCCGAAGGCGGCGATGTTGCGCGTCTCGGCGTCGATCACCGCCAGCCGGTAGAAAAACGGCAGCGGCACCGCCGGGAAGATCTGGGTCGAGGCCGAGTGGACGCCCGACTTGAAGAAATAGACACCGGCCACGTAGTCGAGGAAGCCTCCCGTCGGCGAGGTTATGCGCAGTTCCTGGCTGACCTGGCTCTGCTTCAGGATGCCGAAGTTGATGTCCAGGAGGTTGGCCGGCGACGAGTCGGAATCGAGACCATCCTTCGTGAACCAGCGGCGATAGGCGCTGATGGAGGTCAGTGTGAACTCGCCCAGCTCGTAGTCCACCTGAACCGAGGTTCCGTACGAGCGGGACTTGGCGAAGACGTCGCCGTTCAGGTTCTGCTTGAAGTTGCCGGGACCTGCGACGATGCCCACCGCCGCCGCCGCCACCTCGGGCGCGCCGGGGACAGGTCCGACCTCGGCCGAGGTCCAGACGCAGCAATCGGCGTCGCGGCGGTAGTAGTCGGCGGTGGCCGTGACCAGAAGCCGGTCGTTCGGCTCCCACTCCAGCTTACCGCGCACGCCGCCGTCGTTGCGGTCGTTCAGCTTGCGACCGTCGAAGACGTTGTCGATGATCCCGTCACGCTTGTTGCGCCGGCCCGAGAGCGAGAACGCCAGAGTGTCGGTGATCGGCCCCGAGATGTAGGCGCTGAGCTTCCGCTCGTCGTCGGGCCAGGCCCAGCTCCCGCTCGCCCGGAACTCGAACGTCTTGGACGGGCGCCGCGTGACGATGTTGATGACGCCGGCCGAGGCGTTCTTGCCGAACAGGGTGCCCTGCGGCCCCCGCAGCACCTCGAGGCGCTCGATGTCCGGAAGGTCGGTCAGGGCCGACCCCGCCTGTCCGAGCACCACGCCGTCGAGCACGAAGGCCGTCGAACCCTCGATGGTCTCGGCCGCGAAGGTGGAGGTGCCGATGCCGCGGACGAAGAAGCCGAAGTTCCGCGGGCCGGCGGCGTTCAGGAAGGTGACGCTGGGCGCGACCTTGCTGATGTCGGTGGCTTCGTTGAGGCGGAGCGCTTCCAGCGCCTCGCCTTGAATCACGGCGACCGACAGCGGGACGTCCTGGAGGTTCTCTTCGCGCTTCTGCGCGGTGACGGTGATTTCCGCCACCTCGTTGCCGGTGGAGTCCGCGGCCACGGCCGGCGCGCCGGCGGTCAGGGCCATCCCGGCGGCGGCCAGAAGCGCCGCGCGGCGAAACGCGACCTGCAGGATCGGGGCGGATTCGCCCTTGGACGCCAGCATCATCTTCGATTCCCTCCCGATAAGCGGCTCTATGATAAATATGGCCA
Source organism: Phenylobacterium sp. SCN 70-31 (assembly GCF_001724605.1). Lineage (GTDB taxonomy): Bacteria > Pseudomonadota > Alphaproteobacteria > Caulobacterales > Caulobacteraceae > Phenylobacterium. The sequence goes on from NZ_MEEX01000005.1 coordinate 84,809, forward strand.
CTGATGCCGAATTCGATCAAAAATTGATCTGTGTCAATGATCCGATTGCGGAAGCTCCCGCGCGCGGCCCCTCTCGGGCGCCGCGTTTCACCCGACACCCGACGAGGGTATCGGCGCCGTCGGCATCATGTGCATGATGGGCTTCGGCTCGATTCCCGGCGCTGGAGCGCAAGCGGCGTCGGGCCGGCGGGCCGCCTCCGGCCTCGCTCCCGCCCCACGCCGTCCCACCCGAAGCCCGGAGGGTCCCCTGTCGATCCGCGCCCTGCTCATCGCCAACCGCGGCGAGATCGCGATCCGCGTCGCCCGCGCCGCCGCAGACCTGGGAATCCGCACGGTCGCCGTCTGGTCCGAGGACGACGCCTCGGCCCTGCATCGGCGCCGCACGGACGCCGACGCGCCGCTGAAAGGTGTCGGGCCGGCCGCCTACCTCAACGCCGCCGCGCTCGTGGAGGCGGCCCGGCTGAGCGGATGCGATGCGATCCACCCCGGCTATGGCTTCCTGTCCGAGAGCGCCGACTTCCAGAGGGCCTGTGCGGCCGCAGGTGTCGCCTTCGTCGGACCGGACGCAGAGGCCCTCGACCTCTTCGGCGACAAGGCCCGCGCCCGCGCCTTCGCTGAGAGCCAGGGCGTGCCGGTGATCCCAGGCGTTGCGGGCGGCGCCGCACTGGACGAGATCCGGGCGTTCCAGACCAGCCTTCCGGCCGGACGGGGCATGATGATCAAGGCCGTCTCCGGCGGCGGCGGCCGGGGCATGCGGCTGGTGGCGGCGGGCGAGGACCCGGCCGAAGCCTACGGCGCCTGCGAGCAGGAGGCCCGGATCGCGTTCGGCGACGCCCGCCTCTACGCCGAGGCCTATGTGGCGAGCGCGCGCCACATCGAGGTGCAGATCGCCGCCGACGGCGTCCGCGCCGTGGCGATCCACGACCGCGAGTGCTCCGTCCAGCGGCGACGCCAGAAGCTGATCGAGTTCGCCCCGGCCATCGGGCTTCCAGCCGCAGTGCGCGAGCAGCTCCAGGCCTGGTCCGTGCGCATGGCCGAGGCGGCGAAGCTGCGTGGGCTGGCCACGTTCGAGTTCCTGCTCGACGCCGTCGACGGCCGCACCGCCGTCTTCATCGAGGCCAACGCCCGGCTGCAGGTCGAGCACACCGTCACCGAGGCCGTGACGGGACTCGACCTGGTTCAGGTCCAGCTCCGGTTGGCGGGCGGCGCCAGCCTCACCGAACTCGGCCTCGCAGACGGACCGCCCCCGGTCCGTGGCCATGCGGTTCAGCTGCGGGTCAATCTGGAACGGCTGGCGGCGGATGGCTCGGTCTCGCGCGCCGGCGCCGCCATCCGCCGCTATGAGCCGCCGGGCGGCCCCGGCGTGCGCGTGGACGACGCGGGTTTCGTCGGCTACCGGCCCAGTCCCGCCTTCGACAGCCTGATCGCCAAGGTCGTGGTCCACAGTCCTGCGGACGACATCGCCGTGACCCTGGCCAAGGCCGCGCGCGCCGCCACCGAGTTCCGGCTGGAGGGGGTGGAGAACAACCTGCCCCTGTTGCGCGCCATCCTGGAGGCGCCCGAGGTTGGAGCCGGGTCCGCCGACACCGGCTTCGTCGAGGCGCGGCTGCCCCAGCTTCTCGCCCGCGCCGAAGAGCTGACGCCCGAGGACACCGGCGTCGACGAGAGCGAACGCCAATGGGCTCGCGCGCCGGAAGGCGGCGTCAGCGTCGAAGCGCCGCTGCGCGGCACGCTCGTGGCGTTCGAGGTCGCCGTAGGAGATGTGGTCCGCGCCGGCCAGACCGTGGCCGTGCTGGAATCGATGAAGATGCAGCACGTGGTGGCCGCCGCCGCTTCGGGCGTCGTGCTGGAACTGCCGGTCGCCATCGGCGCCACCGTGGACGAGCACGAACCCCTGGCCTTCCTCGCGCCCGACGGCGCCGGCCAGGCCGAGGCGGTCGTCGAAGCGATCGACCTGGACGCCCCGCGCCGCGATCTGGAAGAAGTGCGCGCCCGCCATGCGCTGATCTTCGACGCCGCCCGGCCCGACGCCGTCGAACGGCGGCACAAGTCCGGCGGCCGGACGGCGCGCGAGAACCTGGACGACCTGTTCGACCCGGGCACCTTCCGCGAATTCGCCGGGCTGGCCATCGCCGCCCAGCGCCGCCGGCGTACGATCGAGGACCTCCAGGCCCGCACGCCGGCCGACGGGATCGTCACAGGCGTCGGCGAAGTGAACGGCGCGGATTTCGGCCCCGACGTCGCCCGCTGCGCGGCCCTGGCCTACGACTACACCGTCCTGGCCGGCACCCAGGGCCACTTCGGCCACAAGAAGACCGACCAGATCCTGGAGTTCGCCGAGCACTGGAAACTGCCCGTGATTTGGTACACCGAGGGTGGCGGCGGCCGGCCGGGCGACGTGGACGCCGGCGGCCTCTCGGCCTCGTCCCTCGACACGACCAGCTTCACCACCTGGGCCCGCATGTCCGGCGCGGCGCCCCGGATCGCGGTCAACTTCGGGCGCTGCTTCGCCGGCAATGCGGTCTTCTTCGGCTGCGCCGACATCACCATCGCCACGCGCAATTCCAGCATCGGCCTGGGTGGGCCGGCGATGATCGAGGGTGGCGGCCTGGGCGTCTTCGGTCCGGACGAAGTGGGACCGGCCCAGGTCCACTGGGAGAACGGCGCCCTGGACCTTCTGGTCGAGGACGAGGCCGAGGCCACCGTCGCGGCCAAGAGCCTGCTCGGCATGTTCCAGGGCCGGATCCACGATTGGAACTGCGCCGACCAGCGCCTCCTGCGCCATCTCGTGCCCGAGAACCGCGTGCGCGCCTACGACATCCGCCGCGTGATCCAGACGCTGGCCGACGAGGGCACGTTCGTCGAGCTGCGCGGCGGCTACGGCCGCGGCATGATCACCGGCTTCCTCAGGATCGAGGGCCGTCCCTTCGGCCTGATCGCCAACGATCCGCACCACCTGGGCGGCGCCATCGACTCGGAAGGCGCCGAGAAGGGCGGCCGCTTCCTCCAGCTCTGCGACGGGTTCGGCGTCCCGATCGTGTCCCTCTGCGACACCCCGGGATTCATGGTCGGTCCGGACAGCGAGAAGACCGGCGCCATCCGGCGCGGCTCGCGACTGTTCGTCACCTCGGCCGCCCTCTCCGTCCCGCTGTTCGCGGTGGTGCTGCGCAAGGGCTACGGCCTGGGCGCCCAGGCCATGACCGGCGGCGACTTCTCGGCCGCGGCGTTTACGGTCGCCTGGCCGACGGCCGAGTTCGGTCCGATGGGGCTCGAGGGGGCCGTCCGCCTCGGCTACCGCAAGGAACTGGAGGCCGAGTCCGATCCCGCGGCGCGCCAGGCGCTGTTCGAGAAGCTGGTGGGACGCATGTATCAGGCCGGCAAGGCGATCTCGGTGGCTCAGGTCTGCGAGATCAACGCGGTGATCGATCCGTCCGAAACCCGCGACTGGCTGCTGAGGGGCCTGGCCGCGACCGGCGCACCTCGGCGGGCCGCCCGCAACTTCATCGACGTCTGGTAGGCGTCACCAGCCCACGAGGCGACGCTGATAGTCGTTCAGAACCGGCGGATCGGGTCTCCGGAAGCGTTCCGGGTTCGGTTCGGCCAGGATCTGTGGAAAGCGGTCGGCGTTGATGAACCGGTCGGTCCAGTTGGTGGTGGACGTCACGCGCTCGACGGCCTTCCTGCGCTTTTCGAGCACCTCGGGCGACGACAGGCGGCGCGGCATCATGCAGATCAGGCTGACGGCCCGCAGCAGGGCAGCCTCGGCCGCAGGCGCCTCAAGGCTCCCGCTGCTGCAATGGATGGTGCGCGAATCCCACAGCAGCAGATCGCCGGCCTCCAGGTGGCACATGATCGGCGGCGTTCCGGTCAGCAGCGGATCGTCGGCCGGAAAGCGGAAGTGATCCACCTCCAGCGGAACCCGCCCCAGGCGCTCGGGGTATGCCTCGGCGATCTTCTCGAACGTCCGGTGAGAGCCGGGGATAAGGACGTTTCCTCCGGTGGCGGGCGACGTCGGCAGCAGGCTAATCAGGCCCTGCACGCATTGCAGGCCGGGGCGTGTGATCGGATGCTGGTCGATGTGCAGCCAAGAGCCGCCGCGATTGGTGCGCCAGGCCTCGTTCAGCGCCCAAGGCCGCCAAAGGGCCATGCCGTCGAAACTGACCAGAAGGTCGTCGTCCTGCCAGATGGCCGCGAAGGCGGCCTTCACGGCAGGGACGCTGCGGATGAACCATTGAGCGGCGCAGTGGCCGATGCCATGTCCCGGCAGGATACCGCCGTGGACCGAGGTGGGCCAGCGGTCGTCGCCCCAGGTGGTCCAGTCGCTGCGGTCTATGCCGGTGCCGAGTTCCTCCAGGTAGTCCCAGGCGAGGTCCAGCCCGCGCGCCGCTTCCTGTGGAGACAAGGCGTTGGCGATGACGACGTAGCCGTGCTCTTGCAGGTAGGCCACGCTCTCGACGGAACCGGGGGCGAAGCGCTCCACATGCACATAGACCGGCTCGATCACGCCCGGACCAGCGGGTTCGGCTGCGGCCGACCCGCGTGCATCATGGGCTCGCCGGACGTCTGCCTGCTCTGACATTTGCCGCTCTCCCCTTCTGACGGTATCGCCGCGCGGCCTTCAGGCCATGAAGTCGACCAGCCACTGAAGGACAAGCGCAATGCCGGTGAGACCCGCCAAGGCGCATGCGAAACAGACGGCGCCCTCCGCCAAAGTCTTGCGCTCGACCAGAGTCTTGCGCGGATGGAGGACAGGTTCCCGAAAGGCCATGGCGTCTTCTCCCAGCGCCGGGCCGCTCTCGAGGGCGTCCCGTTCGCAGAACAAGGATCATGCACCCTTCCCGGCAGCTTGGCCAGGGTTTCAAACGGACCCCCCGGAGCCTCGAACTAAAGCGGGCCTTCGAGCAGTCGGCGGACCACCGCCTTCAGCACCCGGGTGATCGCCTCGCGGTCGCCGTGGGGATTGCTCACGCCACGAACCGTCATGCCCTCGAACAGCATATTGAGGATCTCGCCCCGGGCGCGGCGCTCGCAGTCCGAGTGACCCTCGGGGAGCGTGCGACGCAGCAGGACTTCGCCCAATGCGCGCTTCTCGATGTCCGCCGCCTCGACGATCCCGGCGACGGCCGGGTTCCGCGCCGCCTCGGCGACCACTTCAAGATCCAGCGCCGCGCGCTCGCGGTCGTAATGCTCCTCCACGGCGGTCGAGCATTTCGCGATGATGGCGTCGGTCGGCCCGCCGTCACGCGTCTGGACCTCGGTCATCCAGGCCTGCATCTCGGCGATGTCGCGGGCCACGATGGCCGAGATGATCGCCTCCTTGTTCTCGAAGTAGCGATAGATCTGCCCCACGGAGAGCCCCGCCGCCTGAGCGATCTCGGCCATGCTGGCGCCGTGGAACCCGGAGCGCCGCGCGCACGCCGCCGCAGCGTCCACGATGATCTGTCGGCGCGCCTCCGCCGTGGCGCGCCTCACGCCTTCGCTCATGCAAAATCCCTTGTGCGCCGCAAAAAATTCCTCAGGTGGCGGGTTGACTTCACGAGGTCATGGACCCACATGCCTGAACCGAGAATGAACGTTCATTCTCATACAACAACGTCTTGTCAAGCGGAGCGCAAGCGCGCGGTCCGCCGCATCCGGTGCTCGCATGCGCATTTCGCTCCTCAGCGGCCTCGTGGCCGCCGCCTTCCTGTCCGCTTGCAGCGCCCAGGTGCCTTCGGGCCCCGATCCCAACGCCCCCGTCCCCGTGGGGGTCATCGCCGTGCGCACGGAACCGGTCAACCTCACAACGGAACTCAGCGGCCGGACTTCGGCGTCGCTGGTGTCCGAGGTCCGCCCCCAGGTGAATGGCGTCATCAAGGCGCGCCTGTTCCAGGAGGGCGCGATCGTTCGCGCAGGCCAACCCCTCTATCAGATCGACCCGGCCACCTATCGCGCCAGCCTGGACAGCGCCGTCGCGGCGCTGGCCCAAGCCGAGGCGGCGGCCACCGCGGCCAGGCTCAAGGCCGAACGGTTCAGCGAACTGGTCAAGGTCAACGCCGTCAGCCGGCAGGACGACGACGACGCCCAGGCCGCCGCCAAATCGGCCGCGGCGAATGTCCAGGCTCAGCGCGCCGCGGTGCAGCAAGCCCGTATCAATGTGGACTACGCCCGCGTCCACGCCCCGATTTCGGGTCGGATCAGCCGCTCGTCCGTGACGCCCGGCGCCCTGGTGACGGCGAACCAGGCTACCCCTCTGGCGACCATCCAGAATCTCGAAACCATCTATGTGGACGTCACCCAATCGGCCGCCGACCTGCTGAAGCTGCGCCAGGCGATGGCCGCGGGAGACCTCGAGGCGCCGGGAACGGCGCAGGTGCGCCTGATCCTGGAGGATGGTTCGATCTACCCCCACCCAGGACGCCTCGCCTTTTCCGACATCACCGTCGATCCCGGCACCGGCTCGATCGGCCTGCGGGCCATCTTCCCGAACCCCGAGGGCGCGCTGCTTCCGGGACTGTACGTGCGCGCCCGGCTTGCAGAGGGTGTGGCCACCCAGGCGATCCTGGCGCCCCAGGCGGCGGTCAGCCGCGATCCCAAGGGCGGGGCGACCGTCTTCGTCGTCGACTCCGCCGGCAAGGCCCAGGTCCGGCCGATCACGGTCAGCCGCACCGTCGGGGACAAGTGGCTGGTGACCGGCGGCCTCAAGCCCGGAGAGCGGATCATCGTCGAAGGCTTGCAGGGTGTGCGCCCCGGCTCGGCCGTGAAGCCCGCACCGGCCACCGCCGCCGCCCCCGCGACCGCGCGCTGAGGGCCCGGTCATGCTGTCGCGCTTCTTCATCGATCGTCCGATCTTCGCCTGGGTGATCGCCATCGTGATCATGCTGGCGGGCGGCCTGGCCATCCGCACCCTGCCGATCGCCCAGTACCCCGACATCGCCCCGCCTCAGGTCGAGATCCTCGCCGTCTATCCAGGCGCCTCGGCCAAGACGGTCGAGGACAGCGTCACCCAGGTCATCGAACAGAAGATGAAGGGCCTGGACGGCTTGCAGTACATCACCTCGGCCAGCGACGGCTCGGGCGCAGCGACGGTCACCCTGACCTTCCGTGCGGGGACGGACATCGACATCGCCCAGGTGCAGGTCCAGAACAAGCTTCAGACCGCCGTCGCGCTCCTGCCCCAGGAGGTGCAGCAGCAGGGTCTGAGCGTGGTGAAGTCCACGCGCAACTTCCTGATGGTGGTGGGACTCTACGCCACCGACAGCAAGACGACGACCGCCGACCTTTCGGACTATCTCGCCTCGAATCTCCAGGACCAGCTCAGCCGGGTGGAGGGCGTAGGCGACGTCCAGCTCTTCGGCGCGCAGTACGCCATGCGGATCTGGCTCGATCCCGACAAGCTCGCGTCGCGCAGCCTGACGCCTGCCGACGTGATCGCCGCGATCCGCGCCCAGAACGCCCAGGTCTCGGCCGGGCAACTCGGCGCGACCCCGTCTCTGCCCGGCACGGTCCTGAACGCAACCATCAGCGCCCAGGCGCGGCTCGAGACGCCCGCGCAGTTCGAGAACATCATCCTCAAGGACACCGGCGGCGGAACGCACGTCTACCTGCGCGACGTGGCCCGCGTGGAACTGGGCGCCGAGAACTACAACGCCCTGTCAAAGTACAACGGCAAGCCCGCCGCGGGCCTGGCGATCCGGCTGGCGCCCGGCGGTAACGCGCTTGAAACCGCCGACGCCGTCAAGGCGCGAATGGCCGAGCTGTCCGCGAACTTCCCCGCCGGGATCGCCTACGTCATCCCGGTCGACACCACCCCCTTCGTGAAGCAGTCGATCCATGAGGTGGTGAAGACCCTGGGGGAGGCCGTCGTGCTGGTCTTCCTGGTGATGTTCCTGTTCCTCCAGAACTGGCGGGCCACGATCATCCCCACGATCGCCGTGCCCGTGGTGCTGCTCGGCACGTTCGGGGTCCTGGCCGTCTTCGGCTACTCGATCAACACGCTCACCATGTTCGGCCTTGTGCTGGCGATCGGCCTGCTGGTCGACGACGCCATCGTGGTCGTCGAGAACGTCGAGCGCGTCATGCGTGAGCAGGGGCTCTCGCCGAAGGAAGCCGCCCGCCGCTCGATGGACGAGATCACGGGCGCGCTGATCGGCATCGCCCTGGTGTTGGCCGCCGTCTTCGTGCCGATGGCCTTCTTCGGAGGCTCGCAGGGAGTCATCTACCGCCAGTTCTCGATCACGCTGGTGTCGGCGATGGGACTGTCGGTGGTGGTGGCGCTTGTCCTGACGCCGGCGCTCTGCGCCACGCTGCTGAAGCCGGTCGATGCGGCCCATGCGATGGAGAGGCGCGGCTTCTTCGGCTGGTTCAACCGCAACTTCGACCACGCCAGCCATCGCTACCAGGAGCAGGTGGGCCGCATCCTTGGCAAGGGCGGACGCTGGATGGCCGTCTACGGCGCGATCGTCGTGGTCCTCGCCCTGCTGTTCATGCGCCTGCCCGGCGCCTTCCTGCCCGAGGAGGACCAGGGGAACATGTTCGCCCTTGTCCAGCTTCCCCCCGGCGCCACCGAGGAACGGACCCAGGCGGTGCTCAAGAAGGTCGCCGACCATCTGCTGACCGAAGAGGCGGACGCCGTGAAGTCGGTGTTCACCGTCTCGGGCTTCAGCTTCGCCGGCGCGGGCCAGAACGCCGGCATCGCCTTCATCACCCTGAAGCCCTTCGAAGAGCGCAAGGCTGCAGCCCTGAAGGTTGGCGCGTTGGCTCAGCGCGCGCAGACGGAATTCTCCAAGATCAACAACGCCATGGTCTTCGCGGTGGTCCCGCCCGCGGTGCCGGAGCTGGGAAACTCCGCCGGCTTCGACTTCCAGCTCCAGGATGTCGGGGGCGTGGGTCACGAGGCCCTGATGGCCGCCCGCAACCAGCTTCTGGGCATGGCCGGCGGCGAACGCCGCCTGGTCGGCGTGCGGCCCAACGGCCAGGACGACACCGCCCAGTTCGCCATCGACGTCGACCATGCCAAGGCCGGCGCCATGGGCCTGAACGTGGCCGACATCAACGCGACGCTCTCCACCGCCCTGGGCGGGACCTACGTCAACGACTTCGTCGACCGCGGCCGGGTGAAGAAGGTGTTCGTCCAGGCGGACGCACAGTTCCGCATGGCGCCCGAGGATCTCGAGCGCTGGTACGTGCGCAACGGCGCGGGCCAGATGGCGCCCTTCTCGTCCTTCGCCTCGACGCACTGGACGGTCGGGTCGCCGCGCCTCGAACGCTACAACGGCGTCCCTTCGGTCAACATCCAGGGGTCTCCAGCCCCAGGGCTCAGCTCGGGCCAGGCGATGAAGGCGATGGAGGAGCTCGCGACCAAACTCCCCGCGGGCGTCGGCTACGAATGGACGGGCCTGTCGCTTCAGGAACGCGAGGCGGGCGCCCAGGCGCCGGCGCTCTACGCCCTGTCGATCCTCGTCGTCTTCCTGCTGCTGGCCGCGCTGTACGAGAGCTGGACCATTCCGCTCGCGGTGATCCTGGTGATCCCCCTGGGCGTGCTGGGGGCGGTGCTGGCCACCAGCCTGCGCGGCCTCTCCAACGACATCTACTTCCAGGTGGGCCTGCTCACGACGATGGGCCTGTCGGCGAAGAACGCCATCCTCATCGTGGAGTTCGCCAAGGACCGCTTCGAAGCGGGGGCCTCGCTTGTGGAAGCCACGCTCGAGGCGGTTCGGATCCGCCTGCGGCCGATCATCATGACCTCGCTCGCCTTCATCTTTGGGGTTTTGCCCTTGGCGATTTCCAACGGACCGGGATCGGGCAGCCAGCACGCCATCGGCACGGGCGTCATCGGCGGCATGATTTCGGCGGTGCTGCTGGCGATCTTCTTCGTGCCGCTCTTCTTCGTGCTGGTGCAGCGGCATCTGGGTCGCAAGCCCGAGGGGGGCGTGGCCGCACCGGCGCCCCAGGAGGCGAACTGATGGCTCTCCGCGTCATGAGAATCCCCCTGGTGACCGCCCTGGTCGCATCGACGGCGCTGGCCGGCTGTACGATGGCCCCCCGCTACGAGCGCCCGGCCGCGCCGATCCCGCAGTCCTGGCCGAGCCCCGCCGACACCACCGCCGCGGGGATCGACGCCCCCTGGCGCGACGTCTTCACCGATCCGCGCCTGCAAGGGGTCATTCAGCTCGCCCTTGAGCAGAACCGCGATCTGCGGGCGGCGACCGCCAATATCGAACGCGCGCGTGCGGCCTACCGCATACAGCGCGCCGATCTGCTGCCCGGGATCGACGCCACCGGCCAAGTGCAGCGCGGCCGCACGCCCGCCGGCGCGACGGGTCAGGGACAGGCGCTGGAGACCGAACTCTACAGCGTCTCGGCGGGTTTCGCGGCCTATGAGCTGGACCTCTTCGGGCGCGTGCGCAGCCTCGGCGACGCGGCGCTGCAGTCCTTCTTCGCCGCCGCGGAGAATCGTCGCGCGGTGCAGGTCAGCCTGGTGGCCGAGGTGGCCGCCGCCTACCTCACCCTGGCTGCGGATCAGGATCTGGTGGGCCTTACCCGGGACACCCTGGCGAGCCGCGACGCGGCCTTCGATATCGCCCGCAAGCGGTTCGACGCCGGCGCCGCCTCCGAGCTCGACCTGAGACAGGCGCAGACCCTGGCCGAGCAGGCGCGCAGCGACCTCGCCACGGCCGAGGCCCAGGTGGTGCGCGATCGCAACGCCCTGCGGCTTCTGACCGGCGCCGATCTTCCCGTCGAACTGGCGCCACAGGGCGGACTGGCCGGCGTCGACGCCGTGACCGATGCGCCGGCGGGCCTGCCCTCCGAGGCGCTGACCCGGCGACCCGACGTGCTGGCCGCGGAACACGCGCTCCGCGCCCAGAACGCCAACATCGGCGCCGCGCGCGCGGCCTTCTTTCCGCGCATCAGCCTCACCGGGGCGCTGGGCACGATCAGCCCCGAACTGAACGGGCTGTTCGAGGGCGGTACGCGGACGTGGAGCTTCACGCCGCAGGTCACGCTTCCCATCTTCGCCGGCGGAGCCAACCTGGCGAACCTGCGCGGGACCGAGGCCGCCCGCGACGCCGCGCTCGCCCAGTACGAGAAGGCGGTGCAGACGGCGTTCCGGGAGGTGGCCGACGCCCTGGCGACCCGATCCACCATCGGCGACCGGGTGGCGGCCCAGGCTCGGCTGGTCGACGCCGCCCAGACGGCGCAACGCCTGAGCCAGGCCCGCTACGACGCCGGCCTCGACGGTTACCTCACCCTCCTGGACGCCCAGCGTACGCTCTACGCGGCCCGCCAGTCGCAGCTCGCCGCCGATCTGGCCCGCGCGACAAACCGTGTGGAACTCTATCGGGCCCTGGGCGGCGGAGCCGGGGCCGACACGCCGTAGGCGGAGCGGTCACGCGGCGTCGGGTGGCGTGTCGAGGCAGCGGCGGCGAACCAGCGCTTCGGCGCCGCCAGGGCCGAGCGCCGTCAGCGACCGCCCCTCGTCGTCGAGCCGAAAGCGGTGCTCGACCCTCCGGACCTCGCCCTCGCCGGTGAGTTCGACCGTGAACGCCGCCTCGTCCGGCGCTGGCCGAGCGACCGCCAGGATCGGCCCCGAGCTTTCGTGAAACGACAGCCGGCCGGCGCCCACCACCAGGCGGGTTTCGCGACCGGGCGCACAGTCCGTCGAAGTCGCGGCCCAGACTCCCCGGAAATCCTTGGGCGCCTCCGGTGGCGCCACGGGCTGTTCCGGCGATGCGGGTTCGGGCGGCGGCGCGGGCCTGACCGCGGGCTTTGGCGTCAGCAGCGTGATCGCTCCGACGACGGCGACGCCCACCGCGGCGGCGGGAAACAGATGTCGACGCATCCTTCTTGAAGACCCGCGCCGACGCGGGGTTCCCGGAGTACAGCCCCGGGGGGCGTCTGAAACGAAAAGGGCCCCGTCACCGGGGCCCTGGGGTCGGCGGCCGATGGGGTGCGGCCGCCTCGGGAGGGGCGGATCAGGCCGCCACGCCCGACATCCCGAGCGTCGCAAAGCCCACGATCAGGGCCAGCATGGCGGTCATCAGGAGGGGCGGAGCGGCGGTGCGGATCAGGTTCGTCATGGCGAGAGAGCGTTTCAATGCGGTCTTGGGTTCCTGGGACCCCGTGGGGAGCGGGGGTGTCCGTGTGGACGACCCAGGGAATAGCACTGCTTCGGTTTATGAATGATCAGCGATTTCGCACGGTCGCTATGCGTTTTTTGTGCAGACTGCGCGCATCCGGCGCCGCCGCGCTTTCGTGGCGTGCGGAGCTTGCGCTCCCGCGACGGTGGAAACGCCGGGCGAGCACAGCGGGGCCGGCTCTTGGTCAGTCGCCGCGGGCCGCGGCGATACGCGCCTCGATCGCCTCGCGCTCGGCCTCGGTCTTGCCCGCCCACCAGTCGCGGACCGCGTCTCCGGTCAGCGGCGTGACCCAGTCGCGATAGGCCTCCATCTGCCCCTGCGGGAAGCCGTTGGCGAGTCCGCGCAGATGGCGATCGAAGAACCCCATCACGAAGTCGTTCTGGGCGCCGATCGTCACGCGGGCCGGCGTCGATCCGAACAGCGCGTCGCGGGCCGGCCTTCGCACGAACAGCGAGAAGTCCGACAGCCCCAGGTGCTTCGACTCGCGGAGCTGCACACGATAGAGGTCGGACTTGGCGCCCGCCCCACCGAAGCTCTCGTAGGAGAATTCGTTGAAGCTGTGCGCCGGACCTTCGACCTCGGCGCCGAGCTGCCGGGACAGGCCCGTCAGGTCCGAATGGAACATCAGGAACGGGACCGGCATGTCCCGGCCGAACGCCTGGAACGGGAAATCGCCGCCATCCAGGTTGACGCCCGCCCCGCAGCGCGGGTCGAGGATGCAGACCGTGCCCGACGTGGCGCCGCCGAACGACATGCCCATCTCGCCCACCCTATCCAGCCGGGCGGCGGCGGCGATCTCGCGGATCGGGGCCGGGACGTCCCCGCCCTGGAGCCTGTCGTGGACGAGCATCCGGTCGGCGGCCCAGATCACGCCGCTCTTGAGCAGGCGGTCCCCCCGGCCCGCCAGCGCGGCCTCGCGCAGCCGGAGATAGCCATCCAGCCGGTCGTCCAGCGTGGCCCCGCCGATGGCCCGGCGTTGCAGCGCGGCGGTCTCCTGGGCGTCCGGGGATTCCTCGCGGGCCAGCCGGAACAGCTCGGGATCGGCGGGCGCCACGTCGCCGTCGGGGAACACCGTGGTCGATGAATCGTAGGTGTGCTGCACCGAGACGACCACGTAGCCGTGGCTGGCCAAGTGCTCCATCAGCGCCGTGTTCTGGGCCAGGAACGAGGTGTAGCCGTGGCTGTAGAAGACGGTCGGCAGTCCCTTCGCGCCGGCGAGCAGCGGCGCATCCTCGTAGCTGTGGGTCCGGACGTGCTTCACATAGGTGAAGAACGGCGGGAAGCCCACGAGCGCGCCGAGCGTACGGGCCGTATGCCGGGCCTCCGTGTCGGAGAAATAGGCCCTGGGCCGCGCGCCCTTGACCGGACTCGCCGGATACCACACCCGCACCAGCAGGCGCCGGGGCTCATCGGGCCGCGCGGCGATCAATCCGGGACGGCCGGGGTCGGTCACCTCGAAGCTGCGGACGCCCACCGGATGCGGTCCCGCCGGCTTCGGCAGCGGCCAGACGGGGAACAGCACCAGAGCCATCACGGCCGCGGCGGCGAGCAACGTGACCAGCGGTCCCGAAACCCACGGCAGGCCGGTCCTCGGCGGCGTCCTGCGAAGCCGGCTGGCGAGCAGCCCCAGCAGCAGAACCGCGGCGGCGACCACACCCGCGCCCGCCTGCCACCGATCGTCCCAGATCCCGGCCAGGCCCACGACGAGAGCGGCGCCCGCCAGGACGGTCAGCCAACGTCCGCGATGCGGCGTCCGCCGGATCCACCAGACCGCCACGAACGCCGCCAGCGCGGCGATGAGCAGGATATCCAGTATGGTCATGCGCCCCTCCGCCACCACATCCGACACGAGTTGCGAAAGGCCCGCAACCATGCGCCGCGCGCGTTCAGTCGCGCAGGCTGCGGAACGTGACGGAGTAGCGGTGAGCCTTGGCCTCGGGAAGGCTGTGTTCCCAGTCCATGCGCGCCGATCCGGCCAGGACATAGGCCGACCGCGGGGCCAGCGGCGCCTGCATCCGCTCGAAGCCGTCGGCGGCCCGCCGACGGAACCGCATCATCGCCGGCGAAAGCAGCGAGACGCCGACGATGCGGTCGAACACCGGCCGGTCGCGATGCCACCCGATCGGCGCGCCGGGCCGGTACTCGTTGATCAGAACATGGACGAGTTCGGCCGGTCGCAGACCCGCGAAGGCGGCGGCGCGGGCGCGGAGGGGTTCCAGCCAGTCCGGGATCGGGCCTCCATCGGCAAGTCGCCCGGACGCGCCGTCATAGCGTCGGCCGAAGTTCACGACCCGGCGGCGCGCCGAGACGCCCCGGAAGCGGAAGGGTTCGAACGGAAGTTCGGCGAACCGGACCGCAAGCGCCGCCTCCTCGGGCGCCGAGATGAAGTCGGCCCGGTAGGAGAAGCCATCGGGGCCGCACGGTAGGTCGTCGAAGAGATTCATCCCGCGCATGTGGGCGTGCGCCGGGGCGGCGGGAAGACACCCCGCGCCTGGATCCTCAGGCGACGAGTCGGCCGACGCGCGGGAGCGCCGCCGAGGGGCGACGCCCTTGCGGGGTCACGCAGCCGTGATCTTGACCCAGCGACGGGACGGCCGTTGCGGCGTTGACCTTCCGCGGCCCTCGACCGCCAATCGGAACAGCGGCCTGTCCGCGAGCGAGGTTGCGTATGGACAAGGCCGCACCGCCCGGTCCCGGGGCAGCGCCCGGCATCACGCTAGGAGCGCGCGACGCCATCGCCATCACCGTGGGGATCGTGGTCGGGGCCGGGATCTTCCGCACCCCGTCGCTGGTGGCCGGCGCGGCGTCCAGCGAGGCCATGGTCTATGTCGCGTGGATCGCCGGCGGCCTGATCTCCATCGTCGGCGCGCTCTGCTACGCGGAACTGGCCTCGGCCTTTCCCAGCGCTGGCGGCGACTATCATTTCCTGAAGCGGGCGTTCGGCGGGCGGCTGGCCTTTCTCTATGGCTGGGCGCGGCTGTCGGTGATCCAGACCGGCTCGGTGGCGCTGCTGGCCTTCGTGTTCGGCGACTACGCGAGCCAGATTCTGTCGCTGGGGCCCTATTCCTCGGCGCTCTACGCCGCCGGCGCCGTCATCGCGATCACGGCCGTCCAGTGGGTGGGAGTGCGTGCGGGGGCCCAGGCCCAGTTCTGGCTGACCCTGGCCGAGATCGCCGGGCTGACTGCGGTGATCGTCGCGGGTCTGCTGATCGCGCCGGCGGCGGCGCCCCAGATCGTGACGAGCGAAGGCGGCGCCTTCGGCCTGATGATGGTGTTCGTCCTGCTGACCTTCGGCGGCTGGAACGAGGCGGCCTATGTCTCGGCCGAGCTCAAGGATGCGCGCCGACGCATGGCGCCGGTGCTGATGTTCAGCCTGGGCTTCATCACGATCCTCTACCTCCTCGTCAACGCCGCCTACCTGCGGGCCCTGGGCCTGGCCGGGGTGGCGGGGTCGCAGGCCGTGGCCGCCGATGTCATGCAACTCGCGTTCGGTCCCCTGGGCGCCGGCCTGATCAGCGCCTTCGTGGCGGTCGCCGCCCTCACCTCGGCCAACGCCACCGTGTTCACCGGCGCGCGCACCGCCTGGGCCCTGGGGCGAGACCATCCGCGGCTGGCGATCTTCGGCCGCTGGGACGAGACCTCGGGCTCACCCCGCAACGGACTGATCGTCCAGGGCGCCGCCGCCCTGGCCCTGGTGGGCCTGGGCGCCTTCGCTCGGGACGGCTTCCAGCTCGCAGTGGACTACACTGCGCCGGTCTTCTGGAGCTTCTTCCTGCTCGTCGGCGTGGCCCTGTTCCGACTGCGCCGCACCGAGCCACACGCCGAGCGGCCCTTCCGCGTGCCGCTCTACCCCGTCCTGCCGGCGCTGTTCGTGCTGACCAACGCATATCTGCTGTATTCCAGCCTGGCCTACACCGGGCGCGGGGCCCTCCTGGGTCTCGCCATCCTGGCTCTGGGCGGGCTGCTCATGATCCCCCTGCACAACAAGGAGACGCCCCGTTGAAAGCGTATGCGCTCGCCGCCGCGGCCCTGACCCTCATCGCCTGCCAGGCGCCCCCCAGCATCGTCGAGGCGCAGGCCCAGCCGCAGGGTTCAGCGCCGCTGCGGACGCCGGACGTCATCTATGTGCCGACACCGCACAACACCGTCGAGGCCATGCTGGCGCTGGGTGAGGTGAAGTCGGGCGACGTGCTCTACGACCTCGGTTCGGGCGACGGGCGCATCCCGATCGCCGCAGCCAAGAAGTTCGGCGTCCGGGGCGTGGGGATCGACATCAACCCCGAGCGCATCGCCGAGGCCAACGCGAACGCCAAGACCGAGGGCGTCGCCCAGCTCGTCCAGTTCCGCAACGAGGACCTGTTCACCGCCGACTTCAAGGACGCGACGGTCATCACCCTCTACCTGCTGCCCAGCCTGAACGTGAAGCTGATGCCGCGACTGCTGGAGCTCAAGCCCGGCACCCGGATCGTCAGCCACGCCTTCGACATGGGCGACTGGGAGCCCGAAAAGACCGTCGATGTCGAGGACGGCGGCCGCATCTATCTGTGGCGCGTGCCCGGCAAGGTTGGGCGCGACTGAGACACGCCGGGAATGGCCGCTCGAGCCGGTACTCGACTAACCTCTCACGCGCCGCAAGCCTATCCCAGACGACTGATCGCCTCGGCCACCGCCTTCGGCCGCTCCAGACCGACCATGTGGCCGGCCTCGGGGATCGAGACCAGTTCGGCGCCCGCGATCCCCTTCTTGAAGCCGTGGGCGTAGACCGGCGGAATCAGGCGGTCGGAGTCGCCCCAGACGATCACCGTCTTCGCCCGGATGCGGTACAGCCGCTGCGCCAGGCCCCGCTCGGGGATGGGGAACAGGATGCGGCCGGCCATACCGAGCTGGCGTGCGTTCGTCACCAGGTAGGTCTGGAGAAATCCCGGATCGGTCACATTGCGCCCCGCGGTGAGCATGGCCGCCCCCGCCTCGGCGTCGTGGAACAGGAGCGCCGGCATCTCGTAGGGCAGGGTCGCGAAGAGGTCCGGGATCGGATGGTCGTCGTCCCATAGTCCCGCCGGCGCGATCAGCGCGAGGCGCGAGACGTCGTTCGGCTGCACCGCCGCCATCTCGGCCGCGATCATGCCGCCCATCGAATGGCCGACGAGGATCGGGTCCTTCAGGCCCAGGGCAGCGACCACGTCCCAGGTGTGGAGCGTGAAGTCCAGCATGTCGCGGATCTCGGGCGCCTCGTCCGAGTCGCCGTAGCCGGGGACGAGGGGCGCGTGGACGCGATGGGTCTTCGCGAGCTCGGCCAGCAGGGGGTCGTCGGCCGTGACGCCGCCCGCGCCGTGCAGGAACACGAGATCAGGTCCCGCGCCGCCCACCAGGCAGCGAACGGGGACCTGATGGGTCTGGATGGTCTTCGCTTCGAACATCGGACGTCCTCCTCACTCGGCCGGGATCGGGGCGCGGGCCGGCTCGGCCGGCAGCGAACCGGCCTTGGCCAGCTTCGGCAGCGGCTTGCACCAGAACCGGTCGTCGTCGGCGTAGTCGGGGAACATGTTCCGCAGATGCGGCATCACCTTCTCGGCGAAGAGTCGGGTGGAATACATGCACTTGTCGGCCGGCATGTCGCCCACGTGCATCAGGCAGAAGATGTTGCCGACGTGCAGGCCCTTGATCAGGTCCTCCATGCGCTGACGCACCGTCTCGGGCGAGCCGGCGATGACGTGGCCCTGTTCGGTGAGCTCCTCCCAGGAGAGCTGCGAATAGCCGCCCACCGGCGGCGCGTACTGGGAGAGCGCCCCGCTCTGGATGGTCTTGATCGTCCGGTAGCCCGGCGCATCCGCGAAGCCCGGATGGACGTGCAGGCAGCGGTTGTAGAAGTAGCTGACGTGCTGCTCGTAGAGCTTCTTCGCCTCGGCGTCGGTCTCGGCCACGCAGATGGTCTGGGCGAAGCCGGCGCGATAGGGGCTCTTGTCCGGCGCGCCCCGCTCCTCCACCCGGTTCCAGTAGCCCTGCATGAGCGCCTTGGCCCGCAGGTAGCCCGAGAAGCTGAGGTAGGAGTAGCTGTAGGTGTTGTCGATGCAGAAGTCGTAGGTCTCGACCGAGCCGCCGCCCGGGATGTGGATCGGCGGATGCGGCTGCTGGATGGGCCGCGGCCAGATGTTCACATGGCGCAGCTTGTTGTAGCGGCCGTTGAAGGCGAACGGGTCGCGCTCGGTCCAGGCCTTGATGATCAGGTCGTGGGCCTCCTGGTACTTCTCGCGGGTCAGGCTCGGGATCTGGCCGTAGCAGTAGTTGGTGTCCATCGAGGTGCCGACGGGGAACCCCGCGACCAGCCGCCCGCCCGAGATGCAGTCCAGCATGGCGAACTCCTCGGCCACGCGGACGGGCGGGTTGTAGAGGGCGATGGAGTTGCCCAGCACGACCAGCGCCGCATCGGTCGTCCGCCGGGCCAGGCCCGCGGCGATGATGTTGGGGCTGGGCATGATGCCGTAGCCGTTCTGGTGGTGCTCGTTCACCCCGATGCCGTCGAACCCCAGAGTCCCGGCGTATTCGAGGAGATCCATGTAGGTGTTGTAGACCTCGTGGCTCCGGGCCGGGTCGAACAGGCGCTGGTCGATGTCGACCCAGACCGAACGGTTCTTCTCCCGGAAATCTTCCGGGAGATAGGGCCACGGCATCAGGTTGAACCAGGTGAACTTCATGGGCCGATCCTCCGTCAGCGTCCCGTCTGTCGCGAGATCGCTGAACGACGATAACCCATCTGGCCCCCGCGCCAACCCGTCACGGGCGCCGCCGAAAGGTTCATAGTAATTGTCGATGTTGTTTTCTGGAAAGATCGATTTGTTTTGTTCCTCTTCGCGTCCTACCTCTGAGACGCCATCCAAAGGAGGACGACATGCAGATCGCCATGAAGACCGCGAGCTGGTCGGTGGTTCACATGACCGTCGCCATCGCCGTAGCCTATGCGCTCACCCGCAACTGGCAGGCCGCCCTGGCGGTAGGCCTCATCGAACCGATATTCCAGACCGTCGCATTCGTTCTGCATGAACGCGCCTGGAACCACGCCCGGACCCGCCGCGCGCCGGTGACGGTCCGGGCGAACGCCCGTTGAACCCGAAGGAGACGATCATGGCCGACGCCAAACAGGAAAAGGTGGCCGCGGGCCTCTCGAAGCTGCTCGCCGACACCTACGCGGTCTATCTGAAGACCCACGGCTATCACTGGAACGTCCGCGGCCCGAACTTCTCGTCGCTGCACAGCCTGTTCATGACGCACTACACCGAGATGTGGGCGGCCATCGACGTGATCGCCGAGCGCATCCGGGCGCTGGGCGCCCTGGCGCCTCAGGGCTACGCCGCCTTCGGCAAGCTCTCCGACATCAAGGACGGCGATCCGACCAAGTCGGCCGACGCCATGCTGAAGGAGCTGCTCGCCGACCATGAGGCTCTGATCGCCTCGGCCAAGGCGGCGCGCGAGGACGCGGACGACGTGACGGCCGCCGTCATCGACGACCGCGTCGACGCCCACCAGAAGCACGCCTGGATGATCCGCGCGACGCTGGGATGAGTCGCCGGAGGGCCGCAGGCGAACTGCGGCCCTCCAAGGGGAGGGCTGGCAGCAGCGCTTCCGGATGAGTGCTAATTATCTGTATTCATAGAACTTTCACGGCGACTCAGCTCTAGTGTGCCGAAGGCCGCGGCCGGAGCCCGGCCACGCGTCGGAACACGAGATCTCACATGAAGGCGTCGCCCCAATTCCGCAGGCAACTGGAAGGCTACGGCCTCACCACCGCCGAAATACTCTACCGGATGCCGGACCACCCCAGCCTGCTGCAGAGCTATGTCTGGCAGGACTACGACCTGTTCCCCGAGTTCCCCACGCTGCGGAAATTCCTGGGCTTCTGGGCGCGTACGCTGGACGGGCCGCTGTTTCGGGTGACGGTGGGCCACAACCGCCTGATCCGGCCGGCCGAACTCAAGGCGATCGGCGCCGAGTTCCGCCTGAACTGAGCACCGCGCTCGACAAGCGCCGAATCCGCATGGAGTGATGGCGCCGTGAAGTTTCCCGTCGCCCTCGCGCCCCCCCAGGCCTCCGCAGCGCCGCTCCTCGCCGCGCCACTCCTCGCCGCGCTCTGCGCCGCATTGCTGCTCGCCGGCTGCGACACCGCCCCCCAGCGCGTAGACTGTCCGACGGGCCAGATCTGCCTGGAGTACGGCAACAATTCCGAGCCCCAGACGCTCGACCCGCACAAGGCCAACCTGGTCGACGAGGCCTCCATCATCAGCGACCTGATGATGGGCCTGACCACCGACGCGCCGGACGCGTCGCCCATGCCGGGAGCGGCCACCCACTGGGAGACGACGCCCGACGGCCTGGTGTGGACGTTCCACCTGCGCGAGGCGAAGTGGTCGGACGGCGTTCCCGTGACGGCGGACGACTTCGTCTTCGGTCTCCAGCGGGCGCTCGATCCCAAGACCGCGTCGATCTACGCCTACCTGTTGTACCTCCTGAAGAACGGCCAGGCGGTGAACGAAGGCAAGGCGCCGCTCGGCGCCCTGGGCGTGCGCGCGCTCGATCCGCGCACCGTCGAGATCACCCTCGAACATCCCGCGCCCTACCTGCCGGAAATGCTCAAGCACCAGAGTTTCTATCCTGCGCCCAAACACGTGGTGGAGAAGTACGGCGACGACTGGGTGCGTCCGGGCCGCTACGTCTCCAACGGCCCGTACCGGCTGGTGACCTGGCGCCTGGGCGACCACATCTCGGTCGAGAAGAACCCTCACTTCTGGGAGGCCGACAAGGTCTGCCTCGACCGGGTGAACTACTACCCGACGCCTGACGTCGTGACGGCGGAACGGCGGGTCGCCCGCGGCGAACTGGACCTGAACACCCGTTTCCAGTCGAACCGCTATCCGAGGCTGCAACAGACCATGCCGGGTTACGCCCGCACCGGCGTGGCCCTGGCCGTGTCCTACCTGTCGTTCAACACCCGCGACGTGGCGGCCTTCAAGGACGTGCGGGTCCGCCGTGCGCTGTCGATGGCGGTTGACCGCGAGTTCATCACCGAGAAGCTGCTGCGGGCGGGCCAGGAGCCGGCCTATTCGTTCGTGCCGCCGATCACGGCGGGCCATGTGCAGACGGACGGGCCGCGCCTCAGGTGGGCGGGAATGCCCTACGCCGAGCGACAGGCCGAGGCGCGGCGCCTGCTGGCCGAGGCCGGGTTCACCGCGCAGCGGCCGCTGCGCATCACCATCACCTCCGCCAACAACACCGACACCCTTCTGCTGATGGAGGCCGTACAGGCCGACTGGCGGGCCGTGGGCGTGGAGGTGAAGCTGGAGCAGAACGAGGCGGGCGTGGCCTTCGCCGCCTATCGCAACCGCGCCTTCCAGGTCGGCTCGATGAGCTGGTTCGCCGACTTCAACGACCCCACCACCTTCCTGGGACTCTTCAAGTCCGACACGGGCGCCCAGAACTACGGCGACTACAAGAATCCCGCCTACGACGCGCTGCTCCTGGCCGCTGACAACGAACCCGATCTCGAGCGCCGCGCCCGGATCCTGGCGGAGGCGGAGCAGCTCGTCCTGGATGACGAGGCCACCATCCCGATCTTCTTCGTGGTGAACCGCAACCTCGTCAGTCCCCGTGTGACCGGCTGGGTGGACAACCCGCCCAACTATCACCGCACGCGCTGGCTCTGCCTCGATCGTTGAGGCCCGCATCCGCGGCCACAGGGTTTCCGGCGCGTCCTGCGTAATCCCGAAGGACGGATTGGGATGACAGAGGTCTGCGCGCCGACCATGGTGCGCACGGTCTGAGCCCGAGGGCTGAGCACAGGGGGCGCCGAGGTGGTGAAGGGGTCTGCGGCCGGCGCGAGTCTGGTCGTCTTCGTCTGTTTCCTGATCGCGGCCATCGAAGGCTACGACATCCAGGCCTTCGGCGTGGCCGCGCCGAAGATGGCGCCCGAGCTTGGGCTCGATCCCTCGCAGCTCGGGTGGGGCGGCAGCGCGGCCATGATCGGCCTGGTGATCGGCGCCTTCGCCGGCGGCTGGTTGGCCGACCGCTTCGGACGCAAGCCTGTGCTCGTGGGCTCGGTCGCCCTGTTCGGCGTGTTCTCGATCGTCACCGCGACCGCCGGCTCGTACGAGACCCTGCTGTGGGCGCGGCTGGCCACGGGCCTCGGATTCGGCGGCGCCATGCCCAACCTCATCGCCGTGGCGGTCGAGATCGCCCGACCCGAGCGACGCGCCGCGACGGTGGCGGCCATGTTCTGCGGGATGCCGGTCGGCGGCGCGATCGCCGCCCTGGTGGCGCGCCTCGCGGGCGAGGAACTGGACTGGCGGATGATCTTCGTCGCGGGCGGGCTCGCGCCCCTGCTGCTGATCCCGGTGATCCTCAGGTTCCTGCCCGAGACGCGTCCCGCCCACGACCCGGACGCCGATCGCAACCTGGCCCGCGCCCTCTTCACGGACGGCCGCGCGGCGCCCACGGTCCTGGTCTGGCTGGCGTTCATGCTGACCCTGGTGGTCCTTTATCTGGCGCTGAACTGGCTCCCGACATTGGTCATCGACAAGGGCCTGCCCGCGTCGGAAGGATTCGCCGCCGCCATGGCCTTCAACGCCGCCGGGGTCGTGGGCTCGCTGGCGATGGGTGCGATCACCGACCGGTGGGGCTGGCGCTGGCCGCTCGCAGCGTCCTACCTCGCGCTGGCGGCGGCGATGGCGGGGCTGGCCTGGGCGAACTCACCGGCCAGCATCCTTTCGCTGTCGGCCGCCGCGGGGTTCCTGGTCCTGGGCGCCCAGTTCGCGCTCTACGCCGTCGCCCCCATGCTCTATCCCGCCCATCTGCGCGCGGCCGGCGCGGGTGCGGCTGTCGGGGTCGGCCGCCTCGGATCGATCTTCGGGCCGCTCATCGCCGGCGAACTGCGCGGGGCCGGCGCCTCGCCGGGCGACGTCTTCATGTCGATGGCGCCCGTGGGACTCGGCGCAGCCCTGGTCCTGCTGCTCCTGGCCCGGGCGGCGAGGAACGGCGCCGACTGATCGACCCGTCCTGCGAACAAGAATGCGAATGACTCGCATATAACTGCGCGCTATAGCCGCCCCTCGAAATCCATCGGGGATCGCATGCGCACGACCACATCTCTCACCGCCCTGATCGGCGCCGCCTTCGCGACTCCCGTCCTGGTCACGCCCGCGCTGGCGGAAGAGGCCTCGCCGGGGCGCGAGATCAGCGAGGTTGTGGTCACCGCGGCGCGGACCATCCTGCCCGCCAACGCCCTGCCGCTGACCATCGAGGTGATCGACAAGTCGGCGCTCGATCAGCAGGTGACGATCTCGGGTTCGGTCGTCGATGCGGTCGCGGCCCTCACGCCGTCGTTCTCGCCGACGCGGCAGAAGATGTCGGGCGCCGGCGAAACCCTGCGCGGCCGCTCGCCGCTGTACGCCATCAACGGCATCCCGCAATCGACGCCGCTGCGCGACGGCTCGCGCGACGGCTTCACCATCGACCCGTTCTTCGTGGATCGGGTGGAGGTGATCTACGGCTCCAACGCCCTCCAGGGCATCGGCGGCGCCGGCGGGATCGTGAACCAGGTGACGGTCGGGGCGCCGCGCGACGAGGGCTTCTCCGGTCGGGCGCTCGTCCAGGCCCTCGCCGACAATGGCTTCCACGGCGACGGCTATGGCCACAAGGCGGCGGGTCTCGCGAGCTGGAAGGGCGGCGCCTTCGACGCCACCTTCGGCGCCGCCTTCGAAAGCCGCGGCGCCTACTACGACGGCAAGGGCCGCCGCGTCGGCTTCGATGCCGCACAGGGTGAGACCCAGGACAGCGACAGCTGGTCGCTTTTCGGCCGTCTCGGCTACGTCCCGCGCGAAACCGGCCGGGTCGACCTGATCCTCAGCCGCTTCCAGATCGCGGGCGACGGCGATTATGTGAGCGTCGCGGGGAACCGCGCGACGGGCGTTCCCTCCACCTCGGTCCGCGGGGTCCAGCCCACGAAGGCGGCCCGGAGCCGCACCGAGAGCGCGGCGCTGTCGTATGTGGACGACGACGTCTGGGGCGGCCACCTGTCGACGCAGGCGTTCTGGAACCGCACGCACGACCTCTTCGGCGGTGACGTCAACGCCACCTTCCAGGACCCCCGCTTCGCGCCCTTGGGCACGCTGCTGGATCAGTCCGAGAACCGTTCGCGCAAGCTGGGCGCCAAGTTCAGCTACGAGCGCGAGGTCCCCGGCCTGGAGGCGCTGACCGCCACTCTGGGGCTGGACCTGCTGAAGGACCGCACCGTCCAGGCCCTGGTCCTCACCGACCGCGCCTGGGTGCCGCCCACCGACTATCGCAGCATCGCGCCCTTCGTGCAGGGCAACCTCGCGCTGTTCGACCGCAAGCTGCGTCTGGCCGGCGGCCTGCGGCACGAGAAGGTCCGCATCAAGGTGGACGACTTCACGACCCTGGCCTCCTACGGCTCGCGCTTCGTCTCGGGAGGCGCGCCCGAATTCTCCGACCCCCTGTTCAACGCCGGGGTGATCGTCGAGCCGGTCAGGGGCGTCCGGGCCTATGTCAGCTACGCCGAGGGCTACACCGTTCCCGACGTCGGCCGCATCACGCGCTCGATCAACGTCAATGGGATCGACATCGACGACTATCTCGATATCAGCCCGATCGTCTCGAACAACCGGGAGGTGGGGCTGGAGTTCAACCGCGGCGGAATCAGCGCCAGCGCCGGCTACTTCTGGTCCACCAGCACCAGGGGCCAACTCCTGGTCCTGGTCGGCACGGTCTTCGAGGTCCAGCGCCAGCGGGTCGAGATCGAAGGGCTGGAACTGAACGTGACCGCACGCACCCCCATAGAGGGCCTGACGGTCCAGGCCGGCTACGCCGACCTGAAGGGTCGCGCCGACTCCAACGGCGACGGCCGCGTCGACATCGACCTGGACGGCGCGAACATCAGCCCCGACCGGTTCACGGCGTCGGCCAACTATGTCCGCGGCGACTGGACCACCCGGCTTCAGGTGGGCCGCTACATTCCGCGCAGCTTCGACGGCTCGGACCCGCGCAACGACTTCGAAGGCTACACCCTGGTCGACGCCTCGGTGCGCTATGACGGCGGAGCCTGGGGGGCGGTGACGCTGGCTGTCGCCAACCTGCTGGACGAGTACTACATCGACTACAACACCGACACGACGCAGCCGACCAACAACGCCCGCTTCTTCTCGGGCCGCGGCCGCACGCTCACCCTGTCGTGGGACCGCCGCTTCTGATGCGGCTTGTCGACCTCCTGCACCGTTGGACCGGCGGCCTGATCGGCCTCCTGCTGGCGGTGCTGGGGCTGAGCGGCGCGGTCCTGGCCCACAAGGACGCCTGGATCGGCGTGCCCGGCGTGCGCGACGCCCAGGCGCAGGATACGGCCGCCCTCGCCGCCGCCGCCGAACGGCTGCTGGCCGATCCGGAGACGCGCCCGCGCAGCATCGTCTTCGCCACCCGCGATTTCGGCCTCGACACCCTGAGCTATTCCGACGGCGGAGGCGGCTACGCCCGCCAGGACGGGACCGTGGTGGCGCGCTGGGCGGACAAGTGGGAGCGCCCCGAGGCCTGGCTGTTCGACCTGCATCACCACCTTCTCTCCGGCGACACCGGCGAGATCGCCGCCGGTGTCGCCGGCCTGGCCGGGCTGGGCTTCGTGGTTACGGGCCTGATCCTGTGGTGGCCGCTACGCCGGAGCTTCGAATTCCGGGCCTGGCCGAAACGGATGGCGCGCTTCCCCATCCTGCGCCATCACCGCGACTGGGGCGCCCTGCTCTCGCCGATCCTCGCAGTCTCGCTGATCACCGGGACCATCATGATCTTCCGGCCCGTCGCGGATCTCGTCCTCGGCCCCGGCGCCGCCGCCGAGGTGACCGCCGCGTTCAAACCACCGCCGCCGCACAAGGCCGCCCTGGCCGACGCCCCCGACTGGGCCGGCATGATCGCCACGGCGCGGGAGCTCTATCCCGACGCCGAGGTGCGGATACTCTCCCTTCCGCGCGGCGACGCCGGCTATGTCAGCCTCAGGATGCGACAACCTCGGGAATGGCTGCCCAACGGGCGCACCACGCTCTGGTTCGCCGCCGACACGGGCGAACTGGCCCACGTCCGCGACGCGCTGAAGCTCGCGCCCCGGGCCCAGGCCTACAACGCCCTCTATCCGGTCCATGCGGCCAAGGTCGGCGGCCTGCCCTATCGCCTGGTCATCACCTTGTGCGGTCTCGCACTGGGCGCCTTCGGGACGCTGACGGTCTGGACGTTCTGGTTCACCCGGCGAACACCGAAACGCCGGCTTGCCCCGGCGTGAGGTCTGGAGGACCGTGTCGCCCGCGCCTGACACCATCGTGAACGCCGCAAGGGCGGCGCTTGTTTTCAAGCTCGGCCAAGCCGGGGCAGGATGGGGGCAAGGAGTCCAGCGTATGCGTCCGATCTCGATCTTCGCCGTAGCGAGCCTCGTCGCGGCCGGCCTCGCCGTCGCCCTCCCGGCGGCCGCCCAGCCCCAGCCGCGCGTTCCGTCCATCGTCATGGATCACCTCCGGGGCCTGGAGGCGCGATGCCGCGCCGCCGGAGGCCAGCCGGGAGGCGGGCGGTTCATCGTGGCGCAGGATTTCACCGGCGATCGGCGGCCTGACTATCTGGTTTCGGAAGGCGACTACGTCTGTACCGGCCGCCCCAACCTGTTCCGCGAGAACGGCGAGGCGCGGGTGGACATCTTCGTCACCAACCCCAGCGGCCAGGCCCCGCGCGTGTTCTCGGACAAGCTCATCGGTTTCCGCGTGCTGGCGGGAACGCCGACCAAGATCCAGATCGCCCGCCGCGGCGCCCTCTGCGGCGCGGGCGCGGGCCCGACGACGCAATGCGCCACCCAGCTCGTGTGGAACGGACAGTCGTTCGGCGCCGGTGTCTCGGTGAGCGACGCCGACCGCGCCGGTCCTGCGGCCGCCGCAGCGCCTGCCGTTAGCGCCTCGGGCGCAGCCCCGGCCGGCGAGACCGAGACCGCCTTCCTCGCGCGCTGCCGGAAGGAGCTGATCACCCGCGACGCCGGCGCCGCCCGCTGGGCCGACGAGGAGTGCGGCGATCGCTGGAAGCATATCGTGGCGTCCCGTCCCGCGGCCGATGCGCTGATCGCCGCCCTGCCGGCTCCGGGACAGCGGCCGTCCGCCGCCGAACTCAAGGCCCGCATGACCGGCGTGCGCTGGGCGGCCCAGGCTCCGCGGGGCATGCTCGCCACCGGCCGTCTGGGCGGGCTCGAGGCGTTCGTCGAGGGCGTCGGCGCGCCCACGGGCATCGGCGTCTCATGGAACGCGACCGGCGCGGAAATCCCCTACGACGTGGTGGGCGCGCTGCGGACGCGCGGCGTCCAGGTCACCGAGATGGCGTGCGAGAAGCAGGGCGTCGGCGAAGGCGAACGGCGCTACGCGGGCGTCCTTTCGGGCCGGGCGCCGTTCACGGTCACGGTCAGCCAGCGGACTGCGCCCACCGGCGCCGCCATGAGCTTCTACAGCGCCACGCTGTCGTTGGACGGTCGCCATCCCGCGCGCGGGAGCACAGCAGGCTGCGACTTCTAGCGTCGGCCGCCCCTTCCCGTAGCTTGGGACCGCCAAACTTCGGCCCGCTGTCTCCGGCAAACCCCGTCTCGTCCGGCATGACCGGCCCCAGACCGCATGGCAAGCCTTGGAGCCCCTCATTTCCCGCACGCCGCCCGAGGGTCAGGATGGCCGCCTCTCCGCCGCCATAGGCGTCGCGCGCGTGTTGTGCGTCCTGGGGATCGTCTACGTCCATGCCTGGACCGGACTGGACGGCGCGGCCCTGGCCCGGCTCAATGATACGTCGCAAGGCCTGATGCGGTGGGCGTTGATCGAACTCCTGGGCCGGGGCGCGGTCCCCCTTCTCAGCATCATCGCCGGGTGGCTGGTCGCCGCGTCGCTGGCGCGGCGGGGATGGGAGACGTTCCTCGCCGACAAGGCGCGCTCGATCGTCGCGCCGATGGTCCTCTGGAACGCCCTGGCGATGATCCTCGTGTCGGGAGCGGCCTTCGCCGGGTGGATTCACGCCCCGACGCCGTCGAGCTGGTGGTGGACGATCGACGAACTCTTCTGCCTGGCCACCCCGAACGATATCAACGTCCAGACGCCGTTTCTGCGCGACCTCTTCGTCTGCATGATGCTGGCGCTCGGACTGGTCCGGCTGCCCAGCCCCGCACTGCTGGCGGTCGCCGGCATCACGCTCGCCTGGTCACTGTCGAGCATCTCGTTCCTGCTGTTGCTGCGCCCCTCGATCCTCCTGTTCTTCATCCTCGGAATCCTGGCGCGCCGGCACGGCTTCGCGATTCCTCTGGCGACCACGCCCCTGCGCCGGGTGACGATCGCCTATGTCGTCCTCGCCGGTCTCCAGGTCTGGCTGAAGACGTCCGGGATCGACGCCGGTGTCGATCACCCCGCGTTGCTGGCCGCCGTCGATCTGGCGACGCGATTCACGACCGCGCTGTTCTTCTGGTCACTCGCCTGGCGCCTCGCGACCAGCCGGGCCGCCGACACCCTTCTGCGCCTCGAACCCTACGCTTTCCTGATGTTCTGCTCCCACCTGATCCTGATGTGGCTGACGGGACCGGCGATCGGGGCGCTGACCGGGCCGCTGGGATCGCCCCTCTATCCTGCGTTCCTGTTGCTTCAGCCACTGCTCGTCCTGGCGGCGACACGGCTCCTGGGCGCCGGCCTCCAGGCCGCAGCGCCGCGCGCGGCGAAGCTCCTCAGCGGCGGCCGGCTCGCTTCCGCCGCACGGACATAGGGCGTGACAGGCTGGCGACGCCCCTCTCGCAGGCCAAGCATCTCCCAGCCGGGCTGGTCGGGCCATCAGCCAGGAAGAGCCAACCTTGGAATCGTGGCGGAGAGGGAGGGATTCGAACCCTCGATACCCTTGCGAGTATGCCGCATTTCGAGTGCGGTGCTTTCAACCACTCAGCCACCTCTCCGACGGGCTGCGCGGCGCGGGGTCACCGCGCCGGCTGAGCGAGCGGCGGAACTAACCCATCCATCCGCGGGGGGCAAGCGGCGGATCGTCACCCGCGTTCCGCCCCGACCCGGCCCACTCCAACCCGGCGCCCGACGATGAACTCTGGCGGCTCGCGCATCCGCCCCCACGACTTCACCGTAACAACGCCATCTGGCACGGCCCGTGCAGCGTGGCGGCCGAAGTGCACGCGTATTGTCTCAAACCGGAACGGGCTCCGCTGGGGGGCCGGCTCAATGACACGGACCTGAAAAAATGAAGATCCGCAATCTCCTGCTCGCCGCCGTCGCCGTTTCGGCCATCGCCGGCACGGCGTCCGCCGCGGTCTCGGTGAACGTGACCAGCTATTTCGACCCCGACCTGCTGCCGACCGGCCAGGTGCTGCTGGCCGACTTCAACGACCCGGGCAACCCCGAGGCCGTGCTGCTGGCGGGCTACACCCTGCAACTCAACGGTGCGACTGTGGGCGTGGGCGAGGGCGACGCCGGCTATTCCGGCACTCTGCCGAACAACTCGACCAACTATCTGACGGTCCCCGGCGCCGCCACGGCGACCTTCACCTCGGCCTCGGGCTTCAAGGCCTTCAGCCTCTACATGGGCTCGCCCGACACCTACAACTCGATCCGCTTCATCGGCGACGGGTTCGACGAAACCGTCTCCGGCGCCAACCTGTTCGGCGGCGACTCCAGCCAGGACTGGAACTGGGGCGCCCGGGTCAACTTCAGCTTCGGCGGCGCCGTGGTGAAGCAGGTCATCCTGAGTTCGGGCGCCAATTCGTTCGAAGTCGACAACGCCGCCGTGGCCGCTGTGCCGGAACCGGCCACCTGGGCCATGATGATCATGGGCTTCGGCGCCGCCGGCGCGGTGCTGCGTCAGCGTCGCCGCATGGTGGGCGCGACCTTCGCGTAAGCATTCCGAGTGTGCCCGTCGGCCGGCTTCTCTCCCCGGCCGACGCTTCCAGGACCCCCCGCCAGAGCCCGGCGGGGGGTTTCTCGTCTTGGGTCAGTCGCCGTTGCGCACCAGGTCGAAGAACTCCTGGCGTGTGCGGGGATCGTCGCGGACGTCGCCCAGCAGAGTGCTCGTGGTGAGTTTCGAACCTGGCGTGTTCACGCCACGCATGGTCATGCAACTGTGCTCGGAGACGATGACGACACCGACGCCCTTGGGCTTGAGCACCTCCTGGATCGCCTCGGCGATCTCGGCGGTCAGCTTTTCCTGGATCTGCAGTCGCCGCGCGAAGCCGTGGACCACGCGGGCCAGCTTCGAGATTCCCACCACACGATCGTTCGGCAGGTAGCCCACGTGCGCGCGTCCCAGGAACGGTAGCATGTGGTGCTCGCAGAAGCTCACCACGCGAATGTCCTTGAGCAGCACCAGCTCGTCGTATCCGCCCACCTCCTCGAAGGTGCGCTCCAGGTAAGCGCGAGGATCGGTTCCATAGCCGGCGAAGAGTTCGCCATAGGCCTTCACCACACGACGCGGCGTGTCGAGCAAGCCCTCGCGATCCGGGTCGTCGCCCGCCCATTCGATCAGCGTGCGCACCGCGGCCAGGGCGTCGGCCTCGGTGGGCTTGCCCGTCTTGTCCTCAGCCATCGTTCCTCCGGCTTCAAAGTCTCAAACGAACGGCCCCGGCCAAGGTTCAGAGGTGCGTGACAGCTTGGGCCGGGATCACTAGGTTCCGCGCCTTTCCGACCCCTCACATCCAGTTTAAAGGCTTGGCCATGGCCGATGACGCGACCGCCCACTCCGACGTCCTGAACGCGACCGCCCAGGGACAGCTCAAGAGCATCATCGAGCGCGTGGAGCGGCTCGAACAGGAAAAGGCCGAGATCGCCGAGCAGATCAAGGAGGTCTTCGCCGAGGCCAAGGGCAACGGCTTCGACGTCAAGGTCCTTCGCAAGGTCATCCGCATCCGCAAGCAGGACCGCGCCAAGCGCCAGGAAGAGGAGGCGATCCTCGACCTCTATCTCTCGGCGATCGGAGAGATTTGAGGAAGAAGCCTCCCGCTTCGCCCCTCGAGGCCCGGAAGGCGGCGACCCGGCGCGCCGCCCTCAACGCCCTGAAACGCGCCCGCCGCGCCGCCGACAAGGCCGGCGTCGAACTCTCCGACTGGGAGGGCGAGTTCCTCACCGACGTGGGCGAGCGGGTGAAGACCTACGGCCGCGCCTTCGGCGATCCCGAGAAGGGCGCGCCCGGCCAGGCGCTCTCGCTGATGCAGGCCCGCAAACTCAAGGAGATCACCGCCAAGGCCAAGGGCGTCGCTGCGCCGGGCCGCCCCGCCCGGCGGCGCCCGCCGAAGACCTGAACGCGCGTTAACCGGCCTCTTTCACCAAGTCTTCGGCGCCCGCGCGCTAAGCTGGCGCGGATGGTGGCGTGTGGAGAGGCCTTGACGGTCCGGAACACCCTGATGGCGGCGCTGGCGCTGTGCCTTCTGGCGGGTCCCGCCGCGGCGCAGAGCGGCGGTGCGCACGCCCGCTTCGCCGCGATCATGGACGAGGTGTTCGGCCCGGGCGCGTGGCGGATGACCGGCGGCTATCGCACCCCCGAACGCGAAGATCAGCTCCGAGCCCAGGGCGCCGCCACCGTTCGCCCGGGCGGCGTGTCGCGCCATTCCCTGGGCACCCCGGCCGCGCCGGGCGCCTATGATCTGGTGGTGGCCGGCCTCAGCCCGCATGAGGCGGCGGAACGCCTGCGGCGCGCCGGCGCGCCCTTCGCCCGTTACCAGCCCAAGGGCGCCCACGGGACCCAGGGGGCGCATCTCCATCTGGAACCCTGGTCCTTCGATCTGCGCGCGACCGGTCCGGTCGGATGGCCGCCGATCCTCCAGGCCCGACACACCCCGTCCCGATCGCATCGCGCCGACGTGACCCCCGGCTTTCCCGTCGTGACCGAAGGGCTTCGCCGCACAGCCCGCGCCCCGGAGGTCGACGTCGCGGCGGAGCCGGCCGTGGACGCCTCCGCATCGCCGCTGTTGGCGGTGCTTCGGGTCCGCGCACTGGGGGACGATCCCGACGCACAGATCCGGCTCGCACGGGCCTACGCCGAGGGTGACGGCGCCCCGAAGAATCTCGCCGAAGCCATGACCTGGCTGGAACTGGCCGCCGGCAATCCCAGGGCCACCGCCGAGGCGCAGACGGAAGCCCGCAACGCCCTGGCGCGGATGAAACGCCGCCGCCAGGCCGACCGCGACGCCGACCTCCTTCATGTCGCCCAGGCCGGACCGGGCCAGGGAAGCGTCACCTCGGGTCGTCGGGGCGTCATCGTCATCCCCTGACAATCGTCGCGCCCTATTGTCAGGCCCTGCGATCCCGGCCTTCTTTCGGGGCATGACCCTGAGGATTCTCCTCGTCGCACCGATGGCGCTCGCGATGTCGGCCGCGGCGGACGCCGCCACGACGGACCAGACCTGTCGCCTCCCCGCGCGGGTGGAGCCGGCGCCGGCCCGGCCCACGCCCGCCCACGAGGTTTCGCGTACGCGAACAGATCACTATCAGCTCGCCCTGAGCTGGTCCCCGGAATGGTGCCGGGGACGGTCCGACCGCCTCCAGTGCCAGGACAACAGCTTCGGGTTCATCGTCCACGGCCTGTGGCCCAGCGCCAGCCGTGGGCCCAATCCGCGCTTCTGCGCGCCCGCGCCGCCGCTGGACGCCGCCACCGTTCGCCGCCGGCTTTGCATGACGCCCTCGCCGACGCTGATGCAGCATCAGTGGGCCGCGCACGGCGCCTGCGGCTGGCGCAGCGCCGAGGCCTATTTCGACCGGACCGCCGCCCTCTGGTCCGAACTGCGGCCTCCGCGCCTCGCGGCCCCCACAATGACCGCGGGCCAGATCCGCGAGGCCTTCGTCGCCGCCAACCCCGGCATTCCACGCGCCGCGCTCCAGGTCCGCGTCGCCGCCGGCAACCGGTTGAAGGAAGTGGGGATCTGCTACGACCTGACGTACCGTCCCACCGCCTGCCCGCGCGGCGTCGGAACGCCCGACGGCGTCGTCGTACGCATCACCCCCCGACGGGCGTAGAAGGTCGGGCAGTCACGAAAGGCACGAACGGCCACAAAGTGAGCCGCCCGCCGACTCAGGCGGCGTCGGCGTCCGCCTCGCCGGCGCCCTTGACCAGGCCCTCCAGGCCTTGCTCGCGGACCTTGCGGTACAGGGTGGAGCGGCCAATGCCGAGACGTCGGGCCACTTCGCTCATATGGCCGGCGTAGACCTCGATGGCGAGCTGGATGAGGTCGCGCTCGATCTCTTCCAGAGTCCGCAGATGGCCCCGCCCGTCCAGGATCCGCACAGGCTGGTCCGCAGCCGGGACTCCGCCGTCCGTCGATGGCGTCGGCAGGGCCGGCGTGGACGCTGCGGGAGCTACCGGCGTCTCGAACTCGGGTGGCGGAGCCGCGACACCCGAGATCGCCGGGAAGTCGTAGGGCTGAAGATAGGGCGCGTCGGACAGGACGATCGCGCGATAGACCGCGTTTTCAAGCTGGCGCACGTTGCCCGGCCAGTCGTAGGCCGAGAGGCACGCCAGGGTCTCCGGCGCGGCGCCCACCACCGATTTGCCCTCCTCCACGTTGAAGCGACGGACGAAGGCGTCCAGCAGGGCGGGGATGTCGTCCTTGCGCTCGCGCAGCGCCGGCGCTTCGATCGGGAACACGTTCAGGCGGTAGTAGAGGTCCTCGCGGAACCGGCCTTCGGCCACGGCCTGGGAAAGGTCGCGGTTGGTGGCCGAGACGATGCGCACGTCCACCTTGATCGAACGCTTGGCGCCGATCGGGTCGATCTCGCTCTCCTGCAGCGCGCGCAGAAGCTTGACCTGGATGTCCAGCGGCAGTTCGCCCACCTCGTCCAGGAACAGGGTGCCGCCATTGGCCTCCTGGAACTTGCCCAGATGCTTGTCTGTGGCGCCGGTGAAGCTGCCCTTCTCGTGGCCGAACAGGATGCTCTCGACCAGGTTTTCGGGGATGGCGCCGCAGTTGACCGCCACGAAGGGCTTGCCGGCCCGGTCGGACGAGCCGTGGACGGCGCGCGCGATCACCTCCTTGCCGACACCGCTCTCGCCGGTGATCAGGATCGGGATCGAGGACTTCGCCGCGCGCTCGCCCAGACGCTTGACCATCAGCATGGCCGGCGAGGCGCCGATCAGGTCGTCGAAGGTGGTGCGGCCGTTCGCATGCTTCTTGAGCCGGTCCACCTCGCGCTGGAGCGAGCCCATCGAGAGCGCGTTCCGGATCGAGACGATGATGCGTTCGGGACTGGCGGGCTTCACGAAGAAATCGCAGGCGCCGGCCTGCATCGCCTGCACGACCGTGTCGATCCCGCCCGTGGCGGTCAGCACGATGACCGGCTGGTTGAAGCCGCGCGCGCGCATCTCGACCAGAGCGTCCTGGCCGGGAATGCCGGGCATGACGAGGTCGAGAAGGATGACGTCCACGCCGGCTCCGGCGTTGAGATGCTGGATCGCCTCGTCGCCGCTCTGGGCGTGAGCGACCGCGAACCCTTCCCGTTCGAGAACCGCCTGGATCAGGCGGCGCTGCGTCGGGTCGTCGTCGACGACCAGGACCGTTTTGGCCATATGAAAACACCCACCGATTGGGCTCTCGCCTGTTCTGGGCGAGGCCTCGTTCTTGTCCCCCTTTGGTACAGGGCAAGGGTAAAGGCGGCGTTTCGCAACCCTGAGTCAGGCGTTAACGGGCGTGGTTTCCAAGTCGGCCCCCACCCCGGCGCTCCTGTGCAGGTATGCCAAGGCCGCCGCCCGAAAAGTGGCCCCTGGATTCCGGTCCACTTTGGCGCCATGTGGCGCCATGAGCCCGCGCCGGATCGGTCCCGCCTCCCTCAGCCGCCTGCTCGGCGCGTGGCGCGCCGAGCGTGGGTCGGCCTATCGCCAGCTCGCCGACAGCCTGCGGCTGCTGATCCTCGACGGCCGCCTGCCGCTGGACGTGGTGCTGCCGGGCGAACGCGAACTGGCCGCGACCCTGGAGATCAGCCGCACCACCGTGACCGCCGCGCTCGCCCGCTTGCGGGACGACGGCTTCCTCGAACGCCGCCAGGGCGCCGGCGCACGGACGCGCCTGCCCGCCGGCCCAGGCGATCGCGGCTCGAGCCCCTTGATGCTGGGTCCTTCGACCGAGGGGCTGCTGGACCTGGGCGCCGCCGCGCCGCCGGCCTCCGAGGTGGTGCCCCAGGCGTTCGCCGCGGCGTTGGGCGATTTTCCGGCGCACCTGTCGAACCACGGCTACCTGCCGCTGGGGCTGCCCGTGCTGCGCGCCGCCATCGCCGCGCGCTACGGCCGCCGCGGCCTGCCGACGCATCCCGACCAGATCATGGTCACGAGCGGGGCGCAGCACGCCCTGGCCCTGATGCTGCGGCTGACCTGCGGGCCGGGCGACCGGGTGGTGATCGACCATCCCACCTATCCGCACGCCATCGACGCCATCCAGCGCAGTTCCTGCCGCCCGGTCCCGGTGGGCCTGCCCGGCCAGGGCTGGGATGTGGACGGCGTCGCCGCCGCCCTCCGCCAGGCGGGGCCGCGGCTGGCCTATTTCATCCCCGATTTCCATAACCCCACCGGCCAGTGGATGGGCCTCGATACGCGCGCCGCCATCGCGGCGGCGGCGGCGGCCTCGCGCACCGTCGCCGTCTTCGACGAAACCCTGATCGACCTCGCCCTGGACGGGCCCGTGCAGCCCTACGGTTTCGAGGAGCCCGAGGGCCTGGTGCGCCTGGGATCGATGGGCAAGAGCTTCTGGGGCGGCCTGCGCCTGGGCTGGATCCGCGCCGACGCCGCGACCATCCAGGCTCTGGCTGCGCGCCGCGTGTCGCTGGACCTCGGGACCCCGATCCTGGAGCAGCTCGCCGCCGCCCGCCTGCTGGCCGACGACGAACCGGCGCTGACCGCCCGCCGCACGATGCTGGCCGAACGGCGCGACGCCTTGCTGGCCGCCGTGCGCACCCATCTGCCCGACTGGCGCGTCACCCGCCCGGCGGGTGGCCTGTCCCTTTGGGCCGAACTGCCCGCCCCTGTCTCCAACGCGCTGGCCGCGACGTCGGAGCGCTTCGGCGTACGGCTGGCCGCCGGGCCGCGCTTCGGGGTCGACGGCGCCTTCGAGCGCTTCGTGCGCCTGCCCTATACGCTGCCGCCGAAGGATCTCGCCGAGGCCGCACGCAGGCTCGCCCAGGCCTACGCTCGCCTGCGGCCGACGCCGGGCCAGCCCCGCCTGACCGCCGGCGCCGTCATCTGAGGCGGCGCCCGCCGCCTGCGTTCCGCCGCGACAGGCTTGCGGGGGCCGGCGCGCGGGGCATAGTGCGTGCCGGAACGCCGATCGCCCGAACGAAATCGGCTGCTGGGGAGGGCTGCATGAAGATCGTCCGTCGGGGTGTCGCCCCTCTGGGTATCCGCCTGGGCCTGGCGCTGGTCGCCGCCGCGAGTCTCGCGGCCTGCCAGAAGCCGGCCGGACATGTCGACAGCGAGCGCCTTCTGGCCGCCGCCGCCAACGCCGAGTGGCTGTCCTACGGCAAGGATTATTCCGAGCAGCGCTTCAGCCCGCTCGACAAGGTCAACGCGTCCAACGTCAAGGACCTGGGCCTGGCGTGGTACGCCGAGTTCGACACCGACCGCGGCCAGGAGGCGACGCCCCTGGTGATCGACGGCGTGCTCTACACCTCCACGGCCTGGTCCAAGGTGTTCGCCTTCGACGCCAAGACCGGCGAGCGCCTGTGGGCCTACGATCCGCGGGTCGAGGGCGCCAAGGGCTTCGACGCATGCTGCGACGTGGTGAACCGCGGCGTCGCGGTCTGGAAGGGCCGCGTCTACGTCGGCACGATCGACGGGAGGCTGGTGGCGCTGAACGCCAAGACCGGCGCGGTGGACTGGGAGGTCCAGACCACCGACACGTCCAAGCCGTACACCATCACCGGCGCGCCGCGGGTGGTGAAGGACAAGGTTCTGATCGGCAACGGCGGCGCCGAGTACGGCGTGCGCGGCTACATCTCGGCCTATGACGCGGCTACGGGAAAGCTGGCCTGGCGCTTCTTCACCACGCCAAACCCTACCGGCGCGCCCGACGGCGCGGCCTCGGACAAGGTGATGGCCGAGAAAGCCGCGGCCACCTGGAGCGACGGCGCCTGGAAGGAGACCGGCGGCGGCGGCACCGTGTGGGATTCCATGGCCTACGACCCCGAGCTGGACATCATGTACTTCGGGA
This sequence comes from Phenylobacterium sp. SCN 70-31, assembly GCF_001724605.1. GTDB lineage: Bacteria > Pseudomonadota > Alphaproteobacteria > Caulobacterales > Caulobacteraceae > Phenylobacterium. The sequence continues at coordinate 122,141 of NZ_MEEX01000005.1, forward strand.
TCGGCAACGGGACGCCCTGGAACCACATGAAGCGGTCGGGCGGGAAGGGCGACAACCTCTTCCTGTCGTCGATCCTGGCGTTGAAACCCGACACCGGCGAGTACGTCTGGCACTATCAGACGACGCCCGGCGAGAGCTGGGACTACACCGCCACCCAGCACATCATGCTGGCCGAACTGAACATCGACGGCCAGCCACGCAAGGTGCTGATGCAGGCGCCGAAGAACGGTTTCTTCTACGTGCTGGACCGCGCCACCGGGAAGCTGATCTCGGCCAAGAACTACGTGCCGATCACCTGGGCCACCCACGTCGATCTGGCTACCGGCCGGCCCGTGGAGACCCCCGGGGCGCGCTATGAGAAGAACCCGGTTCTGGCCCTGCCGGGACCGCTGGGCGGCCACAACTGGCAGCCGATGGCGTTCAGCCCCAAGACCGGCCTCGTCTACATTCCGACGCAAGCCACGCCGTTCCCCTATACCGACGAGAAGGGCTTCGCCGTCCGGGCGGGCGCCTGGAACACGGGCACCGACTTCCTGGCCAATTCCCTGCCCACCGACCAGGCGCAGATCAAGGCGATGATGGCGGCGATCAAGGGCACGCTGGTCGCCTGGGACCCGGTGGCCCAGAGAGAGGTCTGGCGGGTGGAGCATCCGCACTTCTGGAACGCGGGCGTCCTGTCGACGGGCGGCGGCCTGGTGTTCCAGGGCAACGCCCAGGGCGAGTTCACCGCCTATGACGCCGCCAAGGGCGCCCCGCTCTGGACGGCGAAGACCGGCAACGGCGTCATCGCCGCGCCGATGACCTATGAGCTGGGCGGCGAGCAGTATGTGGCGATCATGGTGGGCGCCGGCGGCGGCGGTCAGATCTCTGCGCCCGGCCTGATGCCTGCGCGACCGCGCCTGCCGGGGCGGCTGCTGGTGTACAAGCTGGGCGGAACGGCCAAGGCGCCCGAGTTCCCTCAACCCGCCGCGCCCGCCATCGACCTGACGCAGGTCGCCTCCACCGGCGACGTGAAGAACGGCTTCGCGCTCTACCACCAGAACTGCCAGGTGTGTCACGGACCGAACGCGTCGGGATCGTGGCTGCCGGACCTCAAGGCCTCGCCCATGCTGCTGACCGCCGACAACTGGAAGGGCGTGGTGATCGACGGCGCCAGCGCCAGTCGCGGCATGGCCGGCTTCTCCCGCTTCTTCGACGCCAAGGGCGCCGAGGACATCCGCGCCTACGTCATCCAGGAGGCGCGAACGGCCCAAGCGGCGGCGGCCAAGGCCGCGGCCCCCATGGCGGCGGCGGGCCGATAGTCACGACGGCGCAGAGCGCGTCGTCCAGGTGACGACGCCCACGCCCGCCAGGATCAGGGCGAGCGCGGCGAAGGCCGGCCAGCCGGGCCGTTCGCCCAGCGCCGCCATGCCGAGCGCGGTGGCCAGGCAAGGGGCCAGGTAGATGGACATCGACATGAAGAGCGGCCCCCGCCGCTGGATCAGGAAGACGTAGCCCACCGTCGCGAGGCCGGTGGAAAAGACACCCAGGGCGGCGACCGCCAGCACGGCGGGCCAGGGCGGCCATGTGTCGGGGATCGGATCGAGAAGGGGCGCCGCCGTCAGGGCGAAGACCAGCGCCCACAGGCACATCATCAGGGCCCCCGCCGTCGAGGACACCTCGGGCGCGCGGCGGGTCGCGATGTTGGCCACGGCGTAGAGCGCCGCCCCGGACAGCGCTGCGACGACCGCCGCCGCCTCCACGGTCACGCCCCCGACCAGCCGCGGCGCCACCAGCGTCACCAGCCCCGCGAACCCCAGGCCGACGCCGAAGGCCTTGCGCCAGCTCAGCCGGTCCCCCGCCACGAAGAGATGCGCCAGCAGGGCGGTGAAGATGGGCGAGGCGCCGTTGCAGATCGCCACGACGGCCGAAGGCAGCTGCTGCGACGCGTAGGCGAACAGCACGAAGGGAAAGGCCATTCCGAAGAAGCCGATGAGAGCATAGGCGCGCCACGCGGGATGCCGCAGCGACGGCAGGCTCTGGCGCTGGAGGACGAGCACCACGGCCAGGGTGGCGGATGCGATGGCGATGCGGCCCACCGTGTTCCAGGCCGGATCGATGTGCGCCGTGGCGACCTTCAGGGCGGCGAAGCCCGAACCCCAGATGACCACCAGTGCGGCCAGCACCAGCCAGTCGAACGCGCTTCCCCGCATGGTTCCGTCCCCCAGGCCCCGGTTGGATCATATCGCCGCAGGCGCCGCCATGGCCGCTTCCGCGGAAACCGGCTTCCGCGACGGCGTGGACGTGCATTCCGGAAAACTTTTGCTTGCGCTCGAGATCAAACGAGAGCTTTTGGCGCGCGGGCCACGCCCCCCCAACGGGGCGCTGCCCATCTGCAAGGATGGGAGACATCGCAATGACCACCACGCCGAAGCCGGCGCTTCGCCCGGCTCGTCCCGAATTTTCTTCCGGCCCGTGCGCGAAGCGCCCCGGATGGACCCCCGAAAATCTCAGCAACGCCGTCCTGGGCCGCTCGCATCGCTCCAAGCTGGGCAAGGCGCGACTGAAGGACGCCATCGATCGCACCCGCGCGGTGCTGCAGGTGCCGGACGATTTCCTGATCGGTATCGTCGCCGGCTCGGACACCGGCGCGGTCGAGATGGCGCTGTGGTCCATGCTGGGGCCGAAGCCGGTCCAGCTCCTGGCCTTCGAGAGCTTCGGCAAGGACTGGGTCACCGACGTGACCAAGCAGCTCAAGATCGCGGCCGAGGTCCTGGACGCGCCCTATGGCCAGCTTCCCGACCTGAGCAAGGTTCGCAAGGACGCCGACCTGGTCTTCACCTGGAACGGCACGACCTCGGGCGTGCGCGTGCCGAACGCCGACTTCATCTCCGCCGACCGCGAGGGGATCACCATCTGCGACGCCACCTCGGCGGCGTTCGCCCAGGATCTCGACTGGGCCAAGCTCGATGTGGTCACCTTCTCCTGGCAGAAGGCGCTGGGCGGCGAGGCCGCGCACGGCGTCCTGATCCTCGGCCCCCGCGCCGTGGCCCGCCTGGAAAGCCACACCCCCGCCTGGCCGATGCCCAAGCTGTTCCGCATGACCAAGCCCAACAAGGAAGGCGGGGGCGGCAAAGTGAACCTCGAGATCTTCGAGGGCGCCACGATCAACACGCCCTCCATGCTCTGCGTGGAAGACGCCATCGACGCCCTGAAATGGGCCGAGAACATCGGCGGTCTGGCCGAGATGCGCCGGCGCGCCGACGCCAACCTGGCCATCCTCGCCGACTGGGTCGCGAAGACCCCGTGGGTCGAGTTCCTGGCCGAAGACCCGGCCGCGCGCTCGAACACCTCGGTCTGCCTGAAGGTGGTCGATCCGCGCGTCACCGGCCTGCCCGCCGACGCCCAGGCCGACTTCGCCAAGAAGCTGGCCTCGGTGCTGGAGAAGGAGGGCGTGGCCCTCGACATCGGCGGCTATCGCGACGCCCCTCCCGGCCTGCGGATCTGGTGCGGCGCCACGGTGGAGACGTCCGACGTCGATGCGCTGACGCCCTGGCTCGACTGGGCCTTCGCGTCCGTCGCCGCCGACCTCGCCACCGCCTGAACCGCCGTGCGTCCTTCCCCTCTGCGGGAAGGACCGACGGAGGGTGAAAAAACGCCCACTGTCACCCGCGCCAACACACACACACCTCGCCCCCGCCTCTGAGAGAGAGGGGAGATGGAGCCCGACATGCCCCGCGTTCTCATCGCTGACAGCCTCAGCCCCGCCGCCGTCGACATCTTCCGCCAGCGCGGCGTCGACACCGACATCAAGACCGGCCTCTCGAAGGACGAGCTGATCGCCGTCATCGGCGACTACGACGGACTGGTCGTCCGCTCGGACACCAAGCCCAACAAGGACGTCATCGCCGCCGCGAAGAATCTCAAGGTCATCGGCCGCGCCGGGATCGGCGTCGACAACATCGACATCCCCGCCGCCACCGCCGCCGGGGTGGTGGTGATGAACACGCCCTTCGGCAACTCGATCACCACGGCCGAGCACGCCATCGCGATGATGTTCGCCCTGGCCCGCCAGCTCCCCGCCGCCGACGTCTCCACCCAGGCCGGAAAATGGGAGAAGAGCCGGTTCATGGGCGTCGAGCTGTACGCCAAGACGCTGGGCCTGATCGGCGCCGGCAACATCGGCGGGATCGTCGCCGACCGCGCCCTGGGCCTGAAGATGAAGGTCGTCGCCTACGACCCCTTCCTGTCCGAGGAACGGGCCGTCGAGATGGGGGTCGAGAAGGTCGAGCTGGACGACCTGCTGGCGCGGGCCGACTTCATCACCCTGCACACCCCGCTCACCGACAAGACCCGCAATATCCTGTCGGCCGAGAACCTGGCCAAGGCCAAGAAGGGCGTGATGATCATCAACTGCGCCCGCGGCGGCCTGGTGGACGAGGACGCCCTCCGCGCGGCCCTGGAGAGCGGGCAGGTCGGCGGCGCCGCCTTCGACGTGTTCGTGAAGGAGCCCGCGAAGGAGAACGTGCTGTTCGGCGCGCCCAACTTCGTGGCCACCCCGCACCTTGGCGCATCCACCAACGAGGCGCAGGAGAACGTCGCCCTGCAGGTGGCCGAGCAGATCAGCGACTACCTGCTGACCGGCGCGGTGACCAACGCCCTGAACAGCCCCTCGGTCACGGCCGAGGAGGCCCCGCGCCTGAAGCCTTTCGTGGCCCTGGCCGAGAAGCTGGGCGCCCTGGCCGGCCAGATGCTGGACTACGGCATCAAGGCCGTGGACATCGCCTTCGAGGGCGAGATCTCCAAGCTGAACACCAAGCCCATGAGCGCCGCCGCCCTGGCCGGCGTGATGCGGCCCATGCTGGCCGAGATCAACATGGTCTCGGCGCCGGCGGTGGCCAAGGAACGCGGCGTGACCGTCTCGGAAAGCCGCCAGGAGGAGTCGCCGATCTACGACAGCCTGATGCGGATCACCGTGACCACCGAGAAGGGCCGGCGTTCGTTCGCCGGTTCGGTCATGGCCGGGGCCCCGCGGATCGTCGAGGTGAAGGGCATGGAGCTGGACGCGCCGTTCCTGCCGCGCATGCTGTACGTCAACAACCTGGACAAGCCCGGCTTCATCGGCGCCCTGGGCGGCCTTCTGGGCGAGGCGGGCGTGAACATCGCCACCTTCAACCTCGGCCGGATCGACGCGAACGACGACGCCATCGCCCTCGTGGGCGTCGACCAGGAGCCGTCGGCCGATCTGCTTGAGAAGATCCAGGCGCTGCCGCACGTGAAGGAAGCGCGCGTCCTGCGCTTCTAGCCGCCGCTCAGCGCCCCGAAGATCAGGACCTGGTCGCCGCCCCCGACGGGGGCGGCGACGGTTCGGGCTTCGTCCGGACCCACGAAGATCCGCATGTGGCGACGGATGCGATCCTGTTCGTCCACCACGCGGAACTTCAGGCCGGGAAACCGGAGGTCCAGGTCGTCGAGCACCGCCGCCACCGTCGCCCCCTCGGCCATCACCCGCGTGGCGCCGTCGGTATAGGCGATGAGCTGCGAGGGGATCGAAACCGCGATCATGGCCGGAGCGGGACCGCCACGACGGAATAGATTTCGGGGAGGTGGGCGGCGACCTGGCGCCAGGTCCCGCCTTCGTCGTCGCTCATCCAGATCTCGCCGCCGGTCGTGCCGATGTAGAGGCCGGCCGGCGCACAGGCGTCGCCACAGAACGCCTGGCGCTTGACGGTGAACCATCCCTGCTCGGCCGGGAAGCCGCGGTCCTGCCGTTCCCACGTGGCGCCGCCATCACGGGTGCGGTAGGCGGCGGGCCGACCGCCGGGGCTGACGCGGGGCCACACCTCGGTTCCGTCCATGGGCCAGACCCAGGCGGTGTCGCGGTCGCGGGGGTGGGGTACGACGGTGAAGCCGATATCGCCGATGTCGGCCGGCATGGCCTCGCCGATCCGCTCCCATCGTTCGGCGGGACGGTCCAGGCGATAGATCCCGCAGTGGTTCTGCTGCCAGATCCGATCAGGGTCCGACGGCGCCAGGGCGATATAGTGGCTGTCCTGGCCGAATTCCGGATACGGGTCGGGCAGGAAGTCGCAGCGGACGTTCTGGTTCAGGGGTCGCCATGTAGCGCCCTGATCATGGGTTTCGAGCACCCCGGCCGAACAGGTGGCCAGGTACATGTGCCGGGCGTCTCGAGGGTCGATCACCACCTGGTTCAGGATGGCGCCGTCCGGCGTGCCGCCCTCGGGCGGGAACCAGTCCATCGCCCGAGGGTGCAGGTTCAGGCCCTCGACGCTCTCCCAGGTGTCGCCGCCGTCGCCGCTTCGGAACAGCGCGGGGGGCGAGACGCCGGCCCACCAGACATCCGGTTCGGACGCGTGGCCCGGCTCCAGCCAGAAGGAATGATTCACGGAACGGCCATGGGGGTCGCCTTTCGGGAAGGCCGGCGGCCGCGTCGCCTCGGCCCAGGTCGCGCCACCGTCGGTCGAGCGCAGGATGGTGGGTCCGAGGTGGCCGGTGGAGGCGGCCATCAGCATCGTGCGGCCGTCACGCGGGTCGCGGACGAAGTGGTTGATGATCTGGCCCAGGAACAACGGCCCTTCCACCGACCATGATCGGCGGGCCGTGTCGCTGCGATAGATCCAGGCGCCCTTTCGGGACCCGACGAGCAATTGGATCGCGTGAGTCATCTGGAACCTCCCAATCCCAGGACGTTCGGGCGGAGCCTAGTCCGACAAACCCGGACAGCGGAAGCGCAGTTTCCGGACCTTGACTCCGGGCGCGCGAAGAATAGAACAAAAGACGAACAATCAGGAGTCTTTCTTTCATGGCCCAGGGGCCCGCGCCGCGGATCGCAGACCTGGCCGCCCGGATCGCCAGGATCGAGGGCGGTGCGCGGCCGGATGCGGGCGTCATCCCTCTGGGCGTCCCCGCGATCGACGCCTGCCTGCCGGGCGGAAGCCTTGGAGGGAGAGGATTGCCGCTGGGCCGCTGGCACGAAGTGGCCGCCGACGGGATGGAGACCGAGCTTTCGGCCGCGCCCGCCCTCTTCGCCGGCCTGGCGGCCTCGCCTCTCGCCCGGCGGGGCGAGGCGGTCTGGGTGTTCCGGCGCGACGACCTGTGGGCGCCGGGGCTGGCCGGGCTGGGATTTCCCGCAGCACGCCTGGTGCAGGTCTGGGCGCGGGACGAGGCCGAGGTGCTGGGGGTGATGGAGGACGCCCTGGCGACGCCCGGGGTCTCGGTGGTCTTCGGCGAGGCCGGAACGATCGACCTGACGGCCGGGCGCCGACTGCAACTGGCCTGCGAGCGACGGGGATCGACCGGCTTCGTCCTCGACCGACGCCCCTTCGGCGGAGAGGCGAAGCGACTGGGACCGGGGACGGCGGCGGCTACGCGCTGGCGGGTGGCCTCGGCCCCGTCCGCGCCGCCGGCCGAGGGGGTCGGCCTGGGCGCGCCGCGTCTGGCCGTGACGCTGGAACGGTGCCGGGGCGGGCGGCCCGGCGCCTGGATTCTGGAGGCCGCCTGCGTCTACGGCGGCGGGCCGGGCTTTTACAGGGAGGCCTCGGATGACACGCATCCTCTGCGCCTGGTCGCCCCGCTGGGCGATCGCCAACTGGCGACGGCGGGCCGCCGCGCGGCCTGAAGCCGCGTCGCCCAAAGCCCCATCGGCTGACGCGGAGACGCCGTTCGCCCTGGTGGAGACCGTTCGCCAGGCGCGGCGGCTGGCCGCCGTCGATCACCGGGCCGCGGCCCTCGGCCTGCAACCGGGCCAGAAACTCACCGACGCTCGCGCACGGGTTCCAGGCCTGATCGTAGCGCCAGCCGAACCCGAAGCCGACGCGGCGGCCCTGGAGGCGCTGGTCGACTGGTGCGTCCGCTATTCCCCGGCCGTCGCCGCCGATCCTCCGGACGGTCTGTTCCTGGACGTGACCGGCGTCGCCCACCTGTGGGGCGGCGAAGCGGATCTGATGGCCGATCTGCGGGCCCGGCTTTTCGCGAACGGCCTGCCCTTCCGCCTGGCGCTGGCCGACACGCCCGGTGCGGCCTGGGCCCTGGCCCGCCACGGCCGCGACGGGACCATCGCGCCGCCGGGGGAACAGGCGGCGCTCCTGGCGCCGCTGCCGCCTGCCGCCCTGCGGCTCGAACCCGAGGCCACGGCCCAGATCGAACGTCTGGGCCTAAGCCGGCTGGGACAACTCCTGGACATCCCCCGAGCGCCGCTGGGACGACGTTTCGGAGCTCGCACCCTCATGCGGCTGGACCAGGCGCTGGGCCGAGCGCCCGAGGCCTTGAGGTTCCGACGACCGCCGACCCCTTGGATGGCGCGGCTGGCCTTCTTCGAGCCCGTCTCGGCGCCCGAGGACATGGCCCGGGTGACACAGGACGTGGTGGCCGAACTGTGCCGCCGCCTGGAAGCCGGGGGACGGGGCGCACGGCGCTTCGCCCTCGCCTTCCACCGGGTGGACGGCCGGGCGCTGCCGCTCGAGGCCGGGCTGTCGCTGGCCGGACGCGACGCGGCGCGGATCGCCCGGCTGTTCCAGCCCCGTCTGGAGACCGTGGACCCGGGCTTCGGCGTGGAGGCCATCACCCTGTGCGCCTATGAGGTGGAGGCCGTCCAGGCTCTCCAGACTCGGATCGAGGCCGGCGAGACGCCGGCGGCCGAGGACGGGCTGACTCCGCTCGTGGACCGCCTGGTCAACCGCCTGGGCGCCGACCGGGTCTGGCGCGCCGCCCCGATGGAAAGCCACATCCCGGAGAAGGCGGTCGCGCGGATCGCCGCGATCGGAGCCCGGACCACGGCCGCGCCGTGGGATTCCCGGACGCCGCGGCCCGTGCGCCTGTTCCGTCGGCCCGAGCCTCTGGAGGGCGTCTACGCCCTTCTCCCCGACGACCCGCCGCGTCGCTTTCGCTGGCGGGGTCGCGTCCACGACGTCCGCCGCGCCGAAGGCCCGGAACGGATCGGCGAGGACTGGTGGCTGCGCGACATCGAGGACGTCTCGCCCGTTCGCGTGCGCGACTACTACCGGGTGGAGGACCAGGACGGCGCCCGCTTCTGGCTGTTCCGCGCCGGTCTCTACGCCGACGCGGGCGCCCCTCCGCAATGGTGGATGCACGGGGTGTTCGGATGACCAAGCCCTCCCGCCGCCCCGACGTTCCCGAGCGCCAAAGGAGACTTCATGAAACCCAGGATCAGCCTGATCACCCTCGGCGCGCGGGATCTGCCGCGCATGATCGCCTTCTACCGCGACGGCCTGGGCTTCCCGACCCACAACTACGCCCCGGGCGACGACATGGTGATGTTCCGGATGGAGGGAACGTGGCTCGGCCTCTTCCCACGCGAGGAACAGGCCCGGGACGCCCAGGTGTCGCCGGACGGCTCGGGGTTCGGCGGCGTGGTGCTGTCCCGCAACGAGCCTTCGAAGGCCGAGGTCGACGCCACCTTCGCCGAAGCCCTGGCCGCCGGGGCGACTGCCGTGAAGCCGCCGCAGGACGTCTTCTGGGGCGGCTATTCCGGCTACTTCGCCGACCCCGAGGAGAATCTCTGGGAAGTCGCCTGGAACCCCTTCACCGACCTGACGTGAGCGGGCGGCTTCCTCTCATTCCAGGAAGGAGCGCGGGCCACGAACCCCCACGCAAAACACGAACAGGTCGTGGCGGGGTGCGCCGGCGTCCAGTCCTGCGAGGCCGCGAAGCGGCGCCTCTCGAACGTCAGGGAGCCACGGATGCGCACGGAGACACACGGATGGCGCGGCGGCCATCATCCGTGTCGATCCGTGTGCATCCGTGGACAAAGGACACTGAGCCTCCGCTCACGCGAAGGCTGGGGATGACCCGTCCGTTCGGGTCTTTCGTGTGGGCTCGTGGCCAGGACACAGGACGCCTGCGGCGCCCAGCGCGCCGGAAGGCCGCGCCATGACCCGCTATGTCGAGCTGCAGGCGGCGACGAACTTCTCGTTCCTGCGAGGGGCGTCGCATCCGTGGGAGCTGGTCACCCGGGCGGCGGAGCTGGGGATGGCCGCCATCGGGATCTGCGACCGCAACAGCCTGGCCGGCGTGGCGCGGGCATGGCGGGCGCAGCAGAAACTCAATCATCAAGGCGTGACTGTGCGCGCCCTGACGGGCTGCCGCCTCGACTTCGTGGACGGAACGCCCAGCCTGCTCGTCTACCCCACCGACCGGGAGGCCTACGGCCGCCTCACCCGTCTGCTCACCGCCGGCCAGCGCCGGACGGAGAAGGGGGGCTGCGAGCTGCACTGGGAGGATTTCCTGGGCCATGCCGAAGGCCAGCTCGTGCTCGCGATCCCGCCCGAGGACCTCGACCAGGCCTTCGAGGGCGACCTTCGTCGGCTGGCGGGAGAATTGCCCGACGTCTGGTTGGCGGCTGCGCGGCGCTACGGCGCGCGGGACCTGCACCGCATCGGCCGGCTGGCGGCCCTCGCCGACCGGGGCGGCCTGCCGTTGGTGGCCACGAACGACGTCCTCTATCACGCGCCCGACCGGCGGCCGCTGCAGGACGTGCTCACCTGCATCCGCGAGGGCTGCACGATCCACGAGGCGGGGCTGCGATTGCTGGCCAACGCCGAGCGGCATCTGAAGGCGCCCGACGAGATGGTCCGCCTCTTCGCCGAGTTTCCGGGCGCGGTCGGGCGCAGCGCCGAGATCGCCGACCGCGTGGCGTTCGACCTGGGCGACCTCCGCTACGAGTATCCGGACGAACCGGTCCCCCCCGGCAAGACGGCGATCCAGCACCTGCGCGACCTGACCTGGGCCGGGGCCGCCGAGCGCTATCCCGGCGGCCCGTCGCAGGATGTCGTCCGCATCCTCGAGCAGGAACTCGACCTGATCGAGCGGCTCGACTACCCGAACTACTTCCTCACGGTGCACGACATCGTCCAGCACGCGCGACAGGAACTGCGCATCCTGTGCCAGGGACGCGGCTCGGCCGCCAATTCGTGCGTCTGCTACTGCCTGGGCGTCACGGCCGTCGATCCGGCGAAGCCGGGCCAGGAACTGCTCTTCTCGCGCTTCCTTTCCGAGAACCGCGGCGAACCGCCCGACATCGACGTGGATTTCGAACACGAGCGCCGCGAGGAGGTGATGCAGTACGTCTACAGGCGCTACGGCCGCCACCGCGCCGCCATCGTCGCCACGGTGATCCACTATCGACCGCGCATGGCCATCCGGCAGGTGGGCAAGGCGCTGGGCCTGACCGAGGACATCACCGCCGCCCTGGCGAACACCGTCTGGGGCAGCTACGGCGACGCGGTTCCGGACGCGCATATCCGCCAGGCCGGCCTCGATCCCGAGGCCCCCGAGATCCGCCGCGCGACGACCTTGGCCGAGCAGCTGCTGAAGTTCCCCCGCCACCTGTCGCAGCACGTGGGCGGTTATGTCCTGACCAGGCGCCGGCTGGACGAGACGGTCCCCATCGGCAACGCGGCGATGGCGGACCGCACGTTCATCGAATGGGACAAGGACGACATCGACGCCCTGGGCCTGATGAAGGTGGATGTCCTGGCGCTCGGGATGCTGACGGCGCTGAAGAAGGCTTTCGATCTCCTGCCACCGCTGCCGAACGGCCGGCGCATCGTCGAGATCGCCGATGTTCCGCAGGAGCAGGACGCCGTCTACGACATGCTCTGCAAGGCGGACTCCATCGGCGTGTTCCAGGTTGAGAGCCGGGCGCAGATGTCGATGCTGCCGCGGCTGAAGCCCCGGATTTTCTACGATCTGGTGATCGAGGTGGCGATCGTTCGTCCTGGTCCGATCCAGGGCGACATGGTGCACCCCTATCTGAAGCGAAGGGAGAATCCTCGTCTCGTCGACTATCCGCGGCCGGGGCCGGATTACCCGCCGGACGAACTGGAAAAGATCCTGAAAAAGACCCTGGGCGTGCCGCTCTTCCAGGAGCAGGCGATGAAGATCGCCATCACGGGCGCCGAGTTCTCGGACGACGACGCCGACGGCCTGCGTCGGTCGATGGCCACATTCCGCAACCTGGGAAACGTGGGGGACTACGAGGAGAAGTTCGTCGGCGGCATGACCCGCCGCGGCTACGACCGCGACTTCGCCGAGCGGTGCTTCAAGCAGATCGAAGGCTTCGGCTCATACGGCTTCCCGGAGAGTCACGCGATCAGCTTCGCGCTGCTGGTCTACGCGTCGGCCTGGGTGAAATGCGTCCATCCCGACGCTTTCCTGACGTCGCTCCTGAACAGCCAGCCGATGGGCTTCTACCAGCCGGCGCAACTGGTCCGCGACGCGCGCGAGCATGGCGTCGAGGTGCGCCCGCCCGACGTGATGTTCAGCGCCTGGGAGACCACCCTGGAAGAAAAAGACGATCCGCGCGAACGGCTGCGCCCGGTCCGGCTGGGTCTGCATCAGGTGAAAGGCCTGAAGAAGGAGGCCGACGGCGCGGCGCTGGCCAGGGCGCGGGCGGCCGGCGCGCGCACGGTGCGGGACTTCGCCCGGCTGGGCGGTTTCGGCCGGCGGTCGATGGAATTGCTGGCCGAGGCCGACGCCTTCCGCAGCCTGGGGCTCACCCGCCGCGAGGCGCTTTGGGCGGTGAAGGGCCTGGCGGGGGAATGGAACGCCGAGACGTCGGCCCCGCTCCTGCTGCGCCAGGTGGTGAAGGAGGCCCAGGTCCCCCTGCCGTTCATGACGGCCGCCCAGGGCGTGGCCGAGGACTACCGCACCACCAGCCTGTCGTTGCGGGCCCACCCCATCGACTTCTTCCGCGGCGACCTGGCGGCGATGGGCGCGCGGCCCTGCGCCGATCTGAGGGCCGCTCGCGACCGGGCGCGCCTGTCGGTGGGCGGCCTGGTCCTGGTGCGGCAACGGCCGGGGACCGCCAAGGGCGTGATCTTCATGACCCTGGAGGACGAGACGGGCGTGGCCAACATCGTCGTCTGGCGCGACGCCTTCGAGGCCGCCCGCGGGGTGGTGATGGGGGCCGGCTTCGTGGTCGTTCACGGCCAGGTGCAGAAGGAGGGCGACGTGATCCATCTGGTGGCCGAGCGGTTCACCGACCTCTCCCACCGGCTGGCCGAACTGCGCGACGACGGCGAGCCGATCTCGGCCCGTTCGAAAGTGACCGGCCGCCTGATCCGCAGCCGGGATTTCCACTGAGGCGGGATCGGCCGAAACCTGGGCCCGCGCCCAACCTAGGTCGGCGGCCCGCCGCCGCCCGCGCCGAAGTCGAAGCCGGGATCGCGCGCGCGACCGCCGCCGAAGGTGTAGGTGAAGCCGACGAACACGCCGCGCTGGCGGGGCCTGTAGGTCTGAACCTCGCGCAGATCCGCTGTCTCGATCACCCGCCGGTCGCGGAAGGTCGCAAAGATGTCCTGCACCGTCATCACGGCCGAGAGCTGGTCGTCCACCTTCCGCCGATAGCCCAGGTTCAGCATGCCCGTGGGCTGGGAATACCCTTGCGGCGTCAATCGCTTGCCGTTCAGGAAGCCGCTAAGCTGGACGAAATCGCGGCTGGAGGCCTGCCAGCTCAGGCTGGCCCGCCCGAAGGCCGTCGCCGTGTCCCGCTTTCCGCTGCCGAAGCCCAGGTCGCGCGCATCGATCTCGCTCCAGAGCAGGTTTCCGCTGACATTGTAGGTGAGACCCTGCGCGAGGCGGCCGTTGGCCACCAGCTCCAGCCCGGCCGACCGAAACGCGCCCACGTTCTCCCGCGTGGTCAGCAACACGCCGCCGCCGACGTCGCGGGTGACGTCGTTCACCGCATCGCGCCCGTCACGATAATAGGCCGTGGCCAGCAGGGTCCGGCCGGACCGGCGATGCTGGGCGCCCACTTCGAAGGAATCCAGCACCTGCGGCCTAAGGTTTGGGTTGCCGGCGCGCAGGTTCCGTTCGTCCTGGTAGACCACGAACGGGTTGTAGTCCTGCGGCTGGGGCCGCTGGATGCGTCGGCTGTAGCTGGCCGACAGGCTGCCCGTTTCGCCGATGCGCCGCCGCAGGTGGAGCGAGGGATAGACGTCCGTCGCCTCGGAGCCGCCGCGGATCGCCTGGGTCACCTGGTTGACGTCGATGCGCACGGTCTCGCCGCGCAGGCCCGCCAGCACGGTCAGGTCGCCGAACGGCCGCTCATAGGACCCGAACACGGCATAGACGTCCTGGTGGAAGCGGAAGAGGTTCGTGCGGCCGGGATCGAGGGTGACCGCGCCAGCGGCCGGACCCGTCTCGCCCAGGTTGTCGAAGACGCTGTCCTCGGCGTCGAGGCTTGCGCCCAGCTTCAGCTTGGCGCCCGAGGCGAAGGGACGTTCGTACGTGATGTCGACATCCGTCTCGTCGGTGCGGCCGTCCTGGCGGAACCGCTCGAAGAGATCGGGGCCGGCCGGGATGCGGCTCCGCGTCAGAAAGCGGCGCTCGAGGGTGTTCTCCTCGCGCTCCCGGCTCACGTCGATGTCGAACGTATGGCCTTCGCCGAAGGTCTTGCGGAACCGGACGGCGCCTTCGGTTTCGGGGCGGGCCTGCCGCACCTGCCCCGACCGGTCGAATGCGCGCGTGGCCGCGCCCGCCGCCGTTTCGCCGAACGCCTCGACATAGTCGAAATCCACCTCGATCTCGCGATGGCTCGCCTCGACGGTCAGACGCGTGGTGGGGTCGAGGTCGTACTCCACGGCGCCGCGCAGCATGGTCAGGTCCACCGCGCCGGTGTTCACGCCGTCCCGGCCCGACGTCCGCACCACGCCGGTGGCGGGATCGCGCGTCTCCCGGATCTGGGTCGTGGACTGTCGCATGGAGTCATGGCGCAGGAAGCCGTCGCCGCTGATCGCCACGGGCCCGTTCCGCCACGCCGCGCTGCCGCCGCCATTCCAGCGGCCGCCGTCGCCCAGATTGCCGCGGACCGACCCGCCGACGCCGGGCGTCCGGGTCTTTCGGGTCACGAGGTTGACGACGCCGGCGCTGCCGTTCGGGTCGAACACGGCGGAGGGATTGGTGATGACCTCGACCCGCTCGATCTGGTTGGCCGGCAGGCTCTGCAACGCCTGGCCGCGCCCCTCGCCCCGGAACATGCCGGACGGCTTGCCGTCGATGAGGATGGTGACGTTGGGATCGCCGCGTAGGCTCACGTTGCCGTTCACGTCCACTTCCAGCGACGGCACGTTGCGCAGGGCGTCGCTGATCGCCCCCGTCGTCGCCTGGAGATCGTTGGCCACGCTGTAGCTCTGACGGTCGATGGACGACCGCACGGCGACCGGCGCGCCCTGGACCGTCACCTCGCCGACGGTGGGGGCCGGAGCGGGGGCGGGGGCGGGGGCGGGCGCCGAAGACGATGGCGTCTGCGCGAACGCCCCCGACGCCAGACATGGCGCAAGCCAGATGGCCGAGGCGGCGGAAAGCCGCTGTATGCGTCTCTGCAAGGCGATGTTCCCCCGGCGCGACGCCCCCGCATCGCGCAAGCTGGAGTGTTCGACTCGCGAAGCGGCGAGTTTATGGCGCAGGCGGTCACGTCGACGGAGGCGACGGTGCGGGTTGCCGTCTGGGCGAAATGACCCGCTAATCCCGCCGGATCGCCAGGAGGACGGACGATGGGCATCGGCGGGATGTGGCGCGCGGCGGTTCTCGCGGGCGCGGTCTGGTGGGCGGGCGCGTTTCACGCACAGGCCGAGCCTGTCGCGTTGAGGACGCCTCAGGGCGTGCTCGTCGGCGAGACGACCGACCGCGCTCTGATCTTCCGCAACATCCCCTTCGCCGCGCCGCCGGTGGGGCCTCTGCGCTGGGCGCCGCCGCAACCTGCGACCGGCTGGGACGGCGAGCGCGACGCCGTCCGGCCCGGCCCCTCCTGCCCCCAGCCGATGAACGCCGACGGATCGCCCAACCTGGGCGGCGCCAACGGGCCGATGTCCGAGGACTGCCTGCAGCTCAACGTCTTCGCACCGAAGCTGGCGAAGCGCGCCCCGGTCATGGTCTGGCTCCACGGCGGGGGTCATCGCACCGGCGCCGGCTGGGTCTACGACGGCCAGAATTTCGCCCGCGACGGCGTGGTTCTGGTGGCGATCAACTATCGCCTCGGCGCGCTGGGATATTTCGCGCACCCCGCCCTGACGAAAGAGGCCGTACCGGTCCCTACGGGCAACTTCGGGCTCATGGATCAGATCGCGGCGTTGAAATGGGTGAAGGCCAACATCGCCGCCTTCGGAGGAGATCCGGGCAACGTCACGGTCTTCGGCGAGTCGGCCGGCGGAATGAGCACGCTGGCCATCCTGGCGACCCCAGGAGCGGGAGGCCTCTTCCACAAGGCCATCGTCCAGTCGGGCCTGGGCTGGTTTCCCCCGTCGTCCCTGGCCGCGCGCGAGGCGGCCGGCGTCGCCGCGGCGAAGACGCTCGGCCTGAACGAGACGGCCACGGCTGCCGAACTGCGCGCCCTGCCTGTCGAGGCGCTGGCGACGCTGGACGGCGACTATCAGCCCTTCGTGGACGGCCGGCTGCTCGAGCGCACGCCGACACAGGCGCTGGCGCGCGGCGGATTCGCCGACGTGCCCCTGATCATCGGCTGGAACTCGGGCGAGGATTCGCTCATGGGGCCGCGCGTGACGCCACAGCAGATCGCCCTGATCCCGCCGGCCGCACGAGCCGTCTACGCCGAGGAGGCGGCGGCCGGTGACGAACCGCTGGCCCGCGCGATCTTCACCGACCGGATGTTCGGCGGCCCGGCCCGCTGGGTGGCGGCGAACGCCGCGGCCGGGAAACCGGCGTGGCTCTATCACTTCTCGTATGTCGCCACGCGCATGCGCCCGCGCGTGACGACGGCCGCACACGCAGCGGAGATCCCGTATGTCTTCGAATACTGGGGCCGGCGCACGCCGATGAGCGTGGTCAGCGCCGAGGACCGGGCGATGGCCGACCGGATGCACGCCTGCTGGGTCAGCTTCGCACGGACCTCCGCGCCGGCGTGCGCAACCGAGGCCTGGCCGACGTACGACGCCCGCAACGACGCCCTGATGGAGTTCGGACGGGAGAGCGGCGTGCGCCGCAACTTCCGCAAAAGCCGGCTCGACGCCCAGACCGCGGCGGTGGTTCCGACGCTCGGCCTGAAGTGAACTCGACGATCCGCCGAGACGCCCGATTGGCAGCGGGGGCCGCATCGCGGTAAGCGGAGGCATGGCTGCTTCCGTCGTCATCGCCCCCTCCATCCTCGCGTCCGACTTCGCGCGCCTGGGCGAGGAGGTGCGCGCCATCGAGGCGGCGGGCGCCGACTGGGTCCACGTGGACGTGATGGACGGCCATTTCGTGCCCAACATCACCATCGGCCCCGACGTGGTGAAGGCGCTGCGCCCGCACTCGAAGCTGCCGTTCGACGTCCACCTGATGATCGCGCCGGCCGATCCGTATATCGAGGCGTTCGTGAACGCGGGCGCCGACTATGTCAGCGTGCACCCCGAGGCCGGGCCGCACCTGAACCGGACGCTGAAGCAGATCCGCAAGCTGGGGGCCAAGGCGGGCGTCGTGTTCAACCCGTCCACCGATCCCTCGGTGATCCAGTGGATGATGGACGAGATCGACCTGATCCTCGTCATGTCCATCAACCCGGGCTTCGGGGGGCAGACCTTCATGCATTCGCAGCTTCGCAAGATCGAAGCCCTGCGTCGGATGATCGACGCCGAGGGGCGCGACATCCCGCTCGAGGTGGACGGCGGCGTCACGCCCGATACGGCGCCGCTGTGCATCGCCGCCGGGGCCACGGCGCTGGTGGCCGGAACCGCCGTCTTCCGCGGCGGGGCGGAGATGTACGCCGCCAATATCGCCGCGCTTCGCGGTTGACCGGCCGGCGATGGCGGGAAGACCATCGCCGCGCCTTCCCGGGGGCGAGTTCGCCCGGGCGTTCGCGGTCGGCGCGGGTCGGATGCTGGCCGAGGAGTGGCGCGCGTCCGGCCCCTGGCGGTGGATGATCTCCGGGCCGCGCCCCGAGGGCTTCGCGATTCAGCCCCGCGACTTCCGCCCGGCCGATCCCGAGATCGGCCGCGCCATCCTGACCGGCGTGTTCGTGATGGAAGGCGCGACCCTCGCCGTCGGCGTGCGGGGCGACCCCTGGGACCGGCCCTGCCCCAGCCAGGCGTTCGCCCGGGCCCTGCACGGCTTCGAATGGCTGCCCCACCTTATGGCCGCCGGGCCCGAAGGCGCCGCCGAGGCGCTCCGTCTCGTTCTGGAATGGCGGCGGCTGTTCGGACGCTGGAACAGCTTCGCATGGAGCCCGGAGGTGATGGCCCGCCGGGTCCACAACCTGGCCTGTTTCGCGCCGAGGCTGTCGGCGCGGGCGTCCGAGGCCGAGACCGCGCAGATCGCCGCCGATCTGGCGCGGCAGGCGCGCGACCTGCTGTTCCCCGGCTCGGTGAAGACGGCGGCCCGGCGCTACGCCGCCGCAGCCGTGGCCGGCGCCGCCCTGCGCGGAAAGGCGGGCCGGCGGCTGCTGGGCAAGGCTCTGGACAGGCTGTCGCCCGCCCTGGACGCCGCCGTGTCGCCCGAGGGCGAACATGCGTCGCGCCGGGCCGACGTCTCGCTGGAACTGCTGTTCGACCTCCAGACCCTGGACGAGGCGCTGATCCAGCGGGGCCAGGCCGCGCCGGACGCGGTTCAGCGGGCCA
Source organism: Phenylobacterium sp. SCN 70-31 (assembly GCF_001724605.1). Lineage (GTDB taxonomy): Bacteria > Pseudomonadota > Alphaproteobacteria > Caulobacterales > Caulobacteraceae > Phenylobacterium. The sequence goes on from NZ_MEEX01000005.1 coordinate 140,707, forward strand.
TCGACCGCCTGGCCGGCGCGGTCCGGTTCTTCACGCTCGCGGACGGGACCCTGGCGACCTTCCACGGCGGGCGCCGGCGCACGCCCGCCTATGTGGCCGCCGCCCGCGCCCAGGACGAGGCCGGCGACCGGCCGACCCCCGGCGAACTGGGGGGCTACCAGAGGCTCGACGCCCGCCGGGTGCAGATCGTCCTCGACGCCGGGCCGCCGCCGGGCGGACCCTGGGCCGCCGACGCCTGCGCCCAGCCCCTCGGCTTCGAGCTGCTCGTGAACGGCCGCCGCCTGTTCGGCGGTTTCGGCCGCGACATCGCCGACGGAGCGACGGTGGAGGTGGACCAGGCGGGGTTCGCACGCCGCCTGGCCGGCTGGCCCGCGCGCGTGCTGGGCGAACGGCTGGCGGACGCCGACTTCGCGGTGGACGTCGAACGGCACGGCGCGCCCGACGCGCTCTGGCTGGACGCGGCCCATCACGGCTGGGCCCGCCGCCACGGCCTGTTGCATCAGCGCCGGCTCTATCTGGACCTGCGGCTGGGCGAAGTGCGCGGCGAGGATCGCCTCACGCCCACGGCGCGCGCCCAGGGGCCGGACGGCCGCCATTTCGTGCCCTACGCCCTGCGCTTTCCCCTGGCCGAGGGCGTCCACGCCCTGGTTTCCCAGGACCGGCGCAGCGTCCTGCTCAGACTGGACGGCGAAAGCGGCGGATGGGTTTTGCGCAACGACGCCCTGGACGTCGCGCTGGAACCTCACCCGCGGTCCGGACGTCCCGGCGTGCAACTGGTTCTGCGCGGCCAGCGCCGCGCCGACTCCGGTGCGCGCGTGCGCTGGAAGCTGGCCCCTGCGGCGGGTTGAGGCGCCGCGATTGACGGGCGCCGCGGGGAGGCCTAAGCCCGCGCCATCCCGCGTGACTGGCGAATGAGGTGGGCGACCACCGGGGAGCGCGGCGACCATATCCTGCCGCTCGCCTGGGCATCTCTCTTGAACCCTTGAGGAGAATGCCGTGCCCGCCGCCCCAGACTTTCCGCCCGCCCCCGAAAAGGTCCAGGTCCGCCGCGCCCTGATCTCTGTCTCGGACAAGACCGGCCTGATCGAGGCGGCGACGCAACTCGCCGCGCTGGGCGTGGAGCTGGTGTCGACCGGCGGCACGCGGAAGGCCATCGCCGACGCCGGGCTGCCGGTGAAGGACATCTCGGACCTCACCGGTTTTCCCGAGATGATGGACGGACGGGTGAAGACCCTGCATCCCATCGTCCACGGCGGCCTGCTGGGCGTGCGCGACGCGCCCGAGCACAGGACGGCGATGGAGGCGCACGGGATCGGCGCGATCGACCTGGTCTACGTCAACCTCTACCCGTTCGAGGCCACCGTGGCCGCGGGCGGCGACTATGAGACCTGCGTCGAGAACATCGACATCGGCGGGCCGGCGATGATCCGCTCGGCCGCCAAGAACCACGGCTATGTCGCCGTCTGCACCGAGGCGGCCGACATGGCCGAGGTGCTGGCCGAACTGGCGAACGGCGGCGCGACGACGCTGGCCCTGCGCAAGCGGCTGGCGGCCAGGGCCTACGCCCGCACGGCGGCCTACGACGCGGCGATCTCGGCCTGGTTCGCCCAAGTGCTGGACACGGATGGCCCGCCCACCCGCAAGGCGATGGCCGGCGACCTCGTCCAGACCATGCGATACGGCGAAAATCCGCATCAGGCGGCCGCCTTCTACCGTTTCCCGAACCCGCGGATCGGCGTCGCCACGGCCCGGCAGCTCCAGGGCAAGGAGCTCAGCTACAACAACATCAACGACACCGACGCGGCGTTCGAACTGATCGCCGAGTTCGACCCCGCCCAGGGGCCCGCCTGCGCTATCATCAAGCACGCCAACCCTTGCGGCGTGGCCACGGGCGGCTCGCTGCTCGAGGCGTACGAGCGGGCGCTGGCCTGCGACCCGACCAGCGCGTTCGGCGGCATCGTGGCTCTCAACAGCCGCCTGGACGCGGCGACGGCGGCCAAGGCGCTGGAGATCTTCACCGAGGTGGTCATCGCGCCCGACGCCGACGACGAAGCCGTGGCCCTGTTCCGCAAGAAGAAGAACGTACGCCTGCTGGTGACCGGCGGCCTGCCCGACCCCCAGGCCCCCGGCGAGACGTTCCGCTCGGTGGCGGGCGGCTTCCTGGTGCAAGGTCGAGACACCGCCAGGCTGACCCCGGCCGACCTGAAGGTGGTGACCAGACGCGCGCCGACCGAGACCGAAATCCGCGACATGCTGTTCGCCTTCACGATTGCGAAGCACGTGAAGTCCAACGCCATCGTCTACGCCCGCGAGGGACAGACCCTGGGCGTCGGCGCGGGACAGATGAACCGCAAGGACTCGGCGCGCATCGCCGCGCTGCGGGCCGCCGACTTCGGCCTGGACCTCAAGGGCTCGGCCTGCGCCTCGGAAGCGTTCTTCCCGTTCCCCGACGGGCTGATCCAGGCGGCCGACGCCGGCTGCACCGCGGTGATCCAGCCGGGGGGCTCCATCGGCGACGACAAGGTGATCGCCGCCGCCGACGAACGCGGCCTGGCGATGGTCTTCACCGGCGTGCGGGTGTTCCGGCACTGAGCCGCGACGAGCGGGCGCGCCGGCCGGCGCGCCCGGGTCGCGTCGGTCAGGCCTTGGCGCCGAGACCGAGACGACGCGGCGTCGTGGGCGCCGGCTCGGCCTTGTATTCGGCGAGCGCCTCGTCCAGGCGCGCCAGCTCGGCGGTCAGCGCCTCGCGCCGGGCCTCCAGCTTGCGGACGGCGCAGTCGCGGCCACGGCCGTCGTCGTCCTCGATCATCAGCACCTCCTCAATGTCGGGGAGGGAAACGCCGGCCTTGCGGAGGCGGGCGATCCACTCCAGCCGACGACGGGCGGCGGGATCGTAGTAGCGGGCGTTCAGCCGGTCCCGGCGGGCCTCGACCAGGCCCTTTTCCTCATAGAACCGCAGGGCGCGGGCGGTCAGGCCATAGAGGCGCATGGCGCCGGCCATGCCGAGACGGGGAAGATGGTGGATGTTCTCGACGGTCATGGGCGTTGTCCGTTCGGGTGTCCGATCAAGCGTTCCTCAGGCGCCCGTCGACGCAAGCCTCACAGGACAGCGAATTTGCGCTGACACGGTGGAGGGCTCACGCTCGGTGAGGCGCAGATCGCAGGGAGCCTTGTTTTCCTTCGTATCTCAACTGAACTCGTGCGAAGAGTTGGCTCCGCTCGCCCGTCAGTTTGTGAAATTGTGAAATGCGCTACAAGCTGTTCGTCGGTCCGAAGGTACGCCAGCTTCGCGCGCGGCGGGGCTGGCGGCTGGAGGCCTGCGCCCAGAAGCTGGGGATTTCGGTCAGCTACCTCTCCCAGATCGAGGCCAACCAGCGGCCGGTCACCGACCGGGTGCTGGTGGGCCTGATCGAGACCTTCGAGGTGCCGGCCGCGACGTTCGAGGCCGACGAGGGCCAGCGGCTGGTCGCCGATCTGCGCGAGGCGGTGGCCGACACCGGGACGGGGGAGGAGCCCATCCCGCTCAGCGAGCTGCGTCAGATCGCCCAGCAGGCCCCGGCGCTCGCTCGCCGGTTCCTGGATCTGCACCGCGCCAATCACCGCCTGGCCGAACGCCTAAAGCTGACCGAGGAAGCCGTGTCCCTGGACGAGGCGACGGCGGCCAGTTCGCTCCTCCCCTACGAGGAGGTCCGCGACTTCTTCCACTTCAAGGACAACTACATCGACGCCCTGGATCGCGCCGCCGAGGATCTGGCCCAGGAGATCGGCCTCGACGCCTCGGGCCCGGCCGACATGCTGATGGAGATGTACCTACGCGAGCGCCTGGGGGTGCGCGTGCGCTACGGTCCCCTGGGCGACGTCATGCGGCGCTACGATCCCACCACCCACGAGCTCTGGCTGAACGCCAGCCAGCCGGCGGCGACGCGGGCGTTCCAGATGGCCTACCAGGTGGCCGTGGCCAACCTGTCCTCGGTCATCGAAGGCGAACTGGCGGAAGCGCGGTTCCGCAGCACCGAGGCCGTCGACGTCTGTCGGGTGGGCCTCGGCAACTACGCCGCCGGAGCCCTCATCACCCCATACCGGCGCTTCGCCGCCCAGGCGCGGGCGCTGCGCCACGACGTCGAGCAGCTCGCCGCCCATTTCGGGGCCAGCCTGGAGCAGGTGTGCCACCGGCTCTCCACCCTCCAGCGGCCCGGCCACCGGGGCGTCCCGTTCTACTTCGTGCGCCTGGACTACGCCGGCAACATCACCAAGCGCCACAGCGCCACGCGCTTCCGCTTCGCGCGCTTCGGGGGCGCCTGCCCGCTGTGGAACGTGCACGACGCCGTGGCCGCGCCCGACAGGTTTCTGGTGCAGGTGGCCGCCATGCCCGACGGCGTCCGCTATCTCTGCGTGGCGCGCGCCGTGGTGAAGCGCTCCGAGAACTATCTCACGCCCGACCGCCGCTACGTCCTGGGCTTCGGCTGCGAGATCGAGCACGCGCACGAGCTGGTCTATTCCGAAGGCCTGGACCTCAAGGGACCGGCCGCGCCCATCGGCACGAGCTGCCGGATCTGCGAGCGCAACGACTGCGCCCAGCGCGCCTTCCCGCCGGTGGACCGCCGCCTCAGCGTCCCCGCCCACGAACGCCGCACGGTCCCCTTCCGGCTGGGGAGCTGATCGGATGGCTCCGGCTCAGGACCCGTTACGGGCCGCCTGACCAGCCTTCCGTCGGCCGCCGGCGGCTTCGGCGGCGAGTTCGCGGAGCGCGGCGTTCGCGATGGTGAGCTTGGCGAAGGACCAGTCGCCCCCACCGGCCTCGACCTCCTCGATGGTCCGCACGGCCGCCAGCGCCGCATCCGACCGCAGCGCCGCCCAAGACGCCACGGCCTTGTCCGCCCGCTCGGGATCGTCGCCCGCCTGCGCGCCCCCCGCGAAGGTCATGATGGCCCGGGTGAGCTGCGCCTGTCCGGCCAGCAGATCCTCGATCAGGCGCCGAAGCGCCGTCCGCTCGAAGATATCGCCCGCCCTGAAGCCGCCGGCCGCGGCCCGCAGCCGGTCGAAGGCGAACGCCGCGCCGGTTGCGTAGTAGAGGCGCGCCACGTTCGGCAGCGGCCAGCTCGAAGCCTCGGCGAGGTCGACAAGGTCGGCGCCGTTGGTCAGCGGGCCGAGCACCGCCGCCGCCCGGGCATGGGCCTCGGGCGCGCCAGCCGCCGTCAGCGCCGTCACCTGGGCGTCGACGGCGGCGCGCTCGGCCGCCGACAGCACATCGGGCATCAGGGCGCGCAGGCTGTGGAACCCCGGGGCGTACCGCGCCTCCAGCGCGGCCACATCGAGCCCCTCGCGCCCCGAGCGCCGGGCGAGCCAGAAGGTGGCGCCCCGCAGCCCCGAGACCAGCCGACGGAAAAGGGCCATCTGGCCCGCCGCCGGAATCTTCAGGTCCAGCGCCTCCACGTCCGCCCAGAGCGTCTCGAAGCCCAGCGCCTGCTTGGCGGCTTCGTAGCCGGCGGTGAGCGCGACGACGTCGCACCCCGCGGACGTCATGGTGCGGGTCGGAAAGCTGGGTCCGCAGCGGTTGACCATGTCGTTGGCCACCACCGTCGCGATGATGTCGGGCCTGAGCCGGTGGGCGCGGATCGGCGCCTCCCAGGCCTTGCGCACCTTCTTGGGGAAATAGGCCTCCAGGCGCTGTTCCAGGAACGGGTCGGCGGGCGCCCGGCTGGCGACGATCATACGCTTCAGCTCCAGCTTGCCGTAGGCGAGCAGGACGGCGAGCTCGGGGCGCGACAGGCCGCGGCCCGCCTTGAGGCGCTCGGCGATCTTCGGCGCGTCGGGCAGGCCTTCCACGGCCCGGTCGAGGCGTCCGGCATGCTCCAGGTCGGCCATGAAGCGCGCATGCGGGTCGAGTTCGCCGACCGTGTCCATCTCCAGCAGCGACAGCGCCAGGGTCTGTTCGTAGTTGTGACGAAGGACATGGGCGGCCACGTCGTCGGTCATCGCCTTCAGGATCGTGTCGCGGCGGCGGCGGGTGAGCTGGCCCTGACGTTCCAGCATGCCGGCGGCGATCTTGATGTTCACCTCGTGGTCCGAGGAATCCACACCCGCCGAGTTGTCGATCGCGTCGGTGTTGATACGCCCGCCCGCTTCCGCGAACTCGATGCGGCCGGCCTGCGTCAGCCCCAGGTTCGCGCCCTCGCCGACCACCTTCACGCGCAACTCGTCGCCGTTGACGCGCACGGCGTCGTTGGCCTTGTCGCCGGCGTCCATCTGGGTCTCGTGACGCGCCTTCACATAGGTGCCGATGCCGCCCAGATAGAGCAGCTCGGCCGGCGCCTTGAGGATCAGGTTGATGACCTCGGCGGGCGACAGCGCCTCGGCCTGCGTCCCAAGGAAGGCGCGGACTTCGGGGCTGAGCGGAATGGATTTCAGAGACCTGGCGAAGACGCCGCCGCCCTCGCTGATCCTGGCCCGGTCGTAATCGTCCCACGAGGACCGCGGCAGGGCGAAGAGGCGCTCGCGCTCGGCGTAGCCGGCCGCCGGGTCGGGGTCGGGGTCGAGGAAGACGTGGCGATGGTCGAAGGCGGCCTGCAGGCGGATCTGGCGCGACAGCAGCATGCCGTTGCCGAACACGTCGCCCGACATGTCGCCGCAGCCGACGACGGTGAAGGGCTCGGACTGGATGTCCTTGCCCATCTCGCGGAAGTGACGCTTCACCGCCTCCCAGGCGCCGCGGGCCGTGATGCCCATCGCCTTGTGGTCGTAGCCGGCCGACCCGCCCGAGGCGAAGGCGTCGCCCAGCCAGAAGCCGTAGGATTCGGCCAGTGCGTTGGCGATGTCCGAGAAGGTGGCCGTGCCCTTGTCGGCCGCCACCACGAGGTAGGGATCGTCGCCATCGTGGGCGATCACCGCGTCGGGACGCACCACCTTGCCGGCGGCGTCCAGGTTGTCGGTGAGGTCCAGCAGGCCCGACAGGAAGGTCGTGTAGGCGGCGATCGCCTCGGCGCGCACCGCCTCGGGTGAGCCGCCCTTGGGAAGCTGCTTGGGATAGAATCCACCCTTCGAGCCCACCGGCACGATCACGGCGTTCTTGACCTGCTGGGCCTTCACCAGCCCGAGGACTTCGGTGCGGAAGTCGTCGCGCCGGTCGCTCCACCGCAGGCCGCCGCGGGCCACCGGGCCGAAACGCAGGTGGACGCCCTCGACCGCCGTGGACCAGACGAAGATCTCGCGGAACGGCTTGGGCGCCGGCAGGTCGGCCAGCACGCCGCTGGCCACCTTGAACGAGATATAGGGTTTGGGCGCGCCGTCGGGCGCACGCTGGTAGAAGTTGGTGCGCTGAATGGCGCCCACCAGCAGGGCCAGGCGGCGCAGGACGCGGTCGTCGTCCAGGCTCTCGACGGCCTGCAGCGCCTGGACGATCTCGTCCATCACCGAGGTGGCCTGGGCCTGGCGCGCCTCCAGCCCGACCGCCAACGCGGGGTCGAACCGGATGCGGAACAGGTCGAGGATCAGCCGGGTCACGCCGGGATGGTTCGACAGCGCCTCTTCCTGCACCCGCTGCGACGGGTCGAGCCCCGACTGCTGGCGGTATCGCGCCAGAGCCCGCACCAGGGCCACGTCGCGCCAGGGCAGCGACAGCTCCATGACCAGCCGGTTGAACCCGTCGTTCTCGGTGCGCCCGCTCCAGACGGCGGCCACGGCGTCCTCGAAGACGCCCTTGAGTTCGGCGAAGATCAGGTCCCCGCCCCGCGGATCCTCGATCTCGAAGTCGTGGACCCAGACCGTCTCACCGTCGGCCGGCGTCACCGCGAACCCGGCCTCGGCCATCGCCTTCAGGCCCATGTTCTCCAGGATCGGCAGCACCTCGGCCAGCGGCGCGGGCTGGCTCTTGCGGTAGAGTTTGAAGCGGAACTGAAGGGCGTTGTCGCCGTCCGTCCGGTAGGCCCGGACCCGGATCGACGCATCGCCGAACCGGTCCAGCACGGCCAGGTCGGCCAGGGCCTCGCCTGCATCGAAGCGGTCGCGGTAGCCCGCCGGGAACGCGTCGCGATAGCGGGCGACGGTTTCGCCCACGGTCTCCGGGTCCTGGGCGCCGGCGCGCACCGCGGCTTCGAAGCGATCTTCCCAGGTGCGCGAGGCCTCGGCGATTTCGGCCTCGACGCGGCTCAGGTCCGGGGCCCGGTGATGGCCCGGCGTGAACCCGATGATGAAGTGAACCCGGGCGAGCGGCGTGTCGTTGAAGCTGGGGTAGTAGGCCGACAGGCGGCCGCCGTACGCCGCGGCCAGGATCTCGCCCGCCCGCTTCCGAAGATCGGAATCGTAGCGGTCGCGCGGCACGAACAGCAGGATCGACGCGAAGCGGTCGAAGGGGTCCTTGCGCTCGAACAGACGCACGCGGGGGCGATCCGACAGGTGCAGGACGCCCAGCGCGATCCGCAGCAGATCGTCCTCGCTGATCTGGAAGAGTTCGTCGCGCGGATGGTTCTCGACGATGTTCTTGAGGCGCTTCTCGTTGTAGCTGCCGGGCGCCGCGCCGGCGCGGGCGAGGACACGCGCCACCTTCTCCCGGACCAGCGGAACGGTCCCGGCGGGCTGGTCGTAGGCCTCGGCGGTGAACAGGCCCACGAAGCGCACCTCGCCCGAGGGACGACCGTCGGCGCCGTACCGCTTGACCCCCACATAGTCCATGTAGCCACGGCGGTGGACGCGGCTCTTGACGTTCGACTTGGCGATGGTGAGCGCCGGGTCGCGGACGATACGGTCCTTCATGGCGCCCATCAGCACGGCCGGCTCGTTGGCGCGCCGCAACACCGTGCGGTCGGGATCCCGCAGGACGCCCAGGCCATCGGTGGGCTGGTACAGCGGCTCGGCGGCCGCGTAGTCGCCGTTCTTGAGGCGGGGATACTCGTAGACGCGGGCGCCCAGGAACACGAAGTGCTGGGCGTGCAGCCACTCCAGGAAGGCCACCTCGTCGGGACGCGCCTTGCCCGACGCCCGAAGCTCCTCGACCGTGCGGCCCATCAGATCCAGCATGGCGGGGAAATCGTCCACCGCGGCGCGGACGTCGGCCAGGGTGTCCTTGACCCCCTCGATCAGCGCGGCCTCTCGGTCGACGCCGATCGGCTCGAGCATCACGGCGATCATCGACTCGCGGCGCGGCGTCCCGCCCGGGGCGCGATAGCCGGCGCGGTCGCGGGCCACCTCGACGATGGGGTGGAACATGGCCCGCACGTTCAGGCCCTGGTCGGCGATCTCGCCCATGACGCTGTCGACGAGGAAAGGCGCGTCGTCCTGCACGATCTCCAGCCGGTCGAGCTCGGCGTCCAAAGCGGGGGCGATGCGCACCTGAGGACTGCGGCCCCGCCGCCGCCCGGCGAAGCGCCAGACCTCGGCGAGGTTGCGCGCCAGGCCCGCAGCGCCGAGCTCGGCCAGCTCGTCGGGTTCGGCGTCGGCAGCCACCTGGCGGGCGAACGCCTTGACGCCGACGGCCTCGGGATCGTCTCGCAGCTCCGCCAGCAGGGCGCGAGAGAGGGCCAGGCCTACGCGGGGCGGATCGCCGGCGGACGCCGTGCGGGGCGAAGTGTTGCGGGTCTTGGCCTGAGGTTTGCGGCTCATCGGACGGCGCCCGCTGTGAAACGGCCCCCCCCGGATGCGAGAACGCCGCCGGAGGAGAGTGTCCGGCGGCGCGTGGTTCCGCCGTGGGGGAGCGGCGGAACGCGGGGTGCTCGCTGCGCCCGCGGGGTTGGGGGACGGGCGCACCTGTCGGACGAACTCGCCGTCCGACACGCTTCATGTAGGAATGCGATCCTCACGATTGAAGCCCCTGCTCTCAAGAACTTGATCGTCGCCTGGCGGGCGGCTTGCGGGCCGGCCTGGATGCTCTGGTCGCCTTGGCCACTTCCTCCGGAGCCGGCTCCGTTTCTCGCCGCAGCTCGCCGGGATCGCCGTCCTCGGACAGGATCACCGCGATCCAGCGCGTGCCCGCGAACTGCGCGAGGATGACCATCATCACCGTGGTCAGCGGCGTCGACAGGAAGGCGCCGGTCAATCCCCAGACGACCGTCCAGAACGCCAGGGCGAGCAGCAGCACGATGGGGTCGATATTGAGGCTCCGGCCCTGCATCCGCGGCAGGACGACGTTGCCGACGAAGGTCGTGACCGCCTGCAGGACCACGAACAGGACGATCGCCTGCCAGAGGGTGTCGAACTGGAGCAGGGCGAAGATCGGCGGCGCGGCGACGGCGATCACCCCGCCCACGAAGGGGATGTAGGAGGCGATGAAGATCAGGATCGCCCAGAAGAGCGCGTTGTCGAGGCCCACCGCCACCATCGCCAGCCAGGAGGCGACCGCGATCATCAGGCCGGTGACCGTCTGCACCCACAGGTACTGCTCGACGCCGTTGCGGATGCGCAGGAAGGCCGAAACCGCCTCCTGCCGCTCGTCCCGCGTCGCGAACAGGTGGATGGCCTTGCGCTCCCAGCCGCGCCGGGAGGCCAGGATGAAGCCCAGGTAGACCAGCACGAAGACGGCCGTGGAGACGAAGCTCTGGAGGCTCTGGGCGACCTGGCCCAGGTAGCTGGCGGGATTCAGCTCCTGCACGAGCTGGGTCAGGGACGGCGGGGCGTCCATGCCGGCCAGCGCCGCCAGCCGCGCGATGAGACCGTTGAGCTTCGGCGCGTAGGCGACGAGCTGGGTCGCGAACGAGGTGGCGTTGTCGGCGATGAAGAACGCCGCGGCGCCGAAGATGAACACAGACAGCACGATCGCCAGCGGCATGGCGAACCGCTTGGAGACGAAAGGCGCCCGCTGTTCGAGCACGCGGGCGAAGCTGTCGATCATCACCGCGAGGAAGAGCGCGAGCGCCAGCGGCGTCAGGATGTCGGAGAGGACGTAGAGGATCGTCCCGCAGGCGATGGTCGCCAGGATCACCACGGCGTTGCGGGAAACGGCGTCGGCCGTCGGGGGGCCTTGGGCTGGCATCGGCGCTCTCGTTCGACTCGGCGGGACTTTCGGCGGCGCCGCAAGTGACGTCAAATCGGGTTCGCTCTACCCTGGTTCCCATCGGGTTTGGAGGTATTTTGCCACGGGCGTGCAAAATCCGGCACGAAGCGTCACCTTAGGCTGGCGCGCGATCCTCCGGTTTCTCCGTTGATCTGGGGGCGAAAAACACGAAAGAACGCAGGGTGCGCGAGGCGTCGTCCGGCAAGGGGCGCACCTCGGCGGCTTTCGTGATCTTCGGGTGTCCGTGTGGCGGCGCCGGCGGACGGAGGAGTGGCTGGGAATGAGCGAAAACGGCGTTCTGATCGGGGTTTCGGACCACCCCGAGCATCTGTTGCTGCATCGCGCCAACCGGCACGGGCTGGTGGCCGGTGCGACCGGCACGGGCAAGACGGTGACGCTCCAGATCCTGGCTCAGGGCCTCTCGGACGCCGGGGTGCCGGTGTTCTGCGCCGACGTGAAGGGCGACCTGTCCGGCATCGCCGCGGTCGGAGCGCCGAACGACAAGATGCTCGCCCGCGCCGAGAAGATGGGCCTGGCGCTGAATCCCGTCGCCGCCCCGACCGTCTTCTGGGACCTGTTCGGACAGCAGGGCCATCCGATCCGGGCCACCATCTCGGAGATGGGTCCGCTGCTCCTCTCGCGGATTCTGGAACTGAACGACACCCAGGAAGGCGCGCTCTCGGTGGTGTTCCGCGCCGCCGACGAGGAAGGCCTGCTGCTCATCGACCTGAAGGACCTGCGCGCGGCCCTGAACTGGGCCTCCGAGAACGCCAAGGCGCTGTCGGCGAAATACGGCAACCTCTCGGGCACGACCGTCGCCACGATCCAGCGCAAGCTCCTGGTCCTCGAGGACCAGGGCGGCGGGCACATCTTCGGCGAGCCGGCGCTCCAGCTCTCGGACCTCATGCGCACGGACGGCTCGGGCCGGGGCTATGTGAACGTGCTGGCGGCCGACAAGCTCATCACCTCGCCGCGGCTCTACGCCACCTTCCTCCTGTGGCTGATGAGCGAACTGTTCGAGGAGCTCCCCGAGGTGGGCGACCCGGAGAAGCCGCGCCTGGCCTTCTTCTTCGATGAGGCGCACCTCCTGTTCCGCGATGCGCCCAAGCCGCTGCTGGAAAAGGTGGAGCAGGTGGTGCGCCTGATCCGGTCCAAGGGGGTCGGCGTCTACTTCGTCACCCAGAATCCCGCCGACATCCCGGACGTGGTCCTGGGCCAGCTCGGCAACCGTATCCAGCATGCGCTGCGCGCCTATACGCCGGCCGAGCAGCGGGGGCTGAAGGCGGCGTCCGGCAGCTTCCGCGTCAACCCCGCCTTCGACACCGCCGAGGCGATCCAGGGCCTGGGCGTCGGCGAGGCCCTGGTCTCGGTGCTGGACGAGAAGGGCGCCCCGACGGTGGTGCAGAAGACTCTCATCCGGCCTCCCGCCTCGCGCCTCGGCCCGCTGACGCCGCCCGAGCGCGCGGGCGTCATGGCCCAGAGTCCGGTCCGCGGGCTCTACGACGAGGCCAAGGACCGCGAGTCGGCGTTCGAAGTGCTCCAGGGCCGCGCAGTCCAGGCGTCGCAGGCCGCCGCGACGGCGCAGGCCGAGACGGCGGCGGCGGCCCAGCGCGAAGCCGAGGCCAGGGCGGCGGCCAAACAACCCGCCGCCAAGGCGCCCAAGGCGGCCCGGGCCTCGTCGCGCATGACCATGACCGAGGTCTTCACCAGCACCCTCGTGCGAAACGTGGCCAACCAGGTCGGGCGCGAGCTGATCCGCGGCGTCCTCGGCGGCCTCACCGGCGGCAGCCGGGCGACGAAGCGGCGATGACGCCGCTTCCGGATCTTTATTGCGATTGACTCGCAACAAGGGCCGCCGCACTGTTCTTGCGACTTAATCGCAAGAAGGGCGCGCGCATGTCGGTATCCAGGGATCGGGCGGAGCCTGACGCCGGCGAACCCTCCGCGTGCAAGGTGGGGCTGACTCCCGCTGAACGCCTGCTGTTCGCCGGGGTGCGCGCCTGGGCCCGCATGCGGATTTCGGGGCATCGACCGCATCAGGCGGTGGCCGCGGCCCTGGGCCGCAGGGTGTCGGCGCGCACGGCCACCCTGTTCATCGCCTGGATCCAGGCGGTGGAGACCGGCAGCCGCCGCCCTCTGGCGCTGACCTGCCCCGACTGCGGCGGGGTCTCCACCGACGCCCAGCGCCTGATCGTGGCCTGTGGCTCGGCGCCGGTGGACGGCGCCCTGGCCTACGCGCTGCTGGAGCCGATCCTGCGCGACCCTTCGATCGTGATCGGCCTGGGCGTCCGGCTCAACCGGGCGATGGCCGCCGAGGGCTGGCCCCTGCCCGCCCGGTGCGTCGAGGGCGAGAGCCAAACGGTCCACTGAGCGCAGTCGCGACGGCGGCCCCCGCCTGTACGAAAAGGGGCTCAACAAAAAGGGCCCGGTCGACACCGGGCCCCTTCGGTCGTCGGAGATCGCGTCGTCCTACCGGGGCGCCATCCGGATGGCGCCGTCCAGGCGGACGTCTTCCCCATTGAAGTAGGGGTTGGTGATCATCTGGAGCGCGAGCGACGCGTAGTCCTCGGCGTTGCCCAGGCGCTTGGGGAACGGCACCGAGGCGGCCAGCGCCTCCTTCACCTGGGGCGGGGCGGCGTTCATCAGCGGCGTGTTGAAGATGCCCGGCAGGATGGTGTTGACGCGGATGCCGTCGCCGGCCAGGTCGCGGGCGATGGGCAGGGTCATGCCGACCACGCCGCCCTTCGACGCCGAATAGGCCGCTTGCCCCATCTGGCCGTCCTCGGCCGCCACGCTGGCGGTGTTGACGATCGCGCCGCGCTCGCCGTCCACCGGCTCGAGGTCCAGCATGCCCTTCGCCGACTTGGCGATGCAGCGGAAGGTGCCGACGAGGTTGATCTGGATGATCCAGTTGAACGCATCCAGCGGGAAGTGCTTGGTCTCGCCCGTCTGCTTGTCGCGGCCCGCGGTCTTGATCGCGTTGCCGGTGCCGGCGCAGTTCACCAGGATGCGCTCCTGGCCATGCGCCTCGCGGGCCTTGGCGAAGGCCGCGTCCACTTCCTCTTCCGAGGTGACGTTGACTTTGCAGAAGACGCCACCGATCTCCTTGGCGACCGCTTCGCCCTTCTGTTCGTTCATGTCGAAGATGGCGACCTTGACGCCCTGGGCGGCCAGCGCGCGGGCGGTGGCCTCGCCGAGGCCCGAGGCGCCGCCGGTAATGACGGCCGCGACGGAGGAATCGAGTTTCATGGAACAACCGCTCCCATATGATGGCGGAATGAAATCGGCAGAGGCTTTAGCCCGATGAGCGGCGGCAAAAAAGCGTCACCTGACGTCAGCTTCGATGCGATGGCTCCGATCGCGCCCGAGCGCGCGCTCGTGCCCTCGGTCATGCAGGTCAACGAACGGCGGGTGCGGGCGGGCTTCTGGCCCAAGATCGCCCGGGTGGCGGCGAAGATTCCGTTCGCCCGCGACGCTCTGGCGGTCTGGTACTGCGCCCGGGACGACGATACGCCCCTGGCGGCCAAGGGAATGATGTTCGCCGCCCTGGCCTACTTCGTCATGCCGGTGGACGCGGTGCCCGACTTCATCGCAGGGCTCGGCTACACCGACGATGCGGCGGTCTTCACCGCCCTGCTGGCGATCATCGGCAAGAACCTCAAGCCGCAGCACCGGGCGGCCGCCCGGCGCGACATCGAGCGGCTGCGGGGCGACGACTGAACCCGGTCAGCGCCCGTCGGGCTCGGCGCTGAGCTTCGCCGACCGCGCCAGCCGCTGTTCCCGCCAGGTGATGAGCAGCGTCGAGCCGGCCACGATCAGGGCGCCGGCCATGGTCCAGACGGTCGGGACCTCGGCGAACACGAAGAAGCCGATCACGGCGCTGAAGATCAGGCGCGTATAGTCGATGGGCGCCATGGCCGCGGCGTCGCCCAGCGACATGCCCTTGATGTAGCAGGCCTGGTTGACCACGCCGATGGCGCCCATCGCACAGAGCAGGACAAGGTCGGTCGGCTCCGGAACGCGCCAGGTCAGGGCTGCGCCCGGAATGGCGAACAGCAGGCCGAGGAAGGTCGACCAGACCAGGATCACCCGGGGCGCATGATCCCGCGTCAGCACTTTCATGCCCGTCACCGTCAGTGCGAACAGGAAGGACGACGCCAGCATGGCCAGCGCGGGCGCGCCCACGGCGAACTCGCCCCCCGCGCCGGGCCGCACCATCAGCAGCACGCCGAGGAACCCCACGACCGCCGCCCCGATCCGCAGAGGTCCCACCTTCTCCTTCACGACGAAGATCGCCAGCGGCACGAGCCAGAGGGTGCGGGTGAACGAGAGCGCGTTCGCATCGGCCAGCGGCATATGCTGGAAGGCGTAGAACGACAGGATGATCCCGATCGTCCCGGCGCTGGCCCGGAAGAGCAGGATGCCCGGGCGGCGGGTGGCGAACGCCGCTCCGCGGTGACGCAGAATGACCGGCAGCAGGATCACCGCGCCGGCCGCCTGGCGATAGAAGGTCTGGAGCGAGGCCGGATAGTCCTCGCCCAGGAACTTGATCAGCGTGGCCATGATCGAGAACGTCACGGCCGAGAGCAGCATCCAGAGCGCGCCCTGGATGTTCGGAGACAGGTTCGAGGCGACGCCGCGCGTCACGCGGGCGGGGACGAGGCCAGCGCCTCGCCGAACATCTCCGCGAAGGGCGATGGCCCGCTCTGGTCCCAGGCGTGCCGCGGGCCCACCGTGATGCCGCCATCGACGACGATGTGCGTGCCGGTGACGAAGGCGGCGGCGTCCGAGGCCAGAAAGAGCGCGGCCTGGGCGATGTCGTCGGGCACGCCCGCCTTGTGCGTGGGCTGGACCTTGGCGGCGTTCTCGGCCACCCGCGCCGCCATCTGGTCGGCGACCGCGCGTGGCAGACCCAGCGAAGCGCCGAAGATCGAGGTGGCGATCAGTCCGGGGCAGATGGCGTTGACGCGGATTCCCTGCGGGCTGAGCTGGGCGGCGGCCACCCGGCTCATGTGGATCACGGCGGCCTTCGCGGAGGAATAGGCGATGGGGCCGAAGCCCGCCTGGAGGCCCGCGATCGACGCCGTGTTGACGATCGAGCCGCCGCCGCGGGCCAGCATGGCCGGGACAGCGTGCTTCATGCCGAGCGCCGGGCCGCGGACGAGGACGTCGTAGATCCAGCTCCAGGTCTCGGCCTCGATGGCCGGGATTTCGCGCATGCCGTCGGAGATGCCGGCGTTGTTGAAAAGGATATCCAGGCCACCGAACTCCGAGACGGCCAGCCCGATCGCCGCGGCGATCTCGGCCTCCTTCGTCACGTCGCAATGGGCGTAGCGGACGACGCCGGGGAACCGCGTCTCCAGCATGGCGCCCTTCTCGTCCTGGATGTCGGCGGCCACCACCTTCGCGCCCTCGGCGACGAACAGCTCCACCGTCCCGAGCCCGATGCCCGACGCCCCGCCGGTGATCACCGCCACCTTGCCGTCCAGCCTGCCCATCGTGTCGCCCTCCCGTATCTTATCGGCGGTTACTAGGCCCGCTCCCGGGGACGTGGCAACGGCGTCGCGCGAACGAAATCTTCAGCGCTGCCGGAATACGCCCGACGACACACAGGACGGCAGGGCATGAGTCTCCGAATATCGCCGACACCGATGTCGATACGCCGTCCCGGCAAGTGGGCGGCGGCGCTGGCCCGTGCGGCCCTCGCCGACCCGGCCGCCTCGAATCCGGCCCTGGGCGCAGCTTCCGCGCTGATCGTGTTCGCCGCGGCCGTGCCGTTCGCCGGCTGGACCCTGCCCGCGATCTGGCTCGCCGCCATGCTGGTCCTGGCGCTGAGCGAAGCGGTCTGGCCCGAGGCGGGGCCCAAGGGACCGGACGCGGTCCGGCCCTGCATCTGGCTGACCAGCGCCGGCTATTCCCTCGCCGGCCTCTACCTCACCATTTTCCACACGGGCGCCGCGCAGACCTTGGGGGTCACGCTGTTTGGCGTGGTGATGTTCCAGATCCTGGCGCGAGACTATGAACGGCCGCGACGCCTCTGGCTTCATCTCACCGCCCCTCTTTTGGCCGTCGTGACGGTTCAGGTCGCCGCGGGTGCGGATCTGCTGCTGGGCGGGGAGCCGTGGCGGCTCGTGACCTTGCTGGCCAGCCCCTACGTCGTCTACCGGGCCCTGCGCGCCGTGCATCACAACCTCGACGGCAGCCGGCGTCAGGCCGAGGCCGCGCTGGCCCAGCTCGGAGAGAGCGAGGCGCGCTATCGGCAGCTCGCCGAACGCTCGCCCGACATCATCATCCGCTACGACGTGGAAGGACGCCTCGAATACCTGTCGCCGGCGGCGAGCCGCTACGCCGCCGATCCCTCGGATCTGATCGGGCGCAACGTCCGCGAGTTTCTCGACCCCTGCGAACTCGACCGCAACGCCGCATTTCTGCAAGACCTGGCCGCGGGCCAGCCGGCGGCCGCCACGGATCAGAGCGTCTGGCGGACGTGGACCCCTGACGGCGAGCTCATCTTCCTGGAAGGCGCCACCTCGCCCATCAGCGACGACGACGGCCGCCACGTCGGCGCTATGGCGATCCTGAGGGATGTCACCGCGCGGGTGGCGCTGGAGGACGAACTGCGCCGCAAGACGGCCGAGGCGGAGGCCGCGACGGTCGCCAAGAGCCAGTTCCTGGCCAACATGAGCCACGAGATCCGCACACCCCTGACCGGCGTCATCGGGTTCGCCCGGCTGCTGAGGACGATTCCGGGCCTTCCGGCCGACGCCGGCCGCTACGCCAGCCGCATCCACACCAGCGCCGACGCCCTGCTGGCGGTGGTCAACGACGTGCTCGACTTCTCCAAACTCGAGGCCGACCAGGTCCAGCTCGATCCGCAACCCCTGGACCCGCGGGCGTTCGTCGAGGAGATCGCCGATCTCGTGCGCGACCAGGCGGCGGCCAAGGGCCTGAGCCTCACGCTCGAGACCGACCACGACCTGCCGGCCTGGATCGCGGCGGACGGCGCGCGACTTCGGCAGATCGCTTTGAACCTTCTCACCAACGCCGTGAAGTTCACGGCCGAGGGCGGTGTCACGATCTCCGCGGAGACATCCTCCGACCGTTCCAGCCTCAGGATCGCGGTGCGCGACACGGGGATCGGCGTACCGGCCGAGGTGGCCGGACGGCTGTTCCAGCGCTTCTCACAGGTCGACGGATCGGCCACCCGCCAGCACGGGGGCACCGGACTGGGCCTGGCGATCTCGAAAGGGCTCGTCGAGATCATGGGGGGCCGGATCGGCGTGGAAAGCACGCCCGGGGTCGGCTCGACGTTCTGGTTCACCATCCCCATCGCGCACGCTACGGCGCCCGCCGAGACCGCGGTCTCGGACCCGACGGCCGGCGCCGAACTGTCGGCAATCCGCATTCTGATGGTCGACGACGTGTCGGTGAATCGCGAACTCGTCGCCGCGATGCTGGAGCCCTTCGACCTGACGGTCGTCGAAGCCGCCAGCGGCGCCGCCGCCGTCGAGGCGGCGCTGCATTCGCGGTTCGACCTGATCCTGATGGATCTCCAGATGCCCGGGATGGACGGACTGGCCGCCACCGCGGCGATACGGGCCAACTGCGACCTCAACCGCCTCACGCCGATCGTGGCGCTGTCGGCCAATATCCTGCCCGAGCAGGTCCAGGCCTGCCTGGCCGGCGGTATGAACGACCACATCGGCAAGCCGATCGACGCCGGCGAGCTGCTCGGCGCGATCGGCCGCTGGGCGGCGCGGCGCGACGCCGCCTGAGGCGTCTAGACCGTCACCACCACCTTGCCCATCGCCTTGCGGCTGGCGAGGTGCGCGATGGCCTTGGGGGCGTCGGCCAGGCTGAAGGTCTCGGAGACGTGCGGCTTGATCTTGCCATCCACGTACATCTGCATCAGCTCGGCCACGCTCTCCTGGTGCTTCTTCGGGTTCTTGCCCACCCAGGCGCCCCAGAACACGCCCACGATCTCGCAGCCCTTCAGCAGGGCCAGATTGAGCGGGATCTTGGGAATCTCGCCAGCGGCGAAGCCCACCACGAGGTACTTGCCCTCCCAGGCGATCGAGCGCAGCGCGGGCTCGGCGTAGGCGTCGCCGATGGCGTCGTAGATCACGTCGGCGCCGTTGGGGGCCGTGGCGTCCTTGAACAGGCCGGCCAGCGCCTTCTGCCCGTCGCGGTCGAACGGGCCCTTGGGATAGACCACGCCCGAGGCCGCCCCTCGGCTGATGCAGAGATCCACCTTCTCCTGGCTCGAGGCCGCGGCGATCACCGTCGCGCCCATCGCCTTGCCCAGTTCGACCGCCGCCAGGCCCACGCCGCCCGCGGCGCCCAGCAC
Organism: Phenylobacterium sp. SCN 70-31; assembly: GCF_001724605.1. Classification (GTDB taxonomy): domain Bacteria; phylum Pseudomonadota; class Alphaproteobacteria; order Caulobacterales; family Caulobacteraceae; genus Phenylobacterium. The sequence goes on from NZ_MEEX01000005.1 coordinate 160,035, forward strand.
CAGCAGGGACTGGCCCGCCTGGAGGTTCGCGCGGTCCTTCAGCGCGTGCCAGCTCGTGCCGTAGGTCATGATGAAGGCCGCCGCGTCGTCGAACGGCATGGCGTCGGGGATCTTCACCAGACGATGCGCCTCGAGCGCGATCTGCTCGGCCATGCCGCCCCAGCCGGTGTTGCCCAGCACGCGGTCGCCCGGCTTCACGTGGGTGACGCCCTCGCCCACCGACTTCACGATCCCGCTGATCTCGCCGCCGGGCGAGAAGGGCCGCTCGGGCTTGAACTGATACTTGTCCTCGATGATCAGCACGTCGGGGAAGTTGACCCCGATCGCCTTCACCTCGACCACCGCATGACCGGGCTTGGCCACGGGATCGGCCACCTCTTCCAGCACCAGGGTCTCGGGCCCGCCGACAGCCTTGCTCAACAGCGCTTTCATGGACGCCTTCTCCCGCGTTCTCGAATGATTGGGGCGCGACCCTAGCGGGGTCGAACGGATGTTTGAAGTGCCTGTCGCGTGTCGAATTTGGTGACGGCCTCTCTCTCCCCTATATTCGCCGCCTTCCAGAAGGATCCGAACCTTGGGCGTGACCCTCGATCTCAGCCGTGCGCCGGCCCGGCCGGTGACGCCGACCAACCTGACGGGCCTTTCCCGCCAGGAGCTGGCCGACGCCCTGGTCGAGGCGGGTGTCTGTCCGCGCGAGAAGGCGAAGATGCGCGCCTCGCAGGCCTGGCGCTGGATCCATCACTACGGCGTCACCGACTTCGCCGCGATGACCGACATCGCCAAGGACACGCGCGCCGCGATGGTCGCAGCCTTCACCCTCGCCCGCCCGGAAGTGGTCGAGCGTCAGGTGTCGAAAGACGGCACCCGCAAGTGGCTGATCCGCATGGGCCCCGGGATCGAGGTCGAGACCGTCTACATTCCCGATGTGGGCCGGGCCGGCGCGCTCTGCGTCAGCTCCCAGGTCGGCTGCACGCTGAACTGCACCTTCTGCCACACGGGCACCCAGGCCCTGGTGCGCAACCTGACCGCCGCAGAGATCGTGGCCCAGGTCCAGGTGGCCCGGGACGACCTCGGCGAATGGCCCTCGCCGAAGGAGGACCGACGCCTGTCGAACATCGTGTTCATGGGCATGGGCGAGCCGCTCTACAACCTCGACAACGTGGCCAAGGCCATCGACATCATCGCCGACAACGAGGGCATCGCCATCTCGCGCCGGCGGATCACGGTGTCGACCTCGGGCGTGGTCCCCCAGCTCCAGGCGCTCGGCGAGAAGACGCAAGCGATGCTGGCCATCTCGCTGCACGCCACCAACGATGAGCTGCGCGAAAAGCTGGTGCCGCTCAACAGAAAGTATCCGCTTGCGGAGCTGATGGCCGGCATCCGCGCCTATCCCGGCCTGGGCAACGCCCGCCGGGTGACCTTCGAGTACGTCATGCTGAAGGGCGTCAACGACAGTCCGGCCGAGGCCAAGGCCCTGGTCCAGCTCCTCAAGGGCGTTCCGGCCAAGATCAACCTGATTCCGTTCAACCCCTGGCCCGGCACGGACTACGAGTGCTCCTCCTGGTCCACGATCGAGCAGTTCGCGGCGATCCTGAACCGCGGCGGCTACGCCTCGCCCATCCGCACGCCGCGCGGCCGCGACATCCTGGCCGCCTGCGGTCAGCTCAAGAGCGAGAGCGAGAAGCAGCGGGCCAGCGCCCGGCGCCGGGCCGAGGCGGGCCAGGCCGAAACCGGGAAAGCCGGGGTCGAGGACACCCCCGTTTCCGGGTAGAAGCTCGGCCGTGCTAAGGCTCCGCCCGCAGTATCGGGATTCCACGCATGCCCACGACCTCGCCTGAGATCCAGGCTTTCGCCGCCGGTTTCCCGATCTTCCTGGCGCATGCGAGCGTCACCATCGTGATCCTGCTGATCGGTGCGGCGGCCTATGTCCTGCTGACCCCGCACAAGGAGATCAGCCTGATCCGCGAGGGCAACACGGCGGCGGCCGTCTCGCTGGGCGGCGTGCTGATCGGCCTCGCCATCCCGCTCTCGGCCTCGCTCAAGGCCTCGGCCAACGTCATCGAGATCGGCCTCTGGGGCGCCGTCACGGTGGTGGTCCAGCTCCTCGTCTTCCGCCTGGTCGACATCATCCTGCGCGGCCTGCCCAGGCGCATCCAGGAGGGTGAGATCTCGGCCGCGGCCCTCCTGGTGGGCGCCAAGATCGCGACGGCCCTGCTCGTGGCCGCCGCGCGCAGCTAGGCCGAGCGGCGGCCATGCGCTTTCCACGACTCCCCGACTGGGCGATCTACGCCGCCGTCGTCGTGGCCGTGCTGTTCGCCGCTCTGGGGCGGGACGAGCGCGCCGATGCGCCGCCGCCGCCGCCCAAGGGTTCCGAACCGCTGGGCGAGGTGGTGGGGCCGGCCTCGCCCTTCGACCCCTCGGTGGTCGTGGACGTGCCGAAGAAGACCGGGCCGGCCGCCGGCACCGCGTTCTCCATCGCCCGCTCCGGAGTCTGGCTCACCGCCCGCCACGTGGTGGACGGCTGCGACAAGCCGGTGATCGTCGTCGGCCCTTCGACCGGCGTGGCCGTCGACGTCCGGGTCGACCCGCGCAGCGAGGCCGCATTGCTGTTCACCGAGGGCGGTTCCGACGCCCTCCCGCTCAGCCTCACCGAGCCGTTGCGGCGCGGACAGCGAGCGTTCCATCCCGGCTTCCCGCAGGGCGAGCCGGGCGAAGCCAGCTCGCGCCTGCTGGGACGCGAGACCCTGGTGGTGCGCGGCCACGGCGCCCGTAGCGAGCCGGTCCTGGTCTGGGCCGAGACGGGCCGAACCGACGGGTTGAAGGGTTCTCTGGGCGGACTGTCCGGCGCCCCGGCCCTCGACGCCCAGGGCCGGGTGCTGGGCGTCACCATCGCCGAGAGTCCGCGGCGCGGTCGCATCTACACCACCGCGCCCGAGATGGTGCGGGAGACCCTGTCGTCCAACGGGCGCCGGCCGGACGGCGCCGGAACCGCGCGGCAGACGATCACCCCGCAGAACTACTTCTATGTCGCCGACGACCTGCGCCGCGAGCTTCAGGTGGCTCAGGTGCTCTGCCTGGATTGAGCGTCCCCCGGCTCCCCGCGGGCCGGTTCTCCACTGGCCTCCGGTCCCCCAGGGGCCTCGGGCTGTCGCCCGGCGACCATGAACGCCAGCACCACGGCCGCGACGCCCAGCGCCGAGGAATACATGAAGAAGAGCACATAGCCCGCGCCCAGCGCCGCCGGGCTGACCTGGGATTTCTCCATCGCCCCCGCGAAGGCTTCGGGCGGCAGCCCGGCGAACAGCGCCTTCAGGCCCGAGATCGGCCCCCCCGCGTCCGCCGCGGCGGCCGACGATTCCACGATGCGCCCGGACTGTGAGGCGATCAGCTTGCCGGGCAGGGCGTAGAGCGACGAGAACAGTGCGTACTGGGTCGCCGTGAACCCGGCGGACGTCAGGCTCGACATGTAGGCGATCAGGCAGGTGCCGGAGATTCCACCGGCCACGTTGTCGATGCCGATGGCGACGAACAGGGCCCAGAGTTGCGGCCCCTGGGTGGCGAGCCAGGCGAAGGAGAGGTTGCTGACCGGTCCCGCGAAGGCGCCGATCACCAGCGCCCGCATCAGGCCTAGCCGCGCCACCAGGAAACCGCCCAGGCCCACCCCCAGCACGGTCATCACCACGCCGAACACCTTCCGCGCCTCGGCGATCTCGATCTTGCTGAAACCGAGGTCGGCGTAGAACGGGTTCATGATGTTGAGCACGAAGTCCGACAGCCGATAGAGGCAGATCAGCGCCAGGATCAGCGCCGCCACGCCGCGGTAGCGGACCAGGAAGTCGCGGAACGGATCGCCCAGGGCCGCGAAGAGATAGACGCCCGGCCGTGTCCGGACGCCCGGGATCGGCAGGATCGCCAGCACGATCACGCCCAGGCCCACGGCGACGGACAGGAGTTGAAGATACACGCCCTCCGGCCGGGCCGCCCAGGCCGCCCGCACCGCCTCGCCCGCGTCGGGCGCGCCGGCGCCGGCAAGCAGGGCCGCCAGCAGCGAGGCGTCGGCGGCGAGGCCCGAGCCGAGCAGCAGCGCGCCCAGGCCGAAGACCGCGAAACGCGCCAGCCACTCGGGCAGTTCGAGCAGGGGCCGGCTGGGCACGCCCTCGGCGTGGATCGGGCGGACGGCGTGCGCCTTCTCGCGGGGCGCGCCGAGCACCCCCGCCACGCCCGCCAGCATGAGGGCAGCCATGACGGCGTAGGACGCGCTCCAGCCATAGGCTTCGGCCAGGATCAGCGGCACGGCGCCGGCGACGATCATGGCGATGCGGTAGCCCCACTGGTAGGCGGCGGCCATGGCCCCCTGCTTCTCCACCTCGGCCGCCTCGATGCGCCAGGCGTCGATGACGATGTCCTGGGTCGCCGAAACGAAGGCCACCAGGGCGGCGAAGGCGGCCATCAGCGCCAGGTCGCGGGCCGGATCGACGCCCGAGATCATCCAGAGGCCCAGCATCAGCAGGACCTGGAGCACGATCATCCAGCTTCGCCGGTGGCCCAGGAGGCCGGTGAGCAACGGCACGCGGGTGCGGTCGATGAGCGGGGCCCAGAGGAACTTCAGGGAATAGCTCAGCGTGGCGAGCGCGAAGATCGAGATGACCTGAAGAGACAGGCCGGCCTCGCGCAGCCAGAGCGACAGGGTGTCGAAGATGAGCAGGTTCGGGAGGCCCGAGGCGAAGCCGAGCGCCAGCATCACCAGCGCCCGGCGTTCCACGAAGACCGCGAGGGCGGCCACGGCTCCCCGTTGGGCTAGGGCGCCGCGTCCAGGCGGCCCGCCTCGTTTGGGTTCCGCGGCGTCCGCGTTCAAGACGGGTCTCCGGAGCGAAGGCGCCCCCGCGCCCGACCTTCTAGGTCACCCGACCTTGGCGCGCGCCGCGGGCTTCGTCCAGCCGGGGCTGGTCCAGCGCGTGAGCGCGCCGCGCAGCGCGTCGGGAGACAGCGGCTTGACCAGGAAGTCGTCCATGCCCGCCGCCAGGCACGCATGGCGGTCGTCTTCGAAGGCGTTGGCGGTCAGGGCCACGATCGGCGTGGTCACGCCGTCGGCGCGCAGGCGACGCGCAGTGTCCTCGCCCGAAAGGCCGGGCATCCGCATGTCCATCAGGATGATATCGTAGGCGCCCACGTCGGCGGCGACCAGGGCTTCCTCGCCACCCACCGCGTGCTCCACCTCGCAGCCTTCGCGGGTCAGGAGCGCCTTGGCCAGAAGCGCGTTGATGGGATTGTCCTCGACCAGCAGCACCCGCACGCCGGGCGCGGCCGCGGCGGCGATCCGCTCGTCCTCGCGCGGCGCGGCGTCGGCGGCCGGGGCGGCGCCCGCGGCGATCAGCACCCGCTCGGCCAGCGAGGCCCGGCGCAGCGGCTTGATGAGGTAGCCGGCGAAACCCGCCCGACGGTAGCGGGCGATGCGCTCGCGCTCGTCCGGCGCCAGCAGCACGATGGCGCGCCGTTGGGACGGCGCGCGAAGCGATCCGTTCGCCGTCGCGAAGGCGGCGTCGACCAGCACGACGTCGCCCGGACGGGTCATGGCAGCAGCCTCCGCGGCAGTCGGCGCACACGCCGCCTGGCCGCCGCAGGCCTCGATCTGCAGACGCGCGGCGTCGCGCACCACCGCACTGGGCGAGGCGACGCCGATCGTCCGTCCCGCCAGCGCCGGCTCGGTCACCGCGGCCGGCAGGCCCGGGAGGGCGGCCTCGAACCAGAAGCAGGCGCCGCCCCCGGCTGCGCTCTCGACCCCAACCTCGCCGCCCATGGCTCGCGCGAGACGGCGCGCGATCGCCAGGCCGAGGCCCGCGCCGCCCAGGTCGGCATGGCTCGCATCGGCCTGGGCGAAGGCCTCGAAGATTCGATCGCGGTCCGACTTGGACACACCGGGCCCGGTATCCTCCACCGCGAATCGGACGCGTCCCGGCTCGGGTGCGTCGGCGGTGATCAGGACGCCGCCCGTCTCCGTAAACTTCACGGCGTTGCCGGCGAAGTTCAGCAGGATCTGCCGCAGGCGGCCTTCGTCGGCGTGGATCTGTGCGGGCGTCTGCGGCGCGGCCCAGGCGATCTCCAGCCCCTTTTCGCGCGCCCGCGGCGACAGCAGCTCGGCCACGCCGCGCAGCAGCCCCTCCAGCTCCATGGGCGCCGCATGCAGCTCGACGCGGCCGGCGCCCAGCTTGGCGAAGTCGAGGACGTCGTTCACCAGGGTGAGAAGATGCTCGCCGCTGTCGTGGAGCGCGGCCACGTAGGCGCGCTGTTCGGCGGTCAGGCGGGTGCCTTCCAGAAGCCGCGCCATGCCCAGCACGCCGTTGAGCGGCGTGCGGAATTCGTGGCTGAGCGAGGCGAGCTGCTCCGCGCTGATCTGGGCGCGGGTCGGCCGGCGCTCGGATAGGGGACGTGGCGTTCTGCGCATGGCGCGCAAGGCTTAGGCGCAACGCCTTAACGGCGAGTCAAGCGGCGCCACAAGCGGCGACAAAACAACGCGAGGCGAAAGAATCCACGCGTCAAAGTAGACGTAGCGGCAAAGCCGTCGTTTACTGGAGACCAAGGACCGGAGTGCGTTGTGACGGACGTCATGAACCCTGTCGATGCGTTGACACAGCGGGAACGTGATTGCCTGCGGCTCGTCGACCAGCATCTCAGCTCGAAGCAGATCGCCCGACAGCTCGGCATGTCCAAGACATCCGTCGATACCTACTGCGACCGCGCGCGGCGGAAACTGGGCGTCGATGACCGCTTCCAGGCCGCCCGCATCCTGCGCGAACTCGACGCTGTCCTGATCGCGTCAGGACAAGACGCGATCAGGACAGACAGCCCCTCGGAAAACTGGCCGCATGGCGTGGCCAACGAGGGAGCTTTCGATGGGTCATCATCCGAACTTCGAGAACCGAGCGGTCGTCGGGAGGGCGCTACGCCTTCGCCGGGAGATCGACGACTTCGAGGCGCGCTGGCCGGCCCTGACGAAGCGGGAAGAGCTGATCCCGAGCTTCTCCTGGATGCAACTCGAGCGGCAACTGGTCGATCTGGCGGCGACGCCGGCGCAAGCCGACATGGCCCGACACCTGGTGTCGGCCACCCGGAAGCTGGCGCCGTTCAAGCCGCCCGAGATGGTGCTGCGCGAGATCCTTTGTATGACCTGGGTGCTGCTCGACGAGAACTTCAAGGTCGAGCCGGAACCCGGCGCTTCCGCAACGAGCTGACGCCGCTCGCCCGGCTCGGTGTGATCGTGGGAATCGCCGTCGTCACGGCCCTCGCCTTCGGGGGCATGCTGGCGGGGCTCCACGCCCTCAACGAGCTGGCGACGAAGCTGCTCTAGGGAACCGCGGGGGCGATTTAACCCTTCGCCCGAACGTCCAAGAAACCCTGTTATCTGAAACTGTAAACGCGGCGTAACTGCGCCGTGCATGGAGAGAGCTATGCTGAAAGAACGCCGCATGGTCGCCGAACAAGTCGCCGGCGCCCTCTTCGACGCCGAAGCCGCTATCGATGCGGCGATCTCCAAGACCGCTCACCTTACGGGTGTGATGCCTGCGCTGCGCAAGCAGGTCGGCGCCTCGGCGCTGATCGGCCAGGACGCCGTCGAACGCGCCAGCCAGGCGATCATGGCGCTGGCCGAAGCCCGCCGCGCGATCGTCGAGACGCACAAGGAGCTGAGTGTGGTCCAGGGCCAGATCGGCCTGGGCGCCGTGACCATGGTCGGCGATGGCGGCGAAAAGCCCGCGCCGGGCATGACGGAAACCCATCGCGTCCGCATGCGGGCGCTGCGGGTCGCCTCCTGATCGTAACTTCCGGTTGGTTCAATCCCGGGGCGCGGTCTGCCACACTGGCGCCGCCCCCCGGGGTCCCCGGCCGACGACCACTTCGTACTCAAGGGGCTCCAGGGTCTCTGGGCGCGTCTGTGAGGGTGGTCGAGTGTATCAGCTTCCCGTCTGGGTCTGGCCTACCGCTCTCCTCGGAGTCTGCGCGCTTGCCGTATGGCGCGGCCGTGACGAGGAACGCCTCGGAGCGGCAAGTGTGCTGGCCGGATGGGCGCTCACGCTCATGGTCTTCAAATCACGCAGTGAAGACACTCAGTGGGCGGTTCTAGCCATCGATGCGGTCCTGTTCGCGATCCTCATGTGGATAGCATTTCGCACCCGCCGCTACTGGCCGCTGTTCGCCGCCGCCTTTCAGCTTCTTCTGGTGGTCACTCACTTCGCCCGCGCCCTGGATTCCGGCGTGTCGGGCTGGGCGTATCTCACCGCCGGCCTCGTCTGGAGCTACTTGATGCTCATCAGCGTCGGCTACGGCGCCTGGACCGCCCCCCATGCGGCCGAGTCGGCCGACGTGGACCCGATGGAGGCGCCCGGCGCGATCCGGCGATAGACCAGGGCCTCGGCGACATGGATGCGGCGCACCGACGGCGCATCCTCCAGATCGGCGATGGTGCGGGCGAGGCGCAGCGTGCGCACCCAGCCGCGCGCCGAGAGACCGCCCGCCTCGGCCGCGCGCGACAGCAGCGCCCGCGCCGGCCCATCCAGATCGCAGATCGCTTCCAGAAAATCGCCGTCCGCCTGGGCGTTGAGGCGGGGGACGTCGGGCCCTGTGCGCTCCACCTGCGCCGTCCGGTCCGCCTGTAGTCCGCGCTCCGCTTGCCGTGTGCGGGCGGCCAGGACCCGCGCCGCCGCCTCGGCCGTCCCCTCGGCGGGGGGCGGCAGCGCCAGGTCGGCCGGCGTCACCGGCGGAACCTCCACCTGCAGGTCGATACGGTCCATCAGGGGCCCCGAGATCCGGCCCTGGTAGTCGGTCTGGCACCGGGGCGCCCGGCCGCAGGCGCCCCGGCCCGCACCGCCCAGACCGCAACGGCACGGATTCAGGGCGGCAACGAGCTGGAAGCGGGCGGGATAGCGAACGTGGGCGTTGGCCCGCGCCACCACCACCTCGCCCGTCTCCAGAGGCTGACGCAGCGAATCCAGCGCCTGGGCGCCGAACTCGGGCAGTTCGTCCAGGAACAGCACGCCGTTGTGGGCCAGGCTCACTTCCCCCGGCTTCGCCCGGTGCCCGCCGCCCGTCAGGGCGGCCATGCTGGCGGAGTGGTGCGGGCTGCGGAACGGCCGCGCGCGGGAGAGCTGGCCCCGCGCGATCAGCCCGGCGACCGAATGGATCATCGACGTCTCGAGCAGTTCGGACGCCGTGAGCGGGGGCAGCAGGCCGGGAAGCCGGGCCGCCATCATCGACTTGCCCGAGCCCGGCGGGCCGATGAAGCTGAGGTTGTGGCCGCCGGCCGCGGCGATCTCCAGAGCCCGCTTGGCGTTCTCCTGGCCCTTCACGTCCCGCAGGTCGGGGACCCGCTCGGCTTCGACCATCTCGCCGGCCCGGGGCGGCGACAGCACCTGGGTTCCACGGAAGTGGTTCACCAGCGCGATCAGCGACGGGGCGGCCAGGATCCGCGTCTCTCCCGCCCAGGCGGCCTCGGGCCCGCACGCCTGGGGACAGATGAGGCCCAGACCCATGCCGCCCGCCGCCACCGCGGCGGGCAGCGTCCCCGCCACAGCCGTGATGCGGCCATCCAGCGCCAGCTCGCCCACGGCGGCCCAGCCTTCGAGCGCGTCGGGCGGAATCACCCCCATGCCGGCCATGATCGCGAGCGCGATGGGCAGGTCGTAGTGGCTGCCTTCCTTCGGCAGGTCGGCCGGCGCCAGATTCGCGATGATGCGCCGCGACGGCAGGGCCAGACCCATGCCCTGGAAGGCGCCCCGCACCCGCTCACGGCTTTCGGACACGGCCTTGTCGCCCATGCCGACGAGGAAGAACTTCTGCTCGCCGCCGGTGAACTGGACCTGAACATCGACGCGCACGGCCTGAACGCCGCTGAAGGCCAGCGTCACCACGCGCGCGGACATGCCTGCAACCCCTCGTGGACCCCTGGAAGTTATCCACAACCCAGCACGACGCGCAGCTCAGATCAAGAACAAAAATAGAACTTTGATAGAAACTAAGACGTTTCCGTAACTTCCAGGCAACTCTTACAAGACGACCTAAGGCTGCGCGCGCAGGGCCTCGATCCGGGACCACATCACGTCTGTCGCGTCCACCCCGGTGAAGCGCTTCAGCGCCACCGCGCCCGTCGGGGAGGTCACGTTGATCTCCGTCAGGTGATCGCCGATCACGTCGATGCCGACGAAGATCAGCCCGCGGGCCTTCAGCTCGGGGCCGATGGCGGCGCAGATCTCGCGATCCCGCGCCGAAAGCTCCACGGGCTCGGGCGTGCCGCCGACCGCCATGTTGGACCGGATCTGGCCCTTGGCCGGCACGCGGTTGATGGCGCCCACGGGCTCGCCGTCCACCAGCAGGATGCGCTTGTCGCCCTTGCTGACCGAAGGCAGGAACTTCTGCACGATCACCGGTTCGCGCCCCAGTTCGGCATGCAGCTCCAGCAGGGTGTCGAGGTTCGGGTCGTCCTTCAGGTGGCGGGTCACGCCCGATCCGCCCCGGCCGTTCAGCGGCTTCAGCACGATGTCGCCGTGGCGGGCCCGGAAATCGCGGATCGCCTCGCGGTCCCAGGTGATGAGCGTGGGCGGCTGCAAGCCGGGGAACCTGGTGACGAACAGCTTCTCGGGCGCGCTGCGCACCTCGGCCGGATGGTTCACCACCAGGGTCTTCGGGTGGATCGCCTCCAGGAAGAAGGTGGCGTCGATGTAGTGCATGTCGAACGGCGGGTCCTGGCGCATCAGCACCACGTCGAAGTCCGCGAGTTCGACGCGCCGCACCGGCCCCGCCGTGAAGTGGTCGCCGGCCACCCGCCGCACCTGGATGTCGCGACCGCGCGCGAAGACCCGGCCGTCCTCCAGAGCCAGGGAATCGGTCAGGTAGACGAACAGCGAATGCCCGCGCGCCTGGGCGCTCTCCATCATCAGGAAGGTCGTGTCCCCCTCGATGTTCACCCCCTCGATAGGGTCCATCTGGACGGCGACCTTCAGGGACATGTGCGGCTTCCTCGGCGAGCGATGAGATGCAGATAGGCCGCGACGGGGATCAGCGCCAGCGCTCGCGCGCGTCATTGAGCCGCCTTCAGGCCTCTTTGACGCCAGCGCCAGCCCTACGCCGGCGGCGCCGGAGCCAGGCATAGGTCAGGCCGTCCGGCGCGACCGGGACGGCCCGGTCTTTGCCCGGCTCTGAGGGAATGTCGTGGCCTCGTTCAGTTCAGCCGCAGCCTCACGCGCTCGCGCGCCGCTCGCGCGGCCAGGGCGGCGCCGCCGTCCAGGGTGGTGGCGCGCTGGAGAGCCTCGAGGGCGCCGGCCAGGGCCCCCTGGCCTTCGCGCGCGGCGGCCACGTCCAGCCAGGGCCGGTGATCGGTCGGATCGAGCAGCGCGCGCCGGAGCGCCGCACGCTCTGCTCGGGCGAAATCGCCGGCGTTGGTCGCATGGGCGTAGACGATGTTCTGCAACCGCAGGAGCACGGCGCGGTCGTCCACCGGGGCCATGAGGCGGTCCAGGCGGTCGGCCACGTTGGGCGTCAGGCCGGCATGCAGGGCGCGCCGCGTCAGTTCGGACGGCAGCACCACACGCCCCTCCGAAAACGGATCCAGGGCCAGCGGCCCCTCGTCGGTCTCGATCCTGAGCAGGAAGTGGCCCGGGAAGTCCACGCCCCTGACCACCAGTCCGCAGCGGCGGGCGGCATGGAGGTAGTAGACGCCCAACGTGACGGCCAGGCCGCGCTTGCGGGCGGCGACGCCCAGGACATCGGCGTTGTCGGGGTCGTCCAGGGTGAAGAGATCGCCCGAAAGGCCAAGGTCGCCCGAAAGCGCCTCGGCCAGGGCCTCTTCGGGGCTCTCGCGCTTCAGGCGCTCGGCCAGACGCTCCACGCCCGCGGCGGCCAGTTCTCGCGCCAGCGCCGGGTCGCGGACCGGGTTCTCATGGATGGCGCAGGCGATCGCCGCCTCCATCAGGGGGAAGGCGTCGTTGGAAGCGCCACCGGCTTCCGCGAGGATCGTCTCGGCCTCGTCGCGGTCCATCAGGGTCCGTGCTTGTCCGTCAGGCGCCCTTCCAGGCGTCGGGAATATGCATAGGAAGGCGGCCGGGCGCGAGCGCCACCAGATCGAGTCGGACCGAACAGTCCCGCAGCGCCGGCCGACCGGCCGCCAGAGCGAGCCCGGCGCGCCGCAGGCGGTCGCGCTGATCGGACGTCACGGTCTCCAGCGCTACATCCAGGCTCATCCTTCGCTTGACCTCCACCACCGCCAGCACCCGGCCGCGCAGGGCCAGGAGATCGACCTCGGCCTGCCGGGTCTTCAGGCGGAAGCCCAGGATGCGATACCCCCTGGCCATCAGCCAGATCGCCGCCAGCACCTCGCCCCGGCGACCCGAAAGCCGGGCCTGGGCGCCCCGGCGCGCCCGGGCGTTCACGGACCAGGGTCCTCCGTCTCGGGCGCCGCCGCCTTCAGCGCCATCGCCCGGCGGTAGAGATCGCGCTTCGGCAGGCCCAGGGCCCTGGCCACCTCGGCGGCCGCGTCCGAGGGCTTCAGGCGGGAGAGAGCGTCGGCGAGCGCGGTGTCCACGTCGGCGGCGGTGGCCTCGGCCTCGCGGCCGGGCGCCACCAGAACCACGATCTCGCCCCTGGGCGCGTCCAGCGCGGAATCGGCGGCCAGTTCGGCCAGCGTGCCCCGGTAGAAGGTTTCGTAGAGCTTGGTGATCTCGCGGCAGACGACGGCCTCGCGATCCGCGCCCAGCACCGCCGCCATGTCGGACAGGCTATCCTTCAGGCGAGAGCCGCCCTCGAAGAAGGCGAGGGTGGCGCGCACGCCGGCCACCTCGGCCAGGAACGTCCGGCGGGCGGCGGACTTCGGCGGCGGAAACCCCAGGAACAGGAAGCGGTCGGTCGGCAGCCCTGCCGCCGACAGGCCCGCCACCAGGGCCGAAGCCCCCGGGACGGGGATCACCGCATGCCCGGCCGCGGCCGCGTCGCGCACCAGGCGATAGCCGGGGTCGGAGATGAGCGGCGTGCCCGCATCCGACACCAGGGCCACGCGTCCGCCGTCGGCCAGAACGGCCAGGGCCTTGGGCCGCGAGCGCTCGGCGGCGTGCTCGTCATGGCGCTCCAGCTTCGCCGAGAGACCAAAGGCGGCCAGCAGCTTGGCGGTGACGCGGGTGTCCTCGGCAAGGACCAGGTCGGCCTGGGCCAGCACGTCCAGCGCCCGGAGCGTGATGTCGCGCAGGTTTCCGATGGGCGTCGCGACGACATACAGCCCCGGCGCCGGCGGCGCGTCGTCGAGGGTGGGCGGGGGAAGGGCGCGGGCCATGACCGAGGCTTCGCCGGTCCCGGCCCCCAACGCAAGCGCCGTGCGGCGAGACCCCTGATCGGGGGAGGCGGGCAGGGCGACAGGCGCCGCATTGAGAACCAAGCGCCGCTGTGCGGGCGCGCATTTCAGGAGCGTATGCGTGAAACGTTTCCCTATGGCCGCCGCGGCGGCCCTCACCCTGGCGGCCTCGACCCTGGCGGCTCCGGCGCAAGCCGCGGTCGTGACCTTGAAGTTCGAGGGCAACATCCCGTCGACCAACGCCTTCTTCGGCAGCGGCCTCGAAAACCGGATGGCCCCGAATCAGATCTCGTACATCGACGGCATCCAATTGGGCCGCGGCGCCATTCCCGGCAGCCCCTACGAATTCGTCTTCGAGTACGACACCGACGCGGTGGCCACCGACGGCAGGTACCCGCTGACCTTCGTCTCGGGCTATGTCGGCTCCAACACCGATTTCAGCGCCTTCGATCCCTTCATCCAGTTCCGTCAGGTGGGCGAGTACGCCTACATGAACCTCATCCTGCAGAAGATCGACACCATCGGTCCAAACACCTACCGCACCACCGCGGTGTTCTCGGTGGGGGACCGGGGCGGCGACGTGACGCTGGGCCTCCTGCCCGAGTCGCTGGACCCGACCAGCCTGGACTTCATCGTCGCCTCGTTCGAGACCTTCGGGCGTGAGGGCGCGTACCGCCACATCGTCGATGGCGTCTCGCGCGGCCTGTCCATCGTCCCGCAGTCCGACCCGGGCGGCGTCGGCGCGATTCCCGAGCCCGGGACCTGGGCGATGATGATCGTGGGCTTCGGCGCCGTTGGAGCCGTGCTCCGCCGGCGCCGTCCGATGGTCGGAGCCTTCGCCTAGAGCGCGTTGGCCCTAGATTGAATCGAAGATTCCGCGGGGAGGCGGATCATGATTCAAGCTGTGTGCTGGGTGGAGGTCAGCACAGATGGTGAAG